>NZ_JBFPHB010000034.1:0-6324 GCF_041083635.1 Leptothrix ochracea
AGCGTGCAGTGGCCGTGCAACGACAGCACCCCTGAGGCCGGCACGGCGATCATGCATGTGGGGCACTTTGTGCGGGGCTTGGGGCGTTTCTTCATCACCCAGTACGTGCCCAGCGACGAGAAGATCACCCGGCGCTTTCCGCTCATCCTCACCACCGGCCGGGTGTTGAGTCAATACAACGTCGGTGCTCAGACGCGCCGAACCGCCAACAGCGCGTGGCACGGTGAGGATCGGCTTGAAATTCATCCGCTTGATGCCGAGGAGCGCGGTATTCAAGACGCCGAGTGGGTCAGCTTGGAAAGTCGAGTAGGTCAAACGATGTTGCGTGCCCGGGTCACCGAGCGTGTTCAGCCGGGCGTGGTCTACACCACCTTCCATTTCCCCGAGTCGGGGGCCAACGTGATCACCACCGATTCCTCGGATTGGGCGACCAATTGCCCTGAGTACAAGGTGACAGCGGTGCAGATCGCTCGGGTGATGCCGAGTGCAGCGCATCGCTCAGCGTGGCAGGCCGATCACGAACACTTCAGCCAAGTGCAGCACAAGCTACTCGATGAGCGTACGCATGGTGCTTGAGCCGCCACCGCCAGCCTCACAGGCGCAAGTCACCACCGTGCGCGCGGGAGAGGTTCGATCGGGGGTGATGGATTGGCTGGCCGAGGAAGTGCCGGTGGCTTTTGAGGTCAACGGGTTGAGTCACGCCATCATGCTGGCCAGCCCGACTGATCTTGAGGACTACGCGCTGGGTTTTGCCCTGACGGAGGGACTGATTGATCGTGCCGACGATCTGTTGGACATCGAAGTGGAACCCGCTGAAATTGGGATCACCTTGCAATTGCGCGTGACGTTGCGTTGCTTCATGCGCATGAAAGAGCGGCGGCGGGTCTTGGCCGGGCGAACGGGTTGCGGTTTATGCGGCAAAGACAGTCTCAAAGAGGCGGTGCAAGCCCCCAAGCCCCTGATGGCAAGCGCTGGGCTTGATGACGGCGCAAACCTCTGCCTTTCAAAGGCCGCCTTGCAAAAGGCCCAAACCGAATTGCTGGCTCGCCAACGTTTGCAGCATCAGACCGGTGCCGTACACGCAGCGGCGTGGTGCGACGGCGACGGTGCGGTTCAACTGGTGCGCGAAGATGTGGGGCGACACAATGCGCTGGACAAGGTCATCGGTGCTCGTGCCAGTGGTTTGGCAGACGATGAGGCTTCGATGGCCGGTTTTATGCTGATCACCAGTCGGGCTAGCTTTGAGATGGTGCACAAGGCGGTCACGGCACGGGTACCGGTTTTGGCAGCGATGTCTGCGCCAACGGCTTTGGCTGTGCGCATGGCCGATCAGGCTGGGCTGACGCTGTTGGGTTTTGTGCGCTCAGGCGATATGGTGGTTTACACCCATGCCCATCGGATCGACATGGGTTGCAAGCATCATGGGGCCGGAAAGGATTCAACATGGACGTGAATCACTTGATTCAAATGGCCAACCGCATTGGCGACTTTTTTGCAGCGATGCCTGATCACAGCGAAGCCTTGGAGGGCGTTGCATTGCATTTGGAAAAATTCTGGGAGCCACGTATGCGGCGGCAGCTGCTTCAAGGGCTTGAGCACGGCGATGCTGTTGGGGACACTTTGCACCCTTTGGTGGTTGAGGCGATTCAGAGGCATCGTGCTGCGATCGATCCGGGAAAGTGATATTGATTGAGAGTTGGTGGCTACTTTCAAAAGGTTTGATGGTCGTATTTATGAGGCGATCGATAAATTTTCACGCGCCCATGCTGGTTTCCATGATTGCAAAATAATCAGATACTTCGTGATTGAGATCAAGGTTTGGATGGTTTGAACCGCACTTATCTTGATCGCTATAACGGCCATGGATGGTGCGCTGCTGTTATCCATGTGTCCGAGCCATATTCACAACCTCCTTTCTTCATGGCGGCTCGTCACGAACAGGCGCGAGACCGATGAAAACAGCATCTGTGCCTACCGTGATGGCGTGCTTGCACGCAGGCATGTGCGCATCTGTGGAGGCCTTGTTACCTTTTGTGGCAATACCGATCCCATTAATCTGAAATAGGGCTATAAAACCGCCTATTCACGATTCGTGACCAATGTCACGTTGATGATTGTCACTTTTACCCTGATAGGCGTCACTATTTCATAGCCTGTACACGCAGACATTCTCTACAATCGTTTCAACGATGCGAATCAGGAGTTGTCTGAAATGCAGAGATGATCTGAACAAAGAATTCAAGCCTCCTGAAATCTGATTCCATAAAGCCATGCTATTTAGACGAAACACAAAAAAAGTGGCGGAGCCTTTGCAGCAACGTGTGGATAGCCTGATTGGCGCAGACACAACGGTGACTGGAGACGTGGTTTTTTGTGGCGGATTACGCATCGACGGAAGAATTACAGGTGATGTCACGGTTTCGGACGTCAAGGCAGGTACGCTCACGTTGGGTGAGCACGGTTTTATCGATGGAGATGTGCGAGTGTCCAATCTGGTGGTCTTTGGTCGAATCGATGGGTCGGTCTATGTGACGGGGCTTGTCGAGTTGCGTGCCAGTGCCAAGGTTTCGGGGGATGTCTATTACGGCTCACTCGAAATGGAGGCCGGATCAGTGATTGATGGCCGGCTCGTTAAACACAAGGTGGGTGGCTGATGCCACTCTGCTCTGACAACTATCAACACGACGATCACGAGTCCAAACGCCATGCAAGACATACGCCCCGTTGAGTTCTCGTTTGATCCAGCTTTTGCGATTGCGTCGTCAAGCTGGTTGGCTCCGAGCACCTCGTGTCCCCCATTGGATGCTTGGCGCCATCTCACTGCAGCGGTGAGTCGGAACCCTAAAGACTTGGAGTCGCACACACGGCGTGTTTTGCTGGCGGCTCAGGTGCCTTTGTCGGATCGGCTGTTTGGTGCTTTGCTCGACGTTTTTCTGGCCTTAGGCCCCAATGGACGTCACTTGCGTGAGCAGTTGCTGGATCGCGCTGCGTCGCATCTCGATCCGGATGACCAGCTTTTCTTTCGGCACTGTTTGGCAGAAGGATTACGGCCGGATGCTCAACTTCCGAACGCGCCAGGATCGGTCTTGGATCCCGCCATCATCGGTATCAGTCGATTGGTTGAAAAGCAACGCGTCGCTGTGGCGGAAGTGGGGGTCTTGGAACAGGCTATTTCGCTGCTTGATGACGGTGATTTGGAGGGCGCAAAACAGCTGCTGGAGGGGGCTTTGTTGTCCAACCCAACAGATGTGGCGATCGCCAACGAGTTGCTACTGATCTACAAACACAGTCGTGATGACCTCGCTGTTACAGCGATGGTGGCACGGCTACAAGAACAGGGGGCCGCTGCCCCTGAAGGTTGGGTCTAGACGAGAAATCCATTTCTTGCCGCTTAGGCCCTCATTTTCATAAACCGATTCAACTTCCAATAGTGCGATTGACGTGGACTCTTCAAAGTCGCAAAACCGATTAAAGGTGGCATTGCTTAGCCTGCCACCCCGCACGCAGGCCGTGCTCGAGTTCTTCTTCACGAGCACAGGCCGCACCAGTTTCGTTCCAAGCCAGGAGAGCATGGCCGATGCGGCCGTGTTTGATGTCGATACCCAGGAGTCGATGCAGCGATGGAATGATTTTCATGCTCGAACGGCCAAACCCGGCATTGCACTGTCGGTCACGCCACATCAGATTGATGGCACTGTCTGGGTGCAAAAGCCTGTGACGCCGGCAGCTTTGCTGGCAGCAGCAGCAGCTTTGAACGCAGGCAAGTGGCATCGTTCTGCACCTGCAGCGCCGGTCGCTCAGCAGGTGGCCCCCATGGTTTCATCTGCGCCATTGGTTCAGGTGGAAACCCGTCGGGCAACGGTGGCTCCGGCCCCTGTTGCTCGGGATGAGGTGCCACCGACGACAGTGCGACCTGATTTCGGCGGGCTCATGCGTCAAGTGTTGAATCCCCCGCCTGCTGCGGTGGAGTCACACAAGCCGAACTTTGAGCGTTTTGTGACCGCTGCGTCGATGTCAGCGCCGGCACCGGCACCCGCACCCGTTGCACCGATGGCTGCTGTGCCGGCTCCGTCATATGCAGAGCCGATTTCATCGCAAGCGGTGGAATCGGAGCCCGCATCACCTGTGTCTGCGGCAACAGCCTCCGCGGCTCTTGAGGAGCCGGTGGTTGCTGAGCCGCATGACCCGAGTAAGCAAGATTTGGTGATCTCTCAACAGGAAAAACACGATGAGGAATTGTTGTGTGGTACCCGTGAAGATGCATCGCCAGCGGATCTTGCTTCTAGTTCGGCCTTGCGTTATGACCCCAATCAATATCTGATCGCCGCCTTGAAAGAGGCGTATCTGGTCAGTGCGAAATGGCGTGTACCAACGCAGTTCGATCTGCCCGAAGGTGCGGTGGTGGTCGATACTTTGCAAAACCATGTCTACCTTGGTTTTGATCCGGCCAAGCTGACCCAGCTTTACGGGTTGCGCATGGCGAAGCGCCCCAAAACTCGGGTGGTGAGTGCTGGTGATTTTGCCAAGATGCGTCCTCGATTCGAAAGTTCGGGAGCCGTGTTGCGTGCTGATGCTTTGTTGTGGCGTGCTGCGATGGAAACAGCAGGTGGGCGTTTGCCAACCGGCGTGAATCCCGATAAGCCGGTCTATTTGAAGCATTGGCCGAATATGACGCGACTCCAGCGAACACCGCATTCGTTGCGAATTGCTGCTGCTTGGGCGATCAAGGGGGCCTCAATCTCCGAGACTGCACGTGTGCTGCATATCCCTCAGCGTTACATCTTTGCGTTCTATAACGCAGCCCTTGAGCTGGATTTGGTGACAGAAGATGGATCGCATATTCACCGAGCCAAGCGCAAGGGCCCAGGCAACCGCGGCTTGCTGACCCGCCTGTTCAACTGGTTGGGCAAGTAAGCGTCACGGCGATCACACGACCCAGGAACTTTTCTCATGTCTCACAAAGACCACAAAATCATTTTTACCGGTCCGGTCGGAGCAGGCAAGACGACCGCGATCAAGTCGATCAGCGATATCGAGCCGATCACGACTGAGGAGGAAGCCTCTGACATGACCACCCGTCGCAAGCCCAACACCACTGTGGCGCTTGATTACGGCATGATCAGACTTGGGCCGAACGAGAAGGTGCATTTGTATGGCACCCCAGGGCAGGAACGTTTCAACTTCATGTGGGATATCCTCACCAAGGGGGGGATCGGAATCATTCTGCTGCTCGACAACACGCGGCCTGATCCGTTCCAAGACATGCGCTTCTATGTGAACGCGTTTCGCAGTTTCATCGACAGTACCCGGCTTGTGGTTGGGATCACTCAGATGGACAACAACCGCGTTCCGACGATCGAAGAGTATGTCGCCCAGCTCAAGGAGCTTGATCTTTCTGCGCCAGTCTATGAAGTCGATGGACGCAAGCGTGAGGATGTCTCGACCTTGGTGCAGTCGTTGCTGTTGTCGCTTGACCCCGGTATCTAAATTCGATCATGGACCAATACACCCTCACCGGCGAGTACTACTTGCACCCGACGCCCGCAGGGGCGTATTACGCTGCAAGCCGTCCCACACGCGATCCGGCGCGTAATTTTCTGCAGCGTTTGCTGCGTGAACCAGAGACGCCCCGGTTGTCAGTACCGCTTGTGCAGGAATGGATGTCCTTGAGTGAAACCGATGCTCTGGAGTTCATTTATCGGCTTCAGTCTTCCGGTTTTATCCAAGGCCTGCCCATGCCGGTGGGGGTGCCGCCCGATAGCATCGAAGCCTTGCTGCATCCTTTGCTGATGCAGTTATCGGATGAAGGCAATGCGATTCTGGCGGAAAAGAACGGTTTGTATCTTGGTACGGCCGGTTTTGCGCACGAAACCTCTGAAGAGCTGGCTGCTTTGGCGGCTGACTTGGCCAGTGTGCATGAACGTCATGCACGCTTACTGCACAACAACATGCGTTTGCGCACGGACGGTTGGGGCATGGTCAACGCAAGTGGCTACGCAGAAATTGGATTCTGGCCGTTATACATCGGTAGCGAATATTTCGTGCTGATTGTCGGGGGCTTGCCCAGATTCAACCAGTCAGCGTTCACGACTTTGGTTTGGTCGCTTGGTGTGCGTTATGGCGGTGGCCCGGCTTGACGGTGTTCCCCCTTTTTCTTTTTGATTATCTTCTTCCCTCCATCCTGTAAGGAGCTTTTTCATGCGTGCAGACGTTCTCAACTCGATTCTCAGCGAACTCAACGGCTCGACGGCCGACATTGAAGCCTCGGCTGTGCTTTCTACCGACGGTTTGATGATGGCCTCGCTGCTGCCGGCGAGCATGGAC
>NZ_JBFPHB010000013.1:0-131139 GCF_041083635.1 Leptothrix ochracea
ATTTCTGCCTGATCGGCCACCACGACCACGACAAGCTGCGCCATGCCGAAGCCCCCGGCCACGGGCCGATCCAAGCGACGTTGTCAGCCTTGGCGCGCCAGCATCAGCTCTGGCTGATCGGCGGCACGCTGCCCTTGGCGGTGGACGGTGACCCGAGCCACGTCTGGAACAGTTCGCTGGTCTTTGACCCTCAAGGCCAGCCCGTGGCGCGTTACGACAAGATCCACCTGTTTCGCTTCGACGACGGCCAGCGGCGCTACGACGAAGCCGCCACCCTCCAAGCCGGCCAGCGCCCCGTGGCCTTCAACGCCACCACCCGCAGCGGCCTAAGCCTGCGGGTAGGGCTGTCGATCTGCTACGACCTGCGATTCCCTGAGCTGTATCGCCAGCTCATGCACCCACCCTGCGATCTGCTGCTCCTGCCCGCAGCCTTCACCGACGTGACGGGCCGCGCGCACTGGGAGCTGCTGCTGCGCGCCCGTGCAGTCGAAAACCAGTGCTACATGCTCGCCGCCGGCCAAGGCGGCCTGCATCCCAACGGCCGGCGCACTTGGGGCCACTCGATGCTCGTCGAACCCTGGGGCCAGATCAGCGCCGTTCGCCCCGAAGGCCCCGGCGTGGTGCTCGGCACCCTTGATCTGAGCCAGCTGCAACACGTCCGCAGCCGCTTGCCCGCGTTGGAGCATCGGGTGCTTTGAGGTCAACACCGCATTCATTCTAATGATGATTAGAATGAACGCATGGATAAGCGCACGCTCAAAGATCTGCTGTTCGAACAAGTCGCCCGCATCGGCAAAGCGGTCGCCAGCCCGAAGCGCTTGGAGCTGCTTGAATTGCTGGCCCAAGGCGAAAAGTCGGTGGAGGTCTTGACCCGTGAGCTCGGCACCGACATCAAGCTCACCAGCGCGCACCTGAAAACCCTCAAAGACGCCCAACTGGTGAGCGTGCGCCGCGAGGGCAAATACATGGTCTATCGCCTCAGCGGGTCGGATGTGGCCAGCTTGTGGGTGCTGCTGCGGTCGGTGGCCGAGGAGCACTTGCTGGAGCTGCAAGGCGCGCTGGCACAGATGGTGTCCGACCCCGCTCAACTGGCCCACGTGGATCGCCACACCCTGCTTGATCAGGCCCGCCGGGGTGAGATCGTGATGCTGGATGTGCGCCCCGAGACCGAATTCACCACCGCGCACCTGCCCTTTGCACGCTCCATGCCCGTGGCCGACATCGAACGACGCCTCGGTGAGTTGCCGCGCGACAAAACCATCGTCGCCTACTGCCGAGGCCCGTTTTGCCTGTTCGCTGACGAGGCCTTGGCGATCCTGCACCGCCACGGCTTGCAGGCTCGCAAGCTGCAAGACGGCGTGAGCGAATGGGCCGCCGCCGGCTTGCCCCTCACCACTCACGCCACTCACGCAACCTGCGCCACCCGCGCTGCGCTGTGATGGCCCGACGCCACGGTCTGCACGCCAACATGGGGCAGATCGGGCATCTGCTCGTGCAAGTGCTCTTGGTCGGCATGACCTTGGGGCTGATGCGCACCGTGGTGCCGACGCTGGCTGAAGCGTCATTTGGCGTGGCGCGCGACTCCTTCTTGCTGCTGGGCAGCTTTGTGGTGGCCTTCGGCGTGGTCAAGAGCGTGATGAATTTGATCGCTGGGCGGCTCTCAGAGCGCTGGGGGCGTCAGCGCGTGCTCTTGCTGGGCTGGATCAGCGCCCTGCCCATCCCGCTGGTGCTGGCTTGGGCCCCAAGCTGGGGTTGGATCGTGTTGGCGACCACCCTACTGGGTGTGCATCAGGGCCTGAGCTGGTCGATGACTCAAACCGCCAAACTCGATCTCAGCCTTCCTGAAGAGCGCGGGCGGATCCTCGGTCTGAACGAATTCGCCGGCTACCTCGGCATGGCCTTGGCCGGGGTGATCACAGCGTATGGCGCGGTGGCCTTGGGCGCTCGGGAAGCGTTGCTCGCTTGGGGCAGTGGCGTGATCGGACTCGGCTTGATCTTGACCCACGGCTGGATCAAGGACACCCGGCCCTGGGTCACCACCTCGGTAGCCACCCCGGTGATCGCCGCCCCCTTCAGAGCGGTCTTTGCCAAGGTGTCGTGGCAAGACCGCCGCTTGGCCGCCTTGGCCCAAGCTGGCTTGGTTGAAAAATTTGTCGATGCCTTGGTCTGGGTGATCTATCCGGTTTTTCTGCACCGACAAGGTCTGGCGCTGCCCGACATCGGCTGGGTGATCGGCACCTACGGGGTGGTTTGGGGCGTGGCCCAAGTCTTTACCGGCCGGCTTTCCGACCGCATCGGCCGCCAACGGCCCAACGTCTGGGGCATGCTGATCTGCGGTACCGGGGTGATGCTGATGGTGGTGGTGCATGGCGTCTGGGGCTGGAGCTTGGCCGCCGGCCTCTCCGGTTTCGGCATGGCGTTGCTCTACCCCAATCTGTCGGCCGCGGTGGCCGATCTGGCGGCACCGGCGTGGCGCGGTACGGCCTTGGGCGTCTACCGCTTCTGGCGCGATCTGGGCTACGGTATCGGCGCGCTCGGCTTGGGTCTGGCCGCACATCTCAGCCAGCAGATCGAAGCTGCGTTCGTTTTTGTCGCTCTGTCGATGGCCGTCTCAGCCGCTCTGCTGGCCTACTTTGGCACCGAGAGCCATCCCAAATTCACCCACCCCACCGTTTGAAGGAGACACGATGAACCGCACCCTGAAAAAAACACTGTGTACCGGCCTGAGCTGTGCCGCCCTGCTGTGGGCACTCCCCGGCTTGGCGGCAGACACCAAAGCGATCGCCACGGACGAGATGGAGGCCTATCTCGATTTCGTCGATTACGGCGGCGCAACGATCGCGCCGGAGCAAATTCCACGGGCATCGTGGCCGACCATGCACGTGATCGACGCCCGCGATGCCGGGCAATACGCCAAGGAGCACATTCCGGGCGCGGTGAATCTGGAATGGCGCAAGGTGCTGGCGCAGCGCAGCACGATTCCGAAGGACAAACCGGTGCTGATTTACTGCAACACCGGCAGTCTTTCGGCCCAAGCTGGTTTTGCCCTGCGGGTGGCGGGCTTTGAGAACGTCCGCATCTTGCAAGGCGGCTTTACCGAATGGAAAGCCAAGGGCGGCTTGGATGCCTCAGCGCCGGCCGAACATCATCTGCCGCGCTAAGCCCGATTTGAACAGCGGCAGGTGCTGTAAACCGGCCAGCGCCAACGAACGCACAGTGGTCAGACCCGGCACGTGCCACGTGAAGCTGCGAGCAAGGAAATCGGTGGTGCCCATCAAAAGCCAACGATCCGGGGCGCGTTCGCGGGCCATCTGACGCAAGGCGGCGTCCACGCCCGCGCTGGTGGGGGCCTTGGCGCGCAAGGCGTCCATCAAACTGCGGGCGTCGCGCAGGCCCAGATTCAAGCCTTGCCCGGCCACCGGATGCATGGTTTGGGCGGCGTTGCCGATACGCACGCTGCGCCCTTGCACCAGTTGGCGTTCGGCATTGAGGCCCAAGGCAAAGGACTTGAGCGGCGACAAGCCCACCAAGCGGCCCACCTCGGGCGGCAGCAAGTAGCGGAGCACCGTCAGCCGCTGGGCCTCGCTCAGGCTCGCGATATCGTCGCCGTCTTCGGCGACGCACCACACCAAGGAGGCGCGGCGGGTTTTGTCTCCTGCTGGCGAAGGCAAGGGCAGCAACGCCAGCGGCCCTTGGGGCGTGAAGCGCTCAAACGCGGTGCCCGCCTCGCCACCTTCCAGCGTGACCGTCCCCACCCAAGCCGTTTGGTGATAGTCACGTTGGATGGCGCGCCGCGCCTGATCAGCAAACACCCCACCCTCAGCCACCACGGCCAAGTCAAAGGTTTCGACCACGCCTTGCTCGTCTTCGATCTCAGCGGGCTGGTTGGGTAGCGCTTTGAGGGCGCGCACCTTGGTGCCCCAGCGCGCGCTATGGCGCTGCGGCTGGTCGGCACACAAAGCCAGCCAAGCCGCGCGCATGGGGGCAACGATGGCGCCGTAATGCGCCACCGCGCCCAACTGCGCCACGCCTTCTTCACGCGCATTGATCCACAACCCGGCGTCCCCCCCCAAGCCCAGCAAACTCAAGCCCGGTTGCTGCTGTGAGACGTGCACGCGGCGAATCGGCGCGGCCACCTCCCGCACCGCCGACCACACACCGAGACGCTCCAAGATCTGCACGCTGCCGAGCGACAAGGCCAAGGCCCGCGGATCCGTCGAAACATCCCGATCTGCGGGCAAGGCGTCGAAGACCGTGATGCGCGCTGCGGGCAGGCGTGCGGAGGCTTCGAGCGCCAAGGCCAAGCCCACGGGTCCAGCGCCGATCACGGCCACGTTCAAAGCAACATGGGGGGTCTTCACATTGGGGGTGTTCATATCGATACAGGGTCCACATCCACTGCCCAGCGCAGCACCTTGGGCAAGGCGGCCCGCTGCGCTTGCAACACATCCAGCCAAGCGCTGAGAAAGCGCTGCAACACCGCGCGCGAAGACGCCTCCAGCAGCATCTGCACGCGCTCCACATTCGCCACCCGCTGCACTTGGGCCGGCACCGGAGGGTAAAGCAACAACTCGCCCGCCGACAAGGCCGTGCCGTCCAAACCCTCGGCCAGCTCGGTCGCGGCCTGCAAAAAGGCTTGCGCGCTGGCTTGATCCCGCGCCTCAACCCGCAGCAGGGCCAGATGGGTGTAGGGCGGCAAGCCGGCGATCTGGCGCTCTTCGAGCTGGCTGCGGGCAAAGGCCACGTAGTCGTGGCGTTGCAAGGCTTGGTAAAGCGGATGGCTGGGGTGCCAAGTCTGAACCCACATCTCGCTGGCAGCCGCTTGTTCGGCGTCACGCCCGGCCCGCCCTGCGGCTTGCATCAGCAAGGCAAAGAGCCGCTCAGGCGCGCGGAAATCCTGCGAAAACAGCGCCGCATCGGCGTTCAAAGCGATCACCAAGGTGATGCGCCGAAAGTCGTGGCCCTTGGCCACCATCTGCGTGCCCACCAGCACATCGACGTGACCATCGTGGACTTGGGCAAGCTGCTCTTCCAAGCTGCCCCGGGTGCGGGTGGTGTCAGCGTCGATGCGCGCCATGCGCGCCTCGGGCAAGAGCGCGCCAAGTTGTTCTTCGAGCCGTTCCGTGCCCCGCCCCAAGGGCTGGATGTCCATGTCACCACAATCGGGGCAAGAGCGCATCACCGGCTCGACCGAGCCACAGTGGTGGCAACGCAAGGTACGGTCGATTTTGTGAAACACCCGCCAAGCGCTGCACTGGCTGCACTGGCTTTTCCAGCCGCAGCTGGTGCAATGCAGCACCGGCGCGTAACCCCGACGGTTCAGCAGCACCAAGCTCTGCTCGCCGCGCGCTAGGCATTGCTTCATGCGCTCGATCAGCGGTGGCGCAATCGGCATCTCGTAAAGCACCGAGCGGCCATGACGGGCCACCACCTCGGCCAAATTAAGCAGCTTGACGGCGGGCAAAGCGCCAGCGCCGATGCGGCTTGGCATGGCCAAGCGCCGATAGCGGCCCTGCACGGACTCACCCACCGGCTGGGCGTTGAGCCAAGTTTCGAGCGACGGTGTGGCCGAGCCGAGCAGCACCGGCACGCCCTCCAAGCGCCCCCGGTAAACCGCCAGATCGCGCGCCGAGTAGCGCGCGCCTTCTTGCTGCTTGTAGGACGGATCGTGCTCTTCATCGACCACGATCAGCCCGAGCCGTGGCAAGGGCGCAAAGATCGCCAAGCGCGTGCCGAGCACCAAATCAGCGTGCCCCAGATGGACCGCCAACCAGTTTTGCAAACGCTGCGCCGGCGTCAGGCCACTGTGCAAAGCGCGCAAGCGTGAGGCCCCGAAACGCTGGGCAAAGCGCGCTTCGAGCTGCGGCGTGAGGTTGATCTCGGGCACCAACACCAGCACTTGGCGGCCTTGGGCCAGCACCCGTTCGGCCTCACGCAAATAGATTTCGGTTTTGCCGCTGCCGGTCACGCCGTGCAGCAAGGAGGTGACCGGCTCGCCCAAGGCCAGTTGCCTCAGCACCTCGGCTTGTTCAGGGCTGAGGTCGGGGCGAAAAGGTCGGGCATCTGCGACCGCTGCTTCTGGGGCTGCGGCTTTCAAGCCTTTGTGGAGTCGGCGCAGACGGCGCTCAAGCTGCGCGGCGTCGATGTCTTTGAGTTCCGGCGGCAAGACGGCCAGCGCCATCTCACCGGGACTGCGCTGGTAATACGCAGCGGCAAACGCCACCAAGCGCAGCCAAGCCGTCGAGAGTGGCGGCAAGGCCGAGAGCACTTCGGTGATGGCCTTGAGCCCGTCCATCGGCGGGGCCTCACCGTCACTGCGTTCACCGTGTTCGCCGTGCGGCCAGACCAAGCCGCAGACCTGCCGCCTACCCAAAGGCACCCGCACGAGCGTGCCGGGGGCGAGCGGTACGGCGGGCTCCGCCCCTGGAGGCTCAAGGTAGTCAAGCGCCCCGGCCGCCAAGCGACTGTGGCGGGGCAGATCGACCAGCACCCGGACCACCGTCGGGATCTCGCTGCGGTGGATGGGTCCGTCCGCTCAGGCGGACTTGCGCATCGCAGCCGAGTGGCTGTGAACCGCATCGACCAGCACCGAGACCGCTTCTGGCGGCGTGTACTGGCTGATGCCGTGGCCGAGGTTGAAGACGTGACCCGGATGCGGACCAAAGCTGTCGAGCACCTTGGCCGCCTCAGCGCGGATCGCGGCTTCGGGCGCAAAGAGCACGTTCGGGTCCAAGTTGCCCTGCAAGGCGACCTTGTGACCGACACGCTGACGCGCCAAGCCGAGGTTCATGGTCCAGTCGAGGCCCACGGCGTCGGTATCGCTGGCGGCGATCTCGTCCAACCACAAGCCACCGCCCTTGGTGAAGACGATGCTGGGGATGTGAACACCGTCCCACTGCTTGTGCAGCTTGGCCAGCACGCGGCGGGTGTAGGCCAGACTGAAGGTCTGGAAAGCACCGTCCGCCAACACGCCCCCCCAGCTGTCAAAGATCATCACGGCCTGCGCGCCGGCTTCGATCTGGGCGTTCAGGTAAACCGCCACGGCGTCGGCCGTGACTTCAAGCATGCGGTGCATCAGGTCGGGGCGCGCGTAAAGCATCGACTTGACCAAACGGTAGTCGTCGCTGCCCTTGCCTTCCACCATGTAGCATGCCAAGGTCCAGGGGCTGCCGGAGAAACCGATCAGCGGCACGCGACCGTTCAAGGCCTTGCGGATCGAGGTGACGGCGTCGGTGACATAGCGCAGCTTGGCCATGTCCGGCACTTCCAGCTTGGCCACGGCAGCTTCGTCGCGCACCGGCGTGGCAAAACGCGGGCCTTCGCCGGCAGCGAACGACAGGCCCAGCCCCATGGCATCGGGCACGGTCAGGATGTCCGAAAACAAAATCGCCGCGTCCAACTTGTAGCGCTCCAGCGGCTGCAAGGTCACTTCGGTGGCGAAATCGACGTTGGTGGCCAAACCCATGAAACTGCCGGCCTTGGCGCGGGTGGCGCAGTACTCAGGCAAGTAACGCCCGGCCTGACGCATCAGCCACAAAGGGGTGTAGTCGGTGGGTTGGCGGCGCAGCGCGCGCAGGAAGGTGTCGTTGACGAGGGGAGCAAACATGGGCGGTTTTGACGAAAAAAAGCCTGAAAAGACCAACGCCCGCACAAAGGCGGGCGTCAGCGTCGTCTCAGATCCACTGCAGAGGGTCTCTGCAGGGGGTCATCACTTCTTGCGGAACTTGCGAATCGCAGCGAGCTGAGCCGCCATGGTGGCGAACTCGCCTTGTGCTAAAGCCAAGTCAAGATCACTTTTGGCATTCTTGATCGCTTCAGCAGCAACACGCTTGGCTTCTTCAGCCTTGGCTTCATCGAGGTCATGGCCGCGAATGGCGGTGTCAGCCAACACGGTCACGCCGTGCGGTTGCACTTCCAAAATGCCGCCAGCGACGAAGATAAATTCCTCTTGGCCGTTATCAGCGCGCTCAATACGCACAGCACCCGGCTTGATACGGGTGATCAGGGGCGTATGGCGGGGCAAAATGCCCAGCTCGCCGGCTTCACCGGGAAGCGCGACAAACTTGGCTTCGCCCGAGAAGATCAACTCTTCTGCGGAAACGACGTCAACGTGGATAGTTGCCATGGTCCTATTCCTTCACAAGGAGGTTCAAGAAGCAGATGCAGTTGGCGCTTTAAGCTTGGGTTTCACCCAAACTCAAAACGCCCAACAGACCGTGCTTACTGAATCTTCTTGGCCTTTTCGAAGGCTTCGTCGATGGTACCGACCATGTAGAAGGCCTGTTCCGGCAGGTGATCGCACTCGCCAGCCACAATCATCTTGAAACCACGGATGGTTTCCTTCAGCGGCACATACTTGCCCGGTGAGCCGGTGAACACTTCAGCCACGTGGAACGGCTGCGACAGGAAACGCTGGATCTTACGAGCGCGCGAAACCAGCAGCTTGTCTTCAGGAGCCAGCTCATCCATGCCCAAGATGGCGATGATGTCGCGCAGTTCCTTGTAGCGTTGCAGGGTGCCCTGCACGCCACGGGCCACGGCGTAGTGATCTTCACCCACCACGTTCGGGTCCAGCTGACGCGAGGTCGAGTCAAGCGGGTCCACAGCGGGGTAGATACCCAGCGAAGCGATGTCACGCGACAGCACCACGGTGGAATCCAAGTGGGCGAACGTCGTGGCAGGCGACGGGTCGGTCAAGTCATCCGCAGGGACGTAGACGGCTTGGATCGAGGTGATCGAGCCGACCTTGGTCGAGGTGATGCGCTCTTGCAGACGGCCCATTTCTTCCGCCAGCGTCGGCTGATAGCCCACGGCAGAAGGCATACGACCCAGCAGTGCGGACACTTCGGTACCGGCCAAGGTGTAGCGATAGATGTTGTCCACGAAGAACAGCACGTCCTTGCCTTCGTCACGGAACGATTCGGCAATGGTCAGACCCGTCAGGGCCACGCGCAGACGGTTGCCTGGCGGCTCATTCATCTGACCGTAGACCATGGCGACCTTGGACTCAGCCAAGTTCTCCAGATTCACGACGCCCGAATCGGCCATTTCGTGATAGAAGTCGTTGCCTTCACGGGTCCGCTCGCCCACACCCGCAAACACCGACAGACCGCTGTGGGCCTTGGCGATGTTGTTGATGAGTTCCATCATGTTCACGGTCTTGCCCACACCGGCGCCACCGAACAGACCCACCTTGCCGCCCTTGGCGAACGGGCAGATCAAGTCGATCACCTTGATGCCGGTTTCGAGCAGTTCTTGCGACGGGCTCAGCTCGTCGTAAGCGGGGGGCAAACGGTGAATCGACGCGGTTTGGGTCTGGCTGACCGGACCACGCTCATCGATGGGCGCGCCCAGCACGTCCATGATGCGACCCAGAGTCGCCTTGCCCACCGGCACAGTGATGTTCTCACCGGTGTTGAAGACTTCGCTACCACGGCGCAGGCCGTCGGAGGAGCCCAAAGCGATGGTACGCACCACGCCGTCACCCAGCTGCTGCTGAACTTCCAGCGTCAGGGTGGAACCTTGCATCTTCAGCGCGTCATAGATCTTCGGCATCTGGTGACGTGGAAACTCCACGTCCACCACGGCGCCGATGCACTGAACGATCTTGCCAACTGCGTTGGTTTGAGTGTTCGACATATCGTTTCCTTCAATCAGTATTCGTTGCGTCTGGTTCAGCGTGCTGCAAGGCGATCAGCCCACAGCGGCCGCGCCGCTGACGATCTCGGACAGTTCCTTGGTGATGGCGGCTTGGCGGGTCTTGTTGTAGACCAGCTTGAGCTCACCAATCAAGGTGCCGGCGTTGTCGGTTGCGGCCTTCATGGCCACCATACGCGCCGACTGCTCTGAAGCCATGTTCTCCGCTACAGCCTGGTAGATCAGAGCTTCCACGTAACGAACCATGAGGTTGTCGATGACCGACCTCGCATCCGGTTCGTAGATGTAGTCCCAGCTGTATTGCTGCTTTTCAACGGGCGTCTGAGCCAGACGATCCGTCGGCAAAGGCAGCAACTGCTCGACCACCGGCTCCTGCTTCATCGTGTTGACAAAGCGGGTGCAGCAGATATAAACCGCGTCCAGCTTGCCCTCAGCATAAAGATCGAGCAACACCTTGACGGGGCCGATGAGCTTTTCCAAGTGCGGCGTATCGCCCAACTGAATGGCGTGCGCAACAACTTGTGCACCGATGCGATTCAGAAAGCCCAAGCCCTTGTTGCCGATGGCCACAGCTTGAACTTTCAAACCCGCCGCATCGAACTCACGCATCTTGTTGGTGGTGGCACGCAACACGTTGGTGTTCATGCCACCGCACAGACCCTTGTCGGTCGTGACCACGATCATCCCAACCTTGCCCGTGCCATTGTTTTTCACCACGAAGGGGTGGTGATACTCCGGAATAGCCCGAGACAGGTTGGCGGTGATGTTGCGGATCTTGTCTGCGTACGGGCGAGACGCACGCATGCGTTCCTGCGCCTTGCGCATCTTGGACGCGGCAACCATCTCCATGGCCTTGGTGATCTTCTTGGTGTTTTCCACCGATTTGATCTTGCCGCGTATTTCCTTGCCTGACGCCATGACGTTGCTCCTTGTCGATCAGTCGCTGGGGATCAGGCGAAGGTCTTCTTGAAGGCAGCGATGGCGCCTTGCAACTCGGCTTCCGCGTCCTTATCCATGGCCTTGCTGTCATCGAGCTTCTTGAGCAGCGCAGCGTGGCTGGCCTTCAGGAACTGATGCAAACCGGCTTCGAAAGGCAACACCTTCTTGACGTCGATGTCGTCCAAGTAGCCCTTGTTGACGGCGTACAACGTCGCACCCATCAAGCTGACCGACAGCGGCGAGTACTGAGCTTGCTTGAGCAATTCAGTCACACGAGCACCACGGTCGAGCTGCTTACGGGTCGCAGCGTCCAGATCGGAAGCGAACTGCGCAAACGCAGCCAGTTCACGGTACTGCGCCAAGTCGGTACGGATACCGCCGGACAGGCCCTTGATCAACTTGGTCTGAGCAGCACCACCGACGCGCGACACCGAGATACCGGCGTTGATGGCGGGGCGGATACCGGCGTTGAACAGGTTGGTTTCCAAGAAGATCTGACCGTCGGTGATCGAGATCACGTTGGTCGGCACGAAAGCAGACACGTCACCCGCTTGGGTTTCGATGATCGGCAGAGCCGTCAGCGAACCGGTCTTGCCCTTGACGGCGCCTTGCGTGAAAGCTTCGACATAGTCGGCGTTCACACGCGCTGCACGTTCGAGCAGACGGCTGTGGAGATAGAACACGTCGCCAGGATAGGCTTCGCGGCCTGGTGGGCGGCGCAGCAACAACGACACTTGGCGATAGGCCACAGCTTGCTTGGACAGATCGTCATAAACGATCAAGGCATCTTGACCACGGTCACGGAAGTACTCGCCCATCGTGCAGCCGGTGTAGGCCGAGATGTATTGCATGGCGGCCGATTCGGACGCCGTGGCAGCCACCACAATGGTGTAGTCCATCGCACCAGCTTGCTCCAAAGAGCGCACCACGTTTTTGATCGACGAAGCCTTCTGGCCGATCGCAACGTAGATACAGGTCATGTTCTGACCCTTCTGGTTGATGATGGCGTCGATGGCCACGGCTGTCTTGCCGGTCTGACGGTCACCAATGATCAGTTCGCGCTGACCACGGCCCACCGGCACCATCGAGTCGATCGACTTCAGACCGGTTTGCACCGGCTGGTCCACCGACTTACGGGCGATCACGCCCGGCGCAACCTTTTCGATCACGTCGGTCATCTTGGCGTTGATCGGGCCTTTGCCGTCGATCGGAGCGCCCAGAGCGTTGACCACGCGACCCACGAGTTCGGGGCCAACGGGCACTTCCAGAATGCGGCCGGTGCACTTGACAACGTCGCCTTCGGAGATGTTCTCGTAAGCGCCCAAGATCACGGCGCCCACGGAGTCACGCTCCAAGTTCAACGCCAGACCAAAGGTGTTGCCCGGGAATTCGAGCATTTCGCCCTGCATCACGTTGCTCAGGCCGTGGATACGGCAGATGCCGTCAGTCACGGAAACGACCGTGCCCTGATTACGGACATCCGTAGAGGCACCGAGACCTTCGATGCGGCTCTTGATCAGTTCGGAAATTTCTGCGGGATTCAGTTGCATAGATTGCTCCCAGTCTGGTCAGGCGGCCACATCTTGGTACATGGACGAACGACGCAGAGAAGATTCGGGTGCGAGCGATTAAGCTCTTACGCGGCCAGGGCCACCTTCATACGTTCGAGACGGGCTTTGACAGAAGTGTCCAACACTTCATCACCCACCACGACGCGGATACCACCGATGAGTTCAGGCTCGACGACCACGGTGGCTTGCAGCTTGCGGCCAAAGCGCTTTTCGAGCACAGCCAGCACCGGACCAAGGTCCGCAGGCGTGATCGGAAAAGCACTGAAGACCACCGCATCAGCCACGCCCTTGGCCGCATCGGCCAGAGCGTGAAACTGCGCGACGATCGCCGGCAAAACCACCAAACGGTCGTTCTCGATCAGGGTGTGCAGAAAATTCTGCACGCCACCCGAAAGCGATTGACCGAACGCAGCCGCCACGACGTCAAACACCTGTGCCGACGTCGACGTCGGACTGGCTGCGAATTGCAGCAAGCCTGCGTCACCGGCGATCAGGGCGAGCCCGTCAAGCTGTTGTGTCCAGGCGGCCAGATCACCTTGGCGAGCGACTTGGTAGAGCGCCTCGGCATAGGGACGCGCGATGGTTGCGAGATCAGCCATGATCAGAGCTCCGTCTGGAGACGACCCAGCAGATCAGCGTGCACAGCCGGATTGACTTCGCGCTTGAGGATCTGTTCGGCGCCCTTGACAGCCAGCACAGCCACTTCGCTGCGCAGGGCTTCGCGAGCCTTGATCGATTGCTGTTCGGCGTCAGCCTTGGCAGCTGCGACGATCTTCAAACCTTCTTCATCGGCACGCTTTTTAGCGTCTTCGATGATCGACTGCGCGCGCTTTTCTGCTTCAGCGAGCAGCTTGGCAGAGTCGTTGCGCGACTGTGTCAGTTGCTCTTCGATCCGCTTGTTCGCGCTGGCCAATTCAGCCTTAGCGTTGTCAGCAGCAGCCAAGCCATCCGAAATTTGCGCAGCACGCTCATCCAGCGCTTTGGCAATCGGCGGCCAGACAAATGACATCGTGAACCAGACCAAGATCGCGAAAACGATCATCTGGACGATCAGAGTTGCAGTAATGCTCACGTGAGTGCCTCAATGGGTAATGGACGCGACGAAAGTCCGTCTCTGCACGCAGCAGGAACGGAGCTGGCGACGCGAATTACTTGGCGGCGATCTGAGCGAGCTGAGCCAGGAACGGATTGGCTGTAGCGAACCACAGAGCAACACCGGTACCGATAATGAAGGCGGCGTCAATCAGGCCAGCCAACAGGAACATCTTGGTTTGCAGTTCGCCCATCAGTTCAGGCTGGCGAGCAGCCGACTCAAGGTACTTGCTACCCATGATGCCGATACCGATACAAGCACCAACGGCACCCAGACCAATGATCAGGCCAGCGGCGAGGGCAACAAAGCTGATAACTTCCATGATGGACTCCTAGTTCGAGAGGTTATGTGGGAAAAGAGAAAGGAAAAACTGACTAACTTGATTCAACGCCGCAAAGCGCGATCAGTGAGCGTCATGCGCTTGGCCGATGTACACCAGCGTCAGCATCATGAACACGAAGGCTTGCAGGGTGATGATCAGGATGTGGAAGATCGCCCAAGCCGAACCAGCGATGATCTGACCGATGGCCAAACCGATGCCCGTTGCACTCAAGGACCAAGCACCGCCCATCATGGCGATCAGCAAGAAGATGAGTTCACCGGCGTACATGTTGCCGAACAACCGCATGCCATGCGAAACAGTCTTGGCCACGAACTCGATGATTTGCATCATGAAGTTGAAGGGATACAAGGCCCAGTGATCACCGAACGGCGCAGAGAACAACTCATGCACCCAGCCGCCAATACCCTTGATCTTGACGTTGTAGACCAAGCAAACCAGCAACACGCCGACCGACAGACCCATGGTCACCGACAAGTCAGCCGTCGGCACAGAACGCAGGTAAGCGTGATGCGCATCGTGGCCCGTCGCACCGTAGATCGAACTCCAGATCGCCGGGAGCAAATCAACCGGCAACAAGTCCATGGCATTCAGGATGAAGATCCAGACAAAGACGACCAACGCCAAAGGAGCAACCAGCTTGCGACTGTTGGCGTTGTGCACGATGCCCTTGGCCTGGGACTCCACCATCTCGACCAGCATTTCAACGGCGATCTGGAAGCGACCCGGCACCCCGGATGTCGCCGCACGCGCAGCGCGCCACAGAACAAAGCAAGCCACGACACCCAACAAGATCGAAAAAATCAGCGAGTCGTAGTTGATCACCGAAAAGTCAACGATCGACTTCGGCTTAGCGCTCTGAAGATGGGTCAGGTGGTGAACGACGTATTCACTCGCTGTGAGGACATGCTGCTCGGCAGAAGACATGGTTCTGATACTTTTAACGACCCCGCCACGAGAGCGCAAGCCAATAGACCTTCATACACAACATCACAGCCACCAGCAAAACCGGCCAACTAAGATGTTGCACGACCCGTGACGCCAACATCAGCATCACGACCGAAACCACAATTTTCAACAGCTCCCAGATCACAAACCCAGCCGCACCGGCCAGAGGTGACCCCAAGGAAAGCCGACTGGTCATTCCACGCGCCATCAAGACACCCGGAACAACCACTGCCGCCGCACCGTAGAGCGCAGACCAAGCTACAGAGATTTCGCCCGACCACCCAAAGGCGACCAAAGCAAACACAACACCGACCAACACCTGAACGCCAACAACTCGCCACGGACTGACCGAAGCAAATTGCGACTTCATGCTAAGCACATCTTCACGACTCAGCCGCTTGAAAGGTGTACTCTCGTACTTGTCAGCCTCGTCTTCCCAGCCATGGGCTCGAACGTTTCGTTCCATTTTTGAGAATTGCTTGGGCTTTTCAGCAGAATTCCGCATTGTATACGTATAAACGAGCAATTCCGACCTGATGCCCTTACGGCGCCCTCAGACATTCTCAAGGCTTGAGCTAGCGCAAGGGATCACAGCCTTCGTGCCAACGGTGCTGCGAGCCCAGCAACAGCGACCCTCATCGACAAGACTCTGCCCGCCCAAGGCTGGGCCAATAGCTCAGCAGCGGGCCGGTTATGGCTTGCTGTCGTGACGTAAAGCGTTCGTAAATCCTCTCCGCCAAAGGTAAGCATGGTGGGACATTGCACAGGCAACGCGATTTCATCCGTCACATGTCCTGATGCATTCAGGCGCAAAAGGCGAGCCCCTTCGTACATGGCGACCCAGTAGCCACCCTCTTGATCCATCGCAGCGCCATCGGGCCGCCCCCCATAAGTTTCAAGGGATTGCTCGGGATGACGCAAAGGGAACGTGGCAAACACACGTCGTCGACTGATGGCACCCGCAGCAGGATCAACGTCAAAGGCATCAATGCGATGGGCCTTGGTATCGGACCAATACATCGTTCGACCATCCACGCTCCACGCCAACCCATTGGCAGTCGTGACATCCGAGGCACAAGCCTTGAAACCATTCGGATCCAATCGATAGAGCGAGGCCAACAACTTGTCACGCGGCTCGTAGAGGGTACCGACCCAAAAACGACCTTGGGGATCACATTTGCCGTCATTGAATCGCTCTTGGCGCACGTCATATGGTGCAGCAGCAAGCAGTTCAACGCACTGCCCCACCAGAGGATCGAAGCGATGCACCCCATCGCGCAACGCGACCCAAAGTCCCCCCTCCGCCGCAGGCACGACACAACCGGGCTCCCAAGGCAGTTGCCACGCTTGCTCTTGCTCGGTCACAGGATCAAGGCGATGAAGGCTTTGACCGGGAATGTCACACCAGTACAAAACTTGGTCGATGGGATGCCAAAAGGGCGATTCACCCAACAAACAAGACCTGCTAACCGGACGAATGGCGGAACACAACATGGCAAAGATGGCTCAGGGCAGTGATTAATAGGCGGATAACGGCCCTTGAAGATCAGCTTTCAGATAGTGCGCTCCGGGGACCGGACTGTAATGGTAGGGGGGTACCTCGATGAAACCCAGCGTGGCATAGAGCTCGCGCGCCGTTTCCATATCATCCAAGGTATCAAGCAACATCGTCGAATACCCGGCTTGGTAGGCCCGATCCATCAAAACGCGCACCAGAACTCGGCCCAATCCGAGGCGGCGAAAAGCAGGGCGAACATACAGGCGCTTCATTTCGCAAGCATTGGGATAATCCACATCCACTTGCTGACGAAAAGCGCCGCATCCGGCAATCGCTCCACGCCACTGCGCAAGCAACAACAACCCGCCTTGCCTTTCTGCATAGCAGCCGGGTAAGGACCGCATCTCCCCCTCAAAGTCACCGAGAACATCGCGCACCGAAAGAGCATCGGCGTAGTCTCTGAAGATCGCCTGAGTCGCATCAAGATGGATCGGCGTCGATGGCGAGAAAAGATGGAGGTCAGACGATTCCATCTGCGTGAGTTTAGCCGCCCGCTTGCCCCAAGCTGACAAGGCCAACGACACCCAGCAGACAAAGACAAAACCAACCCACGGCCTTGACCCGCTGGCGCGCGTTATCCACGGATGGCACCACACTTGCTGCCAACTTCGGCGCATACACCTTGTCGCCATGCCACATGGGCCCGATCAGATCTTCATGGCGCAAGTGCTGGTGATAGATCACGGCACCCAGATGCAAACTGATCCACCCCCACAACAAGCCTTGACCCCAGTGGCGATGCCAATGCGTGGTGCTTTCAGAAAACGAGGCGGTGACTCCATGGACCCAAGGACCTGCGTAGGCAACCCCATCGTCAGCAACCCATCCCGTGAGCACCATCAGGGTCAAGAGCCCCCAGAGTCCCCATACCGAAAGCGCCCCCAACGGGTTATGCCCCACCGTTGGCGGCAACCCGTCACGCAGATACCGCACCCACTGAACCGGCCCCACCATGAGGGTTGTAAACCGCGACCAGTACCCGCCGACAAACCCCCACACCCACCGAAACAGCAGCAGCACAGCCACACCGTGACCAGAGCGCATGTGCCAATCCATCCAGTCGGCACCCACACTGGCCGTGACGAGCGCCCCGGCCACCATCAGCACCAACGCGCCATGGGTCAAACGGGTGGGTAGATCCCAAACCCGCAGCAAGGCAGAAGGATCAGGCTTGCGCAACAAGAGCTGAGCGCATCTTCTTGAGGGCCGCGACTTCAATTTGACGAATGCGTTCGGCACTCACCCCATACTCAGCGGCCAAATCGTGCAAGGTCATGCCACCGCTGCCATCGTCATTGACATGCAACCAACGCTCCTCGACGATGCGACGGCTGCGCGCGTCCAATGCGTCCAAGGCGCGCAACAATCCCGGCCCAGCCAACTCATCCATGCGACGAGCTTCCAGCAATCGAGTCGGCTCTTGGCGTTCATCGGCCAAATAGGCGATGGGTGCGACGGCCTCATCGTCATCGTCCGAACCGGCCTCCAAAGCCACATCACCCCCAGCGAAACGGGTTTCCATCTCGATGATGTCTTCGCGCGCCACGTTCAACTCACGGGCGACCGTTTCGATTTCTGCCTCCGACAGCGACATCCGATGCGTTTGCCCATCGGCGGCCTCAGCCTTGAACTGGCGCTTCATGGAGCGCAGATTGAAAAACAACTTACGCTGGGCTTTGGTCGTCGCGACCTTGACCATGCGCCAGTTTTTCAGCACGTACTCGTGAATCTCTGCCTTGATCCAGTGCGTGGCGTAGCTCACCAAACGCACGCCCTGCTCGGGGTCAAAACGCTTCACAGCCTTCATGAGGCCCACATTGCCCTCTTGGATCAGATCACCTTGAGGCAAGCCATAACCCACGTACTGGCGCGACAGCGACACCACCAGCCGAAGATGCGATAACACCAAACGACCGGCAGCATCCAAGTCACTGTGCTGCTGCAAGCGTTGGGCCAGCGAAACTTCTTCATCTGCCGTCAACATCGGCAACCGATTCACGGCCGAAATATAGGCATCCAGATTTCCCAGCGACGGCACCATCGCCCACGGATCCCGGGGGCTTAACGAAGCAGCAGAAGGAAGAACCATAGCATTCATGAAGAGGGCACAAGGGTGGAGATTGCCCCAGTCTAGCACTCACCCAACAAGAGTGCCAAAGCACTTCATCACAGCCCCAAGAACCCTCTGGGGTATCTTTTCAGAGCCGTCTATCGAGTCGCACCAGCACAACGCTGGAGCTGCGACCGGTTCTGAATCCGGACGGTGTATCCCTGCATGCTGATGAGCCCGCGCTGTTCAAGGTTGCGGATCAAGCGAGAAAGGGTCTCGGGGGTCATCGCCAGTTGTTGCGCAATATCACGCTTGCGTTCTTGCAAGCGAACTTCACAAGTCAAGCTCTCACCCGGCGGACAGCGTTGCAACAACCACTGCGCAAATCGGGCCGAAGCATCGTTGTGCAACAAATTACGCGAGGCCCCCGTCAGGACCCCGATTTGTTGGGCCAAACACACACACAACCGCGCCGACAGAGAGGCATGCGCGGCCAGTTGCAGGCGCAAAGCATCCAAGGGCAACTCGGCCACCGTCACATCAGACAGTGCTTGGGCCTCCATGGCATGCGGCTCAGCCAGCCAAGCCGAGCTCAGATCCAACCATGCGGGCCCCGTCAGCGTGCGCTCGGTACGCAACTCACCATCCATGACCCGAGAACCCAGCACCACATCACCACGCAGCAGCACCACCAAATGCTGAGCAATCCCCCATCGATCCAGCACGGATTCACCCGCAGACACTTCGCGGCGGATCGCTAAGCGAGCCAAGACTCCCCATTCCTCAGCGGTGAGGGGAGCTCCAAAAACTTTCTCCCACGGCGTGGGATCAGCAGGAGGGGGAGGCGGCCCGGACACCCTGCGACGCGGACGCGGCAAGGCTTGGGCACCATCCAGAAAAGCCAAGGCATCGGCAGGCACGTCAAAACCCAAGTAAAAATTGTGGGCGCACTGTCTCCCAACTCCTCAGACCACTCTTTGAGATAGGTCAAGCCCCGCCCACCCCTTAGTCTTCCAGCCCCAGATCTTGAATCTTGCGGGTGATCGTGTTGCGGCCAATCCCTAACTTGTGGGCCGCTTCGATGCGGCGCCCCTTGGTCATGGACAGGGCCGTGCGGATGAGCTGCCCCTCAAAGTCCCGCGCCAAGCGGTCCCATATCTCAGGCTCACCGCGCTCCAGCAGGCTGCGAGCTTGGCGCTCCAGATCAAGCAACCAGCCCTCTCCCATGGCATGCGCAGTGCTCAAACCCTCCACCGAAGACACCGCAGGCATCATGGCCGCAGTCACCAGATGGGGCTCTGCGGGCCCGGTGCGCAACACCCCGGCGCCCGGTGACATGGGCAAACTGGCTGGCGGCGATCCAAGGATCTCTGGTGGCAAATCCTTCGGATCGACCACCTGCGCCGGCGCCATCACGGTCAACCAATGGCACACATTTTCCAGCTGACGTACGTTGCCAGGAAAGTCGAAATCCATCACCCGCAGCAAAGCAGCTTCGGAAATTCGTTTCGCTTCAACACCCAATTCTTTGGCACTGCGAGCCAAGAAATGGCGCGTCAGACCAGCAATGTCTTCGCGGCGTTCCCGCAAAGGTGGCAAGCGCAGGCGGATCACATTCAAGCGATGGAACAAGTCCTCGCGAAAAACCCCCTCACGCACCCGTTCTTCCAAGTTTTGATGCGTGGCAGCAATCACTCGAACATGGGTCTTGATCGGCTGATGCCCCCCCACGCGGTAGTACTGCCCGTCGCTGAGCACCCGCAAAAGACGGGTCTGCAAATCGAAGGGCATGTCGCCGATTTCATCCAGAAACAGCGTGCCGTTGTCGGCTTGCTCAAAACGACCCCGACGCATGGCTTGGGCGCCCGTGAAGGCACCGCGCTCATGGCCAAACAGCTCGCTTTCCAGCAAGTCCTTTGGAATCGCCGCCGTATTGATCGCCACGAAGGGGCCTTCCGCGCGCGGACTGTGCTTGTGCAGCGCCCGCGCCACCAGCTCCTTGCCTGAGCCCGATTCACCGGTGATCAGCACCGTGACTTGGCTCTGGCTCAGCCGCCCGATGGCACGGAAGACGTCTTGCATCGCCGGCGCCTGACCGAGCATTTCAGGCATCTCGGTGGTGCTTTCGTCGATCAGTTCTTCGCGCAAGCTTTCTTCGGCGGCCCGACGGATCAGCTCGACCGCCTTGGTCAGATCAAAGGGCTTGGGCAGATACTCGAAAGCACCGCCTTGGAAGGCCGAAACCGCGCTATCCAGGTCGGAATAAGCCGTCATGATGATCACGGGCAACCCCGGATACATCGTCTTGGCACGCCCCAGCAGGTCGATGCCCGAGCCACCCGGCATGCGGATGTCACTCACCAACACCTGCGGGGAATCCTCTTGCAAAGCGACCAAAACGTCGCGTGGGTTGGTGAAACTGCGCACGGGCAGGCCCTCCCGAGCGAGCGCCTTCTCTAAAACGAAGCGGATAGATTGGTCGTCATCAACGATCCAGATGGATTTCATGTCTTGCCCGTTTCCCTTGCATGTCCTTGGCGTGTCACCGGGCCGGGCACCATGCACACCCGGAATCACGGCAACGGAATCAGGATCCGAAACAACGTCCGCCCAGGTTCGCTCTCACATTCAATCGTGCCCCGGTGCTGCTGGATGAAATCCTGCGCCAGCGTCAGTCCCAAGCCCGACCCGCCGTCCCGGCCGGAAACCAGCGGGAAGAAGATGCGATCACGAATCTCGGCGGCGACGCCGGGTCCGTTGTCCTCGATATGCAATTCCAGTGCCAGTCGGTAGCGATGCAGACCAATGGTGATCTGCCGCGCTGCGCGGGTACGGAGAATGATGCGAGCCGAGCCTTCTTGGCGGCGAGCTGCCAAAGCTTGAGCAGCGTTTTGCGTCACATTGAGCACGGCTTGAATCAACTGCTCACGGTCCCCCCGGAACTCGGGCAGAGAAATATCGTAGTCGCGCACAAGCTCCAAACCCTTGGGGCACTCGATCAGCACCAAGGCACGCACGCGCTCTAGCACCTCGTGGATATTGACGTCAGCCACCATTTGCGGCCGACGATGCGGTGCGAGCAACCGGTCCACCAAACCCTGAAGCCGATCCACCTCGTGGATGATGACTTGGGTGTATTCGATCAAGGCCTTGTCGTTGAGATCCATCTCCAACAACTGCGCCGCTCCCCGGATACCACCGAGCGGGTTTTTGATCTCGTGCGCCAAATTACGGATCAGCTCCTTGGTCATCCGAGCCTGGTCCAAAGTCCGGGTTTCACGGTCTTGGCGAGCCTGCTGCTTGATCTCCACCACCTCCAGCAACACCTGCTGCTGACTGCGCTCGATCTGAGTCACGATCACATGCACCGGCAGCGGCTCTTGGCTCAGCACATGGGGCTGGCGCAAGCTGGCATCAAAGCGCCCGGTGCTGTATTCGTTATCGACCACAGCCTGCACGGTGCTCATGAGCAAGGAGCGCTGAATGAACCAGTCAAACACACACTGCTGCTGCAAGTGACGCCGTGGCAACCCCAAGGTGTTTTCAAACGCAGCATTGGCAAAGACGCACTGTCCTTTGACATCGATCACGGCCACCATGGTGGCGAGATGATCAAAAGCATCGAAAGCCGATGGGCTGCGCGCAAGGGTGTTCATGGCGCGGCCACTTTGGAAAGCTCACGCCGAATCGCCGCAATGTCGGCTTCTTTGCGCGCAATGGCGGCCTTCATGTCAGCGACCCGTTCTTGGTAACGCGAGAAATTACGCTCCTCGCCACGACGCTCAGGCTCGCCGCCGTTGTAATCCTTCTGCATCTGCGCCAGCCGCTCTTCGTCCTTGCGCAACTCGGCTTCCAAGATACGTCGCGCATCGCTGTCACGGGCACGCTGCTCAGCTGGATCGACCCGCACCGCACTGGCTGGGCCCGAAGCGCCTCCCGCCGCGGACGACCCCGCTCGACGAGGGGTGGACGATTGAACGACCGTGACCGGCGCACCATCCAAGGTCTTGCAACCCCGGGCCGCAGCCTCTTTGACACTGATCTGATCGGTGTACAGATTGCCGGGGCATCGGTACACCTGACGGTCCTGAGCATGGGCCGAGCTCAAGGTCAAGCCCAACACACCAGCAACAGACCACAGCACGATGCGTGACATTCAATGAACTCCAGTGATCATGATTTCCAAGCGAGGCGAGTATGGCGCAAAAAAAGAGACGGCCTTGGCGGCCGTCTCTCGTCGTGTGCGCGAGCAAGTTGGCCGCCTTAGGAGCGACCAAAAAGCCTCACAGACTGTAGTACATGTCGAACTCGATCGGATGAGTTGTCATGCGCATGCGCGTGACTTCTTGCATCTTCAACTCGATGTAGGCATCAATGTACGAATCGGTGAACACGCCACCCTTGGTCAGGAAGGCACGACCCTTGTCCAAGTATTCGAGCGACTGCTCCAAGCTCGAGCACACGGTCGGGATCAGCGCGTCTTCTTCTGGCGGCAGGTGATACAGATCCTTCGTGGCGGGCTCGCCCGGATGGATCTTGTTTTCCACGCCGTCCAGACCGGCCATCAACAGCGCGGCAAAACCCAAGTACGGGTTCATCAAAGGATCGGGGAAACGGGCTTCGACGCGACGGCCCTTCGGGTTCGGCACGTGCGGGATACGGATCGAAGCCGAGCGGTTCTTGGCCGAGTAAGCCAACTTCACCGGAGCTTCGTAACCCGGCACCAAACGCTTGTAGCTGTTGGTGCCCGGGTTGGTGATCGCGTTCAGCGCGCGAGCGTGCTTGATGATGCCGCCGATGTAGTACAGGGCGAATTCCGACAGACCTGCATAGCCGTCGCCAGCGAACAAGTTCTTGCCGTCTTTCCACACCGACTGGTGCACGTGCATGCCGCTACCGTTGTCGCCAACGATGGGCTTGGGCATGAACGTGGCGGTCTTGCCGTAGGCTGCCGCGACGTTATGGATGATGTACTTTTGCAGCTGAACCCAGTCAGCGCGCTGGATCAGCGTGCTGAACTTGGTGCCGATTTCCATCTGACCCGCGTTGGCCACTTCGTGGTGATGCACTTCAACCGGGATGCCCATGGCTTCCAAGATCAAGCACATTTCCGAACGCATGTCTTGGCCGGAATCGACCGGGGGCACGGGGAAGTAGCCGCCCTTGACGGTCGGGCGGAAGCCCTTGTTGCCGTGCTCGTAGTCCTTGCCGGTGTTCCAAGCCGCTTCTTCCGATTCGATCGAAACGAAGCAACCCGACATATCGGCGTTCCAACGCACGCTGTCGAAGACGAAGAATTCAGGTTCCGGACCGAAGTAGGCGGTGTCGCCCAAGCCGGTGGACTTCATGTAGGCTTCGGCGCGCTTGGCCAAGGAGCGCGGATCGCGCTCGTAGGGCTTGCCGTCACCCGGCTCGATCACATCACAGGTGAGGATCAGGGTCGGTTCATCGAAGAACGGGTCGATGTTGGCGGTATTGGGATCCGGCAACAGGATCATGTCCGAAGCTTCGATGCCCTTCCAGCCAGCGATCGAAGATCCGTCGAACGCATGACCCGACGCGAATTTGTCTTCGTCAAAAGCAGAAATGGGCACGGAAACGTGCTGTTCCTTGCCACGGGTGTCTGTGAAGCGGAAATCAACGAACTTGACTTCGTTTTCTTTCACCAGCTTCATCACGTCGGCGACGTTCTTGGCCATCAGAGGGCTCCTAGGGAGATGAAAAATATGCGTTGAGCGGTAGTGTGTCCCGCGCTGTGCAACGGGGCGCCCGGCAATGTAGCAGAAAGCATGCCGCCGACCCAAGCGGCCTCATGGAAGCGAATCCGCACGCGCCCGGGCCGCATGGACCCGCATTGCACCACATTGGTGCAAACAAGGGCACCAATGCCGAGCAGGAGCGCTCAAGCACCGCGCACCATTTCGGGGCCAAGCTTGGCAGACACCTGCACCAAGCCCTGTTTCAAAGCATCGAAGGCCGCCAGCAGCTGTGGGTCACGCCCTTTGACACCCAATTCGATGTGCCGCCCGTACTGCGGGTGATCGACGCTGGGCAAACTGAACACCTTGATGCCCGCAAAACTGGCTTCGATCTCGATCATCAGCGGCGTGAGACTGGCCTCCATCGCCCCGAAAACGATCACGGAGCGTTCCCCTTGCGCTTGGCCGCCGTGCAACGCCGCGTAGCGACCGTCCAGCAAGGCCTCGATCATCGGATGCGCCATCACCGGGAATCCGGGCACGAAATGCACACTGCCCACCGAGAAACCAGCAATCCGGTTGTAGGGGTTCGGAATGATCTCGGCCCCAGCGGGGAAATACGCCATGTTCAGGCGATGGATGTTGTCCGGATGCTCCGGCTGATAGGCCTCGCCACGCTGCTCGGCCAGTTCACGCATGCGCTCGTGGATCAGCTCAACCGCTTGCGGATGCGCCTCCAGCGGCCGACCCAAGGCTTGGGCGGCACATGCGCGCGTGTGGTCGTCAGGCGTGGCGCCGATACCACCACAGCAAAACACCACATCCCCGCTGGCAAAGGCGTCCTGCAAAGCCGCCGTGATGCGCGACCGGTCGTCACCGACATAGCGCACCGCGTCCAGCATCAACCCGCGCGCCGTCAGCAACTCGATGACTTTGGCCATGTGCCGATCTTGGCGCTTGCCCGAGAGAATTTCGTCGCCCACGATGATCAACGCAAAACGCGGGGCAGCTTGGGGAGGAGAGACAGCCGTCATGAACGATCTTTCTTGAAAAACAGCAACCGCTTCAACCCCAACCACTGCTGAGCCCAAAAGCCCTCGCCGTAGTCGCGCCCGCCCGCTTCGGGTGCTTGATCGCGGATGCCGGTGGGCTCGTTGCCACCGTCAAAACGGGCCGTGCGAAAGAGCATGTCCCACACCGGCAGCAGCACCGCAAAATTGTGCCCACCCAGCGTGCCTTGGCCTTGGGACTCGTGGCCGATACCAACGCCGTGATGCACACGGTGGAACCGGGGCCCAACCACCAAGCGCGCACCCAACCAGCCAAAAGACAAGCGGGCATTGGCGTGCGACAGGTTCTCGACCAACTGCGTACACGCCACCACCGCCACAAACTGCCCCGGAGCCACGCCGATCGCATGGCCCAGCGTCACCATCAAGGCGTCGCGCAGCAGATCGTCGAGCAAGTGATTGCGGCTGTCGGTCCACATCGTCATCTGGCGCTGGCTGTGGTGCACAGCATGCAAGGCCCACCACCAGTTGAAACGGTGCTGCGCCCGGTGCAAGCCGTAATCGGCCAAGTCAAAGGCCACCAAGTAGACCAAAAAGCCCGCCAGCGCCGTATCGGTCACCCCGACCCACAGCGGGGCAACCCAAGCGTCAAGCTGCACGCCCGCCACACCTTGCACCGCCAACCAGCCCCAGAGATCGTTCCAAAACGGATCGACCGTGAAGAACAAGGCCAGCCGGATCAGCCCCAAGCGGTGCAGCAGGGTGTAGAGCACATCGACGCGCACGGCGCGTTGATCAGGCCAGACTTCAATCGGCCGCCAACGCTGCAAGGGCCCGATCAGCGCCAGCATCACCGCCAGCTGGATCAGCCCCACCAGCAGCCAGCCGGTGGCGTCATAGGCGTCTTCGAGGATGGAGCCACCGCCCGTGGCAAACACCAGCGGCTGCACCACGTGCTCGAACAAGGTTTGCTGCGCCGCTGAAAACGCCGACGTCAGAGCATCGATCATCGCCACACCCGTTTCTTCAGAGCTTCACACCAGCGTTCACACCGGCTTTTACACCGGCCTTCACACCCCCCGTGCGAATCCAGTCCCGGTAATCGGGATGCTCTGCCAAGGTGGCAAAGCAGTAGCCTTTTTTCAGCAAACCCGTGACCAGCGGCTCAAGCACCGCCGGTGCCCAAGGGTCTTGGCGCGACCAGATCCCTAAGTGCGCCGCCAAGATGTCGCCGGGGCGAATGTCGCGCAGCGCCTTGGCCAGCAGCTGGGCGTTGGGATAGCGCTCGCTGGGCAATTCATCGCCCAAAAAGCCCGCTGGGCTCCACGGCACCATGCGATAGCCGCATTGCTTGGCAGCCGCCTCCAACTGCGGTGACACCTTGCCACCGGGGGCGCGAAAGATCGGCGCGATGCTGCGCCCGCCGCTCATCTCGGCAAACCGCTGGGCCGGCCGATTCAGTTCGGTGCAGAACTGGGTGGCATCCCAAACCTGCGTCTTGCCAGCCTGCGGACCAAACGACGCCTTCATCTCAAAGCGCCCATCTGGCAGATCGCGCCGCCAGCCCACGTGATCCCACGTGTGGCTGCCAAAAAGGTGGCCTTCGTCGGCGCGCGCCTTCCACCACGGTGCCCAGTGGTCGTCGAGGCTGCCGCCATCGGCGGTGCGCTCGTTGGCCATGAAGAAAGTCACCTTGATCTGATGGCGCTGCAAGACCTCAGCGATCAGCGGTGCCACGCCCATGTGGCCGGTGTCAAAGGTCAGAAAAATGGGTTTGGCGCAACGGGGCGGGTTGAGCAGCGCGGGCTCCACCGGAGCCGCCATCGCCGACCCCATGGAAGCGACCGCACCCGCCGCCATCAAAGCGACCACGGCCTGGCCAAGCCCACAACGCGACAGAAGATTCATACAAGCGCCTTATTGACGGGGGGCGTGATCCAGCATCCAAACCCCATGGGGCGATTTGCCCACATTGATTTGCTGCACCACTTTCTTCGACGCCGTGTCGATCACCGTGAGCTTGCGCGCCCAGCGCGAAGCCACATAGATGAACTTGCGGTCGGCCGACAAATCCATGCAATCGGGACCACTCGGCCCCGGATAAGTGTCGGTCACACTCAGGGTTTGGATGTCGATGCGACTGATGGAGTTGGCCACGCGGTTGCTCACCAGCACATGGCGCTTGTCGCCCCAAGCGCGGAAAGCGTGCGCGCCGTCGCCGGTCGGGATGCGCTTGATCAGCTTGGGCTCGGCCCCTTGCACGTCCCACGCCTCGACCACCGAGTCCCCCGTCAAACCAACCAACAAGGTTTTGTCATCGGCACTGAGAAACACGTCGGCCGGCATCTTGCCCGAGGGGTGCGTCCAACGCGGGGTTTGGGTGGCCAAATCAATGGCGATCAGCTGGTCGCTGTCTTGCAAGCTGGCGTAAACCACCGTGCTTTTGCTGTCGATGATCACGTGGCTCGGCGTTTTACCTGCCGGCACGCGCTTGGCCAGTTGCAGCTCGAAGCCGCCCCCTGCCGGACGAATCACCTTGTAGATATCGATGTGGTTGAGCCGATTGGCGGCGGTCACAAACCACTTCATGTCGGGTGAAAAACGCAGCTGATAGGGATCGACGATGTCGTTGATCGTGCGTTGGATATCGCCCGTGCGCGGATCAACCAAGGTGAGCGAATTGCCCAGCGCATTGGCCACCAAGAGCGATTTCTCGTCCGGCGAAAGGTAGAGGTGATGCGGCTCTTTGCCCACCGGCACGCGCTTGATCTCAGTCAGCGCCACCGGATCAATCACGCTCAGCGTGGCGTCGAGCGAGTTGAGGACAAATATCGGCGTCTTGGCGGACGCAGCGGTTGAGGCCGCTGGCGCCGCCGCGCCCCCTTGGGCTTGGGCCGACATCCACACCCCCAAGCTCAAGCCCAAACTCAGGCCAACCCACCGTGCCATCGATGACCCGTCACGGCGGCCACCCATCTTCGTCAAACCCATATCGTCCTTGTTGATCGATTCAGAACATCAAAAAGCGCTCAATGCGCATGCATACCGCTCACGATAAGCGAGATTGACCCCAGTCCAGCCGCCAACCAGATCAATTGCGACAAGGTTTCGCGCCAGTGCAGGCGGCGTTGCAACTGCGGGATCAAATCGGCCACCGCGATGTAGATGAAACTGCTTGATGCGGCCACCAGAAAATACGGCAGCAGGTCCTGAAAAGGTCCGATGACGTAATACCCCAACACCCCACCCACCACCGCAGCCACCCCGGAGAGCGCGTTGTAAAGCAAGGCCCGGGTGCGAGAGAAGCCAGCGTTAAGCAACACGATGGTGTCGCCCACTTCCTGGGGAATCTCATGGGCAATCGCTGCAATCGCCGTGATCCAGCCCAGTTGAACGTCGGTCAGGAACGCCGCAGCGATCAAGATACCGTCGCAGAAGTTGTGGATGCTGTCGCCCACCAGCACGCTCCAGCCACCGCGCCCCGCTTGCTGCGCGTCAAACCCGTGATGGTGATGATGGGCCGGGTCATCGCCTTCGTGGTGGTGACCGTGGCGATAAAGCTCGGCCTTTTCGAGCATGAAGAAAAACAGCAGGCCCACGAGCAGGGTCAGAAAAAGCTCATGGGCATCGGCATGGCTTTCAAACGCTTCCGGCAAAACATGCAACAGGGCCGTCCCAAGCAACACCCCGGTCGAGAGGCTGACCATGTGCGGCACCACGCGCCCCAGCACCTGATACGTCAGAAATGCGGCAATAAAGACCGACAGCACACCACCTGCAAAGGTGGCCAACACGATGAACAACAGGGTCATGCAATCTTTCTGGGGTGATCAAGCCACGCCATGGGAACGCAGCCATGCGAGGCTACGCCGCCAACCGTCCTCGGCCGCTTCTTTGCGATAACTCGGGCGGTAATCCGCGTGAAAAGCGTGAGGGGCATCAGGGTAAACCACGAAATCGGAGGCTTGGGCCGCTTTGGTCCCCTTTGCTAAGCCTAACTTCATTTGTTCGACCTGCGCCAACGGAATACCGACATCCTGCCCGCCATACAACCCCAGGACCGGCGCAAACAACTTGGCCGCAACATCCAGCGGATGCACCGGTGAGCGCTCATTCACCGGACCCGTCAAACGGCCATACCAAGCCACCGCCGCTTTGAGACGCGGGTTATGTGCGGCATAAAGCCAACTGATGCGCCCGCCCCAGCAAAAGCCGCTCACCCCCAAGCGATTCAGATCGCCGCCTTGGGTCGTGGCCCAAGCCGCGCAAGCGTCCAAATCAGCCAACACTTGAGCATCGGGCACTTTCGAAACCACCTCGCTCATCAGCTTGGCGATTTCGCCATAGCTGCCCGCATCGCCTTGACGGGCGAAAAGTTCAGGGGCCACCACCAAATAGCCTTGGTGGGCCAAGCGGCGTGCCACATCCGCGATGTACGCATGGACGCCGAATATTTCACTCGCCAAAAGCACCACCGGCCATGGCCCGGGACCTGTCGGCACTGCACGATAGGCCGGCATTTGGAAATCAGCCACCGCGATCGTCACCTCTCCTGCCACCAAACCACGGGTATCGGTATGCTGGGCGGTCTGCGCCAAAACGGGCAAAACAGCCGCTGCAAAACCAACACCTAATCCAGTGCGCACAAAATCGCGCCTGTTGTAATTCTGTGACGGCGTCGGTGCGTCAATTTCCAAGGGACGGGCATCATCACGATCCATAACGATTTCTTTCATGCGCTGGGGTCGCCATTCTAGGAATTCAACCCTTGCTCTGCACCACAGGGACTCTTCGGACCATGCTCGCTACGCCATCTCATACGCTTGACGGTCGTCTTTATGCTGCGTTGGATCTCGGCTCCAACAGCTTCCGACTTGAGATCAGCCGTCTACGCCAAGGCCGCTATCTGCGGCAGGACTACTTGAAAGAATCGGTGCGGCTTGGTGCAGGTCTGAGTCGTCACGGACGGTTGAACGAAGACGCGATGCGGCGCGGCTTGGCCTGCCTGGCACGCTTTCGAGATCGTCTGGATGCCGTCCCTGAGGCCCAAGTTCGGGTGGTGGCCACCCAAACCTTGCGCGAGGCCGTGAATCGAGACAGTTTTGTTCATCGTGCTGAATTGGTCCTCGGGCATCCGATTGACCTGATTGGCGGGCGCGAAGAGGCCCGCTTGATCTACTTGGGCGTTTCGCGCCTTCAGCCCGCCAAGCGCACCCGACTGGTCATCGACATCGGGGGGCGCTCCACCGAATTGATTCTGGGTCGTGGCGCAGAGGCTACGGCCACCGAATCCTTTGGGGTCGGCTGCATCAGCTTGGCCCAGCGCCATTTCCCCGATGGACGCTATACCCCCGAAGCCTTCAGAGCCGCTCAAATCACCGCTGCGGCCTGCTTTGGCCCCGGACTTGGCACCTTCGGAGCCTCGCACTGGCAAGAAGCCTTGGGCTCTTCAGGCACGGTGGCCTCCATTGCCGACATTCTTTACGTCAACAAGATCACCGACGGCACCGTCACTCCAGCCGGTCTGCGCTGGTGCATCGAAGCCTGCCTCCAAGCAGGCCGACTCGATCGACTCGATCTGCCGGGGCTTGAACCGGGTCACCGCGCTGTGCTGGCCAGCGGCTTGGCGATCCTGTACACCTTGGCGATCCATCTGGACATTCAGTCCCTCTTGCCAGCCCGGGGAGCCCTGCGTCAAGGCGTGGTGTTCGACCTTGATGACCGGCTCAATGCTCAGCACATTCTGCCTGGTCGCCCCTCACCCACCGACTTGCGCGACCTCACGGTTCAAACCCTGCAAACCCGGTTTCAAGTCGATGGGCGTCAAGCACGCCGGGTCCATGCCGTGGCCTTGATGTTGTTCGATCAGGCGTGGCCCTGTGCCCCGCGCGAAGCTCGCCAACAACTCGGTTGGGCAGCCGCGCTCCACGAAACGGGACGCTTGGTGTCACACCATGAGCCGCACCGCCATGGCGCCTACTTGGTGGAACACGCCGATGCACCAGGCTTTTCGTACAACGAGCAACAACGCATCGCAGCCCTGATTGGCACGCATCAGGGTCCTCTACCGAGCGAACATGGCACGCCCTGGGATGACACCCAGATTCATCAAATGTTGTGCCTACGCTTGGCCACGTTGATCTGCCATGGTCGAGATCAGGGACTCTCCCAAGGCACGACGCTCCATGTGGACCGACAGCAGGTACGCATCCATCTTCCTGAAGGTGGCACCAGCCTTCATCTGCGCACCACCCACTTGCTTGGCGAGGAGATCTATCTCTGGCAACGAGCACCCCATTTGCGTCTGATGCTGAGCAGCCGGACGTCACCCGGCTTTCTGCGCTGAAGCCCATTGAACCTTCCTGCACGAATCACCACCATGCATGCCGACAAAGAAATCGACACCCGAGGCCTGAATTGCCCTTTGCCCATCCTCAAGGCTAAAAAAGCCTTGGCCGACATGAACAGCGGCGAAGTCCTCAAAATCTTGGCCACCGACAACAGTTCGCTGCGCGACTTCAAGATGTTTGCCAAGCAAAGCGGCAATGAACTCGTTGAGCAACAAACCCTTGCACCCAACGAATTCGTGCACTGGTTACGCCGCCGCTGAGCCTTCAAGGCGGCGCAGCTTTCACAGCGCCAGCGATTTCAGATAAGCCCGGAAACCCTCGCCCAACTCGGGGTGCTGTAGGGCCAGTTCGACGTTGGCTTCGAGCCAGCCATCCTTGCTGCCGCAGTCGTAGCGCTTACCGCTGTACTGATAAGCAAAGACTTTTTCCCGACGCAGCAACGAGGCAATGCCATCGGTCAGCTGGATCTCACCGCCCACACCCCGGGGTTGGGCGGCGATTTCGTGGAACACCCCCGGCGTCAGGATGTAGCGCCCGGCCACACCAAGACGTGAAGGCGCCAGCTCCGGCGAAGGCTTTTCAACGATGCGCTGCACATCGATCAGCCGGTCACTCACAGACACACCGGCGACAACGCCATAACGCCGGGTGTGTTCGAGCGGCACCTCCTGAACGGCCAGAATCGAAGCGCGCCACTCTTGGAACTGCGCCACCATTTGCTGGAGGATGGGCGGCTCACCGATCATCAAATCGTCAGCCAGCAAGACGGCAAACGGCTCGTTCCCGACAAGGCGTTGCGCGCAAAGCACGGCATGCCCCAAACCCAAGGCCTGAGACTGGCGCACATAGATGCATTCCATGTCCGCAGGCTTGACGCTACGAACCACCTCCAACAATTCACGCTTGTTCGCCTGTTCCAAAGCGACCTCAAGCTCAAAAGTCATGTCGAAATGATCCTCGATCGGCCGTTTGTGGCGTCCTGTCACAAAGATCATCTCCCGTACCCCTGCCGCATAGGCCTCCTCAACGGCATACTGGATCAGTGGTTTATCCACCACAGGCAGCATTTCCTTGGGCTGGGCTTTGGTAACGGGTAGGAAACGTGTTCCCAAGCCGGCTACCGGAAAAATCGCTTTCTTGACTTGCATAAAAGAGACCATGTTGTGACTGAAATGATTCTGTCATGTCAAATCCCGCGCGATTCGTCCGCTTGTGAACAACTGTGCGGCCCTGCACATGTTTAACATGCAGGCTATATCAAGGACATCGTGAACCCATGGACCTGCTCATTGCCGAACCCCTTGAGGCTGACGTGCTGCAGTGGCTGGATGCGCGCCACGAGCTTTTCTACGCGCCCCGCTTAGCTCGGGAACGTCGTGCGTTCCAAGAAGCTCTGGCCAGCACGCGTGCTGTGCTGATCCCACCACAGATTGGCATCGACGCTCAGACCCTCGAAAACGCCCCCAACCTTCAGGCCATTGGTCGGATTGTGGCGGGGCCAGAAAATATCGACCTCTCCGCCTGCGCGCGCCAAAAGATCGAGGTGGTCCGCAGTTCAGACGCCGCTGCGCCCGCTGAGGCTGAATTCATGCTGGGGGCGCTCTTGGCCTTGCTACGCCCCAGCCCGGAAGACGCGGACCGTATCGCTGGACGGGAGCTGGGGGCGTGCACCGTGGGCTTGGTCGGCATGACCCAAACCTCACGCGTCTTGGCGCGACTGTTGCAACCGCTGGGCTCAAGAATCGTGGGCTACGACCCCTCCTTGCATGCCTCCGACGGCCAATGGAGCCGCTGGGGTGTCCAACCCTTGGGATTGCGCGAACTGTTCGAAAACACCGACGCGGTGTGCGTGCAGATGAGCTACTACAACCGCTACCGGGGCTTGCTCGGCGAACGGGCCCTGCCCTATTGCCGTCAAGGCCAAGTGCTGGTGAGTGTCTCGCCTTTGGCGCTGTTCAACGAAGAAGTCTTGGCAGATGTGCTGAAAAGTGGGCGCATGGCTGCGGCGTGGCTCGACAGCATGGGGCCGGGCAGCTTGGACCCAGGGCAGCCCCTGCACAACGCAAGAGGGCTGCTCGCCACACCGCGGTTGGCGGCCTACACCCGTGAAGCGCGCCTGCGCAGCGCTTGGGGCGTGGCGCGCCGCATCGACGAGATCCTGCGGACCTCCAACGCCAAGACGCCCATGTCGCGCAGCAGCAGCACCCCTCGTCCCAGTGCCGCCACGCCGGAGCCAGCCCCCGCACCCATGCGGCCCATCGCGCCGATGACGGATGATCCACTGCTGCAACCGCCGCTGCATGGTCTGTCCTCGAACTTGGCACCCACCGCACCGGTCCCGTTGCACAGCAATACCGCGTCACAACCGATCATGACCCCGCTATCCCCCTCGGCGAGCAAGTCGCTGAGTGCGAACCGGGGCAGTGGCAGTGGTTATCGCAGCAACAATCCGGTCTCGTCCGACAAGGATGAAGGGCAGCCGACACTGCCCTTCCCTCACAACGACGAACAAGACATGCTGTTCCGGCAAAACGAAATGCAGCAGATCTTTGCCAACGATCTGCTGTTTCGCAACACCGTCAGCCCAGACGCTGCGCCTGCTCCCGCACCCGTTCGAGAGTCAACTTAAAGCCGGCAACCCGCTCGCGCTCCTGCGCCACCACGGCCGCCGGGGCGCGGGCCACAAAGCTCTCGTTGCCCAACTTGGCCTCGGCTTTGGTGATCTCACCCGCCAAACGGGCGATTTCCTTGGCCAGACGGACCCGCTCAGCCGCCACGTCCATCTCCACCTTCAGCGCCAAGCGCGCTGCGCCCTGCACCGCCACCGGCGCCATCTCGGTGGCAGCGGCAAAAGCGGCTTCTTCGCTCAGCACCTGCACATCGCTGAGCTTGGCCAACGCCTTGAGCAACGCTGCGGCGGAGGTGATGAACTCGGCGTCCCCCAAGGTCACCAAAGGGACACGCTCTGCGGGCGACAGACTCATCTCGCTGCGCAGGCCTCGGCACACGCCCACCACCGCTTTAAGGCGCGCCACCCAAGCGTCAGCGGCCGCATCCACACGCTCCAGTTGCGCCAGCGGATAGGCCGCCGTGACGAGGGATGCGGCGGAGCCCGCAGCCTTACGCCCAGCCACCGGCGCCACCGCTTCCCAAAGTTCAGCGGTGATGAACGGCGTGATCGGATGCAGCAAGCGCAGGATGGTTTCCAGCACGCGGATCAAGGTGCGGCGCGTTGCACGGGCTGCTGCCTCGTCGCCGCTCTCTTTGGCCACGGCCAGCTGCACCTTGGCGATTTCCAGGTACCAGTCGCAGTACTCGTCCCAGACAAACTGGTAGATCGCGTTGGCCACAAAGTCGAGCCGGTAATCGGCAAAACCTTGGGCCACAGTGGCTTCAAGGCGTTGCAACTCGCTGGTGATCCAGCGGTCCGCTTGACTGAAGGACAGATAACCGCCCGCCACGCAGACCGCGGCACCATGCTCGGCCAAACCGCAGTCTTGCTCTTCGGTGTTCATCAACACGAAGCGGGTGGCGTTCCAGAGCTTGTTGCAGAAGTTGCGGTAGCCCTCGCAGCGCTTGGCGTCGAAGTTAACGCTGCGCCCCAAGCTGGCCATGGCGGCAAAGGTGAAGCGCAGCGCATCCGCGCCGTAGCCGGGAATGCCTTCGGGGAATTCCTTCTCGGTGGCTTTGCGCACCTTGGGCGCGGTCTCGGGCTTGCGCAAGCCTTGGGTGCGCTTGTCCAGCAGCTCGGGCAGTGCGATGCCGTCGATCAGATCGACCGGATCGAGCACGTTGCCTTCCGACTTGCTCATCTTCTTGCCCTGCGCATCGAGCACCAAGCCGTGGATGTAGACGTGCTTGAAAGGCACCTTGCCCTCTGGGCACTCCGGCGTCCGGGTGAAGTGCTTGGTCATCATGATCATCCGGGCGACCCAGAAAAAGATGATGTCGTAGCCGGTCACCAGCACCGAGCTGGGCAAGAACAAGTCTTGCTCAATGGTTTTTTCAGGCCAGCCCAGCGTGCTGAAGGGCACCAGCGCCGACGAATACCACGTGTCCAGCACATCCTCGTCGCGGGTCAGCGCGCCGCTGTAGCCGGCCGCCGTGGCCTTGGCACGGGCCTCATCTTCGCTGCGCGCCACGAAGAGTTCGCCGCTCTCGCCGTACCAAGCCGGGATTTGATGGCCCCACCAAAGCTGGCGGCTGATGCACCAGTCTTGGATGTTCTTCATCCACTGGTTGTAGGTGTTGACCCACTGCTCGGGCACGAAGGTCACCTCGCCCGAATCAACCGCCTCGATGGCCCCTTGGGCGATGCTCTTGCCGGAGGCCCCCGGCTTGGTCATGGCCACGAACCACTGGTCGGTCAGCATCGGCTCGATGATCTGGCCGGTGCGGGCGCAACGCGGCACCATCAGCTTGTGCTTTTTCACCTCGACCAGCAGGCCTTCGGTCTCCAGATCAGCCACCAGCGCCTTGCGAGCGACAAAGCGATCCAAGCCGCGCAGGCCGGTGGGAATGTCGTCCAGATCCGTGCGCACGCTGGCGTCGAGCGTGAAGATCGTGATCATCGCCAAGCCGTGGCGCAGGCCGACTTGGTAGTCGTTTTGATCATGCGCCGGCGTCACCTTGACCACGCCAGTGCCGAAGGCCTTGTCCACGTAGGCGTCAGCGATGATGGGCACCAAGCGACCGGTGATCGGCAGCTTGACTTGCTTGCCGATCAGGTGGGTGTAGCGCTCGTCCTCGGGGTGCACCATCACGGCGGTGTCGCCGAGCATGGTTTCCGGACGGGTCGTCGCCACCACCAGCGTTTCATCCGAACCGTCCACCGGATAGCGGATATGCCAGAGATGGCCGTCTTCTTCCTCGCTCTCGACTTCCAGATCCGACACCGCCGACTTCAGGATCGGATCCCAGCTCACCAGCCGCTTGCCCCGGTAGATCAGACCTTCGTCATAGAGACGCACGAAGGTCTCGGTGACGACCTTCGAGAGCTTGTCGTCCATCGTGAAGTACTCGTGCGGCCAGCTCACCGAGTCACCCATGCGGCGCATCTGACGGGTGATGGTCGAGCCGGACTGCTCCTTCCACTCCCAGACCTTGGCGACAAAGTTCTTGCGCCCCAAGTCGTGGCGCGTCTTCTGACCTTCGACGCCTTTTTCTTGCAACTGGCGCTCAACCACGATCTGGGTGGCGATGCCTGCGTGATCGGTACCCGGAATCCACAAGGTGTTGTGGCCCAGCATGCGGTGATAGCGCGTCAACGAGTCCATGATGGTCTGGTTGAACGCGTGGCCCATGTGCAGGGTGCCGGTCACATTGGGCGGCGGCAACTGGATACAGAAGCTCGGCTTGGTCGGATCAAGCGTCGGGGCGTACACCCCACTCGTTTCCCAAGCCGGCCCCCATTGGGCTTCGATCGGTTGGGGCTCAAAAGACTTGGAAAGCACGTGGGTCATGGGATTGAACGTCTAGGAAGGCACAAAGTCTGTGCAAAGGCGAGATTTTAGGGAGATCCCTTCTCATCAAGGGTGTCCGCTTGATCGTTTCGGCCCGACAATTCGGCACTTGAGTTACAGGACGGAAAGAATTGGAGTCCCCCAGCATGAGCAGTACGAGCCCGAACAACAGCCTTGGCCGTGAAATTCAAACCGTCGGCGTCATCGGCGCTGGCACCATGGGCAACGGCATCGCCCAAGCCTGCGCGGTGTCCGGCATTCAGGTCGTGATGATCGACATCAGCGAAGCCGCCGTTCAAAAAGGCTTGGCCACCATCAGCGGCAGCCTTGATCGGCTGCTCAAAAAGGACAAGATCAGCGCTGAAGCCAAGGCCAGCGCCTTGGCCCACATCCGCATCTCGACCGACTACGCTGACTTGAAAGAAGCCCAGCTTGTCATCGAAGCAGCCACCGAGAACGAAGCCCTCAAGGTCAAGATCCTCCAGCAGCTCGACGCCATGCTCGCGCCGGACGTGATCGTTGCGACCAACACCAGTTCGATCTCGATCACCAAGCTGGCCGCAACCACCCAGCGCGCCGACCGTTTCATCGGCATGCACTTCTTCAACCCGGTGCCGATGATGGCGCTGGTGGAGTTGATCCGAGGCTTGCAAACCAGCGACGCCACCCACGCCAAGGTCAAGACCCTGGCCGAAACGCTGGGCAAAACACCGATCACGGTCAAAAACGCGCCGGGCTTTGTGGTCAACCGCATCTTGATTCCGATGATCAACGAAGCCTTCTTCGTCTTGGCCGAAGGCTTGGCGACGCCAGAAGACATCGACGCCGGCATGAAACTCGGCTGCAACCAACCCATCGGTCCCTTGGCCTTGGCCGACATGATCGGTTTGGATGTGTGTTTGGCGGTGATGGACGTCTACATGAAGGAGTTCAACGACTCCAAGTACCGCCCAGCCCCCTTGCTGAAGGAGTACGTCGCTGCGGGCTGGCTGGGCCGCAAGAGCGGTCGAGGCGTCTACAGCTATTGAGGCCCTCTGCTTGGTGCGCGCTCTGCCCCTCTGACCCATGTCGACCAACGCCATCGTCATGCTCAATCGCCATGCGGGTCATGGCATGGCGAGCCAACTTCAAACCCCCATAGAAGCTTGGTTGAAACGCCACGCTCCGGGGGTGCCGCTGCTGGCACCGACCAGTGCCCACGCAGCCTTGGCCACGTTGATCATCTTGGCCCCACGCACCCGGGTGGTGCTGGTGGGGGGCGATGGCACGATCAACACCATGCTACCGGCCATGCTGCGGCGTGGTCACCGCCTCGGATTGGTGCCGGCGGGGCACACCAACAGTTTGGCCCACGCCCTGGGACTGACGGGCATGACATGGCAAAACGCCTTGCCGTTCGCCCTCAATCACCCCTCGGCGGCGATCGACGTGGGGCAAATCGATACCGGCAAAGGCAGTTGGCCCTTTGCGTCTCGGCTCAGCATCGGTCTGGACGCGTTGATGGGATTGCGCGCCCAGATGGCCCCCGCTTTTTTGCGGAGCAGTGGCATGCGACGACTCTGGGGGGTGATGCACGAATGGCCCCGCAGCAAGGCCTTGCCGATGCGCGTCTGGGTGGACGGCAAGTTGGCCCATGAAGGGGACACGCTCGCGGTCTCTGTCACCAACACCCCCCGTGTGGTCGCGACCCGAGGGGATCGCACCGAACCCATCACCGCAGCGCCTCCGGGCACCATGGATGCCCTGATCCTTGGCAAGCTGGGCAGCCTGCGAGGCTTGTCAGCCATGATGCGCGCCACCCCCCAGCCCAGCCCCCCGAAGATCATCAGCATGCGTATGCATCAGATCCAGATCGACTCGGGCACCCCGCTGCCTTTGTGTGCCGATGGCGAAGAGCTACCGGCCACGGGCCGGCTCGGCATCCAAGTCCTGCCTCGCTCTTTACAAGCCGTGGGGCAACACGCCGAGGCAGAACTCTGGGCGCCCTCGACCCAAAGTTAAAGGCCGGCACGGTTCGCCTACCGACGGTGATCCATCGATTCAAACGCTGGTACAAATCGCGCCAACTCCGTCAGCGCACGCTCATAAACTTGGCGCTTGAACTCGATCACCATTTCCAGCGGCACCCAGTAATCGTGCCAACGCCAAGCGTCGAACTCGGGATGATCGGTGGCGCGCAGATTCACGTCACTGTCATGCCCTAAGAGCTGCAACAGAAACCAGATCTGCTTTTGACCCTTGTAATGCCCACGGGCATCACGCCGGATGTAATGATCCGGCACCTCATAGCGCAGCCAGTCCCGAGTTCGGGCCAAGATGCGCACATGCTCAGGCAAAAGACCTATTTCTTCGTGCAATTCTCGGAACATGGCCTGCTCGGGCGACTCACCATATTTGATGCCGCCTTGCGGAAACTGCCAGGAGTGGGTGCGAATACGTTTGCCCCAGAACACCTGATTCCACGGATTGAGCAGGACGACGCCGACGTTGGGCCGGAAGCCTTCACGGTCGAGCATAATCAGACCCCAGATTTTTAACTGAGCCGATTATTGCACCGACCTTGTGTGGCACAAGCCCGCACAAATCCCGATCCGGTGACGGCTCCCCCCGCCCATCATGAAAGCATCCCAGTTCTTCATCGCCACGCTGAAGGAAGCGCCCGCCGACGCCGAGATCAACAGCCACAAGCTGATGATGCGCGCCGGTTTTATCAAGCGCCTCGGCGCGGGCATCTACAACTACATGCCGATGGGCTTGCGGGTCATCCGCAAGGTCGAAGCCATCATCCGAGAGGAAATGAACCGCGCTGGAGCCGTCGAGCTCCTGATGCCCATCGTGCAGCCGGCTGAGCTGTGGCAAGAAACGGGCCGCTTCGACAAGATGGGCCCCGAGTTGCTGCGCGTGAAGGATCGCCACGAGCGCGACTTCATCATCCAGCCGACCAGCGAAGAAGTCGTCACCGACATCGCCCGCCAAGAGCTGCGCAGCTACAAGCAGCTGCCGAAAAATTTCTATCACATCCAGACCAAGTTCCGCGACGAACGCCGGCCGCGCTTTGGCATCATGCGCGGGCGCGAGTTCACCATGAAGGACGCTTACTCCTTCGACCGTGACGCCGCCAGCGCGGCCAAGAGCTACGAGGCGATGTTTGCGGCTTACAAGCGCATCTTCGAGCGCTTCGGCTTGCAATACCGCGCGGTGGCCGCCGACACCGGCGCCATCGGTGGCGATCTCTCGCACGAGTTCCAAGTCATCGCCGACATCGGTGAAGACGCGATCATTTACTGCCCGACCAGCGATTACGCCGCCAACATCGAGCTGGCCGAAGCGCTGCCGCTGCTGGACAGCCGCGCCGCACCGACCCAAGCCTTGACGAAGCAGCCCACCCCGGTGACCACCGTCTGCGCCGATGTGGCCCGGATGCTGGGCGTGGACCTGAGCCGCACGGTCAAGTCGCTGGTGCTGGCCACCGACGAGTTGGGGGAGCACGGCGAGATCGTCAAGACCCGCGTCTGGCTGCTCTTGGTACGCGGTGACCACGATCTGAACGAAGTCAAGGCTGGCAAGGTCGAAGGGCTGAAAGGCGGCTTCCGCTTTGCGTCCACCCTTGAGATCGAAGAGCACTTCGGCTGCAAGCCGGGCTACCTTGGGCCGATCTTCAACAAAGAGGGCCTGACAAAGCCGGTGAAGGTCATCGCTGACCGTACCGTCGCGCGGATGAGTGACTTCGTCAGCGGGGCCAACGAGGAAGGTTTCCACCTCAGCGGCATCAACTGGGGCCGCGATCTGCCCGAGCCCGACGTGGTGGCCGACATCCGCAACGTCGTGGCGGGTGATCCCTCGCCCGACGGCCAAGGTGTGCTGGCCATTCAGCGCGGTATCGAAGTGGGCCACGTGTTCTACCTCGGCACCAAGTACTCCAAGGCGATGAACGCCACCTTCTTGGATGAAAACGGCAAGCCGCAGTTCATGGAAATGGGCTGCTACGGCATCGGCGTGACGCGCATCTTGGGTGCGGCCATTGAACAGAGCCACGACGCGCGCGGCATCATCTGGCCGGACGCCATCGCCCCGTTCACCGTCGCCATCTGCCCCATCGGCATGGACCGCTCCGAAGCCGTCAAAGCGGCCGCGCAAGCGTTGCATGACGAGCTGCAAGCCGCTGGCGTCGATGTGATCCTCGACGACCGGGGCGAGCGTCCGGGGGCGATGTTTGCCGACTGGGAACTGATCGGCGTGCCGCACCGCGTGGTGATCTCCGACCGGGGCCTCAAAGAAGGCCAGGTCGAATATCAAGGGCGGCGCGATGCCGCGGCCACCCCAGTGGCAGCGGCAGAGGTCGCGGCCTTCTTGAAGGGCCGCGTGAAGGTTTGACGGCATGACCCCCGCCCGACGCGCCCTGCTCGTCTTGGCGGGTGGGGCCTGCCTCAGCCTCAGCGGTGGGCAACCCGCCCAAGCGGGCTCACAAGTCGAAGAGCCCTTGGCCGATGCGGTCCGGGGCGCTTTGTCTTCGGCGGTGGCCGAACACGCCCCGCCCAAACCCGAATTCAGCCGCACCGAAGAGCGCATCGCCTACCTGCGCTGGCTGGGCAAGATGAGCCCCAAGCTGGCGCGGCGCTATCAAGACTTCGACAGCCGGCGCGAGTTTCTCGAAACCCTTTGGTACGAGAGCCGTCGCGCCGGGCTGGAGCCCAATCTGGTGCTCGGTTTGGTGGAAGTGGAAAGCGGCTTTCGCAAGTACGCCATTTCCAGTGCGGGAGCGCGCGGCTACATGCAGGTCATGCCTTTTTGGACTCGGCTGATCGGCGACGGCAATCCGGCAGCGCTGTTCCACATGCAGACCAATCTGCGCTTTGGCTGCGTGATCCTGCGCCACTACCTCGACCGCGAAAGCGGCGACGTCTTCATGGCGCTGGGCCGCTACAACGGCAGCCGAGGCCAAGCGCCCTATCCCAACATGGTGCTCGGGGCCAAGAAGCGCTGGGAGTCCGGCTAGACTGGCGCCCACCGCCAACCTTCAACCCACGCCCCCACCATGTCGCCAGAACTCAGTTACGCCGTGACCGGGTTGGGCATTTTGCTCTGCCTGTTTTGTTTTGCCGTGGTCTTTCGCGGCCAGCGCATTCCCGGAGATGAAGGCAGCGCCCAAGAGCTTGAGTTCAAGGGGTTGAAGCTCAAAGCCAATTCGCTGGTGACGCTTTTGATCGTCTCAGCGCTGCTGGCCGGTTTTCCGCTCGGGCTGCAAGCGTGGATCCAGATCAACACACCGGCCGCAACGCCGACCGCGCCCGCCACAGCGCCACAACCGGCCACGCTGCGGCTGTTTGTGACCGGCCAAGTGCTGGACGGCAACGGCGGCCAGATTGAGAACGCCACCGTGCGCGTCTTTGATGTGCGCCAAGGCCGCCAAATCCACGAGGCCCAAACCGACGGCTTTGGCAGCTTCGACTTCCCGCCGTTGGAGCTGGGCCAAGACGATCGCTACAAGGTTGTGATGTCCAAAGACGGCTTTTTGGAACAGACCGTGCTGATGGGCCCGGGCGGGTCGGTTGGCTTCAACGCTGCGCTGGTCAAGCGCAAGACCCCGGGGACACCACCATGAACGCACGCGCAGCACTCGTCATCACCGCCGGGCTGTGGGTGGTTGCGGTACAAGCTACTGAGCTCGCCACCACCCACATCAGCCCCATCGACCAAGCTGAGATGGTGCTGGTGCCCGCTGGGCCGTTCATCTACGGCGAGGAGGGCCGCAAATTGCGCCAACTCCTGAGCGATCGGCTCCAAGCGGCGTGGGCCCCCAATTACGCCAGCGAAGCCCCTCGCCAGACGCGCAACCTGCCCAGCTTCTACATCGACCGCTTTGAAGTGAGCAACGCGCGCTACAGCGCCTTCTTGCGCGCCCAGCCCGGCCACCGCGCCTCGCGCTACGCCAGCTATCCGCAGTTCAACGCTCCTGATCAACCCGTGGTGGGTATCGGCTGGTCAGAAGCGGCGGCGTTCTGCGCTTGGGCGGGCAAGCGTTTGCCGAGCGAAGAAGAATGGGAAAAAGCCGCCCGAGGCACCGACGGTCGCCTCTGGCCCTGGGGTGACGCCTTGAACGAAGCCAGCTTCAACGGCCGCAGCGCCGGGGTCTACAACCCCGCCCCGGTCGGCAGCCACCGCAGCAGCGACAGCCCCTACGGCGCAGCGGACATGGCCGGCAACGTCTGCGAAATGACCGCCACCCCGTGGGATGCCACCCCAAAGCACGTCATGCGCGGCGGCTCCTTTCTGAACCGCCTTCCCGACGTCCGCACCACCGTCCGCTGGGCCACCCCGGACGAAGACAACGGCACCAAGTGGCTGGGATTCAGATGTGCGAGTGCGGTGAAACCGTGACGGCAGCAGCCAACAATGTATATACTTTGTGTATATATACATCAGGAGTCTGCCATGAGCTACGCCCGCATCTTCCAGTCTGGCAACAGCCAAGCTGTGCGCTTGCCCAAAGAATTCCGCTTCGACGTCGAACAAGTCGAGATCTTTCGTCGCGGCGATGAGGTGGTGTTGCGCCCGATGGCGGTGAATGGCGCGGTCGCCTTTGATGTCTTGCGCCGTCTTCCCGACGATTTCATGGCCGATGGCCGTGAGGAGCAGCCGCCTCAAGAACGCGAGGGGCTGTGATGGGTGTGCGCTACTTGCTGGATACCAACATCTGCATCTACATCGCCAAGCACAACCCACCGCAGGTTCGTGCCCGATTTGCCCAACACACACTCCAAGAACTGGTGATGTCGGTGATCACGTTGGGCGAGCTGCAATTTGGTGCCGAAAAAAGCCAGCAGCGCGAACGAGCCCTCAGCACCATCCGCGATCTGACGCACCTGATCACCGTTGCACCGCTGCCAGAAAGCGTCGGCACTCATTACGGTCAGATTCGCGCCGATTTGCAACGCAGCGGCCAAATCATCGGCAACAACGACCTCTGGCTGGCAGCCCACGCACGCGCCGAAGGCTGGATTCTGGTCACCAACAACGAACGCGAATTCACCCGGGTCGAAGGTTTACAGATCGAAAACTGGGCCTAGCCCCTCACACCCCCACCCAACTCTTGGGCGTGGCTTGGGGGATGCCGCTGAGTTGCAGCACGCGCTCGACGGTGTCATCGACGAGTTCGTCGATGGTTTGTGGTCGGTGATAGAAGGCCGGCAGCGGCGGGAAGATGATGCCGCCCATCTCGGTCACCAGCGTCATGTTGCGCAGGTGGGCGAGGTTGAACGGGGTTTCGCGCACCATCAGGATCAGGCGGCGGCGCTCCTTGAGCGTGACATCAGCGGCGCGGGTGAGCAGGTTGTCGCCAAAACCATGGGCCACGGCGGCCAAGGTTTTCATGGAACAAGGGGCGACGATCATGGCGTCCGTGGTGAAGCTGCCGCTGGCGATGCAAGCCCCGACGTCACCGGGCGCGTGCGCCTCGTCGGCCAAGGCTTCAAGCGCCTTGCGATCCAAGCCCAATTCGTGATGCACATTGATCACCCCCGCAGGCGTGACCACCACATGGGTTTGCACCCCAAGAGCGCGAGCCCGTTGCAGCAGGCGCACGCCATAAACCGCCCCGGACGCACCCGTGATGCCAAGGATCAAGCGAGCAGCGGTGGACATCGGAACTCCTCGGGGCCTCGACAAGCTCAGCCCGAACGGTCGCTGGAAACGAGCGGCTTAGGCCTTGAGCAGTTCTTGCAGCTCACCGGCTTGGTACATCTCCATCATGATGTCCGAGCCGCCGACGAATTCGCCCTTGACGTAGAGCTGCGGGATGGTCGGCCAGTTGGCGTAGTCCTTGATGCCTTGGCGAATGGCCTCGTCTTCGAGCACGTTGACCGTCTTGAGCTCGGTCACGCCGCAGGCCTTGAGGATCTGCACCGCACGGCCTGAGAAGCCGCACATCGGAAACTGGGCGGTGCCCTTCATGAACAGAACCACGGTGTGGGTCTTAACGAGGTCGTCAATGCGCTGCTGAACAGGATTCATGATGTCGGAAGAGATGAAAAGAAGGAGGCGGGAAAGCCCGCTTTATACGGCAAAGCACGCCCCCGTGCAGCGGCAGTGCCCGGCAAGGTCATGGCGATGGGTGATATGACGAAAACCACGGGTCTGAAGCAGCCCGGCCACCGCCGGCCCTTGATCGTGGCCGTGCTCCAACAACAGCCAACCGGCTGGCAGCAGATGGTCGGGCGCTTGCTCGACGATGTGGCGGATCGCATCCAACCCGTCCGCGCCAGAGGTCAAGGCCAACAAGGGCTCATGACGCAGCGCCGGCAGATGCGGGTCGCCTTCAGCGATGTAGGGCGGATTGCTGACGATCATGTCAAAACGCTGGTCGATCAAAGGCTCGAACCAGCTGCCCTGCAACCAATGCACTGGCAGGCCCAATCGCTCACCGTTCGAACGCGCCACGTCGAGCGCTGCCGGCGACACATCGACCGCCCAAACCGCTGTGTGGGCGGCACTGCGACAACGCAGCGCCAAGGCAATCGCGCCACTGCCCGTGCCCAAATCGACCACCTGTGGGGTGGGATGAGGATGACTGGCAAGCAATTCCAAAGCCCAATCGACCAAGGTTTCGGTGTCGGGACGCGGGTCCAGCACGGCCGAAGTGACGTCTAAATCAAGGCCGTGAAACTCATGGCGCCCGGTCAAGTACGCCAAGGGCACACCCTCGGCGCGCTGCTGCACCATCTGCGCCCACGCTTCGGCCTGCTCGGGAGCGAGCACCGCATCATCGTGAGCGATGAGCCAGCCGCGCGAGCAACGCAGCACATGCGCCAAAAGCAGCTGCGCATCCAAACGCTCGACGCCCAAGGTGCGGGCTTGGATCAGGGCCTCAGCAAGGGAGGGGCAAGGCAAGGCACTCAACGGTTTTCCAATTCAGCCAACAGCTCAGCCGCGCGGGCCGTTTGCAAGGCCGTCAAGATCTCATCCAAGGCACCGTCCATGATGGCGTCGAGTTTGTAGAGCGTGAGGTGGATACGGTGATCGGTCAGCCGCCCTTGCGGGAAGTTGTAGGTGCGGATGCGGTCGCTGCGGTCACCGCTACCGATCAGGCTCTTGCGCGCTGCGGCTTCGCGGCTTTGGCGCTCAAGCCGGTCGCGGTCGCGCAAGCGCGCCGCCAACACCGCCAAGGCCTTGGCCTTGTTGCGATGCTGCGAGCGATCGTCCTGACACTCCGCCACCAAGCCGGTGGGCAAGTGCGTGACGCGCACCGCCGAATCGGTCTTGTTGATGTGCTGCCCACCGGCACCGCTGGCGCGGAAGGTGTCGATGCGCAACTCGGCCGGGTTGATCGTGACTTCTTCGGTCGCATCGGGCTCGGGCAGCACCGCCACGGTGCAAGCGCTGGTGTGGATGCGGCCCTGGGATTCGGTCACCGGCACACGCTGCACACGGTGGCCGCCTGACTCAAACTTCAAAGCGGCGTACACCGCCTCGCCCTCCATGCGCAGCACCACTTCCTTGTAGCCGCCCAGATCCGACGCACTGGCCGACATCAACTCGGTCGTCCAGCCTTGGCGCTCAGCGTGGCGCAGATACATGCGCAGCAAGTCAGCGGCAAACAAGGCCGATTCATCGCCCCCGGCACCGGCACGAATTTCAAGAAAAACGTTGCGTTCATCATCCGGGTCGCGCGGCACCAACGCCAAATGCAGCAAGGCTTCGAGCCGCACCAGATCAGCTTGGGCGGCGCGGACTTCTTCCTGCGCCATCTCGGCCATCTCGGCGTCCAGCGCCGGGTCGGCCAACAAGGCCTCAGCTTCAGCCTGATCGCGCTCGCGCTGGGTGAATTGCGTCCAATAGCCCACCCGCTCGCTCACTTGGGCGTATTCACGGTTGAGGGCGCGCAAGCGGGCCAAATCGGTCGCCACGCTGGGCTCAGCCAAGGCGGCGTCGATTTCAGCCAGACGCAGCGGCTGGCGATCAAGCTGGAGACGGAGGAAGGGGGTCAACGGGAACGATCTGCGAAAGGGGTCGTTGTATCGGCCCCTTGGGGACGTTCACCGCGCAAAAAGAGCCGCGTGACAGCGGTCGCCATCTGCGCGCGCTGCACCGGATCAGCGTTGTGCAACTCAGCCAAGGCACCGTGCAGCATCTTTTGGGTCAAACCCCGCGCCAAAGCCTCCAACGCCTCTTCGGGGGATGCGCCCTTGGCCAAGAGCTTGCGGGCCCGCCCAAGCTCCGCATGACGCCAAGCTTCGGCCTGAGTGTGCAAAGACTGAATCAGCGGCACGGTCGAGCGCTGATCAAGCCAGTGCACAAAGTTCTGCACACCCGACTCGATGATGGCTTCGGCTTGGGCCACTGCGGCTTGGCGCTTTTCGCTGGCGGTTTGCACCAGCGCCGACAAATCATCGACGGTGTAGAGGTAGACGTCATCCAGCCGCGCCACTTCGGGCTCGATATCGCGCGGCACGGCCAAATCGACCATGAAGATGGGCCGCCGACGTCGGGCCTTGAGCGCGCGCTCAACCGCCCCCAAACCGATGATCGGCACTGGGCTGGCGGTGCAGGAGATCACGGCGTCGAATTCATGCAAGCGAGCCGGCACATCTTCGAGCCGCATGGCTTCGGCACCAAAGTGAGACGCCAGCTTTTCGCCGCGCTCCAGCGTGCGGTTCGCCACCGACATGTGGGCCGGATTGCGCGCTGCAAAGTGCGTCGCCGCCAGTTCAATCATTTCACCCGCACCCACAAAGAGGATGCGGATACGGCTCAGGTCCTCAAAAAGCTGAGCCGCCAACCGCACGGCTGCGGCCGCCATGCTGATGGAATGCGCGCCGATCTCGGTCGATGTCCGAACTTCCTTGGCCACCGAAAAAGAACGCTGAAAAAGCTGATGCAGCGTGGTGCCCAAAGCCCCGGCCGCGTCAGCTTCGCGCACCGCTTGCTTCATCTGGCCCAAGATTTGCGGCTCACCCAACACCATCGAATCCAGCCCAGAGGCCACCCGAAAGGCGTGGCGTGCGGCGGCGTGGCTTTCCATGACGACGGTGTGATCCATCAACTGATCCGGGCTCACCCCCCCGCGCTGCGCCAGCCACTCCAAGGCCGGCCGAATCAGGGACGAAGCCCGATGTGAGCCCGTCGCGACGTACAGCTCGGTGCGGTTGCAGGTGGACAGCAGCGCCGCCTCGGGTCCCAGCTTGGCAAGGTTGACACAGAACTCTTGCAAGGCCGGCGACAATTGTTCCGGGGCGAACGCAAACCGACCGCGCAGATCAAGGGGTGCGGAATGATGGTTCAGGCTCAGGGCTACGACGCTCATAACCTCGATTGTAAGATTGCGCAAAACTCATGGGTCTGATTGACGCCTTTTGGCACCTTCTTAACTTCGTTGCACCGGCCTTTGCTGTCGGATTGATCAGCACCGGCATGGCGCGTTTGCTCTGGCGTAAGGAGCTCGCTGGCACGCCGTGGCAACGGATGGCGACATGGGCCATCGGTGCTGATTTGCTGGTTTTATGTGCGGGTTTGGCGCTAAGCGGCCATGACGGCAAAATGACCACTTATGCCAGTTTGCTGATGGTCAATGCGGGGGCGTTGTGGTGGGGAGGTTTCGGACCGGGAAAACGGGTTCGGCGTTCCTGACGCACGGCACAGACCACAGACATGCACTCATGAGGTCATCAATGCGCATTGAAGGTCAATTCATCGCCTGGGACGAAAAGCGTCATTTCGGCTTCATCCAACCTGCTCATGGCGGCAAAGACATTTTGGTCAGCGATGGGTCGTTCGACAACAAGGCCGCACGCCCCTCACTCAATGACAAGGTGAGTTTCGAAGTCGAGCTCAGCTCCAAAGGGCGTGAACGAGCCCGGCGAGTGCGCCCACTGTCAGACACCGACACCAAGCCACAAGCGACAGCCGCCCACTCACCCACAGAGGCCGCCGCCGAGGCCTCACCCAGCACCACGCCGCATCATCATCGTCGCCATCCCACCGCCAGCGCATCCTCGTGGGACGTCCCCACGCTCTTCGCCATTCCACTGTTTCTGGCGTTTTTTCTTTTCATCAGCGCCGTCTGGAAGATTCCCAAGATCAGTTTGCTCTGGCCCTTGATGATGAGCATCGCCACCTTCATTGCTTATGCCAAAGATAAGCGCGCGGCTCACAGCCCCGAAGGCGAGGAGGAAGACCGTATTCCAGAGACGACGCTGCATGGTCTGGCCTTGCTCGGCGGCTGGCCGGGGGCGCTGCTGGCTCAGCAGATGCTGAAACACAAAAACGATCAGCGTGTCTTTCGCCTGATGTTCTGGCTCAGCGTGGTCGGCAACAGCGTCTTGTGCGTCGTGTTGTCCATGTCCTACGCCGCTTGGTTCCTACGCAAAGCCGTCGCCGAAACCTGCACCAGTCTGCCCTGTTGACCCATGTAGGTACAACGCCACGCTCACCCCATCCAAGTGAGGGTGGCGACGTGGAAAGCTCCGGCTGAAGGGCTCCTGATCCTGTACAAGCAGAGCCATGGAGCTTGACGCCAGAGGCCCGCAATGGGGGGCCCCACTGATCCCCTCATCCCGACAACCCACCCTGTCGGCAGCGTTGGGTCGTTCGCGCGTCGCGGGTTTGGATGCGGTGCGAGCGGGGGCCGTGTTGCTCGTCTTGCTTGATCACTCCGAACTCACCCCTTTGTGGGACATCGCCATCATTGATGGGGGGTTGGGCGTCGAGATGTTCTTCGTCCTCAGCGGCTTTCTGATCACGTGGCTGCTGCTTGGCGAGAACGAACATCACGGCCACATCGGCCTGATCAGCTTCTACCGACACCGTGTAGCGCGTTTGATGCCAGCCCTCTTCGCGTATGTCGGTACCGGTTTGCTGCTCCTGCTGGTGCAAGACAAGCCTGTGCCATGGGGTGCGGTGGTGTCTTCGGCGTTGTATGTCATCAACTACTACCAAGCCTTCACCGGTGCCGAAACCCATTACCTCGCGCACTGCTGGTCGCTGGCCATTGAAGAGCAGTTCTATCTGCTCTGGCCGCTGATTCTGATCGTGCTTTTGCGCCGCCACGAACCCTTGGTGCGCGTGCTGGCCTTGACCATCGGGGCGCTTTGGTTGCTCAAAGCGGTGTTGATTCTCGATTCCGGCGCCAGCGATGCCTACGTTTACAGGGCCCTGGAAACCCGCACCGATCAACTGGCCATCGGCTGCATGCTGGCAGCCATGCTGAAGTCGTTTTTCTGGCGCGAATGGTTCGAGAATCTGGCGCGCCAACGTTGGTTGTTATGGACACTCGGGGGCCTGCTGCTGCTATCGACCCTGTTGCTGCGCCACTCGATGATCGAGAAGTACCTGATCGGCTACACCTTGGAGCCCCTGCTGGTCGCGCTCATCTTGCCTTTGGTGATTCTGGAAGCGCAACGCAGCAGCTGGCTCGCCCAACTGCTGAATGCCCAACCCTTGATTCTGATCGGCCAAGTGTCCTACGGCATCTACCTCTATCACCCCTTGGTGATGCACCCGGTTCGACGCATCGTCGAAACATGGAGCGGCTCAGCCACGCTGGGCATCAGCACCTCCATCTTGGCCGTGATCGGCATGGCCTACCTCTCCTTCCGCTTCTTCGAGCAGCCGCTGCGGCAGAAATTGCGGGGCCACTGAAACAAAAAAGCGCGGCTTGAACCGCGCTTTTTTGGGGGGAGGCGAGTGCTCAGCCTTGAGCCGCCATGGCTGCATTGCGCAAGCGGATGTGCAATTCGCGCAGTTGCTTTTCATCGACCAAGCTCGGCGCGCCGGTCAGCAAGCACTGGGCGCGTTGGGTCTTGGGGAAGGCGATGACGTCGCGGATCGATTCCGCCTTGGTCATCATGGTGACGATGCGGTCCAGACCGAAGGCCAAGCCACCGTGCGGCGGCGCGCCGTATTGCAGCGCGTCGAGCAAGAAGCCGAACTTGACTTGGGCGTCTTCCTTGCTGATGTTCAAGGCGCTGAAGACCTTGCTTTGCACCTCGGCACGGTGGATACGGATCGAGCCGCCGCCCAGCTCCCAGCCGTTCAAGACCATGTCGTAGGCCTTGGCGATGCACTTGCCCGGATCGGTGTCCATGTAGTCTTCATGGCCGTCCTTCGGCGCGGTGAACGGGTGATGGACCGCGTTCCAGCGGTTGTCATCCTCGTCGTACTCGAACATCGGGAAGTCCACCACCCACAGCGGGGCCCAACGGTCTTCAAAGAGGCCGTTCTTCTTGCCGAACTCGCTGTGACCGACCTTCAGGCGCAGCGCGCCGATGGCGTCGTTGACCACCTTGGCCTTGTCAGCGCCGAAGAACAGCAAATCACCGTTTTGCGCGCCGGTGCGGCTGAGGATGTCAGCAATCGCTTGGTCGTGCAGATTCTTGACGATAGGCGATTGCAGACCGTCACGACCTTTGGCCGCATCGTTGACCTTGATCCACGCCAAGCCCTTGGCGCCGTAGATCTTGACGAACTCGGTGTAGCCGTCGATCTCGCCTCGGCTCATCGCGCTGCCGCCGGGCACGCGCAGCGCCACCACGCGGCCCCCCTTGGTGGTGGCCGGCGTCGAGAAGACTTTGAAGTCCACCGTGCCCATGACGTCGGTCAGCTCGGTGAATTCGAGCTTGACGCGCAGGTCGGGCTTGTCGGAGCCGAAGCGGTGCATCGCTTCGCCGTAAGCCATCACCGGATAGTCGCCCAGCTCGACGTTCAACGCCTTGCGGAAGACGTGACGGATCATGCCCTCGAACATCGCGCGGATCTCTTCCTCGGTCAGGAACGAGGTTTCGATATCGATCTGGGTGAATTCGGGCTGACGGTCCGCACGCAAATCTTCGTCACGGAAGCACTTGACGATCTGGTAGTAGCGGTCAAAACCGGCCACCATCAACAGCTGCTTGAACAGCTGCGGCGACTGCGGCAGGGCAAAGAAATGGCCGTCATGCACACGGCTGGGCACGAGGTAATCGCGCGCACCTTCCGGGGTGCTCTTGGTCAGCATCGGGGTTTCGATGTCCACGAAGCCGTGTTCGTCGAGGAACTTGCGCACCTCCATCGCCACCTTGTAGCGCAGCATCATGTTCTTTTGCATCGCGGGGCGACGCAGATCAAGCACACGGTGCGTCAGACGGGTGGTCTCGCTCAGGTTGTCGTCGTCGAGCTGGAAGGGCGGTGTGACGCTGGGGTTGAGCACCTCGACCTCATGGGCCAGCACTTCGACCTTGCCGCTGATCAGATTGGCGTTTTCGGTGCCAGTGGGCCGAGCACGCACCAAGCCGACGATCTTGAGACAGAACTCGTTGCGCACGCCTTCGGCGGTCTTGAACATCTCGGCGCGGTCGGGGTCGCAGACGATCTGCACCAAGCCCTCGCGGTCGCGCAAGTCGATGAAGATCACGCCGCCGTGGTCACGACGACGGTGGGCCCAACCCATGAGGGTGACGGTCTGACCGGTCAGCGCTTCGCTGACAAGGCCGGCATAGCAAGTACGCATGAAACAGATCTCTTTGGCTAAGGAACGCCGGGCTCAGAGGCCGGCGGGGCGGGTGGTCTGCGGCGCGGAGGCAAGACCCTCGGCCGTCGGCGCAACCACGCCCATGGAAATGATGTATTTGAGAGCCTCATCGACGCTCATGGCGAGCGGGATGACATCGGCGCGCCGCATCATGAGGAAAAATCCCGAGGTCGGATTGGGCGTGGTTGGCACATACAAACTGACGTACTCCCCGTCCAGATGTTCCGCCACCGTGCCGCTCGGACGCCCGGTCACAAAAGCGATGGTGAGCGAGCCCGCGTGCGGATAAGGCACCAACACCGCCTCACGAAAAGCTTGGCCGCTGGACGAAAACAGCGTGTCCGAAACCTGCTTGACCGAGGTGTAGATCGACTTGACGATGGGGATGCGTGACACCAGCGCATCCCACTGCCGCAAGGACCATTGCCCCACAAAGTTGGTGACGAAGATCCCCGTCAGCAGCAGCAACGACAGCAAAATCGCCACGCCCACGCCAGGAATTTCCACCAGTTGATGAAGCACATCGTGGGTACTCAAGGGCAGGATCGCCGCCGCACCCTGCACCAAAACGTCAAAGACGCTTTCGAGCAGGTTGATGACCCAACGCAGCACCCAAACGGTGATGGCCAACGGCAACCAAGCCAGCAGGCCGGCAATGATGTATTTCTTCACAGGGTCCGTTCAGTGACAAGCACACGAACCGCCACAGGGCGTCGCAGGCGCAGCAGCAGCCTCGGAAGAAGCACTGCTTGTGGGCGCTGCTGCGGGTGCCGCAGCATCAGCCGATGGGCTGGCCACGGCCGTGGTCGAAGCAGCTGTGCCCGAACCATGGCGGAAATCCGTCGCGTACCAGCCAGAACCCTTGAGCTGAAAACCTGCCGCCGTCACTTGCTTGGCAAACGCCTCGGCGCCACAAGCTGGGCAGAGGGTCAGCACAGGATCAGACAGCTTTTGCAACACGTCCTTGGCGTGCCCGCAGGCACCGCATCGATAAGCATAGATCGGCATCCCAACCCCTTGAATCAAACCATCCACAAGCGCGCGAGTATACGAGAGCCCCACGGCGGAACCAGCGAACCCAACACCATCCCAATCACCGCCATGACCAAGCCCACCAGCTGCGGGGGGAAACCGGACAAGGCGCTGGGCACACCCAGCCCGAGAGCCCACGTGCCCAAACCCAAGACGATCGACAGCACCGCGCCTTGGGTCGTGGCCCGGGACCAATAAAGCCCGGCGGCCAAGGGCACAAAGGCCCCAACGAGGGTGACTTGGTAGGCGCTCGACACCATCTCGTAGATCGAGGTGCCTTGCAAAACAATGGCGTAGGTACAGACCAACGCGCTGAACACCAGCACCGCCACCCGCATGGTCAAAAGCTCCTCGCGATCGCTTTGCCGGGGGAAAAACTGGCGCCAGATGTTTTCGACAAACGTCACCGAGGGCGCCAGCAAGGTGGCCGAAGCGGTCGATTTGAGGGCCGAGAGCAAAGCGCCAAAGAACAGCACCTGCATCGCAAACGGCATGCGCTCCATCACCAACGTTGGGATGACCTTTTGCGGGTCGTCTTTCATCAGCGCGCCAGCCTGCTCGGGCATGATCAGCAAGGCACTGGTGACGATGAACATGGGCACAAAGGCAAACAGGATGTAGCTCAAGCCGCCAATCACCGGCCCCCGGGTGGCGGCGTACTCATTCTTGGCCGACATGACGCGCTGGAACACGTCTTGCTGCGGGATGGAGCCCAGCATCATCGTGACAGCCGCCGCGACAAAGGCTGTGATCTGCTCGAAGGTCGGCTCCGGCAAAAAGCGGAACATGTCCTTGTCCACCATCAGCTGCACCACCCGGTGCGCCCCACCGGCTTGATCGGCAGCGAACAGGGCGATGATCGACAAGCCCACCACCAAGATGATCATCTGAATGAAGTCGGTCACCGCCACCGACCACATGCCGCCAAACAGCGTGTACGCCAAGATCGACACCGTGCCCAACACCATGCCCACGGGCACGCTGATGCTGCCACCGGAGAGCAAGTTGAACACCAGCCCCAGCGCGGTGACTTGGGCTGAAACCCAGCCAAGGTAGCTCAGGATGATGATGAACGAGCACAGCACCTCGATGCTGCGCCCGTAGCGTTCACGGTAGTAGTCGCTGATGGTCAGCAGCGTCATGCGATAGAGCTTGGCGGCAAAAAACACCCCGACCAAGATCAGGCAAGTGCCCGCCCCAAAGGGATCTTCCACCACGCTGCCCAAACCGCCATTGACGAACTTGGCCGGGATACCGAGCACCGTTTCCGCCCCAAACCAAGTCGCAAAGGTGGTGGTGACGATCATCGCCAAGGGCAAATGTCGCCCAGCGATGGCGAAGTCGGCCGTGTTTTTCACCCGCCGGGCAGCCCACAGGCCGATGGTGATCGTGCCCAACAGATAGACAAAAACAAGCGTCAGCAGCATAGGGTCGGCCCTCAAAGCCTCGAAAAATTCAATACGGCAGACCGAGCCCACCGTGCCCATGAAGCACAAAGCGCACGATCACAGCCCCCAGCACAAAGCCCATCACGATCGAGATCAGCGCCAGCAGCAGTCGGTTGGTGCGACGCTGCTCAAGCAACAGGGCCGTCATCACCGCCTCTTCGTTTTGACCCCGGCCCTTGCCGGTTTGCAGGGACAAGGTTTCGTGCATCAGGCGCGGCAAAGCGGGCAAGAACTTGGCGTAGCGCGGTGCTTCGTCCCGGAGGTGATGAAGCAGCGCACGCCAACCGACTTGCTCGTTCATCCAGCGCTCAAGGAAAGGCTTGGCGGTGCTCCACAGATCAAGCTCAGGGTCGAGCTGCCGGCCCAAGCCCTCGATGTTGAGCAAGGTCTTTTGCAGCAGCACGAGCTGCGGCTGGATCTCGACGTTGAAGCGGCGCGAGGTTTGGAAAAGCCGCAACAGCACTTGACCCAAAGAAAGGTCTTTGAGCGGACGGTCGAAATGCGGCTCGCACACCGCCCGCACCGCCCCTTCGAGCTCATCGACCCGGGTGTTGGGCGGCACCCAACCGGATTCAATGTGCAGCTCAGCCACCCGGCGATAGTCACGCTGGAAAAAGGCCAAAAAGTTGTGCGCGAGGTAATCCTTGTCGCGCTGATCCAGCGTGCCGACGATGCCAAAGTCCAGCGCGATGTAGCGCCCGAACGTCGCCGGCTCTAGGCTGACTTGGATGTTGCCCGGGTGCATATCAGCGTGGAAAAAACCGTCGCGAAACACCTGCGTGAAGAAAATCGTCACCCCGTCGCGGGCCAGCTTCTGGATATCGACGCCCGCTGCGCGCAGACGCTCAATCTGGCTGACCTGCACGCCCTTCATGCGCTCCATCACCAGCACCTGCGGCGTGCAGTAATCCCACACCATCTCGGGCACCAAAACCAGATCCAGACCGGCCATGTTGCGCCGCAATTGGGCGGCGTTGGCTGCCTCGCGCACCAGATCAAGCTCGTCGTGCAGGTACTTGTCGAACTCGGCCACCACCTCACGCAGGCGCAAGCGCCGACCGTCTTGCGAGACTTGCTCGACCCACCCGGCTGCCGTGCGCAGCAGACCCAGATCAGACTCGATCACCTTGAGCATGCCGGGTCGCAGCACCTTGACCGCCACCTCGCGCCCGCCGTGCAGTCGCGCAAAGTAAACCTGCGCGATCGACGCGCTGGCAATCGGTTCGGCATCGAACTGCTCAAAAACAGCGTCGATGGGCCGCCCAAAAGCACCCTCGATCAGCGCCCGAGCCTGTTCGCCCGGAAACGGCGGCACTTGATCTTGGAGCTTGGACAACTCATCGGCGATATCGGGCGGCAACAAATCCCGCCGCGTCGAAAGCACTTGACCAAATTTGACAAACACCGGCCCCAAGCGCTCGAAAGCAATCCGCAGCCTCTCACCCCGAGGTGCTTGCTTGCGCCGACCGATCAAGGCCAAGCGGGCCAGCACACGCAACAAGGGATAGTCCAGCGAGGACAGCGCCATCTGGTCCACGCCATGACGCAGCAACACCCAACCAATGCGGGCCAGTCGAAAGGCGCGCTTCATGAAGCACTGGGTGGCATGCCACGACGCAAGAAGGGCAGCGCCCGACTCAAGGCATCCACAAAGCCTCGGCCCAAACGCATCAGTTGATGCGCCGGCGCATCGCCGATCAAGCCTGCCAAATCTTCTTCGATCTCCCAGCGCAGGTTTTGCGCCAGCCAAGCCACCTCAGCGGCAAAGACCGCATCGCCTTGAATCGCCATGGGGGGCGGGCCGCTGCGGCCGCTCATCAACCACGCCAGCACCGCCTTGGCATCGAGCTGCACCACCAAACCCTCCGAGGCCTCGCCGGGCTCATCGAGTTCAAACAACCCAGCGGGCGTGACATGCCAAGCGCCTGCGGGTGGCGGCGGCAACCACGCTGGCCCTCCTGCGGGCCACTCCACACGCACACCGCGCCCAACATGGGCTTGCAGCCGCCGCGTGGCTTCAGGCTCAGCCAACACGATGTGGTTGAGCAACAGCGTGATGCGGGTCAGGGCTTCGCGGCCCAAGGTGGGCACCACGGATTCAAGGAGGTTTTGCAACATCCGCAAATTGTAGGTGGCTGTTCACACTTGCCCCGATATGTGCTGACACACCGACACATTCCCCCGGGCTGGCTTTGCCAGAATGGGCCAGACGCTTTCAACATCACCATGACCACCATCCTTCTCACCGGCGCGACCGGCTACATCGCTTCCCACACTTGGATCGCCCTGAAGCAAGCCGGCTTCAAGGTCGTCGGTGTGGACAACTTCGTCAACAGCTCACCCGCTGTGTTGAGCCGCTTGGCCGAATTGCTGGGCGAGGCTCCAGTCTTCGAGCAAGGCGATGTCTGCGACGCTCAAACCATGGCCACGATTTTTGCCAAACACCCGGTGGACGCGGTGGTGCATTTCGCCGCCCACAAAGCGGTGGGTGAGTCGGTGGCGCAGCCGCTGGAATACTTCCGCAACAACTTGGGCGGCTTGGTCAATGTGGCGCAAGCCATGCAAAAGCAGGCCGGGCAACACCAAGGTGTCTTCAAGCTGGTGTTCAGCTCCTCGGCCACGGTCTACGGCACGCCTGAGCGCTTGCCCATCACCGAAGACGCCGCGCTGTCTGCCACCAATCCCTACGGCATGACCAAGCTGCTGGGTGAACAGTTGCTGCGCGAACTCGAACGCTGCGACCCACGCTGGCGCATCGCTTACCTGCGCTACTTCAATCCGGTGGGCGCGCACCCCAGCGGCCAAATCGGGGAAGACCCACGCGGCGTGCCCAACAACCTCATGCCCTACGTCGCCCAAGTCGCGGTTGGCAAGCGCGAGCGGCTGCATGTCTTCGGCGGGGACTACGACACCCCGGACGGCACAGGCGTGCGCGATTTCATCCACGTGATGGATCTGGCCGAAGGCCATGTGGCGGCATTGCGCCATCTGCTGGCCGACAAGCCGTCGCTCACCGTCAACCTCGGCACGGGCCAAGGCTACAGCGTGCTCGACGTGGTGCGGGCTTTCGAGCGCGCCAGTGGCCGCGCCGTGCCGTACCACATCACCGCCCGCCGCCCCGGCGATGTCGGCGCTTGCTACGCCGACCCCAGCCGCGCCCGTGAACTGCTCGGTTGGCAAGCCACACGCGGCTTGGACGATATGTGCATCGACAGCTGGCGCTGGCAGAGCCAGAATCCGCACGGATTCCCCAGCAGCACAGCTTGAACATTGCGCATGAAAATCGATCTCGTCTCCGATATCTCCTGCCCTTGGTGCGCCATCGGGCTGCACGCGCTTGAACAAGCGCTCAGGCGCGTGGCCCCTCACATTCAAGCCACGCTGCATGTTCAGCCCTTCGAGCTCAACCCAGCAATGGCGGCCGAAGGCGAAGACATCGTCGAGCACTTGGCGCACAAATACGGCATCTCCGCCGAACAGATCGCCGCCAACACCGAGGGCATCCGCCAACGCGGTGCGGCGCTCGGTTTCACCTTCAGCCAAGGCAAGCGCAGCCGGATCTACAACACCTTTGAGGCTCACCGACTGCTGCACTGGGCCGGTTTGCAATCGCCTGCGGCGCAGCTCCAGCTTAAACACGCCCTGTTTGCGGCCTATTTCACCGAGGGCCTGAACCCCGGCGATCACGCGGTGCTGCGGCGCTTGGTCAGCGAGATCGGGCTGGATGTCGAGGCGGCTCAGGCCGTGTTGAGCAGCCACGCCTTCGCCGACGAAGTGCGCCAAGCGCAAGCCTTTTATCAACAACAAGGCATCCGCTCGGTACCAGCCGTCATCATCAATGACCGGCACTTGATTTCCGGGGGCCAGCCGGTGGAAGTCTTCGAGCAGGCCTTGCGTCAGATCGCCGCAATCCCACGCAGCATCTCGGCCCCGAGCGCTTCAGCCGCTTCAATGCCATCGACCCCAGCGGACATGATCCCGCCGGCATAGCCAGCGCCTTCGCCAGCAGGATAGAGACCGCGCACATTCAGGCTTTGATAGTCCCGACCCCGGGTGATACGCAGCGGCGAGGACGTGCGCGTTTCAATGCCGGTGAGCACCGCATCCGGCATCGAAAAGCCCCGAATCTGGCGCTCAAAGGCCGGCAATGCCTCGCGAATCGCCTCCAAGGAGGCCTGCGGCAAACTGCCCCGACCCGGTTCGGCCAAATTCGTCAGATGCACGCCCGGCTTGTAAGACGGCTCCACACTGCCCAACACTCGACTGGCTTGGCCTTTGAGGAAGTCGCCCACCAACTGCGCCGGCGCTTCATAGGTGCCGCCACCGAGTTCAAAGGCGCGCGACTCCCAGAAACGCTGAAACCGCATGCCGTCGAGCGGATCGACCACCCCACTGCCGCCCCGGTCTTGGCGATAGTCCTCGGGGGACAGTCCGACCACGATGCCAGCGTTGGCGTTGCGTTCGTTGCGCGAGTATTGACTCATGCCGTTGGTCACCACGCGGTGGAGCTCAGAGGTCGCGGCCACCACCGTACCGCCCGGGCACATGCAAAAGCTGTACACCGAACGGCCGTTCTTGGCGTGATGCACCAGCTTGTAGTCGGCGGCCCCCAAGATCGGATGGCCCGCATTGGGGCCAAAGCGCGCTTTGTCGATGATGCTTTGGGGATGCTCAATGCGAAAACCCATCGAAAACGGCTTGGCTTCCATGTAGACGCCACGCTCGGCCAGCATCTCGAAGGTGTCGCGCGCACTGTGGCCCAGCGCCAGCACCACATGATCGGCGCGCAAGGTTTCGCCGCTGGCCACGGTCAGACCGCGCACATGGCCGTCTTCGATCAGCACATCGGTCACGCGCTGCTGAAAGCGAATCTCGCCGCCCAGCGCTTCGATGTCGGCGCGGATCTTTTCCACCATGCTCACCAACCTGAAGGTGCCGATGTGCGGCTTGGCGACGTAGAGGATTTCCTCCGGTGCGCCCGCCTTGACGAATTCGGTCAGCACCTTGCGCGTCAGGTGACGCGGATCGCTGATCTGGCTGTAGAGCTTGCCGTCCGAGAAGGTACCGGCCCCCCCCTCACCGAACTGCACGTTCGACTCCGGGTTGAGCACCTTCTTGCGCCACAAACCCCATGTATCTTGGGTGCGTTCGCGCACCTGTTTGCCACGCTCCAGCACGATCGGGCGCAGCCCCATCTGCGCCAGAATCAGCGCCGCAAAGAGGCCACACGGCCCAAAACCGATCACCACCGGACGTGGCCGGTCCTCGGCTTGAAAGTCCGCTGGCGCGTGCCCGACAAAGCGATAGTCGGTGTCCGGGGTGAGGCGAATGTGCACATCGGTGGCCCACCGAGCCAACACGGCGGCCTCATCAGCCTCGGTGCTCAAGGTGCAGTCGATGGTGTAGATCAAGACGATGGCGCTTTTCTTGCGCGCGTCGTAGCTGCGCTTGAAGACCGTGAAGGTGCTCAATAGCGCGTCCGGAATCCCGAGACGGGCCACGATGGCGGGCCGCAGCTCGGTCTCAAGGTGATTCAGGGGCAGGCGTAGTTCGGTGATTCTCAGCATGGGCGCCATTATCTGGGGCCTGATTCCGGGCCACAATGCCGGCCATGAATGCCACGCCCGACATCCTTCAAGACATCCCCGCCTACATGGACCACCTTGGTCGTGCGGCGCGCACCGCCGCCACGGCCATGGCCAAGGCCTCGACAGCGGCCAAGAACCGCACGTTGCTGCGTTTGGCCGAACTGTTGCGCACCGACAGCGCCATCACGGCCCTGCAAATCGCCAATGCCCGCGACTTGGACGCCGCCCGCGCGGCCGGTCTGACGGAGCCGATGGTCGATCGGCTCAAGCTCACGCCCAAGGTGATCGCCACCGTCGCCGAAGGCTGCGAGCAACTGGCCGGCATGCCTGATCCGGTCGGTGAAATCCTCCACGTGCGCCAACGTCCCACCGGCATCAGCGTCGGCCAGATGCGCGTGCCGCTGGGCGTGTTCGGCATGATCTTTGAGAGCCGCCCGAACGTCACCATCGAAGCCGCCTCGCTGGCCATCAAGAGCGGCAACGCCTGCGTGCTGCGTGGCGGCTCGGAGGCCATTCACTCCAATCTCGCCTTGTGGCAACTGGTGCAACAGGCCTTGGTCGATGCCGGTCTACCCGCCACAGCGGTGCAGCTGGTCGAGACCACCGACCGCGCCGCCGTCGGCCGCCTGATCGCCATGCCCGAATTTGTCGATGTGATCATCCCGCGCGGTGGCAAGGGCTTGATTGAGCGCATCAGCGCTGAGGCCAAGGTGCCGGTGATCAAGCATCTGGACGGCAACTGCCACACCTACGTCGATGCCGAGGTCGATCTGGCTTTGGCGCTCAAGGTCACCGACAACGCCAAGACCCAAAAGTACAGCCCCTGCAACGCCACCGAATCCTTGCTGGTACACACCGCGCAGGCGGCACGTTTCCTGCCCGAGATCGGTGCCATCTTCGCCGCCAAGGGCGTGGAAATGCGCTGCTGTCCGGCGGCCAAGGCCATTCTGAGCGGCGTACCGGGGGCCAAGGTGCTTGACGCGGTGGAAAGCGACTGGTCGGAGGAGTACCTCGCTCCGATCATCAGCGTGAAGGTGGTGGCGCATCTTGACGAGGCGATCCATCACATCAACCGCTACGGCTCGCACCACACCGACGCCATCCTGACCACCAACCACCCCAACGCCATGCGCTTTTTGCGCGAGGTCGATTCAAGCAGCGTGATGGTCAACACCAGCACACGCTTTGCCGACGGCTTTGAGTACGGCTTGGGCGCAGAAATCGGCATCTCCACCGACAAGTTCCACGCCCGAGGCCCTGTGGGACTCGAAGGCCTGACCTCGCTCAAATACGTGGTGCTCGGTCAGGGCGAAGTGCGCAGCTAAGCGCAGCACGCGATCAAGCGGCGGATCATTGGCCGGGCAGGCCGAGGATCGTCGCTTCCTTGGGATAGCTGAGGACATAGTCAGCGCTGAAGCGCTGCACCGCCTTGGGCTCCATCGTCAGCTCCCAAGCCATCACGCCGGGTTGCTTGCGCCAGCTCTCCAGGGCCGGCTTGGGTTGAAGCTGGGCCTGCACCTTGATGTCCTCATGACGCGACACCGGCGCGGCTTCCAGCACTTGCACAGCAAAACGGCGCTGGTGCAGGTTCTCAATCCGATACACCCGACCGATCTTTCTCTCGGTGCGAGTACCGATGAAGCCCGCCGCCCCCGCATGGCGCTGCTCAGGCTCCACACTGACACGCACCAGCTCATCGTGACCAAAGAAGAGATCGAGCTGCTCTTGATCGGCGATGCGCAAGTCATTCTGACCGGCAAAGGCACCGTCCCGGAACAGCTGCACCGGCCCCGGAGGCCAAATCCCGTCCGGCCGAGCACTTTCCGCCACCAAGTAGGCCTTGTCTTCGACCGAGGGTTGTGTCCGGGCCATCACCTTGGATGACAGCATCACTTCGCCCAGCTTGAGCACAATTTGCTGCCCATCCGCCGCCACTGACGGCCGGCCTGGAACATCAAACTCGGCGGTAAATTCACCTTCAATCATCTGCACAGAGGCAACCCCCTCATCGTCCAACGAGGGCGCATCTCCCATGACATTCGGGCTCGACAGCTTCATCGATGTGGGCGGAGCCATCGCCCCGGTAGCTAGGGGATGGTAGGCATCCTCATCACGGTGGGATGGCGGGGTCAAGAGATCCACGTTCCAAGGGCGGGGTGGCGTCATGCGGAGGGCATCACTTGGCCGCGTGGTCGAAAGCCGCAGCCTCACATCGGTCCAATCTTCACCACTGGCTTGGGACAGCTGCGCATGTCGCTCCAGCCGCAGCTGGCCGGACGTCGTCTCCAGATAAGCGCGATACACCGGCACCCAGTTCGCGTGCGAGGTTCGATAACTGAGGCGTACCTCTGCATCCCGCGTGGCGGCCATCAACACCGTCAGTGAGCGCAGTTTGGGATTGGTTTTATGCAACTTGTTCCGCTCAGCTTCCAGCGGCACCAGCTGCGCCTTGAGTTCACTCTGGCGTTTGGTCAGGGCGAGGTACGGCGGAACACTGTCGATGGCACTTTTGCGCAAGGCCTCCATGGTGGCCGTGAGCGTCGCGACCGAGGATGGCGTCGTGGTTTGTGGATAGTTTTTCAGATAGCCCATCCCGAGCTCGCGTGCACCGATCTCAGCTCCGACCCTATCGAGCTGATCTTGAAGCTCAGTGATGCGTTTATCCAGGGGGGTGTTGGCGCACTCGGGCATGCTGACGCGATCCACCGTTCGGATCGATATCGCGCCCAAACTAAGACCCGGGGCAGGCTGAATTTGGAGGGAGTCTGGGTCGAAATACTGACTCAGACAATTCAGATGCAACTCCTTCTGCCCGGCTTTCACCGCGACCACACGCTCGACCGTCGCCCCACCGGGATACACCAAGACCTGATCCACACGGCTGGTCTCGGCACGGGTGTCAGCCTGCACCCAAACCGGCCAAAGCATGGGCATGACAGCCCACAAGATGCGCGATTTCTTCATAAGAAGCTCCCAATCGATGGTCGGCGGAACATACCATGGCACCCCATGAGCACGACCACTCCTCTTTCACAGCGCAAGGCACTGGTGCTGTTCTCCGGCGGCCAAGATTCGACCACCTGCCTCGCTTGGGCCCTTGACCGCTTTGACCATGTCGAAACCCTCGGCTTCGACTATGGTCAGCGCCATCACGTCGAACTGACATGCCGACTGAACGTGCTGCGCGAGTTGCGCGCGCAGTTCCCGGCTTGGCGTGATCGGCTCGGTGAGGATCACGTTCTGGACTTGCGACTGCTGAGCCAAATCTCGGACACCGCCATGACCGATGAGCGGGCCATTGAGATGCAGGCCAACGGTCTACCCAACACCTTTGTACCGGGTCGAAACTTGCTCTTCTTGAGCTTTGCGGCCACCTTGGCGTATCGACGCGAGGCCTCAGTCTTGGTGGGCGGGATGTGCGAAACCGATTACTCCGGCTACCCGGACTGTCGCGACAACACCCTGAAAGCGCTGCAAGTCGCACTCTCGCTCGGGCTGGATGGGCCGATGACGATCGAAACGCCGCTGATGTTTCTGACCAAAGCCGAGACGTGGGCACTGTCCGATGGGCTGGGAGGCCCCCTTTTGAACGCCCTGATCATCGACCACACCCACACGTGCTACTTGGGTGACCGGAGCCATCAGCATCCTTGGGGCTGGGGTTGTGGCACATGCCCAGCCTGCGTTTTACGAGCCACTGGGTACGAAGCGTGGCTGACCGCTTGAAAGACCCCACCCATTCGAGGTGGCGCAGCGAGCACCCTGAATTTTCCTAAGCCAATCGATATTTGGCTGCGTTAAAGTCGCGCCGTTCGAACATCAAAAAAGTAAGAATTAAGTTACAAGTTCACGTTCCGTCAAGCCGGGGGAGATCAAAACCCAGAGCCAACGGAGTGAAGTATGAGTACTGGACTGATTGTCGTGATCACCTTCGGCGTGATTTGGACCTTCTGGACTTTGGCGGCTTACATCCGCCTCGTTCGCCTGCGCAACGCCATTGCACAGGCTTTTGCAGGATTGATTGCACAACTCCAAGAGCGCCACACCTTGGTTGACACCATCGTGCGTGTCAACGCCGAGATGCCCGCACCCATCCAACAGGCCACCGAAACCGTTTTGGCAGCGCATCGTCATGCTTGGGCATCCTGCCAAGTCGCTGCACCGCGCTCGCTGGTCGCTGGCCCTGTCCGGCAAATGGACCTCGCCGAAGGTGCCTTGAGTCAAGCCTTGGTTCATTGGCAGGAACAACTTGGGGGTAGCTCGTGGGTCGAACAAGTCACACCCTTTATCGCGCTGCAAACCCGCATCCATGCGGCTCAACAGGCCTACAACGCAGCAGCTTCGGCGTACCACGACGCCCTGCAACCCTTACCCACAGCGGTGATCGCGAACCTGTTCCGCTTCGACCCCGTCAGTGTCTTGGTGTTGCGAACACCACGACACGCCCACTAAGCCCGTCGCGGAGGTGATGGCGGTTTCGTGACGTTTTTGAGGATGTTGGTCGTTTTGTAAAAAATTGGTAATTTCATACCGATCGTTGTGTAGACACTGGAGGCATGTTTCATCCGACCTCCGTCGTTCAAAGTATTCATCGGCAGTCCGCCCGTGCCCAACCTTGGCACCGGCCCGGAGAAGCGACCGCCCGTGCGACGTTGCTGCGACTTCAAGACCATCAGCAGATCCGCGCCGCCGTGTTGGCACTGATCCTGACGCCAGGAAGTCGTTTGGAACATGCATGCTGGTCGGAAGAAACCGCGCAAGTCGCAACCGCCACGACCTTGCATACCCAAGCCACACGCCTCAGCCCCATGAGCCGCGTTCCCGTGCTGGAAGCCTTGCTCCGACATCTGGCCCGTGAACCCTCGCACAGCCGTTCACAAATCCGGCTCAGCGCCCGCCGCATCATGTGCGCCGACGGTCGGGTGGGCCCCTTGGATCGCCTGCACTGGCTTTTGATACGGCATCTCACGTACGCCGATGATCCGCCACGAACGTGCCTCGATGTGCCTTCGCGCTTGCCCATCATTGAGGGGGTGAAACGCATGGACTCGCACCAAAAAAAGGCTTGGGCCGAGTGGACGGCTTATCTGGCTCGCTTGGTGCCGCACCCGGAAACATCGGCCACCGGGGATATCCACGCCGCAGGTTTAGCGTGGTACCACCAAGTGATCGCGCAGATTTGGCCGCAACCGTTGAGCCGCCCGACGGCGTTTCAAACGCCGGACGTCGATCAACTGGTGAATGCCCTGTTCGAGCTTCAAGCGCTGTCGAAGAACTTGCGCCCATTGATCGCCAAGACATGGCTCGACTGCCTGCCCACGAAACCGTCCGGCGACCCCGAGCTCAACCCCAATGCGGCCGAAGCCCTGCGCATCGCTTGTCGCCTGATCGATACCCCCCTGCCAACAGCGCTCGAAGCCGCCTTCATCTGAGTCACCCTGGGTCTCCCCTTAGACTCGGGCGGGTGATTGCCAAAACCTCTACCCCCCCTACCCCTGCCAACGGCCCAGCACTCTCCACGCTGCTGGATCAAGCTGCACGCCTTTTGCAGGCAGTTCGCTGCGGCCGCTCACTCACCGATGCGCTCCAAACCTGTCCAGCGGAGCTGCGCCCCGGGGCCCAGGCCCTGAGTTTTCACACCTTGCGTCACGCCGGTGGTGCCGAAGCCGTCCGCAACCGACTGGTGCCCAAAGCGCCGCCACCGGCCGTGGACAGCGTGCTGATCACCGCCTTGGCCTTGCTTTGGCCCAGCACCACACAGCCACAGCCCTACACCGATCACACGCTGGTCGATCAAGCCGTCGAGTGCGTGCGCCAGCGCCAACCGGGGAGCGCGGGCTTTATCAATGCTGTCTTGCGCCGCTTCTTGCGCGAACGTCATCTGCTGGTGGCACAGCTTCAGGCCGAAGATCCCGTCGCTCGCTATCAACATCCCCGCTGGTGGATCGACAAAGTCCGACGTGACTGGCCCACCCATGCGACAGCCCTCCTTGAGGCCGCCAACGTCCAGCCGCCCATGACCTTGCGCGTCAATGCCCGGCATGGTGATGCCACCAGCTATGCCGAACAACTGGCCCATATCGGAATCACAGCGAAGATCGCCGGTTCGCATGCCTTGGTGCTCGACCAAGCCGTGCCAGTGCATCGTTTGCCTGGATTTGATCAAGGCCACGTCTCTGTCCAAGATCTTTCAGCCCAACTGGCGGCACCGCTGCTCTTGGGAGAAGGCGCTGATGCCCTTCCCGCAGGTGCACGGGTCTTGGACGCCTGTGCCGCACCCGGCGGCAAGACAGCACACCTGCTGGAACTCCAAACGCTGGACCTTCTCGCGTTGGATGTGGACCGGGAACGTTTGGTCAAAGTAGCGCAGACGCTCGCTCGCCAGAACCTGCACGCCACGCTGCAAGCTGGCGACGCAGCCGAACCGACCCCTTGGTGGGATGGCCGACTTTTCGATGCTATCTTGCTCGACGCGCCATGCAGCGCCTCGGGCATCGTGCGCCGACACCCCGATATCCGTTGGCTGCGTCGTCCCGCCGACATCACCACGCTGGTTCGGACCCAAGCTCGGTTGCTGGACACCCTATGGTCCCTCCTCGCACCGGGTGGGCGTCTGGTTTACGCCACATGCTCGCTGTTCAAAGCCGAAGGCGCCGATCAAATTGACGCTTTTTTGCAACGGACCCCCCACGCAATCCGGCGGCCGGCCCCCGGACACCGACTGCCACTCGGTGAGAATGTCAGTGGGTCCGTGAAAAATTGTTCAGAAGCCGGTGACGGTTTCTATTACGCGCGGCTCGACAAACCCGGCGCCGCCGGCCCTTCGATCTGATGATGCCTTTCACGTGCCCGCGAGCCCCGAGCCTTCTTGGACCGAGCGCCGAGCCAGCCCTCATCGGCGCGGGCTCATGGTCGGTTTCGTCTTGTGCGTATGGATCGGACTGACCTTGGGACTTCTGGGTGCGCCAGCACCTGCGCAAGCCCGCTCAGAAGCCATCGAACTCCAGCACATCGAAGCGCACCGGCAAGACGGCAATCTTGATGTGAGCTTTGACACCCGCTTTGAATTAGCCCCCAGCGTGGAAGAGGCGCTGCAGAAAGGGGTGTCGCTGTACTTCGTGGCCGAAGCGGAGGTGCAACTCTCCCGCTGGTACTGGTTTGATCGCACCTTGCTCAAAGCGCGGCGGGTATGGCGTCTGAGTTATCAACCGCTCACCATGAACTACCGCGTTCATCTTGGCGGTTTATCGCAGACCTATGCGACTTTGGCGGAGGCCTTGAAAACACTGCAACGCAGTAAAAACTGGCGCCTCAATGAACCCCCTATGCTGGTGGACGAGGGTCCGCTGAATATCGAGTTTTCTTACCGCCTTGATGCCACCCAACTTCCGCGGCCCTTGCAACTCAGCATCGGCGCGCAACGCGAATGGCACCTCCACGTCCAACGCAGCTTGGATGTGGGGCCTTCACCCCACTGATCGGGTTTTCCAACCTTGTTCTTTCTGCCCATGATGCCCATCCGCTCGACACGCTGGATCGGGTTGATGGTGCTGGGTGCCACGCTGACTGCGGCACTGGCATTGATCTTCCTGCTGACCATCGCCACTCAGAATCTAGCCCGTTACGAACGCCACTTCGACTGGCTCCTCACGATCAATATCAGCGTGGCCGCCATCCTTGGTGTGGCGGTTGTCATCACGGGGGTACGTCTGATAAGGCGGGTACGCAAGGGGCAATTCGGCAGCCGCCTGCTGCTGAAGCTGGCCGCCACCTTCGCCTTGGTGGGTGCGGTTCCAGGCACCCTGATTTATCTAGTGTCCTATCAGTTCGTCTCCCGCAGCATCGAGAGCTGGTTTGACGTCGAGATTGAACAGGCCTTGGAGTCTGGACTCAGCCTTGGCCGCACCAGCTTGCAGGTTCTCAGCAGTGGCTTGGCCAACAAAACACGCCTAGCCACCGATCGCTTGGCCGAGATGCCGGCATCGCAGCAAGTGATTTCCTTGGAGCGCATACGAGAACAACTGGGGGCCGACGACGTGATGCTTTTGTCGGACAACGGTCAGGTTTTGGCCTCCGCCCATGGGTCGCTCGAACATCACGTCACCCCTCCACGCCCCACGCCCAGCCAGATGCGCCAAGCCCAGTCGCTACGCGTCCAAACCAGTGTGGAGGGGCTGGAGGAACACGACCCCGACAATGCAACAGGCCTCCAACCCGCGCCAGTGCGTGCACGCATTCAAGCCTTGGCATGGATTGCGTCGAGCACCTTTGCTCTGGACGACAGCCATGAACGCTATTTGCAAGTGACGCAGCAAATTCCGGTGGAACTGGCGACCAATGCCCTGGCGGTAGCCTCCGCCTACAAGGAATATCAGCAGCGCATGCTGGGGCGGATGGGGCTGCGCAAGATGTACATCGGCACCCTGACGCTCACCCTGATCTTGGCGCTGTTTTGTGCCTTGCTGATGGCCGCTGCCTTGGGCCAACAACTGGCGCGACCCTTGCTGCTCTTGGCCGAGGGCGTCAACCAAGTGGCCCAAGGTGACCTACGCCCCAAGGCCGTCTTTGCTTCACGTGATGAGCTTGGCGGTCTGACACGTTCGTTCGCGCTCATGACGGAACAACTCGATGATGCACGCACGCAGCTTCACACCAGCCTGACTGAACTGGAAAGCGCTCGCACGCATTTGCAAACCATTCTCGACAATCTCACAGCAGGTGTGATCGTCTTCGATCTGGAAGGACACATCGATACAGTCAACCCGGGTGCCTTGCGTATCCTGCGCGCTCCAACGGGATCAACGTGGCGCGGGCAACGGCTCGACCACATCCCCGGACTCGCCGGACTCGCCCATGCCATCGAACACCATTTCACCGCCCACGCCCACACTCATGACCCTGACAGCACCGACCCCGATCACTGGCAGGACTCGCTGGAGCTTCAATCTCAAGCCGAGCACGATGTGCTGACGCTGCTTGTTCGCGGCGCTTCCTTGCCCAGCAAAACTCGGCTGATCGTTTTCGATGACATCAGCGACGTCGTCTCGGCCCAACGCAGCGTGGCATGGGCCGAAGTGGCCCGCCGTCTGGCCCACGAAATCAAGAATCCCCTGACCCCCATTCAACTGTCGGCGGAGCGCATTCAGCACAAGCTGGAAAACCGCCTTGAAGGCACGGATCGACAGTTGCTGGTGAAGTCAGTTGCCACCATCGTGGCGCAAGTCCAGTCCATGAAACAACTGGTCAACGAGTTCCGCGACTACTCCCGCCTGCCCTCCGCCAATCTGACCCCCCTCGACTTGAATGCGTTGGTGGCAGAAGTCTTGGGGCTGTACGGCAACGCCCTCGAAACGGGCTTGCTGCGCGCAGAAACCACCCCGGATCTACCCACCATCCAAGGCGACACCACCCAACTTCGTCAAGTCATCCATAACTTGGTGCAAAACGCCTTGGACGCCGTGGCCCAACGGAACGAGGGCCGTGTCATGGTTCGCACGGAGATCGTCAACGATGAGCATGGCGCAGTTCGATCGGTGCGACTCAAGGTCATCGACAACGGCCCAGGCTTCACCGACAAGGTGCTCAAACGCGCTTTTGAGCCTTACGTCACCACAAAACCCAAGGGCACGGGACTCGGTCTGGCGGTGGTCAAGAAAATCGCCGAAGAACATGGGGCACGTGTAAGAATTCAAAATCTTGGTGACGAGATAGGTACTTTTGGTGGCGAATTCACGGGAAATGGCGCCCAAGTTTCGATAACATTTGTTCGTTCGGTCCTCGGTGCACCTGCTTCGAAAGAGACCTCGCCTCCTAACCCTGCAACCATGATTACCGGCCCACGGGCTTCCTGAAATCCATGGCCACTATTCTTGTCGTCGATGATGAACTGGGCATCCGTGCCCTGCTGTACGAAATCCTCACGGACGAGGGGCATGCCGTAGAGCTGGCTGAGAACGCCGCCCAAGCGCGCACGATCCGGGAGCTCAAACGGCCTGACTTGGTGCTGCTCGACATCTGGATGCCCGATGTCGATGGCATCACACTTCTCAAGGAATGGGGCGCGGGTCCCTCGCCGCTCAACATGCCCGTGATCATGATGTCAGGACACGGCACGATCGATACAGCGGTCGAAGCCACCAAATATGGTGCGATTGCTTTTCTTGAAAAGCCCATCACGCTGCAAAAACTCTTGCGGGCCGTCGAGCACAGCTTGGCCAAAGCCAGCCAGAAAGCCGCTGTACCGTCACCCGCTGCGTCGAGCGTGACAACCCCAACGGCGGCCGGATCCAGTGGTTCCGCAACGCCCAACTATTCGACCCCCTTCCACGCAGCCGAACGGGCCACAGGCCTCGGCGGGGCTGAAGGGACAAGCCACGCCGCAACCTCACCCCAGCCTATGCCCGCCCTCTCCGGCGCAGGGAACATCCATGCGGCGGCGCAACTGGAAAGCTTGAATGAAGCCATCCCCTTAGCCGTAAGCAGCACAGGCCCGGCCTACGAACAGCGCTTCGTGCTCAACAAGCCCCTGCGTGAGGCCCGTGATGCCTTTGAAAAGGCCTATTTCGAATTTCACTTGGCCACCGAAAACGGCAGCATGACCCGCGTTGCCGAGCGCACCGGCCTAGAGCGCACGCATCTTTATCGCAAGCTCAAGCAGCTCGGGGTGGACCTCTCCCGCAGTCGCCGGAGTGGTCACTGAGCATTTTTTTCATACCTGCTGAGAAATTTCGGTAAATCGTAAAAATTCGGGCTACAATTCCGCCTCTGTTTTGGCCAAGTAGCTCAGTCGGTAGAGCAGCGGATTGAAAATCCGCGTGTCGGTGGTTCGATTCCGCCCTTGGCCACCAAAATCAAGCAAAACGCCAATCCTCCGGGGTTGGCGTTTTGCTTTGTGCAAAGCCATGGAGTTCTTCGAACCGAGCCATGAGATCCTCGATTCACATCGTCGATGTTGATCGACTGGAAACTTGGACCCGCTATCGGCAGGGTCTGTGCGACAGCTGCGCGGCCAACTGCTGCACCATGCCGGTCGAGATCCGGCTCGCTGACCTCGTGCGCTTGGGGCTGGTCGATCCCTTTGAAGCTGAACACGAAGAACCTCGCCTCATCGCTAGGCGTCTGGTCAAGTCTCGACAGGTCGAGCGCTACAACCACAAAGATGGCCTCTTCACCATGGCCCGGCGCGCCAACGGCGATTGCCAGTTTCTTGACGCCCAAACCCGCCGTTGCACGGTCTACGAGCAGCGCCCCAACACGTGCCGCAAGCATCCTCAGGTGGGACCCAAGCCGGGGTACTGCCCTTACGGCGCCCGAGTCAAGTCGCTGACACCTTCCGCGTAAAGTTGAATCGAGAGGCTTCGATCGGCATCGAATTCAAAGTGCAGGCGAGATGGAAGCAGTCCGAGGTGATGTGCCTGCACGGCAAGCGCCAAGAGTTGCTCAATTTGAGGGCGGACCGTCTCATCGGGTCGCGGATCACAAACAAGGTCATCAGCCGCTGACGGCTGGATGCAATCGATGCGATAAGGCAGGCTTATCGCCAGATCTCGGTGGCTTTGGGCGAGTTGCTGACCCAAGGCTTGGACCCGTGCTACGCGCTGCTGCGCCTCCACATACGCCCGGTAAGCAAGCTCACCGGACATGCCCATGCCGGTGAGGTGCGACGGCGGCCGAAACACGGCGACCGGCACAACATCTTCTGCACGCAAGATCACAGGCGCTGAGGCCACCGGAGGGGGTACAGGAACAACGGGCCCCGCACGAGTCCGCCGCCCCCTCATCCGCGGACGTGGTGGCAGGGGAGCCGGCATCCGTACAGCACGCACGACCCTCGTTTTAAACACACCATGCCTCAAAGACACCGAGGGAGAAGAGGTGAAAAAGGGCTGATGCATCAGCATGGCAGCATGCAGCGCCACGCTGATCAGCCCGGCAAAGACGACGCAGCGTACTTGCAGCACGCGGTCCTCACGGACTCACTGAATCACACCATGGATGACGCCAAAGCCACCGCTGACACTGGGCTGAGAGCCGATGTAGAAGGGATCGGCGGCACTGCTTGGGTCATGCAGGCTGGCGGCTGAGGGCAACGTCTGCGGGTTCAACGCCAGCCCGGCACAAGCACTCGGCGTGGTCTTGCCCAGACGAACTTCCGCGTTCAGTGCCTTCACGATCAGCGGCGTGCTGGCAGCACCCGCCATGCCCGGCAAAGTCATCGTGGCGCCGTCCGTCAACGCAAAGACCGGCACAAAACGCACGTTGCCGCCATCACAGGGGGCCGGCTGGTTATCCACCGGATTCACACAACTCCCGGGAATGCCAAACAGGTTGCCAAAACCGTTGAACTGCAACTGAATGGTTTTGCCCACCCAAACCCCGGTGGGGTCATCCGTGGCACTGATTGGGTACTGGATGTTGCGTGGCGGGTCGAAACTCATCACTTGGGCATTGCTGGTGCGCGTCAGCCATGTGGATTGATTCCACGACTGCACACCCGTTTCCCACGTGTAGTACGTGGCGGGTGCTTGCGGTTCACAAACCGTTGCCGACATACCCATGTAGGGCGGTGTGCATGACGTCAGCGGTGCGGTGAACAACCGACCCGTCATCACGCCCCCCATGTATTGGGACGAGAAGTGACTGGGGTTGGTGTCCGTCACCGGAGCCCCCGACTCTTTCAGACCCGAGCCGTCAAAGGTGTAATGCACCGACTGCGCACCGTACATCCACTGCTGCCCGGTACCGCTGCCAAAAGGCCCATTCATGCCGGTGAACGCAGCCAGCGAGGCAGCCGTGGGGCAATTGCTCATGCAGTAAAAATCGGTGGGGGCACCGGCACTGCCAGGCAACACTACGTTTTGGGTGTAGTACGTCACCGCATCCGTCCCCACATGGGCCACGCCGGTCGAAGGCACGTTCACATTGCCACCCACCGCATCCGACCACCCCGAAAGCGGCATACCCGCCAAGGCAGCCGCGCCGATCTTGGCAGCTGGAGTGACCGAGGCCACCACACACCCCGTGGGGTTGCAACTCTGCTTGCCCGTCACATAAACCGCCGCAGTGGTTTTGTCCCAATGGGCCTGCCATGTGTTGAAGCCTGTGACCGACGGGTTATCCGTCAGGCTGGCTTGCGGGTTCGTGGGATCACTCAGGTTGCCCCAGAAAAACATCGGGATACCGTCCACCGCATCCAGCGTGGTGCTGCCTTGACTCCACTGTGTCAGCTTACCGCTGACCTTGGAGAGGCTGTAGACGTTGGTGTTGTTGGGGCGCTGATCGGTGATGGTGTAGCCGTTGACCAAGCCGTCGGGCAAAGCCCCCAGATCCACCCCTTGGAGGTTGAGTCCCCAGTAGCCGGCATAACCGTAGACCTTGCTGCCGTCAGCCGTCTTGGTCGCCACGATCGGAAAGCCTGGATGGACCGTATCGACCCGCGCACCCGTGACAGCGTCGTACGTGCCGTAGCTCCATACGGATTTGTTCGCCTGAGCGATGGAACGGTTGAAACACACATCGTTGGCGGTGTCGCTGCGCCGAAAGAGCGCACTGTCATAGGCGAAATCAAAACTTGTGCCATTGACCGCCATGGTCCCAGCACCCGACGTGGTGGACGCCGCCGCCATGGTCAAACCGTTAACCCGCAAAGGATTGCCCGGCTCGGTGTTGCGCTCGAAGTAACTGATGGCCCCGGCGGACGAGTCGATAAAGCCATTGAACATTTGCAGCCCACCCGACTGACCCGCGTAGTCGAGGCGAAACACCCCATACGGCGGCACATCGGTCGGCGACTGGCTGGCCGCAACACGCACATCCACCGTCACGGGCATGCCGTTGCCGTTGTTGAAGCTCAACCAAACCTTGGCGATCATCGGCGCGCTGTTGCTGGCCCGAGAAACGTTGACCACCGCATTCATATAGGACGGCGTGGCCTCGGCTGCCGAAGACGTTGCCGTGGAGTTGCTGGCGTTGGCACGCTTGGACGAGTCGCACTTGTTCTGATCCACCAAAGCGCTGTAGAGCACACTCACACTGCCATCGGCAGCAGCAGTGCCCTTTTGGTCCAGCATCTCGGCTGGGCGCATCGCGTTCATGATGCAAAGCACCATGTTGAGCTGATTGACCCCATCCGAGGTGGCGTCTTGGACATAGACGTTTTGGGGATCGGTGTAGTACGGCGAGGCGGTATCGGCAGGTGCCGCCATCAAGGGCGAGGCCAGCCCCAACAAAGCCACCGCAGACGCCACACGGGTAAGACGCAGCTTCATGATCATGCCCCTTCAGTGGGTGGTGGCTGTCACCACCGAGACACTGCCCGGCATGCCCACACCTTTGACGGTGCTGGTGTTCGTCGTCCCGCCTCCAGAGGAAGAACCACCCGAAGACCCGCCGCCACAAGCTGCAAGCCACGGCAACCCCATCGCCAAAACCCAAACGATCAGCAATTTGTTCATGGTGACTCCTTCAGAAAACGTCAAGGCCACACTCACGGTCCCTTGTAGCAGCCTTGGCCTTTTTCAACGGAGTATCCGAGCCGACTTAGACTTGCATCAACAAGGCCCCGACATGGGACTTTTCAAGCCACCACGGAAAGCGCACGCTTAACAGTTTTGGGGCCACTTTCACCCGCCTGTCCATGCACCACATCGAAAACGGGTCGATATCCTCCCTCATGAATCGCCTGGCCAGTCATGTCGACTTTCAACACGGACCCCACATGCTCAATCGGGCTTGCCTTCTAGGGTTTTCAAACGCCGATACAAGGTCCGCTCACTGACGCCTAAACGCTGGGCCAGTTCGGCACGGCTACCGCGATGCGCCAAGACTTCAGCGCGCAAAAGATCGCGGCTGAGATCGTGCAAGGAGCGTGGCGGGACGGCTGCTTCGGCGGGTGGCACGGTGCTGGGCGAAGCGGGTGGGGGGCTCACCGCTTCACGGGCAGCGCGACTGAACTCAGGTGTCAGGGCTTCTTCAACGTGGTGCGGCTCCAGCACCGGACCATCACAGAGCAAGCTGGCGCGCTCAAGCAAGTTGCGCAATTCGCGCACATTGCCGGGAAAATCATAGGCCGACAGCAGTTCGAGCGTGGCGGGAGCCAGCGTCACCGGCCCATCGCGCCGCAGGCGTGCCAGCAATGCGGGGACCAGCAGGGCCAGATCCTCACGACGTTCACGCAGCGGCGGCAAGTGGATCGGAAAGGTACTGAGCCGGAAATAGAGATCGGAGCGAAACAGATTCTGCGAAGCCATGTCGCGCAGATCACGATGCGTGGCGGAGATGACCCGAATATCGGCGTGACGCCACTCCGTCGAACCAACCCGGCGGTACGTGCCGGATTCAAGCAAGCGCAGCAACTTGACCTGCATCGGCAACGGAATCTCGCCGACTTCGTCGAGAAACAGCGTGCCCCCGCTCGCTGATTCCACCAGACCTTGCTTTTGATGGGTGGCCCCGGTGAAGGAGCCTCGCTCGTGACCGAAAAGCTCGCTCTCAAACAAATGTTCGGGCAAGCTGGTGCAGTCCAGCACCACCAGCGGCTTGTGTGCCCGGCGGCTGGCGGCATGCACCGCACGCGCCACCAATTCTTTGCCCGTGCCCGACTCCCCTTGGAGCAACACCGTGGCCTCGCTCGGGGCCACGCGGGCCACCTTTTGCAACATGCGCTGGAAAGCCGGGGCACGCCCCACCAGCTCCCATCCAGCTGCCGCTGCGGTCGCTGACGACACGGTGCGCACGGCTTCCATTTTTTCGACAAAGTACGCCATCTCGCCTTCGGCATTGCGCAAGGGCAACAACTCAATGTTGACGTAGGCCTCGCCCTTGGGCGTGTGGTGCAAATGCAAGACGCGCTCACGCTGTCCCGAACTACGGGCCTTGGCCAAAGGGCAACATTCACCCGCTTGATCGCAGGGCACGCTGAAGTGGTGCGAAACCTCGTAGCACGTCCGGCCCACCACACTGCCTTCGGGACTGAACTGCTTGCGATACGCCGCGTTGGCCGCAAGGATGCGGTACTGGCGATCAAACAAGATATGCGGCTCGGCGAGCCCTTCTAGGTATGACACCAACTCGGGCAACAACTTCACGCCAGGCATCTGACACCTCTTTTCATGGGTCGCCGATTGTGTCAGAGCACTGCCATAACTGTCAGTGAGCGTCAGTAAAGCCATCCCCTGGATGCAACAAATCGCCCCCCTCGGGGGGGCTCCTTGAGGCTTAAACGTGCATAAATGCCTCGACGAAGGGGCGACGCCCCACTTTTGGACCTCATACACGGCTGGCATGGTTCTTGGAATACATAGGGTATTCACGCAAAGCATCTGCCATGTCACCCAACCTCTCGCACGACCCGCACCACGCCCCAAAGCCAGTGCGCCAACGCCTCAGCCTATCCCTGAGCAGCGAACTAACCCTGATCATCCTCATCAAGCTCGTCGCACTCTGGATGCTTTGGGCCCTGACAAGGAGTGCATGACATGTCTGACCAACTTGTGGATGTGTCACGGCTGCAATTCGCCGTCACCGCGCTTTATCACTTCCTGTTTGTGCCCTTGACCATCGGCATGACATGGATGCTGGTCATCATGGAAAGCGTTTACGTCATGACCGGCCAAGTGGTTTGGAAGGACATGACGCGCTTTTGGGGCAAGTTGTTCGGCATCAACTTCGCCTTGGGCGTGACCACCGGCATCACGATGGAGTTTCAGTTCGGCACCAACTGGGCTTACTACTCGCACTATGTGGGTGATGTCTTCGGCGCACCGCTGGCCATCGAAGGGCTGATGGCCTTCTTCCTCGAATCGACTTTCATCGGTCTGTTTTTCTTCGGCTGGGACCGTCTCGCGCGCACCCAACATTTGTTGGTGACCATCCTGATGGCGCTGGGCACCAATCTGTCCGCGCTGTGGATTCTGATCGCCAATGGCTGGATGCAAAACCCGGTCGGGGCTGAGTTCAGCTGGCAGACCATGCGCATGGAAATGGTCGATTTCTGGGCCGTGCTCTTCAACCCGGATGCTCAAGCGAAGTTTGTGCACACCGTCTCGGCCGGCTACGTGACCGGTGCGATGTTCGTGCTCTCGATCTCGTCGTGGTACTTGCTCAAAGGCCAAGACGTGGCCTTTGCCCGACGCAGCTTCCGCGTGGCCTCCGCCTTCGGTCTGGCCTCGGTGTGCTCGGTGATCGTGCTGGGCGATGAGTCCGGCTACACCGTGGGCGAAGCCCAGCAAACCAAGATGGCCGCGATCGAAGCCATGTGGGACACCGAACCCGCGCCAGCAGCTTTCAACCTGATCGCTTGGCCCAACGAGGCCGAGATGAAAAACGACTGGGCGATCGAAATTCCGTGGGTGATGGGGCTGATCGGCACGCGCTCCATCCACAAGGAAATTCCTGGCATCAAAGAACTGATCGCCCGCAACCGCACCCGCATCGTCTCGGGCATCGAAGCCGTCAAGGCACTGGACACGCTGCGCCACGATCGCAGCCACCGAGAAGCGGAGTCCGTCCTCAAGCAGCATCAAGCCAATCTCGGCTTCGGTTTGCTGATGCGCAAATATGTCAAGTCGATGGCGGAGATCACCCCCGCGCTGATCGACCAAGCGGCCCGCGACACCATCCCCAAGGTCACACCGATGTTCTGGGGCTTCCGTGCCATGGTCGGTTTGGGCATGGGCATGCTGCTGCTTTTTGCGACCGCGTTCTGGTCCACGCTCAAGGTGCGCTGCGGTGAACAACGCTGGTTGCTGCGCTGGGCCCTGCTGATGCTGCCCGCCCCTTGGCTGGCGTGTGAGTTGGGCTGGTTTGTGGCGGAGTATGGCCGCCAACCGTGGACGATCTACGGCGTGCTGCCCACGCACCTTTCGGTGTCAAGCATCAGTGTCGAGAGCGTCTATCGCTCTTTGGCGGGCTTTGTCGCCTTCTACACGGTGCTGCTGATCATCGAAATGGGTTTGATGATTCGCTTTGCTCGCCTCGGTCCCGGCAGTCTCGGTACCGGCCGCTACGCCAACGAAACCCATTGAAGAAAGAGTCACCATGCTTTTCGATTACGAAACCCTCAAGGTGATCTGGTGGCTGCTGGTGGGCCTGCTGCTGGTCGGTTTTGCCATCATGGACGGCCACGATATGGGCGTGGGCGCGCTGCTGCCCTTTGTTGGCCAAGGCGACGAGGAACGTCGTGTGGTCATCAACACCGTCGGCCCGCACTGGGACGGCAACCAAGTCTGGTTCATCACCGCCGGTGGCGCGCTCTTTGCCGCTTGGCCGCTGGTCTACGCCACCGCTTTTTCTGGTTTTTACTGGGCCATGCTGTCGGTCCTGTGGGCGCTGTTTTTGCGCCCCGTCGGCTTCGACTACCGCAGCAAGATCCATCACCCGCTCTGGCGTCAAACCTGGGACTGGGGTCTGTTCATCGGCGGGATCGTGCCCCCGCTGGTGTTTGGCATCGCCTTCGGCAACTTGCTGCAAGGGGTGCCCTTTTATTTCGATGACTTGCTGGTGTCGCACTACACCGGCAGCTTTGCCGACATGCTCAACCCCTTTGCCCTGCTGAGCGGCGGGGTGGCCTCGGCCATGATCATCCAGCATGGCGGCGTGTATTTGGCCCACCGCACCGAAGGTGATGTGCAGCGCCGATCTATGCGTGCAGCAAGCGTGGCGGGTGTGCTCTGTCTGATTTTGTTCGCAGGGGCCGGTTTGTGGCTGGAACGGATCCCCGGCTATGTGATCACGTCGGTGGTGGATACCGCTGCCCTGCCCGATCCGCTGAATAAAACGGTGATCCAGGTCGATGGGGCTTGGTTGAGCAACTTCCTGCACTGGCCGTGGCTGTGGCTGCTGCCCACCTTGACGTTTGCCGGCACAGGCCTTGCCATCGTGCTCGGCCAAGGGGGCCGCACAGGGTGGGCTTTTGTGGCCTCGTCGCTGTCCATGGCCGGCATCATCGGCACGGCCGGGGCCGCAATGTTCCCCTTTGTCATGCCCTCATCCACGCATCCGAACGCCAGCTTGACGGCGTGGGACAGTGTTTCCAGCCCGCTCACCCTCAGCATCATGCTGGTGGCCGCGGCTATTTTTATCCCGCTCATCGTCGTCTACACCAGTTGGGCGTATCGGGTGATGCGGGGCAAGGTCACGGTGGACCATATCCGCCGCAACGCTCACAGCGCCTATTGATTTATGGGGATACGGAGGGACTCTTATGCAAAACACCCCTACGGTTTACGTTGATATCGACAAGCTTTGACGGTTCAAGAGGAGATTTTCATGTGGTATTTCACCTGGATACTGGGCGTCGGCTTTGCCGTCTTGCTGGCCATTCTCAACGCCATGTGGGGCGAACACGCACTGGCACGGAGCGAGAGTCATCGTCCCGATCCAGCATCCGCTGACACGGACGGATCACACCCTTGAATCTGCTGGTCCTTGGGGGTGCGTGTGCCATCGCGCTGGTGGTCACGATTTACCCCCCTATGCTTGTGCAAAGCGACGGCCACGTGGATCATGTGCGCCTCGCTTTACTGATGTTGGCCATGAGCACCGGTTTTATCCGGGGCGTCGGCTATATCCCGAGCCACCGCTTCTGGCGGTGGCTTTTTTCGACACCGACTGCTTTGGCATGGCTGTTGCTGGCAGTCTGGTGGTGATTCCTTGACGGGCCTTGCCCTGAACATCCACACCATGCCTGACGTCTACTTTCGCCAACTCTATGACGCTCATCACGGGGCCCTGACCTATGTCTTGGGCGAGACCGAACAAGGTGAGGCCATCGTGATTGATCCCTTGGCGCAGGACAGCGTGCTGCTCGGCGCCATGTTGCAGGAACAAGGTTTGCGTCTGCGCTGGGTCCTGCACACGCATTTGCACCACGGCTCAGAACGCCAAGGCCTCAAGGCAGGTCATGTCTACAGCCGACAAATCACCCGAGGCCTTCCGACAGCCCACATCCCCAAAGAAACCCGGCTGGTCGATCACAACGAGCTGATTGCTTTTGGTCAAGAGCGCCTGCGTGTCATTGCGACACCCGGTCACACACCCAGTTCCATCAGTTTTCTGTGGCGGGACCGCTTGTTTTGTGGGGACGCGCTGCACTTGGGCGGCTGCCCACCATGCAATGATCCCAGCAGCGATGCTGGGGCCATGTATGACAGCGTGACCACACACCTGCTCACGCTGCCCGGTGAAACGCTGGTGTTTCCAGGACACGATCTGGCGGGCCGTAGCGTCTCCACCATCGCCGAGGAGCGTCGCCGCAACAAAGCCTTTTCAGGCCAGTCGCGGGACGCCTTCATGAGCCTCAGTCCAGCATTTCCGGCTTAGCCATCCACTCACGGCCCTTGAGCATCGCCTCCCAATACAAGGGCGGCATGATCCGTTCCTTGAGCCACCAAGCCAGCCGTGAGGGGCGAGTGCCGTCGAGCAACCAACTCGGGAAGCTCGGGGCAACCTTGCCACCATAGGTGAACTCAGCCAACACGATCTTGCCGCGCTCAACGGTCAACGGGCAAGAGCCGTAGCCATCGTAGCTTGCCGAAACTTTGCGACCCTCACGGTCAGCAAGCAGGTTCTCAGCCACGACCGGAGCTTGCTTACGCGCCGCCGCCGCCGTCTTGGCGTTGGGCGTTGAGCTCACGTCGCCGAGCGCAAAGATGTTGTTGTAACGACGATGACGCAGCGTGGTTTGATCCACCTCCACCCAGCCCGCAGCATCGGCCAAGGGACTGACGCGGATGAAGTCTGGGGCCTGCTGTGGCGGGCAGACGTGAATCATGTCGAAGCTGCGCTCCACCGTGTCCTTGGTGCCATCCGCCTTGGTGCGGGTGAACACCGCTTTACGACCCGGGCCGTCAATGGCGGTCAGGTTGTGCGTGAAGTTGAGGTCCACGTTGTAGCGCTTGATGTATTCCATCAAGGCCGGTACGTAGTCGGCCACGCCGAACAACGCTGGCCCAGCGGTCATGAAGGAGATGTTGATGTCCTTCAAACGGCCCTGACGCAGCCAGTGGTCACCGGAGAGATACATCGCCTTTTGCGGTGCACCCGCGCACTTGATCGGCATGGTCGGCTGGGTGAACAGCGCCTTGCCCGATTTCAACTCCTGCACCAACTTCCACGTGTAGGGCGCCAAGTCATAGCGATAGTTGGAGGTCACACCATTGCGACCCAACGTATCGATCAGCCCCTCGATGCCGTTCCAGTTCAGCTTGATCCCTGGGCAGACCACGAGATGCTTGTATTTGACGATCCGGCAGCCATCCAAAATCAAGGCATCTTGCTCAGGCTCGAACGCCGCCACCGCAGCCTTGATCCAATGCACGCCCCGGGGCAAAACCGCGCCCATCTGACGAACAGTTTGTTCTGCGGTGAACACGCCGCCACCCACCAAGGTCCAACCCGGCTGGTAGTAATGAACATCGGCCGGATCAATCACGGCGATATCCAAATGACGATCGCGCGCCAGCAAGCTCGCCGCCACAGCCGCCCCCGCAGCACCGCCCCCCACGATCACAATGTCGTGACGGGCATCAGCCACATCCACCGGCGTCTTGCCACCGTTGGCGATCCGGCGCACCACGCCATGCATCTTGAAACCAGCTTGACTGGAGCGTTCCAAAATTTCTGGCAAAGGCGTCCTGCCGGCTTGCGACAAGGCCCACAGCGTGACAGTACGGGTACCCGTGCGGCAATAACCGAGCGTGGGCTTGGGCAAGGAGTCGAAGACCTTGCCAAATTCGACGGCATTCTCATCGCTGACCTTGCCGGACTCCACCGGCAGGTACACGGCCACCATGCCCAGAGCTTCGGCAGCGCGACTGATTTCCTTGAACAGCGGCTGATCCCCAGCTTCCCCGTCAGGACGATTGCAAACCACCGAGCGAAAGCCCAGCTTGTTCAGTTCAGCAAGGTCAGCCGGCTGGATTTGCGCGGTGACTGATAGCTCAGGCGTAAGGGCCCGGATTTCCATGACTGATTTCCCTAAAGAAGAGTGGAGACGCAAGAGAGTGACGGGGTTGAAGCTAGATGACAACCTTCTGATCTAGCTCAAGATTCGTGCCAACATCGACGACACCATTAGGCTGCGATTTTCATCACACATTCAGATTAGGTGCGTATCAATCGTTGCAAACCTTTGCGCGGTTCGCCCCAAACCCCTGCCAGCCATGTCATATCACTGCCAGTCCTTGGCATGAAATGGCACAAATTGGCAGTCTCGCTGCACCGCCTGCCTGCGCTTGTTGGTTTCGAACAAGACCCCATACCGGCACGAGGGTACCGCAGAGGGTATTCTTTCACCATGGCAAAAAACCCGACTCCTCTCAAATTTTTGGCCCCTGGCTGGTACGCCATCGTCATGGGCTTGGCTGGTTTATCGCTGGCATGGCAACGCGCCACCCCCTTCATGGGCGAACAAGCCAACATGGTCGCATGGGCCCTTGGTGGCTTGGCCGTGGTCGTTTTTGCGGTCTTGGCACTCCTCACCGTGATCCGTGGTCAACGCTATCCTGAGGCTTGGGCCGACGATCGCCGTCACCCGGTGCGCCACACGTTCATTGCCACCTTGCCCATCTCTATGTTGTTGCTGGCGACCGTGGCCGTGGCGTTGAACGGGGTGAGTGAACCCGCACGTTGGCTTTGGTGGATGGGCAGCCTCGGGCAGTTTGTCGTCTCGATTTGGGTGCTGGCTCGCTGGTGGCTCGGCCCGCAAGCGGGTGGCTTGGTCTGGGCCAGCGTCACCCCGGCTCTTTTGATTCCGATCGTCGGCAATGTGATCGCGCCCTTGGCGGGTGTCCCCTTGGGCCATACCGAGTGGGCGGCGGCGCAATTTGGCATTGGCTTGCTCTTTTGGCCGATCATCTTGGCCCTTCTCGTCATCCGCGTGGCGATCCAAGGTTTGTGGCCTGAACGATTCATGCCAACGCTGTTCATTTTGATCGCCCCGCCAGGCGTTGGTGGGTTGGCCCTGCTGCAACTTGGCGCACCGAGTTTGGTGGGATGGGCGCTTTGGGGAATCGCCTTTTTCAGTTTTGTGTGGATCGCGACCCAGATGCCACGCATCACTGGCCTGCCCTTTTCGCCCATGCACTGGGCGATGTCGTTCCCAATGACCGCCTTGGTTGCCTTGACGTTGAAGCTGGCCACGCCCGGCAGCGGTATGGGTTTGCTGGGCATCACCTTGCTGGCGGCGACCTCCTTGATCGTCTTGAGCTTGGTCACCGCCACCATCCGGGGTTTGCGTGAGGGCACCCTCCTCGCTCCCGAGCAGATTGCCGTGATTCAGCCCACTTCCTGATCAGCATGGGCAGCATGGGCTGGGCCATAATCGCCCGGCCTTATTTTCAAGCCCTCCTCCAAGGAAGTACCCATGTCCGACCAGCAGCCCGTGTTCCAGATTCAGCGCGTTTACCTCAAAGACCTGTCGCTGGAACAACCCAATTCACCACAGATCCTGACCGAGCAAGGTCAGCCGCAAGTGGATGTCAATCTTGGCATCGAAGTGCAGCCCCTGATTGACGGTGTTTTTGAAGTCACCGTGGTTGCGACCGTGACAGCCAAGCTCGACGACCAGCGGACCATGTTCTTGGTCGAAGCCAAAGAAGCGGGCATTTTCGAAGTCCGCAACATCCCCGAAGACCAGATCCAGCCGGTGTTGGCCATCGCCTGCCCGTCGATCATTTATCCCTACCTGCGCGCCGTGGTCGCCGACATCATCACCCGTGCAGGCTTCCCGCCGGTGCATTTGGCTGAAGTGAACTTCCAAGCCATGTATGAAGCGCAGCAGCAAGCCGCTGCCAGCGGCTACAACGCCTGATCGCCGTTTAGCACCACGACGAGAAGAGAGCTGCCCATGCACATCAGTGTGCTCGGAGCTGGCGCCTGGGGCACCGCCATCGCGGCCCAGGCCGCCTTGCATCACCCCACCTTTTTGTGGGCCCGTGATCCGATCCAAGCCGATGCCATGGATCGGCAGCGCGTGAACACGCGCTATTTACCCGATGTTCATTTGCCCCCGGGGCTTCAGGTCAACGAGGACTTCAGTGCCGCCCTCTGGCATGCAGCGACCGCGTCTTCGCCGGGAGAAGGCACCCGTCATCCCAGCAAAACGCACAGTAGCGACCATCCCTCCGGTTTGATCGTGCTGGCCACGCCCATGGCGGGCCTGCGCGACATGTTGGAGCGGCTCAGCCAAGCGCCGGTGGCGGAACACTGTGCCGTCCTTTGGCTGAGCAAGGGCTTTGAGGCCCGCACGGGCCGACTCGGGCATGAAATTGCCCAGCAAGTGGCCCCCACGCTACGGGTGGGCGTGCTGTCCGGCCCAAGCTTTGCTGTCGAAGTGGCTCGCGGCCAACCCACCGCCTTGGTCGCCGCCAGCAGCGATGCCTTGGTGCGCCAACTGGCCGTGCGGGCCTTTCACAGTCCACAGTTGCGCATCTACTCTTCCACCGACCCCATCGGCGTGGAAGTGGGCGGCGCGGTCAAAAACATCATGGCCATCGCCACCGGCGTGATCGACGGCATGGGGCTTGGCCTCAACGCCCGCGCCGCACTCATCACCCGGGGCTTGGCCGAGATCACCCGCCTTGGCGTCGCACTGGGCGCACAGGCCGACACCTTCATGGGCCTTTCGGGCCTGGGGGACTTGGTGCTGACGGCCACAGGCGACTTGTCGCGCAACCGCCAAGTCGGCCTCAAGTTGGCCCAAGGCCGAACGCTGGCGCAGATCTTGGACGAACTCGGCCATGTGGCTGAAGGCGTTTACAGCGCCCGCACCGTGTTGCAGCGCGCCCGCACCTTGGGGGTGGACATGCCCATCACCCGTGCCGTCGTCGCGCTGATTGAGTCCCAATGGACACCTGACCAAGCTGTCCATGCCCTGATGAGTCGAGAATCCCGCTCGGAACACTGAGCCCCACCGGAGATCAACATGCCCCACCCCTTGATCCGCCCCTTGTTGTCCCTGCTGCTGACCGGGACCCTGAGCTTGGGGGCCAGCATGGCCCATGCCGACACCTTCAGCACCCTCAAGGAAGGCCTGATGGCCTACATGAAGGGCGAGCACAGCACGGTCATCAAAACCTTGGCCCCCTTGGCCAAAACGGGCAACACCACCGCGCAATACCTGACCGCCAGCTCACAACTCAACGCCAAGCCGCCCTTGCGCGACTTGGCGGCCGGTGAGGCGACCTTGCTCAAGCTGGCCGCGCAAGGTCATGTGGGTGCGATGCGCGATTTGGGCAAGATCAACACCTTCGTCAAGTCACCGACCAACCTGCCCGAAGCGCAAAAGTGGCTCACCGAAGCGGCCGAGCGCGGCAACGATGACGCCCAAAACATGCTGGGCGTGATGCTGCTGTCCAGCGATGGCGGCATCAAGGTTGATGCGGTTCAAGCCTACAAATGGCTGCTCTTGGCGGCCGAGCGCGGCCATGTGGTGTCCGGCTTGATGCTCGAAAGCGACAAGTTCACGCCCGAGCACAAAGCCCAAGGCGCTGCTTTGGCCAAGGACTGGAAGCCGATACGCTGATTCCGGTTCAACCGGCTCACACCGCGTCGGCATAGCCCTGCTGACGCCAAGCGTCAAACACCGCCACCGCCACGGCGTTGCTGAGGTTGAGGCTGCGCTGCTCAGCTCGCATGGGCAAGCGCACGCGCTGCGCAAGGGCAAATTGATCGCGAATCGCCTCGGGCAAGCCCCGGGTTTCGCAACCAAAAACCAGCCAGTCGCCCGGCTGCCAGGTTTGCGCCGCCAAACCGTGGCTGCCCCGGGTGGTGAAGGCAAACATCCGCGCCGGATCTGGGGCTTGGCTGGCGATGAAAGCCGCCCAGTTGGCGTGACGCCGCACCGGGGCGTATTCGTGGTAATCGAGCCCAGCGCGGCGCAGCAAGCGGTCATCCATCGAAAAGCCCAGCGGCTCGATCAGATGCAGCTCGCAGCCCGTGTTGGCGGCCAAGCGGATCACGTTGCCGGTGTTGGGCGGGATTTCGGGTTCGACAAGAACAATACGGAACATGGCAAAACGTTGGTAAACCTTGCAGGTCAAGGACGCCAAGGCTACCCGAGTCCAGCGACGTCAAGTCATATCGAGCGGCGTGCGGGCCAAGACCCACACATGCACCGACTGCACCCCCGCACGCCGCAAGGTCAGCGCCAACTCGGTGACGGTGGCCCCCGTGGTCATCACGTCGTCCACCACCGCCACCCGCGCCCCTTTGAACCAGCCCTGCGCACCGGGGGCCAGCACAAACGCACCGCGCAGATTGTGCAAACGATCAGCGCGTGAAAGCTCGCGCTGCGAAGGGGTTTCACGGCAGCGCAGCACCGCGCTGGGCTGCGTCGGGATCTGCAACTGGGCAGCCAGACAGCGCGCCAGCTCCCACGCCGGGTTGTGGCCCCGAGCCAGCAGTCGGCCGCGTGCCAAGGGCACCGGCACGATCCGCTGCGGCCACGCCTGTTCGGCATAAGCGGCGCGCAAAGGCGCTTGCATCAAATCGCTCAACGGCCGCGACCAACCGGCGCCTTCCAGACGTTTGAAGCCGTGAATCACCCGCTGCCACGGCGGGCCATAACGCAAGGCGGCGATGGTGCGCTCGAACGGCGGCCGATCAGCCTGACAGCGCGCGCAGAGCGCACCGGGTTCAGCGGCCGGCATGGCGCAAACGGCACAAACAGCACCAGCGGCACCAAGCGCCTGTCCCGCCCCCGACGGTGGCGCAGCAAAGCGCGCCAGACACGCCGCACAGAAGACCTGCCGTTGCCAAGACCGACAGATCGCACAGGCACTGCCACCCCAAGCCATGTCACCTCCCCGTGCTCACTATACTGCCCACCCACCATGACCAAGCCCACCCGCGTTGACCCTCACGCCCTGCTGCGTTGGCAGACTTTGCAGCGCCTTGCACCCGCGCCTTGGCTGCATCAAGAGGTGGCCCGACGCATGGCCGAGCGCCTCAGCTGGATCAAGCGCGAGCCCCAGCACATCATCGACTGGTGGAGCCACCACGGCGGCGGCTTGGAAGCCCTCCAGCGTCAATACCCCCGCGCCCACATCGCCACCATGGAGCCCGGTCAACGTGAGCCCACTGCCGTATCGACGTCCGCGGCGGCACCAAGCTGGTGGTCGCGGATGCGCGGCAAAACCACCTCAGCCACCACCCCAGCCAACCCGCCAGCGCAGGCGGAATTGCTCTGGTCGAACATGGGCCTGCATGGCGTGGAGGACGGCCCGGCCTTGATGCAGCGCTGGCTCGATGCCTTGGCGGTGGATGGCTTTTTGATGTTTTCCTGCTTCGGCCCCGACACCTTGCGTGAGCTGCGCGCGCTCTACGCCACCCAAGGCTGGGGCGAGGCCCACAGCCCCTTCATCGACATGCACGATTTGGGCGACGCCTTGGTACACGCCGGTTTTGCCGACCCGGTGATGGACATGGAAGTGATCAGCCTCTCGTGGCCCAGCGCGCAAGCCTTGCTTACCGAGCTGCGCGGCTTGGGTCGCAACACCGCGCCGCTGCGCTTCAACGGCCTGCGCACCCCGCGCTGGCAAGCCCGGCTGGACGCTGAACTTGAACAGCAACTCGGCCCCAAGCCGAAGCTGAGTTTCGAGATCATTTACGGCCACGCCTTCAAGCCCGAGCCACGCGTCAAGGTGCAATCTGAAACCACCATCACGCTCGACACCTTCCGGGGCATGACCCGCAACACGACCCGCAAAAACTCGCCATGAGCCGTCCAGCCTGCCTTGATCGCCGTGCCTTGCTGACGCTGCTGATGGGGACGATGGGATCGATCAGCGCGACCATGCTCAGCGGCTGCGAAGAACGTCAGCATTTCAACGCGCTCAACATCACCGGGGCCACTTACGCCCAAGGGTTTGATCTGCTGGACCAGCACGGCCAGCGCCGGACCTTGGCCGACTTTCGCGGCAAAGCGGTGTTGGTGTTCTTCGGCTACACCCAATGCCCGGACATCTGCCCGACCACCTTGAACGAGATGGTCGAGATCAAACGGCTGCTCGGCCCTGACGGCGTGCGCCTGCAAACCGTCTTCATCAGCGTGGACCCCGAGCGCGATACCCAAGCTCTGCTGAAAAATTACATCGACGCCTTCGACCCCAGCTTTGTGGCCCTGCGCGGCACCGCCGAAGAAACCGCCGCCGTGGCCAAAGCCTTCAAAGTGGTCTACCGCAAAGCCCCCGGCAAAACCCCCAGCAGCTACACCGTCGATCACACCGCCGCCTTCTTCGTCTTCGACCCCCAAGGCCACATCCGCCTCTACGTCCGCCCCGGCCTACGCCCCGCCGACTTGGTCTCCGACCTCCAACAACTGCTGCCGGCAGCCCCACCGTCTTGAGGTTTGAACTCAAGTTGACTTATGGGGAAGTCCTTGTAGACCGGTTAGGCTGGTGATAGAAGAACAAGAATTTGAGCTACTCATGTCGTTTCGGTATTTAGTCTATTTGCTCAACGCATCGTTAACTGCTTCAACGTTTTCAACCTCAACGGACTGACACCGAAGTGAGCCACCGAACCCCCAAATTGACTCTATGTTGACCAAGAGGCCCGTAGATTCGTTTGCGCCACTGGCTGAAACAGTGATTGCATTGATGACGTTCTGATGGTTGAAGTCTGAGAGGTCGAAGTCGCAAGCGCCTTTGAATGCCAGCCGAACCAAGACGCTCTTGCGCAACACCTGTTCGTATTGAGTAGTGCCTTCTCCAACCGATTCGTATTGGCGAACGTGGACAGCTAAGTGGGCGATAGTTTCGTCGCGCTTAAACGGAAATGCACGTTCGGCGGAAAAAGCAATGACCTCGGCGTCATGGAACGACGGCCAGTAGCCAAGTTCGGCAATTACGCGCTCTACTCCGATGATGTGCTCGATGGTTTCCATGTGAAGGCCTAAGGAAAGTCTGCATAAATTCCCCCACGCCGTGCTTGGCATGAACGTGAAGCACTGAGACGATACGGAGCATGAAGCAACACAGCCTGGGCCTGGGACAGACGGCCAAGCGAACAAGACGGCGGGAATTCCTGGACGAGATGGATCAGGTCGTGCCGTGGGCGGATCTGGTGGCGTTGATATCGCCGTACCTGCCTGAGGGCAAACGGGGCCGCCCGCCGTATTCTGCCGAGACGATGCTTCGCATCCACTTCATGCAGCAGTGGTTCGCCCTGAGTGATCCGGCGATGGAAGAAGCGCTGCACGACATGCCGGTGTTCCGGGAGTTTGCAGGACTGGAAGGCTGGGATGAGCGGCTGCCCGACGAGAGCACGATCCTGCGGTTTCGGCATGTACTGGAGCAGCACAAGCTGGCCGCGCAGATCCTGCACACCGTCAACGACCTGCTCAGCGCCAAGGGCGTGATGCTCAGGAGCGGCACGGTGGTGGATGCCACCTTGATCGCTGCACCGAGTTCGACCAAGAACAGCCGTGGCACGCGCGACCCGGAGATGAAGCAAAGCCGCAAGGGTCAGCAGTGGTACTTCGGCATGAAGTGCCATATCGGGGTGGATGCCGAGTCGGGGCTGGTGCACACCGTGCGAGGCACCAGCGGAGCCGTCAGCGATGTCATGGAGGCCAACAACTTGGTGCGTGAGAGTGACCGGGAGGTCTACGCGGACGCCGGATACCGGGGCGCGGGGAAGCGACCAGAGGCCAAGCCGGATGTGAGCTGGCATATCGCGATGAGGCCGGGTCAGCGACGCGGACTCGACCCGACCAAGCCCATGGATGTCTTGACCGAGCGGCTTGAGAAGGTCAAGGCCGGTATCCGGGCGAGGGTGGAGCATCCGTTGCGGGTGATCAAACGCCAGTTCGGGCATGTGAAGGTGCGCTACCGGGGTCTGAGCAAGAACACGGCGCAGTTGCACACGCTGTTTGCGTTGGTCAATTTGTGGCTGGTGCGGAGAAGACTCATGGGAGCGGCGGCATGAGTGCGTCCGCCATTTGGTCAAGCGGCCTTGCTGGCGGCCCATCCAAGGCCGAAGGCTTGAAAACTGAGGCCCATCAGAAGCCGGCAGCATCACATTCCCATGGTTTTAGCTCGTCAGCACGCTGGTGCGTGAGTTATGCAGACCTTCCTTAGTCGCCCTCGACAAAGTACGCCATCTTCCACTGGCCACCTACGAGGCGAAACCCAGCCCGGAATCGAGTTCCAGCGTTCGCGGGGCACTGAATGTACTCGGAGCCCTCAGCACCACACTTCGCTCGGCTCGCCAAGGCAAGATCCCGAAGGTACTGCGGGTTCTTCTTCCACTACGCGATAGCCTGATCGGCATCGCTGTCACCTCCAAAGCTCCAGACAAAGTTCTGAACCATGGCAGAGCGCAAAGCGTTGAAATCCTTTCTCTGCGAAGCGTCGCCGATCTGGGAAATGACCTTCTGGAGTTCTGGCGAAATACTCGACTGTTTCGCGATTCCGTGATCGCCCGCGCAAGCGTTCATTGCCGCGAAGCCAAAAGCGATTGCTGCAAAGGTTGTACGCATTTCTGTGGCCCAACGCCCAAGGTAAGCGGCGCCGGAGCACCGAAAGTACGCAGGGCACCAACACAGGCCATGAAAATGCCGAAGGCATGGCCTGTTTTGGCGTCCGCTTGACCGACCGGTTAGGCTGGCGACTGGCGCTCGGTTCATTGCGCATGCCAATCATGATTGCAGTGCGGGCACCACTGAGCTTGCCAAGTTCGAAGCTCGCCCTCGCACTTCGGGCAGTGAGCAACCTTCTTCGGGCAGGATTGCTCTAGGTTATGGCGAAGCCAAGTGTTTGCTTGCTCAAGTGTTGAACTGTTGAGTCGAGCTAACGCGGCCGGTCTATCTTGGGGAGCCAGTTTCCCAAGTTGCATAAGAACGGGCAGAGTCACGAGCGGAGCCTCGTAGTTCTCGCCGCAACGCTTGCAAAATTGAGCTGACTGCTGCATGGGCCTAACGAATGAAAGGGACATCCCCGTTCCGGGGTGAGACGATGGGGTTACGAAATCTCATACGTGCTCGTTTCAAAAAGGAGATTCCCGTGGCTCATGACTCATCTGGTGTGACCTCGCGTACGGTCGCGTAGATGTCGAACCCAATTTCTATTCCTCTTGATGCCAGTTCACCTGCACACTCGGGTGACAGTGACAGACCTTCATTGGTCTCTTCCATGAACAGACCAACAAACAGATCTACCTGAAACTCGGCGTTGAGCCGCTTCCATACGGAAAGCTCTATCGTGAGCTTGGACAGTATTTCCAATATCTGATCATTTAGACCCTCCGGCGCTCTGTCGGTTGCCTCCAACTGCCAAGAACCGCTTCTCCGCACAAATTCCCTGCCATCTTGCAGCCGGCGCACATCGCCCTTTCGAAACTTTGAGGTGGGCTGACCTCCCAGTAAGGCACTGACCTCGTCGGGATCAAGTTCGTCCCCGAAGATGCGAAGGGTTGCAACCGACTTGGCGATGGCGGCCATTGGCGGGCTAACTACATTGAGACGTCACTTGTCTCGACCGACAGCATGGTGGACAGCTCCAAGACCCGACGAATGTCTCGCGCTGCCAATCCGCACCAAGCCGCCTGCATTTCTTCTGGCGAGCCCTTCATCTTAGGAAGTTGAGCAACGGGTACTCCTGCGACATCGGGGAACACGCGCCAGAATGTCTGTGCCGATTCGAGATGCTGCTGCAGATCAAGAACGACGGCGATCATTTCGGGCTCAAGACGATGACCAAAGCGATCCAGTAAGACCCCGCATTCAGCGGAAGCTCGTTGGAGATTTGCGGCGAAAGACCTCCATTGTTCTTGATCGAGTGCTGCGATCCTCGCTTCTGCGGTTGGCGAGAGCACATGGATTGCGACACGCAACACTTCCTTCCGCATGACTTCTGCACTGCCGGTGCCCATTGCCACACGATCAAATACCTCTGTTCCGTAGCCAAGCGACGTTCGAATTTCGGTGATCGTTACCGAAGCCAGCTTGCTCAGGCGGGCTTGAATTCTGGAATCGGCTTCCTTCCAGCGTTCTCTCTCGTGGCGACGAAGTATCCAGTCGATATAGCCGACGGTTACCAGGCTTCCAACGAAACCTGCTGCAAGGTTGAGAAAGAACCCGTCAGCTGGCCATCGCAGATGCACAAGGATTGCTAGAGCTGTTGCTGCAACGAGAGGCAGCACAAGTTGTGTGACGAGGCGGTTCATGTTTGGTTGATGACGCCTAACGAATGAAAGGGACATCCCCGTTCCGGGGTGAGACGATGGGGTCACGAAATCTCATACGTGCTCGTTTCAAAAAGGAGATGCCCGCAGCTATTGTGTTTGGTGGAATCGATCTTGCCAAGAACGTGTTTGCGCTGCACAGCGTGGATGAACCGACCGATTCCACTTCGAGCTTGCAGGGGACTTCGACTGGAGCACGGCACTGACCGTTGAAGATCTGCGCCAGGACGACAAGGAGAGGCGCTTTCAGGCTCTCGGCTTCATCGGTGAGCACCTGTGCATGCTGTATGCCGCGCATTCCCAACCCTGAGCAGATCGACGAAGACGCGCCGGAAGCCACGGCCGAGTGGTTTGACAAGGCCCGCCCGGCCAGCGAGGTGCTCGCGGACTTGCTAGGCAACGCTGCTGCGCGCGAGATGCTCAAGCCCAAACAAGGCAGGCCTGCCTTGGCGCACCCAGAAATTCAAAAGAGCTAACGCAGTCGAGCTGCGGCCATTTCCGGGGCGCGATTCAGGCTTGGATGATTACCGCGCCGAGAGCACTTCCCAGCGTTCGAGCAGGCTCATCAGTTCGGTGTCGAGGACTTCGTAGCGGGCTTGGGTTTGGGCGATGCGGGCGGCGCCTTCTTGGTAGAGCTCGGTGCCGGCGAGGGCATCGGCCAAGACTTTTTGCTCTTTTTCCAGGGCTTCGATGCGGGCGGGCAGCTCATCGAGCTCGCGTTGTTCTTTGTAGCTGAGCTTGCGCTTCGGTGCGACCGGGGCCGGAGCAGCGGCGGCGGGGGCCGGAGCGGCTTTCACGCTGGCGGGGGCGGCTGCCGGAACGGCGGGCGTGTTGGCGGCGGCTTTGGCCAGGGCGGCGGCGCGTTGGGATTGGATCAGCCAGTCTTCGACCCCACCTTCATATTCGCGCCAACGGCCTTCGCCTTCGGCCACGATGGTGCTGGTGACCACGGCGTCGAGGAAGCGGCGGTCGTGGCTGACGAGGAAGACGGTGCCGGGGTAGTCCTGCAACAACTGCTCCAGCAGCTCCAGGGTTTCGATGTCCAGATCGTTGGTCGGCTCGTCCAGCACCAAGACATTGGCCGGGCGGGCAAAGAGACGCGCCAGCAGCAAGCGGTTGCGCTCGCCCCCTGACAGACTGCTCACCGGCGAATTGGCGCGCTGCGGCGAGAAGAGGAAGTCGCCCAAGTAACTCATGATGTGCTTGCGCGCACCGTTGATCTCGACCCACTCGCTGCCCGGGCTGATGGTGTCGGCCAAGGTGGCCTTGAGATTCAAGCCCGCACGCAGCTGATCAAAGTAAGCCACTTGGATGTTGGTGCCCAGCCGCACCCGACCGGCATCGGGGGCCAGTTGGCCCAAGATGATCTTGAGCAGCGTCGTCTTGCCCACGCCGTTGGCCCCGATCAGGCCGATCTTGTCGCCGCGCAGCACGGTGGTGCTGAAGTTGCGCACCAGTTGACGCTCGCCATAGGCCTTGTCCACGCCTTCAAGCTCAGCCACGATCTTGCCGCCCGAAGCGCCAGCGTCGATATCGAGCCGCACCCGGCCGACCACATCCCGACGCGCCGCCCGGTCCGAGCGTAGTTTTACCAAACGCTCAATCCGACTGACGCTGCGCGTGCGACGCGCTTCCACGCCCTTGCGGATCCAGACTTCCTCCTGCGCCAACACCTTGTCAGCGCGGGCGTTGGCTTGGGCTTCAGCTTCCATCTCGCGGATCTTGGCGGCTTCAAAGGCCACAAAGTTGCCCGGATAACTGCGCAACTGGCCCCGGTCGAGTTCGACGATGCGGGTCGAGACGGCGTCCAAGAACGCCCGGTCGTGGGTGATCACCACGATGGCCCCGCGAAACGCGACCAACAGGGTCTGCAACCAGAGGATCGCTTCAAGGTCGAGGTGGTTGGTCGGCTCATCAAGGAGCAACACCTGCGGCGCAGCCACCAAGGCTTGGGCCAAAGCGACGCGTTTGCGCATGCCACCCGACAAGGCCTCGACGCGGGACTCGGCCACCAAGCCGAGCCGCTCCAGCGTTTCAGTGACACGCTGCTCCCACGTCCAGCCGTCCAAGGCTTCGATGCGGGTTTGCAGGGCATCCAGATCGTCGTCCGGCCCGTGAGCCTCGAAGCGCTCGCGCAGCGCCTTGGCTTCAGCCACGCCTTCGCTCACCGCATCAAACACCGTCACCCCCGGCGCAAACAGCGGCTCTTGGGGCACGTAATAGCGCCGCAAGCCTTGCTGAAGCTGCACCAAACCGTCGTCGGGTTTTTCCAGCCCGGCCAACAGTTTCAGCATCGAGGACTTGCCCGTGCCATTGCGACCGATCAGGCCGACGCGTTCGCCCGGCTCCAGCGCCAGCGAGGCTTTGTCGAGCAGGGGAACGTGTCCGTAGGCCAAAGAGGCCGCTTGGAGTGTGATGAGAGCGATGGCGAGACTCCGAGAAGACTGAACAAAAAGGTCGTTGAAATGCGGTAGCCCGGGATTCATGGCGGCAAACTGCACGCCACAAAACCCGGGCCACGGGGGCAGTGATCAGCCGATCACTGCTGTCACTGGCATCACTTGTACTTGATGTCGGCGCGACGGTTTTGCGACCAAGCGGCTTCGTCGTGACCTGGAGCCATCGGCTTGTCCTTGCCCAAGCTCACTGCTTCCAGATTGGCCTTGTTGGCGCCAGCAATGGCCAGCGCATCGACCACGGCTTGAGCGCGGCGTTGACCCAAGGCCAAGTTGTACTCACGACCACCACGTTCGTCGGCGTTGCCTTCAACAGCTGCCTTCAACGCTGGGTTCTTGGCCAAGTAGGCACCATGACCCACCACCACGGCTTGGTCTTGGGTGCGCACAGCAGCCTTGTCGAAGTCGAAGAACACGCTGGCGTGCTTCGAAATCTCGCTGTTCGGGTCGAGGTGCAGCGGGGTCAGCTTGACCACCGGAGCCGGGGCAGGTGCGGGCGCCGGGACAGGTGCCGGAGCGGGCGCTGGTGCCGGAGCAGGTGCGGGGGCCGGAGCAGGCGCCGGAGCGGGTGCAGGCACCGGGGCCGGAGCGGGTTCCGGAGCCGGGGGGGTCGAGCAGGCGGCCAAAGCCAAGGCCAGCAAGGAGGCAGAAGTGAGACGCATCATGGTGAAAGTCCTGTGTTTGAACAGACGGAACGGAGAAATGTACTTCAGCATTTTGCACCCCGCCGCTGACGCAGGCGGATGAAACCCAGGCCCAAGATCGCCAGCAGCCCCAAGGGGATCAAGCCCCAGCGCCCCGCCCAGCGTGCAAAAGGGGTCACGCCGGTTCGGCCCTGCACCCAGCCCTCAAGCACGGCGCGGGTTTGCCGAGGCACTTGTTGTTGCACAACACCCCGGTGATCGATGAAAGCGCTGGCGCCGGTGTTGGTGGCATGCAAGAACGGACGCTGCATTTCCAAGGCCCGCATGCGGGCTATATGCAGGTGCTGATCCAAGGCCACCGTCGGGCCGAACCAAGCGAGGTTGCTCAAACTGGCCAGCATCGTCGGCGCGGTGGAAGCCGCCATAAAACGGCTGGCCATCTCTTCGCCGTAGAGGTCTTCGACACAAATGCTCGGCCCGATGCGCTCTTGGCCGACCGTGAACGATGGCGCCGCCAGCACGCCACGATTGAAATCACCCAGCGGAATCTGCAACAGCTCAACAAACCAGCGAAAGCCGAAGGGCACGAACTCACCAAAAGGCAGCAGGTGGTATTTGTCGTAGCGATAGGTCCCGGCCGCCGCCCCGCCCCCCAATCCAACCACAGCGTTGCTGTAGCCCTGACGTCGGTTGCCCAAGGGCATGCCGATCAAGGCGTGGCGCGATCCAGCTGCACTCGGCTCGAAGCTCGCTGCCAAGCGCTCCCACCAACCCGTGGGCAGCAGCTGCGGCAAAAGCGGAATGGCGGTTTCGGGCGTGACGATCAAGTCCGCCTTGATGTTTTGGAGTTGTTCAGCGTGCCAATCGAGCACAGCGTCGATGTGATCGAGATCAAATTTCTCGTCTTGCATGACGTTGCTTTGCAACAGCGCAACCCGCAAAGTGCCCGAGGGCTGGGTGAAATCCACGCTCAGCGCTTGGGTGATCGGCGCCGTCCACGTCGGTGGCAACGCCACAACCAGCGTCAGACCGATCACCACCGCCCCCGCCGCGCTGCGCCAGCGCTTGCGCTGGGCGACCAAGAAAGCGGACCAAGCCACAGCAAGAAAGCCCAAGCCATGCACACCGATCCAGGGCGCCAAGATCGATAGCGGACCGTCCACATGAGCGTAGCCCGGCGCCGCCCATGGAAATCCGCCCAGCAAAGTGGCGCGGCCCAACTCCGACAGCAACGCCCAAAACGCAAAACCGCTGAAACCGCTGCGGACATACCCCAGCGCCGCGAGCATCGGAAACAGCGCCAGAAAGGCCGTCAACAGCCCCACGGCGGCCGCCGACGCCACGGCCGGCAAATGGCCGTAGCTGTTCAGACTGATAAAGATCCACCACAAGCTGCTGGAGAGCCATGCCCAGCCAAAGCTGAACCCCCGCAGCGCAGCTTGTTGGGGCGAAGCCCCTTGCAAGCTCCAAACCCACAGCGCCCAGGCCAAGATTTGCAGCCCCGGCTGTGGTGTCGGGGCCACGGAAAGCGCCTGCAAGAGCCCCGCAAGCGCCGCCAAACCCGCCCAGCCAAGGCCGCTGCGACGCCCGCCGCTCATGCTTCAGCGGAGGGTGCGGGCGCAGGCGTGACTTTGAACCAGCGCACCGCCCCACCCCGGGCGAGCATCACCTCAAAATCCAGCCCAGCCAGCCGCAGGCGTTCACCCCGACGCGGCACCCGGCCCAAGGTTTGGGCCACCAGACCGCCAATGGTGTCCAACGCATCGACCGGCAGGCTTTCGCTGAAACAAGCGTTCACATCGGTGATCAGCGCGCTACCCGCCACCCGGTGACTGCCATCGGCCAGCGCATGAACGCCGTTCTCGCTCACCCGGTCATCGAATTCATCCTCGATCTCACCGACGATTTCTTCGAGCACGTCCTCAATGGTGAGCAGCCCAGCCAAGCGGCCGAACTCGTCGATCACCAAGGCAAGGTGGTTGCGACTGGCGCGGAAGTCGCCCAACAGCTCGTTGAGACTTTTGGACTCGGGCACAAACAAGGCCGGCCGCAGCAAGGTGCGCAGATCCAACTCGGGCCGCCGCTGGCGCTTGAGCAAATCCTTGGCCATGAGGATGCCGATGACATTTTCCGGCTCGCCTTCATAGACCGGAAAGCGCGAGTGACCGGTATCGATCACTTTGGCCAGCAACGTGTCGTAGGGCGCGGCGATATCGAGCACATCCATGCGCGGGGTGGCGACCATCACATCGCCCGCGCTCAAGTCGGCCATGCGCAACACGCCTTCAAGCATCAGACGGGATTGCGGCTCGATCAGGTCGCGCTGCTCGGCCTGGGCCCACGTGGCCATCAGCTCCGCTTTGGAGTCAGGGCCGGGGGAAAGAAACTCGACCACCCGCTCAAACAAGCTACGGTGGTCCGGACTGGACTGAGGTTCAGACACGGCTTGTGCCAAGAATGAAGAAGGGCGCAGGATACCCGATGCGTGTGTCGATTACAGTGTTCAGCCTCTCCACCCGGATAACACCGCTCACACTGCCATGACTCAAGGTCTGATCCCCGTCACCATCCTCACCGGCTTCCTCGGCTCGGGCAAGACCACCCTGCTCAAGCGGCTGTTGTCCGAAACGCACGGCCAACGCATCGCTGTGATCGAGAACGAGTTCGGCGCCGAGAACATCGACAACGACATCTTGGTCACCGACAGCGAAGAGCAGATCGTGCAGATGAACAATGGCTGCATCTGCTGCTCGATCCGCGAGGACTTGCGCCAGACCTTGAGCGACTTGGCCACCAAGCGCCGCAAGGGCGAGATCAAGTTTGACCGGGTGGTGATCGAAACCACCGGCTTGGCCGATCCGGGCCCGGTGGCGCAGACCTTCTTCATGGACGATGAAGTCGCCGAGAACTACTTGCTCGATGCCATCTTGACTCTGGTCGATGCCAAGCACGGCCCGCAGCAACTCGACGAGCGCCAAGAAGTCCGGCGGCAAATCGGCTTTGCCGATCAGATCTTTCTCAGCAAGACCGATTTGGTCGAAGCCTCAACGGTGGATGAACTGGCCGAGCGCATTCGCCACATGAACCCGCGCGCGCCGCAGCACCGCGTCCACTTTGGGGAAGTGCCCCTGACCAAGGTGCTGGATCTGCGCGGCTTTAACCTGAACGCCAAACTCGACATCGACCCTGATTTTCTGGACGACGACGCGCCGCACAGCCATCACCACAACGACGATGTGAAGTCGTTCGTCTTCCGCTCAGAGCGTGCTTTTGTGCCCGCCAAGCTCGAAGATTTCTTGGGCGGCATCGTGCAGGTCTACGGGCCGCGCATGCTGCGCTACAAGGGCGTGCTGAACATGAAGGGCACCGCACGCAAGGTGATCTTCCAAGGCGTGCACCAATTGATGGGCAGCGATCTCGGCCCGGCTTGGCCCGCAGGCGAGCCCAAGGTCAGCAAGATGGTGTTCATCGGTATCAACCTGCCGCGTGACCTCTTCGAACAAGGTCTTACACAGTGTCTTGCCTAAACCCGAGCGTCCCCAAGCAAGCCTGAAAGCGAGATCGCTACAATCCGCGCGCCTTGGAGGATGACCCATCCCCCAAGCCGCCCGTACATTGCGTACAGCCCATCCAACATCCACCCAGCAACGCGCCGTGAACAAGCCTGACACCAAGACTGCAACCCCATCCAAGAACAAGGCCGGCAGAGACATGAGCGAAGCCGAGCTGCTTGCCATGCCGGATGATGCGTACATGAACGAACAGCAGATGGACTTCTTTCGTGGGCGCCTCGAAACGCTCAAGAACGATCTGCTGTCGAACGCCGGTGAGACCACCGAGCATTTGCGCGAAGACACTTCGATCGTTCCCGATCCGGCCGACCGCGCCACGATCGAGGAAGAGCACGCCTTGGAGTTGCGTACACGCGACCGCGAGCGCAAACTCTTGAAGAAGATCTCACAATCCATTACGCGAATTGATACAGGAGATTACGGGTTTTGTGACGAAACGGGCGAACCGATTGGCTTGCGCCGTTTGTTGGCACGTCCCACCGCTACACTGTCACTTGAGGCTCAACAGCGCCGCGAGCTGAAGCAAAAGCTTTTCGGTGACTGAGCCAGGCAGGTATTCAAACCTCCGAACGGCCCCGTACCCATCTCATGGCTGACTCGAAAGACCCCACAAAAAGCGGCGACGGTTTCTTTCGCAAGGTGGCCCGTTTCGTGGTCAACCCGACCACGGATTGGACCGACCTCAACAATTCGACCAGCCAATCTGCTGAAAACGATCCGGCCCGGACCGAGTTAAAGGCCATGATCGAACGCAAGCGACGCAACGATTTCGTGCGTCGGCGTGAGTTCGACATGCTGCGCAAAATCCGTCGTGAAGGTCTGACGGGCGAAGGCATCGCCGGGCTCGAAGGACTGTCGCGAATTGATGACTCCGACCTGCGTACGCACGACAGCAGCGTGCGTCCGGATGCGGGTGTCAAAGCGAAAATCGACGCCATTGAACAGCAAATGGTGGGCGGTAACTCGCGCATGGGACCCCAAAGCGGTCTCGGCCCCGCCAGCAGCATCCATGGGAACGCCCCTGGCGTTTCAGGGTTCTCCGGCCCCAACAGTCAGATGAACGGCCCGCGCAAGGGCAGCGTTTCGGTGCGAACGTCGGTCCCAGCCATGTCCGAGTCCTTCTTCGACTCGGTAGGCTCGCAACCCTCAGCGCAACAAACACCGATGTCGGGTTCGGATGCCTTCAAGCCCACCGCACCGATGAGCTTGGCCGACATCGATGCTCAAGCCTCTCGTTCTCCGGCTGGCAGCGCCCCTTCCCCCAAGACCGGGGTCAAGCAGGGCCGAGGCAGCAGCAACACGCAAGACAGCTCGAACCTCATCGACTTTCAACCGATTCATCTCGGTTTAGGCGCTCAAAGCAACCCGAACTTTGGGGTGGAAATCACCGAATTGGCCCACGACCCCGAGTTGGATGAGGCCGTGATCTCGTTTGCCAACGCCGACTTCGATCAGTGCGAACGCTGCTTGCATACGCTGATCAGCCCAAGTGGCGTGCGTGCCCGCAATGCGGAAACGTGGGATGTTCTGTTCGATCTTTACCGCGCAACCGGCCAGCAAAAAAAGTTCGATGGCTTTGCGATGGAGTACGTCCAAAACTTTGGCTACTCGGCACCACAGTGGTACTCCTTGCTTCATCTGGCCGAAGAAGCCGGCATGGGGCAGTACAAGCAGCAGCTTCAAGCCATACCGCGCAACGACAGCGCCGTGAGTTGGACCTCGCCGGACGTGGTGAGCATCAATTCGGTCGATCAGTTGCGCAATCGCATGCTGCAAGTGCCCCTGCCGTGGGTGATCGATTGGCGCCCGCTGCGACGCATGGAAACCGAGGCCTGCTCGCACCTGACGTACTTGCTGCGCGAATGGGCCGATCAATCGCTCGAAATGCGCTGGATCGGCGGCGAGCATCTGTTGGCCCTGCTGCTTGAGCAGGCTCCGACGGGTGCGCGCGAAGCCAGCACCGCGTTCTGGCTGCTACGCATGGAAATCATGCGCATGGCCAACCGCACGGTCGAATTCGACCAAACGGCCATGGACTACTGCATGACCTACGAGGTGTCACCCCCTTCGTGGACAGCCGCACGTTGCAGCATTCGCTTATCCAGCGACGATGGCATGACCATTTCGCCCTCGCTGACCGCACCGTCAGAAGGCATCTCGACCGGTTTCCTGGATTCCGATCTGATCGACGAGACCCAGAGTGAAACGGCCAGCGTCGAGATCTCGGGCCACATGGTGGGTGACATCAGCGAACGGCTCAAGGACATGGACACCCAGATCGGTGGCGCTATTTACATCACGGTGTCTTGCCTGCGTCTCATCCGCCTCGATTTTGTGGCGGCCGGTGACTTGCTGAACTGGGTCGTGAGTCGTCACAACCAAGGGCAATCGGTCACTTTTGAGAATGCTCATCGGCTGGTTGCCCTGTTTTGTGATGCGATGGGATTCAAGGAACACGCCCGCATCAAGATTCGACACATCTGAGTCGGCCCACCGTGCCGACTCATGCACCATGGGCACGATAACGTCAGATATTCGTGCCCTTTTTTTGCCTTTCAGTCTTTAAAAGAACACATCATGGAGTCTTATCACGGCACGACGATCATCAGCGTGCGCCGGGGCCAGCAAGTGGCCATTGGCGGTGATGGTCAGGTCACGCTCGGCAACATCGTCGTCAAAGCCAGCGCGCGCAAGGTCCGCAAGCTCTATCACGACCAAGTGCTGGCCGGTTTTGCCGGTGCCACGGCCGATGCTTTCACGCTGTTTGAGCGCTTTGAAGCCAAGCTCGAAAAACATCAGGGTAACTTGGTCCGTGCCGCTGTTGAGCTGACCCGTGACTGGCGCACCGACCGGGTGCTGCGCCGTCTCGAAGCCATGCTGGCGGTGGCCGATCGCAGCGCCTCGCTCATCATCACCGGCAACGGCGATGTGCTGGAGCCTGAACAAGGCATCGTGGCCATCGGCTCCGGCGGTGCCTATGCACAGGCTGCGGCCCGCGCGCTGCTCGAACACACGGACATGCCCCCGGAAGCCATTGTCAAGCGCTCGCTTGAGATCGCCGGGGACCTGTGCATCTACACCAATCAGCAGCACACCCTTGAAGTGCTGAGCTGAGCCAGACGACATGAACCCATGACCCTGAGCGCCATGAACATGACCCCGCAGGAGATCGTCTCCGAACTCGACAGCCACATCGTTGGGCAACGCGAAGCCAAACGGGCGGTGGCGATTGCGCTGCGCAACCGCTGGCGTCGTCAGCAAGTGCCCGAGGCCTTGCGCGGCGAAATCACGCCCAAGAACATCTTGATGATCGGCCCCACCGGCGTGGGCAAAACCGAGATCGCCCGTCGGCTGGCCCGCTTGGCCCAAGCCCCCTTCATCAAGGTCGAAGCCACCAAGTTCACCGAAGTGGGCTATGTCGGCAAGGACGTGGACACCATCATTCGGGACTTGATCGACAGCGCCATCAAGCAAGAGCGCGAACAAGCGATCAAGTTGATGCGCTCCAAGGCCGAAGATGCCGCTGAAGACCGCATCTTGGATGTCTTGATTCCGCCGCCGCGCACCGAGCGCGAACACAGCGATTTCGGCTTCGGCGCCTTCGGCAGCCCTACGCCCGCAGCCGCTGCGGCGGCCCCCGCCCCTGAAAGCACCGCCCGCCAAACGCTGCGCAAGCGTCTGCGCGAAGGCCAGCTCGACGACAAAGAGATTGACTTGGAGTTGGCCGAGGCTCGCCCCACCGTGGAAATCATGGGCCCCGCTGGCATGGAAGACATGGCCGAGCAACTCAAGGGCATGTTTGCCCAAATGGGGGGTGAGCGCCGCAAAAGCCGCAAGCTCAGCATCCGTGAAGCACGCCGCTTGCTGATCGACGAAGAAGCCTCACGCATGCTCAACGAGGACGAGATCAAGACCCGGGCGCTGCACAACACCGAGCAAAACGGCATCGTCTTTATCGACGAGATCGACAAAGTCGCCACCCGCCAAGACAGCCAAGGCTCGGACGTTTCACGTCAAGGCGTGCAGCGCGACTTGCTGCCCTTGGTCGAAGGCACCTCGGTCTCGACCAAGTACGGCATGATCCGCACCGATCACATTCTGTTCATCGCATCCGGCGCCTTTCATCTCTCGCGTCCCAGCGATCTGATCCCCGAGCTTCAAGGTCGTTTCCCGATCCGGGTCGAGCTGAAGTCGCTCTCGGTCGATGACTTTGAAGCCATCCTCACCAGCACCCAAGCCAGTTTGATCCGGCAATACCAAGCGCTGCTGGCCACCGAAGAGGTCACGCTGGTTTTCCAGCCCGACGCCATCCGCCGCTTGGCTGAGTTGGCTTTCGAAGTGAACGAGCGCACGGAGAACATCGGTGCGCGGCGCCTTTCGACCGTGATGGAGCGTCTGCTGGACGAAATCTCGTTCGATGCGCCGCAACGCCAAGGCCAGACCTTCACGGTCGATGCGGCCGAAGTGAACCGCCGGCTGGCGGATCTGGTCCGAGACCAAGATCTGTCCCGCTACATCCTCTGAACCCCGATGCACCCACGCCGCAGCTTGTCATGACTGCTCCAACCTCAACCCCCATCGAAGCTCCGGCGGCGCCAACCCCCACACCCACCACGGCGTTGGACTGGGAACAGCTTGGCGTGCCCATGATCATGCTGGCCAACGACGCCCGCATGCTGCGCGCCAACAAAGCCTTCCGGCTGCTGGCCCTGAGTGCCGATTGCGAAGACATCGGCACCGGTACCGACTGGCTGTCGATGCTCGACACCGACGCCCGCACCCAGCTCTACGCCGCGCTGGCCGAGCGCCGCACCCACGTCGGCCCCTTGGGCTGGGTGGGCAACAGCGGCTTGCCGGTGCGCTGGCTCTCGGCCAGTTTGCGCTGGCAAGTGCAAGGCACCAGTTGCCTGTGCGTCTTGCATGACGTCACCCCCGTCAAGCAGTCCGAACAGTTGATGCAAGTGCACATGGAGGCCGCGCTGGAGCGCATCGACGGCATCCCGCTGCCCATGGCCTATTTGGACGTGCCGGGCCACACCTGTCTCTACACCAACGCTTTGTTCGCCCAGACCTTTGAGGTACCGGCCCACAAGCGGCACGGCAGTGCTTGGGCCGAGGTGGTGGGCCGCGATCTGGCACGGGTGTGTCGGCCAGCCATCGATCACGTGCAGCGCATGCGCACGGCCATCCGGCTCGAACAGCCTTATCTGCTGCCCGCCCCGCCCGACACCGCCCCCGAAGATCAACGCTGGCTGCAAATCACCTTGGCACCACACCTCGACCGGGTCAGCGTCCTGATCGGGCTCTACGTGTTGGTCGAAGATACCACCCAGAGCTACGCCCAATCGCAATCGATGCAGGCCTCGCGCCAACGCCTCGGGCGGATGGTGCAAGCCGGGCGTGAAGGCATTGCCATGGAACAAGCCGGGCTGGTGGTGGACGCCAATCCGGCCCTGTGCCGTCTGCTTGACCGGCCCCTGGATCAAATCATCGGTCGGCCGCTGCAAGACTTTGTGCTGCCCACCCCTGCTAACGCGCTGCGCCGCGCCGACGGCTCCGCCTTGGCCGTCGAATGGATCGAGCGCCGTCAACCCATCAGCGACAGCCCCGTGGTGGTCAGCGTGATCCGAGATGCCAGCGAAGCCATTCGCTCAAGCACCCACATCCATCACCTGCTGCATCACGATCCCCTGACGGGTTTGGCCAACCGCGCAGCGCTGCTCGCGCTGATACGCCACGATCTGGCCCAGCCGCAACACAACGCTGGTTTGCTGCACATCGGTCTCGACCGTTTCGACGCCCTCGAAGCGACCGTGGGGCTCGAACAAGCCGATCTCCTCTTGCGTGAAGTCGCCAAACGACTGCGCATACCGCTGCGCAGCAGCGACAGCGTGGCCTGCGCCGACCGTCAGGCCTTCTGGGTTTGGGTGCCAGAGCTACGCCAAGAAAGCGATCTGGAGGCCATCGCTCGACGACTCAAGGCCGACCTTGAAACGCCGATGACCCTCGCGGGGATGCAGGTGGTGGTCGAGGCGTCGATCGGTACGGCTTACAGCACGACCGAGGCCCCGCTGGCGGTGCAAACCTTGGTGCAAAACGCCCAGATCGCCTTACAGCAGTCGCGAGGCGCCACCGCTGGGCCGAGCAGCGTGGGCTTGAAAGTACTGCGTCTTGAAAGCCAGATTCGCAACGCCTTGGCCAACCAAGCCTTGGCACTGCACTTTCAACCGCAGCTGCGTTGCAGTGACGGCGCCCCCATCGGTGCCGATGCCCGACTGCGCTGGCATCACCCCGACGATCATTGGCTTGACCTCCCCGCCCCCGCAGCGGGCTCCCCAGCCTACCCCGGCGGCCTCTCGCCCAGCCTGCTCCAGACCTTGGGCCTGTGGATGATCCGCGCCGCCGCTCGGGCAGCCCGTCCGTGGCAACACGTCGGCATGCCGGCTTGGTTCAGCGTCGCGCTGCCGATCTCGGCCGCTCAATGGCAGCAACGCGATTTCATCGCTCAAGTGCAGCGGATCCTCGTTGAAGAACAGATCCCCGGCACATGGCTCGAATTCAAGCTCGCCGGCGCCATCTTGCAGCAACCCAGCGCCCCGGTGGACGAGCGCCTTGGCGCGCTGCGTCAACTCGGTGTGCGGCTGTCGGTGGAGCCGCTGGGCCTTGAGGCCATTGCGTTGGAGCGCCTGCGCACGCTGGCCATCGACAAACTGAAAATTGGTCGCCTCTGCGTGGCCGGGCTTCCTGGTGACGCCACCTGCGCCGTGGCTGCCCGCGCCGTGCTCGACTTGGCCCGCTCACGCGGCCTGAGCGTGATCGCCGAGGGCGTCGATACCGAAGCCCAGCACCGCTTCATGGTCGAAAACGGCTGCGACTTCGTCCAAGGCAACGCCATCGGCCCCGGCATGCAGGCCACCGAACTTCAAGACTGGCTTGCCCAAGCGGGCGGCATCCCCACCAGCTGCTGACCGCGTCCTGTTCCGGCTCTTCTCAACCCTCTCCGACCACATCGAAAGATTCTTTGCCTTTTTTAGACTTGGGCATGAAAGCGGTGACGCACGCCGTGATCCAGAGCCACGGATCAAGGATGGCATCCCAGAGATTGGTTGAAACGGTCAGGCCCACGCCGAAGGCGATGCAGGCGATGGGCATGGCCCAAGAGATCACGCTCCGTACTTGGCGCGCCATCAGGCTGAGTGCCGCGACAGCGAGCAGCAACCAGACGGAGCCAGCACGGGTGTAGCCCCACGCGTAAAGATCCACGTCCACCGGCCCCAGCGCGCTGCCGTACAGCACCGCACCCGTCATGGCGATGATGGCAGCCAAGCGGCGGCGCCAGACCACCATGCGGCCATAGTCCCCGCTGTAAGCGTCGATGCGGTGATGGGAGGGTCGCAGCTTGTCCCACACGGCCCACCCGGCAAGGAAAGCGGTCGAAATGGCCGGATCACCGAAAGAGCTGCGCAGAAAAACCAGCCCCGGCAAAGCGGCCAAAGCCAGCACCCCCCCCACAAGACCGGGCACCAGCCAAGCCTGCCAGCCGGTCCGGGCGGATGCCGGATGGGGGGCAAGAAGCGACACCAGCTGAACGCCCACCCAAAGCAGGATCAGCGCCCAACCGACATAACCAACCGCAAGAACAAAACCAGGGGCAGGACTGCTCATAAACACTTCACAAAGACATCAAGGTTGAGCGACAACGGGTGACGCAGGGGAACGGGGCGGATTGTGTTTGACCATGTAGCGCGCGGTCTCATACCAAGCCTGCGCAAGTTGCTGCATCTCTTGTTCGCGCGCTGCCACGGGCACTTCCAACAAGGGCTCTTGCAGGGCCCACGCCCGACCACCGTGGCCGGCAGCGCCGGTCGTGACATAGCGGTCGGCGGATAACAGCCCCACTTCCGGCATGAAGGTAAAGACCGAACGATCGGCGTCAAAACGCGGATCGAGCAGATCCCGCCCAAGACTGGTGTTGAGATAGGGCTGATCAAACAGCCCGGCCAAGGTCGGCATCACATCGACTTGGTTGGCCGGCATATCCAGGCGCTTGGGTTTGAGCCAACGCGGCGAATACAACAAGAGCATGTTGTGGCCGTTGGTCAGCCCGAGCGGTCCGAAGTAGCTGGGCATGTTGGCGCCCGGCTGACCCATGATGCCGTGGTCACCGTAGAGCATGAACACCGTGTCGTTGAACCACGGCTGCTGGCGTGCCATCGCAAAAAAGCGCCCCACGCTCCAGTCGAGGTAGCGGTAGGCGTTGAACTCCAGCACCGAGCTAAAACCCGCTGCCGCCAGCTTGTCCGCCGGCACATCGCGCAGCAGAAAAGGTCCGGGCTTATCGGGGGGGCCCAAATCGGCCTGCGGGATGGTGTAGGGCCGATGATTGCCAGCGGTTTGCACCACCGCAAAGAACGGCCGCTTGTCGCCACCGGCTTGGGCGTCTTGCAGATGGCGAATCGTCTCTTTGAACAAATCGTGATCCGAAATCCCCCAAACATCGCTCACCGGGGCCTTGAACTGCCCTTCTTCAACGATGTGCAAATCCGGTGAGCTGCGCTTGAGAAAGCCACGCACATTGCCCCACGTGGTGCTGCCACCGATGAAGTACCACTTCGCGTGATCGTCGAAGGTGTTCATGATCAGGTGCTGATCGACCGCTTGCTGATCGCGGCTGGACGTGTCCCCCAGCTGCACATCAGGGATGCCGGTCAAGCTGGCAAACACGCCGCGCGCCGTGCCGCCGTGCGCACTGAACAAGCGGGTGAACAAGACCCCGTCTTTGGCCAGCTTGGCGATCTCGGGTGAAGGATCGAGCGGGTTGTTGAAGACGCTCGATTTGTAGCCCGAATAGGACTCCAGAATCACCACCACCACGTTGAGCCGATGCGGCAAAGCCCCTGGGCGCGGCACACCCTGACGAGAGAAGTCCAGGGTTTGGGCATCCGGATGATCGACTTTGAGGTAAGCCGCCATGCGCGGGTAGTGCTTGCGCACTGCGGCCACATCGGGGCTGTCCTTGCGAAATGCCGCCGTGTCGTAGAGCGACAGCACCGGATTCAAAGCGAGGCTGGCGCTGTAGGCCCCACCGGGCAGCTCGAAGGCGTCGCTCCAGCGCAGCGGGTATTGCGAAAAGCGGCCGTGAATGCCCAAGAGCACCCCCAGCGTCACACCGATCGTCCAAAGCGTGCGCGACAGCACCCGGCGTCTCAAGGTGGTGGGTTGACCGGGCCAAGCCGGCGCCAGTCCTTGACGGAAGATCGCCTTGCTGACCCATGTGAGAGCCGCCGCCAACATCACCAACAACAGCACAAGTCGCAGCACCGGATAGGTGGACCACACCATGCCCGCCGACGTGCGCGCATCCTTGGCGAAATTGACCACCGAAGCGTTGATGCGCTGGCTCAAATAGGCGTAATGCCCCGCATCCACGATGTAAATCAGCACCACGGCCAAAGACAGCAGCAGCACCGCGATCTGCCAAACGATGCGCACGCTGCGTATGCGCGACCACGGCGCCAGCAGCGGCATCCAGCCCACCAAGAGCACCGGCAAGACCAGCCACAGCGCCAAACGCAGATCAAAGCGCAAACCCAGCTTGAGCGCAGCCCCCAGGGAAGCCCAGTCCCCCCCCGCCGGAGCGAAACCGACATGAAAAGCCAGCCGGGCCAGACTCAAGACCAGCAACCACATCAAAAGCCAAGTGGCAGCGATGCGCACGGGCAGGGGCAACCAGCGGGTCAGGGATGAGGGCTCACGGTGACGCCGAAAGACGCCGGAGGGTAACGGACCCATGTCAGGGCGCTCCAGAAGCAACAGACTTTGAGGCCGCAGCGCCAGGAGCCACCGGAACCGGGCACACCTGCAAACGCCGATGGGCGATGGCCTGACGATTTTGGGTATAGAGCACTTCGACGTAGCCATCCTGCACCACCAAGCTGGGGTAGGACGCTTCGGTCGGCTCGTTGATTTCAACCGGGCTGGGGTGCCATTCACCCTCCGGGTCATCCCACGCGCGCCAAGCCACAGCCAAACGCTTGCGGGTGGTGGTTTCGGGGTTGTAGACCATCAGCCAAAGGCGCTGCTGCGGCCAAGAAGCCAGCGCGACATACGCATCCGGATTGGGCAAGCTCAACGGATGCGGGTTGGTCCACGTCAGACCGCCATCGCTTGACTCCTGTTGATGAATCCAAGGATCGCGGGCGCTGGCACTGCGCAGCACAGCCAGCACATGGTTCGGATCAACCCCCGTGGCCAAAGCGGGCTGTAGAAGCTGCAATTCAAAGGCCATCCGACGCTTGGACAGCAAGCGCCCATCGGCCGAGATGTGCAGCAATTCAGGGCGCTTGATGGCCAGCTCGTGATAGGCCGGCAGCAAGAAACTGCCATCCGACAACGGTAACGGTGGGCTACGCACCAACGTTGAGATGTTCAACCACGGGCTGGTGATCCAGTCTTGGGCACGATCAAAGGTCAACCCCAAATCGGCCGAACTTAGATGGGCGATGCGCGACATGGCCCAGCCCCCCAACGTCACGTTGACCACCGCCATGTGCAGCTGCCCTTGGGCGTCCAGCCAAACACTCGGGTTGCCGAGCTTGCGCACCGTGCGCCCCAGTTTTTGCGACAGCAGCTTGGGCGTCAGCACCGCTTGGGCCGCAGACCACCCCCGCCCGTCGAATTGGGAGCGCAATAAAGCCACGTCCGTGGCCCCTTCACGCGAGCCGGCAAACCAAAACGCCAGCATGCCGCCGTTCGGTAACGCCAAGGTGCTGACAGCGTGATGCTGCGCCACCTCAGCAGTGGGCAAAGTCAGCCCCCCCTCGGCCCATGTCACGCAAGGCGGAGCCGAAGCCGCCGCACTCGGCGGAGCCGCTAAACGGGCCAGGGGCGCAACAGGTTGATCCGAGGTCCGCCACCAAGCCAACACGCAAGCCAGAGTCAGGGTCAGAGCCCAGCGCAGGTACAGCATCGTTGGATCAATTCATGGAAGGTTTAAAAACATACTGCCGCTCAGAAGCCAGCTTCAGGAGGCCTTCAAAGATGAGAGTGTCAACCATCTCAAAAGGCAGTCCGGTCATGGGTGCCAGTTTGACCGCCGCACCCCCACTCATAAAGAGCGCCGGCGCTTGGCCGCAACGCGTCTGGACATGGGCGTACATGCGATCAATGGCGCCAGCGATGGCCCATGCACCGCCGCTCATGAGCGCATCGCTGGTGTTGGTCGGAAAGTGACACAACTCCCCCGTCGGTACCTTCAGGCCAGCGGTGCCCATCTCCAGCGCTTTGAGCATCAGCCCAAAGCCCGGCAGGATCAGCCCCCCTAAGAAGTGCCCGTCTGCATCAAGGGCATCCACCGTCACGGCGGTGCCCACCATCACCACCAAAGCCGGACAGCGCTCACCGCGCATCAGCAAGCGATGCCGCGCCCCCACCATCGCCACCCAACGGTCTGAGCCCAAACGCACCGGATGGTCATAGCCGTTGCTCACCCCACCGGCCGAGGCTTCTGAGGCCACCCAATGCGGCTCCAGATCCCAGATTTCGAGCTGATCCTCCACGCGACGGCGCACATTGTCACCCGCCACGGCACAGCCCAAAACGCCGGTGGGTGCGGACAGATCCTGCCATTCGCGCTCACTCAAGTCATCGATGGTTTCTAGGAACACGGCGCCGTGTCGCAGCAGCGTCGCTTGCGGATCAGGCGCGCTGTAAGTGGCCCATTTGAGGCGGGTATTACCGATGTCAATGACAAGAAAACTCATGGGCGAACCTGAAAGAAGCCAGCGAACTGGCCCGGTTCAGGCCAGCAAGGTCAAGGCCCGTCGCAACAACAACGTGGCCTCGCTGCGCTCGTGCGCGCCGGCAATCTTGCCATGGACCTCGGTGAGCAAAGCCCGCAAGGCACTGGCATGACGCGCACGCCGCACCCGCAGCATCGTCACGGCCCCCATGATCGGCGCTTGCAGACGCAGCGCTTGGAGCATGCAAGCACGCGCCTGAGAGATCACGGTATCGCTGACATCAAGCGCCGCCATTTCGCTGTTGGTCAGCGCCAGCCCCATACCGATGGTGTCGTCATCGCCTGGCAACGGATACGCCTCCCCTTGCCAAATGGATGGTTTGGGCTCGGGGACTGCGTCGGTTTTGGCGGGCAACTTGCTGCGTCCGTGATGACTCACAGCCACCGTCACCAAACCCAATTCGCGCAGCTCATCCAAATAGGCTTTGGGCACCCCCACTTGGGCGGCCAAGTCGAGCACTTGGCTGTAAGTGCGCTTGCCATCGACCAAGATCAACATGGTGCGATGGCGCTGAGACAGGCCGCGCTGTCTGAGCATCATTTCGGTCTGACCGGCCTCGGTCTTGATCAAGACTTTCAAGGCATTCCTTCGCTTGGCTGGTATGGGCTCCCTGAGTACCCGTCTTGCTTATGGCGCTTGTCTTGCTTTTGGCTAGCAAGGACACGCAAGATATGCAAGACCTACAAGCCATTAAACGAGGATTTCATCACACTTTTCTCCAAAAAATACCCACCCACCCATGGATGAGCGATGAATCAGGGCCGCCGATAAGGGAACTGAAAGGTAGGGATCCCCGCATAACGTTTACGTAAACGTCACCTAAAATCACGCAGCTTTTTCTTTTCCACAGGATGGCCCATGACTGCTTCGCCTAGCGCTGTTTCGCCTCAGTCTCCGACCCACAAAGTTCGTTTCGTCACCGCTGCCAGCTTGTTCGACGGCCACGACGCCGCCATCAACATCATGCGGCGCATCCTGCAAGGCATGGGTGCGGAGGTGATCCACTTGGGCCACAACCGCTCGGTCGATGACGTGGTTACCGCTGCGCTGCAAGAAGACGTCCAAGGCATCGCAGTCAGCTCGTACCAAGGCGGACACGTCGAGTATTTCAAGTACATGGTCGAGTTGCTGCAAGCGCGCGGTGGCGGCCATATCCAAGTCTTTGGCGGCGGCGGTGGCGTGATCGTGCCGGCGGAAATCCGCGAGTTGGCGGGCGTGGGCGTGCGCATCTACAGCCCCGAAGACGGTCAGCGCATGGGCTTGGCCGGCATGATCGGTGAGATGGTGCAACGCTGCGACCTTGATCTCTCGCCCTATGCGCCCCAAGAGATTGAAGCGCTGCAAGGCCACGGCCCGACGGCTTGGCGCGCCTTGGCCCAGCTGATCACCGCCCTTGAAAACGGCCAAGCCGATCCGGCCGTGCGCGCCTCGGTCCAAGCGGTGGCCCAAGGCAGCCGCATCCCCGTGATCGGCATCACCGGCACCGGCGGGGCCGGCAAATCGAGCCTGACCGACGAGCTGATCCGGCGCATTCGGCTGGATCAAGACGACGCGCTCAACATCGCCCTGATCAGCATCGACCCCTCAAGGCGCAAAAGCGGCGGCGCGCTGCTCGGCGACCGCATCCGCATGAACGCCATCAGCCCGTGGCGTCAAGGCCCCCGGGTCTACATGCGCAGCTTGGCCACACGCGACACCGGCTCCGAAGTCTCAGCCGCCCTGCCCGAGGTCCTGGCGGCATGCAAGGCCGCAGGCTTTGATCTGATCATCGTCGAGACCTCCGGCATCGGCCAAGGCGACGCCGCCATCGTGCCGCTGGTCGATGTACCGATGTATGTGATGACGCCCGAGTTCGGCGCGGCCAGCCAGCTTGAAAAAATCGACATGCTCGACTTTGCCGAGTTCGTCGCCATCAACAAGTTCGACCGCAAGGGCAGCTTGGACGCGCTGCGCGATGTGGCCAAGCAGGTGCAGCGCAACCGCGAAGCCTTCACCGTCATGCCCGATCAGATGCCGGTTTTCGGCACCATGGCCAGCCGCTTCAACGACGACGGCGTGACCGCGCTTTACCAAGCGCTCAAAGGCCGTCTCATTGAGCTGGGCCTGCCGCTCGGCGCAGGCCGCTTGCCACGCGTCAACACCCGGCACAGCACCCACCAAACCCCCATCGTCCCAGCCAGCCGCACGCGCTATCTGGCCGAAATTTCAGACAGCGTGCGCGGCTACAAAGCCCGGGTGCGCCAGCAAGCGCAGCTGGCGCGCGAGATCCAGCAACTGCGCGCCAGCGCCCGGATGCTCAAGCTCGCCAACCCGGACAAACATCGCGGCGTCGATGCACTGACCGCGCTGGCCGAGCAGCGCGAGGCCACGCTGACGGCCCCTGCCAAAAAGCTGCTCGATCAATGGCCCGACATGGTCAAAGCCTACGCGGGCGACGAGTACGTGGTGAAGATCCGCGACAAAGAACTGCGCACCAACCTCGTCCACACCACCTTGAGCGGCAACAAGATCCGCAAAGTCGCTTTGCCGCGCTACGAAGACCACGGTGAACGGCTCTCATGGCTGATGCTCGACAACGTGCCCGGCAGCTTCCCCTACACCGCTGGTGTGTTCGCCTTCAAGCGCGAAGGCGAAGATCCGACCCGCATGTTTGCTGGCGAAGGCGACGCCTTCCGTACCAATCGGCGCTTCAAACTGGTCTCGGAAGGCCTGCCGGCCAAACGGCTTTCGACCGCCTTTGACTCGGTCACGCTCTACGGCTTCGACCCCGATCCACGCCCAGACATCTACGGCAAGGTCGGCAACTCGGGCGTCTCGATCGCCACCCTCGACGACTTGAAAGTGCTCTACGACGGCTTTGATCTGTGCTCGCCCACCACCAGCGTGAGCATGACCATCAACGGCCCAGCGCCCACGCTCTTGGCGATGTTCATGAACACCGCCATCGATCAGCAGCTCGACACCTTCCAACGCGACAACGGCCGGGCGCCGACCGGGGATGAAGCGCAAAAGATCAAAACCTGGGTGCTGGCCAACGTGCGCGGCACGGTGCAGGCCGACATCCTCAAAGAGGACCAAGGTCAAAACACCTGCATCTTCTCAACCGAGTTTTCTTTGAAGGTGATGGGCGACATTGCCGACTACTTCGTGCGCCACGACGTGCGCAATTTCTACTCGGTCTCGATCAGCGGCTATCACATCGCTGAAGCCGGAGCGAACCCGATCAGCCAGCTCGCCTTCACGCTCTCCAACGGCTTCACGTTCGTGGAGGCCTACCTTGCGCGCGGCATGCACATCGACGACTTCGCGCCGAACCTGAGCTTCTTCTTCTCCAACGGCATGGACCCGGAATACACCGTGCTTGGCCGCGTGGCCCGGCGCATCTGGGCGGTAGCGATGCGCGACAAGTACGGTGCCAACGATCGCAGCCAAAAACTCAAATATCACATCCAGACCAGCGGCCGCTCCTTGCACGCGCAGGAGATCCAGTTCAACGACATCCGCACCACCTTGCAAGCGCTGATCGCGGTCTACGACAACTGCAATTCGCTGCACACCAACGCCTTTGACGAAGCCATCACCACGCCGACCGAAGACTCGGTGCGCCGCGCCATGGCGATTCAGCTCATCATCAACCGCGAATGGGGCTTGGCGAAAAACGAGAACCCCAACCAAGGCGCGTTCATCATCGACGAGCTGACCGAATTGGTCGAAGAAGCGGTGCTGGCCGAGTTCGAAAAGATCGCCGACCGGGGCGGTGTGCTGGGGGCGATGGAAACCGGCTATCAGCGCTCGAAGATTCAGGAAGAATCGATGCACTACGAGATGCAAAAGCACACCGGCGAGTACCCCATCATCGGCGTCAACACCTTCCGCTCACCGCACGGCGACCCGGTGCCCGAGTCCATCGAGCTGGCACGCTCCACCGACGCCGAAAAACAAAGCCAGCTCGCCCGCTTGGCCGACTTCCACACCCGCCACGCCGATGCCGCCCCCGCCCAACTCCAACGCCTGCAACAAGCCGTCATCGACAACCACAACGTCTTCGACGTCCTGATCGACGCCGTGCGCGTCTGCTCACTCGGCCAAATCACCCACGCCCTGTTCGAAGTGGGCGGGCAGTATCGGCGCAGTATGTGAGGGAGGCATTGCACCCATGACCCTGCTCATCGAACCCATTGATGCGATTGCGCGGCGCAAGCAGCGCGATGTGCTGAAGGTGTCGTTTCAACCGCAAGCGCAGGAGTTGCGCGAGGCTGCGCGGCAGCGGGTGATCGACTTTCTCACGGCCCACGGCGTGGCGTGGCAGGCATGCGGGGATGTCGCAGATGAAGGGGTGATGGCGAGTTATGCCGGGCAGATCTACATCGATCTGCCCTACGAGCCCCAGAACCCACGGTGCCGCGAAATTCTGGATTTCTTTGAGCACCCGGACGGCTCCATGAAAGACCCAGCGGTGGCGCTTTGGCTACTGCGGCTGGCCTCCAGCCATGCGCAACGCCCACCACGACGAACCCGGTTTCTGGGATCGCTGGGCAGAGCGCTTTTAAAAGCATCGTCTCAGAGCAAATGCCGCCTCAGCGCCAGCGGCCGCGCTGCTTCTCGACAAAACCGAGCAAGCTGACCAGCTCGTCCAGCACTTCAGGCGGAAAGCCCCGGCGGCCGGGACGGGAGCTGACCAACAGCTCCTCGAAGTAATCGGCCAGGTGATTCTGGTTGTTCCAGTAAAGCGCCAGCCGATTGGCGACGTGGGGATAGCGGCGCGCCGTCAGGATCGGGCGCACCGGCACGGGCACGTGATGCAGCCACGCTTGGGCGTCCGGATGCAGCACCTCGGGTGGAGCCCGAAAGTAGCGCTTGCCGGAATCTTCCGAACCGGCCAGATGCCCAGGAGCCGTGGGTAGGGGCTGCTGCGGCTTCTCCACCTCCAAGCGATCTTCCAGCCCCATCACTTGGGTCGGCAAGTGGGCGTCATCCACCAACAAAGACATGCCCGTGGGCTCAAAAGGGGTGTCGTCAGCGGGTAGCCGATAGCTCCCGGGCGTGGGGATGCGGTGACGACCGATGGGCATGATGCACTCCTGCCTAAGCAGATGAACGAAGTGAGTTATTTATATAACAAGGAAGTAACACATCACCTCTTTGGCAACGCATTCCCTGCACTAGGCGCGCATCTTGCCAGCATCCCCGGCCGTATGCAGCTCCTTCGTGCAGTCCGTGATCAGGCTTGGGTGGTGGTGCCCATCAAACTGCGTGCCAATTCAGCCACAACAAGCCCGGCACCCGAGAAAACTCGCGCACATTACGTGTCACTAGCGTGGCTTGATGGCGCAAAGCTGTGGCGGCAATCAACGTATCGTGCGGGCCAATGGGCGTACCGGCGGCCTCAAGCGCAACGCGAATGCGGGCGGCGTGGGCCGCACATTCGCTATCAAACGGCAGCATCTGCATAGGCCGCAGCAATTGCGCCAGTGCCGCCAAACGCGGGGCAGCGGCCTCTTGCGGCAAGCGCAGCAGCCCATAGCGCAGTTCGTATTCAACGACGGCGGGCACGCCCAGATCGGCAGGGCGCAAAGCTTGCAAACGCGGCACCACCTGCGGGTCGCCCCGGAAGTAGTAGCTGATGGTGTTGCTATCCAAAATCAGCATGACCGCCCCTCAAAACCCCAAGCGCGACACATCGGCAGGCGACGGTGCTTGGCTCTCGTGGCACAAGGGGAAATCCGCAAAACGCCCAGCCAAATCCAAGCAGTCTTGGGGCCATTCATGGGCAGCGTATTTACGAATGATGTCCGCCACCCAACGGCTTTTGGACACACCATGGGCAGCAGCCGCCTGATCCACCAAGGCTTGGGTGGCGTCGTCGAGATAAAGGGTGATTTGCGACATGGCAGAGACTCTTTGGATGAGTTCTGCCAAGTATATGTCCAAGTATATGCCCCCAATCAGAGGGGCATCAGCCCTTGAACATCACACGTTGAACAAGAAGTTCAACACGTCGCCGTCCTTGACGATGTATTCCTTGCCTTCGGCGCGCATCTTGCCGGCGTCTTTGGCGCCTTGTTCACCCTTGTAGGCGATGAAGTCGTCAAAGGCGATGGTTTGGGCGCGGATGAAGCCGCGTTCGAAATCAGTGTGGATCACGCCGGCGGCGTTCGGGGCGGTGTCACCGATGTGGATCGTCCAAGCGCGCACTTCCTTCACACCGGCGGTGAAGTAGGTTTGCAGGCCCAAGAGCTTGAAAGCCGAGCGGATCAGGCGGTTCAGGCCGGGTTCGTCTTGGCCCATTTCAGCCAAGAACATCGCGCGGTCGTCGTCGTCCATTTCCGCCAGTTCAGCTTCGGTCTTGGCGCAGATCGCCACCACCGGGGCCTTTTGCTTGGCGGCAAAGTCCTTCAAGCGGTCGAGGAACGGGTTGTTCTCGAAGCCGGTCTCGGAGACGTTGCCGACAAACATGGCGGGCTTGGCGGTGATGAGGCACAGCGGCTTCAAGATCACCAGCTCTTCCTTGCTGAAATCGATCGAGCGCACCGGCTGGGCTTGGTCAAGCGCGGCTTGGCACTTTTCCAAGACCTTGACCAAGGCAGCAGCTTCCTTGTCGTTGCCCGAACGCGCCGCCTTGTTGTAGCGGTGCAAGCTTTTCTCGACGGTGCCGAGATCGGCCAAGCAAAGCTCGGTTTGGATCACTTCGATGTCGGCGATTGGATCGACCTTGCCCGCCACGTGGATGACGTTGTCGTCTTCGAAACAGCGCACCACGTTGACGATGGCGTCGGTTTCACGGATGTGGCTCAGGAACTGGTTGCCCAAGCCTTCCCCCTTCGACGCCCCGGCCACCAAACCAGCGATATCGACGAATTCGACGATGGCTGGGACGATGCGTTCGGGCGTGATGATCTCGGCCAGCTTCTGCAAGCGCGGGTCCGGCAGCTCGACGATGCCCACGTTGGGCTCGATGGTGCAGAACGGGTAGTTCTCGGCCGCGATACCGGCCTTGGTCAGTGCATTAAAGAGCGTGGACTTGCCCACATTGGGCAGACCCACGATGCCGCATTTGAGGCTCATGGCGTGGTCTCGGCAAAAGAGCGGGATTGTAGGCGGCCACCCGGCCCACATCCCTACAATCCAGACCATGAACGCTCCAGACGTCTGTATTCTCGGCACCGGCCCCGTCGCCGCCAGCTTGGCTTTGGCCTTGGCGCGCCAAGGCATCTCCACCGCCCTCACGACCACGACGGCCGCCGCTGCGCCGACCGAGGACGTGCGCACCTACGCCCTCAACGCCGGCTCGGTCGCCTTGCTGCGCTCGCTGCGCGTCTGGGATGCGTTGCCGGTGGACGCGGCCACCGCCGTGGACGCCATGCGCATCCATGGTGATGCGGGCGGCGAGCTTGAGTTCTCGGCTTGGCAGCAACGTGAATCGGCGTTGGCTTGGATCGTGGACGCCCAAGCCTTGGACGCCGGTCTGGCCCAAGCGCTGCTTTACGCCCCGCATGTGCAGCGCGTGGCCCAGCCGGTGGAGGCGCCCTTGCAAGCGATCTGCGAAGGCAAAAACTCCGCCGCCCGCGCGGCCCACGGCGTGACGTTCAAGCGCGACGCCTACGGCCACAGCGCTTTGGCCGCGCGCATCGTCAGCGACGCGCCCCATCAAGGCGTGGCGCATCAGTGGTTCCGCAACCCCGAAATCCTCGCCCTGCTGCCCTTTGATCGCCCCGTCTCGAATGCCTCCTTCGGCTTGGTCTGGTCGATGCCGCATGAAGACGCCCTGGCCCGCGCCGCGCTCAGCCCCGAGGACTTCGAAGCCGCGCTCAACGATGCCTGTGGCCCTGAGGCAGGCCGCCTGCGCCTAGGCTCCGAGCGCTTGGTCTGGCCCTTGGCAGCGGCCCGCGCTGAGCCCTGCTGCGGCCCGGGCTGGGTGCTGCTGGGCGACGCCGCCCACCAAGTCCACCCGCTGGCCGGTCAAGGGCTGAATCTGGGGCTGGCCGATGTCAGCAGCTTGGCGCGAATTCTTGGCCAAGCGCGCCGCGAAGAAGCGTGGCGCTCGCTGGGCGATGAACGCTTGCTGCGCCGCCATGTGCGTGAACGCGCCTGGCATGTGCGCAGCGTCAGCGGGGTTTCAGACGGCCTTTGGCAACTTTTCTCACGCCCTGAAGATCCGGTAAGAGCCTTGCGCAACCAAGGCATGAGCCTGCTCAATAAGATGCCGACGCTCAAACGCTGGCTGGTCACCCAAGCCATGGCCAGCGACACCCCTTCCTGAAAAGCTCAACGTCGAAAGTCGTTCATGTTCAAACGCCTGCTCACCGCCACCCTGATCGCTTTGTCGTTCAGCGCCGTTCATGCCGATGAGGCTGAGATCCGCAAAACCTTGGGTGAACGCTTCGCCAGCCTGCCAAAAATCGACGAAGTGCGCGCCACCCCGATGGCCGGCTTGTGGGAAGTGCGTATCGGCACCGAGGTGATGTACAGCGACGCCAAAGGCAACTTCCTGATCCAAGGCGCGCTGATCGACACCAGCTCCAAACGCAACCTGACCGAGGAACGGGTTGAAAAGCTCACCGCCATCGACTTTGCCGCCCTGCCCCTCAAGGACGCGGTGGTCTGGAAAACAGGCACCGGCAAGCGCCGCATCGCTGTCTTTGCCGACCCAAACTGCGGCTACTGCAAAAAGTTCGAGCGCGATCTGCAAAACGTCAAAGACCTGACGGTCTACACCTTCATCATTCCCATCTTGGGCGGCGACTCGAAGGAAAAATCCGAAGCCATCTGGTGTGCCAAGGACAACACCACCGTCTGGCGTGATTGGATGGTCAAAGGCAGCACCCCGCCACGCATGATGGGCAAGTGCGACAGCACCGCCATTGAGCGCAACACCGCCTTGGCGCAAAAACACCACATCAACGGCACCCCGGCCATCATCTTTGAAGACGGCAGCCGCTCCCCCGGTGCCATGCCCGCCGCCGAATTGGAAAAACGTTTGGCGGCGCTGGCGGGTAAGTAAGAAGAAAGCAAGGCGTGATGCTCAGCAGGGCGATGGCCAACTGAGGAACCATGTTCAGACTGACCCTCAATCGCTTCGAATTCAGGGTATGGGCATCGTTTCTCGCTGCCATGCTGGTCGTGGGTGGGCTCTTGATCGCCACATGGCACGTGGCGACCGACGCACGTGCCTCCGTGCTGTGGGTGGCACACAGCCAAGAAGTTCTGGCGAACCTCGCACGCCTCGGCGAAGAAACACTTCAAGTCGAAATCAGCACCCAGAATTTTCGGGTGACAGGTGAGACCGCCAGGCTGGTCGAGCGCGATCAGGCCATCGCGGCAAGAGAAGTGCTTCTGAGTCAAATCAAAGACCTGACGGCCGACAACCCCGCGCAGCAGTCACGCTGGATGGCGCTCCGCCATGTCATCGACGAGCGCATCGCCATCTCTAAAAGGATTGAGGCAGCCCGCAAGACTCAGGGCGTGGAAGCGGCCACGCTGCTTGCCGCCACGATGCCTCTCAAAGCAACGCGCGACCGACTTCATCAACTGCTGCACGACATGGAGACCGAGGAACGCCAGTGGCTGGGCGTGCGCTTAGAAAGCAGTCGGCAGGCCCAGCAATCCATGAGGTACTTTGGGCCAGCGGCGGGCATCATGCTTGCCGCCTTGTTGACCTCAGTCTTTGTCTTCATCCTCCGCCAAATGCATCAAAGTGAAGCGAGTCGGCGCGCTGCGGCAGCGAGCGAGCAAAGTCTCTCGACCACCCTGAATTCGATTGGTGATGGCGTGATCGCCACAGACGTGGAGGCTCGGGTGACACGCATGAATCCGGTGGCCGAGCAACTGACGGGCTGGTCACTCTCACAAGCGCTCGGGCGACCCATCGATGAGGTGTTCAAAATCATCCATCACGTCTTGGTTGCCGCCGATGGTCATGAACGCCCGATTACCGACAGCGCAGCACCGATTCGTGATGCCGATGGCCGCCTTCACGGGGTCGTTCTGGTGTTTCGCGACGTCAGTGCAGAACACGCCGCCGAGCGCGCCAAGCAGGCCTACAGCCGATCCCTGGAAGAACGGGTCCGGGAGAGAACCAGGGAGCTGGAGGAAAGCAACGAACGCTACAAGACGTTGTTCCGCACCAGCCCAGATGCGCTGACCCTCACCAGCTTCCCCGAAGGGCGTTATTTGGATGTCAACGACGGATTCTCGCGTCTGTTTGGCTGGGAGCGGGAAGACGTGATCGGCAAAACCGCCACAGACATCGGCATTTGGCGCAACCCGGCGCATCGCACGGCCTTGCTTCAAGCCATGACCGATCAGGGGCAATGCGAGGGTTTCGAGGCCGAGTTTTTATCCATGCACGGCAAGTCGATCACCGCGCTCGTCTCAGCCCAGATCTTGGACATGGGCGGCAAGCCGTGCATGCTGTCCGTCACCCACGACATCACGGAACGGAAAACCTCGGCAGAGCAAATCGAGCACTTGGCTTTTTACGACTCACTCACCGACCTCCCCAACCGGCGCCTGATGCTTGATCGTCTGAGTCAGGCGCTGAACAACAGCGCGCGCAGCCATCGTCATGGCGCGGTGCTGATGATTGATCTCGACAACTTCAAGTCCCTCAACGACACCTTGGGCCACCATGTCGGCGATCAGTTGCTGATCGAAGTCGCCCAACGCCTGCAATCATGCATAGGGGTTGGCGATAGCGTGTCACGCTTGGGCGGCGATGAGTTTGTCGTGATTCTTGAACACCTCGATGATGGCGACGAAGGCGAGCAGGCAGCGATCCACGCAGAGCGCATCAGCGACAAGCTGCTGGCCCGCCTTGGTGAACCTTATCTTCTGGCCGTGCCACAAACAGCGCCCCAAGCATCGGGCAAACTGACACAGGTCACGCACCACGGCACGTCAAGCATCGGCATCGCTCTATTCCGGGCAGAGCCCATGACGGCGGAGGACTTGCTCAAGCGTGCAGACACAGCCATGTACCAAGCCAAGGCCGAGGGTCGCAACACCAAGCGTTTTTTTGATCTTGGGATGCAAGCAGCGGTCGCGGTGCGCGCCAAGCTGGAATTCGATCTGCACCGGGCCCTCGAAAACAACGAATTCTTGCTGCATTACCAAATGCAGGTGGATGCCACGGGCCGCATCATCGGTGCGGAGGCCTTGATCCGCTGGCAACACCCTGAAGACGGCTTGGTGATGCCCGGCATGTTCATCGCTGTTGCAGAAGAAACCCGATTGATCATGCCCATGGGGCAGTGGGTCTTGGAGTCTGCATGCAGACAACTGGCGCGCTGGGCCAAGCACCCAGCCACCGCCAGCATCACCTTGGCCATCAATGTCAGCGCCAGCCAGTTTCATCTGCCCCATTTTGTGGACCTGGTCCTCACGGCCATCAAGACCAGCGGCGCCAGAGCTGACAAGCTGAAACTGGAGCTGACTGAAAGCCTTTTGCTCAACAGCACAGACGACATCATCGGCAAGATGAACACCCTGAAGCAGGTCGGCATCCAGTTTTCTCTGGACGATTTTGGAACCGGGTATTCATCGCTGGCTTATCTGAAAAGACTGCCTCTGGATCAGCTCAAGATTGACAAATCTTTTGTGGACGATGTGCTGACCGACCCCAGCAACGCGGTCATTGCCCGAACCATCGTCAACTTATCCCGAAGCCTAGATTTGGACGTGATTGCCGAGGGTGTCGAGACCCAGGAGCAGCGCGATTTCCTTTTTGATGCAGGTTGTCTGGTGTACCAAGGCTATCTGTTCAGCCGCCCTCTGCCACTGACCGAGTTTGAGTCACTGGCCCTTCGACAAGCTGAGCGTCGAAGGGGTGAACAAGGCGAACAGGATCAATAAGGCCGCTCTCCGACCACGTTGCCTGCTGGGCGGTATTGGCAAACCCAGACTTGATCGCTGGCCGGGCAGATGTGTTTGGCACAGCCCACTTCTTGGGTGGTTTTCCAAACCAGCTGGGTGTAGTGACCGCAGACCTTGCCGGGTTGGCAAGTGTTGGTCGCGAGGTCGTAGTTGGCGTCCTCGTGGCCCCAAGCATCGACGGCCCGCGCCGTGCTGATGGTTTGGATGGCCACCGAGCCGTCAGAGCCCATCAGCGGACTGGCCCAGTACAGGTTTTCACCCAAACCCGGCCACTGGCTATGCACCATGGTGCAACGCTGGCCTTTGAGCAGCTTGGCGGCCCACTGCGCGGAAGACTGGGCCAGATCGTCGGCCCAGCGCAGATCGGGCACCCCCACTTTGGCCCGCCAGCGGTTGTGATCGGCCAGCATCGCGGCTTGCTGATCACCGCTCAAGGCGGTCACACCCAACGCTGGGCCAGCCCCTTCGGCCGCCCAAACGCCAGACAGGCTAGATGCGCCAGATACGACCAAGACCCCAGCAAGCACGGTCAGACGAATCAGAGCGGTCCCCATGGTGAGATCCTTTCAACGTTGTTGGAACACCGGCTTGCGCTTTTCAAGGAAAGCCGCCATGCCTTCTTTTTGATCGGCGGTCGAGAACAGCGCGTGGAACATGCGGCGCTCGTAGAGCAAGCCTTCGCTGAGCGGCGCTTCAAAGGCGCGATTGACGCATTCCTTGGCCGCCAAGATGCTGGGCAGCGAGTTGGCGCAGATGGCGCTGGCGGCTTGCTCGACTTCGGCGTGCAGCCGCTCAAAAGGCACCACGCGGGAGACCAACCCAGCGCGCTCAGCCTCTTGGGCGTCCATCATGCGCGCCGTCAGCACCAAGTCCATCGCCTTGGCCTTGCCAACTGCACGCGGCAAACGCTGCGTGCCGCCCGCGCCGGGGATGATGCCGAGCTTGATTTCGGGCTGACCAAACTTGGCGTTGTCGGCGGCGATGATCACATCGCAAGCCATCGCCACTTCACAGCCGCCGCCCAAGGCAAAGCCCGACACCGCCGCGATGATGGGCTTGCGCACTTGGCGCAGGGTGTCCCAGTTGCGCGAGATCAGCCCTTGCGTGTAGGCGGTGGCGAAATCGAAGGGCGCCATCATCGAAATATCGGCCCCAGCGGCGAAAGCTTTTTCGCTGCCGGTGAGCACGATGCAGCCGATGCCGGGGTCGGCGTCCAAGGCCAGCAAGGCTGCGCCCATCTCGTCCATCAAGGTGTCGTTGAGGGCGTTGAGTTGCTTCGGCCGGTCCAGCGTGATCCAGCCTTGGCGCAAGGCGCCCTCGCCACGGGTTTCAACACGGATGGTTTCAAAGGTCTGCGTCAAGTTCGTACTCCTTGGAAAAAAGCGGTCTGACCAATCATGGCCCCGATTGTTCGGGCCACTTGGCCAAGATCAAATCGAGATAAGTCTCGGTATCTTGTCTCATCCGGATATGGACCGGGAACCAGTGCAGTGTCGGCGCCAGCCACATCTCGACCGTGATGTCGCCCGGATCGGCCAGCCTACGCGGTTTGAGATGCAACGCCTCGATCACCCCCACCGAGGTTTCTTGGGGTTCAGCGCCCCCCACGTCGTACACCCAGCGATCCACACGGTGCGGCAGCGCCAGCGGCAACGCCACTTGAGCCCCTTCGGTATGCAGTTCGGCGTGGGTGGTGAAGAGGTAAACCAGCTGAATGAACTGGCTGGCGGTGTCTTGAATCTCGGCTTTGGGCGCCTCATGCCGACCGTTGGCCAAGGTGATGCCGTCGGGCTCAAAGCGGATCGTGGCCAAGCGCGGGCCGCCCATCAGCACGCGGGTTTCTTGCTCATAGAGCTGCGGCACCAAGCCGGTGGCGTCGATCAACCCTTGGCTGCTGACCCGGCGACTGGCCAAGGGCGCAAAGGGCGGACCGATGCTGACATCCAGATGGACTTGATAGCGCGCGCCTTGGCGCAGCCACTCCACTTGGGCTTGGCCTTCGACTGGCCCGCGATAGTTGCCCAGCAGCGTGTAGCTGATCTTGGTCGAGACCGGCCACGTGAATACAGGGGTCGAGGCTGGCGGCGCTTCAGCCACGCTCACGCTGGACGATGCCACCTCGGGCGCTGAGGCGGCCACCGCCAAAGTCTCTTCGGCCGAGGCCGCCACCTCGACAGGCACCGCCGAAGCTGGCTCTGAAGCCGCAGAAGCAGCCGCCGCAGCCGCAGCGGCCAAGGCCACTTCCGGCGCAGGGTGGCGCTTTTTCTTCGCCAAAGGTGCCGGTGCATGCGCTACGGGGGCAGGAGCGGCCGTGGGCAACACGCTGCGGGCATAGGTGGCTTGCATGCGCTGCATGGCGGGCTTGGGCGCAGTGGCAAAGCGGGCGGCGTCGAGCTGCGCGCTGATCTCGCCCAGCCCGCCGATATGCAACCCGATCACGCCAACCAGCAGCGCCAGCAGCAGCCCAGCGCGCCGCCCACCCCACCGGCTCACGCCACGCCCAACCAAGCGGTCAACAAGGACGCATCCAACAGCTTCAAGCTGACAGTGGTGGCCTTGGGTGTGGCGGGCAAGGTCAGACTCAGCAAGCGCCGGTCGCGCGCCACCAGCAGCGGCAGCGCACGCTCGGCCGCGCCGAGCTGCGCCGCCTCCACCAGCTTCAAGAGGCGCCAACCGTCCAGCGCCAGCCATTCATCGCCGGCCGACAAGCCCGCCGCCTCACCCGCCCCAGCGCGCAGCACCGCCTGCACCTTGATGCCCGTGGGCGTTTCCTGCAAGCGCAGGCCCAAGCGCTGCGGCAGCAAGGCGGTGTCTTCCTGCCACGCCACACCGACGGCTTGGAGCAAGTCGGGCAGCGGCAGGTCTTCGGTGCCGTGCACCCAGCTGAGCAGCTCGGCACACACCTCGGCCGATCGCTCGGCACCGGCGTGCTCGGCCACCAAGGCCAGCAAGATCGCCTCGGTGATCGGGCCGCTTTGGCTGCGCTGCCACAAAGCTTGCATGACACGATCAAGCGAGCTTTCAGAGGCCGACGACCCACGCAACCCACGCAAACGCAAATCCAGCGCCAGCGCCACCAACGCCCCCTTGGTGTAGTAGCTGACGGTGGCGTTGACGGTGTTTTCGTCGGGTCGGTAGTACTTGACCCAGGCGTCAAAGCTCGATTGCGCCAAGCTTTGGACCTTGCGTCCCGGCGTATCGAGCACTTGGCGGATCGTCTTGCTCACCAACCCCAAATAACGCGGCACATCGATCAAGCCAGCGCGCAGCAACATCAAGTCGTCGTAGTACGAGGTAAAGCCCTCAAAGAACCACAGCAGCTCGGTGTAGTTCTCGCGCCCCAAGTCGTAAGGCGCGAATTCGGGCGGGCGGATGCGCTTGACGTTCCACGTGTGGAAATACTCGTGGCTGATCAGCCCGAGCAAGGTCAGATGACCGTCGCTGAGCGCGCCAGGCCCTTGGATGCTGGCACCCACCTCGTCACGCCGGGGCATGTCGGCCCGGCTGGCGATCAACGCCGTGCTGGCGCGGTGCTCCAACCCGCCGTAGCCCTCATGCACCAAGCGCAGCAAAAAGACGTAGCGCTCGAACGGCGGCAAAGACGCCCCTTCGCCCTCGCCGTGCCAAAAACGAATCTGCGTCGCGCAAATCTGCTGGGTCTGGGCCAACAAACGTTCGTGATCCGCCAAGGGCCACGCGCCGCTGATCACCAACTCGTGCGGCCGACCGCCCACTTCAAAATGCCCGCGCCAGAAGGTGCCAAGTTCAAAGGGATGGTCGATCAGCTCGTCATAGTTGGCCGCCACAAAGCGCGCCGGAGCGTCCGCAGTGGTCATCGCCGTGGCGATCTCCCACCCTTCGGGCAAGCCGGTGATATGCACACGGTGCGTTCGATCTTCCAAACCTTCACAGGCCAAGAAAAGACTCGTGCCGTTGAAAAACCCCCGCTCGCTATCGAGCCATGCGGTGCGCACCGAAGCGTCCAAGGCGTAGACCGACCAGCTCACCCGTAGCGGTTCAAGCGTTGGGTCCTCGGGGCTTTCCGGCTGAAGGTCTTGAACCTCCCAAGTGCATTTGTCGAGCTGCACCACCGCCACCGAACGCCCCCCCCGCCAAGCCTGCAAACCCGAGACATGACGGGCGAACTCGCGCACCAAGTAACTGCCGGGAATCCACACCGGCAAGCTCAAGCGCTGCGTGGGCGGTGCCGCGTCCAGCTCCAAAGTGACGTGAAACTGATGCGCAGCGGTATCCGTCGCATCCACGCTGTAACGCACGACCATAGAGCCCCCGGATCAGATCTGCGCCGCCGCCAAGAAACAGCACAGCGAACTGACTGCTGTCCAGCGGAACCGCAGCATCAGCCACGCTGAGAGGCCATGCGCTGGGTAGACCTTGCGGTCGATCATGTAGCTGGCAATAAACAGCACCCCTTGGATCACCAGCCCGGCATGCGGGGGCATGAGCCCGGCGATCCAAGTGACCGCCACCAAGATGGCACTGCGCACAAAAATCTTGCGCTGCGGCGGCGTGCTGTGCATGCCCAAGCCCCAATGGATACCGCCCAGAAACGAAACCGTCACAGCGGCATAGATGGCCAGCAGATGCTCCACTGCCAAGATGGCCTCGCCGCGCACGATGAACAGCAGCAAGACGCACAGCACAAACGGCGCCAAGCCGATGTGCATCAACTTGATCCACTGCGGATCAGGCTGTCCGGGCACCCACCCTTCTGAAGCAGGCGCCAACAAAACATCGGGAGAGGGAGGAGGCAACGACATGGTGAGGCAGTCCGTCAGTCAAAACAGCCGCCATTGTCGTATGCCCGCGTCACAGCCCGGCTTAGATGGGCCGTTTGATGGTCACGGCACCGCGCAACTGACCCGGGGTATAGCCCGTGGCTTGGTCGTGCGGGTAGTTCTGATCGAGCATCGCCTTCATGCCCGGCGCGATCTGATCTTGCGGGCCGTGGCAGGCCACGCACTGCTGCTGCATACCGATGGCCTTCATGTAGCGAAAGCTGCTGCCCCCAGCAGGCTCTTGCACCACTTGGGAAAACTCCATCGACTCCAGCTTTTCACCCGCTGCCAGACGCTGTTGAAAGCGGGCCAGCACTTCTTGCTCCCATGCATCCGGCATGCCAAGCAACGAGTTACGCGTGCGAGTCCCCACGCGCGCCACCTTCCAGCCCTTGGCCAGCGAGGCCTGACCGGCCAGCTTTGGGGCCACATCACGACACACCGGCACGGCCGATTCCGGACCACTGGCCGCGATCTGTGCCTTCAACGTGCCGCCGAGCTGCTTGAGCAGATCCTGCGCCACTTGGCGCGATTCCGCTTCCATGGTCGCCGGTTCATCAGCGTAGGCTGATGGATACGCGCCAAAAAAAAGGCCAGCGGCCAAAACGGCGGAACAGACGGAAGCAACGGGAGAGAAGGTGCGTTTCATGAAATACCCCCAAAGGTATAAAAAGATAAGGGGCGCATTCTATCGATTCAGGATGCCCCTGAGGCGCGCTTGGGCATCCGAAACCAACCCACCACCGCCAAGATATGCGCGGCCATCCCAGCCACCACCATCACACCAAAAGCGCCATAGGTCAGCCCCTTCAGACCGTCGTCATCCAAGGTCGCCAAGCCCACGCCAAGACCCAAAGTGGAAACCGCAAAACACCACCCCGCCACCTTCAGGGCTTGGATCGCATGGGAGTAGTCGGGGGTGGAAGATGAGGTGGAGGGTGTCGTGGTGGTCATGGAGCAGGACGGTTCGAGCGAAGGAATCGGTGAATCAGGGCCGCAAGAATAGGCTGTAATCGCCCCCTTTGCCAAAGCCACGTGGTTTTTCTCCCCCTTTGAAAAAGGGGGCCGGGGGGATTGGGCTATCCCATCATCCCCGCCAAATACCGCCCCGTGTGGCTCTCAGGGCAGGCGGCGACGGTTTCGGGGGTGCCGGCGATGAGGAGCAGGCCGCCGCCGGAGCCGCCTTCGGGGCCCATGTCGATGAGCCAGTCGGCGGTGCGGATCACGTCAAGGTTGTGCTCGATCACCACGATGGTGTTGCCCGCTTCGCAGAGCTGATGCAGCACCTTGAGCAGCATGCCGATGTCGTGGAAATGCAGGCCGGTGGTCGGCTCGTCAAGGATGTAGAGCGTGCGGCCGGTGTCGCGTTTGGAGAGTTCCAGCGCCAGCTTGATGCGCTGCGCCTCGCCGCCCGAGAGCGTGGTGGCGGATTGGCCCAACCGGATGTAGCCCAAGCCCACATCAAGCAAGGTTTGCAGCTTACGCGCCAAAGCGGGCACTGCCGAGAAAAAGGCGTAGGCGTCTTCCACGGTCAGGTCGAGCACTTGGGCGATGTTGCGGCCCTTGTAGAGCACTTCCAGCGTTTCGCGGTTGTAGCGCTGACCGTGGCAGATATCGCACGGCACGTAGACGTCGGGCAAGAAGTGCATCTCAACCCGCAGCACGCCGTCGCCTTGGCAGGCTTCGCAACGCCCACCCGCCACGTTGAAGCTGAAACGCCCCGGCCCGTAGCCGCGCTCGCGCGCCATCGGCACTTCGGCAAACAGCTCGCGGATCGGGGTGAACAGGCCCGTGTAGGTGGCTGGGTTCGAGCGCGGGGTGCGCCCAATCGGGCTTTGATCGACGTTGATGACCTTGTCGAAGGCCTCTAGGCCGGTGATCTCGTCGTGCGGGGCGGGCTCCAGGTGGCTTTGGTAGATCTTGCGCGCCACGGCGGCGTAGAGCGTGTCGTTCACCAAGGTGCTCTTGCCCGAACCGGACACACCCGTCACGCACGTAAACAAGCCCACCGGGATCTCGACCGAGACGCCGCGCAGGTTGTTGCCGCTGGCGTTGACGATGCCCAGCACCGGCTGATCAACGCGCCATGGCCGGCGCTGCGCCGGGCCTTGGATGCGCAAGCGCCGGCCAAGGTACGCGCCGGTGAGCGACTCAGGCACCGCCATGATGTCGGCGCAGGTGCCCTCAGCCACCACATGGCCGCCGTGCACGCCCGCGCCCGGCCCCATGTCGATGACGTGATCGGCGGTGCGGATCATGTCCTCGTCGTGCTCGACCACCAGCACCGAGTTGCCCAGATTGCGCAGGTGTTTCAAGGTGCCGATGAGGCGTTCGTTGTCGCGCTGATGCAGGCCGATGGAGGGCTCGTCGAGCACGTACATCACCCCCGTCAGCCCCGAACCGATCTGGCTCGCCAGCCGGATGCGCTGCGCCTCGCCGCCCGAGAGCGTGTCGGCGCTGCGGTCCAAGCTCAGGTAGTTCAGGCCGACGTCGTTCAGAAAGCGCAAGCGCGAGCGGATCTCGCGGATCACCTTGTCAGCGATGTCGCGCTTGGCCCCGCTGAGTTGCACGCGCTCGAAGTAGTCGAGGCAAGCCGCCAGCGGCAGATGCTCCAAGGCATAAATCGGCTGGCCGGGCGAGGTGGGCGCTGGCGCAGCCTCGGAAGCATGGCCTCCATGGGGCAAGAAGACATGGCGCGCCTCGCGCCGCAGCCGGGTGCCTTCGCAGGCAGCGCAGGGCCGCGCCATTTGGTAGCGCGCCAAGTCTTCGCGCACCGCCGCCGAATCGGTCTCGCGCCAGCGGCGCTCGAAGTTGGGCAAGATGCCTTCAAACGGATGCGACTTCTTCACCTCGCGCTTGCGGCCCTGCACGCCTTCAGCGCGGTAGACAAAGTCGATGTCTTGGCTGCCCGAGCCGTGCAGCAGCACGTGCTGATGGGCGGGGTCCAGCGCCTCCCACGGCACGTCCAGATCAAAGCCGTAATGCGCGGCCACGCTTTCAAGCAGCGAGAAGGTGTAGGGATTGCGCCGATCCCAGCCCTTGACCGCACCGCTGGCCAGGCTCAGCGACGGGAACGGCACCACCCGCTCGGCGTCAAACACCGTCACCAAGCCCAAGCCTTCGCAGCTCGGGCAAGCCCCGGCGGGGGAGTTGAAGGAAAACAAGCGCGGCTCCAGCTCAGCCAAGGCGTAATCGCACACCGGGCAGGCGTAACGGCTGGAAAACCACTGCTCCACCGGCGCTGGCGCGGCCGCTGTGGCGTCCATGTCCAGCATCAGGGCGCGGCCTTCGGCCAAGCGCAAGGCAGCTTCGAAACTCTCGGCCAAACGCTGCTGGGCTTGGGGGCGAACCTTGAGGCGGTCGATCACGACATCGATGTCGTGCTTTTCGGTTTTCTTCAGGGCGGGCAGATCGCTGGCTTCGACGATCTGGCCATCGATGCGAAAACGCACATAGCCCTGCGCTTGCAAGCTCTGGAACATCTCGACGAATTCGCCCTTGCGCCCACGCACCACCGGAGCCAGCACCATCAAGCGGGTGTCCTCGGGCAAGGCCAGCACCGTATCGA
>NZ_JBFPHB010000045.1:0-20713 GCF_041083635.1 Leptothrix ochracea
TGGGGTGCTGGAGGCCGTGATGGCCCGCGCCCATCGGGTGGAGGCGGTGCGTTGTGTCGGGCCGAGCGGCAACAGCATTGATCTGCCGGGTGAGCTGGCCGTGTTGCCGCGCCGCGTGCTTGATGAGCTGCTGTGTCGCCATGCCATCGCAGCGGGGGCGCGCTTTGTGGCCCCGATGCGCTTTGAAAAACCGATCTTGAATGATGGTGTTGCCACGACGGCGGATGTGTCGCCGCGCGTGGTCGGCGCTTGGTTGCGCCAAGGCGAGCGCTCGTTCGAGATCCGCGCGGACTGGGTGATTTTGGCCACCGGGGCGGCGCTGGTGCCGCTGACCGCTGTCGATTTGTGCCAGCGCCGCAGCCCCAGTGGCATTGCGCTGCGCGGCTATGTGCACAACCCCGCCATGGCGGCACAGATCCGCAGCATGGATGTGGTCTGGCATCGCAGCCTGCGGCCCGGTTACGGCTGGGTCTTTCCGGTGGGCGGCGATGTCTTCAACATTGGCGTGGGCATCCTGCCCGGTCGAGGCAAGCCGATGCCGGAGGTGAATTTGCGCAGCGTGCTCGACGCTTTCACGCACTGCTACGCCCCGGCGCAGGCTTTGATGGCGGGCGGCACGTTGGTGGGTGACTTCAAAGGCGCGCCGCTGCGCTGCTCTCTCGACGGTGCGGGCCACAGCCGCACGGGCTTGTTGGCGGTGGGCGAGGCCATCGGCAGCACTTACGCCTTCACGGGCGAAGGCATCGGCAAGGCGATGGAAACCGGCATCCACGCGGCTGAAGCGATCTTGGCCGGTGCATCGGACGCCGAGGTTCGCGCCGACTACGACGCGCGCTTGGCCCGGCTCAAACCGCGCTTTGATCTCTATGAGCGCGCCAACCGCGTCAATGCCCAACCGTGGCTGACTGATCTGGTGATCTGGCGGGCGCGCCGCAGTCCGCGCTTGCATCGCCGCATGGCGGGGCTGCTCAACGAAACCAGCAACCCCGGCAATCTGTTCAGCCTGAAGGGCTGGCTGCGGTTTTTTACCGAATAAACGGAGTTTTCTGTGTGTCAATTGCTGGGTTTGAACGCCAACACCCCGACCGATCTGGTCTTCAGTTTCACCGGCTTTGCCCAGCGGGCGGTCGAGCACAAGGACGGCTTTGGCATCGGTTTTTTTGAAGGCCCCGGCGTGCGGTTGTTTGTCGATGACCAAAGCGCGCACCTCTCGCCGGTGGCGCAGATGCTGCGCACGTATCCGATCAAGAGCCGCCACATCATTGCCCACATCCGCAAGGCCACCCAAGGCCGGGTGGCGCTGGAAAACACCCACCCGTTTCAGCGCGAGCTGTGGGGGCGCTACTGGGTGTTTGCGCACAACGGCAACTTGACCCACTTTCAGCCCAAGCTGCACGCGGCTTTTCATCCGGTGGGGGGTACCGACAGCGAGCGCGCTTTTTGCTGGTTGATGCAAGAGCTGGCCAAAAACCACGCCAGCCTGCCCACCGTCGAAGCCCTGACTGAAACCCTGGCCGAGCTGGTGCCGCGCATCACGCCGCACGGCACGTTCAACTTTTTGCTGAGCAACGGTGAGGCCTTGTGGGCGCACTGCTCGACCAAGTTGCACTACGTGTTGCGCCGTCATCCTTTCACGGCGGCCGAATTGCGCGATGACGACGTGCAGATCGACTTTGCCCGCCACACCACGCCCCAAGACCGCGTGGCGGTGATCGTGACGGAGCCGTTAACGCGCAATGAAGCTTGGCAGGCGCTACAGCCGGGCGAGTTGGCTGTTTTTAAGGAGGGGGAGCGGTTGATGCGAGGGCGTTTGCCGGTCGTGACATAACACCTACCGTCTTCTTTTTTCACTTTCTAACCTACTCACCGGACAAATGTCCATCAACAATCGATTGTGTGAGCCGTCGTGTGAGCTGCGGTTGTCTTAAGGAGGTGGGGCATGGATATTTTTGAAACCACTCGGAACATCATGGCAAGCCTGCCCGAGGGGCAGCGCTTCTCGGCGGATGACGCCGCCTTGCTGATGCGCTTTCGCGATCAGTTGCTGGTCATGGAAGACGAGTTGGTGAAGGGCTTTTACGACACGATTCAAGCCAACCCGCAAATGGCCACCTTGATCGGCCATGGTGCCCGTGCCGACCGCGAAACCTCTTTGCGCCGTTGGTGGCAACGCACCTTGCATGGCCCGTTCGACGACAAGTACTGGGCATGGCAATCGTTGGTGGGGGTGGTCCATATCAAGGTCGGGGTGAAGAACCCGATGATGATGGGGATGTGGACGTGGGTGCTGGGGTGGTTGCGTTCGCAGATCACCCCGGATGCCGTGGGTGGTGCCGACGTGGCGCGCGATCTCATGAGCAGTGTCGAGCGTCTTGCTCTGACGGCTCAAGCCGTCACGGCGGAGAGCTATTTGACGTATTACCTTGAGACAGTGATCCGGATCACGGGATTCAAACCTGCGTTGCTGGAACGCATGTTCAAGTCAGAAATTGATGTACTTGTGGGTGAGGTTCGGGCGCAGCTTGGCTCGATCTGAAGCTGGGTGTGCCTTTATTGGTCTTTTGAAAGGGGTTCTTCATGCGCGCAGATGTTCTCAATTCCATTCTCAGCGAGCTCAACGGCTCCACCGCTGACATCGAAGCCTCGGCGGTTCTTTCGACCGACGGTTTGATGATGGCGTCCTTGCTGCCTGCCAGCATGGATGAAGACCGGGTGGGGGCCATGAGTGCGGCCATGCTCTCCTTGGGCGATCGCACCGCGCGCGAACTGGCGCGAGGGGAGTTGGAGCAAGTGCTGGTCAAAGGCCAGCGGGGCTATGTGTTGATGGTGCATGCCGGTAACGACGCGGTGGTGACCGTTTTGCTCAAGGCCAACGCCCGTTTGGGGTTGATCTTTTTGGACGTGAAGCGCGCTGCCGACAGCATCCACAAGATCATCTGACCCCTTCGTGGGTTGTGACGCCGCGTTGTTTTTCTGCGGCATCCCTCAACCCATGACCGTGGTGCACCCACAACACTCGTGGGTCTGTTGAGCTGGGCTTTGCGCGAAGGGGTGCACGCAGGGTTCAGCTTCCCTCCATCAACCTGATCGGAACGAAAGATTCGGGCCGGTTACGGCCCGTCGATCTGAGTCCTTGCTGAATGAGTCGATTCACCATCGTCAAGGTTGCTTGACGATGGCTGAAATCTTAATAAAACCTTGTCTGACCCTGTTGCAATGAATATTCACGCATTTGACGAGGCGTGACCATCATTCATGGCTGTGTTGTTTACGATCAACGCTTGTTTTGCATACACTTGATCCAAGTCAAGTGAGCTTATTTATATATGTGAGCTCGCTGATGGGGGATACATTTTTCTCAAGGGTATGTTATGGACATTTTCGAAATCACACAGAAAATCATTGAGGACATTCCAGAAGGTCAGCGTTTTTCATCAGCAGATGCTGAATTGCTGATGCGCTTCAAGAGCCAACTTCTGGCTATGGAAGATGAATTGGTCCAGGGTTTTTACGACACGATTCAAGCCAATCCACAGATGGCCTGCCTGATCGGGCATGGTGCCCGTGCTGAGCGTGAAACCACCCTGCGACGCTGGTGGCAGCGCACGCTGAACGGGCCCTTCGACGACAAGTATTGGGCGTGGCAGTCTTTGGTGGGCGTGGTGCATATCAAGGTGGGTGTGAAAAACCCCATGATGATGGGCATGTGGACTTGGGTTTTGGATTGGATGCGATCCAAAGTCACGCCGGAGTTTGTCGGTAGCGCCTCCCTTGCGCGCGACATCATGAGTAGCGTCGAGCGACTATCTCTCACCTCTCAAGCGATCACCGCTGAGAGCTATTTGGTGTATTACCTCGAAACCGTGATTCGCATCACAGGGTTTAAACCAGCTTTGCTCGAACGTATGTTTAAATCAGAAATCGATGTGCTGCTCGGCGAGGTCCGTGGTCAGCTCGGTCAAATTTAAACTAAAAGCAACGAATTTCTTATTTTCAAGAGTATTTTATGCGCGCAGATGTTTTAAATTCCATTCTTCATGAGCTCAACGGCTCCACGGCTGACATTGAAGCTTCGGCGGTTCTTTCGACCGATGGTTTGATGATGGCGTCCTTGCTGCCAGCCAGCATGGACGAAGACCGGGTGGGTGCGATGAGCGCTGCCATGCTGTCCTTGGGGGATCGCACGGCGCGTGAGTTGGCACGGGGTGAGTTGGAGCAAGTGCTGGTCAAAGGCCAGCGAGGCTATGTGTTGATGGTGCACGCGGGCAACGACGCGGTGGTCACCGTTTTGCTCAAGGCCAACGCCCGGTTGGGGTTGATCTTCTTGGATGTGAAGCGCGCCGCCGACAGCATCCACAAGATCATCTAAGACCCTTCAGCCCAGGAGATGCACCATGTGGTGGGTATCGTTTGATCATTCTTGGTCGTTCATGGCCTACGTCTAAGGAGCCACGGCGCGCACCTCGTTACCATCGCCAACCTTGATGTTTAGGTTCTTGCGTTGACGGGGTGTGAGCATGGATGCTTTGGGGCGAAGCGGTGGGTGGCGGGTTGGGCGGCTGTGGGCGGTGGGCGTGGCTTTGGTGCTGGCTCAAGGCGTAGCCCAAGCGGGCGGGGGCTTGCTGGGCATGGACTCTTGGCAGCCGCGTCATGACGACGGCATCTGGTCGCGCAACAACCAATACATCGCCGATGGCATCGTTTTGAGCGCGGCCATCGGCACGGCCTTGTGGGAAGGCACCGATTCCAACGCCGGCAAGCTGGCTTGGAAGACCATGGACAGCATGGTTGCGACGGCGGTGGTGACGGAGGTGATGAAAAACACCTTCAAGCGCAAGCGTCCCTCCGAATCGACCAGCCCCGACGATTGGTTCGCGGGCTCGGGCTACAAAAGTTTCCCCAGCGGCGAAACCGCCATGATGGCCGCCGCCGTGGCTCCGGCCATCGCCCTTTACGCCGACAGCAACCCGGCGGTTTGGGGCTTGTTGGCGGTGCCGGTCTACATGGCCAAGGCCCGCATGATGGCCAACGGCCACTGGCTCTCTGATGTCTTGGTGGGCGGCGCGATTGGCGGCTATGTGGGCGTCAAGATCGCCAAGCGTGATTCACCCTTTCTGCTCGGTCTGACCCAAGACGGCGTCTTCGTCGGCTACAAGAAGCGGTTTTGAGGGCGTGAAAGCGTACTTATGGCGGCGGCTGGGCCAGAGCGTGCCGACCCTGCTGGGGGTCGTGCTGCTGGTGTTTGGCCTGTTCAAAGGCTTTGGCGGCGATCCGGCCGAGATCTTGGGCGGGCTGAATGCCTCTGCGGCGCAGGTGCAGCAGATTCGCACCCAGCTGGGGCTGGATCAGCCGCTGTGGATGCAGCTGGGCTTGTTCTTGAAGCAGGTTCTTACCCTCGATTGGGGCCTGAGCTGGGCCACGCATGAGCCCGTGAGTCAGTTGCTGGCCAGCCGCTTGCCGGCGACCTTGACGGTGATGCTGCCGATCCTGCTTCTGGATACCACCCTTGCGACGCTGTTGGCGCTGGCCGTGGCAGCGGTGCGCGGTTCACTCACCGACCGGCTGCTGATGGTGCTGACCACGGTGGCACTGTCGATCAGCTTTTTGGTCTACATCATCGTCGGCCAGTGGTTGTTGGCCTTTGAGCTGGGCTGGTTTCCGGTGCAGGGCTGGAGCAGCAGTCTGTGGACCAATCTGGCGCTCTATGCGCCGCTGCCGGTGCTGTTGGCGGTGCTGGTGGGGGTGTCACCGCAGACGCGGCTCTATCGCAGCTTCATCCTTGAAGAAATCGGCCAAGACTACGTGCGCACCGCGCGCGCCAAAGGGCTGGGTGAGCGGGCCGTGCTGCTGCGCCATGTGCTGCGCAACGCCTTGATCCCGATCGTCGCCAACGTCAGCGTGCAGTTGCCGGGTGTGTTTGTGGGCTCCTTCTTGATCGAAACCTTCTTCTCGATCCCCGGTCTGGGCCGTGAAGTGCTGCTGGCGGTGAACCGCAGCGACTATCCGGTCATCCAAGCGGTGACGGTTTATCTGGCGCTGCTGACCATGGGCATCAACCTGCTGACCGACGTGCTCTACCGGCTCATCGACCCCCGGGTGGTGTTGCGATGAGGTGGGGTGGCATGAACAGTAACCGTGGTGGTGGGCGTGGGGTGTGGGCTTTGGCATGGCAGCGCTATCGCCAAGACCGGGTGGGGCTGGTGGCGCTGGCGGTGGTGCTGCTGTTTGGCGGGCTGATTTTTCTGACGGCATGGGGCTGGGTGGCGGCGGATTGGCAGCGCGAGCGCGCGCTCCCCTATGCCCCGCCCGACTGGATCGGTCCGGCACCCGCACTGGCCCCCATCTTGGCGGCCCCCAGCGGGCCGGTGCTTGATTTGAGCGCCATCGATCCACTGGCACCGCGCTACGCCGCTTGGGCTGAGCGAACGGCTTACTGGCGCGCCCAAGACGGAAAAGTCGGCAAAGACGGGGCGCAAACCATGGTGCGGGCCAGCACCTTGCCTTTTGGCGCGGATCGGCTGGGGCGCGATGTCTGGGCCAAGGCGGTGCAGGGCACGCGCATCTCGGTCACGGTGGGTGTGTTGGCGGCGCTGCTGGCCACGCTGATCGGCACCACCTTGGGCGCGCTGGCTGGTTTCTGGGGCGGTCGGGTGGGCGACGTGTTGGAAGGCTTTTACAACGTCTTCACCGCCATCCCCGGCATCTTGCTGATTCTGGCTTGCGCGGCGGTGATGGGCCGGGGCATCACCAGCGTGGTGGTGATTTTGGGGTTGACTGGTTGGACCGGCGTGTACCGCTTGGTGCGCGCCGAGTTCATGAAGCACGCCGGGCGCGATTACGTTCGGGCCGCCGAAGCCATCGGCGTGAGTCCGGGCGCGCGCATGCTGCGCCACATCCTGCCCAACGTCAGCCATGGTGTGCTGGTGCAGTTGTCGATCTTGGTGGTCGGCTTCATCAAGTACGAAGTGATCCTGTCCTACCTCGGGCTGGGCGTGGCCATCGACCAAGTGAGCTGGGGCACCTTGTTGGCCGAGGCTCAGAGCGAGTTGATGCTGGGCTGCTGGTGGCAGCTGGCGACGGCAACTGCCTTCATGGCGCTGTTTGTCACCGCCTTTGCGCTCATGACCGACGCGCTGCGTGACGCCCTTGATCCGCGTTTGCGCGGCTTGGAGGCATGAGATGACGGCCCCGTTGCTCAGCCTGCACGATCTGCACGTCGCTTTTCGGCTGGACCGCACGCAGCGTGCCCACGCCGTGCGCGGTGTGAGCTTTGATATCGCGCCGCATCGCACCGTGGCGTTGGTGGGCGAGTCGGGCTCGGGCAAGAGCGTCACCGCCATGTCGATCCTGAACTTGCTGCCCGACAACGCCGAGCGCAGCGGACGCATCTTGTTTGAAGGCCAAGATTTGCTGCGGGCCACGCCCAAGCAACTGCAAGGCTTGCGCGGTCGTGCCATCGCCTGCGTCTTTCAAGACCCGATGGGCTCGCTCAATCCTGTGCTGTGCATCGGCGATCAGCTTGCCGAGCCGTTGCAGCTGCACTTGGGCCTGAGCCGTCGCGCCGCGTGGGCGCGCGCCGCCGACTTGTTGGCCGAGGTGGGCTTGTCAGAGCCCAAGCAGCGCTTGCACGCTTGGCCGCATCAACTCTCGGGCGGTCAGCAGCAGCGCGTCATGATCGCCATGGCCTTGGCCTGCGAGCCCAAGCTGTTGATTGCCGATGAGCCGACCACCGCGCTCGACGTGACGGTGCAGCGCCAGATCCTTGATCTGCTGGCGCGGCTGAAAGCGCGTCACGGCATGAGTTTGCTGTTCATCAGCCACGACCTCGGTTTGGTGGCCGAGATCGCCGACGAGGTGGTGGTGATGCGCCACGGCCAAGTCCGCGAACAAGGCGGGGTGGCTCAAGTGTTGAGCGCCCCCGCCGACCCCTACACCGCCGCCTTGTTGGCTTGCCGCCCGCGCCTCGATGGCCCCTTGCCCGCACGCCTGCGCAGCATCGACGAGGAGGTGGCATCGGCGGCGGTCCCCCGCCGGACCTCCTTGGCGGCCCCACCGCTGCTTGAAGCGCGGGCGTTGAGCCACCGCTACCGCGTGGGTGGCGTCGAGGTGGGCGGGATGCAGGAGGTGAGTTTTGGCCTTCAGCCGGGCCGCACCTTGGGGGTCGTGGGTGAGTCGGGTTCGGGCAAGAGCACCTTGGCGCTGGCCCTGTTGCAGCTGCACAGCGATCAGGGCCGCAGCGCCGGGAGCGTCTGGCTTGGGGGCGAACGCTTTGAGCCCCGCCAAGCTTCCCGGGCCGCCCGGGCTGGAGCGTTGGCGCAGCGCAAGCGCTTGCAGATCGTGTTCCAGAACCCGCTGGCCTCGCTCAATCCACGTTTCAGCATCGCCCAGACCCTGATGGAGCCGCTGCGGCTGCACGGCTTGGGTGCGGATGAGGCTGAGCGCCAAGCGCGGGCCGAGGCTTTGCTGGTGCGTGTCGGCTTGGACGCCAGCGCCTTGGGGCGCTATCCGCACGAGTTCTCCGGCGGCCAGCGCCAGCGCATCGCCATCGCCCGCGCACTGGCGCTCGACCCTGAAGTCTTGGTGCTCGACGAAGCGGTGTCGGCGTTGGATGTCTCGGTGCAGGCGCAAGTGCTCAATCTGCTCAAAGACCTGCAAGCCGAACGCGGTTTGGCCTATCTCTTCATCAGCCACGACTTGGCCGTGGTGCGCTTCATGGCCGACGATATTTTGGTGATGCAAGCCGGCCGGGTGGTCGAACAGGCCCCCACTGAAACGCTCCTTGCCCGCCCCCGCGAGGCCTACACCCAAGCGTTGTTGGCGGCCGTGCCCAAGGGGCGTTGATTAACCCTTTGCGGCTGGTGCTGCTGGTGTGGGTGGGCCGAATTGGCGTGGCGGTTTGGGCGAGCGGGCGTAGAGGCCAGCGACCTTGGGCAGGTTGGCCTCGATGTCGTGGATACGCGTGCCGCTGGCTGGGTGGGTGGAAAGAAATTGCGGCGGGGCGTTTTTGTTGGCCGCCATCATCTTTTCCCACAGGGTCACGCCCGAGTGCGGGTCGTAGCCGGCACGCGCGGCCAGTTCAATCCCGACTAAATCGGCTTCGGATTCATCTTCACGGCTGAATTTCAGGGTCAGCAATTGCCCGCCCATGTCGGCCACGGTGCGGCCCACTTGGCCCAAGCCGAACAGGGCGGAGCCGATTTCGATCAGGCCACGTGTGGCCGTTTGCTTGCCCATGCGTTCGCGGGCGTGCTCACGCAGGGCGTGGGCCATTTCGTGGCCCATGATCATGGCGACTTCGTCGTCGCTGAGTTGCAGCTTTTGCAAGATGCCGTAGTAGAAGGCGATCTTGCCGCCCGGCATGCAAAAGGCGTTCAGCTCTTGCGAGCCGATCAGGTTGACTTCCCATTTCCAAGTGCGTGCGCGGTCGTTCCATTCGTAGGTGAAGGGAATGACGCGCTCAGCAATCGCGCGCAGTCGAATGACTTGCGGATGGTCCGGCGGGGCCAAGGCCTTTTTCTGGCTGGCCTCGTTTTGCATCTGCACGTACTGCTGCTTGGCGGCGGTTTCGACCTGATCGGCCGACACGATCTGGGTGAACTTGGAGTTCGGCCCCACGTCCACGCCTTCGCGCGCCCAAGCCGGCAGGGCCGCCGCCGCGCCGGCGCCGAGGATCAAGCCGGTGAAAAGCCGTCGGTTGCCGACCCCACCAAGACGGCTGCTGCCATGCAAGCCGCAGTCGCAGCCCAGCCGGTGGGGCAGGGGGGTGGTGATGGAGGCATCGGTGATGAAGTCGGAGGGCTGGTTCATGCCTTTATTTTAGGCAGCAAGTGGGGCCGTCGTGGGGGCCTCGCGTCGATAGACCAGCATGCGGCCCTTGTAGGCGGCAGCCTCAGCCGTGGCGACGCTATCGAGGCGCTCTTCATGGCGCTCAAAACCTTGGGCGGCCATGTGGCGGTTGAAGGTGGGGCGGTTGCCGCGATCTGGGTCCACGATCCAGACTTCGGCGCAGGCGTTGGCGTGGTGTTCGATGAAGCCGGCCAGATCGCCGTTGCTGTCGCGCTCGTAGAGCAAATCGCTGCCCATGATCAGGTCAAAGCGGCCTTGGACGGCGTTGTCATCGTCCGCGTCTTCGGCCTTGCCCCACTGGCCTTGGCGGTACTTCATGGGGGCCATGTCGTTGAGACGCAGGTTTTCCAGCAAGAAGCTGCCGGCCATCGGGTGGCAATCGCTAGCAGTCACATCAGCGCCGCGCCGATGGCCAACCAAGCTGGCCAAGGCCAAGCCGCAGCCGATTTCTAGGATTTTTTCTGCCGTGACTGGGCGCAGGGCCATGCGGGCCGCGAGGTGTGCACCTGAGGGCCAAAGCAGCCCGAACAGCGGCCATGTGGCCGAAGAAATACCCAAGCGTTCTGCCAAGCCCTCGGGGTCGGAGAACTGTTCCCGGTCGAGCAGTGAGCGGATGACGAGATCAGAGACACCGTGAACGGCGATGTGCTCTTGCTTGGTGTGGTAGCCGGGCATGGAATCCTTGGGCGGGTAAGCCGATCTGGCTCGAAAAACAAAACGGCACCCGAAGGCGCCGTTTTCTCAGCATGGTGCCAGATTACTGGGCACCGGCTTCGCGCAGGAAGATTTCAACGCGACGATTCTTGGCACGGCCTTCGGTTGTACCGTTGTCCGCTACCGGGTCAGCGGCACCCTTGCCGCTGACGTCGATGCGTGAAGCAGCAATGCCTTGACCCACCATGTAGTCACGCACGGCTTCGGCACGGTTGATCGACAGTTGGGTATTGGCGGTTGCCGAGCCTGTGCTGTCGGTGTAGCCGACGATGCTGACCAAGTGGGTGGCATCCAAGCCGCTGGCCAGCTTGTTCAGCACCGGTTGCATCACCGGCTTGACCTTGGCTTGGCCGACGTCGAAGGAGAAGTCGCCAGGCACGTTGACCTTGAGCTGGTTGTCAGCGGTGCGAGCGATGTCCACGCCGGTGCCCTTGGTGGCGGCTTCCATGGCGGCCTTTTTGTCTTCCATCTTCTTGGACCAGATGTTGCCGGCGACAGCACCCACGATGCCACCGATGGCGGCACCCTTGCCGGTGTTGCCGGTGGCCTTACCGATCAGTGCGCCCAAGCCTGCGCCCCCCGCAGCACCGATGGCGGTGCCCTTTTGGGTCTCGCTCATGCCGGCGCAGCCGCTCAGCAAAACGGCAGCGATGGTGGCGGAAAGGATCAGGGGACGCGTGGTGAAGCGAATGTGCATGTTGAAAACTCCTCGATGGATGGTGGTGTGAACAAATCGAGCGCGATGCTCGACGGTGTTGCATGATTGTCTCTGCAAGTCCTGAAGATAAGCACACCATTTGTAACAAACAACCGAGGCGCGACAATCCCCCTTTTGTTGCGGCGACCCGAACGTGAATCCCACTCCTCTTTTCTTGCCTTGCGCCGCCGGCGCAGAGCCTTTGCTTGCCGATGAAGTGCGGGCGATTCTGTTGGCCGCTGGCACGGCCCGCGCCGCTGACTCGGTCAAGGCCGCGCGCGGCGGGGTTGCCTTGGTTGGCAGCATCCAGACCGCCATGCGTCTGCACCTTGAAAGCCGTTTGGCCCAGCGTGTGCTGTGGCAAGTGGCTGAAGGTCCGTACCAAGGCGAAGACGACCTCTATGAGCTCGCGCGCACGGTGCGTTGGGCCGAGTGGATTCGTCCCAAGCAGACCCTGCGTGTGGACACCACCGCGCAGCGCTCCCCGCTCAAGAGCCTGCATTTCGCCAGCTTGCGCATCAAGGATGCGGTCTGCGACGGCATGCGCGAGGCCACGGGCGACCGCCCGGATGTCGATCCGCGCTTTCCTGATCTGTCGCTGGTGCTGCACTTGCAAGAAACCCACGCGCTGCTCTATGTCGATCTGACCGGCGAGGCGTTGTTCAAGCGCGGCTGGCGCGAGGACAAGGGCGAAGCGCCGCTCAAGGAAACCTTGGCTGCGGCTATGCTGGCGGCGGCCGGTTGGCAAGGCCGTGAAGAAGACGGGATCTTGCTCGACCCCTGCTGCGGCGCGGGCACCATCGCCATTGAAGCGGCGCAGATCGCCTGCGGCATCGCCCCCGGCATGCAACGCAGCTTTGCCTTTGAAAAGCTGGGGCCCTTCCGCATGGAAACGGCGGCGGTGGCTTGGCGCGACATGAAGGCTGAGGCGCGTGCGCGCGTGCATGCCCCCTTGGTGATGGTGCAGGGCGGCGATGTGTCGTTCCGCATGACCGACTTCGCCACCCGCAACGCTGAGCGGGCCGGGGTGCTGCACGCCATCGAATTCAAAACGGCCGACGCCTTGCAGCGCGTAGCCCCAGCTGATCACGGTGTGTTGATGCTCAACCCGCCGTATGGCGAGCGGATCGACGCCAAGGGCACGGGCTCCGGGCACGACCCGCACGCTGGGATGGCGCGCGAAGGCTTTGAAGGCGGTGGCACCTCGCAAGCCTTCTTCTCGGCCTTGGCCAGCCACTGGAAGCACCAATACGCCGGTTGGACCGCTTGGGTGCTGAGCCCCGATGCCAAGCTGCCCCAAGCCATGCGCTTGAAGGAAAGTCGGCGCGTACCGATGTGGAACGGCCCGATCGAATGCCGCTTGTTCCGCTTTGATCTGGTCAAGGGCTCGAACCGATCGGATCCGCGTCGTTGATCATCCCGAGGCCCAAGAAGGAGAGCCCCATTGCGTCGTGCCAAATATGGGTTGACCCTGCTGGGCTTGGTGATCGCCTTCCTGCTCTTGATCGGTCAGGAAGCCTACCGATCATGGCAGGTGGTCAAAGCAGATGCGGCCACCGATGCCCGCAACCTGACCCAAATCTTGGCATCGCGCTTGGAGCTCGAATTCGGCGCTGCCGAACGGGTGGTGTCGGTGATTGCGGCGGATTTCGATCCCAAGCTTCTTCGACCTGAGCGGGTGCGCCGTGAGCAGTCATCGGTGTCTCGCTGGCTGCGATCCCATCGCCATGCCATCACCTCGGCCTCCGCATTGCGGATTTTCGATGCGGCAGGCAATCGGCTCTACACCAGCATGGAGGGTGAGCAAGGGGTGCTCAATATTGCTGATCGGGACTTCTTTCAAGCGATTTGCAAGCAGCCGACGGCCGCGAAAATCTTCTACTCCGATGTCCTGACCGGGCGGTATACCGGTCGGGCGTCGATGTACATCAGTCAACCCCTGCTCGATGCTCAAAAGCATTTCTTGGGGGCGGTGATTGCCGTCATTGACGTGTCGGTGCTGCAAGAGGATCTACAAAAATTGGATCTCGGCCCAGGCGGTGTGATCGCCCTGAGACGCATGGATAACGGGGCGTTGTTGATCCGCTATCCCGGCAAGATCGAGATCCAGAACAAGCCGGATCCCCAGATCCCGATCCGGATGGCCATCCTTCAAAAGCATGAGCCGCGTGGCACGCTGGAGGTTGCTTCACCGATCGATGGTGTGCAGCGCACGCTGGGCTATCAGGTCTTGGCGAATCAACCCTTCTTCATCACGGTTGGGTTGGCTGAAGACACCTATTCGGCCGAGTGGCGCGAGCATGTGCGGGTGCTGGGGTTCTCCGCGATGGCTTTTATCGGCATCCTTGGGGGCGTGTTTTACCGGCTGTATCGGTCGGAGCTCAAACAAGCCCAAGATGAGCATGCCTTGCGAGACAGCGAAGAGCGCTTTCGGACCATCGCCGACTACACCTACGATTGGGAATACTGGCTCTCACCCGAGGGCGGTGTGCTCTATGTCAGCCCTGCCTGTGAGCGAGTGAGCGGGTACACGCCTGAAGAGTTCTATGCCGATCCAGGTTTGTTGGATCGGATCGTGCTGCCGGAAGACATACCGCTGTACCGCGAACATCTCCACACCCTCGAAACCCACGTGTCGGCCCAAGTGGTGTTTCGTATCGTGTGCAAGAGTCGGGATGTTCGTTGGATCGCGCACGGTTGTCGGCGGGTGATTGCCAGCGATGGCCGCGATTTGGGGCGACGGGTCAACAACCGCGACATCACAGATCTGAAGTTGGCAGAACAGCGGGCGCATGAGTTGGCCTTCTTCGACGCCCTGACCGGATTGCCGAATCGACGCATGTTGCTGGATCGACTTGATCAAGCCCTTTTGCAAGCGACGCGCTTTCAACGGCCCATGGCGGTGATGTTCATCGATGTGGATCACTTCAAGGCCATCAATGATCGTTTTGGTCACGAGGCGGGGGACACGCTGTTGCGACAGATCGCCCTGCGCTTGGTGTCGTGTGTGCGATCGGTCGATACGGTGGCGCGTTCCGGTGGGGATGAGTTCATCGTGATCTTGAGCGAATTGACCGATCCCCAAGATGTCCGGTTGGTGGCCGAGAAGATGGCTTTGTCCTTTCATGATCCGATCCCTTTTGGAACCGATCAACTGCACGCCACCTTGAGTATCGGGATTGCCGTACGCGCAGCGCATGGGTCAGAAGGGGCGGCGACGCTGATGCGCCGGGCGGACATGGCGATGTACGCCATCAAGAGTGCCGGTCGCAATGGCCATCGAATTTGGTCGCCGGGTGATGGCACGACCGTGGCTGTGTGACCAGGGTTACAGACGGATGCAATGGGGCTGCCCACAATCGCGCCTCTTCTCTCCTGACCTCGAAAGATTCCCATGAAGAAAAGTGCCTTCCTTGCTCTGAGCTCCCTGACCGTGCTGCTGGCCTCTTTGGCGGCTCCGGCCCACGCGGGTGAATGGACCTTCTTGCCGATCTTGAAGCCGGGCTACAAGGCTGCGCCGTCGCTGGCGCTGACCGTCAACAGCAACGACGCTTCATCGCAAACCACCGATGCCGTCGGTCTGGACTTCAACTTCAACTGCGGCTTGGTGCAATCCCCGGATCAGCGCATCCGCACCCACTTCAACCTGAGCCAATCGGACAAGAACGGCACCAAGGTGACGGGCTATGAGCTCTCGCCGCGCTACACCATCCCCTTCGGTGATGGCATGTCGGCTGGTTTTGGTCCGAGCTTGGCGGCGTTCAGCGTCGATCAAGGGGCCACCAGCACCACGCTTTACGGTGTGGGCGCCGCTGCGGGTGTGAACTACCGTGCGGGCATGCTGTTCGCTGGCGCTGATCTGCGTATCCACAGCACCAGCATCAAGAACGGTGTCGATTACAGCCCGACCAGCTTGGGTCTGAAGATCGGCGTGAACTTCTAACGTTCCATCGATGGTTGGATCGATTTCTGCGGACAATCTCGGCATGGATATCAGCCAACAACCTGCCTCTCATGCCGAGATGCCCTCTGCCCCGATGCATCCGGGCGAGGCCCGGCGTCGCCACGTCATGGGCGATGTTTTTGTGGACCGCGCCTTGGCGCAGGCCGACGCTTTTTCAGCGCCGCTGCAAAGCTACGTCAACGAGCACGCTTGGGGCTCGACGTGGCTGCGCGAGGGCTTGGCGCTCAAGCAGCGCAGCCTGTGCACCGTGGCGATGCTGGCGGCGCTGGGTCGCAGCCAAGAACTCAAGGGCCATCTGCGCGGCGCCATGAACAACGGCGCCACGCTGCTGGAGATCCGTGAGGTGCTGCTGCATGTGGCGCCCTATGCGGGCGCCCCAGCTGCGATCGAGGCTGTGCGCACCGCCCAAGCCTGGATGGCCGAGAACGGTCTGTGTTTCGACGCGGCCGAGCCGGTTCCCCCGGCCCCGCCAACGCCTTAACGGCCGTAGGTCGCGGTGAAGCTGGCCTGACCGATCTTGTTGGCGTTGATCATGAAACCGATCAACGCGGCGGTGGCGTCAGCCGGGACCTCCAGCGTGGCGATTTTCAGCGCATAAATCGTGAAGACGTAGCGGTGCGGCTTGTCGCCCACGGGCGGGCAGGGTCCACCGTAACCGGTCTTGCCGAAATCGGTGCGACCTTGCTGGGTCGAGCCTGGCAGGCGCATGCCGTTTTCAGTGCCCGCACCTTCGGCAAAACCACTGGCTTGGCCGGGGATGTTGTAAGCCACCCAATGCCACCAGCCCGAGCCGGTCGGTGCATCCGGGTCATAGACCGTCACGGCAAAGCTTTGGGTTTTGGCCGGGGCGTTGCTCCAGCGCAGTGCGGGCGAGAGGTTGCCGCCTGAGCAGCCGAAGCCGGAAAACACATGCTTGTCAGCGATGGTGCTGTCCGGGGCCACGCTGGGGCTGGTGAGGGTGAAATCTGCGGCTGCGGCCGTACCGCTGGTCAGCGCTGCTGCGCTCAGGGCCAGTCCTGCGGCGAGCGTTCGAAACGAGGTCTTGGACATCGAGGTCTCCGGGTCAAAGCCTTGGAAGGCGTTCAAAGGCGTGTGGAAGGCCTGCATCTTGCCTTGCCTGCGCGGCTTTTGCTGAGGTGTGTTTCGGCTGGCAAAGCCTTTTGATCTTGCAGAGGCGATCGTGTCACGATAGCGGCACATTGACCCGATGTGCCATGTTCAAGGAGACAGCGATGAAATCCCGTTCCAGCGGATGTCTGAAGGGTGGCTTGTACGCCGCCGCGATGTTGATGGTTTGCGCCGGTCCAGCTTGGGCCGCCCTTGATGTGGGCGTCAACGCCCCCGACTTCAGTGCTCCGGCCGCCCATGCCGGCAAGGCCTTCACCTTCTCGTTGAACAAGGCGCTCAAAAAAGGTCCGGTGGTGCTGTACTTCTACCCCGAAGCCTTCACCAACGGCTGCACCATTGAGGCCAAGTCCTTCGCGGATGCCATGCCCAAATTCAAGGCCTTGGGCGCCACCGTGGTGGGCATGTCGCACGACGCGATGCCGATCCTCAAGCGCTTCTCGGTCGAGGCCTGCCACAGCAAGTTCTCCGTCGCCTCCGACCCGGCCATGGACACCATCAAGAAATACGACGCCGCCCTCTGGCAAGGCGACCAAGCCGGCCGCATCACCTACATCATCAGCCCCGGCCACAAGGTGGTCTACGCCTACGCCAGCGACAGTCCTGACCAACATGTTGAACTGGCCTTGAAAGCGCTGGAAACGTGGAAAGCCGCCCATGCTCCGATCGCTGCTCACCCGCCAAGTAAGGCTGGGAGTCGCTGATCACTGTGACGAGTGAACCCCGGACGGAGGGTCCGGGGTTGTGGTTGGTTTTGAAGTTTTGTATTCGTAAGAGCCCGTTTAGAAACTCGTAGAAGATTCGTCAAAGTTGCATCAACTGCTCTTCCGAGGGCATCCACTTGCCCAAGATTCCTTAAAAATGGCATGGCCGATGGCGGACTGCATTTTTGCTTCTGAAGGTTAGACACCACAAGAAGATAACAAAACACTGCGTCGAAACATAGGCGGAAAGACAGCGGTTTAAAGTGTTTTGAATACAACTCCAAACCATCAATGATTGGAGTTGCAATATTTCTATTCAATGCCGAACAATTAAATCTCGCTGAGCACGTTGCCATTAGCATCCATCACTTTCACCTTGGTGATTTCGCCCAGAACCGTGCTCTCACCTAACTTGGTGTCGGCTAAAAAGAAATAGATGCGCGTATTGATGCCGTTGTGTTTGATGCGCAAAGCTTCAATCGTTCGTGCTTGGCCTTCATCTGGAACTGTGAGCTTACTGAATGCATTCCCATTTGACCACTCAAGTTTATAGCGATAGGCAAAGTTATCAAACATGAAATAACGACTACTTCCGGCAATATTGTTGCTGGCAAATGATTTGGACGCGAAATCATACTTATCCCAATTGGCATCAATATTCATGTAGTAGTAGCGCCCGTCTTTTGCTTTTGATATTTCCTTATCAATGCCGGGCTTAAGCGCATTCATGATGTCACGTTTTTTGAATTCGTCTGATTCTCTGGTATATTCTGCTGAGATGTTTTCTGCGATCTTTGCGTAGTCAACAGGCATGCCACTGATAGCCAAGTGCGAGAATAAAAGCTGCTTACCGTTGTTCATTTCTTGGTATTGGGTCAGTGGAATCGATTTGTCGGCTTTTGGCGCGTCAGCTGCCTTTTGTACTTCAACTGCTTTCTTTGCTGCGGATGATGACATTGCATCGTTGAGTGAAACTGGATGGGTATCTTTATCTTTTTTGGAGCAGCCCTGCAGAACTGCAACGACACAAATCACAATGGCGAGAATTTTTTTCATGATTACTCCAAATCAAACAGTTGCACTAGATGCTAGATATTTTTTCACGCCAATGGCAGCAAGGTACGTTGCCACTAGAGCTGAAATGTAGAAACCCAATCCCATGGAAATGGCTTTCAGAGTCATGGAAATCATTTCAGATATCATTTTTTCGACGGCTTGCTGGCCCACCATCCCTGATGCCATGCCCTGTGCATCCGATACATGATGCCTAATGGAGATATACATGCTCAGACCAATGCCGACCATGTAAATCAATGGTGCGCAATAGCAAAGTTGCAGGTATTTATTGCTATGGAAATGCGGAGCGACAGGTGCCAAGATGGCCGCGTACATCAGGAATCCATAGAAGCCTGATTCAGCATATTTTATGCTACCTACCCACTGAAGGTTTCCACCTGAGTTGACCAACTTGAGAACATCATAGAAACTGATGCTCTCGCTGTAAGAGTCTAAAATCTGAACAGTAATGGTGGCGAAGAAGAGCCAAGCTATCGTTAACAATCCGATGGCAACCAGAGTCGGCATACCCACTCGGGCAACCAAAATTCCCAAGTATTGTTTGCCATTTTCTGACGCCAAATTGAGCGCTTTTTGTGCTTGCTCTTTTGCAAGTGATGCTTCGTCTACCAGTGACACCGTGGCCACATTTCCTTGAGCGTCCAGTCCTATCTCAACAACTGCCCCCACTCTGGGTGGCGTGCTGGATTTCCAATGAGTCTCCAGCGTAAATGGTTTCTGTTCACCATTGACGAAGATAATGCCTGGGCCGGCATTGGTATCGCGCATTATTTTTCCACGGATCATGCTATTTCCTTGTTTGCCTTTGCAAGCGGTCTTCTCTTCATAGATGATCGCGACGATCATTTTTTTGACAGGCGCGGTAAGAGCCCGTTTGGAAACTCATTTGACAGACCTGCATGAGTGATTCGGACGAATAGGCACCCTAGGATGTGCTCAATTCTTCAGAGAATCTTGGGTAAGTTGATGCTTTCGACAGAGAGCAGTTGAGACAACTTTGACGAGCCTTCTGTGAGTTTTCAAACGAGCTCTGAGGGCCGGTTAAGCCAGCATTGTGTTGGCTTGTTATTTGCCAATGTAATTAATGATTCTGCAGAAATAATCCTTGACCGCATCCTCTGATGTAACCATGCCAAATCCTGTTAGAACTTGGATGTTTACAAGGGTTCCACCTTTTCTTTCTTCTACAGATGCTGTGATCTTAGTTTCTCTAGCGTCTTTTAAGAGTAGATCTTGTTGCGATGCTATAATAATTCCGCTGTCTCTATCTAAGGTTTTTATTGTTTGGCCTTCGAATGAAATCTGCTGACTTATTTTATTCAGGGCTGTTTTCTTTGATATGTTTGGGAATGACATTGAAGTCATGAATCTTTTTCCGGATAGACCCGTCATAGAGCCATCAGTTGTGAAATTCTTAGCGCATGGCCTAAGGTCTGGTTTTTCATTGCCAGTGGTGGTTACTGATGAACAACCGCTGATGATGATTGATAGAGCAATGCCAACAATGGCTGTATTCGACTTATGCATGCTATTCCTTCAAAAAATAATCAATGTTGTGCAGGGCGACGACCTTCATTGATCACCTGAATCATGAGCTCGAACCAGCGATTTCTGTCTACTTCCTTGGGCATATGAATCATCCATGAAGGATTTTCGAAATCAGCCACATGAATTAGTAAACCTGTATTTATGGCATTGCTACGAGATTTATCTAGGTTGTGCATCAAGCCTGTAGCTCCTCCTCCATAGATCATGCCACCTGTCTGTGCTTTTTTCTCCCAGCTACGTACCATGCTCCAAGGGTATGTCTTTCCAGTTCCATTGCACCAGAAGAATATGGCTTCTGATTCAAGATGTATGGCTATTCCATGCCATTTCAATCCATTCCAATAATGATAACTTGGTTCTCCAATTCCTCCTGAAGAGCACATGGCCATGAATTTATTTTTCTGATTATCTCTCCAATATATAAATACCCAGATAAAAATCATCAAAGGCATTGCAAAAAGTACACCAGCCATGTCGGCTTTTGAAACCAATGAAATGCTACCTATAGCAGCAAGAGGTGAAGAGATAAATATCAAGGCAACAAGCAAACTATACGGCAGCTTGAATTTAAGATTATTCATGGCAAAAATGAATCCATTACAAGCCCGAAGACGATCACATCGGGGCATAGTTAAAAATTAATGCCTAATGAGCATAAACAATGGGCTTCTCAAATGAGATTCATGACAGATCACGATCTCACGAGTCACCGTGTGTGATGTCTCATTCATAGGTGTTCATTTCAAAAAATCTTCCCAAGATTTCCTCTCTTTCGTCCATTGATGCCACCGGACTCTGGTTCGAGCCTTGATGACCCGCAGAGTCTTCGACGCGGTCTTGGCAGCTCTTTGATAGATCCAAAAAAAACAACCAAAAGTTTAGCTTAATTGTGAACTAAAAGTTCAATGACCTTGATCAAGAACTGAACGATCTGTTCATGAATGAGAAGCTTGAATTCGCTGAAAGACTGCGTGAGGCCATGACGCGGGCGGGCTATGCGGCGCGGCCTTCGGTGTTGGAGCGCGAGTTCAATACGCG
>NZ_JBFPHB010000029.1:0-19685 GCF_041083635.1 Leptothrix ochracea
AGCGACTGGGCCTATGAGGCGATGCAGCCCGGCGGTCTGACCCAAGTGTTGCCCACCGGCGAGGGGGCTCCGACCTACACCGTGCACTCCCTTGCGGTCGCTTATGTGAGTGCGTTCTAGGTGGGTGCGTCTCTGTTGCGCTAGACCAAAAGGTGGGGGCGACTCCACCTTTTCATTCCTTCCTTGTTCGGGCACGATGGTTGGCCCGCATGTTTCGTGCGGCTTGATAGGAAGGAAGACGTATGAGCGATCAGATCAAGTACTTGTTGTCCGAAGACCAGATGCCCAAGGCCTGGTACAACCTGCAAGCCGATTTGCCCGTGCCGCTGCCAGCCGTGCTGCATCCTGGCACCTTGCAGCCGGTGGGGCCCGATGATTTGGCACCCTTGTTTCCGATGGCGCTGATTGCGCAGGAAGTCTCGCAAGAGCGTTACATCGACATTCCTGACCCGGTGCAGCAGGTTTTTCGCCAGTGGCGTCCGGCACCGCTTTTTCGGGCCCGCAATCTTGAAAAAGCGCTCGGTACCCCCGCCAAGATTTACTACAAGTATGAAGGTGTGAGCCCTGCCGGTTCGCACAAGCCCAACACCGCCATTCCGCAGGCCTTCTATAACCGCGAAGCGGGCATCAAAAAACTCACCACGGAAACCGGTGCGGGCCAATGGGGGACGTCGCTGTCGTTTGCCGGAGCGCTTTTTGGCATCGACGTGCAGGTGTTCCAAGTGCGCGTGTCCTACAACCAGAAGCCGTATCGGCGGGCAGTGATGGAGACTTATGGCGCGCACTGTGTGGCGTCACCGTCGAACTTGACCGCATCGGGGCGGGCTATCTTGGCGCAGCATCCCGATCACCCCGGCAGCCTAGGCATCGCGATTTCAGAGGCGGTGGAGTTGGCCGCACAGCGTGATGACACCAAATACGCGCTCGGCTCGGTGCTGAACCATGTGCTGATGCACCAGTCGATCATCGGTGAAGAAGCGATTTTGCAAATGGCCATGGCGGGGGATGACCCCGATGTGGTGATTGGTTGCACGGGCGGGGGCTCCAATTTTGCGGGCATCGCTTTTCCGTTCCTCGGCTTGCAATTGCGCGGCGGTCCCAACGCCAAGAAGCGCCGCATCATCGCGGTCGAGCCAGCGGCCTGCCCGAGCCTGACACGCGGCAAGTACGCCTACGACTTTGGCGATACCGCCCATCTGACGCCGCTGACCAAGATGCACACCTTGGGCTCGACCTTCACGCCGCCGGGCTTCCACGCTGGGGGCCTGCGCTATCACGGCATGGCGCCGATGGTGTCGCACGTCAAGGAACTTGGCCTGATCGAAGCCGTGGCTTATCACCAAGTGGGTTGCTTTGAAGCCGGGGTGACCTTCGCCCGTGCCGAAGGCATCGTGCCGGCTCCCGAAGCCAACCACGCCGTGAAGGGCGCGATTGAAGAAGCGCTGCGCTGCAAACGCGACGGCAAGAGCGAGGTCATTCTCTTCAGCCTCAGCGGTCACGGACACTTTGATATGCAGTCTTACACCGACTACTTCGCCGGCAAACTCACCGACCAAAGCTACGATGAGGCCGAACTCGCCATGGCCCTTTCAGGCTTGCCGTCGGTGCCGGCTTAAAGAGAATTCGGGATGAATCGTTCAGAGACATGAAAAAAGGGGAGGCCATGAGAAAAATAGGAGCAACGGTGACGTTGCGATGGGTCGGGTGGCTGTGCGCTGCTTGTTGGCTGGGATCGACCGCTTGGGCGGCCGATGCTGTGGCCCCGAAGCCTCGGAAACCCAAGGTCAGCACGGTGGCTCCCAAACCACCGACGGCCGTGACGGCGCCTTCTGGCTATCGCATCGATCCTTCTTTGCCGGCCTGGGTTCAACCGATGACGGTTGATCTCGGGGGTCTTCATGGACTGGCCAGCGCGCCGTTGCAGATTCTCTTGATGGAGACCCAAGCACGTGTGGACCTTGATGGCAGTGCGAGCCACTTTGAACACGGTGTACGGCTTATTCGGGAGTCTGCTGGCCTCGAAATGGGATCGCAGTTGCAGATCGAATTCGATCCGTCTTACCAGCAGTTGGTGCTGCACCGGCTTGATGTGTGGCGCGACGGGGTACGTCTTGATCGCTTACCCACGCTGAAGGTCGATCTGTTGCAGCGAGAGTCGCAACTGGAACAGCAAATGCTGGACGGCCGTGTCACGGCTTCCGTGGTGCTGGCGGATATCCGTGTGGGTGATCGCATCGAGTGGTCTTACACCTTGCATGGCGATAACCCGGTGTTTGCCGGGCGTTTTGTCGATGACGACGTCTTGTTTTCCGTCCGTGGTCCGACGGCTGTGGCACGGTACCGCTTGCTGGCTCCGGTCGATCGTGTGATGACCATTCAAGCCGCCAACGATCGACATGAGGTGCACACCAGCGTTAAAGAAGGATGGCGGGAAACGCTCATCACGCGACGCAATGTGCCGGTGATGACCTTTGATCCCACGGTGCCACGCGCTTATCGGTTGGCTGACTTCATCCATGTGAGTGAATTTCCGGATTGGGCCGCCGTCGCTGACTGGGCTGATCGAGAGTTTGCGGTGGCCAAGACGCCCTCAGCGTTGGTCAAAAAGACGGTGGATGAATTGCGCGAACCAGGCATGTCTGATGAAGCCTTGGTGCTGCGTTTACTGGTTTTCGTGCAACGCGACATTCGCTATTTCGGCACGGAGGTGGGGGTCTCCTCCCATCGGCCAGCACCGCCGGACAAAGTGTTGCAGCAGCGTTTCGGGGACTGCAAGGACAAGGTCACGCTGTTGAGCGCGATGTTGGCGGTGGCCGGTATCGAGGCCACCCCGGTGTTGGTGTCTACGGGGCTGCGTGAGGCGATTCGAGATCAACTGCCTGCGACCCCGCGTGCTTTTGATCATGTGATTGTGGATGTGCGCTTGGGGGAGCGGCATTTCCTGCTGGATGCGACGCGATCCATGCAAACGGGGCCGTTGGCTGATCGTGTTGTTCGTGGCTTGGGATGGGGCTTGCCCGCCAAGGTCGGGACAACAGCGTTGGTGGCGATTGACCCCGCACACGATGATCTACGGGTGGAGGAGGAGGACACCATCCGCGTGGGATCTTTCCTCGAAGATCCCCAGTTTGACGTCAAGCTTGTCATGCATGGGGATACTGCGGAGGCGTTTCGCTCTTGGCGAGCCAGCATGTCTGATGCGGAGATAGCGCGGCAGTTGGCGGCTGTTTGGGTCGAGGCGTATACGGGCCTCAGCATGGATGGGAACATCCAGATGCAAGACATCCCGGATCACAACGCACTCGATATCCGCCTGCACGGTCAATTTCATCCGTATTTGGAATTGCAAAACAAATCAACGCTGAGGGCTGATATTGCGTTGGTGAATTTGATCAACGTCTTGCGTTTGCCGGATCAATCGCCTCGATCGAAGCCCCTCCAGCTTGCCCAACCCGGGATCTATCGTCACCGGGTCCGCCACGAATTTCCAGAGAGTGTTTTTCAAAAGAAATCGACGTTGCGGTTCGATGAAACCACTAAAAATCTGGATTTTCATCTGCGAGGCGAAACCGAAGGGCTTCAGTCTTGGGTCGAAGGAGAGATTCGTATCAAGTCATCGACCTTGGCCGCAGAAGATTGGTCGGCGCACCGGGAGATGCTGATGCGTTTATGGCCCAAGTTGAAGCTCAACTTGAGTCTGAGTGCCTTCAGAAAGGACGGCATCGACAAAGTGACTGCGCAATTGCGCCAACTTGAGCAAAAGGATGCCGGGACCCGGGCCAAGGGAGAGCCGACTTCGACGAAGACCCAAGGTAAAGCCCACGTGGGTTTGATCATGACCGCCGCAGCGTTGGCCGGGGGGCGTTTGAATCCTGCCCAACAAGCGGATGTGTTGGCGGAGCAGGCCGAAATGCAGGAGTGGCTTATCGAGTCTGATGCGGTCAAAGCCAGTTTGACGCAGGCCTTGCAGTTGAACCCTGCACTTAAGGCTGCGTATGTTTTGCAGGCTCGCCATGCCCAGTTGAACGGGGATGCTGACCGAGCCGTTGAATTCGCCACTCAAGCGATGCGCTTCGAGAGCATTCGGGCCGATCTTTACAGCATTCGGGCGGCGGCACATTTCATGGCCGGGCACCCATCCCAAGCTCGCGATGACTATCTCGAAGTGATGCGCCTTGATGCGCATGAAACCGAACGGGGCTATGCCCCTTTGCTGTGGTGGCTGGCTCATCGACGTATGGGGGCACCCTTGGGGGAGGCCTTGCCCGTGACCATGCAGAAAGCGGCCGAGTCCTCCGCTTGGCCTTGGCCGGTGATGCGTATGCTTCAAGGCAAAATCAGTCGTGAACAGGCCGAGCAAGCAGCCAAGGTGGACCCGGATGAGCGTCGAGAACGTTTGTGCGAGCTGTATTTCTATGTTGGCGAGCAGGCCTTGATCCAAGGCGATCTGGCGCAGGCGCGTTGGGCCTTTGAACGCAGTATGGCAACCGGTGTGACCGAGTATTTCGAGTACCGATGGTCGGCCTTACGACTTAAGGCGCTGGCTGCGAAAGATCGCCTCTAAATCCCTCAAATCTGCACCCGAGTCCCCAGTTCGATGACGGCGTTGTCGGGCAGGCGGAAGTAGTCGGCAACGCTGCCAGCGTTGCGGGCCATGGTGGCAAAGAGCGCTTCGCGCCAGAGGGCCATGCCTGAGCCGGGGGTGGGAACGACGATCTCTCGGCTCAGGAAGTAGCTGGTGGCACTGGCTTCGATCAGCAAATCGGGGGCGCAACGGCTCAAGGCTTCGGGGATGTTGGGGCTGTCTTTGAAGCCGTAATGCACCGTCACGCGCCAAAAACCGGGCGCCAGCGCTTGCAGGATCACCTGTTCCTCAGGGGCGACGCTGGGGCGTTCGTGGAATCGCACCGTCAAGATGATGTTGTGCTCATGCAAGACGTGGTTGTGCTTGAGGTTGTGCAGCAGCGCTTGGGGCACGGTATTTGGGTTGGCCACAGCGTAGACGGCGGTGCGCGGGGTGCGTTGCAGGGTTTCTTCAGCCAGCGCGGTGACGAAGGGCTCTAGGGGTGGATCGTTGCGCTGGATGGCTTCGAGCAGCAGGGCGCGGCCCCGAGCCCATGTGGCCATCAGCAGGAATAGACCCAGTCCTACGCCCAACGGGAACCAGCCGCCCTGCATGAATTTGATCGAGCACGAGGCCACCATCAAGGCATCCATGGCCACCAAGCTGCCGGTGGCCAGCAGCACGACGATCAGTGGGTAATGCCAAGCGTGACGCACCACAAAGAAGGTCAGCACCGTGGTGATCAGCATGGTCAGGGTCACGGCGATGCCGTAGGCCGCCGCCAGCGCTGAAGAGCTGCCAAAGGCGGCCACGGCCACAAGAACGGCGGCGAGCAGCACCCAGTTGACCAGCGGGATGTAGATCTGGCCCATGGCGTGCGCCGAGGTTTGTTGCACTTCCATGCGCGGCAAGAAACCGAGCTGGATGGCTTGACGGGTCATCGAATAGGCCCCGGAAATCACGGCTTGTGAGGCGATCACGGTGGCTGCGGTGGCCAAGAGCACGGCGGGGAGCACCCAGCTTTCGGGGAAGAGGCGAAAGAAGGGGTTTTCGAGGGCTGCCGGGTCATGCATCAGCAAAGCCCCTTGGCCCAGATAGTTCAGCGCCAAGCCCGGCATCACCAGCGCACTCCAAGCCAAGCGAATCGGCAAGCGTCCAAAGTGGCCCATGTCGGCGTAGAGCGCTTCAGCCCCTGTGACCGCCAAAACAATGGCCCCAAGTGCGGCCAGAACATCCGGGCCGCGTTCATGCAGGAAGCTCAGGGCTTGCATAGGATTGAGTGCCGCCAAAATGGCGGGCTCGCGCAGGATCTGCATCAGGCCCACGCCGCCCAAGACCACAAACCACAGCACGATCACCGGACCGAAGAGCTTGCCCACCAAGCCGGTGCCCCAGCGCTGCATCAAAAACAAACCGATGAGCACCGTGACGGTGATCGGGATCACGTAGCTTTTGAGGGCCGGGGTGGCGACTTCGAGGCCTTCAACCGCTGAGAGCACCGAAATGGCCGGCGTGATGATGGCGTCGCCATAAAACAGCGTGGCCCCAAACACCCCTGTGAGCAGGATCAGCCGACGCCAGCCGGGCCGTGAACCGCCGCCCATGTCCGAGGCTTTGGCCGCCAGTGCTGTCAAAGCCATGATGCCGCCTTCACCCCGGTTGTCGGCTCGCAGGATCAAGATCACGTACTTCAGCGTCACCACCAGCATCAAGGCCCAGAAAATGGCCGAAATCGCGCCGATCAGATGGATGTGATCCAAGGGCACTCCGGTGGCTGGACTGAAGACTTCCTTGACGGTGTAGAGCGGGCTGGTGCCGATATCGCCGTAAACCACGCCGATGGCGCCCAAGGTCAGGGCTTTCCAACTGGCGCTATGGGCGGGGGCAGGGGTGCTTTGCGGGGATGAATCCGGCGGGGTGACCTGGGTGGACATGGATGGCGTGTGAGGTGTCCGCAAGGGACGACGCCAAGGTTATGCCGCTGCTGACGTCAGGAACGCATATGGATGGGGTCCGCCAGCCGATAGCCAACCCCGGGTTCGGTGAGGAGAAAACGAGGTTCTGCGGGTTCTCGTTCGAGCTTGGCGCGCAATTGGCCCATGTAGAGCCGCAGATAGTGGGTGTGTTCGATGCAGTCAGGGCCCCAGACATCGGCCAGCAAGGCGCGGTGTGTCACCACTTGACCGGCGTTGCGCACCAAGCGGGCCAGCAATTTGTATTCGGTGGGGGTGAGGTGGATCTTTTGGCCGCGCACCATCACTTCACGCAGGCTTAGGTCAATGTCGAGACCTTCGTGGGTATAGCGAGTGATGGCGGGGCGGAGGGTGGTGCCTCGGTGGCGCAGGGCCACACGCATGCGGGCCAGCAACTCCGCCACGCTGAAGGGTTTGCTCAAGTAGTCATCGGCACCAGCGTCAAGCAGCGCAATTTTGCGGGCATCCGATGGCTGGGCCGAAATGATCAGCACGGGGGTGTTGCGGCGCTGGCGCAGTTCATCGAGCAAAGTTTGACCATCGCCATCGGGCAAACCCAGATCCAGCAGCACCAGATCGACCGGGGTATGACGGATCAGCGCTTGGGCTTCGACCAAGGACGCCGCAGTGTGAACGGCCAAGCCTTCGACCTCCAAGGTCGTGCGCAGCAAGGCGCGCAAGTCACGGTCATCTTCGACCAAGAGGACGCACATCATGGGCTGACCTCGACGTCTTCGGCGGGTGTCAGCATGTCGGGAGCTTGTTGCAGGGATAGACGGAGTTCAAAACTGCTGCCCCCATGGCCCCGCATGCGCACACTCAAGCTGCCGCCATGGGCTTGGGCGATGGCCCGACAGACGGCCAAGCCCAGCCCGGAGCCTCGGCAGGCGCTGCGACCTTGGCCGCGTTGAAACATGTCAAAAATCCGGGCCCGATCCGCCACCGGTATGCCGGGACCGCGATCTTTGACCGCCAGAAGCAGGGTGTCTTCGGCGACGCGCACCACCAAGTCCACCGGCCCGGCGTCGGCCGGGCTGTACTTCAGTGCGTTATCGAGCAAGTTTTCCAGCAGTTGGATGAACAGCGGCGCATCGACCCGGATCAGCGGCAAACTGGGTTCAAGCCGGGCGCGAATCCGACGTTGGGGATCTCGCTGGCGCACCCGTGCCAAGACGGCACCGACCAACTCTTCCAGCGATTCCCAATCCAAGCGCAAGGCCAGCTGACCGGCTTCGAGGCGCACCAGTTGCAGGGTGTTGTCGGCCATGGCGGTGAGGGCGCGGGTTTCGTCTTGGATTTGATCGAGCCAAGTGCGGCGTTGGTTGTCAGAGAGACGCTCCGATTGACTGGCTAAAGAGGACGCTGCACCCAAGATGGATGCCAAGGGGGTGCGAAAGTCGTGCGAAATGGCGGCCAACAGGGCGCTGCGCAGCTTTTGGGCTTCGGCTTCGGCCCGCGCTTCAGCCGTGCGCCGTTCGAGATGATGTCGATGCAGGGCTTGTCCCAGCAAATCGCACAGCATTTGGGCATGGCGTTGCAAGTCGGGATCGGGGTCCTTGAGGGGATCAAGTCGAAAGAGGGCAGCTCCCCACGCCGCTTGAGGACCCCGGATTGGGAGATACCACGCAGGAAGTTCGCTGTGCAGGCCCGTACCGGCGCCGAAAGCCCGGTTGTCCCGCAGGCAAAGCCACAGACCGATCTGTTCTGCTGGACTCAGGACGACGCCCTGCCACTGCGCGGCAAGCGGGTCGTCGGTGATGGGCAGCTCGTTATTCAGCAGCATCAACGCTGTGCCCTGCGACGGTAGAGCGCCCAAGGCCTGGTCGAGGCTTTCGGTCATGGCTTGCGGGTGCTGCGCCGCCCGCAGCACGTCACCGAGTTGCTGGATTTGTTCCGCCTCGCGGGCGCGCCGGGCTGCAAGCGATGCTTCACGCCGCAGTCGTGCCATCAAGAGGCTGACCGTCAGACAAACCGTGAGCAAGGTGCCAAGCAGCAAAGCATGCTGGCTCAAGTCCACCTGAAAGCTGCCCCGGGGGGGGACGAAAGACCAGTTGAACAAGGCCACGCTGGTCAAGGCGAACAGTGCTGACGCCCACGCGGGCAGCCAGAACGCCACCAAGGTGCTGGCCAAGACGAAGATCATGGCCAGATTGGCCAGATCGACGCGAGGATCAAGGGCTTGAGCGATGCCTTGCGCCAAGGCCAAGCAGGCCAAGGTGCCCAAAAGGGTGAGGAAACGATGCAACGAGATCCGCATGCCTGCCAAGGTAGCAGGCCGCACATCAGGAAAGCATCAGGAGCTCATTGGCCCACACCCATTCACTCGCCAGCGACGATGTGGATTCGCACGCCTGTCAAACGCACCACTTGACCCAAGCGCAGTTTGCAGGTCTTGCGCAGCTCCACTTGGCCGTCCACCTCGACCACGCCGCTGGCCACCAAGGCCTTGGCCGCGCCACCACTGGGGGCCATGGCGGTCGCTTTGAGGAGGGTATCAAGGGTAATGAACTCGCCGCGCAGGGGAAAGTCGATCTTGTTCAGGGTGGCCATGGTGTCAAGGTGGGGGGGCAGAAGTGCCTTGGCGTTTTTGTTCGCGCAGCATGTAGAGGTAGATGCTTTCGACCTTTTCACGCGCCCAAGGCGTCTTGCGCAGAAAGCGCAGGCTCGACGAAATGCTGGGATCGATCATGAAGCAGCGGATAGCGACGTGCTCGCCCAACAGCGGCCAACCGAAGTGGGCCACCAAGGCTTCGAGCATCCGCTCCAGGGTGATGCCATGGAGCGGATCGCGTGAACGCTGCGCAGGAGGGGGGGTGTTCACGGCGAATAACAATCAGTTGCGAGCCAAGCGGAAGCCCAAGCCGAAGTAGTGGTTGGTCACGCTCACAGCGCTGCGGGTGGCCGAATGCAATTGGCGGCCCAACACGCCCCAGTCGCCGCCGCGTTGTACGCGCTTGGTGCAGTTACCGCTCAACCACGCTGAGCCGTTGGTGGGTGCACCGTTGTAGTGGCTGTTCCAGCAGTCCTGCACCCATTCCCAGACATTGCCGTGCAAATCCACCAAGCCCAGCGGATTGGCTTGTTTTTGTCCCACCGGGTGGGTGTGGCTGCCGCTGTTGCGATCAAACCAGGCGTATTGACTGAGCAAGGTTTCGTTCTCGCCAAAACTCCAGCGCCCAGAAGTGCCAGCGCGGGCGGCGTATTCCCACTCCGCTTCGCTGGGCAAGCGATAGGTCTTGCCGCTTTGTTGGTTGAGGGTGCTGATGAAGACTTGCACGTCTTCCCAGCTGACATTTTCGATGGGGCAGGTCGGGCCACAGTCGGGAAAACCGCTGGGGTTGTAGCCCATCACGCCGACCCATTGCGCCTGAGTCACTTCGGTTTTACCGAGCGAAAAAGCGGCCACCTTGACGTTGTGCTGCGGGCCTTCTTCAGGGCCTCGATCGGCTTCACCCACCGGGCTGCCCATGGTGAAACTACCGGCAGGAATCGCCACCATGTTTTGTTCGATGGCGGCCAGTGCCGCCTTTTGCGCGGAGATGTCCCCGGCCGCTGGGGTCTGTGCTTGGGCGGTGGCCATACCAAGCAGGCTTGAGACGGCAAATCCAAGGGCGCAAAAGGCATGGATCAGGCAAGGGGTGGTTTTCATCGGTTCAGGCTACGTTGATGTTGGGCCACGTCGGTAGGCCAAGTGGACTTGATGTACGCCAAGACCGCCCACGTCTCAGCGGGGCTGAGGACCCCCGCAAAACGAGGCATGTCGGTGGCATAGTTCGGGCCGGCGTATTTCTCCAGACCGTTCTGGGTGATCTCGAACAAAGTCTTATCGTCGTGATGCCATGTGTGGCCGCTGCCATCGTGGGGCGGTGCCGGCAATTTGCCATCGGCCTTGCGGCTTTGCCATTCGGGTTGACCTTCCAAGGCGGCACCGTGACAGCTGGCGCAGCGCTGGGCGTAGATCGTTTTGCCGAGTTGCACTTGCACTTTGTCGTTGGCGTCAGCGCCAGTTGGGGCGCTGGGGGCGCAGGCCGTGAGCCAGATCGCCATCCACAGCATGGCGGGTATCGATCGGGATATCACGGTGACTCCTTGGCAGGTGAGATGGGCGCGCAGTATGACGCATTGGCCAACGCCGTATAGAGTGGCGACCCATCCCTATCTTTCAAGTTGTTCTTCCATGCTCGTCAACTGTGTTGCCTACCGAGAGGGTGCCAAGCTGGCTGATATTGCGATCAGCGAGATCAGTGACCATTTGGCTTTGCCGGGGCACTTTGTCTGGGTGGCGCTGCGGGATGCTTCAGACGCCGAACTGATCGAGATGCAAGACGAATTTGGTCTGCACGATCTGGCGATTGAGGATGCGCGCCATGGGCATCAGCGACCCAAAATCGAGGAATACGGTGACATTCTTTTTGCCGTGATGCATCTGGTCGAGCTCAGTCCGACCGATGAATTGACGGTGGGTGAGGTTCACGTTTTTGTGGGCCGCAACTTTGTACTCTCGGTGCGCAATCGCACGGCGCAGAGTTTTCTTGGCGTGCGCCAGCGCTGTGAGCGTGAACCGCATCTGCTGCGCCAGGGCGCCGGTTTTGTGCTGTATGCGCTGATGGATGCGGTGGTGGATCGCTACTTTCCGATCATCGAATCGCTCGAAACCGAGCTGGAAGTGATTGAGGATCAGATCTTTGAGCGCGGCTCCGGGCGCACCAACATCGAGCATTTGTACGCGCTCAAGCGCCGCGCAACCTTGTTGCGTCATGCGGTGGTGCCGCTCATGGACGCGGCCAGCAAGCTGCACGGCGGCCGTGCCCCGGCGGTTTGTGTGGCCAGCGAGGCTTATTTTCGGGACGTCAGTGATCACTTGACGCGCATCGCGACCTCGATCGACACGATCCGCGACACCATCGGCACGGCGATTCAGGTCAATTTATCGATGGTCACGATCGAAGAATCCGAAACCACCAAGCGCTTGGCCGCGTGGGCCGGTATTTTTGCGGTGGCAACCGCCTTTGCCGGCATCTGGGGCATGAACTTTGAGGTCATGCCTGAACTCAAGTGGCGCTGGGGCTATCCGATGGCCCTGGGGGTGATCGCCAGCATCAGCGGCTTGATGTACTGGCGATTCCGGCGTACCGGCTGGTTGTGATCGATCCCCCGATCAGCGCAGACCGGGGATGCTACCGAGGGCTTTGACGGCACCTTCACCCAGCGCCGCACCAAAGCGTTTGGCCAAGCGTTCAGCCACATTGGGCTTGGGGGTGTAGTCGATGACTTCTTCGGCCTTGATGATTTCGCGCGCCACGTAGTCGAGGTTGCCGAGACCATCCGCCAGACCCAGCTTGATGGCTTCCTCGCCGTTCCAGAACAAGCCTGAGAACAGCTCAGGCGTTTCTTTCAGGCGTGTCCCCCGACCCTTGCGCACCACGTCAATGAACTGACGATGGATTTGATCAAGCATGGCCTGGGCGTAACCGCGCTGTTTGTCGGAAAGCGGCGAGAAGGGGTCGAGCATGCCCTTGTTGGTGCCGGCGGTGATGAGTCGGCGCTCAACCCCGACTTTGCCCATGACGCCGGTGAAGCCGAAACCGTCCATCAGCACGCCAATGGAGCCGACCAGCGAGGCTTTATCGACATAAATGGCGTCGGCCGCCGCAGCGACGTAATAGGCCCCAGAAGCGCACGACTCTTCAACCACCACATAGACCTTTTTCTTGTGCTTGGCTTTGAGGCGCCAGATCTCGTCGTTGATGATCCCGGACTGCACCGGGCTGCCGCCGGGCGAGTTGATGCGGATGACGACCGCTTGGGCATTGGTGTCTTCAAACGCATTTTTCAGGCCCGCCAGCATGGTTTCGGCGCTGGCTTGGCTCTCGGACGAAATCTCGCCGCGCAACTCCACCAAGGCGGTGTGCGGGCCGTGCGTATCGGCGGTTGAATTGCGCTCACCCAGCAGCACCGAGAGGGTGATCAGCACCAACACGATCCACGACAGGCGCAGCAGAAAACGCCAACGTCGGTCGCTGCGGCGGTCTTGCAGATATTCGCGGGCAAACAGCTCCAGCACGTGATCAACACTGCCGCGCGAGATGGGGGTCGAACTGGCTGACGATGCAGGGGGCTTGGCCACGTCGTCGGGGATGGCGCCGGAATCATTAAGGGGGTTCATGCTGGGCTGGCGCTGACCCTTGAAGGATCAAGCGTCTGACGGGATCGTTATCGGTTTTTTAGGCAGGGGCGAGGTGGTCGCGAGGATACCAATAGATGCGCCCTTCGTGTTCACCAACAGCAACAGATTCGAGGTATTCGCCGTGGCATGGGCCACCGACACATTGGCCGTCAACGGGGTCATAGACCGCGCCATGCATCGAACAGATGATCCAACGCCGCGTGTCATCAAGGAACTCACCGGGTTGCCAGTCCAGTTCGACGGGCACATGGGCGCAGCGATTCACGTAGCTCACCACTTGGCCTTCGTGACGCAGGGCAAAAGCGCGCACAGTCTCACCGTGCGCACGCAGTTCAAAGACATGGGCGGAGCCCCCTTCGACCAGTGCCGTTGCTTCACACAACAAGACCCCCTTGACCGAGGTGTTGGTGCTCATGTGTTTTCCCGCAGCCACTGATGCAAATCTGCAACATCGTGGGCAAGGTGGCGGGGATTGAGCGCCGCAAGACTGGCGGCGTCGTGCGCACCGTAGCTCACCGCCACAGCGGCGACGCCAGCGTTGGCCGCGAGCAGCAAATCGTGGCTGGTGTCGCCGATCATCAAGGTGCGTTCTGGATCCGCACCGAATTCACGCATCAGCTCCAGCAGCATCATCGGGTGCGGCTTGGACGCGGTTTCTTCGGCGGTGCGGGTGGCATCGAACACGGCATTCAAACCGCAGGCTTGGAGCGCTTCGCTCAGGCCCCGACGGCTTTTGCCGGTGGCCACGGCCAACCAGTGATGACGGGCACGCAAGGTGGCGAGCATGTCGAGGACGCCGTCAAACAGGGCCACGCCATGGTTGTTTCCGAAATAGTGGTGCCGATAGCGTTCCACAAGTTGGGTGTAGCGTGCGTCGTCCAAACTTGGAACGGCTTCGCGCAGGGCGTTGCCTAGGCTCAGGCCAATCACCTGTGCGGCCGCGCGGTCGGTGGGCTCGGGCACACCCAAGTCGCGACAGGCGGCTTGGATACAGCGCACGATCAAGGCGGTGGAGTCGCAAAGCGTGCCATCCCAATCAAAAACGATCAGATCAAATGGGCGCGGGCGGTCATTCATGATGCGGTTGAGGGAGCGTGCAAGTGATGCAGGTGATGCGGGTGAAGCTGGGCCAGCAGTGTTACGCATTCCGGCGGCAAAGGTGCGAGCAAGGCGATTCGCTCAGGCCGCGCTGGATGGTCAAAAGCCAGTTTGGCCGCGTGCAGGAACATGCGATCAAAACGCACCCCCGCCTGCACGCCTTGGACGGGTTCACCGCGCGCCAAGGCTTTGTTCTGGGTGAAGTCGCCGTATTTGTCGTCGCCCATGATTGGGTGACCCGCGTGTTGCAAGTGCACGCGGATCTGATGGGTCCGACCCGTTTTGATGGTCACATCCAGCAGCGTGAAGTGTTGATAGCGCTGCGCCGTGCGCACCAAGCTGATCGAGCGACGGCCGTCCTCGATGTTCGGATCGCCCGCTTGGACCACACGCACCCGTCGCTCTCCGGCGCTGTCCAAATACTTGTGCAGCGCGACGTCAATCACTTTGAGCTTCTCGGGCCAGCTTCCCAGCACCAAGGCCGCATAGGTTTTGTCGGTCTCGCGCTGGCGGAATTGCTCTTGCAAGGCGGTCAGGGCGCTGCGCTTTTTGGCGATCAAGAGCAGGCCAGAAGTGTCGCGGTCCAAGCGATGCACCAGCTCCAGAAAGCGTGCCTCGGGCCGAGCGCGGCGTAGCTGCTCAATCACGCCGAAGCTCACGCCGGAGCCGCCATGCACCGCCACGCCAGCGGGCTTGTTGATGACCAGCACGTGATCGTCTTCGAACAGCACTGGAAATTCCCGAGGGGGGACGGCCGCAGTGGCTTGGGCCTGCGCATCTGAGCTTGGATCCGGTAGACGCAGCGGCGGGATGCGCACCACGTCATCCAGCTCAAGCCGGGTGTCGGCGTGGGCGCGACCTTTGTTGACCCGGACCTCGCCGCTGCGGATGATCCGATAGACCAAGGTCTTGGGCGCACCCTTGAGTGATTTCAGCAAAAAATTGTCCAGCCGCTGGCCGGCAGAACCTTCGTCAATACGCAAAAGGCGCACCTTGAAATCGGGGTGAACCTGCATGGCGTTGTTCTCGGACCTTGCCCCTATAATGCGTCGCACCACAATGTCGCCGTAAGTGTTTGATTTGCCTGAGTTTAACGGGCCGCTTGCAGCGAGGTGGTGAAAGTCAAGAGGTGATGCAACGCATGACTGGCTTGTTCAGGCCGACTCCCAAGGTGAGTCGGCGGTACAAACAGCCCTGTGGCAGAACCCCGCAGTCCCAAGACCCGAATCAAGGTTTTTACGGCCGCAGCAAACGGACCTATGTCGGCTTGCTGTGGTTTGCGTCTGACGAGAGGCACTCGTCGCATGTTCAAGCATGCTTGAGTCGCGCACGGTGCTCTTGCACGCACGCTGCCCCGTTTGCCGTTTGAATCGGTGCTGTCCCCAAACAGCATTGGTGCGGCAGGCCACGGGCGATTCCTTCATGGTCAGGCCGCGCGGTGTTCGTGCATCGAGTGCCGGGATGGACCCTTTGAGGTCTTTCACTGGTTGTTCGTTGCGCGCTGCAACTTGGATTGCAGCGTGAGGAGAGTGCATGAAACGCATGCTGATCAATGCCACCCAGCCGGAAGAACGGCGCTTGGCGATTGTCGATGGCCAGAAACTGGTTGATTTCGAGACCGAAATCGAGGGGCGCGAGCAGCGCAAGGGCAACATCTACAAGGCTGTTGTCACCCGCGTCGAGCCTTCGCTCGAAGCTTGTTTTGTCGATTACGGCGAGGACCGCCACGGCTTTTTACCCTTCAAAGAAATCTCACGCAGCTACTTCCGCGAAGGTGTGGATGTCCGCCAAGCGCGCATCCAAGACGCCATCACCAACGGCCAAGAGTTGTTGGTTCAGGTTGAAAAAGAAGAACGCGGTAACAAGGGCGCGGCCCTGACGACCTTCATCAGTTTGGCCGGCCGCTACTTGGTGCTGATGCCCAACAACCCGCGTGGCGGTGGTGTGAGCCGTCGCATCGAGGGTGAAGACCGCGAAGAGCTCAAGGAAAACTTGGAGCAGCTCGACTACCCGAAGGGCATGTCGCTGATCGCTCGTACCGCCGGTATCGGTCGCACCGCTGCTGAGTTGCAGTGGGACCTGAATTACATGCTCAAGCTCTGGGACGCCATTGACGGCGCGTCCAAAGGCGGCAAGGGTGCTTTCCTGATTTATCAGGAATCGTCGCTGGTGATCCGTGCGATCCGCGACTACTTCACGGCTGACATCGGCGAGATCTTGATCGACACCGATGACATCTTTGAGCAGGCCAAGCAGTTCATGCTGCATGTGATGCCCGACACCGCGCATCGCGTCAAGCGCTACCGCGATGATGCTGCGCTGTTCAGCCGTTTCCAGATCGAACATCAAATCGAGTCGGCCTACAGCCGCACGGTGCAACTGCCTTCGGGCGGGGCCATCGTGATTGACCACACTGAAGCCTTGGTGTCGGTGGACGTCAACTCGGCGCGAGCCACCCGTGGCAGCGATATCGAAGAAACCGCCACCCGTACCAACCTCGAAGCGGCCGACGAAATCGCGCGCCAGATGCGTTTGCGCGATCTGGGCGGCTTGATCGTGGTCGATTTCATCGACATGGAAGAGTCGAAGAATCGCCGCGAAGTCGAGACCCGTTTGCGCGATGCCTTGCGCAATGACCGTGCCCGTGTGCAGCTCAGCGCCATCAGCAAGTTCGGTTTGCTCGAACTCAGCCGTCAGCGTCTGCGTCCGGCCTTGAGCGAAGGCTCGCATGTGACGTGCCCGCGTTGCAACGGCACCGGCCACATCCGCGACACCGAATCGAGCGCGCTCCAGATCCTGCGCATCATTCAGGAAGAGTCGATGAAGGAAGGCACGGCCGTGGTTCACGTCCAAGTGCCGGTCGAGGTGACCTCGTTCTTGCTGAACGAAAAGCGCACCGAGATCACCAAGATCGAGATCAAGCAACGTGTCACGGTGCTCTTGGTGCCCAACAAGCACTTGGAGACGCCGAACTACAAGCTTGAGCGCATGCGCCACGACGATCCGCGCCTCGAAAATCTGAGCGCCAGCTACACGATGATCGAAGAGCCGGACGAAGAGGTCGGCATCACTCGGCGCGAAAAGAACGCCAAGCCCAAGCAAGAGCCGTTGATTCGCGGTGTGTTGCCGGATTCGCCGGCACCGATGGCGGCACCCGCTCCGGTGGCTGCACCGGCGCCGGCCCTTGCTCCGGCCTTGCCGCCAGTCGCTCCGGTGGTGGCTGTTCAGCCGCCCGCCGCCGCCCCGGCGATGTCGGGCAGTGGCAGCGGCTTTTTCGGCTGGGTTCGTCGTCTGTTCAGTGGCGGCACGTCCGCCACCGTGACCTCGGCGGTGGCCACGCCGGTGGCTGTTGCGGCTCCGGCGCCCGCAGGGTCCACCGATGCGGCCACTTCGGCACGCAGCGCGACGAGTGCCTCGGAGGGTCGTGGTGAACGCCGTGACAGTGGTCGTGGGGGTCGTCAAGGCGGCCGCGACGGTGGGCGTGACGGCAGCCGTGATGGCAGCCGCGAAGGCGGTCACCGTGAGCGCCGTCCGGCACCCGAGCGTGATCGCACGGGCTTGGATGTTGCAGAAGCATCGACTGCGGGTGAGCGCACAGAACGTGGCGAGCGCGGTGGCCGGGGCCGGGCTGGCGAACGGGGTGGTCGTGGCGAACGTGCAGATCGTCCGCAACGTGAAGGTCGCGAGGGTCGTGATGGTCGTGACAGCAGCGCTCCGTTGTCGGTTGCTCCCGCCGCCTTGTCGCCGCGCTCCGAGTCGGATGAGTCTTTGGACCTGAATCCGAAGTTGGCCGTGTCGGGCGATGTCAACGCCGGTCCAGAAACCGAGGCTGAACGTGAGGCTGGTCGCCGTCGTCGTCGCGGTGGCCGAGGGGGTCGTCGTGAGCGTGAAGAAGGTGCGCCCGCAGAAGCTTTGCAAGAGGGCGTTGCTTCGGTGGCCGACGCTGCCGAAGCGGGTGCTTCCGTGATGGCTGAGGGTGAAGCGACGGGCGCTGCGCCGTTTGAGGCCCGTCCGCGCCGCGAGCCGCGTCCGCGTCGCGAGCGTCGTCCGCGTGACGCTGCTGACAGCCGGGTTGATGCTGGCGCTGAGGGCCCATCGACCGACGCTGCTGCGTTGACACCCGTGGCTGAAGCCGTACCGGCACCCATGGTGCCCTCGGCTTCCCTGGAGCCCGAGTGGGACGTCGCCTTCACAGCGCCGGCGATGGTGGCCGAAGTGGCTGTCGCACCCGTGGTTGCTGCACCCGTGATTGCGGCAGCGGTTGACGCTCCGGCTGGGCTTGATTCCTACGTGCTGGCCGTTGAAGCTTTGCAAGGCATCGCTCGCGACGCCGGCATGGAATGGGTGCTGACCGACGCTGACAAGGCCCGCGCAGTGCAAGAGCAGATCGCTGCCGAGCCGCGTCCGGTGCATGTGCCGCGCATCCTCCCGACGATGGTTCTGCCGGACGAAGGTCCGCTCGTCTTGGTCGAGACGCGGCGCGATTTGGCGCAGTGGGCCTTGCCCTTTGATGCTACTGAGGTCGCCTCCGTGTGACCACGGTCTTCGCTCTGCTTGACGATGCTCAAGCCAGCGCTGAAGACCCGCGTAGCCGGCTCTATACCGGCTACGCGCACCAACACATCTGTCACGACGCCGCCAGCCTGACTTCGGTTTGGGCGGCGGTGGCCGCTGACTTGGCCACTGGCTTGCACGCCGTGCTTTTGGCCGATTACGCATGGGGCGTGCGCCTGCAAGGCCTCACGCTGGCCCCCGATCACCCGCCGGGTGCGCTGCGCTTTCTGATGTTTCGCGCGCTGACGCCCTGCTCGGGCGCCCAGGTCGAGGCGTGGTTGGCCGCTCAATCCCCCAGTCTTTCTGAGCCTCCTTGGCCGGTGGCGTGGTCGCCTGAGGTGAGCGAAGCGCTTTTTGCCGAGCGTATCGAGCGCATCCATGCCCTGATTCGGGCCGGTGAGACCTATCAGGTCAACCACACCTTTGGCTTGCAAGCGGAGATGGAAGATCCGGGCGACGCGGGCGTGGGGCTCTACCGCTGCCTGCGCCAGCGCCAGCCGGTGCCTTTTGGCGCTTTGATCGTCGAGCCCGATCAAAGCGTGCTGTCTTTTTCGCCCGAGTTGTTCGTGCGCCATCACGCTGGGCGGCTCAGCACCAAGCCGATGAAGGGCACGGCGGCGCGGCATCTGAATGATCCTGAGCGCGACGCAGCTGCGGCGGCATGGTTGGAGCGCGATCCGAAAAATCGCGCTGAAAACCTCATGATCACCGACTTGTTGCGCAACGATCTGGGCCGCTTGGCCCGGGTGGGCAGCGTGCGCGTGCCGCAGCTTTTTCAAGTCGAAGCTCACGGGGCTTTGTGGCAGATGACCTCGACGGTCGAAGCCGAGCCCTTGCCGGGCACCGATCTGCCAGCGGTTTTGCGGGCCCTGTTCCCTTGCGGTTCGATCACCGGCGCACCCAAACACCACACCATGCAGCTCATCCAGACGCTGGAAGACGGTGCGCGTGGGCTTTACACCGGCGCCATCGGTTGGGTCGATGCACCGCTGCCTGGGCAGAGCTTGGCGGAGTTTTGTTTGTCGGTCGCGATCCGCACCGTGGTGGTGGGTGCGGCGACCGCGTCGGCTGAGGGCCCTCTCAGGCGGCCTGCCCGGCTGGGCGTTGGGGCGGGGATCGTGCTTGATTCGGTGGCGTCGGATGAATGGCGCGAGTGCCAGATCAAGGCCAGTTTTGTGCGGCCGCCTTGGCCCAAAGACAGGGCCGGTGTTGACGGTGGGGCGTTCAGGCTGTTCGAGACGTTGCGCGTCGAAGCCGATGGCAGCGTCCCGCATTTGGACGCGCACTTTGAGCGCTTGAGTCGCAGCGC
>NZ_JBFPHB010000010.1:0-117950 GCF_041083635.1 Leptothrix ochracea
CTTCCCGGTGAGGTAGCAGATTGATCAAAATCATTGTTTGAATCTCCGCAAGGCCAATCCACAGGCCGTCAAATACGAGGGAGCCTCACGGCGCATCTTGCTTTCGCGCACCGCACTACCCACGGCCATGCCATCAAAAGGATTGACGATCTTGGATTCAACACCCGTACTTTCACGGACCTGATCAGTCAGGCCTGGCAGAGTCGCCGTACCCCCAGCGAGCATCACGTAATGGACCCGATGATGCGGGGTGCTGGTGTAGAAATATTGAAGTGCTCGGCCAATTTCTTGGGCCATGATTTCCATAAATGGAACAAGCACATCCTGTTCGTACCCATCAGCAACATCGCCCGTGATCTTCTTCTGCTCAGCCTCTTCGAAAGACCAGCTGTACTGCCTAGAAATCATTTGTGTGAGCTGCGAGCCTCCAAATGCTTGCTCACGGTCGTACAAAATTTCTTCATTTCGAAGGACTTTAAATCCAGTCGTTTCCGTTCCAATTTCGAACAAGGCCACCAACGAATCCAGCCCCTTATTCGGCAAATTCTCAATCACGCGACTCATGGCCATACGCGACGCGTTGGACTCAATATCAAGCACCACGGGCTTGAGGCTCGATGACTCAGCGAGGCCTTGTCGATCCTCGACCCGATCCTTACGAGCCGCCGCGATCATGACGTCCACATCCCCGACGGCTTCCGAACTCGGTCCAATGACGCAAAAGTCCAGACACACCTCGTCCAAGGAAAAAGGAATGTACTGATTGGCTTCTGACTCTACTTGAATCTCAAGCTCATCATCCGTCAGACCACCGGGGAGGACGATTTTCTTGGTGATGACCGCAGACTGCGGCATCGCCATCGCGACAAACTTCGTTTTGGTACCGCTCTTTGTCACCACCCGTCGGACAGCTTCAGCGACCTCATCGAACTTTTCAATTTGCCCGTCAGTGATCCATCCTTTACCAAGAGGTTCACTGGCGAATCGCTCCACGGCGTACTCACCAGCAGGCGTCATTGATAGCTCAACCAGCTTCACACTTGAGGTGCTGACGTCCAATCCAATCAGGGGTGGGTGCCGACGGCGTAACAAACGATCAAGAATGCTCACGGGGTTCCCCTGCAGCAGGCACTGTCTGCTTCGGACTGTTAATAATTCACTTCAATCCTAGCAACAAAGCCCAGCAGACACAAAGACTTTCTGGCGCTGACGGCCCGTCACATGTTGCAACCAAGACACGCTCAGCGGTGAACCGACTTCTCCACGATCATCTGAATGATTGTGGTCGATTCGGGGTCGCCACCCTATCACATTCTGCGCAAACACCGCAGTCGCCGACTCGCAATTGACCCCCGAAATGGGTTCCTATAATCCTCCCCCAAACCCATCACGATGACCACACCGCGCCTTCGACACTATGAGTGCTACTGATCCCCTTGCCGCACCCATCGCCGAGATGCAGGAGCCGTGGGTCTTGCGGGCTAGACGATGGCTGGTGGTGACGCTGGGGCTCGTGATGGGAGGCGCCTTGGCATTGCTGCTGCTGCTCGGTATTGCCCTAGCATCAGCGTACCCTCACCTACCCGATATCAAAAGCTTGGTGGACTATCGCCCCAAGCTTCCCATGCGAATCTATTCCGCTGACGGTGTTCTCTTGGGTGAATTTGGGGAAGAACGGCGAAGTTACTTGCCGATTGCCGAAATCCCTAAGGTCATGCAAAACGCAGTTTTGGCCATTGAGGATGCCCGCTTTTATCAGCACGGCGGCGTTGACTACGTTGGTGTCATGCGGGCCGGCTTCGAAAATCTGCGCGAGGCACGTAGCCAAGGTGCATCGACCATCACCATGCAGGTGGCTCGCAATTTTTACCTTTCATCTGAAAAGACTTTCACCCGAAAAATCTATGAAATTCTGCTCTCGCTCAAAATCGAAAGCGTCTTAAGTAAAGAGAAGATTCTTGAGGTTTATATGAATCAAATCTTCTTGGGGCAGCGTGCCTACGGCTTTGCTGCGGCCAGTGAAGTTTATTTTGGCAAACCACTTAAGGACATCAGCGTGGCTGAAGCTGCCATGTTGGCCGGACTGCCTAAAGCGCCATCTGCTTATAACCCCATCGCAAATCCCAGTCGGGCGAGAGTGCGCCAGCGCCACATCATTGAGCGCATGTATGAGAACGGGTTCATCACCAACCAACAGCGAGAAGCCGCATTGGCCCAAGAGCCCAAAGTTAAGACGGCCCAAGAAGTCCCAGTGCACGCGGAATACATCGCTGAAACAGTCCGGCAGCTTGTCTTCAACCAGTATGGCAATGCCACCTATACCCGTGGCTTGAACGTCCACACCTCCATTCTGTCCGGCGATCAATCGACAGCGTATCGCGCACTGCGCCATAGCGTGCTTGAATATGAGCGCCGTCAGTTTTTCCGCGGCCCCGAGGCCCATGTGGATCTCCCCCATGATCCCAAGATCATCGACACCCGTATTGCCGAAGCCCTCGAAGATCACCCAGACAACGGCGAACTCAAGGCCGCCGTTGTGCTTGAGGCCAGTACGCGCAAGGTCGTCGCTGTCCTCCAAAATGGCGAAAACCTGACCGTCAGCGGTGATGGTCTTAAACCGGTGGCATCGGGCTTGGCGGACAAAGCCGCACCCAATATTCAGATTCGTCGGGGTTCGATCATTCGTGTTCTCAAGGGACCCAAGGGCGACTGGACCATCACTCAACAACCAGAAGTTGAGGGCTGCTTCGTCGCCATGGACCCCAAGACAGGTGATATTCGTGCGCTGGTTGGCGGTTTCGACTACAACAAAAACAAGTTCAATCACGTTCTCCAAGCTTGGCGCCAACCTGGATCAAGCTTCAAGCCATTCATCTACTCAGCCGCCCTAGAGAAGGGATTCACGCCTTCGACCGTCATTGATGACGCTCCCTTGTTTTTTGACGCAGGCACCACGGGTAGCCAACCATGGGAACCGAAAAACTACGATGGCAAATTTGAAGGCCCGATGCCCTTGCGCAAAGGTCTGGCCAAATCGAAAAACATGATTTCGATTCGCGTGCTTAACGCGATCGGTCCCAAATACGCTCAAGGCTGGGTCAGTCGCTTTGGTTTTGACCCTGAGAAACATCCTGCTTATCTGACCATGGCGCTGGGTGCGGGTTCGGTCACACCGATGCAAATGGCTGTCGCGTATTCGGTCTTTGCCAACGGCGGCTACCGTGTCAACCCCTCCTTGATCACCCATATCACCGATTCATCGGGCCGACCCATCTTGCAAACCAAATCGCATCCGCTGAATGAGTCGATGCGAGCCATTGAGCCGCGCAATGCTTTTTTGATGACAAGTCTCCTCCAAGAAGTCACCCGCAGTGGCACGGCAGCCCGTGCCCAAGCCATGCTCAAGCGGCCGGACATTTACGGTAAGACGGGGACCACGAACGACTCGATGGACGCGTGGTTTGCTGGCTACAACCCCAACCTGACCGCTGTTGTCTGGATTGGCTACGACACGCCCAAGAAGTTGGGCGACAAGGAAACCGGCGGCGGTCTGGCCCTGCCCGTCTGGATCGATTACATGAGCTATGCCCTACGCAGTATTCCAATCCGAGAACCCGAGCCCCCTGAAGGGATCGTCAATCTCGGCAACGAGTGGTATTTTGAAGAGTTCACGCACAGTCACCACGCGCCCCTCGCTGAAGAAGGGACGGCGGCTGACAGTCCAGGCATTCCAGCCGTGCCGCCTGCCGAAGAGCGTAAAGGGCTGCTGGATCTGTTCAAAACAAACTGAGTGGCGGCCACGCCAGCGGTTGCCCTGCTTGGCGGCTCGCTTGTTGCGATAGCACGGCGAAGAACTCAGCACCTGTTCGGGTATCACACCAGCGACCATCGGCATATTTGTAGTGCGACCCCCCAGCTTGGGCCGCCAACCAGAGCTCATGCAAGGGTGGCTGCATGTTCAGAACCATCTTGCTACCGTTGGGAAAAGACAACTCCAACAAGCCACCCGTGCGATGCGTATCGATATCAATCACATCTGCATCAAGCCACGCATCGATGGTGGCCTCCACATGAGTCAGCGTCTTGGTTGCAAGCGCAAGGTATTCGGCATCACTGAGATTCGTCGTCATCGTCATCCTCGATAATTCATCCATGTCTATTCGATTCAGTGTATCCAGCCGAGGGCTGGTCGTGCTTGGCGGGCTTGTATGCCTGACCATGCTTCTCCCCAACCTGAGCGGCTGTGGTCAAAAGGGTGCTTTGATGCTTCCGAGCGCCATCAAAGTCGCCCCCAACATGACACCCGCGTCATCAACGACAGCGACGTCGGCGCCAGCCGCCATCCGCGCCACGGAGGCGCATTGATGTTGCCCGGCAGCCCTTTTCTCCATCGCGATGCAGCCGGCAGCCTCCATCTCGAAGCGCTTGAACTGAACGAGCTGGCCAGCCGCTTTGGCACGCCGCTCTATGTCTACTCCCGTAGCGCCATGCAAGCTGCGGTGGCCGCCTACCAACGTGCCTTGGCTGGGCGTCAGCATCTGATCTGCTACGCCATGAAGGCCAATGCCAACTTGGCGGTGTTGCAGACCTTCGCCCAAGCGGGCTGTGGTTTCGACATCGTCTCAGGCGGTGAGTTAGCCCGTGTGCTGGCAGCAGGTGGCTCGGCCGACAAGGTGGTGTTCTCGGGCGTCGGCAAAACCCGCGCCGAGATGGCCCAAGCCTTGGAAGCTGGCGTGCGCTGCTTCAACGTTGAGAGCATTCCTGAGTTGGCGGTGCTGGACGAAGTCGCCCGCGCCCACGGCGTGCGCGCCCCAGTCAGCCTGCGCGTCAACCCAGACGTGGACCCAAAGACGCACCCCTACATCTCGACCGGTTTGAAGGGCAACAAGTTCGGCATCGCCCACAGCGAAGCTCTGGTCACGTATCAGCGGGCCGCTGAGCTGCAAAGCTTGCACATCACCGGCATCGACTGCCACATTGGCTCGCAGATCACCGAGGTCTCACCCTACCAAGACGCCCTGGACCGGGTCTTGGATCTGGTCGAAGCGCTCGAAGCGCAGGGCCTCTCGATCCATCATCTCGATTTGGGTGGTGGCTTGGGTATCACCTACACCGATGAAACCCCACCCACGCCTGAGCAACTGCTGGCGCCCTTGCTGGCGCGGATCGATGCGCGCGGCCACAGCCAGCGTGAGATCGTGCTGGAGCCGGGGCGCTCACTTGTGGGCAACGCGGGGGTGATGCTCACCGAAGTGCTGTTCCTCAAGCCCGGCGAGCAAAAGAGCTTCTGCATCGTCGATGCGGGCATGAACGACCTGATGCGCCCGGCCATGTACGAGGCCACCATGGGCATCGTGGCGTGCCAAACCAACACCGAAAAAGCCAAGACCGCGCACACATGGGACGTTGTGGGCCCGGTCTGCGAATCAGGCGACTGGCTGGGACGAGACCGCGACTTGGCTGTGGCCCCCGGCGACCGTCTGGCGGTCTTGTCCGCTGGCGCTTACGGCATGAGCATGGCCAGCAACTACAACGCCCGAGGCCGCGCCGCTGAGGTCATGGTCGAAGGCGATCAAGCACGCTTGATTCGTGAACGCGAATCGGTCTCTGACCTTTATCGCCTCGAAAAGCGCTGGGACTGAAGCCCCGCTCCTCTGAGTGCACCGCTTAGCGCAGCACCAAATCGACATCCCGGTACAAGGCTTGGGCTTGTGTACCGGTGTTGTCGCTGTCGGTCATGATGGCCAGCCCGATCAAGCGCCCGGGCTCTTCGCCAAACACCCGGCGGTAATCGGCCGCCACATCACGCTCGTAGCTGAGCCAGCGCCCCAAGCGGGCCGTGCCGCTTTCCACCACCAGATCACGGATCCGGTCAGTGCGAGGATTCACGACCACGCTGTCCGTGGCGGCCTTGTGATCCCAGACATACATCAAGGTGGCATAGGGCGGACGCTCACCCGACATCAACTCAGCCATCTCAAACAACGCTTGGTTGCGCATCGACAGCTTGGCATGGTCGCCATCGAAGGCGAGGATGACACGCACCGACGCATCTTCTAAATCCGACTGACTCACGTCCGCCAACAAGTTGGCTTGATCCAAACGCCAAGAAAAGCGTACCTTGGCCTCACCGCAAGCATCGATCTTCAAGGTGCGGCGCAGCATGCTGGCCGACTTGTCCGCGGTGGCCTCAATGACGCGCGCGCCGTTCTGATCCATCCAGCGGTACGTGGTCGGGCGCTTGCCCGGCAAGTTCACCGGCACCCAAGCTTGCTCCGCCGACAACGAGGTTTCTGTTGAAGTCACCGTTGACACAGATGATGCTTGGTAAGCACAACCTGCCAACGATAGGCATGCGATGGCTATCGATCCCAAACGCCGAAACATCATTTGAAAAACCCATGAAAAAACCCTGCCGCAAGCGGCAGGGTTTCGATCAGACAGAAAAACCGTCGCGTCAGGACTTAGAACGTGTGTGCCACGCCAAAGCCGACATCGGTCTTATCCTTGGCCGAATCGCCATTCTTGTAAGTACCGTAGTTGCCATACAGCGACGTACGAGCGCTCAGCTTGTGCTGATAGCCCAAGCCCAAGACGGACACGTTCGACGGCACGGTTGCACCGCCTGTTGTATCGATGTAGGTGCTGGCTTCAGCAGCTGTACCGATATGTGCCCAAATCGAACCAGCCGCGCCAATCGGTGCGCGCAGACCAACGAGGTAAGCACTGGTCTTCGTTGCCGCTGCAGAAGCACGCACTTGACCATTCTCAAAGTTCGCAAACAGCTTGACGGCACCCAGATCCACCGAAGCACTCAAGAGCACCAAATCCTTGTCTTTGCCCAAACCGCGATCGACAGCGGTACGAACATCCACCGGACCGGCCACATACTTCAAACCGAAGGTATGACCATGTTCAGGCGTGGTCGTGGGGTTGGGCGTGTTGACGAAAGTTTCCGGGAAAACCACATCCAACGAAGCCGACAGGCCACCGATGCTCGGCGAGTTGTACTGCACGGTGTTACGCGAGAACACGTGTGCGCAGCTGGTCGCAGCCGCAGTGCCAGCAGCGCCCGGATCGCAAGCATCAAACGCCAGAACCTTGTAAGCATTCGAGTTGCTACCGCCCTTGGTACCGTTCGGAGTTTGGTGGTTCTTGAACGTGGTGGTGAACACTGTGCCCACATCCAAGGAACCGTAGCTGGCGTTGCTCAGGCCAACCCACGAACCAAAGTTACCAAAACCGGTACCGCCAGCAGGGGCTGCTGCGGTGTTCGGCGTGGTGGTGGTGGTGGTGGTGGTGGCAGTGATCGGCGCAGTGGTCGCTGTACCGTTGATGACCGTACCTGTTGGGATGGTGGTGGTCGATGTCGACGTCACAGCGTTGGCACCCGAGTCACCGTTGTCACCGGTAAATTCGTGCGAAAGGGTGAAACCAGCCTTCCAGCCATTGCCCAAGTCTTCCACACCCTTGAAGGTGAGGTTGCTGGTCGCCATCTTGCTGGCTGCCATTTGCAGAGCCGTTGCGGTGGACTTTTCCAGACCCACGTCGATCACGCCCGAAATGGTCACGGAAGATTGGGCCGAGGCGGCTCCAGCGATAGCGGACAGCGCAGCAAGAGCGAGCAAAGACTTTTTCATGGAATGATCTCCTAGGTTGAACAGGGGTTCAGGTAGGCTTTAGAAGCCAACGAGGGCGACCTTGACTGAACCGGTTTCTCTTGAAGAAACTGACGCAATTCCACCAGAGCGCCCCAGAATTGCAAAGCCAATTGAGACAAATCGCACAAAAACGTTGTTGTAATGCAACAAAATGCCGAAGAATCATTGATTTCATGACAAATCAGTGACATGCAATCACGGGTTTTCCCTCCCAAAATCTTGCCAACGACTTACATCATGTCGCCCACCCCATCTTCAGCCCATCGCACACCTGTTGAACCGCGTCTGTCCGGATCCGATCGGTTCTTTGAATTGCTCGATCAGAGCTTGCGCACACTCTGGGCTCGCCCACAAGCGGAGCGTCAGGCCCCGGCACCCGAGCAAGCCGATGGAGAACTCAGCGACACGGAACGCAAAACCTCAGCAGCGCTGATGCGCGTCAATCATGTGGGTGAGGTGTGTGCTCAAGCGCTCTACACCGCCCAAGCCTTCACCACGCGTGACGAGAAACTGCGTCAGCACTTGCGCCGGGCGGCTCAAGAAGAAACGGATCATTTAGCGTGGACGGAAGATCGCGTTCATGCGTTGGGTGGACGAACCTCTTTGCTCAATCCCTTGTGGTACGGCGGGGCTTTGGCCATCGGTTTGGTTGCCGGCCGTTTGGGTGATCGCACCAGCCTCGGCTTTGTCATTGAAACCGAACATCAGGTCGAACAGCACCTCAATAGCCACTTGGCACGTCTACCAGCGCAAGACCAAAGCTCGCGGGCCATCGTGCGCCAAATGCGCGATGACGAAATCGCCCACGCCGATGCAGCGCAAGCCGCAGGCGGCATCCCTTTACCGGCGCCTGTGCGCTGGCTGATGAAGACTGCGGCCAAGGTCATGACCACCACCGCCCACCGCATCTGATCCGCCTTCAGGCGGCCTTGATTTCAACACTGCTGGTGATGGATGCTGTCTTTGCCAGCATCGCCGTGGCTGAGCAGTACTTGTCAAACGACATCTGCACGGCCCGCTCAACGGGTGCCGGGCTTAAGTTGTGGCCGGTCACCACAAAGTGCAGGTTGATGCTTGTAAAGACCTTGGGCTCAGTTTCGGCTCGCTCAGCCTGAACCTTGACTTGGCAACCCGTCACGGCGTGGCGACCGCGCTTCAAAATCAGCACCACGTCATACGCTGTACAAGCGCCAGCGCCAGCCAGCAAAGTTTCCATCGGCCGAGGGGCCAAGTTACGGCCACCACCCTCGGGGGCGCCGTCCATGGTCAACAAGTGACCACTGCCGGTTTCGGCGGAAAAAGCCATGCCGGAAGCCGGCATCCAGTTGATCGTGCATTCCATCGAAGAGGATCCTCATCGCTTCAAAGTCGGGAACGGCATTGTGACGGGATCTCACCCCCAAGTCGGGGATACGGCGGAAATGCAAGTTACGTTGCAGTGCAGCAATGGCTCATCTACAATCGATCGCATTGGGCTCCGCCAAAAGCAAGCCCTGCTCCTTGTCTCCTCCACCCTCCTCAAAAAAAGGTGGATTCAGCCCGGCACCTTCTGGTTCCGGGCTTTTTTTCGGCTCCGCGATAATCAAGGCATGACTTCCTCACCCATGCCTTCGCCCGACGACCGAACCCTGATGCTGCGCGACTATCTGCAACGCATCCTCACTGCACGCGTCTATGACGTGGCCCTTGAATCGGAACTTCGACCTGCGCCCAACTTGTCGAAGCGACTCGGCAATCGAGTTTTGTTGAAGCGTGAAGATACCCAGCCTGTTTTCAGCTTCAAGCTGCGCGGGGCCTACAACAAGATGGCCCGACTCAGTCGCGATGAATTGGGGCGCGGCGTGATCTGCGCCTCCGCCGGCAATCACGCCCAAGGCGTGGCGCTCGGGGGTCAACGTTTGGGCTGTCGCGCTGTCATCGTCATGCCGACCACCACCCCTCAGCTCAAAATCGACGCGGTGCGCGCCCGAGGCGGTGAGGTGGTTCTAAGCGGCGAAAGCTATTCCGATGCCTACGACCATGCCTTGACCTTGGCGGTCCAAGAAAAAATGACCTTTGTGCACCCTTTCGATGACCCTGACGTCATCGCCGGGCAAGGCACCATCGGCATGGAAATTCTGCGACAGCACCAAGGCCCGATCGACGCCATCTTTGTGGCGATCGGCGGCGGTGGCCTGATCGCCGGGGTTGCAGCCTACATCAAGGCCGTTCGCCCAGAGATCAAGATCATCGGCGTGCAAACCACCGACTCCGACGCCATGATTCGCTCCGTCGAGGCTGGCGAGCGTGTGCGCCTCAATGATGTGGGCCTTTTTTCGGATGGCACGGCCGTGAAACAAGTCGGCGAGGAAACCTTCCGCGTCGCTCGCACCCTGGTCGATGACTTCATGCGCGTCGATACCGATGCCGTCTGCGCCGCGATGAAGGATGTCTTTCAAGACACGCGCGCCATCCTTGAGCCCGCGGGTGCCTTGGGCGTGGCCGCCATCAAACAGTACGTTGAGCGCACCGGCTGCCAAGATCAGACGCTGATTGCCATCACTTGCGGCGCCAACATGAACTTCGATCGGCTGCGCTTCGTGGCCGAACGCGCCGAGGTGGGCGAACAGCGTGAAGCTTTGTTTGCGGTCACGATTCCCGAAGAACGCGGCTCATTCAAACGCTTTTGCGAACTGATCGGCCCGCGCAGTGTCACCGAATTCAACTACCGCATCAGCCATGCACAGCAAGCTCACATCTTTGTGGGCCTGAGTCTGAGCCAGCGGGGTGAATCCGAACGCATCGCCGAGCATTTCCGCACCCAAGGCTTCGCGACAGTGGATCTGACGCGTGATGAGCTCGCCAGCTCACACCTGCGTCATATGGTCGGCGGTCGCTCAGAACTGGCACAAAACGAACGCCTGTTTCGCTTCGTTTTCCCGGAACGGCCCGGGGCGCTGATGCGCTTTTTGTCGAGCATGCATCCAAGCTGGAACATAAGCCTGTTCCACTACCGCAATCAGGGCGCGGATTACGGCCGCATCCTGATCGGTGTACAGGTGCCAGAAAACGATGGGAGTGCGTTCAAGGATTTCTTGGCCACCTTGGCGTATCCCTGCGTCGAAGAAACAGATAACCCCGTTTACCGTTTATTTCTTCGCTGATTGGGCCCAAGAACCTTGCGTCTGATGCTTGTTTGAGTCCCTGACGGCAGCCACAATCAGCGGCAATGACAACACACCCGATTGATGCACAGCCGATGGTGGTGCCCATCGCTGATGCGGCTTTAGAAGAATCGATTCGCTACCGTCTGGGGCAGCGACGCTTGGCTCACGGCACACCCGGTCCCCTGGCCCCCTTGGAAATGCTGGCTTTGCGCTTGGCACTGATCCAGAAACAGCCTCATCCACGCATCAAGCAAGCACAGTTGGTGATTTTTGGCGGCGACCACGGTTTGGCGGTGGATGTGGTGGCACCCAGTCACATTCAAGACAGCATTGGACTGATTGATGACATTCTGGCGTCCAGAGTCCCCCTGCCTGTGTTGGCGCATCAGCGTGGCATGACGACCCGGATCGTGGATTGCGGCTTGGCCACCGATCTGGCGGCTCAGCCCGGCGTGCTCGCGCGCAAGATTGCCCACGGCACCCGCAATTGCCGCATGGCCGCAGCGATGACCGTGGCCCAAGTTCAAGCCGCCATCCGTGCAGGCCAAGACATTGTTGAAACCCTGCCGGGTAATCTGCTGGCTTGTGTCGGCTTGGGGACCGGTTCGCATGCCGTGGCGGCGCTGACCCTTGCGCAGGTTGCTGGATTTCCCTTGGTGGAACTGACGCATACCGATGGCAATGCGGGCATCCAAGAGTCTCATCTGAAGAAGCTATCGCTGATTCAAAAAAACCAAAACCGTCACGGCCTGATCGAAGACCCGATAGAAGTGCTGGCCGCCTTTGGCGGTTTTGAAACAGCCATGATGGTCGGAGCCATGCTGGCCGCCGCGAAACAGCGCCACACGCTGATGGTGGAAGGTTTGAATGCCTGCGCCGCCATGCTTGTGGCTCATCGGTTGAGTGGTCATGCCATGGGTGATTACTGCTTTGTGGCCAGTCCACCCTCCCAACCCTCATGGATCGAAACCCTCATCGGCAAGGTGGGTGCGCAAGGCTTACCCAGCATCGGTTTGGACGGTATCGATGGCACCCAATTACCACTGACACTGCCACTGCTCGAAGCGGCATCGGCCTTGCTCAGCGACGTGCAAGACGTCGCATCCTAAAGGTCACTGCGGCTAACGCGCCGCCGGCATGGCCGCAGCGATGGGACGTCCCAACGTACTGGGCATGTTGGCCGCAGCAGGAGGCGTGGCCCCAGGCACTGCGGCGGCAGCCGGCACCGTCGTCGGCACCTTCAGCCAATCAGCCGCACGTTGAGCGGCAGCCGAGAGGGTTCCGGTTGCCGGAGGAGGCAGAGCGGGCAAGTCAAGCACCGTGATCGCTGCTTGCCCCACGGGTCCAAGCCGAACCTGTCGGGCGCTGACCGACTGCAACACCCAATCGCCATCGACCAGATCTCCGACCTCAAAGGCACGAGCGGGCTTACCGTCGATGGACAACAGCGCTAGCCCTTGACGATCTGAGGTCGGCGATGAGGCAGCAGCAGCCATGCCCACCAAGCGAAAGCGACCCACCGTCGCACTACCGCCAGCACCGGCAGAAGCCGACGAAGTCACAGAAGCCGCCGCCACAGCAAAGAGCCGCAGGGGGTCACCCTTCAACGTTTGCTCCATCGTCACCATGCGGGCATGTGCCGGCACCGGTTCCGGACGAACAAAGAGTTTCAGCCCCCAAGCGACCGCGCAGACCGCTAGGAGCGTCCAAACCATCCATGCTGTGATTCGAGCCACCATGGGGCGATTATCATGGATCCCCCTCTCCTCTTCACGGTGCTACCCGATGCATTTTTCCTGTCCATCGTTCGTCTTGCGCATGATCGACACGCGTCATGCCGCCCACCGGGCCGTGCAACGCGGTTTTACCTTGATCGAGTTGATGGTGGTGCTGGTCATCATCGGCGTCTTGGCCGCCTTGGTGGTACCCAGCGTACTGGACCGAGCCGATGACGCCCGAGTCACCGCCACGCGCACTGACATCGCCAACCTGATGCAAGCCCTGAAGCTGTACAAGCTGGACAACCAACGCTACCCCACCGCCGAGCAAGGCTTGCAAGCTTTGGTGATCAAACCTGCGGCAGGTCCAATTCCGAACAACTGGAAGCCCTATCTTGAAAAGATGCCCAACGATCCTTGGGGGCGGCCATATCTGTACGTTTACCCGGGCGTCAAGGGTGAGATTGACGTCTTCAGCTACGGCGGTGATGGTCAAGCCGGGGGTGAAGGCAAGAACGCCGATATCGGCTCTTGGCAGTGACATCCCTTCGGGGCTTCACGCTGCTGGAGTTGCTGATCGTGGTCATGCTGATCGGTGTGGCCAGCGCGGTGGCCTCCTTGGCCCTGCGCGACAGCGGCGACACCCGGCTTGAGCGTGAAGCTCTGCGGCTGGCCTCTTTGTTTGAATCCGCACGAGCCCAAGCCCGAGGCTTTGGCACCGTGGTGCGCTGGCAGCCCCGCAGCACCAAACCCGAGGCAGATTTCGAATTCACCGGTTTGCCCGAGATCGCCAAGTTACCCGAGCGCTGGCTGGAAGACGAAACCCGAACCAGTGTGCAGATCTGGCTCGACGACCGCCGCGAAACGGTGGTACTCGGCCCTGAGCCAGTGATTCCCGCCCAAGCGGTCATCTTGGCCGATGAACATCACCGCATCATCTTGCGAACCGACGGTTTGGGGCCCTTCCTGATCAGCCATGAGATGGCTGATCCTGCGGCTTCAGCAGCGAAGTAGTCCAGCATGCACAAGCAGCGTGGCATGACGCTCATTGAAGTGATGGTGGCCTTGACCATCGTCGCCATCGGTCTGACCGCTGGCCTGAAGGCCGCGAGCGCCTTGGCGCGCAACACCGAACGTCTGGCTGATGTGCTGGCTGGGCAGTGGTGTGCTGACAATCAGCTCACCGGCCTGCGCATGACCAAGCAGTTTCCCCCTGTGGGTGACAGCGATGTGAGTTGCGTCCAAGCGGACCACACCTATCGCATCCATCTGATCGTGCGTCCGACCCCCAATCCGAACTTTCGCCGCGTCGATGCTCAAGTGCATGATGACCTCGATCAGCCGGTCCTGACGCTCTCCACCATCCTGACGAGGTTCCCTTGAGATCGCGTCGTGGTGGCTTCACCCTGATCGAGGTGCTGATCTCGCTGTTCATCATGGCGTTGATGGCGGCCATGTCTTGGCAGGGGGTGGATATGGTGATGCGCACCCGTGATACAGCGCAACATCGCCTCGACGATTTACTGCGCATGCAATCGGTGCTGGCGCAATGGGAGATCGATTTACGCAGCATTGACCTCAACGCACCTGTGCCCAATTTATCCTTTGACGGCGCTCATTTGCGATTGATCCGACATCAGCCGGATGGCATTCAAGTGGTGGTATGGAGCGTCCAAAAGGGTGAATTGCTGCGCTGGAGCGCCCCCCCCACGACCCAAGCAAATACGCTGCAAGAACATTGGTTTCGGAGCCAGCAATTACGCGGCAACGAACCCGGTACCCTGCATGCGCTTTCGGGCATCGCTTCTTGGCAATTGCAATACTTCTACGGCATCAGCAACGCATGGAGCAACGCCCAATCGACGGGTGAAGCGGAAGGGACCGACGGTGCAGCTTCTGGGACACGCCCGGCCTTGCCCGATGGCGTGCGCCTGATCCTCCTTCTCAGTCCGACCAGTGGTCGTAGCGGCAGCATCACCCGCGACATTCGCTTGATTCACCCATGATGAACGCCTCTCGGCAACGTGGTGCCGCTCTGCTCACCGCCATGGTCATCGTGACGCTGGTGACCACGGTGGCCTCAGCCATGATCTGGCAGCAGTGGCGGGCCATTCAGGTCGAAGCTGCCGAACGCACCCAAACCCAAGCGCAGTGGATTCTGAACGGTGCTTTGGATTGGGCCCGGTTGATTCTGCGTGAAGACAAGCGAGCTGCTTTCACCCAAGGGCAAATTGCCGATCATCTGGGCGAACCTTGGGCCATGCCCTTGGCGGAGGCACGTCTTTCAACCTTTTTGGCCGCCGAACGCAACACCACCGAAGATGCGGGCCCGGATGCCTTTCTCTCTGGCGCCATCAGCGATGCCCAAGCACGCTACAACCTGCGCAACTTGGTGCAAAACGGCAAGGTGGTGCCCGACGAGAAGGCCAGCGTGCTCCGCCTGTGCGAATTTGTCGGTGTCTCGACCCAAACGGGCACCCAGTTGGTTGAGGCTGTGGCGGCGGCGTTGCTCAACCAACCGCAGACCCCCGGTGGTCATGTGCCTTTGATGCCCCCCCGCGTCGAACAACTCGACTGGTTGAAGATCGATGCCAGTGCCGTCAAACGTTTAGCGCCGCATTTGATCTGGCTACCTGAGGTCACCCCCATCAATCTCAATACGGCCAGCAAAGAAGTGATTGCTGCGGTCATCCTTGGTCTGGATCTCGCCACCGCCGAACGCGTGGTTCAAAGCCGTCAACGCAAACACCTGCGCATCACCGAAGATCTCTTCCCCATCATTGGCTTCAGACCACCGTCGCTCAACATGACCCGTATTGAGACCAAAACTGATTTTTTTGAAATCGTTGGTGCCTTACGTTTAGATGAACTGATCGTCAGCCAACGCTCGTTGGTCAAACGCGTGGGTCTGGAAGTGCGTATTCTCTCGGTCGAACGCGTCGGACCAGGGGTCTTGCGGCCACCCGCCGCCGCCCCGTCTTTTTGATGGGCCCGTGTGTAACCACACCCCTACAATCGACCCCATCTTCTTGTCGGCTTTCACCACCTCGACTGCATGAGTTTGCTTGTTGTTCAACTGCCAGCACGTCTGCGCCTGCATCCCAGCATGCCGGTCGGTGTGACTGTGCCAACGCCCAACAACACTGCGGTCTACGGCTATGTCTACTCAAGCAACGGCATCTTGGTCGATCAGGGCCAGTGCGTGGCCGCCTTGCTACCCAAGGCCACCAGCACCGTGGCGGTGCTGGCCGAAACCGATCTGAGCTGGCATCGCATCACCTGCCCCAAAGCGCCGGCCTCCCGACTACGCGCCGCCTTGGCCGGCACGCTCGAAGAGCAGCTGATGGATGAACCCGAGTCGGTGCATTTCGCTTTGGAGCCCGGTGCCCGCGCCGGCGAGCCCGCCTGGGTGGCGGTCACCGATCGGAGCTGGCTGGCCGAGCAGATTGAGCACTTGGAACGATCCGATTGCATCGTTGATCGCGTCAGTCCACCGATGTGGCCCGGAGAAATCCCACGGGGTCATTTTGGGCAAGACTACGACAGCCCAAGCGACGCCGTGCTCCTGACGTGGGCCCACAGCGAGGGGGTCGCAAGCTGGCCGCTGAAGGGAGGTCTGTCTCGGGCCCTGCTGCCCGACCGGCTACCGGCCAATTCGCTTTTCAGCGCCAACCCAGCCATGGCAGCCGCCGCTGAGCGCTGGCTTGGGCAACCCGTCCACATCGTTTCAGCCGCCGAACGCTTGCTGAAAATCGCTGAGTCACGCTGGAATCTGCGCCAGTTCGACATGGCCCCGCGCCACCGCACCGCCGCATGGCTGCGGGATGTCAGTCGGGAGTTTCGCTCCCCCGCTTGGCGCGCCACCCGCCAAGGTTTGATCGGCTTGGTGTTGATCAATCTGATCGGCCTGAACGCTTGGGCGTGGATGCTCAAAGAGCAAGTCAGTGCTCAACGACAAAAAATCGTGACGCTTCTCCAACAAGCCCACCCCCAAGTTCGGGCCATTCTGGATCCCGCCGTACAAATGCGCCGTGAAAACGAGACCCTGCGCGCCATGGCGGGCAAAAACGGCGACACCGATCTCGAAACCCTGCTGACGATCGCCGCCAGCGCTTGGCCCGAGCAAAGTTCCGTCCAAGCCTTGCGTTACGACGGCCAACAGCTGCAACTCGACGCACCCACCTTGGCTCCCGCACAGGTCGATCATCTACGCAACACCCTGCGCGCTGCCGGCTGGCAGGTCGAAAGCGCCGCATCAGGCCAAGTCACACTGCGTCACGGCTCAGGAGCAGCACGATGAGCCGCCGCGTTTTGCCCGCACACTTGGGCAGTGTTTTTGCACCCTTGGTCGAACCCTTGCTGAAACAAGGCATCACCCGCTGGGATGCCTCTTCTAAACGCGAGCGCGCCGGTCTGGTGTTGGCCCTGCTCAGCCTCAGTGGCTATCTCCTTTGGAGCATGGGACTGCAACCCGCGTTGAAGACCCTCAAGTCCGCCCCTGTCCAGCTTCAAGAGCTCGACGACCAAGTCCAACAGATGCAGCGTCTGGCGGCCGAAGCTCGCGATCTGCGCGCGTTGCCGGCCGTGTCCGCCAATGAGGCAGAAACAGCCCTGATGGCTGCCAGCGCGCGCCTTGGCACCACGACACGCGTCACGCCCTCGGGAGATCGCGCCACGGTCACGTTCAGCGACGTCAGCCCCGTTGCCTTCCAAGCTTGGTTGGGTGAAATTCGCGGCGCAGCACGCGCCCGGGTGCTGGATGCGCAATTGCAGCGCAGCCCCAACAATCCCACGTACAGCGGTACCGTCACGCTGGGCTTGGTCCGAGCCCCCTCATGATCAAGCTGCGCGTTGCCCCTTTGGCCCCTCGCATCACCCGACGATCGCGGGCCCCCGGAGGAGGAGGGCCAACACCCGCCCCTCAACGCGGCATCCGGCGCTGGGCGTGGATCGGCACGTGGATGGGTTTGGTGATCGGTTTGTGCCTCTTCGCACCAGCCACTTGGTTGGCCAACGCCGTGCAATCGGCCACCCAAGGTCGCCTGCAACTGGCTGAAGCCCAAGGTACGCTTTGGGCGGGTAGCGCCTTGTTGGTGCTGACCGGCGGGCCCGGCAGTCGCGATGCCCGCTTGCTACCGGGTCGTTTGAACTGGACCTTGGCGCCGTTGAGCGTCTTGTCGTGGCGCCTGAGCCTGAACCATGAGCAGCATCTGCACAATCCGGTGCAAATCGATTTGCTTCCTGGCTTGGGTCGGCTGCGCGTCGAAGTGCACCACCCCCATGAAGGCATCGGCCACTGGCCTGCTGCTTGGCTGGCCGGCTTGGGCACACCGTGGAACACCTTGCAAATGGGTGGAGCGGTACGACTGGACAGTCAGAACCTCGCTTTTGAATGGGCCCAAGGCCGTCTGGCACTTCAAGGCAGCTTGACGTTGGAATTGCGGGATTTGTCCTCCCGCTTGGCGACGTTGCCGCGTTTAGGCACCTACCACATTCAGCTGCAAGGCGATGCCGCCGGAGCCGGTACCGCCCAAATCAATCTCAGCAGCGCCGAAGGCTCGCCCTTGCGTCTGTCTGGCTCGGGCAGTTGGAGCGCCAGCGGCCTGCGTCTGCGTGGTGAAGCCGCAGCCGCCGACGAAGACGCGCCAGCCTTGGCCAATTTGCTCAACATCATCGGGCGACGCGAAGGCACGCGTACCCTGCTCACGATCGGATGATCCATGATCCCGCCCATGATCCTGCGCCTGACCCCTTCCCCCTTGACCTGCCAGCGTGTGCTGCTCAGCGTGCTCAGTAGCTCCTTGGCGCTCGGCCCCATGGCGACCCTTGCTGCCCCCAAAGCCATCACGGCCGCCCGTGAACCGGTGACGCTGAACTTCGTCAACGCCGAAATCGATGCGGTCTCAAGGGCCATGGCCACCATCTTGGGCCGCCCCATCGTGGTCGATCCGCGCATCAAAGGCACGATCACGCTGTACAGCGAACAGCCCCTCACCCCGCGCGAGGCCTTTCTCAACTACATGGCCGCACTGCGAGGCCTCGGCCACACCGTCATCGACGTGGCCGGCTTGCTCAAAGTGGTGCCTGAGGCCGATGCCAAGGTGCAGACCGGCACCGTCTCGGTGGGTGCGGTGACTCGCGCGGGCGATCAGATCCTCACGCAGATCTTTCGGCTGCAACACGAAAACGCCAACAACTTGGTGGCCGTGCTGCGCCCGCTGATCAGCCCCAACAACACCATCAACGCCAACCCGGGCAACAACAGCCTGGTGATCACCGATTACGCCGACAACCTCAAACGCATCGCCACGATCATCGCAGCCACCGATGTACCCGGTGGCACCGAAGTCGAAGTGATTTCGCTCAAGCACGCTGTGGCGGCCGATTTGGCCCCGGTGGTGCAACGTTTTGCGGACACCGGGGCTGCCGCAGCCATCGCGGGTCAGCCTGGGGGCAGCAGCGGTAGCGGCGTCACGATCAGCGCTGACTCCCGCACCAACACCTTGCTGGTGCGGGCCCCCAATCCGACCCGCATGGCCATGATGCGCAGCACCATCGAACGCCTTGACCGCCCAGCCGCAGGCAGCGGCATCGGCGGCAACATCTACGTGGTGCACCTCAAAAACGCCGACGCGGCCAAGCTCGCCACGGTGCTGCGAGCGGCTTACGGTGCGGGCGGCGGCGCGGCCTCGGGGGGCAGCGGTGGCGCCAACCTGCCCGTGCCGGGAGCACCGGGCGGTGCATCGCCTCAAGCCACCAGCCCCGTGTCGGCCTCAGCCAGCCCTTCGACCGGCGGTTTTATCCAAGCCGACCCCGCCACCAACACCCTCATCATCACGGCGCCTGAGCCGGTTTATCGCCAACTGCGCGCCGTGATCGAACAACTCGATGCCCGCCGTGCACAGGTTTACGTCGAGTCGATGATCGTCAAGATGGATGCCCAGCAAGCGGCGGAATTTGGCTTTCAGTGGCAAAACCTGATTGGCAACAACGGCGACAAGACCGGTGCCTACATGGGCACTAATTTCAACAACGGTGCCAGCCCGAACATCGTGAGTCTTTCGGCCGCCGCCGCCGCCGGTGGCACCGCAGCGGCCAACATCACCTTGGGCACGGGCTTCAACGTCGGTTTGCTGCGCAACATCAACGGCATTTACACCTTGGGTGGGCTGGCGCGCTTTCTGCAAAACAACACCGACAGCAACATCCTGTCCACGCCAAATTTGGTCACGCTCGACAACGAAGAAGCCAAGATCGTCATCGGCCAAAACGTGCCCTTCGTCACCGGCAGCTTCACCAACACCGGCACCAGCAACGGCTCGGCCAATCCGTTCCAGACCATCGAGCGCAAGGACGTTGGCCTGACCCTGCGCGTCAAGCCGCAAATCGGCGAAGGCGGTACGGTGCGGATGGCGATCTACCAAGAGAACTCCTCGGTCAACAACTCGACGACCTCAGGCTCCTCCGGTCCGATCACTGACAAAAGTTCGATCGAAACCACGGTGGTGGTCGATGACGGTCAAATCATGGTGCTGGGCGGCTTGCTCAAGGACGAATACGCCGACGGCGAAGACAAGGTGCCCTTCTTGGCCAGCCTCCCGCTGATCGGACACTTCTTCCGCAGCGAAACCCGCAAGCGGGTCAAAAGCAATCTGTTGGTCTTCCTGCGCCCAGTGGTCATGCGCACCCAAGACTCGGCGGATCGGCTGACGATGGACCGTTACGAAAAGATCCGGGCTCAGCAACTCAACCAGCAACCCCGGCCCTCGTCCCTGACACCCATCCAAGAGTCCCCCGTGCTGCCGCCCCTGAAACGCTCGGTCCGCATTCAGCGCGCCAGAGATCGGGCGGCCGAGGTCTCGCCCACCGACGCCCCGTTCTGAGCAAGAGGCTGGCTGATCATGGCTGTGCTGCGTCACCCCCTGCCCTACGCCTTTGCCAAGGCGCATAACCTTCTGATCGAAGACGACGGTCACCGCTTGGTGCTCTACGGCGACCCGGAGGTTTCCAAGGACGCCTTGGGCGAGGTGCTGCGCCATTTTGTGGTCGATGCGCTAGAGCGTGAACCGATCGAGAGCTTGGGGCGGCGCATCGCCCAAGCCTATGCTGGGGGTGAATCCAGCGCCGCTGCGGTGGTCGATGAGGTCGAAAACACGGTCGATTTCTCGCAGATGATGCAAGACCTGCCCGCCGTGGAAGACTTGCTAGAGAGCGCCAACGACGCGCCCATCATCCGCATGCTCAACGCCTTGCTGACCCATGCGGCCAAAGACGGGGCCAGCGACATCCACATCGAACCGTACGAGCGCAACTCCTCGGTGCGCTTTCGTGTCGATGGCACCTTGCGCGAGATCGTTCAACCCAATCGCGCCTTGCACGCCGCCCTGATCTCGCGCCTGAAGATCATGGCCGAGCTCGACATTTCTGAAAAACGCCTGCCGCAAGACGGCCGCATCAGCTTACGGATCGGCGCGCGCGCCATCGATGTGCGCGTCTCGACCCTGCCTTCGGTGCATGGGGAGCGCGCGGTGCTGCGTTTGCTCGACAAGGGCGACGCCAAGTTCTCGCTTGAAGGCTTGGGCATGGCGGGTGAGACCTTGGCGCGCTTTCACCGCATGGTTCATCAGCCGCACGGCATCGTCTTGGTCACGGGCCCGACCGGTTCGGGCAAAACCACCACGCTCTACGCCGCCTTAGAGCGGCTCGACACCAGCACCACCAACGTGCTGACCGTTGAAGATCCGGTCGAATACGAATTGGCCGGTATCGGCCAAACGCAGATCAACGCCAAGATCGACCTCACCTTTGCCCGGGCCCTGCGCGCCATCCTGCGCCAAGACCCCGACGTGATCATGATCGGCGAAATCCGCGATTTCGAGACCGCCCAAATCGCCGTCCAAGCCTCGCTCACCGGCCACTTGGTGTTGGCGACGCTGCACACCAACGACGCTGTCAGCGCCGTGACCCGTCTCACGGACATGGGCATCGAGCCCTTCTTACTCAGCTCCAGCTTGCTGGGCGTGCTGGCGCAACGCTTGGTGCGCCAGCTCTGCACCCACTGCAAGGTGCAAGACGCCCCAACCGGCCGCTGGCGCGCGGTGGGTTGCGACAAGTGCGGCCAAAGCGGCTACCGGGGCCGCAGCGGTATTTATGAATTGATGGTCTGCGACGACCCGCTGCGCGCGCTGATCCATGGTCGTGCGCCCGAGTCGCAGCTCTTGGCCGCCGCCCGCGCGGGGGGCATGCACAGCTTGCGTGAAGACGGCGAGCGCTTGGTGCGCAGTGGCCAAACCTCGCAAGAAGAGTTGCTGCGCGTGACGCGCGATTGATTGGCATCCCCCACCGACACGCACCATGCCCGCCTACCGATTTGAAGCGCTGGACGCCGAGGGCAAGACCAGCTCCGGCTTGCTCGAAGCCGACAACGCCAAGGCGGTGCGGGCCCAATTGCGCGCGCGGCAACTGGTGCCACTGGACGTGCAGCCGGTGGCGTCCAGCGAAGTCAGCGCCGCCAGCCGCAACTTCGGCTCCAAACGGGTCTTCTCGGCCACCACCTTGGCCATCTGGACCCGCCAGATCGCTGGTCTGGTCAGCGCCGGTTTGCCGCTGGAGCGCGCCCTCACCGCCCTGAGCGAAGACGCCGAGGCCACCAGCCTGCGCGAGTTGATGGCGCAGCTCAAAGCCGACGTCAACGCCGGCTCCTCCTTCGGCAGCGCCTTGGCCAACGCGCCCAGCGAGTTCGACGAGGTCTACCGCGCCGTGGTCGCGGCGGGTGAGCAAAGCGGCCAACTCGGCAAAGTGCTCGAACGTCTGGCCGACGACTTGGAAGAGCGTCAAGCACTCAAGGCCAAACTGATCGGCGCCGCGCTCTACCCGGCCATCGTCTCGTTGGTGGCGGTGGTGATCGTGATCTTCTTGGTCACCTATGTGGTGCCGCAAGTGGCCCAAGTTTTTGCCGGCGGCAAGCGCAGCCTACCTTTTTTGACCGTGGCGATGCTGGCCATCAGCGGCTTCATCCGCCAATGGGGCTGGCTGCTGGCCTTGGGTCTGGGCGGCGGCTTCGGCATGCTGGTCTTGGCGCGACGCAACGAAGTCACCCGCGAGCGTCTGGACGCGTTCTGGCTCACCCTGCCGTTGGTGGGTCGGCTGGCGCGGGGCTACAACGCGGCGCGCTTTGCTGGCACGCTGGCCATGCTGGCGGGCTCTGGGGTGCCGATCCTCAAAGCCTTGCAAGCCGCCGCCGAAACGCTCTCGAACCGCGCCATGCGCAGCGACGCCATCGATGCCTTGGCCCGGGTGCGCGAAGGTGCGCCGCTGGGCGCAGCGCTGGCGGCCAAGAAGCGTTTCCCCGGACTGCTGTCGATGTTTGCCCGCTTGGGCGAACAAACGGGTGAGCTGCCACGCATGCTCGACCGCGCTGCCGCCCAGCTCTCGGCCGAAGTCCAACGTCGCGCCATGCAGCTGGCCACGCTGTTGGAGCCCTTGCTGATCGTCGTCATGGGCGCGGTGGTGATGGTGATCGTGCTGGCCGTGCTGCTGCCCATCATCCAAATCAACACGTGGGTGAAGTGACACTGAGGGGCGGTTCAGTGACATCGTCCGCAGAACGCGTTCTGCGGCGTCCTGCAAAACCGGCACGGATCATGCATGCTTGAGGTACCGACTTTCAGGAGCAGGCATGAGCACCGATCTGGTTCCCTCCCGCACCCCGTCCCAAGCCATTCCGGTGGCCAAGATGCGCCCGGTCTATCAACTCGGCGAGGTTGAAAAGCGTCTGGGTAAGCTGCCGCAGCGTGATCACGAAAGTCTGCGCAGCACCTACGAGCGCATGCTCGAAAAAGGCCCAGACCGCTTCCAAGTCAAGCCCTCCGGCCTGCCCGCCATGGCGCACCTCTACGAGGAGCTGCCCAATTTCCACAACGTGCTCGACGACGTGCGTCGCCAGCTTGCCCTGTGCGAAGACAGCCTCGATGCCCTCGAAATCACCCCGATCCTGCTGCTGGGCCCGCCCGGCGTGGGCAAAACCCACTTCGCCCGCGAGATCGCCAATTTGCTCGGCACTGGCATGGGCTTTGTGTCGATGAGCTCACTCACCGCTGGCTGGGTGCTGTCAGGGGCGTCAAGCCAATGGAAGGGCGCGCGCGCTGGCAAGGTTTTCGAAACCTTGGTGGACGGCCAGTACGCCAACCCGGTGATGGTGGTCGATGAGATCGACAAAGCCAGCAGCGAACACGCCTACGACCCGCTGGGCGCGCTCTACAGCTTGCTGGAGCACGACACCGCGCACCACTTCATCGACGAATTTGCTGAAGTCGCCATCGACGCCAGCCAAGTCATCTGGGTGGCCACCGCCAACGACGAACGCAGCATCCCCGAGCCGATCCTCAACCGCATGAACGTCTTCGAAGTGAGCAGTCCAGACTTCGACGCCGCCCGCACCATCGCTTTGCGGCTCTATCAATCGATCCGCTCAGCCCACCACTGGGGCGAACGCTTCGAGCCCGAACCGCATGAAGCGGTCTTGGCCGGCATGGCCCGACTCGCCCCACGCGAAATGCGCCGCGCTTGGCTCTGCGCCTTCGGCAACGCCAAACTCGCCGGTCGCGATCACCTTGAAGCCGCTGACTTGCCCGGCAACAACGCCCCCAAGCGCAACACGATCGGGTTTGTGCACTGAGCTTGTCGCCATCGCTGGGTCGGACAGCTCAGTCATCCCCAGGATTGCTGTCGTCCACCCGCTCTTCCATCAACAGCCACTCAGCCTGCAACTCGGTTTCGCTGTGCATCAGCTTGATGCGGCTACCCGACGGCAACGTGGTGCTTAAACGCAAGGCCTTGGCGGCAGCACTTGCCAGCTTGAAGCTCGCGTGGGTTTGCAGCAAGCGGACATAGCGCACCGGCTGGGTGTGGAGTTCGAACAGGAAGTAAGGCATCGACAACTTTCGTGGGCCAGCCATGCTAGCAAAGGCCCGCTCTGGCACGAACTACCCTCTCGGGGTGCCCCATCGACCCTTTTTGGGCGATCAAACACCCACTCACCAATCCCCCGAAGCCCCGCCTCCGCCGCCACTGTCCGAACTGCTGCTGGAGCTGCTGTCGGAACTGCTGTAACCGGACGAGCTGAAACTGTTGCTCAATGACGGAGGCCCCGAAGGCGCATCGGCAGGAAGAAAAACATCCATCCAAGCGGCACCGTCATGCTTCCGAGGCGAGCCATCACGAGGGACAGCACGATGGTTCCCACAAACAAGCCCAGCACACCCCAGAACAGTGTGAGCGGATTGATATGGTGATCAAGCCCGTCAGCCGCAGGAACCGTACGCAGCATCTCCCCGATCCGCCCCACCGCTTCCAACAAGCCACCGGCAAAGTGACTCCCGCGAAAAGCAGGTTTCAGTTGCTGATTGATCACGCTTTGCGCGGCGGCGTCTGAGATCACTGGGCTGAGGGCACGGGGCACTTCGATACGCATCTTGCGGTCTTCAACCGCCACCACCACCCGCACATCCCGCCCCGGCCCGGAGGCCGCCAACTGGGCCAGACGCTCTTCCAAGGTTTGGCGCTACTGGGCCGACAACACGCCCGCCACATCGGTCACCGAACCCGTCAGCGTGGGCACCGGCTCTTGCCCAGCCCACGCCACACCAGCCCAAAAAAGTAACCCAAGAACGCCAAGAGCCCGAAACCAGTTTGTCAGATATCGCTTCACATCCATCCCCCTTTGCTGACCTTGGATCACTATGATCCGGTCATGGCTGCAAACCTTGACGGACGTCTAATCGTCGCCATTTCCTCGCGCGCGCTCTTCGACTTTGAAGAGGAAAACCGGCTGTTCGAGGCCACCGACGACACCGCCTACCGCCAGCTTCAGCTGGCCCGGCTGGATCAGCCTGCGGCGCCAGGGGTGGCGCTGTCGCTGGTGCGCAAGCTGCTGGCGTTCAATCAAGGCGACGAGCGGGCGCAGGTCGAGGTGGTGATCCTGTCGCGCAACGATCCGGTCTCAGGGATGCGGGTGTTTCGCTCGGCGCAGCACTACGGCTTGAACATTGAGCGCGGCGTGTTCACCCGGGGCACCAATCCGTGGCGCTACCTCAAGCCGCTCAATGCGCACCTGTTTCTCTCGGCCAACGAAGACGACGTGCGTCAAGCCTTGGCAGCGGGCATTCCGGCCGCCAAGGTCTATCCCCAATCGGCCCACGCCAGCGCCGCGCACCCGCATGAAGTGCGCATTGCCTTTGACGGTGACGCCGTGCTGTTCTCCGACGAAGCCGAGCGCATCTACCAAAGCGACGGCCTGCAAGCCTTTCAGCGCCACGAAGCCGCCCAAAGCCGCCAGCCCCTGCCGGCCGGTCCCTTCAAGCCGCTGCTCGAAGCCCTGCACCGCCTGCAACACGAAGGCAGCGCCAGCCCCAAAGCGATGCGCGTGCGCACCGCCTTGGTCACCGCCCGCAGCGCCCCAGCCCACGAACGCGCCATCCGCACCCTGATGGACTGGCACATCGACGTCGATGAAGCCATGTTCCTCGGCGGCCTACCCAAGGGCGATTTCCTGCGTGAATTCGAACCCGACTTCTTCTTCGACGATCAAACCGGCCACGTCGAACACGCCGCCGCCCACGTGCCCTCAGGGCATGTGGTGGCGGGGGTGAGGAATGTGGCGGGGGGGAATCGGTAATTCTTGCACTCAGAAGTACGAAAGGCTGATGAGCCTCACAGCTCATCAGCCCTTTATGACGCTTCTCGCGCTGGGGTACCGCTACCCTTTGGTCGGCACGACCTTGCCGGATGCTTCGGCTACAGGCCAGTTGCCAAACGTGGCGACCAAATGCTCCAAGGTCTGCACACCACCCACACGCTGCACGCGAGCACGCGCATCGGCGAGACGCTGCTGTTGAAGATCCCCTAGGCTGCTGTTATGGCTGTGGCCAGCAGCTGACTTTTGCTTGGTAAGCGTCTTCATGACTAGGCCTCGACAGGTGGTTGGATGACGATGTACGAAAGTTTCTTCTCTTGTACGAGGTCAGTGTAGCCATTACGGCTATAGCAGTCCAACGCGTCGGGCAAGGGGTTCAGAATTCGACGACCCATTCGCCGGGCCTTGTCCTCTGTACTGACTTGGGCCCTGAAAAGACTCATTCCAAGCACAGCGAGGGGAAGAATCAGCCCATTCAATGGGTGCTTATGGGGAGCACCTTCCAAATGAGTCAGAGACACCCATCGCATATGAGGCGACACCTGTACCGCAGCTATGCCACACAGTTGCGGTCGCTCGGGATAGCCAGCATAAAAAGCCAGATCCAAGGTGCGGGGACCGTAGGTGTCGAGCTTGCGCTTGATGTGTCCCCAATCCCAGTTGACGTGTCGTTCATCCAATGCCCATGTTCGGCTATCACGTAGCACATCTTCGGTGATGGCTCGCACCTCGACACGCATGCGCCACTCTTACAAAACGGCATCAGACACCAGCCAACGAACGTCAGCGCGAATATTGCTGTAACGCCTGCATGTCTCCGCAAAACCACGACCGAACACTGCCTCCACACCGACTCCCCTTTTATGAGCCGGGCATTCTGCCTTACCCAACCTGCTGGCTTACGCTGACAAACACGACGGAAGCCGAGTGTTCACCCCCGCCCACCCCTTGGATGTTGAGTCAGCAGATGGAGCTGCAAGAGCCCCCTTGGTGGGCGCAATCACCCTCCCACAGGCAAGGGTCGCCGAGGATACCGGCACGGATACCGTCCAGCGCCAGCTGAGCGCTGACCTTGCTGGCAAAGTTGTCCGGGCACCAGAAGGTTCGTGCCTCGGAAAGATGGGCATCCCCCAGCAGCCGGTCCCATCCGCCCTTGGGAACCCAGCACTTGCGGCCGAAGTACCAGAAGTGGCTGGATACCAGCACACGCTCGCCGCTCAGATCGTGCTGCATGTGGCTGTGTTCCACCGGGGTCTGGGGCTCATCGAAATGGAAGTCGTTCAGGATCTGGTGGAACCGGCCATCACCCAGAGGCTCATAGATGTTGTCGCCGCAACGTTCGATGGCCTTGGGGCTATCGGGCTTGGGCTTTTTGGCCACAAAGCGTGCGTCGTTGAAGTAGTCGCCCGTGGGAATCGGCGCCTCGGTGATCTCCATCAGGTAGATCAAGCCCATGTAGGGGATCGCCACCCCCTGCTCCCGGGCTGAATGGCACAGCGCTTGTGAAGCAAAGCCCGCCACCCATTCGCCCTTGCCACGATTGCGGCGCAGGGCTGGCTTACAGGTCGCTAGCGTCAGGTAGCCGTGGAACGGGTTGGGTGCAAAGCCGTGGTCATGGGTCATCTTGTAGCCCATGGTGTGTCCTGCTGACATGGTGTGATCTCCCTCAGGGTTGAAGAAACAGTGAATCGATCCATTGATGGGCTTCGGCGGAGTTGTTGCCAACATCCATGACGAACTCCTGGCCCTTGGCGACCGATTGCAAGGTGGTGTGCTCGCCGTCCTTGCGCCAGCGCGCCGGGTTGCGGTGATAGGACATCGACAGCCCTAGGGGCGATGTTGGGTCCATCCAGCCAGGCAACCGCCAGACCGACCGGCTCTCGCCGGGCGCTGTCAGCTGGCGCTGAGGGGTCCAGCACGGGAACTGCCCGCCCCCGGCTTGATCGCTCCCGGTCCGCTGCTCAGAGGCCACATAGAGCGTATTTCCAGAGCCCATCGCACCGCGAAGCTGTACGTGAGGGTGGTCATGCCAACTGCGCAACGCATCTTCGGAAGTCCCTTCGTCCTCCAGCCGCAGGATCTGCCCGATCTGCAGCCAGCCGAACAGGCAGTGCAGTTGCGGTGCATCGGCCACATAGCGCCAGTGCTGCTCGTGCAGCTCTACGCGCCTGAACCAGCCGAAAAACAGGAACAGGTCGCCCTTATCCACGTGCTGGCGGTCCAGATGGCCCTGCGCGGCATGGGTCTGACCGAAGGCCGGGCGCCAGTTCGGGTGGCGCGTGACCAGCGACTGCGCTCGCAGATCTGGGTCCAGATGCACCCACTGATCCGAACTCAGCCCGCGCGCCCCAAGGTCATTGACCAGCTGACTCAGCGATCCGGCCGGCGAGTAAATCTCGGCCAGCGGTCGACCCGAGTCCGAAGGAATCGGCAAAGGCACCAGCGTGCCATCAGGCAGGATCGGACTGGGGATACCGCCGTTTTCTGCGTCGAATCCTTTTCGACTAAGAATAATTTTCATAGCCATCCCTTGAAGATTTTCAGCCGTAAAGCACCAGCTCCAAATCACGAACGTCTCGATGGTATTGAGCCTTACCACCAAAAGCATAGATCAGCGCGCTCGTCAGTCGTCCACGCACGATGGATGACACACCCCTTGGTAAAGCTGATTTGCTCGGACAGCGCCGTTTTGTCTGTTTTGTCCATGTCGCCTCCATACCCCCCGAATCGCAGCCTTAAAACTCAAGGGACCTAGAACTCGTCTTCACCTGCGGCCTTGGCGGCGACGCACATGCGCAGGCCGTCCAAGTCGAGCACGCGCACGCCGCCGTATTCGATGCGAATCAGGCTTTGGTTTTGCAGGGTGTGCAGGGCCTCGTTAGTGCGTTGGCGTGACAGACCCACCAAGTACGCCAGTTCTTGCTGCGTGATGCGCAGCAACTCGCCCACGCCGGGGTACAGCACCGGATGAAACAGGGCTGCCAAGCTGCGTGCCACGCGCGAGTCGGGGTCGTTGAGTCGATCAATCTCGCGCGCAGCGATGAACTGGCCCAAACGTTCGTTGAGCTGATTGAGCACAAAGCGGTTGAAGGGGATGCTGCGCCCGAGCAGGACATGAAAGGTCTCGACCGGCAAGCCCACCACGGTGCTGCGGCGCAGGGCCTCGATGTTGTAGCGATAGGCCTCGCGCTTGAGCAAGGTGCCTTCGCCAAACCAAGCCCCGGGGGGCACGCCGGTGAAAGTGATGGGAGCCCCGCCAGCGCTGTCGTTGCTCATCTTGAGCAAGCCGTCGATGACACCAAACCACCACGTCACGGGTCGGCCGATGCGGCACAGGATGTCGCCGGCCTCGGCGGTGGCCACGCGCAAGGCGTCGGTGGCAAAGCGCTGATCGGCGCCGTCCAAGGTGCTGAGCCAAGGAATGCCCGCCAATTCGGCCGAGCTGAGGGTTCGGGCACGATCGCGTAAAGGTAGATGCATGGGCATGGCAGCGCACCAGGTTGGGGAAATCACGGGGGGTGAAGACCCCTAAATTGTCGTCAAGCCGACAACATAACGTCAAACATGGGCCTACGATCCGCCCCTATCCCACCCATGGACCCATCCATGGCCCGATCCAGGGACGGTTTTCAGGAGACCCAAGATGCAGGCGACGTTCCCACGTCTGATGCTAGACCACCGCGCCCAGCGCCCCCACGCCAGCGCTTTGCGCGAGAAGGTGTACGGCATTTGGCAAACGCTGACGTGGCTTGAGCTGAGCGAGTTGGTGCGCCATCTGGCCAGCGGCTTGGCTTTGGCCGGCGTCAAACGCGGCGACCATCTGGTGGTGATTGGCGACAACCGCCCGCGCCTGTCGGCCACCTTGCTGGCTGTGCAAGCACTGGGTGCGGTGCCGATCCCGCTTTATCAAGACGCCGCCAGCAGCGAATTCGTCTTCCCGATCCACAACGCTGACGTGCGCTTTGCGGTGGTCGAAGACCAAGAGCAAGTGGACAAGATGCTCGAAATCCGCGAGCAGTGCCCCAAGCTCGCACAGATCTGGTTCGACGATCCACGCGGCCTGCGTCATTACGACGAACCCGGTTTGGGCTCGCTCGACAGCTTGATCGACACCGGTCGTCAACATGCTCAGCAACACCCCCTCTTTCTTGAGCAAGCGATCGAGGTGCTGAAGACCGAGGATGTGGCGGCGATGTTCTTCACCTCGGGCACCACCGGCCACCCCAAGGGCGTGGTCCACACCCATGCCAGCTTGATCGACCGAGCCGGTGCCGGGGCAGCGTTCGATCACCTCAACGCCCACGAAGAAGTGCTGGCCTACCTGCCGCCGGCGTGGATTGGTCAGAACATTTTTTCCTACGCCCAATGGCTGGTTTGTGGCTACGTGGTCAATTGCCCCGAATCGGCCAGCACCGTCACCATCGACTTGAAAGAAGTCGGCCCGACCTATTACTTCGCCCCGCCGCGCATCTTTGAAGGCTTGCTCACCAGCGTGATGATCCGCATGGAAGACGCCAGCCGCCTTAAGCGCGGCCTGTTCCAACACTACATGGCCGTGGCCCGGCGCGTGGGCCCGGCGCTGATGGATGGCAAACCCGTGGGCCTGCTCGACCGCTTGAACTACGCCTTGGGCAACGTGCTGATGTACGGCCCGCTGCGCAACACCTTGGGTCTGAGCCGGGTGCGCGTGGCCTACACCGCCGGTGAGGCCATCGGCCCGGATCTGTTCAGCTTTTACCGCTCGATCGGCATCAACCTCAAGCAGCTCTACGGTTCGACCGAAACCGCCGTGTTTGTCTGCCTGCAACCTGACCACGAGGTCAAAGCCGACACCGTGGGCGTGCCGATCTCGGGCGTCGAGATCAAGGTGAGTGAGACGGGTGAGTTGCTGGTGAAGTCGCCGGGTTTGCTCAAGGAGTACTACAAAAACCCGGCCGCCACCGCTGAAGTGCTCGACGCCGAAGGCTGGTATCACACGGGGGATGCGGGCTATCTGGACGAAGGCGGGCACCTGAAGATCATCGACCGCGCCAAAGACGTCGGTCGGCTGGTCGGTGGCCCACATCACGGCGGCATGTTTGCGCCCAAGTATGTCGAGAACAAGCTCAAGTTCTTCCCGTACATCAAGGAAGCAGTGGCCTTGGGTGATCGGCGTGAGCAGGTCTGCGCCTTCATCAACATCGACATCGAAGCCGTCGGCAACTGGGCTGAAAAGCGCAACCTGCCCTACGCCGGCTACACCGATCTGGCCCAAAAACCCGAGGTTTACGCCCTGATCCGCGACTGCATCGAGCAAGTCAACGCCGATCTGGCGCTCGACGAAAAACTCGCCGGCTGCCAGATCCACCGCTTCTTGGTGCTGCACAAAGAGCTCGACGCCGACGACGGCGAGATGACCCGCACCCGCAAGGTCAAGCGCGGCTTCATCCACGACAAATACCACCTGCTGGTGGAGGCGCTTTACAGCGGCAAGACCGAGCAATACATCGAAACGGCCGTCAAGTTTGAGGATGGTCGCAGCGGCAGCGTCGCCGCCACGCTCAAGATCCTTGACGCCAAAACATTTGGCACGGTGAAGGTCGCGGCATGACCATCACCACGTCCACCCCCACCCCCGTTCGGGCTGAGCTTGTCGAAGCCCCTCGGCCCCACATCGCAAGAGCCCTTCGACAAGCTCAGGACGAACGGATGGCTGTATGACTCAGAAAAAGATCGGCGACGTCATCCTTGACGTCAGCAACATCTCCCTGCGCTTCGGTGGCGTCAAGGCGCTGACCGACATCAGCTTTGACGTGCGCGAGCACGAGATCCGCTCGATCATCGGCCCCAACGGCGCAGGCAAGAGCTCGATGCTGAACTGCATCAACGGTGTCTACACCCCGCAAGAAGGCCAGATCACCTTTCGGGGGCAACGTTTTAGCCACATGAACAGCCGACAGGTGGCCGAAATGGGCGTGGCCCGCACCTTCCAGAACTTGGCACTGTTCAAGGGCATGAGCGTGATCGACAACATCATGACCGGGCGCAACCTGCGCATGAAAAGCAACCTGTTCTGGCAAGCGCTGCGCAACCCCTTCGGCATCGGTCCGGCCGAGCGCGAGGAATGCGAGCACCGCGAGAAGGTGGAAAAGATCATCGACTTCCTCGAAATCCAGGCCCACCGCAAAACCCCCGTCGGCCGGCTGCCCTACGGCTTACAAAAGCGCGTCGATTTGGGCCGCGCCTTGGCGATGGAGCCGCAAGTGCTGTTGCTTGATGAGCCGATGGCCGGCATGAACGTCGAAGAAAAGCAGGACATGTGCCGTTTCATCCTCGACGTCAACGACGAATTCGGCACCACCGTGGTGCTGATCGAGCACGACATGGGCGTGGTGATGGACATCTCGGACCGCGTGGTCGTGCTCGACTACGGCAAGAAAATCGGTGACGGCAGCCCCGCCGAGGTGCGCGCCAACGACGACGTGATCAGCGCCTACCTCGGCACCAGCCATTGATTTGCCACTGACCTCACGAGGCAACGACACCATGGGATTTTTCCTCGAAACACTGATCGGCGGCCTGATGACGGGCATGCTGTACTCGCTCGTCGCGCTGGGCTTTGTGCTCATCTTCAAGGCCTCGGGGGTGTTCAACTTCGCCCAAGGCGCGATGGTGCTGTTCGCGGCGCTGGCGATGGCGCGCTTTGCCGAGTGGCTTCCAGCTCTGACTGGCTTGGACAACAAGCTCATCACCAACGCCTTGGCCTTCACCGGCGCGATGGGCGTGATGATCGCGGTGGCGTGGGTGATCGAGCGCTTTGTGCTCGGGCGGCTGGTCAATCAAGAAGGCATCACCTTGCTGATGGCCACCTTGGGCATCAGCTACTTTCTCGACGGCGCGGGCCAGACCCTGTTCGGCTCGGCGATCTACAAGATCGATGTCGGCATGCCCAAAGACCCGATCTTTCTGTTCGAGTCCCTTTTTCAAGGCGGCATCCTCATCAGCCAAGAAGACGTGGTGGCCACGCTGATCGCGGCGGCGTTGGTGGTGGTGCTGAGCGCGTTTTTCCAATACACCAGCACCGGCCGGGCGCTGCGCGCGGTGGCTGACGACCATCAGGCGGCGCAATCGATCGGCATTCCCTTGAACCGCATCTGGGTGATCGTCTGGTCGGTGGCGGGCTTTGTGGCCTTGGTGGCCGGGATCATCTGGGGCTCCAAGCTCGGGGTGCAGTTCTCGCTTTCACTGGTCGCCCTCAAGGCCTTGCCGGTGGTGATTCTGGGCGGGCTCACCTCGGTGCCGGGCGCGATCATCGGCGGCTTGATCATCGGCGTGGGCGAGAAGCTCTCTGAGGTCTTCATCGGCCCGATGCTGGGCGGCGGGATTGAAATCTGGTTCGCCTACGTGCTGGCGCTGCTGGTGCTGTTCATCCGCCCCCAAGGCTTGTTTGGCGAAAAAATCATTGATCGGGTTTGAGGGACACACCATGCTCTACCGCGAGAACGGCCAGTTCAAAACCACCTACAGCGCCGATCAGCAGATCTTCACGATCCGCCAAGACCGCATCGCCATCAGCTTGCTCATGCTGGTGGCCTTCGTGGCGGTGCCGCTGCTGGCCAGCGAGTACCTCTTCCGGGCGGTGCTGATTCCCTTCCTGATCTTGTCCTTGGCCGCTTTGGGCTTGAACGTGCTTGTCGGCTACTGCGGGCAAATCTCGCTCGGCACCGGCGGCTTCATGGCGGTGGGGGCCTACATGGCCTACAACGCGTTTGTACGGGTCGAGGGCATGCCGCTGATCGTGGCGATTTTGCTGGGCGGCGTCTGCGCCACTGGCGTGGGCGTGCTCTTTGGCATCCCCAGCTTGCGCATCAAAGGGCTGTATCTGGCCGTGGCCACGCTGGCCGCGCAGTTCTTCACCGACTGGGCGTTCCTGCGCATCAAGTGGTTCACCAACGACTCATCCTCGGGCTCCGTGAACGTGGCTGACTTGCAAGTCTTCGGCTTTGCCATCGACACCCCGGTGCAGAAGTACTTGTTTTGCCTGAGCTTTGTGGCGCTTTTTGCCCTGCTGATCAAAAACTTGGTGCGCAGCCACATCGGCCGCGCTTGGATGGCGATGCGCGACATGGACGTGGCAGCGGCCGTGATCGGCATCCGCCCGATCCACGCCAAGCTCAGCGCGTTTGCGGTCAGCAGCTTTGTGGTCGGCGTGGCCGGTGCGCTCTGGGGCTTTGTCCATCTGGGCTCGTGGGAGCCCGCTGCCTTCGGCATCAACCGCTCCTTCGATCTGCTGTTCATGGTGATCATCGGTGGGCTGGGCTCGGTGATGGGCAGCTTCTTCGGCGCGGCCTTCATCGTCTTGCTGCCGATCCTGCTCGACCACCTGCCGCAATGGTTCGGCATCGCGCTCGACACCGCCTTGGCCGCGCACCTGACCTCGATGATCTTCGGCGCGCTGATCGTCTTCTTCCTGATCAAAGAACCCCACGGCTTGGCCCGACTCTGGTCCACCGCCAAGGAAAAGCTGCGTCTGTGGCCATTCCCGCACTGACCCCATCCTGAATTTATCCCCCGCCCCCCAAGGAGCCCTCCATGAAGTTGAAGTCCCTCACCCTCGCCGCCGCCCTGAGCGTGGCCAGCGTGGCTGGTCTGGTCGCATCCCCCAGCGCCTTGGCCCAAGCCAAGGAACAGTTCTTCCCGGTGCTGGTCTACCGCACCGGCGCGTACGCGCCCAACGGCGTGCCTTGGGCCAACGGCTATGTCGATTACCTGAAACTGGTCAACGCCCAAGGCGGTATCAACGGCGTCAAGATCAGCTTTGAAGAGTGCGAAACCGGCTACGCCACCGACAAGAGCGTCGAGTGCTACGAACGCCTCAAGGGCAAGGGGGCAACGGTGTTCCAGCCGCTCTCGACCGGCGCGACCTTCGCCCTGACCGAGAAAGCTCCGGCCGACAAGATCCCCTTGATCACGGCCGGTTATGGCCGCTCAGAGTCGCAAGACGGCGGTGTTTTCAAGTGGAACTTCCCGCTGCTGGGCACGTACTGGATCGCGGCGGACGCGCTGATCCAGCAAATCGGCGCCAAAGAAGGTGGGCTCGACAAGCTCAAGGGCAAGAAAATCACCTTGGTCTATCACGACAGCCCCTATGGCAAGGAGCCGATCCCCTTGCTGCAAGAGCGCGCCCGCATGCACGGCTTTGAGCTGCAACTGCTGCCCGTGACCGCGCCGGGCGTCGAGCAAAAAGCCACTTGGTTGCAAGTGCGCCAAAGCCGCCCGGACTACGTGCTGCTCTGGGGCTGGGGCGTGATGAACTCGACCGCCATCAAAGAAGCCCAAGCCACCGGCTATCCGCGCGAAAAGATGTACGGCGTCTGGTGGGCCGGGGCCGAGCCGGACGTGAAGGACGTGGGTGAAGGCGCCAAGGGCTACAACGCCGTGACCATGCAGCACGGTGCCGAGCCGGGCTCGAAAGTGGTCAAGGACGTCTTGGCCCAAGTGCATGCCAAGGGCCAAGGCACGGGCCCGAAGGACGAAGTGGGCTCGGTGCTCTACATGCGCGGCCTGATCTCGTCGATGTTGGCGGTCGAAGGCGTCAAGCGCGCCCAAGAGAAGTACGGCAAGGGCAAGGTCATGAGCGGCGAGCAAGTGCGCTGGGGCCTGGAAAACCTGGCGCTGGAACAAAAGAAGCTCGACGGCATGGGCTTTGCCGGCGTGATGCGCCCGGTTTCGACCAGCTGCTTTGACCACGTCGGTGCCAATTGGGCGCGGGTCCACACTTGGGACGGCAGCAAGTGGAAGTTCACCTCCGACTGGCTGCAAGCCGACCAGCAAATCATCAAGCCGCTGGTCAAGGCGGCCTCTGAGAAATACGCCGGTGAGAAAAAGCTGATCCGCCGCACCTCGGCCGACTGCCAATCCTGAGAAAGACCCTGCCATGAGCGCCTCTGACCACATCCTCCTCAACGTCAACGGTATCGAGGTCATCTACAACCACGTGATCCTGGTGCTGAAGGGCGTGTCGTTGCAGGTGCCCGACGGCAAGGTGGTCGCCTTGCTGGGCGGCAACGGTGCGGGCAAGACGACCACCCTGCGCGCCATCAGCAATTTGCTGGCGGGCGAGCGGGGTGACGTCACCAAAGGCTCCATCGAACTGCGCGGTGAGCGCATCGACCAGCTCTCGACGGCCGAGATGGTCAACCGGGGCGTGGTGCAAGTGATGGAAGGCCGGCACTGCTTTGCGCACCTCTCCATCGAAGACAACCTCATGACCGGGGCCTACACGCGCCGTGATGGCAAGGCGGCAGTGGCCGAGACGCTGGAGAAGGTTTACGCCTACTTCCCGCGTCTCAAGACCCGCCGCACCAGCCAAGCGGCCTACACCTCGGGCGGCGAGCAGCAGATGTGCGCCATCGGCCGCGCGCTGATGGCCAATCCGAAGATGGTGTTGCTCGACGAACCCAGCATGGGCTTGGCGCCGCAGATCGTCGAAGAGGTGTTTGAGATCGTCAAAGACCTGAACACCAAGGAGAAAGTCACCTTCTTGCTGGCCGAGCAAAACACCAACATCGCCCTGCGCTACGCCGACTACGGCTACATCTTGGAAAGTGGCCGCATCGTCATGGACGGCGAAGCCAAAGCGCTGCGCGAGAACGAGGACGTCAAGGAGTTCTATCTCGGCGTGGGCGGCGGTGATCGGAAAAGCTTCAAAGACGTCAAGAGCTACAAGCGCCGCAAGCGCTGGCTGGCTTGAACCCATCCCCAAGAACACGACCCTCTACCCCAAGTCACGGCCCACGAGGAAAGCGCCCCATGACGATCTCCATCTCTGCCCTGGACCCCCTTGAGGTCCGTGCCCCGGCTGAGCGTGAAGCGGCCTTGTTTGCCGCCCTGCCCGGCCTGATCGCCCACGCGCAGGCCCACAGCCCAGCCATGAGCGAGCGTCTGGCGGGCATCGACCCAAGCCGCATCACCGACCGCGCCACGCTGGCCGCCTTGCCGGTGTTGCGCAAGTACGAGGTGCTGGAGCAGCAAAAAACGCAGCGCGCCTCAGATGTCTTTGGCGGCTTTGCCACCATCGGCTGGCGCGGCCAGCCCGCCCGTCATGGTCACAGCCAAAGTGACGGTGCGCGGCGGGTTTTTCAGTCGCCCGGTCCCATTTATGAGCCCGAAGGCGAAGCGCTGGACTACTGGCGCATGGCGCGCGCCATCCGCGCTGCCGGGTTTGAGCGCGGCGACTTGATCCACAACAGCTTCAGCTATCACCTCACCCCCGCTGGCTCGATGATGGAAACTGGCGCGCACGCCCTCGGCTGCACGGTGTTTCCGGGCGGGGTCGGCAACACCGAACTGCAACTCCAAGCCATTCAGGAACTGCGCCCGCATGGCTACATCGGCACCCCGAGCTTTTTGAAAATCTTGGTCGAGAAAGCCGCCGAAGCCCACACGGGGGGTGGCACGGGGGGTGGGGGCTTGGGCCAGATTTGCAAAGCGCTGGTCAGCGGCGAAGCCTTCCCACCCTCGCTGCGCGACTGGCTGATCGAGCGCGGCGTGCAGGCGTACCAGTGCTACGCCACCGCCGACGTCGGCTTGATCGCCTTCGAAACCTCGGCCCGCCAAGGTTTGGTGGTCGATGAACACGTCATCCTCGAAATCGTTCGCCCCGGCACCCACAACCCCGTGCCCGACGGCGAGGTCGGCGAAGTGGTGGTGACGGTGCTTAACCCCGATTACCCGCTGATCCGCTTCGGCACCGGCGATCTCTCCGCCCTCCTACCCGGCCCCTGCCCCAGCGGCCGCACCAATCAACGCATCAAGGGCTGGCTGGGCCGGGCTGATCAAACCACCAAGGTGCGCGGCATGTTCGTCCACCCCAGCCAAATCGCCGAAGTCGCCAAACGCCACCCCGAAATCCTCCGCGCCCGCTTGGTCGTCGAAGGCGAGATGTCCGCCGACCGCATGACCCTCCACATCGAAGTCGCCTCCGCCTCCGAAAACCTCCCCACCCGCGTCGCCGAAACCCTGCGCGACATCACCAAACTACGCGGCAACATCACCCTCCTGCCCCCCAACACCCTGCCCAACGACGGCAAAGTCATCGAAGACGCCCGCTCATACAAATGATCGGGAAACCCGATCAGCCCGTTCGGGTTGAGCCTGTCGAAACCCATGCTCAGGGCGAACGGGGGATGGCACTCAAACCGCCCGGTCCACCACCACAAAGTGCTTGCGCACAGGTTCGAGGCGATCAGGGTGCGAGTGCATCGTTTTCAGCGACGCCGGGGCGGGAACGGCGGCAGGCCGCGCCAGTAGCGCAACATCAGCCAGCCGCCCAACATGCCGCCAAGGTGAGCAAAGTGCGCCACGCCGCCACGCATGGAGGTCATGCCGAAAAAGAGTTCGATCGCACCGAAGACCAGCACGAAGTACTTGGCCTTCATGGGGATCGGCGGGAAGAGCGGCATGATGATGCGGTCGGGAAAGAGCGTGCCAAAGGCCAGCAGCAGCCCAAACAAGGCCCCTGAGGCCCCGATGGTGGCCCCCATCGTCCCAAGCAAGGGCGAGATCAGCAACTGAATCAACGCCCCCGACAAGGCACTGGCTGCCAAATACTGCATATAGCGCTTGGGGCCAAAGATCGTCTCGATCTCAGCCCCGAACATCCACAGCCCGAGCATGTTGAAGAACAAGTGGCCCATGTCGCCGTGCAAAAAGGCGTAGCTGAGCACCTGCCACGGCAAGAAATGCCCCGAGCCCAAGGGCCAAAGCGCAAACCAAACCTCGATCCAGTCGCCGAGCAGCATCTGCGCACAAAACACAGCTGTACAGATCAGCAGCAAAGCGCGGGTGATGGGAGGAAGCTGCGGCATGGTCGGGTCCGGGGAGAGATCCGGTAAAAAAAAACCGCTGCGAACCTATTCAGTGCGCAGCGGGGCTTTTTTGATCAGTGGTGCCGAAGGCCGGACTCGAACCGGCACACCTTGCGGCGGGGGATTTTGAGTCCCCTGCGTCTACCGATTTCGCCACTTCGGCCATGTGGTTGCGCTGATCGGGCGCGGTCCAAGATTATGGCACGATTTTTTAGAGGAATGCAACCTCTATTCCACCTTGCTGCCACAATTCGCTTCAAGGAGATTGATTGCCCATGCCTACCTACTTCACCGTCGAAGATGTGATCGGCCACACCCCTTTGGTGCGCCTGCAACGCCTGCCGGGCTTGAACGGCGTGAACGCGTCCAGCGTCGTGCTGGGCAAGCTGGAGGGCAACAACCCGGCGGGTTCGGTCAAGGACCGCGCCGCCATCAGCATGATCCGGCGCGCCGAAGAACGCGGCGAGATCCACCCCGGCGACACACTGATCGAAGCCACCTCGGGCAACACCGGCATCGCCTTGGCCATGGCCGCCGCGGTGCGCGGCTACCGGCTGGTGCTGATCATGCCGGAGGACCTCTCGATTGAGCGTGCCCAAACGATGAAAGCCTTCGGCGCCGAGCTGATCCTGACGCCCAAGTCGGGTGGCATGGAATACGCCCGCGATCTGGCCGACACCATGGCCGCCGAAGGCAAGGGCCGGGTGCTGGATCAGTTTGCCAACAGCGACAACCCACGCATCCACTTTGAAACCACCGGCCCCGAGATCTGGCGCGACACCGATGGGCGCATCACCCACTTCGTCAGCGCCATGGGCACCACCGGCACCATCACCGGGGTGAGCCGTTACCTGAAAGAGCGCAACCCCAAGGTGCGTATCGTCGGTGTGCAGCCCTCGGAAGGCTCGCGCATCCCCGGCATCCGCAAGTGGCCCGTGGAATACCTACCGCGCATCTATGAACCGCAACGGGTCGATGAGCTGGTCTATGTGAGCCAGACCGATGCCGAAGAAACCGCCCGCCAGATGACCCGCACCGAAGGCATTTTTGCCGGCATCTCAGCCGGTGGTGCTTGCTGGGCCGCGATGCAGATCGCCCGACAGCAACCCAACGCCACGGTGGTGTTCATCGTCTGCGACCGAGGCGATCGCTACCTCTCGACCGGGGTCTTTCCGGCCTGAGGAGTGCGCCGAAGAGTTATATGAAAAGCGAGGATGCTTAGGACTTCATCGTCGTTGTCTTCATAAGCAGCGGTACGGACAATGCAGTCCTGTTCCGCTGCCCTCGGGTTCGACGGCTCCCTTCGTCGTGACCGCAAAGACCCCATGAATTTTCAGCAACTCCGCGCTGTGCGCGAAACCACCCGCTCCGGCTTCAACCTGACCGAAGTAGCGGGGGTGTTGCACACCTCGCAGCCCGGCATCAGTCGCCAGATCCGTGAGCTGGAAGAAGAACTCGGCATCGAGATTTTTGTGCGCGCCGGCAAACGCCTCACCGGCCTGACCCAACCGGGCGAAGCGGTGCTGCCCATCGTTGAGCGCCTGCTGCTTGACGCCGAGAACCTGAAGCGTGTGGGCGAAGATTTCACCGCCCAAGACAACGGGCGACTGTCGATTGCCGCCACCCACTCCCAAGCCCGCTACGCTCTGCCCGCTGTGGTGCGCGACTTCCGCCAGCTCTATCCCAAGGTCACACTGCACTTGCAGCAAGGCTCACCCAAGCAAGTGGCCGAGATGCTGCTCTCGGGCGAGGCGGACATCGGCGTGGCCACCGAAGCCTTGGCGCACTACGACGCCCTGATCGCCCTGCCCTGCTACCGCTGGACCCACAGCGTGGTGGTGCCACCTGGGCATGCCCTGCTCGACAGCCCCGAGCCGATCACCTTGGCGCAGTTGGCCGAGTACCCGCTCATCACCTATGAGCCCGGCTACACCGGCCGGGCACACATCGACGAGGCCTTCGCCAACGTCGGGCTCCAACCTGAAATCGTCTTGGGGGCGATGGACGCCGACGTGATCAAGACCTACGTCGAGTTGGGCTTGGGTGTGGGCATCGTCGCCTCCATGGCTTTTGACGCCGAACGCGACCGCACCTTGCGGGCGCTGGACGCCCGGCATCTGTTCGAGATCAACCTGACCCGCCTCGCCATCCGCCGTGGCACATGGCTGCGCGGTTATGTCTACGACTTCATCGCGTCGTTTGCGCCCACCTTGACCCGCTCGGTGGTGGAAGAAGCCCTAACATCCGTCCCCTAGGCCCCAACAAGGAGTCAGCGCCATGGATACCTCGGTCTTGCCCGGCCCACACGTCGTGCTCAACTTTTGGTTCAACGAGCTCCGCCCCCAGCAGTGGTGGTCCGCGTCCGAAGCCCTTGACCAAGACATCAAGGCGCGCTTCAAAGCCTTGCATGAGGCTGCACGGCAAGGTGAGCTGGACGATTGGCGCACTTCAGCCGAGGGTCGGTTGGCCGAAATCATCGTGCTGGATCAGTTCTCCCGCCAGATCTATCGCGGGCAGCCCGAAGCGTTTGCCTGTGACGCCATGGCGCTGACGCTGGCCCAAACAGCGGTGGCGCTCCACGCCGATGCTGAACTTGCTCTGGGGCAGCGCACGTTTCTCTACATGCCCTACATGCACAGTGAGTCGCGCCAGATCCACACCGTGGCCGTCAAGCTGTTCAGCGCACTGGGCGTGAGCAACAGCCTCGATTTCGAACTGCGCCACCAAGCGATCATCGACCGCTTTGGTCGCTTTCCACACCGCAACGCCATCCTCGGCCGCCCCTCGACAGCGGAAGAGCTGGCCTTCTTGCAAACGCCAGGGTCGTCGTTTTGATGAACGTTTGTGATCAGCGCTTCGTATAAACCTTGTCGAAGCTGCCGCCGTCGGCGAAGTGGGTCTTTTGCGCCTTGGTCCAGCCCCCAAAAACGTCGTCGATGGTGAACAAACTGATCTTGGGGAACTGCTTGGCGTACTTGGCAGCCGCCGCCGGCTCGATCGGGCGGTAGTAGTTCTGACCGGCGATGTCTTGGCCTTCGGGCGAATAGAGATATTCCAGATAGGCCTGAGCCACCGCACGGGTGCCGCGCTTATCCACCACCTTGTCCACCACCGCCACCGGTGGCTCGGCCAAGATCGACACGCTTGGGGCGACCACGTCAAATTTGTCCGGACCCAGCTCCTTGAGCGCCAAGAGGGCTTCGTTTTCCCACGCCAAAAGCACATCGCCCACGCCGCGCTCCACAAAGGTGGTGGTCGCGCCGCGTGCGCCGCTATCGAGCACCGGCACGTTGGCCAGCACCTTGGCGACAAAGTCCTGCGCCTTGACCTCCGAGCCGTATTTTTTGAGGGCATAGCCCCACGCGGCCAGATAGTTCCAGCGGGCACCGCCTGAGGTCTTGGGGTTGGGGGTGATGACCGCCACGCCCGGTTTGATCAGATCGTCCCAATCACGGATGCCCTTGGGATTGCCCTTGCGCACCAAAAACACGATGGTCGAGGTGTACGGCGCGCTGTTGTGCTTGAGGCGCTTTTGCCAGTCGGCGGGCAGCAGTTTGGCCCGCGCTGCCACTTCGTCGATGTCATACGCCAGCGCCAGCGTCACCACATCGGCGTCGAGGCCATCAATGACCGAACGCGCTTGCTTGCCCGAGCCGCCGTGCGACTGCTTGATCACCACGCTGTCGCCGGTCTTGGCTTTCCAATGGGCCGCAAACGCTTTGTTGATGCCCTGATAAAGCTCACGCGTCGGGTCATACGAGACATTAAGCAAGGTCAGATCCTTGGCCGCCAAGCCAAAGACGCTTGTGCCCAAAACCAAGGCCAGAAGGGTTGAACGGATGAAGGAGCATCGTGAAACAGACATACACATGGTGGGGCCACGTTTAGATTCTTGGCAGTCCCGAGGCATCAAACAGATCCTCGAACAGCACTGAACTGAGATAACGCTCGCCAGAATCTGGCAGCAACACCACGATGGTTTTGCCTTCGTGGTCGGGTTTGTGGGCCCAGCGCAGGGCAGCGGCCACGGCAGCACCGCTGGAAATGCCGGAAAGAATGCCCTCCTCCAACGCCAAACGGCGGGCAAAGGCGAACGCGTCGTCGTTGCTGACCGGTTCGATGGCATCGATCAACGACAGATCCAGCACCTGCGGCACAAAGCCCGCGCCAATGCCTTGGATCTTGTGCGGACCGGGGCGGAGGGTGTCGCCATTGCGGTACTGGGTCAGGACGGGGCTGGCACTGGGCTCCACCGCTACCGAGGTGATGGCTTTACCCCGGGTGTGCTTGAGGTAGCGCGACACGCCGGTGATGGTGCCGCCGGTGCCCACGCCGGCAACAAAAATATCGACCGCCCCATCGGTCGCATCCCAAATCTCAGGGCCGGTGGTGGCCTCGTGGATCGCAGGGTTGGCTGGATTTTTGAACTGTTGCAGCAGCACGTATTTGGGATCTGAAGCCGCGATGCTTTCGGCTTTGGCGATCGCACCACTCATGCCCTTGGCCCCTTCGGTCAGGACCAACTTGGCCCCGTAGGCCAGCAACAACTTGCGCCGCTCAAGACTCATGGTATCTGGCATGGTCAGCGTCAGCGGAATACCCCGTGCAGCGGCCACAAAGGCCAAAGCGATGCCCGTGTTGCCGCTGGTCGGCTCGACCAACTCCTTGCCCGGCCCCAGCAGACCGCGCTTTTCTGCGTCCCAGATCAGGGCAGCACCGATACGACATTTGACCGAATACGCCGGATTGCGCCCCTCGATCTTGGCCAGCACCGTCGCTTTGGCCCCTTGGGTGATGCGATGGAGCCGAACCAACGGGGTGTGACCGATGGACAGCGAGTTGTCTTCAAACCAAGTACTCATCAACGTCTCTCTTGCGTCTTAAAACTCAACCATGCGCATCAGCGTAACGACGGTTCCCATCAAGCGGAACGAATGATTCCGACGTTGGTTATGCGGAAAGCGTCGATACCCCCTCACCTGCGCGTTGAGGCGTGGCCCGGATAAGCAAGCGCGAAATGCTTCCTTGTTCAGGGCCCTTGGCGCGATTTATCGTCCATCCCATGTGCCAACTCTTCGCCATGAACAGCAACCGGCCGATGACCGTTCAGGCCGCTTTGCGGACCTTCACCGCGCGCGGTGGTCGCACGGGTGAACATGTGGACGGCTGGGGCATGGCCTTCCACGACGGTGAGGGCTGCCGCCTTTTCATCGATCCCCAACGGGCGGCGGATTCGGCGTTGGCCGATTTCCTCTGCCTCTACCCCATCCAAGCCACCACCGTGCTGGCCCATGTGCGCAAGGCCACGCATGGCATTCCGGCCCCGGTGAACTGCCACCCGTTCCAGCGCGAGTGGCGCGGCCGACGCTGGTCGTTTTGCCACAACGGCAAGCTGCTTGACTTTGCCCCCGCCCTGTCCGGTGACTACGTCCCGGTGGGTCAGACCGACAGCGAATACGCTTTTTGCTGGTTGATGGAACAACTGCGCCGCCAGCTCAAGGCCCAAGCCGAACCGCATTGGCAAGACATTGCCACCCTCTTGGCCGAGTTGGCCAGCCAGATCGGTCGCCATGGTGAATTCAATCTGACCTTCACCGATGGTCAGGCGCTCTACACCTTGTGTGCCACCCGCTTGACCTGGACACAACACACACAGCACCACGGCCGAGACACCCCCCGAATGGTGCAAATCGCCACCGAACCCCTCGGCGGCGCGCATCCCTGGCACAGCTTTGTGCCCGGCGAGATGAAGGTGTTTGTGCGAGGTGAGGAAGTCTGGTCACATCAAATTCAATCACAGCCAATCACATCACGGGCTGTTCATGCTCTTGCTGCTTGATCCGCCTATGCTCGGCGTGTTTGCACCTGCCGTTCAGAACCTCACCCATGACATTCGCCCCGCTCCCGGAACCTTCCCCAGCACTGCTGGTCGCCTGCCTGTGCGCGGGTTGGTGCCGTACCTGCGACAGTTACCGCCAAACCTTCGACGATTTGGGGCGTGAATTCGCGGCCCAAGCACGCTTTGTCTGGCTGGATGTGGAAGACGATGACGAAGCGCTGGGTCGCATCGATGTGGTCAATTTCCCCACCTTGCTGATTGCCCACGGTCTGGACGCCCGCTTCTTCGGTCCGGTCACACCCCACGCTCAAACCGCCCGCCAACTCATCCAGCGCGGTCTGCAAGGCAGCTTGGGTCTTATCGATGACGCCGCTGTCAAAACGCTGCTGGGCACATTCATGCCATGAACACCATGAGTCTGGTCTCTTTCACCCTGATCTTGGCCGGTGTGCTGCTCAACGCGGTGGCGCAGTTGCTGATGAAAGCCGGCACGCAGGTGGTGGGCGCGTTTGCGTTCAGCGCAGCCAACATCGTGCCCATCGGCTGGAAGTTGCTGACGCAGCCCACCATCCTCACGGCGCTGGGCTGCTATGGCTTGAGCGTGGTCCTCTGGATCTTGGCCCTGAGCCGCGTGCCCGTCAGCATCGCCTACCCCATGCTCTCGCTGGGCTACGTGGTCAACGCCTTGGCGGCGTGGTGGTGGTTGGGTGAGTCCCTGAACCCGACCAAGATCGCTGGCATCAGCCTCATTTTGATCGGCGTGGGCGTGGTCTCAAGGGCTTGAACCACGGCGGGATCAGAGCGCGAGGAAGTGCTCGCGGTAATAGATCAGCTCATCGATCGATTCTTGAATGTCGGCCAAAGCGGTGTGGGCTTGGCGCTTCTTGAAGCCGTCCATGATGCTGGGCTTCCAGCGGCGCGCCAGCTCTTTGAGGGTGCTGACATCCAAGTTGCGGTAGTGAAAAAAGGCTTCGAGCTGCGGCATGTAGTTGGCCATGAAGCGCCGGTCTTGGCAGATGGTGTTGCCGCACATCGGCGAGGTGCGTGTCGGCACGTAGGCTTGCAGAAACGCCAGCAGTTGCGCTTGGGCGGCCGCTTCGTCAAGGGTCGAAGCCTTGACGCGATCGATCAAACCGCTCTTGCCGTGGGTGCCCTTGTTCCAAGCGTCCATGCCATCGAGCACGGCGTCCGACTGATGGACGGCGATCACCGGGCCTTCAACGCGCACGTTGAGTTGAGCGTCGGTCACGACCACCGCCACTTCGATGATGCGGTCGGTTTGCGGGTTGAGCCCGGTCATCTCCATATCGACCCAGATCAGGTTCTGGTCGTTGCGGGCAAGCAAGATCTCTTGGTTCATGGTGTTCTCTCCGATACCAATGGCTAAAGCGGCGGCGATTCTCCCAGACCGCCCGCCATCGGCGAGAATCGCGCCCCTATGAGCGCCTTGTTTTTCACCCTTGCTTTCGCGGTGGCCTTGGCCACGGTCCTTGTGCTGCGCATGATGCTGGTCACGCGCCAGATCCGCCACGTGGCCAAACATCGTGGGGCGGTGCCGCCCGACTTTGTCGGTGCGGTGAGTTTGGCAGCGCATCAGAAGGCAGCCGACTACACCATCGCCCGCCAGCGCTTTGATCTGCTGACCGCCGCTTGGAGCGCCATGGTGCTGGTAGGCTGGACCCTGCTGGGCGGGTTGGACGCGCTCAATGTGTCGCTGCGGGAGGTGCTGCAACCACGCTGGGGCGAGCTGGCCTACGAGGTGGGTTTGATCGCAGCGGTAAGCGCCATCGGTGGGCTGCTGGATCTGCCCTTTGAAGCGTGGCGCACCTTCAAGCTGGAACAACGCTTCGGCTTCAACCGCAGCACCCCGGCGCTGTGGTGGCGCGATCAGCTCGTGCAAAGCCTTGTGGGCATGGTGATCGGCCTGCCCTTGGCCGCACTGGTGCTGTGGCTCATGGCGTCGATGGGGACCCTGTGGTGGCTCTGGGCTTTTGCGGCGCTGGCGGCCTTTATCTTGCTGATGCAGGGCCTCTACCCCACCGTGATCGCACCGCTGTTCAACAAGTTCACCCCGCTTGACGACCCGGAACTGAAACGCCGCGTGGAAGGCCTGATGCAGCGCTGCGGCTTTCGCGCCCAAGGCTTTTACGTCATGGACGGCAGCCGCCGCTCCGCCCATGCCAACGCTTATTTCACCGGCTTTGGGCCCGTCAAACGGGTGGTGTTTTTTGACACCTTGCTCAAGCGCCTCACACCCAGCGAGGTCGAAGCGGTACTGGCGCACGAGCTGGGGCACTTCCACCACCGCCATGTGCAGCAGCGCATGGTCACGATGCTCGGCCTGTGGCTGGGCACGCTGGCACTGATCGGCTGGCTGATGGATCAACCCAATTTCTACCTCGGCTTGGGCGTGGTGCCCAACATGGTGGCCCCGAATCACGCCGTGGCCCTGTTGCTGATGATGATGGTCGGGCCGGTGTTCAGTTTCTTGCTCGGGCCGCTGATGTCGGCCGCTTCGCGCCGCCATGAATATCAGGCCGATGCCTACGCCGGCCAGCAAAGCAACCGGGGCGATCTGGCCTCGGCACTGGTGAAACTCTTCGACGACAACGCTTCCACCCTGACCCCTGACCCCCTCTACGTGCGCTTTTATTACTCCCATCCCCCAGCCAGCGAACGACTCGCGGCCCTGGGTTTGCGGCGCTGATCCACCGCCACACCCCGAGGACGCCTTGATGTCAACTTCTCCTGAACTCCATACCGGCTTGGTTTTGGCAGGCCACGGCCGCCACTACTTGGTGGAAGCGCAAGACGGCAAGCACATTCGGTGCAGCCCGCGTGGCAAGAAAAGCGACTGCGTGGTCGGCGACCAAGTGCACTGGCGCTCCACCGATACGCGCGGTGAGGAAGGCGTGATCGAAGCCATCCTGCCACGCAAGAATTTGTTCTATCGCCAAGACGAATGGCGCACCAAATCCTTTGCCGCCAATCTGGACCACATCTTGGTGATGGTGGCGGCAGAACCCGTGTTCAGCGAGAGCCAACTCAGCCGCGCCTTGATCGCTGCCGGCCAAGCGCGCTTGGCCGTGACCATTTTGCTCAACAAGATCGACCTGCCCGAAGCGGCTGCGCTGGCGCGTGAACGCTTGGCGCCCTACAAGGCGATGGGCTACGACGTGATCGAGACCTCGCTGAAAGGCGCGGATATCGCACCGCTTGAGGCCAAGCTGGCCCAAGGGGCGACGTTGGTGCTGGGCCCGAGCGGCACGGGGAAAAGCACCTTGGTCAACCGGCTGCTGCCGCAGGCCGAAGCGATCGTGGGCGAGATTTCCACCGCGCTGAACTCGGGCCGCCACACCACCACACACACGCGCTGGTATTGGCTGAACCGCGATCAAGGCAGCGCCTTGCTCGACTCACCCGGTTTTCAAGAATTTGGTTTGCAGCACATTCCCCTGGCCGATTTGGCGGCGTGGATGCCCGATTTGCAGCGTCACGCCGAGCACTGCCGCTTCAGCAATTGCAGCCACGATCACGAACCGGGCTGCTCGGTGCTCGCCGCCTTGGAGCGCGGTGAGATCAGCCCCTCAAGGCACCGGATTTATCTGGAGCTGCGCCAAGAACTGCAACGCACCGTGTGGTGACAAAGAAGCTTTAGCCCAGCAAATTGGCCAGCGAGAGCTGTGCCAAGAGCAGAAGCCATAGCACCACCGAACGCCACACCAACCCCACCACCGAACGCAGATGGGCAAACTGCGGTGGGGCACCGGCGGTGCTGGACTGCTCATCATCCGGAGCAAGGGGTGCCGTGATGGGGTGCAAGGGCATCATGCCCGTGCTATGCGCCGGGGAGGCCTGAGCTTGCTGCGGGCGCTGCCCACCCAAGGCCACGCCACATGCGCCAGAAGCGGCTGCCAGCAACACGCCGACATTGCGATCGGCCCAAAGATTGGCGTATTGCCGCCAAGAGCCGACCGACTCCTCAAAATTACCTACCACAGCAAAACCAGCGGCAGTCAGGCGTACAGGCACAAAATCGATGATCTCGAAAAGCTGCACAAAACGACGCATCAAACGCTCGGACGTCGGTGCCGCTTCACGCGCTTGCTTGTGGCCCCAATAGCGCGAACCAAATTCAGCCATACGGTACAGCACCGCTCCAAGCGGTCCCAACCCACACGCTGAGCCCAAGACAAACCAGAAAAACACGCCAAAAACGTGTCGATGCGCGGCCAAAAGGGCATGCTCAATCACATGGCGCAGCAGTTCGGTACGGGGTAATTCACTGGCATCCAGATGACGCCAATCCCGCAACAACGCCCGGGCTTCATCCTCACGCCCTTGCTCCAAGGCATCACGGATATCGGTGAAGTAATGGCTGAACTGCCGAAAGCCCAAGGTGAAATACAGCACCACCAGATCCCAGCCCAAGGCCAGCACCACGCTGTAGTGATCGAGCAGCACGAAAATCATGCCGACCATCAGAGCCGGAGCGATCACCGTCACCGACCAAACCACCCACGCATGGCGCTCTCGACCAGCGTCGAAGTTCACGCCGGCCCAGCGTGCCCATGCGAGAAATCCTGCGTGCACCGGGTTGGCCAACTGCAAGGGTCGGATCTGCTCAACAATCAAAGCCAATAACACGGCGAGGAAGCTCATGGTGTGATGATACCGGGGCAATGTCGCTTAAAGGAGACAACCAAACCCTGCGTCTCAGGGGCTCTCAGGCGCGCAGGAAATGGTAAAGGTTACGCAGCATCCCTGCTGTCGCCCCCCAGATAAAGTGGCCCTGATCATTCGGCCAAGGCATGGAGAAGAAGCTGCGGCGAGCGCCTTGATCCTCAAAGCCGTGCTGCTGGTGATGCTCTGGCGCCATCAGAAACGACAGCGGCACTTCAAAGATCTCAGCGACCTCCTGAGGATCGGGTTGCCAGTGCAAAGGCGGGGTCACCAAGGCCACCACCGGAATGACGCGATACGCGGTGATCGTGGTGTAGCTCGGCAAACAACCGAGAACTTCCACGCGATCCGCCGACAAACCGACTTCTTCTTGGGCTTCGCGCAAGGCGGTCACCACCGCATCCGCATCCTCCGGCTCACTTCGCCCGCCCGGAAAACTGATCTGCCCGGCGTGATCACGCAAATGGGCGGTTCGCTGGGTGAGTAAAACGGTCAGGCCCTCGGGACGCAGCATCAAGGCGATCAACACCGCCGCTTGTGCCAACGGCCGATCTGGCAAGACGCGCCCATCCCCGTGAAGATTGGGCTGCCAAGCAAAAGTCTGTGCAAAACGCTCACGCAGCGCCTGTGGACGCAAACGTTCAGGCGGCACCGACGGTTGTCCCGCCCCCGTCGCGATGACGGGAATCAGGCGCGGATCACGGATCAAAGCAGGACGAGGCATGGAAAAAAACCGCCCGAAGGCGGTTTCATCAGCGGCTGAATCAAACGGATCAAGCCAGCTTTTCTTTGATACGTGCCGACTTACCGCTGCGTTCACGCAGGTAGTACAGCTTGGCACGACGCACATCACCGCGACGCTTGACTTCGATCGAAGCGATCAGCGGGCTGTACAGCGGGAAAGTCCGCTCAACGCCTTCGCCGCCAGAGATCTTGCGCACGATGAAGCTGCTGTTGAGGCCGCCATTGCGCTTGGCAATGACCACACCTTCGTAAGCCTGAACGCGCTTACGGGTGCCTTCAACCACGTTGACATTCACGATCACGGTGTCACCGGGAGCGAATGCGGGAATAGTCTTGTTCAGACGAGCGATTTCTTCTTGCTCAAGCTGACGAATCAGATCCATGGAAACTCCTAGGCGATCGTGGCGGCATCCAATGACACATTGACCCGCCAGAGGATCAAAACCGAGCATTATAAACCCAGCTTTGACAAGAGCTTCAGATCCTGCCGACTGAGCAAGCCTTCGCGTCGAGCCTTTTCCAGCAAATCAGGCCGGCGACGCGCGGTCGCCGTCAATTGCTGCTCACGACGCCAGCGGGCAATCTCAGCATGATGGCCGGACATAAGCACCGATGGCACACCTTCGCCCGCATGAACCTCTGGCCGGCTGTAGTGTGGACAATCCAGCAGCCCATCGGAGAAGCTGTCTTGCTGATGCGATTTTTCGTCATTCAGCACCCCAGGCATCAGCCGCGCCACGGCGTCCAAGAGCGTCAAGGCAGGCAGCTCACCGCCTGAGAGCACAAAGTCGCCCAAGCTGATTTCTTCCGTGACGTGTCGATCGACAAAACGCTGATCCAAGCCCTCATAGCGCCCGCAAATCAAGATAGCGCCCTCGGTGCTGCGACTGAAAGCCTGCACCCGCGCCTGCGTCAGCGGCCGGCCGGCGGGACTGAACAAGATAACGGGCGGCTGCGGAGTCGTTGACGGTGAGGCAGCAGCGATATCCGCCGCAGCGCGCGCCGCATGCACTGCGGCCAACGCACGCTCAAGCGGATCAATCAACATGACCATGCCAGGCCCACCGCCAAAAGGACGGTCATCAACACGGCGGTAAGCGTTGTCGGCAAAGTCGCGCAAACCCCAGAGATGTACATCGACTTGGCGCGATTCAAAGGCCCGGCGGGTGACACCGAGGCGCAAAGAGGGCTCAAAAAGCTCTGGAAAGAGCGTCAGGACATCGAAGCGCACGCAGGGCTCAGTAATCGAGGCCCCAATCGGCCACGATGCGCCGCGCTTGCAGATCGACCGAGTCGATGTAGGCGGCGACAAAAGGAATCATGCGTTCAACCGGCTCAGCCTCGGTGCCGGCACTCAGGCGCAACACACTATGCGGGCCGGTGGCGATCAGATCGGTGACCACCCCCAAATCAGCACCCTCGCGATTGACGACCGCCAAGCCGATCAAATCGACCCAGTAGTACTCGTCGGGATCAGCCGTGGGGAAGCTGTTGCGCGACACAAAAACGCGCGCACCCTTCAGGGCTTCGGATGCATTGCGGTCTGGCACTTCTTGGGCCGTGGCGACCACGCCATCACCGTGCTCTTTGGCTTGCGTGATACGCAAAACCTTGGGCAAAGCCGGTGCATCTTTGGGGCGGGGCTTGCCTTCGGGCGGCAGGATAAACCAGCGCTTGGAGGAGAAAACCGCCTGTGGATCGGCGGCATAGGGCTGAACGTGAAACCAGCCCTTCAGGCCCCAAGGCTCAAGGATGCGAGCGACTTCGATCGCATCCTCGGGCCAGGGCAAGTCTTCACCGATATGAATCACTGGGACACTCCCGGTCAAGACATCTGCAGCCGGCTTAGGCCGCCGGAGCGACCTTGGCCTTGGCTTGGCCGATCAGGCGAGCCACGGTCGGGCTAGGCTGAGCGCCATTGCCAACCCAAGCTTCGACACGGTCGAGCGCCACGCGCAGGGCTTCGTCCTTGGCTGAGGCAACCGGGTTGTAAAAACCCACACGCTCCAGATAGCGACCATCACGGCGCTCGCGGCTATCGGCCACGACGATGTTGTAGAAAGGACGCTTCTTGGCGCCGCCACGGGCAAGTCGGATCACGACCATGTTGTTTCCTTGAACCAGTTTGTCAGTGATCCACTGCACCCCGGACACTCAGGATCAGCAGATCGAAAAATAGCTATAAGCCGTCGTATGCATTCTCGGCCCCGTTAGATCGCGCTGCGTGGTTTTCAACCGGTCAGCCGTCACCGAAACCCGCCATTATAGGCGGTGAATCCCGCATATCAACCGGGATTCACGCTTAGAACAACCAAAGGCTCAGCTCGTAGGACAGCGCCGCCACCAAAGCTGCTGCCGGGATCGTGAAGATCCATGCCCAGACGATGCTGCTGGCCACCCCCCAACGCACCGAAGAAGCCCGGCGCGTCGCACCGACGCCGACGATGGCTCCGGTGATGGTGTGGGTGGTGGACACGGGCACGCCCATGGCGGTGGCGATGAACAGCGTCATGGCCCCGCCTGTTTCGGCGCAAAAGCCACCCACCGGTTTGAGCTTGGTGATCTTCTGACCCATGGTGCGCACGATGCGCCAGCCACCAAACATCGTGCCCATGCCGATGGCGATGTAGCACAGCCAAATCACCCAAGCCGGCGGCATCGTGCTGTCAGCTGCGGCATAGCCCGTGGCGATCAACAACATCCAGATGATGCCGATGGTTTTTTGGGCATCGTTGCCGCCGTGACCCAAGCTGTAGAGCCCGGCTGAAACGAGTTGCAAGCGCCGGAACCAGTTATCGATCTTGAGCGGTGCGCGTTTGCGAAAGATCCATGCCACCGCCACCATCATCACCGAGCCCAGCAAGAACCCCAGAGCGGGCGAGACGAAGATAAAGATCACCGTGCGCCAGATGCCAGCACCGATCAAGGCTCCTGCGCCTGATTTGGCCATCACAGCGCCCACGATGCCGCCGATCAAGGCGTGCGATGAGCTCGACGGAATACCGTACCACCACGTGATCAGGTTCCAGACCACCGCGCCGATCAAGGCGCCAAAAATGATGTGATGGTCCACCACCCCCGGCAGAACAATGCCTTTGCCGATGGTGGCCGCCACTTTGAGCTGGAAGATGAACAACGCCAGCACATTGAAAAAGGCAGCAAACAAGATGGCCTGCTGCGGCTTGAGCACCCCGGTGGAGACCACCGTGGCAATCGAGTTGGCGGCGTCATGAAACCCGTTCATGAAGTCGAAGGCCAGCGCCAAAAGCACCAACAGCGCCACCACCCAAAAACTGACCTGGACTACCTCCATGATGTCTCCGTCCGGGTGCAGGCTTCAGGAATGTTCGAGGACGATGCCCTCGATCAGATTGGCCACGTCTTCGCAGCGATCCGAAATCGATTCAAGCAACTCGTAAATGGCTTTGAGCTTGATGAGTTCGCGCACATCCGCTTCCTCGCGGAAGAGCTTGGACATGGCTGAGCGCATCACCCGATCGGCATCGGATTCGAGCCGATCAATTTCTTCGCAGGTCTTGAGCGCCGCCTCATGAGCCGTCGGCTCAGAAAGACGCGCCAACAGCGACACCGCATGCTGGACACGCTCGCAGCACTTGAGCGACAAATCGCTCAGTTGCAGCACCTCGTCGGTGACGTTGCGCACGTCGTAGAGCGCCATGGTTTCGGTGGCGTCTTGCACCAGATCGACGATGTCGTCCATCGAATTGATGAGCGAGTGGATCTGATCACGGTCGATCGGGGTGATGAAGGTCTTGTGCAGCAGCCGATTCACCTCGGTGGTGATCTTGTCAGCCGCGTGTTCGGCCTCATCCACTTCATGGCCGTAACGCGCCCTCAGGCTGGTGTCGTCATAGTTCTGCACCAACGATTGGAAGGCGCGCGCGCCCTCGACGATCTTGGCGCCATGGGCGTTGAACAACTCGAAAAAATTGCCTTCACGCGGCAGCAGCTTGCCGAACATGGGAACTCCGATCCACTTGAAACGGCGCGAGTGTACCCGCGCCAAGCCCCAGTTTCGCGCTCACTCGCGGAAGATGAAATAAACCGCCCCCAGCAAGCACAAACCCGCCCAGACAAAGTCCCAGCGAAAGGCTTGTTTCATGTAAAGCATGGCAAAGGGCACAAAGACCACCAAGGTGATGACTTCTTGGGTGATTTTGAGTTGCGCCAAAGACACCCCGGCCGCATGACCGATGCGATTGGCGGGCACTTGCAAGAGGTATTCGAACAATGCAATGCCCCAACTGACCAAGGCGGCGATGTACCAAGCACGGCCCGATAAATTCTTCAGATGCCCATACCAAGCGATGGTCATGAAGACGTTGGACAGCAACAGCAGCCCCACGGTTTGCCACAAGGGGGACGGCGTCATGGCTGCGGACCGCCAAGCCGTTCGATGCCCTGCTGCACCGCCAAGCTCATGCATAAAGCAGCCACATCCGTCACCCCCGGCCAAGACAAGGTTGGCAGCAACTCCAGCAACGGATGCAGCACAAACGCCCGCTCCATCAGGCGTGGATGGGGCAACTGCAAACGCGGTGTGTTCAAGCAAAGGCCGGGAGGAAGCTCGGCGTCATAGAGCAGCAAATCCAAGTCCAAGGTGCGTGGCGCGTTGCGATAACTGCGCTGACGCCCGAAATCCCGCTCCAGCACTTGCAAGGTGTCGAGCAGCCCCTCGGGTTCAAGGCTCGTTTCAAGCTGAGCCACACCGTTGACGTAATCCGGACCATCAGCATCGACCGGCACGCTGCGCCACCAAGACGACAGCGCCGTGACGCGACAACCGGGCGCTTGATGCAGCGCCGCGCACGCCTGCGCCAAAGTGAGTTGAGCCTGCCCAAGATTGGCCCCGAGGCCGATGAAAGCGATTCGCTGCACCCGCACCCCAGACTCAAGACCCCGACGAGGACCCCGGCGGCGTATCGCTCACCACGGCCACGGTCGAATCGCCCTTGGCCGGCCGACGTCGCCGACGCATCGGCCGGGGCTTGAGCGCCGGATCGATGCTCACATCGGGCCCAAGCGGCGCCTCGGCTGGATCCCCCAAGGCCGAAGCGTCGGCGATCACCAACGTGGAGGCAGAGACCGGTGCCCCGGCTGCACCGCTGGGTTTGCGCCGGCGACGTCGTTTGGGAGCGGCCGCCTCGCTGCTCGCGGCGGCCTCCGGCCCCGCTGCCGCACGGCGGGCTTGTTCATCGCGGCGGCATTGCTCGACAAGTTCGCGACGCTCGTCGTCATCGGCCAGCGAGAAGGCCTCCCACCACTGCGACAGCTCGGGATCGATCTCACCGGCTTGGGCTCGCAGGCGCAGAAAATCGAAGCCTGCGCGGAAACGCGGCTGCTCCGCCAGCGTCACGGCAGCAGCGAATTGACGCCGCTCGAAACGCGGCTGCATCAGCCACATTTCGCGCATATCCAGCCCCAACTTGCCGCGCCCCGAGATATCCCCAATGCGGGCATCGAACACCGCATCGACCGCTTCTTGCAGCGCGGGCATCAAGGGTGCGCCCGTGGCGGCACGGATCTCATCCCAGCGGTGCAGCACGTCATGCCAGAGCATGCACGCCAGCATGAAACTCGGCGCCACCGGCTTGCCTTCCGAAACCCGTCGATCGGTATCGCTGAGCGCCAGCTGGATGAATTTTTCGCGGCCGTTGTGCTGATGCGCGTCATCAAGCACCGCGTCAAGGATCGGAAACAACCCGCGATGCAAGCCTTGCTTGCGCAGCTCTTCCAAACTGGCCAAGGCGTGACCGGTCTGGAGCAGCTTGATCATCTCGTCAAAGACGCGTGATGCGGGCACGTTGGCGAGCAAATCGGCCATCTTGCGCATCGGCGCCCGGGTATGCGGCTCAATCTCAAAGCCGAGCTTGGCGGCAAAACGAACCACCCGAATGATGCGCACCGGATCTTCGCGGAAACGCGCACTCGGGTCGCCGATCATGCGCAACACACGCTTGGCAACGTCCTCGATACCGTGGTGGTAGTCGATCACCACTTGGCGCGCTGGGTCGTAGTAGAGCGCATTGATCGTGAAGTCGCGCCGCGCCGCATCTTCATCCTGCGGACCCCAGACGTTGTCACGCAAGACACGACCACTGGCATCGACCGCGTGGCTCTTGCCCACCAACTCCGCCTTGGACGTCCGCTCGTTGCCGCGCACCGGAGGAGCAACCTCGGCTGGCTCCATCAAGGCCCGGAAGGTCGAGACTTCGATCACCTCGTGTTCACGCCCCCGGCCAAAAACCACATGCACCAGCTGAAAACGCCGGCCGATGATGAAAGCGCGCCGAAACAAAGCCTTGACTTGGGCAGGCGTGGCGTTGGTGGCGACATCGAAGTCCTTGGGCCGATGGCCCAACAACAAATCGCGCACCGCGCCGCCAACGATGTAGGCCTCAAAACCCGCCTCTTGCAAGGTCGAGACCACCCGCGTGGCGCGCTCATCGATCAGGGCGGGGTCCATGCGGTGTTTTTCAAAAGGCACCTCGACACGCCGCCCCGTGACGGATGCGGGGGGGGTGGGCTCTGGCGCAGGGGCCGGGGCAGTCGCTTTGCTGCGCCGAAACAAGGTACTGATGAATTTCTTGATCATGAAAACAATCGCAGGATCTGCCAGCCACGTTCATGGGCCACGGTTTCCAAGGAAGCACCAGGATTGGTCGCCACCGGATGCGTGCCCATGTCCAGCAGAGGAAGATCGTTGATGGAGTCGCTGTAAACGCTGACTTGCTCGAAGTCGCTCAGACGCAGGCCAAGGTCCGCCAACCAAGCGTGCACACGCACGACCTTGCCCTCACGGAAGGTCGGGGTCCCTTGAATGCGCCCGCTCCAACCGCCCACGGCCGTGCGTTCTAACTCGACCGCCAGGAGATGACTCACCCCCAAGGCCGCAGCAATCGGCGTGGTCACAAATTCGTTGGTCGCCGTGACAATGGCCACCAGATCGCCCGCCTCTTGGTGTTGCTGCACCAACGCCAAGGCGCTGCCGTGAAGGGCCGGCCGAATCACTTCCGCCATGAACCGCTCGCGCGCCGCCTCGGCTTCAAGAAGGGGACGGCTGCGCCAAACACGGGTGGCGAAATCGACATAGGCCGCCAAATCCATCGTCCCAGCTTGGTATTGGGCGAAGAAGGCATCGTTGGTGCGCCGAAAGCTTTCGCCATCAGCCCAACCGATCTGCACCATGAACTCACCGAAGCTGTGGTCAGAATCGATCGGCAGCAAGGTGCCGTCCAGATCGAACAAACACAGGCGTTTGGGTTTGACTTTGCCCGTTGAGTTCATGGTTGCTCCTCCGCCGCCAGCATCTGGCGCACCAAAGGCACCGTCACCGCCCGCTGGGCCGCCAAGGCGTAGCGATCAATCCGGTCCAGCACCGCCATCAAGTGGCTGAGATTGCGCGCCAAGCGCCGCAAGAGAAAATCCATCACATCGTCCGAAAGAAAAATACCGCGTCGATCTGCCTCGCGCCGCAACAGCAGTCGCATCTCTTCTTCGGTGGGCGGAATCAACTGAAACACCAAACCCCAGCCCAGACGACTGCGCAAATCATCGCGAACCTCCAAATCGACCGGCGGCAAGTGCCCGGCCGCCAACAAGGGCAACTCGCGACTCACGGCCTCCACAAACATCACGAAAGCCGCATGCTGCTGTGCGGCGTCAAAGCGGTCACAGTCGTCAAGCACGATCAGGCTCGCATCATCGTCAAGCACCCAAGGCATGCTCATGTCCGCATCGAACCAAGCGACTTGTTCTCCCCGAGCCTCGGCTTCAGCACGCGCCGCTCGCAGCAAGTGCGTTTTGCCCGAACCGATAGCCCCCCAGAGGTACACCGGCAACGCCGCCTGCGGCAGACTGAGAATCTGTCGCAAATGGGGCCACTGCGGATGATTGGCGCCAGGCCAATAGGTGTCGAACTGACAAAGACGCTCTGCCTCAAAGGCCAAAGGCACCTGTCGCACGGGGAGAGAGTCGTCAGTTTTCATCACGCCGTCATCAATCAACCGAGATACCACGCACTGCCGTGGTAGAGCGTGCGCAGGCGGCGCAAGGCCACCAAAGCCACCGCGCCCACAGGCAAGGCCGCCAACACACCCACCAAACCGAACAGATGGCCAAAGGCCAACAACATAAAAATCACCGCCAAAGGGTGCAGCCCAATGCGCTCACCCACCAAACGAGGTGTGAGGAAGAATCCCTCCAGGATCTGGCCAGCACCATAAATCAGCATCACCGCCATCGGCCCGTAGAGCCCAGGAAACTGCAACAGCCCGGCCAACAACGCCAACAAGGCGCCGGCGCCAAAGCCCACATAGGGCACCAAGATGGCACAGCCCGTGAGCACCCCCAAGGGCAAAGCAAGATCAAAGCCGGCCAAGGCCAAGGCACCGGCGTAATACACGCACAGCAGCGCGATCACCCGCAACTGTCCGCGCAAGTACTGCCCCAGCACCTCGTTGCACTCCGCCCCAAAGTCACGCATCCACGGTACCAGCCGCAAGGGCACCCATTGATGGGCCCGCTGCATCATGATGGAACGATCCACCAACACGTAATAAAGCACCACCGGCACCAGCACCACGTTGCCTAGCAGCGCCAGCAGAAAACTACCGCCGATGCGGATCGAATTGAACGTGGCCATCAAGCCGTCTTCCAGATTCGCATTCAAATACTTCATCACAAAGGCTTTCAGGCTGGCCTCGTCCAAGGGCACTTGCCAACCCAACTCGGCCAACATCGGTGCCAACCAAGCATGCAACCGCACCGCCAGCAGCGGAATTTGCTCGCGCAACAAGGGCCACTGCTTGGAGAGGACCGGGGCAATCAGCAACACGATGCCCAGCAACAGGCCCAACGCCAACATTTCGACCACCAGCGCAGCCAAAGGCCGCGGCCAAAGCCCCCCCGGACGGGCCAGGCGATCCACCCACGGCAAAAGGATGTAGGCCAAGATCAACGCTTCGACAAAGGGGGTGAGGACCGGCAAAAGCAACCATGCACCCGCCACAAAGGCCAAACCCAAGACGGCCCAACCCATCATCAAGCGCGCGGTTGTCGAGGTGAGGCTCATGGGGGCAGGATTCTAGGCAAGGTGCAGGTCGCGCAATATAGGCTCAGCGCCAGCGCGTCGAGCGCGACGCCCGGGTGGTTCGTTGCCCCGCTTGGCTTTCAAGCTGGGCCGCCTGCAAGAGTTGCCGATGCTCGTCGATGCGCCCCCAATCCGGAGCCTCTTGGGCATGCCGAAGGTACGTGCCCAAATCTTGGATCGCAGCTTCGTTTTGACCCAGTCGAGCCAACGTCAACCCACGGTCACGGTAACGCTCCCAAGCTTGCGGCTCCAAGCTGACCATCCGCCCCTGAACCGCCAACACATGCGACCAGTCCTCTCGATTGCGATGGATCGATTCAAGGTTGCGTAGCAATCGCGCCATCACTTCACGCGGCGATGCCGCACGCAAGTAATCCGCCAAGGAATACGCGGGCAAGCCCACACTGCGTGCCAAGTAAGGCTCCAAACGCTCCCCCATGGCCTCTTTGGACAACGACGTCCCAGACGTCGGGTCGATGATCGCGTCACCCAGGGGCAAACGTAACCGGATCAAGAAGTGCCCCGGGAAGGACACCCCATCAGCGATCAATCCGATTTGTCCGGCCAACTCTAGGTAAATCACGGCCAAGGTGATCGGAATCCCCCGCCGGGTACGCAGCACCTCATGCACATAACTGTTGGCGGGGTTGTAGTAGTCCTCTTGGTTGCAAGAAAACCCACATTCCTCGAAGAAGAACTGATGCAAAACCCGCACCCGTTGCAGCGGACTGTCATCAACGCTCAAGTGCTGACGCAGGCTCAAGGCCAACGCGTCGATCTCCGTCAGGATGTGCTGAACATCCAGATCGGGGTATTCATCTTGGGCGATAGAAAGGGCCGCCTCGGTCAAGGCAAAACCCTCGTCCTCGGCCACAAGGGCGGCGAAGTAGTCGATCGGCGTGACAACAGTCCAATTCATGGCCGCAGTGTAGGGGCAAGCGCTCAAGGTCCGGACGCTCAACCGCGCCGCATGAAGGTTCGCCAAGGCAAACCCAGCGCATGCAAGACGCCGAAATAGATCAGCGCAGCACCACCAAGCACCAACGCCAAGGCGCCGACGCGCCCATCAGCGTGGGCTTGCCAAGCCATCCAGTCGAACCCAGCCTGAGCCCAAGCCAAGAAAGCACCCATCACCCCGACAGCCACCAGCAAACGCCCCAGAAAAGCACCCCACCCGGGTCGAGGTTGATAGTGCCCCTGCCCCACCAAACCTTTGAGCAACCAAGCAGCGTTCACCCAAGCCGCCAAACCAATCGACAGCGCCAGCCCGGCATGCCCCAACCACGGCACCAACACCAGGTTCAGCAGCTGCGTCAGAACCAGCACGCTCACAGCGATCCGCACAGGGGTGCGGATGTCTTGGCGCGCATAAAAACCAGGGGCCAACACCTTGATGCCGATCAGGCCCATCAAGCCCACGCCGTAGCCCATCAACGCGATCACGGTCTGATGCACATCGGTAGCACTGAAGCGACCATAGTGATAGAGCACCGCCACCAACGGTGTGGGAAAAACCATCAGCGCCACCGAACACGGCAGCGCCAGCAAAGCCACCAGACGCAGCCCCCAATCCAACAAAGCGGAATAGCGGCTGGCGTCACCGCTGGCTTGGGCGGCCGCAAGTTGCGGCAACAGCACCACACCCAGAGCCACGCCGAGCAAGGCGGTGGGAAACTCCATCAGCCGGTCGGCATACGTCAGCCACGACACCGACCCGGCTTGCAGATGGGAGCCGATCTGGGTGTTGATCAGCAAGGAGAGTTGCGCCACCGACACGCCCAACAAAGCCGGCCCCATCTGACGCAGGATGCGGTGCACACCCTCATGCCGCCACGCAGCCCGAAAGGCTGTGGGCCCCAGACCCATCCGGGGCATCAGGCCCAGTCGCGCCAAGGCGGGCATTTGCACGCCAAGCTGCAACACACCTCCAGCCATCACGCCCAAGGCCAAGGCATAAATCGGCGGCCAGCCATGGCGCTGCAACCACGGCGCGCCCAGCCAAGCAGCCACGATCACGCACACATTCAGGATCACGGGCGTCACCGCTGGCACGGCAAAACGCTTCCACGTGTTCAAAATGCCGGCCGACAAAGCCACCAAGGACATGCAGCCGATGTAGGGAAACATCCAGCGCGTCATCACGACCGCCGCATCAGCCCCTTCGGCCGGCAAACCAGCCGCCATCACCCAAACCAGCACCGGTGCAGCCAGCACGCCCAGCACACTCACCCCCAGGAGCACCCAAGCCAGCACCGTGGCCACCGCATCGATCAGTCGGTGGGTCGGCTCATCGCCCTCTTGGGTGCGAGAGGCGACCAAAATCGGCACAAAGGCCTGAGAAAACGCCCCTTCGGCAAAGAGGCGGCGCAACAGATTGGGGATCCGAAAAGCCACTTGGAAAGCGTCCGTCAGGGCACTCGCGCCAAAGGTCGCGGCGATCAACTGCTCACGGACCAAGCCCGTGATGCGCGAGGCCAAGGTCAGCAAGGACACCAAAGAGGCGGCGCGCAACAGATTCATAAGGGATTCATCCTGACCTCGAAGGGGCCTGATTATCCCGTCATTTGAGATGGCGGTAGCGCGCAAGCCGGTACGTGCTACAATCCCAGACTTTCCATCATCCGGACACTGCATAACCATGGCAACCGCAAAAGCCAAAAAGAAGACGGTCCGCCTTGCCTCAGGTCGCAAGCGCGCACGTCAGGACGTCAAGCTGAACGCCCAGAATTCTTCGCTCCGCTCCAAGTTCCGCACCGCCATCAAGAGCGTGCTGAAGGCTGTGGCGACTGGCGACAAGGCCAAGGCCGGTGACACCTTCAAGTCTGCCCAAGGCGTGATCGATTCGATCGCCGACAAAGGCATCTTTCACAAGAACAAGGCCTCTCGCTTGAAGAGCCGCCTGGCAGCCAAGGTCAAGGCCCTGGCTGCTCCCGCCGCCGCCTAAATCAGCTGCTCCGGATGGAACGAAAGGCCCGCCTAGCGGGCCTTTCTTCATGGCGACATCACTCGGCAGCGTTCACGGCCGCTTTGTCCGCTTCTGATGTAAACGCATCCGCAAAGAACGCCTCGGCAGGCAACGCGCACTGCGCCACAAAATCGCGCTGCGCCGCGTCAACCATCACCGGCACACCGCAGGCATAGACCTGATGCTGGGCAAGGTTGGGGTGATCCTGCATCACCGCCTCATGAACCAGCCCCGTGCGGCCCGCCCAAGCTTCTTCAGCGCGCGGCTCGGAAAGCACGGGCACATAACGCAGCTGCGGCAGCGTCGTCAAAGCCTGCTTGATCCAATCCTCAGCATACAAATCCGCCTTGGTGCGACAGCCCCAATACAGACTCACGGGTCGGGTGGCCGCTTCAGCTTGCAGGACTTCAAGGATCGCCTTGATCGGCGCAAACCCCGTGCCCGAAGCCAGCAAGATGATCGGCGCCTCACCCGCTTGCACACCAAAGCTGCCAAAGGGGCCTTCTAGGCGGAGGATTTCCTTCTCCTTCATCGCCCCAAACACGTGATCGGTGAACTTTCCACCCGGCAAATGGCGGATGTGCAACTCGATGCTGATCTGCCCGTCACGCGGAGCGCTGGCCATCGAGTAGCTGCGCCGCGCGCCGTCGCGCAACAGCACATCCACGTACTGCCCCGCTTGGTACCGAAAGGTCTGATTCGCCGGCAGTTGCAGTTGCACCACGGCGACATCGCGGGTCAGCTTGCTGATGCTGATGACCCGGGCCGGCATTTTTAGCACCGGAAACTGATCCACCGCCGTCACTTGGGGCGCATCAAGCACGCAATCGGTCTGCGGCACCGCCCGGCAGCTCAAAATCTTGCCGGCCGCTTCTTCCTCAGGCGTGAGCGCCTTGGCTTGATGAGCGCCATGCACCACCGTGCCGCTGATCAGCTGGCATTTGCAGGAACCACAAGCACCATCCTTGCAACCATAAGGCAGTCCAACGCCTTGGCGAATCGCCGCTGCCAGCAGGGTTTCATCAGGCTGAGCCTCAAAATGGCGGCCCGACGGTTGCACCGTCACGCTACAGGTCATGTCGCTATCCTTCGTTCACATCCAAACCATGAGGACCGCGATTGTGCCTTCGTCTTTTTCATCCCTCGCCGGCCGCACCCCGGCGTGCAACAAGCCCCGAGCCTTTCGTCAACCCCGGCTCTTGATCGTCGGCTGCGGGGATGTGGGTCTGCGTGTGGCCCAAGCCTTGGGGGGACGCCTGCGGCTGCGGGCGCTCAGCTCCAGCCCCGAGCGCTTTGCCTTGCTGCGCCAACACGGGCTCCTACCCATCGCCGGTAACTTGGATCAACCCCGCAGCTTGAAGCGCCTGCGGGGCCTAGCTGCGTGGGTGATGCATCTGGCCCCGCCACCCACGCAGCCGTCAACGCCCAACCATGCCACCCAAGACCCACGCACGCGCCACTTGCTGAACGCCTTGGGTGCGTCGGTTGAACGCCTGATCTATGCCAGCACCACCGGGGTTTACGGCGATGCGGGCGGCGCACGTTTTGATGAAACCCGCCCTGTGGCCCCGGCCACAGCCCGCGCAGCGCGACGGGTGGACGCTGAGCGCCAACTGCGTCAGCGCGGCAAGCACCGTGGGGCGCCGTTGCAAACCGCCTTGCTGCGCATCCCCGGCATCTATGCCTTGGACCGCGAAGGCGGTGACCCGCGTGAACGCGTGCGCCGCAGCGCGCCCGTGCTGCGCCCTGAGGACGACGTCTACACCAATCACATCCACGCCGATGATCTCGCTCGGGCCTGCATCGCCGCGCTGTGGCGTGCCAAGCCGCAGCGGGTGATCCACGTCTGCGACCAAAGCGAGCTGCGCATGGGCGACTATTTCGACCTTGTGGCCGATCTCAGCCACCTGCCACGCCCGCCGCGCCTGAGTCGGGTGGACGCGGCCCAACAGCTCGGGCCGATAACGTTGAGTTTCATGAGCGAATCACGCCGGCTCGACGCCACCCGGCTTGAGCGCGAATTGCGGCTGGTGCTGCGTTATCCAGACATCAAGGCCGGGCTGGCGAGGCCGGTGACAGCGGCGCCAACGGCTCGTCCAGATGCGCCTCCACATCCAGCGGCAGCAACTGGATCGTTGCCCGCAGCCCTGGCACCGCGTTCATAAGGGCGTGTTCGACCGAACTGCGCACCGCCGCCGCTTGGCCCAAGGTCCAAACTGAGGGCATATGCATGTGCAGATCGACATAACAGCGGTGCCCTGCCCGGCGGGTGACCAAGTGATCGAAACGAATCGGCAGATCGCGAAAGGTGTCGAGCACCGCGTCGATCTGCTCACGCACCTCGGATTCGACCGCCTCGTCCATCAAACCGGAGGCCGAGCGGGCGATCAACGAGGTGCCTTCGCGCAGGATATTCAGCGCCACGCCGATGGCGATCAGTGGGTCCAACCACCACCAACCGCTGAGCTGCACGGCAAAGAGTCCGCCCACCACGCCGACCGAGGTCCACACATCGGTCATCAGGTGACGTGCATCGGCTTCGAGCGCCATCGAGCGATGCTCTTTGGCCTTGCGCATCATCGCCCACGCCAAGCCGCCGTTGAGCGCCGTGCTGATCGCTGACAAGGCCATACCCCAGCCGATGGCTTCCATGGGCTGGGGCGTGAGAATGCGCTCGATGGCCGCCCAGATGATGCCAAGCGAGGCCACAAAGATCAGCACGCCCTCAAAGCCGCTGGAGAAATACTCCGCCTTGAAATGGCCGTAAGGGTGTTCTTTGTCGGGCGGCTGCGCCGCCAAGGTCACCATGACCAAGGCAAACATCGCCCCGGCCAAATTGACCAGCGACTCCATCGCGTCCGACAGCAACCCGACCGAACCTGTCAGCCACCAAGCGCCGGTTTTCAAGGCGATGGTGGCGATCGCCACGGCGATCGAAAGTTTCAAATAGGCGCTGACTTGCATGGGCGCCCTTTACCGACTCAGCCTAGCGTGACACGCGCGAACTTGCGCTTGCCGACCTGCACCACAAAGCTGCCGGCGTCCACCTTCAGGCCCTTGTCGCTGATCACCGCACCGTCGATGCGCACGCCGCCCTGCTCGACCATGCGCAGGCCCTCGCTCGAAGAAGCCACCAAGTTGGCTTGCTTAAGCAGCGCGCCGATGCCCAGCGGTGCGCCGGTGAGGCTCACTGCGGGCACATCGTCCGGGATGCCGCCCTTGGCGCGGTTGTTGAAGTCTTGCTCGGCCGTATCAGCCGCCGCCGTGCCATGGAAACGCGCGGTGATCTCCTTGGCCAGCAGCACCTTGGCATCCTTCGGATTGCGACCGGCCTCGACCTCAGCGCGCAAACCGGCGATCTCGGCTTCGCTCCTGAAGCTCAGCAAGGTGAAGTAGCTCCACATCAAGGTGTCGCTGATCGAGAGCAACTTGGCGAACATCTGATTGGCTGGCTCGCTGATGCCGATGTAATTGTTCTTCGACTTCGACATCTTCTCGACGCCGTCCAAACCCACCAGCAGCGGCATGGTCAGGATGCACTGCGGCTCTTGGCCGTATTCGGCCTGCAAGTGGCGCCCCATCAACAGGTTGAACTTCTGGTCGGTGCCGCCGAGCTCCAAGTCGCTCTTCAAGGCCACCGAGTCGTAGCCCTGCATCAGCGGGTAGAGAAACTCGTGCACCGCGATCGAGGTGCCAGCGTGAAAGCGGTCGTGGAAATCATTGCGCTCCATCATCCGCGCCACCGTGTAGCGGCTGGCCAGTTGGATCATGCCGCGCGCGCCCAGCGGATCACACCACTCGCTGTTGTAGCGAATCTCGGTCTTATCGGGATCCAGCACCAAGCTGGCTTGGCGGTAGTAGGTCTCGGCATTGAGCTTGATCTGCTCAGGCGTGAGCGGTGGGCGCGTGGTGTTGCGGCCGGAAGGGTCACCAATCATCGAGGTGAAGTCGCCGATCAGGAAGATGACCGTGTGACCGAGATCTTGCAACTGCCGCAGTTTGTTGAGCACCACAGTGTGGCCGAGGTGGATGTCGGGCGCGGTCGGGTCGAGGCCAAGTTTGATGCGCAGCGGCACGCCGGTGGCTTCAGAACGCTGCAATTTACGGATCCAGTCGCCTTCGGGCAGCAGCTCGTCGCAGCCCCGGCGGGTGACCTCCAGCGCTGCGCGCACCCCCGCCGACAAGACAGCGTCCACAGCAACCGCCCCCGCAGGAGCCCCAAAAGTTTCAGACGACGGAGATGACATGCAACAACAACCGCCACAGGCGGGATACGGGTGAGATACGGGTTAACAGAAGTGTGACTTTTGTCACAGCCGATATACTGCGCCGGCTTCCAAGGTGGCCCGGATTCTAGAGCTTCGGCTCAGGATGCCCATCGCTTTGTCGCTGATCATCGGGCAGATCAGGGGCAGCAACGCGAAGGACGGCCCTTGAACATGCCCAAACACCATCTCGACACCCCCGCCAAACGCGCGACAGCCATCACCGTCGTGCTGGCCGTGCTCCTCGGCTTCGGCGCCACTGCGTTCAGCGTGGCACCGCTCACCGTCACCGACAGCGCACCCGTCACCGTGCGCATCCTGACCGAAGCCTTGGCAACGCCGGAAGATCTTGATGATCAAGCCGAAGCCTTGGCGGATCAGCCCGTGATCCTGCATCGCAGCCACCACACCCAAGTGGGTGACACCATGGATACGCTGCTCAAGCGCCTGGGTGTGGATGACCCGCAAGCGGCCCTTTTTCTGCGCCAGCATCCCGTCGCCCGCAAGATCCTGAGCGCGCCCGCCGGCAAGTTGGTTCAAGTCACCACTTCCGGCGGCGGTGTTTCCGGAGCCAGCCTGAGCGACATGGTCGTGCTTGGGCCCCCCAGCCAAGCAGAGCGCCAAAACAGCCACGCCAGCCAGATTCACATCACTCGCCAAGGCAGCACGTTCAAAGTCGAAGAAAGCTTGCAAGCGCTGCACACCCAAACCCATGTCAGCAGCATCCACGTTGCATCGAATCTGTTCACCGCCGCCGACCAGGCCCAATGGCCCGAATCGATCACTCGCCAAGTGAGCGATGTGTTCGCCAACGACATCGATTTTCGCCATGGGCTGCGCCCCGGAGATCACTTCACCGTGATCTATGAAACCTTGAGCCTGGATGCCGAAACCGTCCCTTGGCTCGAAGATCCGCATCACCTGATCGCCGCCCAATGCGTCCATCAAGGCCGCAGCTTCGAAGCCTTCTGGTTTGCCCAAGCGGGCCGAGGCCACTACTTTGATGCCCAAGGTCGGAGCAAAGAACATCAGTTCTTGGCAGAACCCTTGCCCACATCGCGCATCACTTCCGGCTTCGCAGCACGGATGCACCCGATTCACCATCACTGGCAAAACCATCTTGGCATCGACTACGCCGCCCCCAAGGGCACCCCGGTGCGGGCCTTGGGCGCCGGTCAGGTGATCTTTGCCGGCTGGCAAAAGGGCTACGGCAACGTCATTCGCCTGCGCCACAGCGACACCCAAGAAACGGTCTACGCGCACTTGAGTCGCAGCAACGTCAAACTGGGTCAAAACGTGATGCGGGGTCAGTCACTGGGCATGGTGGGCGCAACCGGCTGGGCCACCGGACCGCACCTTCACTTTGAATTCAAGGTGGACGGCCATCAGGTCAACCCGGTCAACGTGGCCCGCCAAGCCCCCGCGCTGACCACCTTGGCCAACAGTTCACGCAAAGCCTTCCAAAGTGCGGCCAAAATCGCCTTGGCTCAACTGGCCGCCACCCAAACGACCGAAGAAGCCCCCCAAGTCGCGATCGCTCGCATGGAATGAACACCACACCGCACGCCCCTTACTTCATCGGCTTGATGTCCGGCACCTCGCTGGACGGGGTCGATGGCGTCCTTTGTCAGGTGGGCACCGACGGCACGTGGCAAGGCTTGCTCGCCCACACCCACCGGCCTTTCTCGCCCACGCTCTATGACGCACTGCAAGCGCTGCAAGCACCGGGCATGAACGAACTGCATCGCGGCGCCTTGGCCGGCAATGCCTTGGCGCGGGTCTACGCCGAGACATGCGCGGCACTCCTTGAACAAACAGGGCTTGGACCGCAAGACATCCGCGCCATCGGCGCCCATGGTCAAACCGTGCGCCATCAACCCGGCATGCACGACGGCACGGGCTACACCGTGCAGCTCTTGCAAGGGGCCTTGTTGGCCGAGTTGAGTGGCATCGATGTGGTCGCCGACCTGCGCAGTCGAGACCTCGCCGCAGGCGGCCAAGGCGCCCCCTTGGTGCCCCCTTTTCATCAAGCCTTGTTCGGCCGAGGAGATCGCATACGCGGCGTGGTCAACATCGGCGGCATCAGCAACATCACCCTGCTCCGTCCCCACCAAAGCTTGATCGGGTTTGACTGCGGACCAGGCAACACCTTGCTGGATCACTGGTGTCAAACCCACCGCCAACAGCCTTTTGACCGCAACGGCGCATGGGCCGCCCAAGGTCGGGTGGATCCAGCCTTGCTTGATCACCTGCATCAAGAAACGTTCTTCGCGCTACCTGCGCCCAAAAGCACCGGGCGTGATCTCTTCAACGCCGCGTGGTTGGCGCATAAGCTCGATACATGGGATGAACCCATTTCAGCCACAGACGTGCAAGCCACCCTGACTGAACTGACCGCCCGCAGCATCGCCAACGAGCTGCTGCGCTACGCGGCAGACGTTCAGGATGTCTTGGTCTGTGGGGGGGGTGCCTTCAACACGCACCTGATGCAGCGCCTGCAAGCAGCTTTGCCGCAAGCCAAGGTGCTGAGCACCGCTGAGGAAGGCTTGGCGCCCGACCATGTCGAAGCCGCCGCCTTTGCTTGGCTGGCTTGGGCACATACCCAACACCAGCCCGGCAATCACCCTTCAGTGACGGGCGCGAAAGGTTTCAGAGTCCTCGGCGCGCTCCATCCGGCCTGAATCAAACTGAGAAGCTTGAACCACACCCGCAGGTGGTGGTGGCGTTCGGGTTCTTGATGACAAACTGCGCACCTTGCAGGTCTTCCTTGTAGTCGATTTCAGCCCCGACCAAGTACTGCAAGCTCATGGCATCGATCAACAAAGCAACGCCATTTTTCTTCATTTCGGTGTCATCTTCATTGACGATTTCGTCGAAGGTGAAACCGTATTGAAAACCCGAACAGCCGCCGCCTTGAACAAAGACGCGCAACTTCAGATCGGGATTGCCCTCTTCGGCGACCAAATCAGCCACTTTGGCGGCTGCGGCATCGGTAAAAAGCAGCGGAGCCGGCATTTCTGTAGCGACCGGGACAGCAACTTCACTCATGAAAGATCTCCTGCGTAACGATGGATGGATATGTGTGGATGGTCAGCGTCAATGGGCGTGCTCAATTGGTCGCGATCAACGCCGCTTTTTCTTCTTCGGTCATCTTGTTCAGCGCCCCTTCAATGACCGCACCTTGATGCATTTCCAGCGCAACGTAGCGAATATCGCCTTGGATATGGGCTCGCGACTGCAATTCCAGCATCTTGGTTGAGATGACTGGGCCATTCACTGCACCGTTGATGATGACATGACCCGCTTTGACCGTGCCGTTGACCTTGGCTTTCTCACTGATAAAGAGCATGTTGTTGCTGCCCCCCAGAGCAAGGACATCGCCAAGCACTTCGCCATCGATGCGCAACCCATCACTGAAGCGCAAAGTGCCCTCAAAAAGAGCACCTTCACCGACCAAACTTCGTATCGCTGGTTGTTTTTTTTGCCCGAACATGTCGGATTCTCCTGACAAACCTGAACCGTGGCCCCAAACAGGCAGTGTACGACGCAGGATCAGAACCGCTGCCCAATCCCGAGCAAGGGGACTCAAGGAGCTTTGCGAGGGAGATGCGAACTCGTGGCTGCTGTGGCGGGACGTTGTTTGCTGGGCACCAGTTTTTCGTAAAACCGGACATCCTTGATCAAGGCCAAGTTCTGCTCTTCCAAAAGATGGACTTGGGCCGCCAAGCGGTCTTGGGTGGCTTTCTCCGTCTTCAACAGGCTGTCGGCCGTGTTGGCCACCGATTGAGCGGCATCTCGCTCACTGCGCACCTTCTGGATCTCTTCGCGCAACTTGGCCAGTTCCTCGTGGGCTCCGACCTCCACCCCAGAAAGCTCCTTACCGATTTCAAACGCCCACAGCGCCAAGGCGGCGGAGAAACCAAGAACCAAAGCAGACAACGCCCAACGCATGGGCCACGGCGTGTGGGTCCGCACCGAGAAACGCGATGAATTGACCGAAAGACGACGACGAAAAACTTTCCAACGCATGAGCAAACCTCGAACGCTCGACGCTGCTGCCAAGCAAGCAACGCACGATTTGCCGCGACGATACACGAAGGGCTGCCATTGGCAGCCCTTGGGTCTGGAACCTTGTCACGAAGCGCGACAGGCACCGACCCCTCAGACAAGGGATCGAAACCTTCGCACTCAGGACATCAGCGCTTGCTGAATTGCTTACGACGACGAGCGCCGTGCAGACCGACCTTCTTCCGTTCGACTTCACGAGCGTCGCGGGTCACGAAGCCAGCGTGGCTCAGATCCGGCTTCAACGTGGCGTCGTACTCGATCAGGGCGCGGGTCACACCGTGGCGAACGGCACCGGCTTGACCGGATTCACCACCACCGTGGACGTTGACCTTGATGTCAAACGTTTCAGCATGATTGGTCAACAGCAAAGGCTGCTTGACGATCATGATGGAGGTTTGACGGCCGAAATACTCTTCGACCGGCTTACCGTTGACAGTGATCTGGCCAGTGCCCTTCTTGATGAAGACACGAGCGACAGACGACTTGCGACGGCCAGTGCCGTAATTCCATTCTCCGATCATGGCAGCTCCTTAGAGAACAAGCGTCTTGGGCTGCTGAGCGGTGTGCGGGTGCGTCGCACCGGCATAAACCTTCAGCTTCTTGATCATCGCGTAGCCGAGCGGGCCCTTGGGCAGCATGCCCTTGACAGCCTTTTCGATGGCGCGACCCGGATGCTTGATCTGCATGTCCTTGAACTTGGTCGCATAGATACCGCCCGGATAACCGGAATGACGGTAATAGACCTTGTCTTCGGACTTGGTGCCGGTCACGCGGATCTTGTCGGCGTTGACGATGATGATGAAATCACCGGTATCGACGTGCGGCGTATAGATGGGCTTGTGCTTGCCACGCAAACGGAGAGCGACTTCGCTGGCCACTCGTCCGAGAACCTTGTCGGCTGCGTCAATCACAAACCACTCGTGCTGCACTTCGGCCGGTTTGGCGCTGAAGGTTTTCATGCTTGTATCGAGTTAGTCATGGTTTCCATCCTGTCGGGCTCGGTGCTGCTTCTGAAAGGCAGCCTCTTGCCCCAGGCCCTGGCCCCTTCCAAAGAAGAGACTTTCTTTCCGGGAAACCGTTTCGGAAAAGCCCTCGATTATGCCTCAAAGCGATTTAGAACCCCGGCGAGTCGGCCTCCATGGCCGCCAAGAACATCTCGCTGCCACCGGCTTTGTCCAGATTCTGTTGACGCTCGGTAGGCGGTGCCCAAGCTTCTTGCAACGTTATCGGCAAGGCAAAAGCGCCATCGGTCCATTGCTGGTTCTGGCGAAACAGCGTCGCGGTCAGGAAATGAAACATCGTCATGGCCGCCTTGCCGATGAAGGGGTGTTCATCAAGCTTGTCGGCAATATCCGCCACCACATGGAAGGCCTTTTCCCAGAAATGCTGAGAGGCATGTTGCGGCTCGTCGAGCGCGATACCAAGCAGCGCAGCGTCTTCTTCACCGATGAGCTGAACAGTCAACTCGCGAGGCAAGGACTTAAGCGGGAAAGGGAGCACATCTTCCATCCACTGCATCAGCGCGTGAGCCATCTCCTGGCTGGCAGCCGAAGCGCCCTTGCGGCGGCGCTTGATGGTTTCGAACAAAAACTGGGCCTCGTCATAAGAACGAGCCAGCAGATCTTCGCGCACACCCATCACATGGCCGATCACGCTCCAAGTGTGGACGTAGGCCTCACGCATCTCCAAGGCGTGATCCTCCGGGTCATCCAGATCAATCAGGCCGAGCGTTTCGATGGCGCGGATGCCGACGTAGGAGAAAGTCAGGATCACGAAGGCCATCGACTCCTGATTGATCGGCTTGCCGTGGGCGCCGTCCCAGTACGCCGAAGTGCCTTCCGCCTTGGCCTTGGCTGCCTGCTGGGTCAGTAGGTGGCGCACGGCAGCGTGCATCAAGCGCACGCGCTGCGCTGCGATCAGGCCGGGGCCGTTCGGGCGCATGCCCCCGGGCTGCATCGTGCTGACCACCATGTGGGCGGTCTGCAAAACGCGGCGATTGACGTGCTTGACCAGCTGCGTGGTCGAGGCCAACACCGGGGCGTCATAGGCGTCGAGATAGCACTCGGGCAGGCTGGCGCAGCACAGGATGGCCGAGGACAGCAGACCGTGCTCCGAGAAGAATCCCTCGCAGCGCTCGATCAGGGCTTCATCTGCCCACGACGGCAGCACGGCGGTTTCGGTGAGGAAGCGATGAACGATGCCCTGTAGCTCTACTGGCAGCGTGGCCGCCGGGCAGACCGCATTCATCAGCAGACGGTTGACCCCATGGACGGCGTCATGGGCATAGACATCAGCCGCCACCTGATCGGCAGCCGAGTCGGCGTCCTGTCGTGCCTGATCGAGAAATTCTTGGGTCCAACGCTGCTGGGCTGTGCTCACTTCTCCGCTCCTTAAGAAAAGAAGCGGCCATTGTGGCGAGGCACTCAGGCCTCGGGCAGAGCGGCGAGAACGGCCAAAGCCATTTCTTGGTCCTTTGTCACGGTTGGATCAGGGTAGCTGGACAACAGCGACGCTAGGCGCTGGCGAACCGGCTCAATCGCACGGCCCGCATGGACTGAGGCCTGCGCCAAGCCGGCCAGTGCACGCAGGGCAAAGAGGCGGTTGCCTTGCCGACGTGCCGTCCGAGCCGCGAAATCGAACAACTCGCAGATCTCGTCGAGTTCTTGGAGACGCTGCGGTGGATCACCGTCAGGACCGTCCATCAGCTGTTGGAAGCGGATGCTCGCTTCAAGCCGTTCGACTTCGGCAGCCATGAACGACTCGTTGGACGTTTCGATCACCCGTCGTGCCTCGGCCAGATGAGCCAGTGCTTGGGCTGGATGGCGATCGAGTGTTTCGACTTCGGCCAGCATGGTCAGGAAGAACGGTACCACCATGCCACTGCCAATACTTCGGTAGGTGAGTAGCATCTGCTCGATATGACGGACCCCAGCTTCAGTTTGACCGTCAAAGACCCAAGCCCGACCAGCAAAGATGTTGCTCCAGATCGTCCAAAACCCGAGGGACTGTTGGGTCGAGATGTCGATATTGCGGGCAGCGTGCTCGGCCATCGACGCCGGGCTCTGGGCATAGGCGTCAAGCCAAGCGGCACAGCCCAAGGCATAACCTTGGCTGAAGGGATGGCGCAGCCGGTCGGCCAGCTCCACGGCATCGCGGGCACGTGCCAGACCGTTGGACGAGTAGCCACGCAGATACAACACCATCGCAGAAACGGCGCGTGCTGACACACCAACATCTTGCCCCGTCAGATAGGCCTGCGGATGATGCTGATCCGGGTTGTAGATCGCAATAGCGGCTTCGAGGTTCTCGTGGGCGAAATCGAGTTGCCCCATGTAGTACTGACTCAGGCCGACCGCGAAATGCGCTTCCAAGCGCATGGCGTCGCTGCGCTCGGCATCGGCAATACGCATCATCTGATGGGCAAATTCGATCGCTTTGCGCTGCTCACTCTTGACCAAATAGAACGCCCAAATGCCCCACAGCACCCAGAACAGCTGCGGCGTCGAGCCGACCCGATCGGAAATCTGCTGCGCACGCTGATAGACCTCGGCCACATCAGGCGCAGCCCAACCTTTGAGCATCGTCAACGCGACACCCAGCGTGGACAACAGCGCCAGTTCAGTACGGTGGCGTTCCTGTTCGTCGGCTATCGCGGCCGCAGCGTCCAAACCTTTGCGCAAGTGATTTTCTGCTTCGACCATCGCCGAGGATGCAACAGCGCGTCGGCCCGCTTCGAGCCAAAACGGCACCGAGCGGACCGGCTGATCGGCCTTGACCCAGTGCTGGGCGATTCGTTCGGGTACGGTGTCACACAACCGGCTATCCCCTTCGAGAAAGGCAGCGATCTGCGCGTGATAGCCCTGCCGGGTGCGCCGCAGCATCGAATCGTAAGACGCGTCTTGGATCAAGGCATGGCGGATGGTGTAGGCGTTGCCGGAAGCATGAATGATGTCCTTCTCGATCAGCTGATCGATGCCCATCGACAGCATCGACGCCTCCTCGGGAAAAATCGCATGCAGCTGCTCAAAGCTCCAGTCGCGGCCAATACACGAGCCAAGTTGTAGCGCCTTGCGCGCTTCAGGCGGCATGCGATCGAGACGGGCCATCAGCAAATCTTGGAGCGAAGCTGGCACGATCGAATCGGGCAACGGACCGTTGATCTGGTACTGCCCCTCAGAGACTTCGCGCAGCGTGCCCGAATCGAGGAACATCCGTGTCATTTCTTCGACGTAGAGTGGATTGCCATCGGTTTTTTCGATCAGCAACGACACGACGGTAGGTGGCAACTGATGGCAGCCGATCACGCGCTGGATCAGCATTTCGGTATCAGCCGCCGACAATGGGCTGACTGGGAGCAAGGTCAGCGAAGCGTTGTGAATCCAGCTTGGCGCAAAACCGGGGCGAGAGGTCAACAACAACAACAATCGGTTGCGAGGCAGCTCCCGCAGCAAGCTGCCCAAAAGCTCAACCGTGGTCGCATCCATCCAGTGCAGGTCTTCGATCACCACCAGCACAGCTTTGGATTGGGTTCGTGAGAGCAAAAGGGTCATCAACGCATGGAGCATCTTTTGCTTTTGCGTCAGCGGATGCATACCGAGCACCGAATAGCCGGTATCGCCCTGGATGCCCAGCAATTTGGCCAGCAAGGGCAAAGCGGTGCTGATGTCGCAATCACACCGTTCCAGATGACTGCGCAAGGCTGCGAGGGCCTCGGCGGGCGTGAGAGCTTGCTCCATGCCCAGCATGGCACGCAGCGGCGCCACCAGTGGGTACAACGCCGTGTCAGCGTAGTACGGCGAGCAGTAACACTCGATGACATCGAACGCGCTAGCCTCGGTATCGATCTCCGTATCGATCTCGGCGCTGATTTTGGTGTTGATCGACTGCCTGAACTCCGACAACAGCCGCGACTTGCCTACCCCAGGGTCACCGGTCAGCAGCACGGCATGACCAGGACATTCGCGTGCCGACAGCCAAGCATTGACCAACGATGCGATGGCGGCAGAACGGCCCACATAGGGAGCCAGCCGATGCTGCGCTGTCGCTTCAAGGCGATGACGAGCACCGCTGGCCCCTTCGACTTCGAAGCATTCGAGCGACCTGTCCATGCCCTTGAGCAGATGGCTGCCTAGGCTACGCAGCCTAAAGTAACCCGACACCAGCCGCTGAGTGAATTCCGAGATCACCACGGTATTGGGCTGAGCCAACTGCTGAACCCGAGCCGCGATGTTTGGGGTGTCGCCCAAAGCCAAGCGGCCGACCCCGGCGAAACCATCGGGATCGCCAACGATGGTCAACCCGGTATTGACTGCGATGCGCACAGCCAGATCGACACTGTGGTCACGGCGGCGGTGCGAACCTTGAAGCGCGCGGATTTCCTGGATGATGTCGAGCCCGGCTTGGACAGCGCGTCGGGCATCGCCTTCTTGGGCCGTGGGATAGCCGAAATAGACCACCACCCCGTCGCCATGAAACTGAGCGATCGTGCCGCCGTGCCTCTTTTCAACGACATCAGCACAGAGGGTGCGGTAGGTCTGCACCAAATCACGGAAATCTTCGGGATCGAGACGGCGCGACAGCTCGACCGAGCCGACCAAATCGCAAAACAGCACCGACAGGTGGCGTCTCTCGGGCACCACGGATTCGCCCGTCGCGACCCTGAGCTGCTGCGGTGCCAACAAGGAAACCTGCGACTGAAGTGAGGGTTGTTGTGGCGTGGCCCGCGAGGGGGCTGGACTCGCTGCTTGGGATGCAGCGTGGGATGCCGTTTGAAGCGATAGCCCACACTCACTGCAAAAACGCGCCCCGACTGCCACGATGGTTTGGCAAGACGAGCATTGGACGCGTTGGCTGACGCCGCACTCCGAACAGAACTTAGCGTTGTCGATGATCTCGGCCTGACAGCTGACGCACTTCATGTGGGGAGTTTCCGTTGAGCAATGGCATGAGCCTGATCGACGCACGATCGGCTCAGTAACCCGGGGGGAAGGACGAAATGGCGGGGAAGTTCAGGCAGCTCCCAGACTCTGAGTCGGGGCCAGAGGTGATGCTCGCGATGGCGGATCAGAATGTCCATAGGTTCATTCCCGAAAAGCCAGCGACCAAGGGTCATAAGAACGGTCGGAGCAGGCAGGGCAAAGGTGCCGTATTGCCCGTCGCGGGCGTGAAGCAGGTGGTGAAAGATGAAGCTTGACGCTCCGATACTCAGCCGCAGCATCGCCCAGTACATCAGAAAGACAGTGGGATTCAGGGCCGCTAGGACGACAAAGAGCAGCGTACGTAGGATCAGCTGAGCGATCTGGTGTGAACTCACTCCATGGCAGAGCACCCAGTGCAGGAACGTCCGCTCAGGCACCAGCAAAGCATTGACAAAAGCTTGGGCATGACTGCCAACGATCTGAAACCGTTCCGGGTCGCGCTCGCCACTGCTCCAACGGTGATGTTGGCGGTGAATAAGCCGGAGCTCGCGGTAGCCCAGCCCCAAGGGGGTGTCGAAGATCGGTGCCCAGCGGTGAAATGCCGGAACTTGCGCTGCGGAGCACACATGCAGCAACTCGTGCAGTCCGAGCGCCAACCGGACGTAGACCAGCGGTATGAGCCAGAGCTGCCACCGGGCTAAGCCGCCGAGCGCGCACAGCAGCATCGCATACAACACCAGGCTCCAGCCCAGCGTGGAGCGGATGTAGCGACGGGCATGGACAGCATCGATAGCATTCATCGGCAACTCAGAACAAATCACGATACGGGGTCTGGCCGAACAAGGTCCGGTGGATGGCACTGCGCAGACGCTGTGGGCCAAGATTGAGCACACAGGCGGCCAGCTCCTTGGACATCGTGGGCGTCAGCATGCTGCGCAGCACGACAGCACGCCGGAATTCGGGGCGGAAATGCCGGTCGAAGCGATCCTGCCAACGTTGTGTGACATCTTGCTTGCCAGAAAGCGCAGAGGATGGCGGATCGGTTTCCTGCGCATCGATGATTTCGGCCACGTTCCGACCGCTGGCAAGCGCATTGCCAATGCCATCGCCGGTCAGCGGGTCCGCCAGCCCAGCAGCATCACCGATCAGAAAGACCCCGTCGCGACTCACCTGAGCCTGTGGACGGCCAAGCGACAGCGGATAGCCAGCACGCTTGCCAACCTCGACGGCCTGCCTGGCGATCGCCCGGGGGATCGGATGGCTGTCGAGGAAGCGCTCGAAGAAGGCTGTGACGCTCGGTGGGGATACTGTCGGCCCCGCTGTCAAACCTTGCACACGTTCACGGCCCTTCCACAGACCGACGCCGATGTTGAAGCGCAGGAACTGATCCGTGCTCTCGACCGGAAAAACCCAGCCATAACCACGCAGGTGTTGCCGGTCGGTGATCAGCGATACCTGTGCAGCCCGATCGGTAAAAGGCGCAATCTTGGGCACCGTCCAGTACGCCCGCAACCCCATCGCGTTGGTGGGGCTGACCGCGGCGCCGCGTGCGTCGATCAAGTGATCGAAATCCGACCATGCAGGGTCTTGGCGATCAAGCCGACGGACATCCTTGCGCACGAAGGTGCAGCCAGCCTGAAGGGCGTTGCACATCAGCAAATGATCAAGCGTGCGCCGAGGAATGCAGCGACCCGGTGTATCGAGCGGATGACGGCTTGATCGGCCCGAAGGTGCGACCAATTCGGTTTGGCGAATGATGACTTGGTGGGGTACCTGGTGCGCAAGGGCCTCAGCATTCAGTCCTTGCCGGGCGAGTTCGTGCAGCGCCATCGGCGTCAGCCAGTCTCCGCAGACCTTATCGCGTGGAAAGTTGGCGCGATCAAACCATGTCACGGCATGTCCGCGCATCGCCAGATGCCATCCGGCCGACGCACCTGCAGGGCCTGCGCCAACGATTGCAATCTGAGCCACGGGTCTTCTTTCTGCGCTGTCTGGTTAAGGCGGGCGATTCTACTGGCCCGTCATCAGGGCGAACCCGTGTACAAATCCATCGCACGACCCTCGACACCCTTGACATAGAAGTTCATGCCGTAGAGAAATTTATCGCTTGCAACCTCATCACGGCGCAGCACCGGCTTGCCGTCTTGCCCCCACAGAGGACCACGCCAAATCACCATCTGGCCCTTTTTGATGTCGTCGCGAACACGCTCGACGTGGGCTCGCAGAGGCGGCGCAATGGCGGGGGACATCGAAGCCAAGACCACAACGTCCTCTCTCAAACCCCACCATAGATCTCCGGAAACCCATGTCTGGGCCAAGGCGGCCTGAATGGCTTGGCGGTAGTACGGTGCCCAATGGACCTCAAAGGTGATCAAGGGCTCACCCCGCGTGCCCAACGGATTCAAATTCAACTGCAACGACACGCCATCGGTGCTGCGCAACACCATATCGACCCCACCATCCCGGTCCCAACCCCGGTCGCCCCAGGCCACACGCGTGATGCTTTTGGGCTCAACCGATTGCGCCCCGAGCGTGAAGGCATTGACGATGCGCACCCCTTCCAAACTCGACGACAGGATCGGCATATCCACGCCCAAGGTGTGGGTCTGACTCAAGGTGCCAGCCACCACCCCCGCCAGATAAGCACCTTCGTAGGTTCTGGCCTCAAAAACACGCAGGTTGGCGGTGCTTCGGGGCCCGCCCCATTGCTCGAAGTGAACAGTTTGCGCATCCGCTGCCACATGACGTGTGGCCGCCATGGATCCAGAACTTCGTTCGGCCATGCTGAAAATCAGGCCGTAGCCCTCGTTCACGAAGGTACGTAACGACTCTTCGGTTTGAACTTCATCCCGAAGTTGCTCCGCAGCTTGGACTTGGATGCGGGCACCAAACTCAGCAACGATCGCTTCACGGGCAAGATCAGCATGCGCATCGGCATAAAGAAAAGCCACTTTGAGCGGCGCGGGTTGCGTCGGTGACACCTCGGAAGGGCGGCAGCCGGCCATGCCAACCACCAACACCGATCCTACGAACTGAAGCCAAGGGTTCATGGCGGACCTTTCTGAACAAACCCGGTACGTCGCGGCGGATGAAGGGGCACAACAAGGACCGTGCGATTATCACGCGCCTCAAACGTCCGGAGTTGTCATGTCCTGTTGCCGCCCCCCTGCCCTTCGAAGTCTTGCCACACTGGTTTTTTTGGCCATGGCCTTGAACACGATCGCACAAGCGCAACCGGTTTATGCGCTCTACGGCACGCTCGATGTGGCCGTGGGATCGTTTCAAGCCGCTGGCAGCGCACGCCTGAGCCAAGTTCAAAGCGGAGCCATGCACACCAGCTTCATCGGCTTGAAGGGTGAAGAGGCCTTGGACAGTGGCGCCAAGGTCCTGTTCAACTTGGAAGGATTCTTGAGACTGGACAGCGGTGAATCAGGTCGCTGGACCGATACCCCGAACGACGGCGCGTGGTCACGGGCGGCGAATGTGGGCTTTGCCGGCTCATTTGGCACGGTCCTCCTTGGCCGCGTACCCAATCTGATGTTCACGCACTCACGCCCCTTCAACAGCTTCAGCGCCCGCTTGGGCGATGCCCCCACGCTGTCCCTGGCTTGGTCAGACCCCCGAGGATCGATGGCACACATCGACGGTGACACGGCGTGGAGCAACGCCCTGAGCTACGTGGGCCGGCCCCAAGGCCACTGGATCTTTGCCCTACAAAGCGCAGCCCCTGAGGGCAACGGCCACCGCAATCTCGGTGTCAACTTGGACTACACCCCTTCGGGGCCCTTCAAAATCAATGCAGCGTGGCAAGACGTTCAAGTCGGCTTGGGGGGCCAGAAAGAAAGCACCGGCAGTTTGGGGCTGAGCTACGACGCTGGGCCGATCCAGTTTTACGCCCAAGCCGCTAGCATTGACGACCGTGCTCAGGGCTCACTCACGAAGGTGGTGGACATGAGTCTGGCGCTCCCCATGGGCCTCAACCACACCCTCTTGCTCGCATGGAACCACGCTGATCTGAACACAGACCGTAGCCAAGCCAGCACGCTGCGTTTGGGCGACACCCATGACGTGAGCCAGCGCACCACGCTGTACGGCGTGATCCAACGCGATCAACGCACAGGCTTGGCAGCGGGTCACAGCTTGGCGGTGGGTTTGCGACACCTTTTTTAATGCCGCATTCGTATCAAATTGTGCACAATCGCACCTCATTCTTGTTCGCCCATTCGCATGAAATTGCTGCGCCGCGTCGCTTGTTTCTCCCTCGTCGCCCTGTGCTACGCCTCAGTTCAACCGGTTGGTGCCCAAACGGCCGATGCGAGCAGCACGTTGCAGGCGCTGCAACAACTTCAGCAAGCCCAACAGCTTGGTAATGCCACGCAGCCTCTGAGCCCCCGCACAGTACCGCTGCCTCAAGGCACCCTCAACCCCAACACCATCAGTCCGGCGACGATTCAACGGATGCTCAGCATCGACCCCAATGCGGGTCAGTCGCCACACCCCCCCAGCAACGATCCGAACAATCCGCCCCAAGACCCCAACAAGGCGGAGGTCCCACTGATCAGCGCCCACGATGCCCTCCCCGATAACGAATTTCAGCGCTTCGTCTTCAGTGCCACGGGCAGTCGGCTGGGGGTGTTCGGGCAGAGCTACTTTATGCAAACTGAGCGCACCTTCGCGCCCAGTGAACGCATCCCCGTCCCGGCGGACTACGTTCTCGGCCCCGGCGATGAGCTGTTTGTGCGGGTCTGGGGCAGCATCGATGTGGATCTGCGCGTCACGGTGGATCGCAACGGCTTGATCAACCTGCCCCGCGTCGGTGCCATCACCATGGCGGGGGTCAAGGTCAGCGAGGCTGAAACCGTTCTGCGCAGCCAAATCGGGCGGGTGTTTCGCAATTTCAGCCTCAATGTGACCTTGGGCCAGTTGCGCAGCATGCAGATCTTTGTGGTCGGCCAAGCGCGCAAACCCGGCAGCTACACCGTCAGCAGTCTCTCGACCCTCATCAACGCCATCTTCGCCAGCGGCGGCCCCAACACCAACGGCAGCCTGCGGCATATCCAACTCAAGCGCAACGCTCAGGTGGTGAGCGAACTGGATCTGTACGACTTCATCCTCAACGGCGACAAAACCCAAGATGTCCGTCTGCAAAGCGGCGACACCGTGGTGTTCTTGCCCAAGGGCCCACAAATTGCCTTGCTCGGCTCGCTGGATAACCCCGCCATCTTTGAACTCAAAGGCAGCACCGAGTCTGCGGCCACGGTGTTGCGTTACGCCGGCCTGAGCCGGATTTCTGTCAATCGCCCCACCGCCTTGCTTGAGCGGGTGGACTCGCTCAACACCAAGTCCCCGCGCAGCGTCAACACCTTGAAGCTTGACGATCAAAGCGCTGAGGCCGCCCTGTTGCGCGACGGTGACATGTTGACCCTGTTCGGTTTGGCCCCGGCTTTTGGCAACGCCATCACGCTGCGCGGCACGGTCGCAGCGCCCTTGCGCTATCCCTATACCGCTGGCATGCGCATCAGCCAGCTGATCCCGGACCGCGAAGCGCTGATCACCCCGGACTACTACCAGCGCAAGAACCGCTTGGTGCAATTTGCAGCACCCACCACCCAAGCTGCTGCTGCCGTGGATGTCAACCAAGTCAACGTCGAACACGATGTGCGCAACATCGTCGATGAGCCGAACTGGGAATACGCGGTCGTTGAGCGCCTGAACCGCGACGACCTGACCATGCAAGTGCTGCCCTTCAATCTGGGCAAGGCGGTGATCAAACACGACCCGGAGCACGATTTGGTGCTGCAACCCGGTGATGTGGTCACCATCTTTGGCATCAACGATGTCAGCAACCCGATCAGCCGGCGCACCCGCTTGGTTCGGGTAGAGGGTGAAGTCCAAGCCCCGGGCATCTACCAAGTCCGTCCGGGCGAATCGCTGCGCAGCTTGATCACCCGCGTGGGCGGCATGACCCCCGAAGCCTACGTCTTTGGCACCGAATTCAACCGCGCCACCACCAAAGCCACGCAACAAGCCGCCCTCAACGAAGCGGTGAACCGGCTGGAAAATCAATTGGCCAGTGCCGGTGCCGACCAAGCCGCCAACCTCGTGACCAGCGATGCCCAAACCGCCATGCAGTTGCGTGCGGCCCACGCTGAGGCCCGCAAAGCACAGATCTCCCGCTTGCGAAGCATCAAATCGACCGGTCGTATCGCCCTTGAACTCGACCCCACCACCAACACACTGAACGATTTGCCCGATATCCCGCTCGAAGATGGCGACCGCATCTACATCCCTCACCGCCCCGGCTTCGTTTTGGTGGTGGGGGCGGTGGCCAACACCAATGGTCTGCTATGGCGTGATGGCAAGCGACTCCGCGACTACCTGAATGTGGCGGGTGTCGAACCCGATGCCAATGAAGCCGGCCTTTTTGTCGTGCGAGCGGATGGTTCGGTCGAACACAACCATGCTCACCGTGGCTGGTTGGATAGCTCACTCGACAACCTGAAACTCATGCCCGGCGACACGGTGGTCGTGCCTGAAAAGACCGATCGTGAAACGTTCTGGACCACCTTGGTTCGCGGCCTGAAGGACTGGAGCCAGATCTTCTACCAGTTTGGTCTGACCGCAGCGGCCATCCACACCCTGAGACTATGAGCGACGAGCGTATCCAAGACCAAGAGACCCACGAAGAGGTCTCCCTGCTGGACCTTGCTTTGGTCTTGCTTGAACACCGCAACATCGTGCTGGGCATGCCGCTGGGCGTGGCCGTGCTGGTGCTGGGCCTGAGCTTCCTGATTACGCCGAAATTTGCCGCCACCACCCAGATCATGTTGCCCCAGCAACCCCAAAGCGGGGCAGCGGCGCTGCTCGGCTCGCTGGGCGGCGGTGGTCTCGGCGGGGCCGCCGGAGCCATCGCCGGGCTGAAAAATCCAGCGGATCAATGGATCGGTTTACTCAAAAGCCGCACCGTGCAAGACGGCATGGTGGCGCGCTTTCATCTGCGCGAGCGCTATGAAAGCAAGTACCAGTTCCAAGCCCGCCAAACGCTGGAGGGCCTGACCCAAATCAAGTCCGGCAAAGACGGTCTGATCAGCATCAGCGTCGAGGATCACGACCCAGCCACCGCCATGGCCATGGCTGATGCCTACATCGACGAGCTGCAAAAACTCAGCAAAACCTTGGCGGTGACCGAAGCTGGGCAACGACGCCTTTTCTTCGAAATCCAGTTGAAAGAGGCGAAAGAGCAGCTGATCAAAGCTGAAGTGGCCCTGCGCCAAAGCGGGGTGAGCGAGAGCGTGCTCAAAACCAGCCCGGATGCTGCGGTGGCCGTGCTCGCCCAGATCAAGGCCCAAGTGGCCGCCGCTGAAGTCAAAGTTGCCGTGATGCGCGGTCAATTCACCACCGACAGCCCCGATCTGAAACAAGCCCAGTTGGAGCTGACCTCCGTCCGCAGCCAATTGGCCAAAGCCGAACAAAACGACCCCAAGAGCGCCCAAGGTTCAGGCTCGCAATACGTCGCCCGTTTTCGCGAGTTCAAGTACCAAGAAACCCTCTTCGAGCTGCTGGCCCGCCAATTCGAAATGGCCAAGGCCGACGAAGCCAAGGACGGCGCCATCATCCAAGTGGTGGACAAAGCCACCCTGCCCGAATGGAAGTCCAGCCCCAAGCGCGGCATGATGACGGTGCTGGCCGGTGTGCTGAGCCTGATCCTCGGCACCGCTTTCGTCCTGATCCGCCAAGCCCTGCGCAACGCCCGGGAACGCGACCCGGTGTTTGCCGAGAAGCTGAAAAAGCTGCGTTGGCGACGTCCCTCTTGATTGGGTCAACGCGATAACTTTGCGACACCCCATGCCGCCCCCCCGTTCGAGCTGAGCTTGTCGAAGCCAGCGTGGGGCACAACACGGCCCTTCGACAAGCTGAGGGCGAACGGGGGTGTGGTGGCGCCGCGCATGGGATGCTTCAAACCCGTCCCACCCGCTCCAGATAGCGCTCAATCACCTGTTCTTCCGAGAACTCGCGCTGCATCTTGAACGCAGAGTGCGCGCCCATGGCGTCCAGCGCCGTGCGCGGCAGCAGGGCCATGCGGGTCAGGGCATCGGCCAGGGCACCGGCGTCGCGGGCCGGGCAGAGCCAGCCGTTGCGGCCGGGCGTGATGGTGTCGCGGCAGCCGGGCACGTTGGCGGCGATCAGGGGGCGACCCATGGCGCCAGCTTCGAGCAAAGTGCGCGGCACACCCTCGCGGTAGGACGGCAGCACCACGCAATGCGCCTCAGCAATGAAAGGCCGCACATCGCCGTGATGGCCCAAATAGCTCACCACCCCCTCGGCCAACCACGCGCTCAATTCTTCAGCGCGGATCGCCGTCGGGTTGTCGGCCGCCGCCAAACCCAGCAGCTGAAAGCGCATCTGCGGCAACTCTTCGCGCACCATGCGCGCAGCTTCGACAAATTCGCGCACGCCTTTGTCACCCAGTAACCGAGCGATCAGCAAGAAGGTGCGTGGCTCGGGACTGCCCGCAGCCGGGGCAACCGCCGGCAACGGTGTGGGCTGAAAGTGCTGCAAATCGACGCCTGAGCCCGGAATGCGCTCACTCTTGGCCTCAGACACCAAGCCAGCTTGGAGAAAAATCTGCCGGTCGTCCTCGTTCTGAAAAAACACCCAGTCGATGCGCGCAAAGGTCAGGCGATACAAGGCTTGCACCAGCTTGGTGAGCAAATTGCTGGCGATGAACGAACTGCCCAAGCCTGAAACATTGGCGATCTGCCGGCACGGCAAACACGAGCGGGCCAAGGCGCTGTAGATGTTGCCCTTGGGGGTGTAGGACAGCACCAAATCAACCCCCTCCTCGTGCAACCAGCGCCGCAGACCCAGCACTGCGCCCAATTCAGCAACCGGATTTTTGCCCCGGCCAGACAGCGGCCAGACGCAGTGCTTGAAGCCCGCAGCGGTGATGCGCGCACTGTCATGCGCGTGCGCCGCATCTGGCGGAGCGATCGCCACCACCTCATGCCCGGCATGGCGCAGCGCCCGCATCAGGTTGAGGCGGAAGTTGGCCACGTACCAAGCTGTGTTGGCCACGATGGCGATCTTCATGCTGTTAAGCCAACGATGACAAAACAGGTCCAAGCATGGGCGTGGGACATCTTTAAACTGCCTACTGGGTACAAAAAAGAACGCGCATCGTAACGGTCACCGATATGTTTCCCCCCGATTGTTGGAACCCGAAGGTCTTTCGCCTCAGCAGCATCGCGCGCGCCGCAGCGCTTGCCTGCGGCCTCGGCAGTGGTCATCCGGGGGTTTGGGCTTTGCCCAGCAGCCTTGCGCCCACCAGCCTGCCGACCCAAGGCGCGGTGATCGCGGGCGCCGCCGCCTTGCAACCCGTGGCCGCAGGCGGCGCCAACTTGGTGATCACCCAAACCAGCCCCCGGGCGATCATCACGTGGGGCAGCTTCAACATCGGCAGCCAAGCCAGTGTGACGTTCCAGCAGCCCGACGCCAACGCCGTGACGCTGAACCGGGTCATCGGCAGCGGCGGCAGCCAGATCGACGGGCGGATGCAGGCCAACGGCCAAGTCTTTTTGATCAACCCGAACGGCATCCTTTTCAGCGCCAGCGCCCAAGTCAACGCGCACGGCTTGCTGGCTTCATCGCTGGACATCCTCGACGCCGATTTCAACGCTGGGCGGCTCCATGCCCAAGACACCCTCGGCTCCAACCAAGCGGCCAGCGTCAGCAACGCCGGCACCCTGGTCACCGACAGCGCCAGCGGCAACTATGTTGTCTTGCTCGGCGGCCAAACCAGCAACAGCGGCCAGATTCAGGCCAACAACGGCACGGCGGCGCTGATCTCCGGCAGCGATATCACGCTCAATATCGGATCCACCGGCCTGATCCAGGCGGTGATCAACACTGGTGCGCTTGAGGCCCTGACCGACAACAGCGGCACCCTGCAAGCCGACAACGGCCTGATTCAGCTGCGCGCCGCCGCTGCGCCATCCTCGTTGGCGCTGACCAGCGCCTTTGTCAACACCCACGGTGTGATCCAAGCCCGGGGGTTGAGCGCCACCTCAGACGGCACGCTTGAATTGAGCGCCGATGTCGTCCAAGCCTCGGGGAGCATCGACGTCTCGGGGCTGCATGGCGGCAAGGTTTTGGTCCAAGCCGGACGCAGCATCATTCAAGACGGTTTGATCGACGCCCACGGCACGGTGGGCCAAGGCGGCACGGTGCAACTCGACGCCACCAGCAGCGCGATTTTGCAAACCCTCAGCAGCCAGATCAACGCTGACGGCCCGGCCGGCGGTGGTTCGATCACGTTCAGCGGCAGCGCGTTGGCCGACATCGCCGGCAACAACCATGCAGCCGGCGGCACGCTCACCAACAAGCTCAGCGCCATCAATCACCGCAGTCTGGATTGGGTTCTCAGTCAACCCACCACCCTTGCCGACGGCAGCACCCTCTACCCGCTGGCTCAAGATTCGCTCGGCGCGGATGCTGGCGGCGCCGTGCTTCAACTGGACCCCCAAGGCCATCTCAGCTCGGTGTTCTACGGCCTGCATCCCAAGGATCACGTCGGCAGCGGCGGCATCACGCCGCTGTCGGGCCTGTCGGGCACCAGCAACAGCACCACCAGCACCAACGCTTTTGTCATCGCCAGCCCCGAGTGGTCCGGGGGTTTGGGCGCCGTGACGTGGGTCGGCTCAAGCGGCGCCCAAGCCATCACCGCTGACCATGCGCTCATCGGCGCCCAAAGCGGCGACCGCGTTGGCAGCGGCGGGGTGGTCGCGCTGACCCATGGCAACTACGTGGTCAGCAGCCCGGATTGGGGCCCAGCCTATGAAGGCGCGGTGACCTGGGGCGACGGTGCCACCGGCTTGGTCGGCACCGTCTCCAGCACCAACTCGCTGGTCGGGGAGATTGCCGGCGACCGCGTTGGCAAAGGTGGCGTGATCGCCCTGACCAACGGCAACTACCTGGTGGTCAGCCCCGACTGGGGCACCAACTATCAAGGGGCCGTGACCTGGGGCAGCGGTGCGGGCGGCTTGGTGGGCCTGATTTCAAGCAGCAACTCGCTCGTGGGCGGCAACTTGGATCGACTCGGCAGCCGAGGGGTGATCGCCTTGGTCAACGGCAACTACGTGATCAGCAGCCCCGAATGGGGGCCGAACTACGAAGGTGCCGTCACTTGGGGCAACGGCGCCACCGGCTTGGTTGGCACCGTCTCCAGCGCCAACTCACTCATCGGCTCGATCTCGAACGACAAAGTCGGCAGCGGCGGCGTGATTGCCTTGGCCAACGGCGACTACGTGGTCGCCAGTCCCGATTGGGGCCCCAACTATGAGGGCGCGATCACGTGGGGCAACGGTGCCACCGGCTTGGCGGGCACGGTCAGCAGCAGCAATTCGCTCATCGGTGCCCCATCCGACCATCTCGGCAGCGGCGGTCTGACACGACTCTCCGCACCCAACAACAACGCTTTCGTGATCGCCAGCCCCGAGTGGTCCAACGGCATGGGCGCGGTGACGTGGATCGGGCCGCAAAGCACCCGGATCAACGCCATCGACGCCAGCAACTCGCTCATCGGCAGCCAAGCGGGTGACCGGATCGGCAGTGGCGGTGTGGTCCCCTTGACCCGTGGCAACTATGTCGTCAGCAGCCCGGATTGGGGATCCAACCGTGAAGGTGCGGCCACTTGGGGCAACGGTGCCACCGGCTTGGTCGGCAGCATCTCAAGCACCAATTCGATGCTCGGCTCGATGCCGGGCGATCGCGTCAGCAGCGGTGGTGTGATCGCCTTGGCTCACGGCAACTACGTGGTCAGCAGCCCGGACTGGGGCGCCAACTACGAAGGGGCGGTCACTTGGGGCAACGGTGCGACCGGCTCAGTGGGGCAGCTCTCCAGCGCCAACTCGTTGATCGGCAACCCGGCGGAGCAACTGGGCCACAGTGTCTGGCCCCTGGCTGATGGTTCGTATCTGGTGATCAGCCATGGCGGCGCCAATTTGCAGTGCTTTGGCGACCGGGGCTGCATCGGCGTGATGCTGCCGTCCAACCGTTCCTTCGCCATGAGCACGAGCACCCAGAGCCAAAGCACCGATCAAGGTGGTACGGTGATTGAGGAGCGCAGCAGCACCGAATCAACCACCGGGTCCAGCGCTGGATCAGGCGGATCAAGTGGATCAGCGACCAGCGCAGCTGCTCACACTGCCCCACCCCCCGTGCCCCAAGCGCCCCAGCGGCCCATCACTGCCGCGCTGGACTCGCTCCACCCCATCTCACGGCCGCCCAGCACTGCCAGCTTGCCCGTCATTTCAGCGGACATGGCGGCGGCCTTGAAGCAGGTGGAGAGCGCCAATGCAGCGGGCATCTCGATCGCGCCCAACCTCGCCCACCCGCAAACCAACACCGCTGCGCCGCCAAACGGTCACGCCGCCGGGCCCGAGAAGCCCTCCACCTTGAGCAGCTTGAAGAGCTTTGCCAACACCATGAGCCACCCAGAAAAGGTGGCCGCTGCCGGACTGGCTGCCGCTGTCGGGGTCACGGCCGCTGGCGCTGGTCTGCTCGGCTCCGGCGCCGCCGTGGCGACCAACAGCTTGATCAGCGTTTTGGGCAAAAACGTCTTGATCCGGGGCGTGCGCTTTGTGCTCAAACAAGGGGTGCAACGCTTGGCCAAGATGCTGCTCAGCCCCAGCAACCCGATTCACCATGTGATCAATCCGGCTGGGCTGGTGCTGGCTTATCTGCGCCCACGGGCCTTGGCGCTGTGGCGGCGCTGGCGGCCCCTGAAAACTTGACGGGCTTGCCCGACTTGCCCCGTCAAGGCAAGTGGTCCTTGCGCGCTTGCTCATCCAGCCAAGCTTGGAACATCAGCACGTCCCACACATGCGCCTGCCAATCGCGCCGACCGTGGACATGGTCGTCCCACTTGCGCCGCACTGCGGCCGCGTCAAAGTAGCCTTCGCGCGCCAAGCGGGCCGGGTCCAGCAAGGCTTCGGCCCAGTCTTTGAGGGGGGCGCGCAGCCAACCCTTGAGCGGGATGGCAAAGCCCATCTTCGGGCGGTCGATCAAGGCTTGGGGCACATGGCGATAGAGCACTTGGCGCAGCGGCCACTTGGTCACGCCGTCATGCAGCTTCAGCCCCTGCGGCAAGCAAGCGGCAAACTCAACCACGCGGTGATCGAGCATCGGCACGCGTGATTCGAGCGACACGCCCATCGCCGCGCGGTCCACCTTGGTCAAGATGTCGCCCGGCAAATAGCTGAGCTGATCGAGCACCATCATGCGTTCGACCTCGCTCAAGCCCGGCATCAAGCTGGCCGAGCATTCGCTCAAGATGGTGGTCGGCTCGCTTGAACCCAGCACCACCTTGGCCGGATCCGGCCAGTGGCTGATCAGCCCCCGGTACAGATCACTGAAGTGCGCACTGCCCAGCAAACCCGCGCCCTTGTAGATCTTGTCGCCCAAAATCGGGTGCCGACGCTTGGCCGGCAGGGCCGACTCCACCACGTCAATCAAGCGGTTCCACTGATCGGGCGAGAGCAGCTGCAACGCCGAGCAAGCCAGATGGCGCAGCGGCCGGGGCACCTTGGAGATGCGATGCCAGAGTTTGTGCGCCAAGCGATAGCGCTCGTAGCCGCAAAACAGCTCATCACCGCCGTCGCCCGAGAGCGACACCGTGACGTGCTGGCGCGCCAGTTGCGAGACCAGAAAAGTCGGGATCTGTGACGAATCGGAAAACGGTTCGTCATAGAGCTTGGGCAGATCGGGGATCACCGCCAAAGCCTGCGCGGGCTCGATGTAGAGCTCGGTGTGTTCGGTGCCCAAGTGCTGCGCCACCGCTTTGGCGTGCTCAGCTTCGTTGTAACCCGGCTCATGAAAACCGATGGTGAAGGTTTTGACCGGGCGGCTCGATTGCGCCTGCATCAAGGCAACCACAGCGGAGGAATCGATGCCGCCCGACAAAAAAGCCCCCAGCGGCACATCAGCCATCATCTGCTGGCCCACGGCGTCTTTGAGCAGCGCTTCCAAGCGATCTACCGCGTCGTTTTCGCTCCCCACAAAGGGCTCGGCATGCCCCTTCAACGCCACCTCAAGCGCCGACCAGTAAGCGTGGATCTGCGGCTCAGGCTGCGCCTGCGACACCTGCAACCAGCAGCCCGGCTCCAGTTTGTGGATGCCTTGATAAATGGCATGCGGCGCACCGATGTAGTTGTGACGCAGCAGCAGCGCAAGCGCGTCGCGGTCCACCACCGCCGCAAAGGCCGGGTGAGCGCGCAGCGCCTTGAGTTCTGAGCCAAACAACAAGGTGCGCGCGTGGCCGCCCACCCCGCCCTGCCAACCCCAGTAAAGCGGCTTCTCACCCATGCGGTCGCGCGCCAAGCTCAGGGTGCGCTCTTGGCGATCCCAAAGCGCGATGGCAAACATGCCCACAGCGCGCTTCAAGGTCGCCTCCAAGCCCCATGTCTCGAAGCCGGCCAACAAGGTTTCGGTGTCCGAATGCCCGCGCCAAGCGGGTGAACGCCCCAGCTGCGCCAGCTCAGCACGCAGTTGGGTGTGGTTGTAGATCTCGCCGTTGAAAGCGATCACATAGCGCCCGCTCACGGACGTCATCGGCTGATGCCCGGCCTCGCTCACATCGACAATCGCCAAGCGCCGGTGCCCCAAGCCGATGCCCGCCTCCCGATCCGACCACACCCCGGCACTGTCCGGCCCCCGATGCCGCAACGCCCCCGCCATCCGCCGCAGCAACGCTTCAGCATCTAGACGAGGCCCGATATCGCCCAAGGACAAAAAACCTGTCAATCCGCACATCAGGTTGATCCCTTCTTGGTTGACGCCACAACTTGGGCGTACACCGCTTCAGTGCGCTCACGCGCCCGACGCATTGAAAACTCGCGCTTCACCCGAGCATGCGCTCGGCCACCGAAAGCAGCGCGGTCATCGGCACTCATCGCCAGTAGATCGAGCAAACCTTGCGCCAAGACTTGCGGGTTTTCGCGTTCGACGACCCGTGCGGTATCACCCACCAGCAAGGCGGTATCGCCCACATCGGTGACCACACTGGGACGCGCCATCACCATGGCCTCGCCCACCACGAGGGGGAAAGCTTCGGTGCGCGAAGAAGAACAAAACACATCCATCGCCGCCAGCAAGCGCGGCACATCGCTGCGTTCACCGAGCAACACAAAACGCTCCGCGCACCCGGTGGCCGCAATCCAAGCGCCCAAAACAGCGTTGTCGGAGTCAAGCCCAGCACCCACCATCAGAAAGCGCGCCTCGGGCCGACACTCGGCCACCCGCGCGGCAGCTTGGACAAAATTGCGGTGATCTTTGGCGGGGTTAAAACGCCCGACACAGCCGATCAGCACCTGGCCCGCCGTTATGCCCAGCTCAGCGCGCAAGGCAGCGGCCTCTGCGGCAATCGGTGCGACATCGGCGTCAAAACCATTCGGCATCACGGTGATGCGCGCTGCGTCATAGCCCAGCGCCACATGCACACGGCGTGAGGCTTCAGCCACACACAGGATGCGGCTCGGCAGCCAAGACGAACTCCAAGCGCACAGCTTTTGCACCACCCGGGTTGGGTGTGAGCCGCTGCGTTTCAGGTCCAGCGAATGAATGCCCCAGATCACCGGCACCCCACCGGCCATCTTGGCCGCCAAGCCCCCCAACAGATCGGCGTGATACATCCACGTTTGCACCACATCGGGCTGGATCTGACGGATCAGGCGCTGCAAGGCCCAAAGCGCACGTGGCACACCCAGCGCACTACGCAACCCCAAGGGATGCACCGGCACCCCCATGGCTTGCAGCACATCACCGTAGACGCCCATGGTGGTGAGCGAGATAACCTCGTGCTGATAACTCGTGTTGCCTCGATGGGCTTCCACCAGCCGCTTGAGCATCATTTCTGCCCCGCCGCGACCCAAGCCAATGATGACGTGGACAACCTTCAAGGTTGCACCACCGTGGGTGTCGAGCGACTCACCGTCGCAAACAAGCCGTCCCAAACGTTGAGCACCGCTTCCAAGGCATAGCGATCAATCACCGAAGCGCGCGCATGGCGGCCTAAGTTGTGGCGCAAAGCCGCGTCGCCCATCAATTGCGCCAAAGCAGCACGCAAGGCATCGCGGTCATGCACCCCGACCAACAAAGCATCGATCCCGCCGCGACTCATCTCGTATGGGCCGCTGGGGCAATCAGTGCTAACACAGGGCAAGCCCACGCCCATGGCTTCGAGCAGCGCATTGGGAAAGCCCTCAAAGCGCGACGCCATAACAAAGGCATCGGCCTCGCTCATCACTTGCCAAGGGGCATGGGTACGGCCGCGCAGAAAAATGCGCTGCCCTAGCCCCAAATGCACGATCTGCGCTTCGAGTTCTGAGCGTTGTGGCCCTTCGCCGTAGATCGCCAGATCCCAGTCCGGAAACTTAGGCACCAACTGGGCAAAGGCTTCGATGATCCGTCCGACCTGCTTTTCTTCCGAGAGCCGTCCAAGGCTTAGCAGGGTTTTGCGGCCGGTGTTCTCTTGCTCCAAATGGTTGGCCTGCCAGCCCAGAACATCCATGGGCAAGGGATTCGGCACCACGGCCACCCGCTCCAAGCCGCCATAAACCTGATGGATGCTGGCTTGCACCGCCTCGGTTTGCACGGTGACCCAATCAGCATGCCGATACAACCACTGGCACGCCATTTTCCAAACCCAACCCACCGGCTGGATCGACGGATCACTGCGCTCGCAAACGATGCATGGCACGCCCGTAAAAGCGGTCGCAGCCAAGGCGGCGATATTCACATTCGGCAAAAACGAAATCACCACATCTGGTTTTTTCTCTTTCACCATCTGCCGCAGCGCCCTCAACCGCGCCCCATACCTTTTGCCCCCACCTTGAACAACCCCAACCCGCTCTGACAAATAGATCAAGTTAATATTAGGATGCAACTGATAGAACGGTTTCCCGCCGCCCGAAAACGTTGGCACCAACGTCACGTCATCCCCCCTCTGTGCCCACGCATTACAAAGCGTGGCCGCCACACGTTCTGCACCACCGGAGCTGAGAGAACTTATAAGAAAAAGAATTCTCACTATTTGGACCTTTTGTGCATTTCATCATTTGCAACGTATGACGCAACAAGTACAAACATGATTGCATACTTAAATAAAAAAGGTTCTTTCACTTCAATAGCAAAGAAGATACCCATTAAAGAATAACGAACAACATATGGCAACCACTTAAGCAATCGCGACAAAATATATACGTACAAAGCATAAAACAACACAACAACCACAAAACCCATAGAATAATAATTCTGAATAAAGCCACTATCATGATTACTTGGATTATATCCATCCACAACACTAACAAGACCATACCCAAACATAGTTTCCAAACCAAGCGGCGCGATAGGCATGGATGACAATTCACCAACAGTCACATCTTTGCCGGACATAAATCCAAAAGCCCAATCCAGGAAAAAGTCAACAGAAAAACCAGGCGGAAGCATATCTTTAATATAGCACAAACTACCGCCAACAATAGGAATCAAACCGAGAAAAATAATAAATATCTCTCTCCATGCTAGGCCGGCACGAATAAATATCAAACAAAACAAGCCTGACAATATAAGACCCGTACGACCAACAACAACACACGAGGTCAGACAAAGCAACATTAAAAACAAAATGCAATACCTAGAAAAATCCCGGCAATCCTTAGTAAACCAAAGCAAGAATCCGCCAGACAAAACACCCATTGACTGAATAACAGACAAACTACTACCTGAATCACTTGTAAAACCAGGTGCGCGATAAATATTATCCGCACCGAAATTCCCACCAGACACAATATAAGAATCAACCCATAGACGATACTCAATACTCACAAAAGAAAATAGCAATATAATCGACTGCAAAGAAACAGCTCCAAGCACCGCCCACAAAACAACATCTAATCGACCAGCATATCTAGCAACCAACGCAGCACCAACAAAAGAATATAAGTACAAATGCATAAATCTACTCAATTGACCAAAATCATGAACAATCGCAAATTGAACGAAAACATAAGGTACCGGCAAAAATATAAGCAGCAATCGCCAATCAATTAAATCAAAGCCTCGCCGATCAACAGCCGCCCAAAAAACAATCAAGAAAAATATAACCATCCGAGCAGACGTCAAGCTTTCATTAAATTTTGTAGATATATTGTATAAAATACAAAAAATAATTATAGCCAACAATACAATTCTACCCAAAGGTAGTCGATCAGATAATTTTTTCGACTTCAAATTCATAGGTCAGGCCATAATATGACGCTTAACAAAAGCAACGCCATATTTTGTAGCAAAAAACCATTTAAGCAGGAATATTACCCTATGCGTCCAAGTAGCATAAAACCAATCACCACCACCAAGACTAATCAAACGGAAAAACCCATTTTTATCACCAGCAACAAGCCTACTAATTGCAAAAGATTTATGCCTAATTAATCTACCAGCTTTTACATCAGCAAGCGATGCCCCCAACTCAATTGCACGATCAAAAGCAGCACCATATGCCAATTCAATTTTTGATCTATAAGCTTCACTCTTCGATACACCGTCAGCATGCCAACGATAAGCACCCAAACAATTTTTATTAAGATGAATAGTACCTCGACTAGCCTGTTCAATATGAGAACAATAATCAATTATATCGACAACGCCCTCATGATCAAAGGCATTAATAGCACGATACATAGTACTACTATTAACAAAATATGTACCCAACTTAAGTAATGCACGCATATCACCCCATTCCGGCAGATCAACAGATGACCCAATACATCTCTTTTGACCAACAACCTCCACCGCATGTACAGAAAGTGCGACTTCTGGAAAACTATTTAGTAGAGCAACTTGCGCAGCAAGTTTACCCGGCAAAGCATAATCATCTCCATCTACATGGGCCACATAATCACCTCTAGCTAATGAATGAACATCAATATAATTTTTTGCTGGCCCAATATTTTTTTCTCGAAGAACTGGGCGAATAATATTTGGGTATTGAGTGGCGAAGTCGCTCACAATGGCGCGAGTACTATCTGTTGAACAATCATCCCCCACAATGATTTCAAATGGGAAATCTGTTTCCTGATCAACCAAACTTTGCAGACATTGGGCGATGTATTTTTCTTGGTTATACGTCACCACGCACACCGAAACCTTCGGGCGAGGGTTTTCTGGGGATGAAGGTGTCGTGGTGGTCATGGAGATGCGGTCAAAAGGTTAGAGCCAGCCATTTTTGGCGGATGAAGCCTCGGCATGGGGCGGAACTGAGGGCGGCCAAGGTCATCACCGCCATGCCGATGAGCAGCAAAAGCGCCACCAGCCCGAGACGGGATGCAGGAGGACTCAGGAAGGCCATGGCTGACAGGGCGGCAACCGCCGTGACCAAGGCCACAGGCCCGACATCCTGAAAAAGCCAGCGCCCATGCAGTCCCGGCGCAAAACGTCGGTGAACCAAGGGCACCCAGAAGAGGAAATAGGCTGCGTTGGCACCCAACCAAGCCCAACCGGCGCCAGTGGCACCAAAGTTCAGCGTCGCCCAAATCACGGTGGGGATCAGCACCACCACGAAAAGCACGTTGCCAAGCAGGTGCAGACGCACATCGCCCTTGGCGAACTGGAGGTAATAGGGAAAAGCGCCCAGGGCCAAGATGCCGTTGCCCAAGGCGTAAAGGCTCAGGATGGGTGCGGCGTGCGCGGCGGTGGTGGCGTTGCCGGTCCAGGCCCAGAGCAGCGACTCGGCAAAACAAGCCAGCATCAGGGCCACCGGCAGCGCAATCACCGCCACCCACTGCGTGGCCTTGCGGTAAAGGTCGATCAAGCCTTGCTCGTCGTGCTGCGCTTGCAGCCGACTCAGGCGCGGCAAAAGCGCGGTGCTGATCGGACCGCTGACGATCGACACCCCACCCGCCACCAACACCGCCAAGGTGAAATAAGCGTATTCGCCCAAGGGCAAGAGTTTGGAGAGCACCAACTTGTCGGTCTGCGTCACAAACACCCACACCGCACTGGTGAAAGCGATGCTGAGCGAAAACTTGAGCACGCCGCGCAAGGGTGCCCACGACCAACCCACGCGTGACCCCGAAACCGATGAAGGCAAAGCCGGCATCAAGCGATAGGTTTTGACCGCCAGCACCGCCGTTTCAACACCCGCCACCGCGAGCTGATAGCCGAAGAAATGCGCTGGCGTGGTGCCCCATAGATAAAAGACGGGCAACACCAAGACAAAACGCGCGGTGGCCATGGTGGCGTTCAACTGACCGAGCCAAACTTGCTGCTCAAAGCCCCCAATCGCGCCGCGATACAACCCGGCCACCCAACGCAGGCCGATGATGGCCGCCATCAACTCAATCGCCAGCCGCACCTGATCCAGCGGCAAATGCTCCACCTTGAGCCAGCGCGCCGCGATGGCGTCGGCCCCCACCATCAGCGCCAGCGCCCCAAGCAAGCCCACGGCATAGAAAACGCCTTCCAGCGCGCGCAACAACTGCCGCAGCTGCAAGGCGTCCATCGCCCCCCCGGCAAAGCGCGCCGTCTCACGCGACATCGTGGGTGCCAAGCCCATATCGAGCAGCAGAAACCACGCCTGCAACATCGCATAAAAGCCAATCAACCCATAGGCCTCAGCACCCATGAACTGGATGTAGACCGGCACGATCACGATGCCGATCAACGTGACGTAGATCTGGCTGGCGTAGCTGGCGAGGACGTTGCGCTTGAATGACATGCCAACAACTGAAGAAATCAATCCCAATACTTGTTCTTGGCGACATGAGAAACATAGTCCTCACGCGTCACCCCGACCACCACTTTGTCGTGGTGTTGGCCCTCTCTGAAAAACCAATCGCGGCGAATACCCTCGTGCTGCCAACCACACTTATCGATATAGAACTTAATGGATCGATGATTGTAGGCAATCATGTCACCATCAAGACGATGAAGCCCAAGCTCCATGAATGCATATTTCATGATGGCATGAACAGTATCCAAGGCGTAGCCTTTTCCACGAAGATTGGCTTTACCAATCATCATACCGTGATACGCATTTTTATTTTTCCAATCGATATTCACAAGATTGGCCGTACCAATCAAGCCTTCTTCGGGCGTATCGATGCAAAAAACATGGTCGGTTAGATTGCCGTCTTTTCGACCTCGGACCCAATCTTCTGTGGATCGACTCGAGAACGGAAAATGCCATCCACCCAGCATGCGCCATATTTCTGGATCATTGCTCCAACGGTGCAAATCAGGAATATCAGCCAATTCAGGGGCTCGCAGTGTGACAATTTTTCCGCAAATATTCATAGAGCACCTTGGTGAGTCAAATTATGCGCAAAGAATCATTGCATCCATGGTCGAACAAGTTTAATCATTCGATCCATATCTTCCGAACCATACCGTTGATCGCAAGGCAAAGCCAAACACCGATCAGCGTAATGAACGGCCCATGAGGACGCATCGGCACGTGTGCGAACGTCTGGCCAATAGGTGGGCACAAAAATGCGTTCGGCAATCAATTTTTGCCTCAACGAGGCGTCATGAACAAGCCATGGATAGCTCAAAGGTCCGTTGACCGTCTCTGCCCGGATCTGGAAAAGATTGCTGGTACCGAGCGCAGCATGCAAAACACCGAAATTGGCATTGCGCTTGATCCGGGCTTGTTCAACGTCGAGTGTTTGAAAGAGCTTGCTTGTCAAGCAAGACATCGCCTTGGGTTCGATGTCTTCTTCAAGACTGGCTTCGGCACGCTGATAGTCGCTATAGCCCGACTCCGGCGTCTCAGAGCAACGACGGAGCAAATGCCGCATACGGTCTAGGCTGCGCTCATCCACCGCCACAGCCGGTTCAATGGGCTGCGCGGTGAACATCAAACCGCCATCGGGCAGAGGGAAGAATTTTCTGGGCGAATAGATGGTGGCCAAACATACCCGAGGTTGCGCATAAAAAGCTTGGGAATAATCCAGCACCACCTGTTGCGGATCAAATCGGGCCAACACTTTGTCCACTTCGGCGTCACAAAGACCAAAGTAATTGACATACAAGAGCATGTCGGTTGACGCCAAGGTGATATCGGTCGCGATGCCCAAATGGGCATCCACCGCATAGAAACAAAGCTCGATCCCCGCCTGACGCACCGGAGCAAGCATCGCGTCACAGATATAAGTCGGCAGCCATACTCTTTGAGGCCGACAGGTCCGCAGCAAGGCCAAAAAAGCCGACCGGGCGGATTGATACTTCAGTGCAGCCGAATATGTGTCATGGGTTCGATCAGGAAGAGCAAGCTCAAAATAGCCACCCATGGCCTTAGGGGTTGCCATCATTTTCCTCAAGCTCATAAATTCCCAGCAAATCAATCACATGACTGGGACTGCACCACATCAAAGTATCAATCATGGAGAGGTAGGGCACAAAGTCGGCCGAGCCTTGGGCATAGGGCTGCAGCAGCGGCTTGGTAAAGCGAAGTTCAATGCCAGCAGCCTGGAAATGCTCGGTGCTGTACAGGCTCTTTCCACCGATGGAGTTGTGATAGTGGGTGGCCTTTTTTTGACGGCAAACCTCTATCACGCGATCTTCAGCGCGGCAATCATCAGCCACTGTCAGATCGGAGGCAAAAGAAAAGACCCGAGGCACCTTCAAATAATCAAAAACCGCCGTGATGCTCTGGGCATTCTTGCGGGCAACACCAAGGTCTTGGTCGTTGATCACACCTGCAATGATCGGATACACGGCCTCAAAAAATGGTGCCTTGGTGTAAGCCGAGCGAATCTGTTTGAGAAACACCTCAAATCGGCCGGTGTAGTTGTGTTGCGCAATCGTTCTGAAACTGCTGATCGAAGCCACCGGCAGACTGAAATCAAAGCGCGCGCGATTCAACAAGATGGCGTTGCGATTGATGAAGCCCTGCTTGATGAAATTGGCATCGTCATAGAAGACGAATTCATCGACCGAAAACGCCAGCTGGTAATAGCCGATGTACGGAAAAACATAGGGCTGCATCAAGGCAAGCTTCATGCCGACTTCATCAAGCGCAAGCGCGAATCTGCGCCACCACGCGGTCTTGATCCGCGTCGCTCAAGGCGGGATAGATCGGCAGGCAAAGCACTTTGCGGGCGATCTCGCTGGCCACCGGCAAGTTGCCGGGGGCGGCGGAGGGCAGGCCGCGATACATGGGGAAGTCGGAGATCAGCGGGTAGAAGTAGCGCCGGGGAAAGATGTTGTGCTCGCGCAAACGCTGATAGAGCGCGTCGCGGCTGAGGGAGAAATCGGGCTCGATCAGGATGGGGAAATACGAGTGGTTCGCCACCGCTTCACCGGCGTCCCCCACACAGCGGATGCCGGGCACCTCAGCCAGCGCAGCGCGGTAGCGGGCGGCGATGGTCGCGCGGCGCGCCATGGCGGCATCGATGTGCTTGAGTTGCAACAGGCCAAACGAGGCGTTGAGCTCGCTCATCTTGCCGTTGATGCCGGGGGCGACCACGGTGACTTCATCGACAAAACCGAAGTTCTTCAGGTGGTCGATGCGTTGCTTGGTTTTGGCGTCGGGGCAGACGATGGCCCCGCCTTCAAAGGTGTTGAACACCTTGGTGGCGTGAAAGCTCAGCACCGACAAGTCGCCAAACCGCAGCACGCTGGTGCCCGGCGTGGTTTGCACCCCAAAGGCGTGAGCGGCGTCGTAGATCACCTTCAAGTTGTAGTTGTCGGCCATCTTCTGGATGGCGTCCACATCACAGGGGTGGCCGTAGCAATGCACCGGCAAGATGGCGGTGGTCTGCGGCGTGATGGCGGCCTCGATCCGGCGCGGGTCGAGGTTCAAGGTTTGTGGGTCGATATCGACAAACACCGGCTTGATGCCGTTCCACAGCAGCGAGTGCGCCGTGGCCACAAAGGAGTACGGCGTGGTGATCACTTCCCCCGTGATGCGCAGCGCCTGCAAGGCCGTGACCAGCGCCAACGTGCCGTTGGTAAAGAGGGCAATGTGCTCAACGCCAAGGTGCTCACACAAGGCCTTTTCAAGCTGCTGATGAAACGGCCCGCCGTTGGTGAGGATCTTGTTCGACCAGATCTGCTCTAGGTAGGGCTGAAACTCGGCCAGATCGGGCAAAAACGGCTGGGTGACGTAGATCGGCGCGGGCACAGGCGCGGCGGCGGGGGGCGTCGTCGTCATGAGCGGTCAGATCACTTCGTGATGCAGCAGGTGGTCCACGTACCACGTCATGGCCAAGGCCAGGCCTTCGGCAACACGGTGCGTGGGCTGGTAGCCGAGCAAGTTGTAGGCCTTGCCGATGTCGGCCAGCGAATGGCGCACATCGCCAGCGCGGAACTCGCGGTATTGCGGCGCAACGTCTTGCAGGTGCGGAAAACGCGGCAACAACGCTTGGCGCAAATGGCCGTAAAGCTCGTTCAAGGTGGTGCGGTCGCCCACCGCCACGTTGTAGACCTGATTGACCGCCGCCGGATCGGTGGTCACGGCCGCCAGCAAATTGGCTTGCACGGTATTGGCGATGAAGCAGAAATCGCGGCTGGTTTCGCCGTCACCGTTGATGTAAACCGGCTCAGCGGCGATGAGGCTCGCAATCCACTTCGGAATCACCGCCGCATAGGCGCCATTCGGGTCTTGACGCGGGCCAAAGACGTTGAAATAACGCAGGCCGATGCTTTGCAGCGCATAGGTGCGGTCAAAGACGTCGGCGTACATCTCGTTGACCGCTTTGGTCACGGCGTAGGGCGAAAGCGGCTTGCCGATGCGCTCTTCGACCTTGGGCAGCCCGGGGTGATCACCGTAGGTGGAGCTGGAGGCGGCGTAGACAAAGCGCTTGACCTTGGCGTCACGCGCAGCGACCAGCATGTTCAGAAAACCGCTGATGTTGACGTCGTGGGTGGTGATCGGGTCTTGAACCGAACGCGGCACGCTGCCAAGGGCGGCCTGATGCAAGACCAGATCGACCCCAGTACAGGCTTGGCGGCAGGTGTCCAGATCACGGATATCGCCCCGGATGAAGCGCAGCCGCGCCCACTGCTCGGGGCGCACCAAGCTTTGGACTTCATCCAAGTTGTGCTGATGGCCGGTGGCGAAGTTGTCCAAGCCCACCACGTACTGATCCAGCTTGAGCAGGGCTTCAAGCAAGTGACTGCCGATGAAGCCCGCCACACCCGTGATCAACCACCTGCGCGGCTGGGCTTGGAGGCTGGTGCGAACCGCTTCGAGGCCAGGGGGCGCGGCGTGGCTCATAGACGCCACAGGGTATGGCCGGCCGCCACGATGGCGTGCGCGTCATAGGCCGACTTGATGTCGATGAAAACCCCGCCGGTCTTGAGCAGCGCCAGCACGCCCCCCAAGGGCTGGCCGGTGTAGGCGTGGTGCGAAACGGCCGCAACCACCGCATCGGCTTGGGTCAGCGCCGACCACGGCGCCAAGGTGATGCCGTATTCGTGCATGGCTTCAGCGGGCTCGGCCAGCGGGTCATGCACGTGTACATCGCAGCCGAAGTCGTGCAACTCAGCCACCAAGTCGGCGACTTTGCTGTTGCGCAGATCGGGGCAGTTTTCTTTGAAGGTCAGGCCCAGAACCACGACCTTGGCGTTTTTCACCGAAGCGCCGGTTTGGATGAGCTTTTTGACGGTTTGCTGGGCCACATAAGCGGCCATACCGTCGTTGATGCGCCGCCCCGCCAGAATCACCTGCGAGTGGTAGCCGAGCATGTCGGCCTTGTGTGTCAGATAGTAAGGATCGACACCGATGCAATGCCCGCCGACCAAGCCGGGACGGAAGGGCAGGAAGTTCCACTTGGTGCCTGCGGCTTGGAGGACTTCGAGGGTGTCGATGCCGATGCGATCAAAGATCATCGCCAGCTCATTCATCAAAGCGATGTTCAGATCGCGCTGGGTGTTCTCGATCACCTTGGCGGCTTCGGCCACCTTGATGCTGCTGGCGGGGTAGACACCGGCCGTGATCACCGATCCGTAAACCTCCGCGACATAGGCCAAGGTTTCGGGGCTATCCCCCGACACGACTTTGGTAATTTTGGTGACGGTGCGTTCTTTGTCGCCCGGATTGATCCGCTCAGGGCTGTAGCCGACAAAGAAATCCTTCTTCCACGTCAGGCCGGAGAACTTCTCAAGGATCGGGATGCAGATTTCTTCCGTCGCGCCCGGATAGACGGTCGATTCATAGACCACCGTGGTGCCAGGGCGAAGATGGCGGCCAACACTTTCAGAGCTTTTGACCAACGGCGTGAAATCGGGTTGGTGCGCTTGATCCACGGGCGTAGGCACAGCGACGATGATGAAGTTGGCTTGGGCCAACACCGCTGGATCGGTCGAGCACTGCAAATGCACCGCAGCCGCCAAATCAGCACTGGCAACCTCGCCTGTCGGGTCAACGTGCTGCTGATAAGCCGCAACCTTGTCCGCCGACAGATCAAAACCCAGGGTTGGCAGCTTTTTGCCGAATTCCACCGCCAAGGGCAAGCCCACGTAGCCCAGTCCAACGACGGCGAGGATTGTTTCTTTCAAGGAACCAGCTTGCATAAGCCAACTTGCTTTCAGTGCGGGAAGAGGAAGATCCCTCTTGAGAGTCTTGAGAGGTTTGTCACGAATTTTATCGTTCGAGCTGAAGCGAAAACCCGATCTGTGTCAACTGAGCGCTGGAACTCAACACCCACACGGCATGCGCTGATGGCCGCAATGCGCATGCCATGCTTGATGCGTGGTTCACACATGACCCACGCAGCACCCCCCCTATTTACGGGGCCTTTTTGGCAAAAAACATAACGACACGATTATTACAGATCAATCGACATCACTCGCCGACACGCTGCCAAGGTGACGGCCAAAGGCGTCGGCTGAGAAAACCCCCAAGGAAAGGGGATTTTTTCCCATCTCTCAAGACGTGAACGACGCAACAAGACGGATGAACACGGGCGAAACAAGCTCGCAGACTGCAACAACCTACAATGAGGAAAGAGTATTTGTGAGCATTTCTTAATGCTTTTTTCAGCAAAAAGCGCCTAGATTACATCCAAAGTCCTCTCCAATCCCTTAGATTGAGCTGCTTGCCCATCGTTGAAAATAGCCCCGTCATCTTTGACGGGCGGAGCACGTCAGCGGCAGTTCTAGTTTTCACAACTTCTTAGAGCATCACATATGAACGAGCGCACCAACCCACGTGACATCACGTCGCAAGCTTCTTCTTCAGCTGCGGCTCCGCAGGAGCACGGTGCCCATGGCATCAAGCCTGTTACTGCCCCGATGGTTTCGGCTGGCGCACAGCCGTCCGTGGTGGTGAAGGCCCGTGCAGCAAATACGCTGCGCCCAAGTGACGAGCTGCTGGACGCTCTAAGCGACGAATCCACGCTGATCAATGACACCGAAGCGGCTGATCCGGCACCGATACCTGCTGTGGATCCCGCACCCGTGGTGGCCGAGGTCGCAGGCGCTGCCGCAACCACCACCGCACCGGCCGCCCTTGATGCCGCAGGCGCTGGTGCCGCCACAACCGGCGCCGCTGCGGCAAGCACCGCCGCAGAAACAACAGCCGCCACCGCAGGAGTCACAGCGGCCGGCACGGCAACTGCGACGGGTAGCTTCTTTTCGACCACCGCAGGCATTGCCACCATGGCCGGTGGTGGGGTGGTTGTTTTGGGTGCAGCAGCAGGCGGTGGTAGCAAGGCTGCACCGGCACCGACCCCAGCTCCTGTTGTCGCCCCCACAGCACCCACCGTTGCGCTGGCCACCGATTCCGGCAGCAACCCCACCGACAAAATCACCAACAACGGCGCTCTGAGCCTCTCTAACCTGGCCACCGGCGCCACCGTTGAATATCGGTTAGACACAGGCTCTTGGACCTCCGTCACAGCAACCAATGGCTCTGCCACGGTGCCAACGCCGACCACCGATGGCGCACATACGATCGAGGTACGCCAAACCACCAGCGGCGGCCAATCACCGATCAGCACGATCACGTTCACCCTCGACACCCAAGCCCCGGCTGGCGTAACCCCGGTCTTGGCCAACGGTGCCACCACCCTGACCAACAGCGCCGCCTTGGCTGCCATCACCCCGGCAGCAGGTGCCACGGTCGAATACCGTGTCGATGGCGGTACTTGGGGGGCCTACACAGCACCCTCAGCGCAAGGCGCCCACACCGTTGAAGCGCGCCAAGTCGATGTGGCCGGTAACGCTTCGGCCATCAGCACGGCCAGCTTCACCCTCGACACCGTGGCTCCCGCAGCCCCGGTGGTCGCCTTGGCCAACAATGCCACCACGCTGACCAACAGCGCAGTCCTGACCACCGTCACGCCTGAAGCCGGTGCCACCGTTGAATACCGTGTCGATGGCAGCAACTGGGCCACCACCTACACCGCCCCGACTGGCAACACCGCCCACACCGTCGATGTGCGGCAAACCGACGCGGCAGGCAACATCTCGGCATCGACCACGCTCAACTTCACGCTCGACACTGTGGCTCCGGCGGGCGTGACCCCGACCTTGGCCAACGGTGCCACCACCCTGACCAACAATGCTGCTCTGACGGCGCTGCCCGCGACGGAAATCGGTGCAACGGTTGAATACCGCGTCGATGGCGGCGCTTGGGGAGCCTATACAGCACCCTCAGCCCAAGGCGCTCACACCGTTGAAGCCCGTCAAGTCGATGCCGCAGGCAATGCTTCGGCCGCTTCGGCACCACTGGCCTTCACGCTCGACACCCAAGCACCCGTTGCTCCAACGCTCGCTTTGGTCAATGGTGCCACCGCGGGTACAACCACCAACAACGGTAGCGTCAGCGTGAGCGGCGTCGAAGTGGGCGCCACCGTCGAATACCAAGTCAACGCTAGCGGCACATGGTTGCCCTTGGTGGCCGATGCTCAAGGCGCCTACAACGTGCCCTCGCCCACGGTGCCCGGCCTGAGCTACACCGTCGATGTGCGTCAGACCGATACCGCCGGTAACGTTTCGACCAGCTTCGGTTCGATCAACTTCACGTTGTCCAGCGCCGGTTCTGCACCGACCGTGGGCTTGGTGAACGACACCGGCGCCAGTGGAACGGATCTGATCACCAGCATCGCCCAGCTGAAGATCACCCCGGCAGCCAACACAGCACCCAACTCGACCGTCATTGAGTACAGCACCGACGGTGGCCGCACGTGGGGCCCGAGCTTCACGCCGACCGCCAATGCGGTCAATGTCGTGGAAGTGCGCTACAACAATCCAGCCGACACCACCGGCAACAGCGCCACCCTGCCTGCATCCTTCACCTTCACCCTCGACACCCAAGTCGTGGCGCCCACGCTCAGCCTGCAAACGGGCACCAGCGCCCTGACCAACAGCAGCGCTGTCACCTTGGGCGGTATCGAAGCCGGTGCCTTGGTCGAATACAGCACCGACGGCGCAACTTGGGCCGCTCAGCAACCTGCTGCGGTTCAAGGCGGCAACACGCTCTACGTGCGCCAAACCGACGTGGCGGGCAATGTCTCCGCAGCCTCAGCCGTGCTGACCTTCAATCTCGACAGCATCGCACCAACAGCCCCCGTCGTGGCGCTGGCCAACGGTGCCACCACCCTGACCAACAACGCCGGTTTGAAGGTCACCAGCGAACCCGGTGCCACGGTCGAATACAGCGTCGATAACGGCGCTTGGTCCAGCGCCTACAGCGCACCTGTCGGCGATATCGCTCACACCGTCAAGGTGCGTCAGACCGACGCCGCAGGCAATGTTTCCGCCACAACGTCGATCGCCTTCACGCTGGATACCGTTGCCCCCATAGCACCCGTCGTTGCTTTGGCCAACGGTGCCACCAGCCTGACCAACAACGCCACCTTGGCGGCGATCACCCCAGAAGCGGGTGCCACCGTTGAATACAGCGTGAATGGCAGTGCTTGGTCCACCACCTACACCGCTCCCACGACAGCCACCAACGGCACGGCCTACACCGTGAACGTGCGCCAGACCGACACCGCCGGCAATGTCTCGGCATCGACCGCGCTCGCCTTCACGCTGGATAACGTCGCTCCAACCGCTCCCGTCGTGGCCTTGGCCAACGGTGCCACCAGCTTGACCAACAACGCCACGCTGGCTGCTGTGGCCGCCACGGAAGCCGGTGCCACCGTGCAATACAGCGTGGACGGCAGCACAACATGGGGTGCGTACACCGCGCCAACGATTGACGGCGCACACACCGTCGGTGTGCGTGAGGTAGACGCCGCAGGCAACATCTCGACATCGACCACCCTTGCTTTCACCCTCGATACCCTTGCCCCAGCAGCGCCGTCGCTGGTGCTGTCCGGCACCCAAAACGCTGTCAGCGCCACGGCCCCGGTGACCAATTCGGCCATCGATCTGGTGGGCGTTGAAGCCGGTGCTACCGTGCAATACCGGGTCTACACCGGTGCGACACCGTCGGCCTGGACCTCCTTGGTGGCCGTCGGCGGCGTCTATACCGTGCCGTCGCAACCGACCAGCGGTCTGTATACGGTGGACGTGCAAGTCACCGACGCCGCCGGCAACACCAGCTCCTTGAGCAGTGCTTCCTTCAATTTGCAAGGCACTCCCGGCCCAGTGGCTCAGTTGGCCAGCGATACCGGTATCGCGGGCGACTTGATCACCTCCAATGGCGCACTGAACGTCCCAGCCTCCACCACAGCAGGTCTGACCCAAGTCCAATACAGCGCCGATGGCATCACTGGCTGGACAGCGGCCGCTCCGACATGGGTTGAAGGTCTCAACACCACCCATCTGCGCTACGTTGATCCGAACGGTGCGACGCCGGTGAGCTTGGTCACCACCTTCCAGTTCACGCTTGACACCGTGGCACCCAATGTCAGCACTTCCAGCCTGACCTACACCCCATCGACCCTGCCTGCCACTCAAGGCACGCTGGTCGCCAGCGTCGCTCTGGGTGCCAACGCGGCGGTGGGTGACACGCTGACGCTGACCATCGCGAATGCCTCCACACAGCCGGTCGCTAGGGCCCTGTCGGCAGCGGACATCGCCGCCGGCTCGGTGTCCATCACCATCGACCAAGCCACGCTCGTCAGCGGCACCACCACCAGCGCCAGCGCCCATATCACCGACGTGGCGGGCAACAGCTTGCCCGCTGTGGTATCCACCGCTTTAACCTTCGACAACGTCGCTGCCACGCCCAGCAACTTGGCCTTGGCGGTAGACAGCGGTTTAGTCGGTGACAACATCACCAACAACGCCACTTTGGCAGCGCTGGTCGGTGTTGAAACCGGTGCTACCGTGCAGTACAGCGTGGATGGCGGCATCAGCTGGTCGGGCACCTACACCCCACCGACGGTCGATGGTCAGCACAGCGTCGAAGTGCGCCAAATTGATGCCGCTGGCAATCTTTCTGCCGCGTCTACACCGCTGGTCTACACCCTGGATGCCACCACCCCCAATGTGACTTCAGTGGGTCTGAGTTACGTGGCTTCAGCCTTGGCGGCCACAGCCGGTACCGTGACCGCCACCGTCGCTTTGGGAGCCAACGCTGCGGCTGGCGATACGCTGACCCTCACCGTGACTGGGGCCTCGGCGTCACCGGTAGCGGTGGTCCTGACCACGGCAAACATCCAGTCGGGTACCGTCAGCTTCACCATCGACCAAGCCACCCTCACCAGTGGCTCGTCGTACACCGCCAACGCCCATATCACAGACGTTGCGGGCAACACCTCCACCACGGTGACATCGGCCGCCTTGGCCTTTGACAATGTGGTGGTTGCTCCCACGGGTTTGGCCTTGGCCACCGATAGTGGCACGCCAGGCGATTTCCTCACCAACAACGCCGCCTTGGCTGCGCTGGTCGGCGTTGAAACTGGTGCGACCGTCGAATACAGCCTCGACAACGGTGCTTGGGGGGCATACACCGCCCCGACCATCGGCGACGGCACCTTGGCCTCACAACACACCGTGGCTGTACGTCAGATCGACGCTGCGGGCAACATCTCTGTCGCCTCGGCTCCGCTGACCTTCACGCTGGACACCATCGTCGCAACGCCAACCATCAGCTTGGTCACAGACACGGGGGTGGTCGGTGACAGCATCACCAGCGTTGCAACGCTGAATGCCCCCACGGGGATTGAAGCCGGCGCCACGGTGCAGTACAGCGTGGACGGCGGTGCATGGGGGGCGGCTTACACCGTTCCTGCGCTCGACGGCCCGCACACCGTCAGCGTTCGTCAGACCGACGTCGCAGGCAATGTCTCCACGCCTTCCACCCCGCTGGCCTTCACCCTTGACACCGTGGCCTTGGCCCCGGGCGTGAAGCTACTTGCCGATACCGGCGTCTCCGCGACCGACGGCCTGACCAACAACGCCGCACTGGCTCCACTCACAGGCGTGGAACCGGGCGCTTTGGTGGAATACAACCTTGACAACGGTGGCTGGTTAAGCTCGTACACCCCGCCTACGGCCAATGGTCTACACAGCGTCATCGTGCGTCAAACCGACGTGGCCGGCAATGTCTCACTGGCATCCACGCCGCTGGCTTTCACCCTTGATACGGTGGGCCCAGTCGCATTGACCGTCGCCTTGCGTACGGATTCCGCCGATGCAACGGCAGCGCCGGCAGTTTTCGGTGCACAGCTCACCGACAAACTCACCAACGACCCAACAGCGAATTTCGTACCGGAAACCGCAGGTAATCTGGTCGAGTACAGCGTGGACGGCATCAACAACTGGCAACCGCTCTCGGCCTTGGCCCCAGGGGTGCTGGCCGATGGCACCTACAGCCTCTTCATGCGTGAAACCGACGCTGCCGGCAACGTGACCACTTCGGCCACCGGCACCTACAACTTCACGCTGGACACGGTATCCACATCTCCGACCTTGGCGCTGAATGCCCCGGTCGTGGCAGGCGGCGTAACGTACTCGCAAACCGGCTCGTTCTGGGATCCGCTTGGGGGCCTGCTGACCGGCGGTACCTCAACCAGTACCATCACCGACCTGCATCCCTCGACCGAGCACTACACCTATACCGATGCCACCACGGGTACGCCGATCACCACTGATCTGCTTGGCATGCAAAACTACCTGTTGACACTGGGCGGTTTGATCAACCCGACCACAGGGATCGGCATCCCCGTCTCGGTCACCGTCACGCAGACAGATGCGGCCGGTAACGTCTCAGCGCCGAGTGCCCCGTTGTCATTCACCTTCGACAACATGACCCCGGCACCCGTGATTGGTCTGGCAACAGACAGCGGTCGGCTCAACGATGCCACCACCAATCAGCCTACCTTCTCGTTGTTGGCGACTGAAGCCCATACAACACAGGCGTACAGCTTCGATGGAGTGAACTGGACCTCGATCCCCACGCTGGTGAACGGCACCTTCACACCGACTGGGTTACCCATCCCGGCACAGGTGGCAACACCAACCGCCGTTCCCTTCTGGGTTCAACAGACCGATGCCACGGGCAACGTTGGTACCTTTATGACCACGTTCATGGTGGACAACTTCGTGGCAGCACCCACGGTGCAAGCCACCGATTCAACAGGTGCGTTGGTAGGTTCGGGAACACTTGTCTCTAGCGGCACATTGACACTCACAGGCGAAGCGTCCCTTGCTCCGCACTACCAAGTCAGCACCGACGGCATCACTTGGGTGGATTCGAGCATCTACACCCCGACCGCGATGGGTGCCAACAACCTCTTGGTGCATCAGATCGATGACGCTGGCAACATTTCCGCCGCGACAACGTTCAATCTGAACCTGCAAGGGATGGCTGGCCCGACTGGTGGTGTGTTCAACCCGGACGGTGCCTCGCTGTTCACCGCTTTGCCACATCTAAGCATCACTGATACAGGTGCCTCAGCCACCGATCACATCACTAACAACACGGCCATCAGCTTGGTCGCAGCGCAACCCGCTTTGATCGGTGACGCGCTGTTCTACAGCCTTGATGGTGGTGTAACTTGGCCTTCAGCGACAGGATTTGTACCCACTCAAGGGCTCAACTCCATCTTGGTGAAAGAGTCTTACGTGGCCGGCGCAACAACGCACGAAACCCCGATCATCCCGATGTCCTTCACGCTGGACACCGTCTTCCCGACGGCTGGTGCCACAGCCAACAACATTGCTGAGCTATACACCTCAGCATCAAGTGGCCTCTCGACCGCAGTGGTTCGTGTGACGTACAGCGAGGCGGTTTCGGTCAATGCTGCCACGTTGAACTTCAGTGGTGGTGGTGCAGCTGGCGGGTACACCTCGCAAGTGGTCACATCGGGCGCAAGCTTGGACGGTGCAATATCTCTTGGCGTACAAGTAGACGGCTCCACCGTGATCGAAGTTCGCTTGGCAGAAACAACACTGCACGCCTTCACCACAGCCCAAGTGGTCCCGAGCGTCTCACTGCTGGTGACCGACTTGGCGGGTAATCAAGCGACCGTGCCGATCGCCGTGACCAACAACCCCGCACCGGTCTTTGCCGACTGGAACTTGGGCATGCTCCCCTGATGGACTAGCCTTCGGAGACGATTCAGTCGAGCCCCCAGCTAGACGTGGATCGTCTCCAGAGCCCGCGTTAGAAACCCGATGGCCTGCCTTGTACAGGCCTTTTTTTCGCCGTTAGCTTATGGGTACGTCACTTTTTAACGACAAACCACCATGCGACATCAAGCACTCACCTTCTGCTGCGATGCGCCCCCCTGCTGCATACACTCGTTCACACGTTTTACGGCATGGTTCATCGGAGTGGCGTTAGCCTTGACTCCTATACGGTCACGCTCCGCGTTGCAGCATTCTCAGGAATCCAACACCTTCACCAAGAACACTGCCCATGCGGTGAACTTGCAGCAGACTGGGCGTGTTTGTGAGTGATTCATAACGATTTACTAAGCATTCTTTTTTTAGATTACGAACAAGCCCGATGCCCGCAGTGACACGTGCGCCGACTTCTTTCATACGTCCCTGACTCGGCCCCCCACTGCTGCCATCACCGACCTTCTTTTCAGAGAGCACCCATTCCATGAACGAGCAACTCAACGATCGCAGCGCCACAGCGCAACAGTCTTCCCCCGTTCATGCTCAGCAAACCGCACAGGCGGTTGTGCCGGGCCATCGGGCAGCTCAATCGGCACCAGCGACGGCTCAGCAACAGACTCAGGACGTCGTCGCAGCGCCCAAGCAACGCCGCCTGAAAGTGGGAGAAGATCTCCTCGACACCGAAGCCGGTGAGCCCGTCGAGAACGGCGCGACACCTGCTGCAGAAGCGGCCGATCCGGTTCCAGAAACACCTGCGGCACCGGCAAGCACCAAGACGGACGACAACACCCCGCCTCCAGTCGTGCCGCCGACCGCAGGCGCAGACGCGGCAGCCGCTGCAACCGCTCCAGCTCCGGTCACTGCGCCCGCTGCTACAGCACCCATCACCCCGGCTGCACCCGCTGCGGCCTCTGGCGGCATTCCGATGTGGGCCTATGGCGCAGGCGGCGCAGCCGTCCTCGGCTTGGCTGCCGGTGGTGGTGGCGGTGGTGCCGCCGCACCTGGGCCTGCTCCGGATACCACGCCACCCACAGCGGCAGCTCCCACCGATATCACCTTGGGGGCCATCAAGACGGCCGCCAATGCCAGCACCTTCAACGTCACGGTCGCCCACGTGCCAGCAGATGCAGCCACCGTCAAGGTGGAGCTGCTGAACAGCGCAAACACAGTTGTTGCCACCACGACCACCGGTACCAACGGCGTCTACAGCTTCCCTGGCATCGCTGACGGCACGTACTCGGCACGCGTCAGCTACAAGGACGCTGCAGGCAACCCGTCAGCACCCACCACCTCGGCCACGACGCTGACACCCGACACCATCGCACCGACGCTGGCGACCGCCGCTGATGTGGCCTTGGCGCATACCTTGGTCAGTGCAGGCACCAGCAACGTCACGGTCACCTTGGCCAACGTGCCGACCGACGCCGCAACGGTCAAGGTGGAACTGCTCGACAGCACAGGCGCTGTCGTTGGCACCACCACCACCGGTGCAGCGGGTGTCTATACCCTGAACAACATCGCCGACGGCGCCTACACCACCCGCGTCACCTATACCGACGCTGCGGGCAATGCTGCGATCTACACACCGACTGCCAGCAATCTCGGTCTCGACACCATCGCTCCGGTGGCCACCAACACCGCCGTGGCCCTTGCACACACGATCGTTGCACCCGGTACCAGCAACGTCAACGTCACCCTGACGGGCGTACCTGCTGACGCCGCAACCACCAAGGTTGAACTGCTCGACAGTACCGGTGCAGTGGTCAGCTCCACCACCACCGGCACGGCTGGCGTCTACACCCTGGCTAACGTCGCTGACGGTGCCTACACCACCCGCGTCAGCTACACCGACGCAGCTCAGAACACCTCGACGTTCACATCCACCGCCGGCAATCTGGCCCTCGACACCATCGCTCCGGTAGCGACCAACACCACGGTGGCCCTCGCGCACACCATCGTCACACCCGGCACCAGCAACGTCGATGTCACCCTCACCGGTGCGCCCACCGATGCCGCCACTACCAAGGTGGAACTGCTCGACAGCACCGGGGCCGTCGTCAATGTGACACCCACCGTCGCGGGCAACGTTTACACCTTTGCGGGCGTCCCTGACGGCGCCTACACCACCCGCGTCAGCTACACCGACGCAGCTCAGAACACCTCGACGTTCACATCCACCGCCGGCAATCTGGCCCTCGACACCATCGCTCCGGTGGCCACCAACACTGTCGTGGCACTCGCGCACACGATCGTTGCACCCGGTACCAGCAACGTCGATGTCACCCTCACCGGCACGCCCACCGACGCCGCAACCACCAAGGTGGAACTGCTCGATAGCGCCGGCGCCATCGTCAACGTGACGCCAACCGTCGCTGGCGGTGTCTACACCTTCGCCAACGTCGCTGACGGTGCCTACACCACCCGCGTCAGCTACACCGACGCAGCCCAGAACACCTCCACCTTCACCTCCACCACCGGCAATCTGGCCCTCGACACCATCGCGCCCACAGCTGCGGTGCTGGCCTTGGCCAACGGTGCCACCACCCCCACGACCACCAACGGCACCCTGACCGTCAGTGGTTTGGAAGTGGGTGCCACCGTGGATTACATGATCAGCAGCGCCACTGTCCCTGGGACATGGGCTCCGCTGACAGGCACCACCATCGCCTCGCCACCGACAAACGGTACGGCCGATGGTTTGTACTCGGTGCAAGTGCGTCAAACCGATGCCGCAGGCAACCAATCGGTTCAGACCTACACCTACACGCTGAACACCCAGCCGATTCCGCCCGCTGGTATCGCGTTGGTCACAGACTCCGGTGTGGCCGGCGACTTCATCACCAACAGCGCAGCCCTGAATTTCACCCTTGATCCCACCGCCACCGCCGTTCAATACCGAATCAATGGCGGCGCTTGGGCATCAACCTACACCGCACCCACCAGCGGCGACGGAACAGCTGCTTCGGTCTACACCGTGGACGTCATGCAGAGCGATGCTCGCTTGACCTCATCCACCAGCTCGATCAGCTTCACGCTGGACACGGTCGCTCCGACAGCGGCCACCCTCGCACTGACTTCCGATACCAATCCCATCGGCGTCACAGCCTTGGATGGCATCACCAAGTCCAGCAACATCAGCGTCACGGGCCTGAACGGCAGCACGATTAAGTACCGTTTGATCGAAACCACCACGGGTGTTTCGACCTCGTGGGCCTCGGTCACGGCGGATGCAACGGGTGCGGCCACCATCACGGGCCCGACGGTGGATGGCAACTACACCCTCGAAGTGCAGCAAGCCGATGTGGCCGGCAACCTCACGACCAACACGCTAGCCTTCAGCATCGACAACGCCATCGTTGCGCCCATCGCCTCGGTGGTGGATACCGGCTCCAAGGATCTGCCAATCGCGGTCACCACCAATGGCACAGTCACTTTGAGCGGTCTTGATCCGCACGTCGCTCAAGTGATTTACCGCGTGGACGGTGCCGCTACGTGGACCACTGTGGATGTGACTGCGCTGTCCCTTGACCCTGTCACCGGTCTGCCCTTCCTGACCATCCCCTCGGTAGCGATGGACGGCACGGCCAACGGCCTGCACACCGTCAATTACTACCAAGTGGACTTGGCTGGCAACAGCAGCACCCCGGCGCTGATCCAATACACGATGGACGTGATGCCGCTGGGCTTGACGAATCCCGTCTTGTCTTTGGTCGCACCGGGCCCGAACCCCAGCTTCACCAACAACGGCGCGATCACCGTCACCGGCCTCGATCCCTCGGTGAGCCAAGTGGTGTATCACATCAAAGATACAGCCACCGGCGTTTGGGGCTCTTGGCTGAGTGCCACGCCGACGTTCAATGCCCTGACCGGTCTACCGATCAACGCCACGATCCCTTCGCCGGGTGCGGCGGGCAGCTACGCGATTGAGGCTTACCAAGTGGACCAAGCTGGCAACAGCAGCAGCGTTCTGCTGCCTGCCACACTGACGTACACCTTGGATAACGCCATCACGGGCCCGGCCTTGGTGCTGGCGCAGGACACCGGCTTGGTGCAAGGGGCCGGCATCACCCAAGTGGGTAATGTGACGGTCAGCAATTTGGATCCGAACACGTTCAGCGTGGCCTACACGGTCCACGCAGCTAACGGCGGTGTCGCGGCCTCTGGCACGCTGCCAACCACCGGCAAGCTGACGGCGACCATCCCGGCTACCGATAACCTCGGCAATCCCCTGCCAGACGGCTTCTATCAAGTCACCGTCACAGAAACCGACCAAGCAGGCAACACGTTCACACAGGCTCCGCTGTCGTACACCCTCGATACCTTGGCTCCTGGCGCACCCGTCTTGGGGACCGCAGTGGGTTACACCCCGGGCGCAGCCATCCCCTTGTCTGTACCTGTCACGCTGCCCTTGGATGCTGTCGTCGGCGATTTGGTCACGGCCGTGTTTACCAACGGCGCGGGGGCCGCGACCCCCTTCATGCACACCGTCACACAAAACGACCTGACCACCCACACAGCGAAGGTCGCAGCAGGTACCGGTCTGGCCGACGGCCTTTACACCATCACCAGCACGCTGACAGACGCCGCCGGCAACGCCACGGCCGCCGCAGCCTCGGTCACCTATACCCTTGACACCCTTGCACCGGCCACACCGGGCGTGAGCTTGTTCACGAACAGCGGTTTAACGACCGACACCATCACCAACAACGCTACCCTTCAGTTGACGGGCTTGGAAGCCGGCGCCCAAGTTGAATACCGTGTCACCACGGCAGCGGGTTCCGTCGGCGCATGGCTGGGTGCGACCCCCAATCCCACCGGTGACTTCACGCCCACCCTGCCCTCGGATGGCACGTACACCATCGAAGTGCGCCAGCGCGACGCCGCCGGCAACATCTCGACCGTCACCCCCACAAGCACCTTGGCGCTGACGCTCGACACCACGCTGGTCACTCCGGCCATCGCTCTGACAACGGACTCCGGTGTGGCGGGTGATGGCATCACCAACAGCAACGGCCTGAACATCGGCAATGTGGTTGAAGCGGGTGCCACGGCCAGCTACACCATCACGGCCGTGGGCAGCGCCACAGCGGCGGCCAGCGGTCCCGTGACGATCGATGCCCTGGGCAATGGCGTGATCCCACATAACGCTGCCTTGGCCAACGGCGCCTATGTCGCCACCGTAACCAGCACCGACATCGCTGGCAACATCAAGACGGCCTCGGTGAACTTCACCTACGACAACGTCGCCTTGGCACCGGTGGTCACCCTGACCAGCGATACGGGTGCCAGTGCCCTCGACAAAATCACCAACATCGGTACTTACACCGTTGCAGGCGTCGAAGCGGGTGCGACCCTTGAGTACGGCAGCCTCGTCAATGGCGCGCTGGTTTGGGGTGCGCCCGGTGCCCCGGCTCCTGCACTGGTTCAAGGCGTCAACGACATCTACATTCGTCAAACCGATGTCGCCGGCAACGTCAGTGTCAACTTGGTCAACGGCGTCGAAGCTCCGAATTTCAGCTTCACGTTTGACACCGTGGCCCCCCTGGCACCGATCAGTGGACTGAACAACGACACGGTCTCCGTCCTGAACCCGGGCGGCACTGCCACAGACCGCATCACCTCGGTCGCCGACATCGCTGTCAGTGGCTTGGAAGTGGGTGCCACCGTGCACTACACCATCGACGGCAGCGCACCACTGGTCGCCACTGTGGTCAACGGTGTCTTCACCCCGACCCAGGCTGATGGTGTGACGCCGCTGTTGGATGGTGCGCACACCGTGGTGGTCACACAAACCGACGTGGCTGGCAACATCAGCCCGGTCAGCACCACCAGCTTCACGCTAGACACCGTCACCGCAGCCCTGCATCTGGCCTTGACCAACGACAACGGCGTCAGTGCCGTGGATCACCAGACCTCCGTGGGTACCCTGCAACTGGTCGATGCTGCCGGCCTGCTGGTGGCCGCCGAAACCAAGGCCGTGGTGGAGTACAGCAACGGTGCTGTGGACGCCGCCGGCAACTTGATCTGGTCCACCACCTTCACCCCGGTGTCGGGGGGTACTTACGACCCGACCAATACGCCGGCCAACTACAACAACCACGTGATGGTCCGGCAGGTTGACCTGGCCGGCAACATCTCAGTCTTGACCCCGGTGTTGGACTTCAACCTGCTGGGCGCCGGTAACCCGCCGCTGGTCAGCGTGGTCGATAGCGGCTCACTGGACACCCCGACAGCCATCACCAACGCCGCCACACTCAACGTCAGCCCGGATCCGACCTTGCTCATCCCGGCCGGCACAACCGCCATCGACTATGCCTACAGCTTGGACAACGGCGTTACTTGGACCTCGGCCTTGGCCGTCCCTGTTACGGGCGGCACGATCACCATCCCAGGGTTGGCGGACGGTAACCACAGCGCAATGGTGCACGCCATTGATCCGGTAAGCGGAATTGCCACCGCCGATGCCCAAGTCAGTTTCGTCTTAGACACTGCGATCACTGCGGTCACGGCAGCTTTAACGGTTGACTCGTTCAAGGCCATCAACGACCCGCTGGGCCTTGGCGCCACGGACACGATCACCAACGATGGTCGCCTGACCATCAGCAACGTTGATCCGAACCTCGACAGCATCACAGTTATCTATACCCGTACTGATGCGCTGGGTGTTGTCAGCACACAAACAGTCACGGCACCCGCCCTCGCGGTCGCCGACCCGCTTGTGGCCGGACAGTTCTTGACCACCATCGCCGCGCCAACACTGGGCGAC
>NZ_JBFPHB010000044.1:0-18268 GCF_041083635.1 Leptothrix ochracea
CGCCTTGGCCCAAAGACAGGGCCGGTGTTGACGGTGGGGCGTTCAGGCTGTTCGAGACGTTGCGCGTCGAAGCCGATGGCAGCGTCCCGCATTTGGACGCGCACTTTGAGCGCTTGAGTCGCAGCGCAGCCGCCTTTGGCTGGCCCGTGCCGCAGCCGCATCACCGTGCCGCCCTTCAAGCCCATGCTGCTGGCCTGAAGGGGCAGGGTCACGTTCATCGTCTGCGCTGGGATTGGTCGGGTGATGTTGGACGTGATGTGGTCGGTGGTGACGACTCGCTGCGCTTGAGTGGCGGCCTGTTGAGCACCACGCTGCCCGAGGTGGTCGATCTGCTGCTCAGCCACGAGCCCTTGCCGGCGGCTGAGGCTGCTTGGGTGGGGCATAAAACGTCGCACCGCGCCAGCTACGACGCAGCGATCCGTGCGGCAGAGGCCCAAGGCGCTTTCGACACGTTGTTTTTCAACGCCCAAGGCGCGTTGACCGAAGGCGCGCGCAGCTCGGTGTTTGTCAGGCTGGACGGCCTCTGGACCACACCGCCGCTGCGCTGCGGACTGCTGCCGGGGGTGATGCGTGCGCATCTCTTGGCGGATGCCTCGCTGGCGATGGTCGAGCGCGTCTTGACCCGGGCGGATTTGGCGCGTGCTGAAGCGGTGTGGGTGGGCAACGCTTTGCGCGGCGTGCTGCCAGCGCGCATCCGCCACGTGGATCCGGTGGCTCAGGTGCAGCAGGCGTTGGTGCATGCGCATCAAAGCGGCTCGTGCTTGGATCCAAAAGCTTTTCGCGGTTTGCTGGTCAGCGCGGCGCAGGCTGAGGCGGTGCAGCACGGCGTCGGTCTGACGCTGGGGTGGTGGGACGAGCTGTCGGCGGCGGCTTTTTGGAAGTCGGGCGGCGCGCGGCTTGACGCCATCAGTCATGCGCCCTTGCCGCCGCGAGGCTCCGCGTCTTGGCATGCGCCGGGGGTGGAGGCTGAAATCGCTTTTCGGCTCGGCCGAGATGTCGATGCCGCCTTGGCTGCCACCTTGGATCAGGCGGCGGCTGAAGCGCTGATGGATGCGATGGCGGTGTCGATCGAGGTGGTTGATTCGCGCTGGCGAAATCCCGCCCAAGCCGAGCCTTGGCTGCGGGTGGCCGATGGGCAATCGCACGCTGCCTTGGTGCTTGGGCCTTGGCGGCCCTTGGCCCCGCAGCATGACTGGGCGCAGCAAGGTTGCACCGTGCAGATCGGGGGGCGGATGGGCCGGCAGATGGCCGCAGCCCACGGTCGGCATGCTTTGGGTCATCCAGCCGCTGTGCTGCCCGCTTGGCTGCGCCACGCGACCCAAGGTCTTCACGGAGAGACGCGGGTGGTGCGTGCTGGGACGGTGGTGACCACGGGTTCGTGGGTGGGCACGTTGCCGGTGCAGCGCGGCGACACGGTCGAGGTGGACTTTGCCGGCCTCGGCCGCGCCGTGTGGTGCTGGTCTGATCCGGCTTAGACGCCTTCTTCAACCGCCTGAATGGCCCAGAAGTCGTCGGCCAACTTGAGGTTGGTGATGTAGGCGTAGGGCATGGTGAAGTAGCCCGCCTGACCCCAACCCGGCCCCCAAGAATTGCGCACCAAGATGCGCTTGGTGGCGTCGTCGTAGCCCACGGCCAAGACGGCGTGACCGCCCAAGAGCGATTCGCTGGCGGTGGGCAGGTTCAACACACCGCTTTGGGCCACTTCGGCCGACTCAAAGCCGTCAAAGACGCTGAAGCCGAAGACAAACGGAAAGCCCGCCGCCAAGCAGCCGCGCAACTCATCGATGTTGGTGCTGGTCAGGCGCTGATAGGTCAGGGCTTGGAATTTGAGCGCCTCGGTGTAGCAGCTCACCGTCGGCTTGCGGGCGAACTTGGTGATCACGTAAGGCCAGCGCGATTCTTTGCAAACCCCTTGTTTGGCCACGCTCTTGATGCCGTCACGGATCATGGCGCCCGCGTCGCTGCGCACAGTGCCTTCCATGACGCGTTCGTTGTAGTAGACGAACAAGCGCGAAGGCATGAAGTCTTTGGCCTTGTTCTGGCGTGCCAGCTCGAACTCAAAAGCCGCACAGATGGCGTTGGCGGTGCAACTACCGAGTTGACCCTGGTCGTACACCGGGGGCATCTTGGCGCGCAGATCGACCGACGCAGGCAAGGCCTTGACGGGGGCCTTGAGCGAGAGCATGTGATCGCGATGATCGGGCAGATCAGGGGACCAACCGAAGCGTTGAATTTTGCGAGACATGGAGCTGACTCCCGAGAGGGTGACCGCACTGGGCGTATACAAAAATGAAGCTGCATTCTGCGACCGCCCTCTCGGCTCACAAAGAGGATTTCAACGCTGTTACAAGGCACAATCGCCGCCACCCACAAAGGAGAAAGATCTTGATCAGACGTTGGATGGATGGGCGGCGTTGGCTGCATGGCGCGATGCTGCTGATGGGCCTGCTTTGGGCCACCTTGGCTTTGGCGGCCATGACGCCGGAAGAGATCAACAAAATCCGTGAGGATGCTGATAAGGCCGCCAAGGCTGGGCCAGTCGAGATCGCTTTGGCGGGCCAGGGGGTTTTGAAATTGCCCGCTGGGCATGTGTTTGTGCCTCAGCCACACGCCACCCGCGTGCTCCAAGCCATGGGTAACCCCGGCGAAGACAGCAGCGTGCAGGGGCTGATCTTCCCGTCGAGCGAGGCGCTGGACTGGGTGATGGTGCTGCGCTTTGAGCCCTCGGGCTACATCAAGGACGACGATGCCCGCGAGTGGGACGCGGACAAGTTGTTGCAAAGCTTGCGTGACGGCACGGCTGAGGCCAACAAGGAGCGCGAGCAAATGGGCGTGTCCGGGGTCGAGATCACCGGCTGGGCCGAGCCTTTGGTCTATGACGCGACCACGCATCGCTTGGTTTGGGCCTTGGCTTCGCACGAAATCGGTGCTCCGGCGGGGGCCCCTCAAGGCGTGAACTACAACACCTACGTGTTGGGGCGTGAGGGGTATTTCAGCCTCAACCTCATCACCGATTTGAGGTCGTTGCCGATCCACAAGGCTGCGGTGCAGCAGATGCTCGCGGCCTTGGACTTTGATGCCGGTAAGCGCTACGCCGACTTCAATGTCAGCACCGACAAGGTGGCGGAGTATGGTTTGGCCGCTTTGGTGGTTGGCTTGGCGGCCAAGAAGCTTGGTTTCTTGGCCATGATCTTTGTGTTCTTGGCCAAGTTCGGCAAGATCATCTTGCTGGGTAGTGCGGGCGCCATTGCCGTGTTCATGCGCTTTTTTGGCCGTAAAACGCCGCCGCCCCAAACCCCACCTTCGGCATGATCAAGATCTTGCTGCTGCTGCTCTCGGGGGCCAAATTCGGCAAGCTGCTGCTGAGTGGCGGCACGATGCTGATCTCGGTGGTGGTGTATGCCTTCATTTTTGGTTGGCGCTATGCGGTGGGGTTTGTCGCCTTGCTCTTGGTGCATGAGATGGGGCATTACTTCGCGGCCAAGCAGCGCGGCTTGAAGGTGGGTCTACCCACCTTCATCCCCTTCGTGGGGGCGTGGATTGAGCTCAAGGACCAGCCGCACAACGCTGAAACCGAAGCGTATGTGGGTCTTGGCGGTCCGCTTTTGGGCACGGTGGGGGCTCTTGCTTGCTATGCCTTGGCGCGCCAAACCGACACCCCGTGGCTGCTGGCTGTCTCGTATGCGGGCTTTTTCTTGAACCTGTTTAACCTGATCCCGATCTCACCTTTTGATGGTGGTCGCATCACGGCGGTGCTCTCACCACGTATCTGGTTGTTGGGCGTGCCGGTGTTGGGTGTCTTGTTCTATGTCCGCCCCAGTCCCATGTTGTTGCTGGTGGCTTTGCTGGCTGCGCCGCAGCTTTGGAAAGCGCTGACCTATCGCAAGGACAGCGAGGAGGCGCGGACCTACTACGCGATCCCTGCGGCCACCAAATGGGAGTACGGCTTTTACTACTTGGTGTTGACCGCTTTTCTGGCGGTCATGACGCACGATGTGCATGAGATGCTGCAACACCCTCAGTTCGGCACGAAGCGATCCACCGCGTCGGTGATGATGCCGTCCACGCCCATGTGGATCAGTCGTTCGACCTCGTTGCTGTCGTTGACGGTATAGACCAAGCTGCGCCAGCCGTTTTGCCGAATCTGGTCGAAGAGGGCGTAGGTCATGAGCTTGTGATCGGTGACCACGGCGACGCATTGCAAGCGGCGCACCACATCTGCCCAGCTTGAGGAGATGACCTCGAAGAGCATGGCCCGTGGGACCTCCGGGGCAATTTCTTGGGCACTGGCCAAGGCTTCTGATTCGAAACAGCTCAGCAAAGGCCAATGCGCCCGACCGGCCTTGACCGCAGGGCCCCAGAGCCGCTGGACTTCCCGCGCGATCACCGCTCCGGTATGCGATTCTTCACCGGGGCCGGGTTTGAGTTCGATGTTGAGCGTATGGTTGTTTTGCAGGCAAAAACTCGCGATGGCTGAGAGGCTCGGGATGCCTTCGCCCGCGTAGAGGCGGCTATGCCACGTACCCGCATCCATTTGTGACAGATCGTTCCAAGTGCGTTCGGTGGCCAGGCCCCGACCGTTGCTGGTGCGTTGCAAGCTGGCGTCGTGCAGCAAGAAGGGGATGTCATCGGCACTGACTTTGACATCGCATTCGAAGGAGCGATAACCGTAGCGCGATGCGACACGAAAAGCCGCCAACGTGTTTTCTGGTGCGAACTTGCCTGCGCCCCGATGGGCGATCCAACGTGGGTAAGGCCAAGCGGGTAGGGGTGGGCGAGGTGGAGTGATAGCGGCCATGGGGGACTCAGACGAGGATTCGCGCAAAGAACGGCGTTGGATGGGCAATGTGGCATGGATGCAGCGCAACATCAAGACCGCTGCACTGTGGGGTCGCAAGGGAATGTGACGTTGTGGGGTGTTGCCCTGCGGTACCATCGCCCTCCCTGTATGCGGCCCGCAAGGGCGGCTTTTTTTTTTGCGTTGCGCGTTGCGCGTGATGCATGCAGCCCATGAATCCTTCGCTGCCTACACCCCATCTTCCTACCACGGCTCGCCTGCGCGAGATTCCGTACAACTACACCTCGTTTTCTGACCGCGAGATCGTCATGCGCTTGCTGGGCGAGCGTGCATGGTCTTTGCTCGACAAATTACGGGGCGAACGTCGCACCGGGCGCTCCGCGCGCATGCTCTATGAAGTCTTGGGTGACATCTGGGTGGTGCAGCGCAATCCGTACCTCGAAGACGATTTGATTGACAACCCCCGGCGGCGTGGCTTGTTGATTGATGCATTGCATCATCGTCTGACCGAGGTCGAAAAGCGGCGCTCGCCCACGGATGATCCTGCCCGCGATGCGGCGGTGGGGGAATTGTTGGTCAGTGTGCGTACCGCTGTAGAACGCTTTGCTGAGCGTTTCCGTGCGGTCTACGACTTGCGCCAGCGTGCCCGCAAGGTGCTTGGGCGCGTGACCGCCAAAGACAATATCAAGTTCGATGGGCTGAGCCGTGTGGCCCACGTCACCGATGCGACCGACTGGCGCGTCGAGTACCCCTTTGTGGTGCTCACCCCCGACACGGAAGCGGAGATGGCCGCGATGGTGGCCGGTTGCGTGGAGCTGGGTTTGACCATTATCCCGCGTGGCGGTGGCACCGGCTACACCGGCGGCGCCGTGCCGCTGACGTGGAAGAGCGCGGTCATCAACACCGAAAAGCTCGAACAGATGACCGAAGTCGAGCTGGTCGATCTGCCGGGACTGAGCCACAAGGTGCCGACGATCTGGACCGGCGCTGGGGTGGTGACACAGCGCGTCTCGGACGCGGCTGAGCGCGGTGGGTTTGTCTTCGCGGTCGATCCGACTTCGGCGGAAGCCTCATGCATTGGCGGCAACATCGCCATGAATGCGGGCGGCAAGAAGGCGGTGCTCTGGGGCACGGCACTTGATAACTTGGTGTCTTGGCGCATGGTCACGCCCGAGGCCAAGTGGCTGGAGGTGATTCGCCTGAATCACAACCTCGGCAAGATTCACGACGTCAAGACCGCGAGCTTCGAGCTGCGCTACTTTGACGCTACCGGTCGGGTGCTGGAGCGCACGGAGCGGCTCGATATTCCCGGGGCGATCTTCCGCAAGGAAGGGCTGGGCAAGGATGTGACCGACAAGTTCCTCGCGGGCTTGCCGGGGGTGCAAAAAGAAGGCTGTGACGGCCTGATCACCAGCGCGCGCTGGGTGGTGCACCGCATGCCGGATCATGTGCGCACGGTCTGCCTAGAGTTCTTTGGCAACCCGAAGGAGTGTGTGCCCTCGATCGTCGAGATCAAGGACTTCATGTTTGCCGAGATGAAAAAGCCCGGTGGGGCGATTCTGGCCGGCTTGGAGCACCTCGACGACCGCTACCTCAAGGCGGTGGGCTACGCCACCAAGAGCAAGCGCGGTGGCTTCCCCAAGATGGTGCTGGTGGGCGACATCGTCGGTGACGACGAGGACGCCGTGGCCCGCGCCACCTCCGAGGTGATCCGCTTGGCCAACGGCCGCTCGGGCGAAGGCTTCGTGGCCGTCTCGGCTGATGCGCGCAAGAAATTCTGGCTGGATCGCAAACGCACGGCGGCGATCTCCAAGCACACCAACGCCTTCAAGGTGAACGAAGACGTGGTGATTCCGCTGGAGCGCATGGGCGAGTACACGCTCGGCATCGAGCGCATCAACATCGAGCTCAGCCTGCGCAACAAGATCGCGTTGGCTGATCGGCTCGAAGCCTTCTTTGAGGCCGGTGATGTGCCGCTGGGCAAGACCGACGATGCCAGCGAGATTCCAAGCGCTGAGCTGCTCGAAGATCGCGTGCAGCAGGCCTTGGCGCTGGTGCGTGAGGTGCGTTCGCTTTGGCAAGGCTGGATGACCGGGCTGGATGCGGGCTTCTTTGATCAGCTCCAAGACCATTCGCTGCGGGCTTCGTGGAAGACGCAGATCCTCAAGCCGCTGCAAGCCTTGTTCAACGGCGTGGCCTTTGTGCCGTTGCTGGATGCCTGCAAAGCCTTGCACAAGGAGGTGCTGCGCGCGCGGGTCTGGGTGGCGTTGCACATGCACGCTGGCGACGGCAACGTGCACACCAACATCCCGGTCAACTCCGACAACTACGAGATGCTGCAAACCGCGCACGAGGCGGTGGGTCGGATCATGGTGCTGGCGCGTTCGTTGGATGGTGTGATCTCGGGTGAGCACGGCATCGGTATCACCAAGCTCGAATTCCTCACCGATGATGAGCTGAAGAACTTTGCTGCCTACAAAGCCAAAGTCGATCCGCAAGGGCGGTTCAACAAAGGCAAGTTGCTGCGTCGCCAAGATCGCACCACCGATCTGGGCGAGGACACCCGCTCGGCTGACTTGAGTGAGGCCTACACGCCGAGCTTTGGCCTGATGGCGCACGAGTCGCTGATCATGCAGCAGAGCGACATCGGCGATATCGCCAACTCGGTCAAGGACTGTCTGCGTTGCGGCAAGTGCAAGCCGGTGTGTGCCACGCATGTGCCACGTGCCAATTTGCTCTACAGCCCGCGCAACAAAATCCTAGCCACCTCGTTGCTGGTCGAGGCCTTCCTCTACGAAGAGCAAACCCGCCGGGGCGTATCGATCAAGCATTGGGAAGAGTTTGAGGACGTGGCCGACCACTGCACGGTGTGTCACAAGTGCCTGAGCCCGTGCCCGGTGAAGATCGACTTCGGTGACGTGTCGATGAATATGCGCAACTTGCTGCGCAAGATGGGCAAGAAGAGCTTCCGCCCCGCCGGTGCGGCGGCGATGTTCATGCTCAACGCCACCAACCCAGAAACCATCAAGCTGGCGCGCAGTGCCATGGTGGGTATCGGGATGAAGGCGCAGCGTTTGGCCAACGATGTTTTGAAGGGCTTGGCGCGCAAGCAAACCCAGACGCCGCCGGCAACCGTGGGTGTGGCGCCGATCCGCGAGCAAGTGATTCACTTCATCAACAAGAAGTTACCGGGCGGTTTGCCGAAGAAGACCGCGCGGGCGCTGTTGGATATCGAGGACAAGAACTACGTTCCGATCATCCGCGACCCCAAGACCACGTCGGCGGAAACCGAGGCGGTGTTTTATTTCCCGGGCTGCGGCTCAGAGCGACTCTTCAGCCAAGTCGGTTTGGCCACGCAAGCGATGCTTTGGCACGCGGGGGTTCAAACTGTGCTGCCGCCGGGCTACTTGTGCTGCGGCTATCCACAGCGCGGCGCAGGCCAATTTGACAAGGCCGAAAAGACCATCACCGACAACCGCGTGCTGTTTCACCGCGTGGCCAACACACTCAACTACCTTGATATCAAAACGGTGGTGGTGAGTTGCGGCACGTGCTTGGACCAGCTGCAAGGCTATAAGTTCGAAGACATTTTCCCGGGCTGCCGCATCGTGGATATCCACGAGTACTTGCTGGAAAAGGGCATCACGTTACAGGGCAAGGGTGCTTTTCTCTATCACGACCCCTGCCATTCCCCGATGAAGCAGCAAGCGCCGATCAAAACGGTGCGCGCTTTGGTGGGGCCGGGTGTGATCCAGTCCGAGCGTTGCTGCGGTGAGGCGGGCACGTTGGCGCTGAATCGGCCCGATATTTCGACCCAAGTGCGTTTCCGCAAGGAAGAAGAAATCCGCAAGGGCGAAGCGCAGTTGCGCCAGCAGGGGCTGATCGGCGCCGGGGAGGGGGCCAAGATCCTGACTTCTTGCCCGGCTTGCTTGCAGGGTTTGAGCCGCTATGGCGACGATCTGAGCAACGGCTTGCTCGAAGCCGATTACATCGTGGTCGAGATGGCGCGGCAGATTCTGGGTGACAACTGGATGCCTGATTACGTGCAGCGTGCCAACACGGGCGGTATTGAACGGGTCTTGGTATGAAGCAAGGGGGCGATGCTGTGCGCTGTGAACTTTGTGTGGCCGAGCCGACACCGGCCGCTTGGCTGCTGGTGGCTCAAGATGCCCGACTGCGCGTCATTCGTGTGCTTGATGCGCCTGAGTTTCCGGCCTTTTACCGGGTGATCTGGACCGCTCACGTGGCGGAGTTCAGCGATCTGGGCGAGGCTGATCGTCAGCATTGCATGGCGGTGGTGGTGGCGGTGGAGCGTGTGCTGCGTGAGGCTTTGCAGCCCACCAAAATCAACCTCGCCACGCTGGGCAACGTCGTGCCGCATCTGCATTGGCACGTGATCGCTCGGTTCGACTGGGACAGCCATTTCCCGCAACCGGTGTGGGGCGAGCGGCAACGGACCTCTTCGGTCCAAGATCTGGCTTGGTTGAATGCTGGTTTGGCAAACGTGGACGAGCGTCTTCGCATCGCGATGGATGCGCTGGCTTCTTTTTGAGTGGCATGACCATGACAACTTCTTCAACACCCCCCACCCCCTTGGCCCTGACCTTGCATCAGCAGTCCCGTGTGCTGGAAGTGCAGTTTTCCGATGGCCGGACTTTCAAGTTGCCTTTCGAGTTGCTGCGTGTGTTGTCGCCCTCGGCAGAGGTGCGTGGTCACGGCCCAGGACAAGAAGTCCTGCAAACCGGTAAACGGGATGTGACCCTGATGGCGCTTGAGCCTGTGGGGCACTACGGCGTGCAGCCGACGTTCAGCGACGGTCACAACAGCGGCATCTATACCTGGGACTATCTTTATCATCTCGGCTCCCAACAAGCCAAGCTTTGGGCGGATTACGAGGCGCAATTGCGCGCGGCTGGTGTGACAAGGGATACCCCCATGTCGTTGCCGGTATCGAGTTGTGCCTCACGCCACTGAGGCCCCGATGATTTCAAGAAAGACGACGGATCTCCATGAGTGATACCCATTTCGGCTTCAAGACGGTCGATGAAAAGACCAAGGCCAGCTTGGTGCGAGGCGTCTTTGATTCGGTGGCTTCGCGCTACGACTTGATGAACGACACCATGTCGATGGGGCTGCATCGCTTGTGGAAGCGGTATGCCATGGCTGTTTCTGGCGTGCAACCGGGCCATCACGTGCTGGATATTGCCGCTGGTACGGGCGATCTCACGCGCGCCTTTGCCCGTCGGGTCGGGCCCCAAGGCTGTGTGGTTCATACCGACATCAATGAGGCCATGCTGCGCGTTGGGCGGGATCGTTTGGTGGATGAGGGTTTGGTGCTGCCCACGGTGATCTGTGATGCCGAGCATCTGCCTTTCCCTGATGCACGCTTTGATGTGGTCAGTGTGGCCTTTGGCTTGCGCAACATGACCCACAAGGATCAAGCCTTGGCTGAGATGAACCGGGTGCTCAAACCCGGTGGGCGGCTCTTGGTGCTGGAGTTCTCCAAGGTGGCCAAACCGCTGGAAAAGATCTACGACTGGTATTCGTTCCAGCTTCTACCGCGCATGGGCCAAGTGCTGGCTGGCGATGCTGAGAGCTATCGTTACTTGGCGGAGTCCATTCGCATGCATCCTGGGCAGGCTGAACTCAAAGCCATGATGAAAACCGCCGGGTTTGGTCACGTTGATGTTCACAATCTCAGTGCGGGTATCGTGGCGTTGCATCTTGGTTTGAAGTGCTGAATCCGTCCCTGTGGTGCGCCAAGGTGTCCCCTGTCTGTGACAAGCGCACACCTTGGCGAGGTTTCGGTTCGCAAGAACGGCGGTAATGTGCAACTTGCCCTCTGTGAATGCAGCTTAAGTGTCGAGAATTCGTTTCACGTCACCAGCAGCGGTAAGGCATAAAGGGATTCCATGGTTCGCATCTTCCAGCATCACACGTCGGGTTCGCAGTATTTCTCCCTGATCACGGATGCCGCCCTGTGCTTTGTTGCCATGGTGGCATCGGCAATCACGTTGGATCATCCTGTGGGTATGGGTGCATCGGGGCATGTGGTGTCGCTGCCCCTGTTGACCTCAGCTGCCTTTTTTTCGCTGGTGATTGCCTTGCTGAATTCGTTTGTGGGTTTGCACCGTTCTGGGAACTTGATGAGTTTTGGAACGTTGTTGTCACGCTCTGCGATGGCCTTGATGGTCGGTGGGGCGGTGGCTTATTTGGGTTTGACGATGATGAATTTTGAAGGCCATCCGGGCCAGCTTGTCGGATATGCCTTGCTTTACCTGAGCGGTGGTTTGGCGCTGTATCGCAGCGCATCTTGGGCTTTGCGCCACGCGGTCGGAACGCGACGTGTGCTGATCGTTGGGACCGGTGCTGAAGCCTTGCAAGTGTGGAGCGACTTGCGTTTGCCGGCGCATGCCAGTCATTACGAAGTGGTGGGGTTTTATCCGACAGCCGAGCAGGGCGTGGCCCCGATTTTGACGGGCGGTGCTCGTATTTTCGAGCGTGACGAAACGTTGGTTGGGCTGGCGCAGCGTTACAAAGTGGCCGAGATCATTGTGGCGGTGAAGGAGCAGCGCGGTGGCGGTGTCCCGATGGAGCAGCTGCTTCATTGCCGGATCAGCGGTGTCCCGATTTTGAGCTTGGTTGGTTTTTACGAGCGTACGCGCGCCGAAGTGCCGGTGGACAGTGTCAAGGCCAGTTGGTTGGTGTACGGCGACGGTTTTGTGCAAGGCAAAGCCCGCGAAATCAGCAAGCGGGTTTTTGACATCGTGACCTCGTCGTTGCTGCTCGTGATGACCACGCCCATCATGATCCTCACCGCCATGGCCATCAAGCTCGACAGTCCGGGCCCCTTGATCTATCGCCAAGAACGCGTGGGTTTGGCGGGGGCTACTTTTTGGTGTCTCAAGTTCCGCAGCATGCGCACCGATGCTGAAAAGGACGGTGTTGCACGTTGGGCCACCAAGAATGATTCACGCATCACGCGTGTCGGTGCCTTCATCCGCAAGACCCGGATTGATGAGCTGCCGCAACTGTTGAGCGTGCTGCGTGGTGAAATGAGCATGGTGGGGCCTCGTCCCGAGCGGCCTTCATTTGTTGCGCAGTTGCGTGAGCAAATTCCGTTCTATGACGTGCGTCATACCGTCAAACCGGGGCTGACGGGGTGGGCTCAAGTCCGTTACGCTTATGGTGCGTCTGTGGATGACGCACGCAAAAAGCACCAGTACGACCTTTACTACGTCAAGAACAACTCCTTGTTTTTGGACCTGTTGGTCTTGCTGGAGACCGTGAGTGTGGTGCTGTTTCGAGAAGGCGCTCATTGAGTTGGGCGCTGTGAGGCGTTAGACAGGCGTGAGGCACGTGTTTCTTTTCTGAGAGTCTGAAACGCCGGATTTACGAAATAGCTTGTCATACTCGGCATGACTTCGGGCTTGCACAACGAACGAGAGGATCTTGGATGAAGCTCAGCAGACGAACCCATCAGCAGCGGTACGTCAGGGGCTATGCCCGTGTCGGCGTGTTGGTGGTGGCTGCATCCTTGCTGGCGGGCTGTTCGTCAGTGATGCAGGCTTATCCACCCGCACCTCAGCGCGCTGCCACCACGGATCACCACTACAAAATTGGCCCGCTTGACACCATTCAAGTGGTCGTTTGGGGCAATCCAGAGTTGTCAGCAACCGTCCCTGTTCGCCCCGATGGACGTGTTTCTGTGCCGCTGGTTGAAGATGTGTTGGCGGCCGGCAAAAGCCCGGCCGACCTTTCTCGTGAGATCCGTGAATTGCTGGCACGCGTGATCCGTGATCCAGTGGTGACCGTGATGGTGAACAGTTTCCAAGGTGTTTATGGCGAGCAGATCCGCATCGTTGGTGAAGCCTCTCGGCCGCAGTCGGTGCCTTACCGTCAAGACATGACGCTGCTGGATGTGATGATCCAAGCTGGGGGATTGACGGATTTTGCCGACGGTAATGGCGCTGTCTTGGTGCGCGGCACGGAAGGGGGCAAGTCCTACAGTATTCGCCTTAAGGATCTGCTCAAACGGGGCGACATTTCGGCCAATGTAGACGTCAAGCCTGGTGACATCGTCATCATTCCGCAGAGCTGGTTCTGATCCTGAACGCCCATTGAGGGGGTTCTTTTTTCTGGTGTCACAGACATGAATGAATTGGCCGGCAAGTTGGCCCTGATAGGTCGAGGTATCTGGCGCAACCGGTGGTTGGCCATTGCCGTGATGTGGGCCGTCGGTTTGATTGGTCTGGGTGTGACGTGGTTCTTTCCAGAGCGTTTCGAGGCGCAGGCCAAAGTGCACGTCGATACGATGACAGTGCTCAAGCCGCTGATGGAAGGGGTGACCTTTCAGCCCGACATTGATCAGCAGGTCAAGATGTTGGGTAAAACGTTGGTGTCCCGACCTAATGTTGAGCGTATTGCCAACGATCCCTCGGTCGGTCTTTTGGAGCGCGGCCAGTCTTCTGCGAATGAAAAACTGCTCGACTTCCTGATGAAGAACATCAAGGTGGATCAGTCGGGGGGTAACAATCTTTATGCCATCACCTTCCGTGATACCGATGCTGAACGGTCTCGCAAGGTGGTTGATCGCTTTGTGCGCTTGTTCATCACCTCTGGGATCGAGGCCAAGCAGCGTAATTCCGATGAAGCCACACGGTTCATCGACGAGCAAATCAAGGACTACGAAGCCAAGCTGGCGGATGCCGATACCAAGGTGAAAGAGTTCAAGCTGCACAACATGGCCGTGGCCAATGCGAACCAGCAGGACTACTTCAACCGTATCACGGCGATTCGGGATGAAATCAGCAAGACAACCATCCAGTTGCAGTCAGCCGACCATTCGCGCGAAGCCTTGCGTCGGGAGTTGGCCAAAGAGAATCCCTATCTACCGGGGGAGGCCGCATCCTCATCTTCGTTAACGCCGGATCTTGATGCACGCATTGAGATGCAAAAGCGGCAACTGGACGATTTGTTGCGGCGTTATACCGAGGCGCACCCGGATGTTTTTGCGACACGGCGCACGATCCGTGAGTTGGAGGCTGAGCGTCGTCGGGATGTGCAAATCAAGCTCAAAACCCAAGTCACGCCACCGCCAGGAAGCATGGCACCAACGAACCCGGTCTATCAGCGCTTAAGAATCGAGTTGGCGCAAGCCGAGGCCTTGGTCGCCTCGTTGCAGGCGCAAATTGGCGCTTATCGCGTGCGTCAGCAGGAATTCCAAACCATCGCAGAGAAAATTCCCCAAGCTGAAGCGGAGTTGATGCAGCTGACCCGTGGCTATGAAGTGGTGCGCAAACAGTACGAGCAGTTGGTCAATCGCCGCGAGGCGGCTTCGCTGGGTGCCAAGATGGATCGGAATTCCTCCATGGCAGAGTTCCGCTTGGTGGAGCCTCCCCGCGTGTCCCCCATGCCGGTGTTCCCGAGCAAGAAACATCTGGCCGCGTTGCTGATGCTGGGTTCGATCGTTGTGGGGATGGCCGTGGCGTTTGGCATGACCTTGGTCCATCCCACCGTATCGTCTGAACGGGAGTTGCGTGAGTTCACGAAACGGCCGGTGCTCGGTGTGTTGACCGTGCTGCCTGATCCTCGGCGCGAAAGCACCTTGCGTCAGGAACGCTTGCGCGTCCTTGCGGTGGTGGGTGCCTATCTGTTTATCCAGTTCGTTTGGATCGGTTGGATGGTCTTTCGCTCTTTCTACGGCATTCACTGATCTGTTTAACGTCGCCATCAAGGACGCATTGCTATGAGCATCATGGACCAAGCTGCCCGGCGGCTCGAAGAACTCAAACGTGCCGGCTTCGATGTCTTTAACGGCGCACCGCCAAGACCCGGCATGCCGCCGACCTCGGTGACAGCTTCGTCGATTGAAGGGCGTGCGGCGGCGGCAGCGGAGGCTTCTGGCTTATTCCGCAATCGCAATGCCGTGCCAGAGGCTGCGGCGCCGGCTGCTTTTGCGCCGGCACCCCAGCCTTCCCGTCGATCACGCGAGGTCTACATCGACCTCAACCGGCTTGAGCAGGAGGGCTATTTGGTGCCCTCCCAAGCGCGCTCTCAGTTGGCGGAGGAAATGCGCATCATCAAGCGGCCTTTGTTGGCCAATGCCCGGGGTGAGAGCGCACAGCCCATTGAACGACCGAACCTGATCTTGGTCGCCAGTGCCATGCCGGGGGAGGGCAAGACCTTTTTTGCCATGAATTTGGCGATGAGTATCGCCATGGAGGTCGATCACTCGGTGTTGCTGGTGGATGCCGATGTGCTTCGTCCCTCAGCCCTGACCCGTTTGGGCTTGGAGCAGACCCGAGGGCTGATGGATGTGCTGCACTTCGAGTCGCTTGATCTCGGTGATGTGTTGCTGCGAACGAATGTTCCCAAACTGAGTCTTTTGCCTGCGGGTACGGCCAACGCGAAGTCGAGTGAATTGCTCGGCAGTGCTGCGATGGAGTCCTTGCTGGCCGAGTTGGCGGCCAAGTACTCTGATCGAATCGTGGTGTTTGATGCCCCGCCCATCATCCCGACCACCGAGACACGCGTCTTGGCCTCTCGGGTGGGCCAAGTGGTGATGGTGGTTGAGGCCGAGCACACCACGCATGCTCAGATCAGCCAAGCCTATTCCGCGCTTGAACATTGTCCGGTGGTGCTCTCCGTGCTGAACAAGTTCCGGGGCAAGGGTGCTGTAACGGGTTATGGCTACTTCTACGGTGCCTGATCATCACCCGTCGAACGGGTCAACCGGTGTACGTGGTACCTCCTACCGTCGTCGGGCGAGGGTATGGGCACGGCTGGCGGTGCTGCTTGGCCTAGGGATGGCCTGCGAGATGAGCTGGGCAGAAGAAAATGCCGATGCCGCCAATCAAGCATTGCCGCCACCGCCGCCCGTACCTCGCTCGCGTTTCGAATTGAGCGCAAAAGCGCTGATGACCGTTTCGAACAACATTGCGTTGTCTTTGGCCGATCAGGCCCGCTCGGACATCGTGCAGCAATTTGTGCCACAGGCGGTGTTTCGCAGCATGGGTGCGGGGTATCTGGTGGATGGCAAGTTCAGTGCGAACTTGGTCAACTACGCTCGCAATCCGTTGAAGAACACGGCTCTGCCCGAGGGGGGTGTTGATTTCAATGTTCGGCCGCCCGAAAATCCGGTGTCTTTGGATGGCCGTATTGATGCGGTGACGACGCTGGCAGATCCGTTCGGTTTTGTGGGGTTGGGCATCACACCCACGAACCGCCAAACCATTTACCGGACCCGTTTCAGCCCGTACGTTGATCGTGCCGTGGGTACGCTGCAGTGGACGTTGCGTAGTGACAACACGTGGATGCGTACGCCACAGCCCGTGGGGGTGGATGCTAACAACCAAGGCTTCTACACCGATGCGTATGTTCAGCGGGATCTTCTGCGTCTCGAATCTCGCGAGTTACCGTTTGGCTGGCGTGTCGATGTCTCACGAACGAGCACGACGTATCTCCGTCAGCCGGATCCATCGATTGGGTTTGAGTCGATGCGTCTGGCGGTTCCCTTGCCGTTGACCACCGAAACCAAGGTCGAGCCCCGTATCGCCCGCGAGTGGGTTCGCTTCAATAATCAACAGCTGAGTGAGTCCGTGCTTGGCGGTATGGTGAGTTGGCGTCCCTTCCCGCGTAGTTCGGTCGATGCTGCTGTGGAGCAGCGGTTTTTTGGCAAGGCGTGGGATGCGAATTTCTCTTTTCAACAGCCGTTGTGGGTTTTGTCGGGGACATCCAAACGCGCGCTGACGGCGTACGCATCACGCCTCAGTACGTATTCGACCGCAAGCAGCGTGGAAGCCATGGCGAACAAGATCCTGCAAGTGACCGTGAAGGACGATCAGGATCGTGCACAAGCCGTGCGTGAACTGATGGCGCGTATGAATTTGCCCGATAGCAGCAGTCCCGCTGTGGAAGTCTTTTCTTCCCGCGCGCAGTTGCAGCAGAGCAGTAATTTCACGGTGGGTATCCGCGGTGTGCGCAACGGACTGACGTTGGATATGTATCAAGTCAATACGTCCGAGGTGGCTGCCCGGACCGATTCAAGCGTCTCCCCCGCATTTTCGGGGGCCTCTGAGCAGTTCGGCGCCACGTTATCGTGGAATCATCGCCTGTCTTCGACGGAATTGATGGAGGTTTCAATCATGACAGTCCACATTCTTGGTCAGGGACTCAACGTCGGTCAGGAAAGTCGGAATCAAACAGTGGAACTGAGCGTGGCTTCGCGGCTCTCCGCCCGTACTGGATTCACTGCTGGATTGCGCTATCAAACCCTGAGTACCGCAGCCTTGGCTGGCACGGCCCGTGAGACCGCAGCCTATGTTGGGCTGCAGCACCATTTCTGAGCGTCAGCATCATCGTTCTGAGGCATCAACAACAATGTACGAAGCACATTTCGGTTTCAGTGGCCCTCCCTTTCAGCTCAACCCCGATCCGAGCTTTTATTTCAACAGCCGAGGCCATGGCAGTGCCTTGGCTTATCTGCGTTACGGGGTGATCCAGCAGGAAGGCTTCATCGTGGTGACCGGCGAAATCGGGGCCGGTAAAACAACGCTGGTTCGAACCCTGCTGGATGAACTTGATCCAGCCAAGGTGTTGGCAGCGCAGATCGTTTCAACACAACTTGACTCAGGCGATCTGCTGTATGCCGTCATTGCTGCCTTTGGGATTCCCTCTCAAGGCAGCACCAAGGCCCAGTTGATCGGTTCATTCGAGGCTTTCCTGACCAACGTTGCCATGCAAGGGCGGCGTGCGCTGCTGATCGTGGATGAGGCGCAGAACCTGAGCTTGGCGGCGATTGAAGAGCTCCGCATGCTCTCAAACTTCCAGCTCGGCAACCACGCGCTGCTGCAAAGCTTCCTGATCGGACAGCCGGAGCTGCGTAAGCTGATCGAGTCGCCCTCCATGGAGCAGCTGCGTCAACGCATCACCGCTTCCTGCCACCTTGGGCCGCTCAGCCCTGATGAGACGCGGGCGTATATCGAGCATCGTTTGCACCATGTGGGATGGCGCGATCGCCCGGTCTTCATGGATGGGGTGTTCGAGGCGATTTATCGCTGGACGGGGGGGATCCCGCGCCGCATCAATCGCATGTGCAATCGCATCTTGCTGGCGGCCTTTATCGAAGGGCAAGATCACATCGATCCCGGTCTGATCGAGCACACCGCCAACGAATTACGCAACGAAATGGGGGAAACCTCGTTCCATCCTGTTGACTTACCTGTTGCACCTCCGAAGTCAACGCTGAGGCCGACAGCCCCACCGCCACCGCCACCACCGCCACCACCACCACCGCCACCGCCCCCGCCGCCGCCTCCGGCAGCCAATGCCGACGCCGCGATGGCCATGGCGGCCGAAGAAACGAGGGCCATCCAGGTATGTTTCATGAGATCTCCTTGAAGCGTTTGCGCGATCGATTGGCCCGCGAGCACGGTGGGTCGGCGCCGTGGGCAACGGCACGCTGGCGAA
>NZ_JBFPHB010000014.1:0-114507 GCF_041083635.1 Leptothrix ochracea
ACGGCCATCAGCATCAACACCGCTAAAACCACCCAATTGCCGGAGCGCTCAGACAACATCGGGTTGTGATGCGAGAGCATGGTGACCAAGACAGGCAAAGCCAAGTAGGTGTTGTGCAGACTGCGAATCTTGCCGCGTTGCACCCCATGCGATGGCGGAAGATGCCCGGCCAACATGTGCGCTACCGAGGCCCGCTGACCGGGGATCACCCGAAAGAAGATATTGGCCGTCATGATCGTGCCCAACATCGTTCCGACCACCAAAAAGGCCACTCGGCCCGAAAACCATTGGCACGCTAGCCAATCGGCCAACAGCACCCCTAGCGCGATCCACCATGCCACATAACGTCCAGAGGACGACCGGCACGCCCAGCAAAGCACCTCGTAGCCCAGCCAGCCCACAAGGATGAAACCCCCAGCCACCCACCCGGCCTGCGCAACATAGAGCGTGCCCAGCAGCAAAGCCATGCCGGACAACCACGTGGCGTAGCTTTCCCAGTAAAGCCAGTGCAGATGACTGACCGCGCCCCGACGGGGGCCCAAAGGAAATTTACGTATGTTGTAGAACGCCCCGCCGTAGAGCGTCCACAAACTGCCCGACACACCCAGATCCCGATCGCCTTCGCCGTCGGCAGGGACAAGACTGTTGTCCAGCCAGACAAAGAAAAACGAGGTGCCGATCCAGATCATCGCTGTGGCGATATGCACAGAGCGCAGCAGCTCATGCAGCCAGTCCAGCAAGTAGGTGTCCATCCTCTCCCCGATGCTTTTGAAGACATGATCAACAAGGGTTCCCCACCTTCGGGTGGGCGCGGCGATCTCACTGCCGCAGCTTGTACCCCGTTGCAAGCAGGCGCAACGCCACCGCACTGATCACCAAGAAACTGCCGCTGACCACCGCCAAACTGATCCAAGGCGAGACATCGCTCACCCCAAGAAAACCATGGCGAAAGCCGTCAATCATGTAGAAAAAGGGGTTGAAGTGACTGACCATTTGCCAGCGTTCTGGCAACGAATGGATCGAATAGAAGACACCAGACAGAAAAGTCATCGGCACGATGATGAAGTTTTGAAAGGCGGCCAACTGATCAAACTTCTCGGCCCACAAGCCGGCAATCAAGCCCAAGGCCCCCAGCATCGCTGCGCCCAGAACGGCAAAAACCAGCACCCACATCGGTTCAACCAGCCCTTGAGGGGCGAACCAAACGGTACCCAACCAAACCCCAAACCCCACCACCAGACCACGCACCACCGAGGCCCCCACATAGGCAACAAACCAAGCACGGTGCGTCAGCGGTGTGACCAAGAGCAGCACCAAGTTGCCCGTGATCTTGCTTTGAATCAGGCTCGACGAGCTGTTGGCAAAGGCGTTTTGCAGCACGCTCATCATCACAAGCCCGGGGATCAGGAAGTGGGTGTAGCCCACCGCGTCGTAGACCTTGACGCGATCTTCCAGCACATGCCCGAAGATCAACAGATAAAGCACTGCCGTCAGGATCGGGGCCGCCACGGTTTGAAAGCTGACCTTCCAAAAGCGCAGTACTTCCTTGTAGAAAAGAACCGAAGCCCCCGTCAACAAACCCGGTGCTGAGCCGCGTTGGGCATGGTGCTTATTCATGGTTGTGTCCCTGCGTGATCAGTGGCGGCCGGAGCGGCTTGCATGATGTCAAGAAAGACATCCTCCAATGCAGCACGGCCAATTTCTAAGTCTTCGACAACCACACCGGCTTGACGCAACTGCGCCAAGATCGCCTCCACTTCGGCCGCATCGTGGGCCGTGATTTGCACCATGCGCCCAGTGATACGCAAGGGCGCAGACAACGCCGCCGGCAGAGCCTGATCGGTCTTAAAGCGCAACATCGTGGCTGCCCGACCGGCGAGTAATCGTGAGGTGGTTTCCAACGCCACCACCTGCCCTTGCTTAAGCATGGCAATGCGCCCGCACAGGGCTTCGGCCTCTTCAAGGTAATGGGTGGTCAGGAGCACCGTATGGCCTTCGCGATTGAGCTTGGCGATGAATTGCCACAAGGTTTGTCGCAAGGCCACATCCACCCCAGCCGTCGGCTCATCGAGCACGATCACGGGTGGACGATGCACCAAGGCTTGGGCCACCATCACCCGGCGTTTCATGCCACCGGAGAGCTGGCGCATGTTGGTGTCGGCTTTGTCGGTGAGCCCCAAGCTGTGCAATAACTCGTCGATCCAAGCGTCGTTGTGGCGCACACCAAAGTAACCACTTTGAATCTTCAAGCTCTCGCGCACCGAGAAGAAGGGATCAAACACCAGCTCCTGCGGCACGATGCCCAAGGCCCGGCGCGCAGCCGCAAAGTCATGCACCACATCGTGGCCCATGACCGTGACCGAGCCAGAGCTGGCGCTGGCCAGTCCGGCCAGCAAGCTGATGAGGGTGGTTTTGCCGGCCCCATTGGGTCCCAACAGGCCAAAAAATTCGCCTTGCTCAATGTCGAAGCTCACCCCCGACAAGGCTTGCACCGTCCCACGTGGCCCCACAAAGCTCTTGCTTAATCGATGAAAAGAAACAGCCGCAGAAGCGGTGACCGTGGGCAAAGATAAGTGTGGATGAGGCATGGTGGACGCGATTGTAGGTAGCTGGCCCATCGGAGGGGGTTCATCAACGAATATTAAGAATTCGATTAAGCTCGGAGCCTTAAGCCACCGTCATCTTGATCCCCATGTGCCCCACTCCCATGCTTTCCGCCCGCTCTGTCATCTTGGCTGCGACCCTGCTTGGAGGTTTGATCACCAGCCCTGTTTCCCAAGCAGCGTTGCAAGATGAGGTCCAAGTCTATGACGACAGCATCAACGAGGTCGGTGAGTTTGGGGTTGAACTGCACATCAACACCACCCCCAGCGGCTCGGCCACGCCCAATTACCCCGGCGAGGTGGTTTCGCTGCACGGCTGGCGCCTGACGCCCGAATTTTCTTGGGGATGGACCCGAACTGTGGAGTTGGGGCTTTATGTACCCACCGTCATGGACGCCCAAGGAAGCTACCAATTTGCCGGGCTGAAAGGGCGCATCAAGTGGTTGCCCATTCAAGCAGATACAGCGTTGGGAGGCTGGTTTGCTGGGGTCAACTTCGAGCTGGCCCATGTCAAACCCGAATACGACCAAGCCAAGTACACCACCGAGACCAAGCTGATTGGCGGCTATCGCGGCCCACACAGCCTGATCAGCACCAACCTCAACATCGGTACAGAAGTGGAGGGCCCCAATGCCGGGCAACGTCCAGAAATGAGCTTCAGCATCAAGGCCACCCGTGCGCTCAAAAACCATCCCGCCTTTTCGCCCGGCGTTGAGCTTTACACCGATTTAGGCCGAGTCGGGCAAGCGGTGGTCGATCGAGACCAGGACCGTCGATTGTTTTTGACGCTGGACGTGGAGCGCAAACCGTGGGAATTCAGCTTCGGCATCGGCCGGGGCCTGACCCCGGTGGCCGATACGTGGACGCTGAAGATGATCACCGAGATCCCCTTCTCGCTTTAAGCGCTTTAAGCTTTAAGCAACTCCATCCGCTCCCCCAGCCAGCGCAGCATGTGCGCCCGAGCCTTGGCAGGTTGACACTTCAAAAGCGTGGCAGCCGCTTGGCGCGCCTTGACCAGCAAGGGCTCGTCTTGCTGCAAATCCGCAAAGCGCAGCAAGTTGTCGCCGGATTGACGCTCACCCATCAACTCGCCAGGTCCGCGAATCTCTAAGTCGCGTCGCGCAATCTCAAAACCGTCTTGGGTCTCCACCATGGCCCGCAAGCGATCCCGCCCCGTGGCCGACACCGCTGCACCGTGCAGCAGCATGCACACACTGGCCGTGGCACCGCGCCCCACCCGGCCGCGCAGCTGGTGCAACTGCGCCAAGCCGAAACGATCGGCATGCTCGATCACCATCACGCTGGCGTTGGGCACATCGACACCCACTTCGATCACGGTGGTTGCCACCAACACCGCCAGCTCGGCGGCGCTGAAGCGCGCCATGACGTCCGCCTTTTGCGCCGCCGGCAAACGGCCGTGCAGCAAACCCACCCCCACCCCCGGCAACGCCTCTGAAAGCTCTTGATGGGTGGCCGTCACATTGGCCAGATCCAGCGGTGGCCGGCCGAGCAGATCGGTCTTGGGCTTGTCATCCTCGGTGGCTTCCCCTTCTTCGATCAGCGGACACACCCAGTACACCTGGCGCCCCTGCGCCACCGCTGCCTGCACCCGCTCAATCAAAGCATCGCGCCGCGACTCAGGCAGCAAGCGCGTCACGATGGGACTGCGCCCCGGCGGCAAGGTGTCGATGGTGCTGACGTCCAGATCGGCGAAATAGCTCATGGCCAAGGTGCGCGGAATGGGCGTGGCGGTCATCATCAGCAAGTGCGGCTCTAGGCCTCGCCCGGCATCGGTGAGCTTGCGGCGCAGCGCCAGCCGCTGTTGCACGCCAAAACGGTGTTGCTCATCGACGATCGCCAGCCCCAGACGCGCAAATTGCACCTCGTCTTGAATCACGGCATGGGTGCCCACGATCAATTGCGCCTCCCCTGAAGCCACCCTCGCCCGCTCTTGCGCCCGCGCCTTGCCCTTGCGGCTGCCGGTGAGCCACGCCACTTGGATCGGCGCATCGCGCAGGCGCAAAGGGGCCAGCCACTCGACCAACTTGCGCCAGTGCTGTTCGGCCAAGATTTCGGTGGGCGCCATCAGCACGCATTGCCAGCCCGCATCCAGCGTCACCGCCGCCGCCAAAGCCGCCACCACCGTTTTGCCAGAGCCCACATCGCCTTGCAGCAGCCGGTGCATGGGGGCGGTGGCGGCCAAGTCGCCGGCGATTTCCTCGACCACCCGTTGCTGGGCCGCCGTCAAGGTGAACGGCAAGACCGCCAGCAATTGCGTGGGCAAGCCCTCGGGCACGGCGCGCAACGCTGGGGCTTTGAGCTGCGCCCGTGCCTCATGGGCCAGTTGCTGCGAGATTTGCTGCGCCAGCAACTCCTCAAACTTGAGCCGCTGCCACGCCGGGTGCATCCGCTGTTCCAGCGCCGCAAGCGGGGCATCGGGTGGGGGCTTGTGCAAAAAATGCACCGCTGAACGCAGTGCCGGCAGACCCGCAGGGACCAGCTCCGTCGGCATCAGCTCGCTCAGATCAGCGCGCTGCAAAGCGTTGTCGATGGCGCGACGCAAATAAGCCTGCGGCAATTGCGCCACCGTCGGATAGACCGGCGTCAGCGCTGCGGCAAGCGGCACATCCCCTTGGACCGCTTTGAAGGTGGGATGGATCATTTCCCGCCCCGCAAAACCCATGCGGACTTCGCCACGCACCCGCACGCGCGCACCCACGGCCAAGGTCTTTTGATGCGAGGGGTAGAAATGCACAAAGCGCAGCAGCAAGGTGGCGCTGCCGTCATGCACCGTCACCAGCAATTGCCGGCGAGTACGCGTTTCGATGCGGGCCTCGCGCACTTGCGCTTCGATTTGAGCCGTCTCGCCGTCTCGCACTTGGGCAATCAGGCTCAGGCGCGTCTCATCTTCATACCGCAAAGGCATGTGCAGCGCCAAGTCCATGTCACGGACGAGGCCCAGTTTTTGCAAAGCGCGCTGGGGTGCTGACAGAGGTGATGGCGATAAAAGCTGTTCAGGCATGAAACAATTCTGCATGCTATTGAACGATGCTTCCTCCACGCCCCTGTCTTCCACCCCCCGCCATCATGCTGTGGCGGACTTCGATTTCGATCTTCCCCAAGAGCTGATCGCCCAAAGTCCTGCGGCTGAACGCACCGCCTCGCGCCTGCTTGATGGCCGCAGCCATCCCCCTGTGCATCGCATCTTTCGCGACTTGCCCGACTTGCTCAGCCCGGGGGACTTGCTGGTTTTCAATGACACCCGCGTGATCCGTGCCCGGCTTTATGGGACCAAAGACACCGGCGGTGCCGTTGAAGCTTTGGTGGAACGCCTGCTCGCGACCCCGGGTGACATCTGGGCGCATGTGCGGGCCAGCAAATCACCGCGTGTGGGTCAAAGGATCTGGTTCCACAACGAGGCCACGGGGGAACGGATCAAGGCCGAGGTCCTTGGGCGCTGCGGTCCCGATAACGGCTTGTTCCACCTGCGCCTGCCCAGCGAGGTGCTGCCGATCTTGGATCGCCTGGGCCATGTGCCCCTGCCGCCCTACATCACGCATGCCGATACGACGGATGACGAGCGGCGCTATCAAACCGTCTTTGCCCGCCAACCCGGAGCCGTGGCCGCCCCCACAGCGGCGCTGCATTTTGATCAAACCCTGCTCGACCAGCTTGCTGCACGCGGCGTCCAAAGCGCTCACGTCACCTTGCACGTCGGCGCGGGCACCTTCCAGCCGGTGCGCGTCGAGGACTTGAGCCAGCACCGCATGCACAGCGAACGCTTTGAAGTCCCTGAAGCCACGGTGGCCGCGATTGCCCGGACCAAGGCAGCCGGTGGACGGGTGGTGTCGGTCGGCACCACCACCTTGCGCGCGCTCGAATCAGCGGCGCGCAGTGGTGTGTTGCAGGCTGGAGCGAGCGAAACCGAGATCTTCATCACCCCAGGGTTTGACTTTCAGGTGGTGGATCGGCTGATCACCAACTTCCATTTGCCACGCAGCACCTTGCTGATGCTGGTCAGCGCCTTTGCAGGTTTTGAGGCGATCCAAAGGCTCTACCGTCTTGCGATCGAGCAGCAATACCGCTTCTTCAGCTACGGTGATGCGATGTTGTTAGATCGGTTACAGGCCTCTTCCGCAGACCATTAAACTGCCTCACTCTTTCAACGTGCGTGCAACATCGTGCGGACCCGCCCATGGCTGATGTCCTTTCCAAAAAGAGTAGCGCTCCTTTCGAACTGAAGAGTGCCTCGATGACCTTGGTCGCCTTGATCCTGAAAACGACGGATCTTCAGACCTTGGCCGAGGCGTTGGCCCGACAGTTTGAAGGCAGCCCCCAATTGCTTGATCACGATCCCGTGATCGTTGACTTGGCGGCCATCGCGAGTAGCGATCAGGTGCTGGATGTCGTGGCCTTGGCCGAGTTGCTGCGCCGCTTTCATCTGATCGTAGTCGGCGTGCGCAGCGGCAATCCTCAGCAGATGGCAGACGCCCGCGAAGCTGGACTGATTGACGCTTCTGAACATGCCGCTCCCCCTCCCCAAGTCACGCAAGCCGTCGCCCCCCAACCTCAACCCGGTCCCACCTTGTTTGTCGATCGCCCCTTGCGCTCAGGGCAGCAGGTCTACGCCCGAGGAGGCGATTTGGTCGTGATGGGCATGGTCAGTTTCGGTGCAGAGCTGATCGCTGACGGCAATATCCACGTTTACGGCCCCTTGCGCGGTAAAGCCATCGCGGGTGCACGTGGCAACACCCAAGCAAGGATCTTTGCCACCAGCATGGAGCCCTCGCTGATCGCGATCGCGGGTATCTATCGCACCACAGAATCCCCCTTGGCCGAGGAGGTCTTGGGCAAACCGGCCCAAATTTGGCTGGACGGGGAAAGTCTGTTGATGGAAGCTATCAAGTGCTGAAGAAATTTACAAAACAATACAAGGACAGAAAGGAACCCAAGCGATGACCAAAATCATCGTGGTGACTTCCGGCAAGGGTGGCGTCGGCAAAACCACCACAAGCGCAAGTTTTGCCACTGGACTGGCCCTGCGTGGTCACAAGACCGTCGTCATCGACTTCGATGTCGGCCTGCGTAATCTCGACCTGATCATGGGTTGCGAGCGTCGGGTGGTGTACGACCTGATCAACGTGATCCACCAAGAGGTGAATCTGAATCAGGCCATCATCAAGGACAAAAACTGCGACAAGCTCTATGTCTTGGCCGCGTCCCAAACACGCGACAAAGATGCCCTCGACAAAGACGGTGTCGGACGCGTGCTGCGTGAATTGATGGACATGGACTTCGAGTTCATCGTCTGCGATTCACCCGCTGGCATTGAAACCGGGGCCTTGATGGCCATGCACTATGCCGATGAAGCCTTGGTGGTCACCAATCCCGAGGTTTCGTCCGTGCGGGACTCGGACCGGATTCTCGGCATGCTCAGCTCCAAAACGCTGCGTGCTGTGGAAGGGCGTGAACCCGTCAAAGAGCACTTGCTGATCACCCGCTACAACCCGACGCGCGTCGAAGAGGGCCAAATGCTGTCGCTCGATGACATCCATGAAATCCTGCGCATTCCCCTGATCGGCGTCATTCCCGAGTCGGAGATCGTCTTGCAAGCCTCCAATCAAGGTTTGCCCGTGATCCACATGGGCGAGAGCGACGTGGCAGAAGCCTACAAGGACTTGGTCGCTCGCTTTCTTGGCGAAGAACGCCCGATGCGTTTCATCGAAACGGCCAAACCGGGCCTGTTCAAGCGACTGTTCAGCCGGAGATAAGTCGATGGGACTGCTGTCATTCATCCTTGGCGAAAAAGATAAAACAGCCAGCGTTGCCAAGGAACGCTTGCAGATCATCTTGGCGCATGAACGCTCTAGCCGGGGCGATGCTTTACCAGACTACCTGCCTGAGTTGCAACGTGAGCTGCTGGCCGTCATTTCAAGGTACGTCACGATCGCTCCTGGGGACATCAAGGTTCACCGAGAACGACAAGACAACCTCGAAGTGCTTGAGGTCAAGATCGAGTTGCCTGACAACGCACGTTAAAACAGCCTTTAAGGCGTCAACGCCCGAGCCACTCGAAAACCGATATCTGCTTCGGATCCATGGGCCCAAGCGCGGTGAGCTGGACGCGTTTGCACCGAGGGCGTTTTCCACGACCCACCTCGCGCCATGTGGCTTTCGGCGTGGGTGCAACGCTCAGTCCAAGCAGCCCCGTCCGCAGGAGCGCCAGCAAGATTGTCATGAAAACAGTCTTGGACCCATTCCCAAACATTACCCTGTAGGTCATAAAGACCAAAGGCATTGGGCGCAAAACTGCCGACATGCCAAGCTGCAGGGACGGCGTCGCTTTCGGTCATGGCGGGACTGACGTTTGCACGGCCTGCCACAAACGTATCTCCCCCTGCGTAAGCACTTTGTGACCCAGCTCGCGCCACATATTCCCATTCCGATTCGCTCAAGAGCCGATAAGGCTGGCCGGTACGCTCGCTCAGCCACTGGGCGTATTGGGAAGCCTGTTCCCATGTGATATCGACCACGGGTAAACGACCGGCACCGGGAATCATGGCGGCACCCATACCTGTTCGAGACGATTGCGCTTGGCAAGGCCCTTCAGCCACACAGATCTGCCACTCGTCCCGGGTTACCTCAAAACGCCCCACGGCAAAAGGTTTGAGGATCATCACCCGGTGCTGAGGACTTTCATAGATCTCGCGCCCCAGTTCCGTTTCTGCGCTCCCCATCAGGTAGCTGCCAGCGGGGACAACCACCATCTGCGGACACAAGGCGCAATCGTGGAACACAGCCCCAAGCGGCGGCGTCCCCGAAGGATCTGCCCAACTTGGCTGGGCACACATCAGGCCCAAGACCACGCCCGAGAGCAACCGGCCCCAAGCATGGTGATGCAACAACATCGTCTTCATGGTTTGAACTTTCATGATGCCCGCCATCGTAGGGCCGTCATGCGTTCTTGCGTGATGGGTCACTGAACATGTCATGACCAAGCTCAGACACGCTTCATCCAAAGCCCTGAAGAGAGCCGTTGTTTCAGCGCCGCAAAGCGTGTGAGGCCTGCGCCAGCTCCGTGATGCGCGCCCAGTCGCCGTGGTTGACCGCATCGGCCGGCGTGAGCCACGAGCCACCGCAGACCTTGACGTTGGGCAGCGCAAGGAACTGCGGCGCGTTCTCGGGTGTCAAACCGCCGGTGGGGCAAAAGGACACGTCGTGAAACGGGCTGGCAAAGGCTTTGAGCAGACTCAAGCCCCCGACCGCCGTGGCTGGGAACAGCTTCAAAAAGTGATAGCCGTCGGCGTTGGCCGTCATGACCTCGCTGGCGGTGGACACCCCCGGCAGCAAAGGCAGATCCAGCGCTAGGCAAGCCTCACCGATGGCCGAGGTGTAGCCCGGGCTGACGGCAAAGCGTGCGCCGATCTTTTTGACCGCCTCGGCATCGGCCACCGAACGCACCGTGCCCGCGCCGACGATGGCCTCCGGCACTTCGCGGATCATGGCTTCCATGCACGCCAGCGCCACCGGGGTGCGCAGCGTCACCTCCAACACCCGCACACCGCCCGCCACCAGCGCACGGGCCAAAGGTACCGCGTCTTCCAGACGGTCCAAAACGATCACAGGGATGACCGGGCCGTACTGGGCCAGCTCAATGGTTTTCATGGGGTTTCCTTTGAAGTCGAAGCAGATTCAGAGCCAAGTCACCGCGCCCTCTTCGGCGGTGCGCACGTTACGGCGCATACCACCAAAGAGTTCCCGGCCCAAGCCGTGGGCGTTGTTCTCAGCCAAATCGTCGGGCAGGGCTGCGATCACGCGCTCGGCCCAGATTTGCGCTGGCACCAGCGCGTCCAGCGTGCCGGCCACGGCGTCCAGACGCAGCAGATCCCCCGTGCGCACCTTGCCCAGCGCACCGCCAGCCAACACTTCGGGGCTGACGTGGATGGCGGCGGGCACCTTGCCCGAAGCCCCGCTCATGCGCCCGTCGGTGACCAGCGCCACCCGAAAGCCCTTGCCTTGGAGCACCGCCAACGGTGGGGTGAGCTTGTGCAGCTCGGGCATGCCGTTGGCCTGCGGGCCTTGGAAGCGCACCACGGCGATGAAGTCGCGCTCCAATTCGCCCGCCTTGAAGGCGGCTTGCAGGGCGTCTTGGGTGTCAAAGACGATGGCTGGGGCTTCGATGATGTGGCGATCCTCGGGCACCGCTGAGGCCTTGATCACGGCCCGCCCCAAATTGCCGGCCAAGAGCTTCAAGCCCCCGCTGGCACTGAAGGGGTCGGAGGCCGGGCGCACCACGCTGGTATCGCCACTGCGCATCGGCGCTTCGATCCAGCGCACGCCGCCCTGCCCATGGCCTTGCCCGTCCGTGTCAGCCGCAGCCACCGGCAACTTGGTTTGGGCCCGCAAGCTTGGGCCGTTCACGCTCAGCACATCGCCGTGCATGCAACCCGCGTCCAGCAGTTCACGGATGACAAAGCCCGGGCCCCCGGCCGCTTGGAACTGATTCACGTCCGCTGCGCCGTTCGGATAGACCCGCGCCAAAAGCGGCACCACCGCTGAAAGTTCGGAGAAATCGGTCCAGTCGATCAAGATGCCCGCCGCCCGTGCCACCGCCACCCAGTGGATCAGGTGATTGGTCGAGCCCCCCGTGGCCAAGAGCGCCACCATCGCGTTGACGATGCAGCGCTCATCGACGATCTTGCCAAGGGGGGCTTGCTCGTTGCGCAGCGCCAGCACGCGCTGCACCGCCGCGCGGGTCAGGTGCTCGCGCAAGCCGTCGTGCGGATGCACAAAAGCGGCACCCGGCAGATGCAGGCCCATGGCCTCAAGCAGCATCTGGTTGGAATTGGCGGTGCCGTAAAAGGTGCAAGTGCCTGCACCGTGATAGGCCGCCGATTCCGCCTTGAGCAGATCGTCGCGTCCAACCAGCCCTTGGGCGAACTGTTCGCGCACCTTCGATTTGTCGCCGTTCGACAGCCCTGACGCCATCGGCCCAGCAGGCACAAACACGCAGGGCACATGGCCGAACTGCAAAGCACCGATCAAAAGCCCCGGCACGATCTTGTCGCAGATGCCCAGCAGCAGCGCCGCATCAAAGGTGTCGTGGCTCAGGCCAATGGCGGTGCTCATTGCAATGGTGTCGCGCGAGAACAAGCTCAGCTCCATGCCCGGATAGCCCTGCGTCACGCCGTCGCACATCGCCGGCACACCGCCGGCCACTTGGGCGGTCGCGCCATGGCGGCGCGCCTCGTCGCGGATCAGTGCCGGGTAGCCCTCGTAGGGCTGATGGGCCGAGAGCACATCGTTGTAAGCCGTGAGGATGCCGATGTTGGGGCCCTTCTCCGCCACCACCCGAAACTTGTCCGAGCCTGGCAGCGCCGCAAAGGCGTGTGCGACGTTGGCACAGCCCAAGCGCTCCGGCCCACGGGCGCGCTGCGCCATCGCCTCGACACGCCGCAGATACGCCGAGCGCAACCCTTGGCTGCGCTCACGGATGCGTTCAGTGATTTCGACCACAGCTGACTTCATGACACCCCTTTGAAACCGGAAGCGCAAGTATCATGAAACTAAGTTTCAGCGTCAAGCTGCAACGCTTGACCTCAGCCCGACCTATTCGGCTCGTCCGGCCCAAGAGAGGGGGTAGGTCTGCGGCAAATGGCCGCCAGCGTAGTCGATCGGTCGATCGGCCTTGAGACTCGGGCGAAGCACCAGCTGGCGGACCATCTCCGGGATCATCACCGCGCCGATGTAGCGGCCCAAACACTCGTGCGCGCCGTAGCCGAAGTGGAACTGGTGATACCAATTACGACCGGGATCAAACGTGTCCGGGTGATCAAAGGCTCGCGGATCGAACATCGCCGATTGGGTCAGGATCAGCACATACGCACCGGCCGGAATGACGGTTTCGCGCTCGGTACCACGCGCAATCACCGCAGCCTGGCTGGCTTGGCGAAACAGATACGGCGAGATCGGCACGAAGCGCAAGACCTCAAACACGATGGCATCGAACTCGGTGGGATCGTCCTTGGCTGCGGCCGTACGGGCCTGAGCAAGCAGATCCGGGTGATCGAGCAAGAACTGCACGCTCTGTGCAACCGCTTGCGACGTGGTTTCGATGGCGCCGATCAGCAAGCCTCCTGCGTTGACCCCGATACGTTTCAGATCGAAGTCCACGGCATCGGCCCAATGACTGCGCAACATGCGAGTCACGATGTCGTCGCTCAGCGGAGCACGCCTGCGACCGCTCAATCGATCCAAGAGCTTCTTGAGTCCGTACCACAGCCCGAACAACAGGCCGCGCGCCTGCTCGGCCTTGACAGCAAGCAACCGGCGAGCCATCAGCTCAACGATGTAGGTGCCAAGGGCGGTCGAGGTCCGCGCATGCTCAGCAACAATCCGCTGCCGCTCCTCGGAGGTGTGATCGTCAAAAGGCTGGTTGTAAAACGTATCGGCTTGGTTCCAGTAGGACCAATCGATCAGGTCATCCAGTGCCGCCCCCGTCAAACCGAAATAGTCCTGAACAAGGGTCGCAGGCACCCTGCGGGTGTAGCCGTGGATGGCTTCCAAACGTCCCCCCGCATCATCGATGAGTCGTTTGGCAATGTTTGCCACCATGACACGCACATCACTCAGATCATTGCGGTTGAGAAAGCCTTGCATGATCGACTTTTCCCGCGTGTGAAACGCGTCGTCGTCATGCGACATCAGGTAGTCGCTCATCTTCGGGTCATAGAGCTTGACCGTGAACACTTTGGGTTGATTGAGCACTTCAACGCAATCCTCCAATCGCGTCACCAAGGTCGCCGTCGGCGTGACCAAGATCGGGCACCTCTCGCGCAGAGCCTTAAAAAACGGCAACGGCTCGCGATCCATCCATTGGCGGACTTGTTTGAACTTGTCCACCTCGGGGGTGGCGTCAAGTTGGGCCATGTAGTCCGTCATGATTGATCTCCTTCGTGACTGTTGATGGACCGGGCCTACAGGGTCTTGAGGTATTCAAGGAGATCCTGACGCTCTTCACGGGTCAAGGCCGGCAGGACCGTGCCGTCTTTTTGAGGGGTGGGTCGGGCAGCGTACTCATGACCCACGTTGGTGTTGCCCAAAAAGCGAGTCTCGAAAAGATCCCCCAAATCGGTACGAAAACCGACCTTGATCGGATCGAATTCGCGCGAACCCACCTTGAAGGTCTGTGGACGATATTCACCGTCTTTGGGATCACCCTCGCGTCTCACTGGCAGCAGCAGATCATCCAAGGTCGGGACCGAGCCATTGTGTAAATACGGTGCCGTCGCCCAGATGCCGTTGAGCGGGCGTGCCTTGTAAGCCTGCAACGATGCAAAAGGCTCAACGGTCGTGTCCGGCGTGTATTGGCCTTGCTTGATGGAAGGCTTGATCTCGTTATCGAAGAATGCCGAGGCGAAATCGTAGAGGCGCTCCAGCCAAGCTTGCACCCGCCACTTGTCGGGATCCGGGGTGGCCACCACATTGATATCCGCCTTGGTCAGCAAAGCTGCAACGGGCGCAGTGCGTTGGAGCATGATTTCGCCAACGCTGGTGTCCACGTAGAGATTACGCAAAATGCCGCTGTAGCCACTGTAAGCAACGCTGTTGTTGGCCATTTTGGGGTCGGTCTTGACGATATCCACCCCCGTCATCTGCGCAATCACCCGCCGATCGGCGCTATCACGGTCCATCTCATCATGACAAGAGACGCAGTATTTGGCGAACAGCCGGTCGCCACGTTGAGCACGCTCGGCGTCGATCGGGCCGAGAATTTTCTGCGGCCAACGTGGAGATTTCAGCTTTTGCAAATGCCGCTCAATGCGGCGCAAGTTGCGCACATTGATCGACGATTCAAAATTGACTGTGGCCTCGCTGCTATCTTGACCCCCAATCAGTGTGGACAAGGTGCTATGCCGCTGTGATCGCCAGTCGAGCGTGCCAAACACGCCAATCACTTCACCCGCATTGCGGCCGATGGGACCGACCCCAGCATTGGCTGCCAAGCCATTCCATTGCACATAGTCGTGCTGCGGAATGTCCCACAAGAAGGGATAACTCACCGGCGCATTGGGCGGGTTGTAAATGGCTTGACCCAAGCGCAGTTGCTGTTTGACCGATAAGAAAGGCCGGATACGTTCAAGAATATGGTCACGATCATCGGCCGAGATGACGTTTTGAACACCCTTCATCACACGATCGACATCGTCCAAAGGGAGCGTGCGCGCCAAAATATCACGCAACTGCTCAGCGCTCATCACATGTTCGAGCACCCGGTTGTAGATGCGCCCAAAAGCATCCAATCGACCATAGCGATATGGCGTTGTCGGGTGATTGATGACTGCATACGTGCTTACCCGTTGAGCATACTTATCAAGATCGGCAACGATATCTGACTCGTTGCGATAGTGCCCACGGGCAAGCACTGCCTTGATAAAACGGGCCCGTTTAACCCCATCATGCATGGTCAGCGTTAAAGCACGGCCGATGTCTTCCATGAAACTTTCCATATCGGCACCAGCCGGACCACCATCAATACGTATCGCGGTACCTTTATAATTAACTTGGCCGGTATGGCAGGCGGCACAAGTCAAACCCACATAATTTTGACCCTTGTAATTATCAAGCACAAAACCAACCGATAAACCATCCGGATTGCTAAAGGTTGGTTTCTGCGGTAAGTAGCGGTATTTATTCATATGCGCATTATCGCGAAATGGCTTAGCCGTATCCATTTGCTCAAGCGCCAAAAAGAAATCGTAGGGCATCAGATCAGACCCCTGCGTGGTGGTATAGAACCACAGACTATCGGCCGCACTCCAACCTTGATCAGGCAGATAGACGACATGGTCAAAATGTTCGCCCCAATGATCGGGCTCAGGCATCGCCAAAGCACCACGGTCGGGATCGTCATCCCAAAACTGATAAACGCGCGAAATACCGCCAGCAAAAACCAGACCGACAGCCACGAACAACCCAACCTTGATCGCCCTATGGATGATTTTTTGACGACGCTCAGCGGATATATTCATGATGACAAGTACTCCGGATGGTCAGCCATAAATTGATCAAGCCGTTTCTTGGCTTGACGCTGTACCTTTTTTTGAATCAAAGGCGTCCAACCCAATGCCCAACCGACCGATCCAAAAGCCATTTGGGACCATCGCCAAAAATTAAATGCATCATGATGCTTGATGATGCGTCCGTCTTGGAATAGAAAACTCGCATCAATGGCATTATGGACACGTCGCCCACTGGCCGAGAAAATATAATCGGCCTCCCAGTGCGCTTTGCCATGTTTTTCATCGGCATCAACATCACCGAGAATGATCTTCAGGTCAGCCCCCTTCTCGCAAAGCATGTGCCACATCGCATGCACCTGCTGCCCTTTGAGCGAGAAAACAGCATCGGAAAATTCTATATTCTCAGCATAACAATCCGCCATACCAACGTAATCACGTCGATTGAAGCTGGTATAGAATTGCTGAATAATTTTTTATTGGGATGCATCATGTTTTCCCACCTCAGTGGCATGCTGCTCTTTTTATATAACCATGTCCAGCCATATATAGACTGGTGATTTCCCTACATGGTTATATTCACAGCCAATCGATTCGCCTAGATGCGAAAGCCCACGCGCTCCGGCGCCAAGGGCAGCCGGAGCGTTGGCGATGTGGTGGCCGGCGTCTGCGCCGTTGAAATCCTCAACCGCGCCAGCCGCGCGAATACGGATCAATGATCAACTGCGCCCCTTCGCGCACCAAGCGCTGGACCATGGCTTGGGCGTTGTGGGCCCCATGTTTGGGGACCAAGGATTCGATCACTTCGGCAGCGTTTTCGGCCACGCCGCAACCGTCTTGAAGCCGCACACGCAGGCCCGAATCATGGACCGCCAAGTTACCGACTTGGTCGATATCCCAGCGGGTTTGCCAGAGTGCGTGTTTGGACGAAGGGGGAACAGGAGCAACAGGGGAAGAGTTCATGTGCAAATGGTAGTCGCTAGGTCGTCGCTCACCTCAGCGCTGACCCTCAACGTGCCGGGCAAACCGATCAAGGATCGCCTGCCAGCCGGCGCGTTGTTGTTCGACCGAATGGGTTGCTTCGGCATCGAAGGTTTCACGCACCGTCACGCCCTCCACCCCGCCCACGCCAGCCACAAACTCAACCTGCATCGTCCGATCCCCGAAGGCGCATGCCAGCAAGGCGTGCGGCACCACTTGGGTGTACGTCCCGGCAAAGTCAAAGCCCATGCTGCCGTCTTTGGCCTCCATGCGAGAGGAAAAACCCCCGCCGACCCTTAAGTCCACCGCAGCAGCGGTGGTGTGCCAGTCGTCCGACGCCGCGTTCCACTGCTTGATGTCTTCCGGCGTCGTCCAAGCGCGCCAAACGGCGTCGATCGGGGCATGAACCAAGGTTTCAACGGTGATTTTCATGGTGCAACTCGTGTGTGTTTCGGACTCGATCCAAGCCCGGATGATACGGATTGGGACCGATACTTCAGCCCATGCATGCCTTGAAACCATTTGCCTGCGGTCTTTTGATCGCCTTGCACGGGGGGCTATACGCCGCCCCACCTCGCGAAGCCAAACCCATCGACGTCGGCCAAGTTCTGCCCGATGTGCGCATGGCCGGCCTCAATGGCCGCTCACGCCTGCTCACGAGCTATGTCGGCCGGCCGCTGATCATCAACGTGTGGGCCAGTTGGTGCGGACCGTGCCGTGCTGAAGCCGCCTCGCTGGAGCGCCTGACCTGGAGTGATGCCGGTCGGGGCTTCACGGTGATCGGCATCTCGACCGATGACGACCCAGACGCCGCCAAGAAGTGGCTCACGGCCTCCAACGCCACCTTGAGCCACTTTATCGACGCTGGATTGGTGCTCGAAAATCTGCTCGGGGCCTCGCGGATTCCGCTGACCGTGCTGGTCGATGCCAAAGGCCGGGTGGTCGCCAAGGTTCAAGGCGCGCGTGAATGGGACAGCGCTGCTTCCATCCAGCTGATCAAACAAGCCTTTCATCAACCATAAGCATCCACCATACGCACACGCCCCCCCATGCAAGCTCTGCTCGACACCATCGCTGCGATCACCACCCTGCCCACCGACGCCAGCCGCCTCTTCCATGGCCGAGGGGGCCTATCTCCGGGCTGCGAACACCTGAGCCTGGATTTCTACCCGCCGGTCTGGTTGCTGACCAGCTTTCAACCCTTGGCTGAAGACGAGCTGGCCCGCGTGGGGGAGGCCCTGGCCGCGCGCTGGGCGCAGATAGCGCCAGCCCCTGATCAGCCCCTGAACTGGCTCTTTCAGCAACGCGACGAGGTCCGCGCCACCAACCGCCTGATGGCCGGATCGGTGCCCGAGCCGCATGTGGTGAGCGAAAACGGCACGCGCTTTTTGGTGCATCTGCCGCACGGCCTGAACCACGGTTTGTTTCTTGACATGGCCGAGGGCCGGCGCTGGGTGCGCGATTGGGCGCACCAACATCGGGGCGGCCAAGTGCTGAATCTGTTTGCTTACACCTGTGGCTTCTCGGCAGTGGCGCTGCAAGGCGGTGCGGCTACGGTGTTGAACTTCGACATGGCGCGCGGGCCGTTGGCCATCGGCAAGCGCAACCACGACCTGAATGATTTGAAGCACGGTGCCAGCTATTTGCCGCACGACATTTTCAACTCTTGGGGCAAGATCACCCGCAGCGGACCCTATGACTTGGTCATCATGGACCCGCCCAGCTACCAAAAAGGCAGCTTCGTCGCCGACAAAGACTACGCCCGCCTGATCCGCCGCCTGCCCGATCTGCTCGCCCCCGACGGTCACGCCCTGCTCTGCCTCAACGCCCCGCGCTTCGGTCCCGACTTTCTGCACCACCTCGTGCAGACCGAAGCCCCCAGCCTGACCTTCGTCGAACGTCTCGCCAACCCTGCCACTTTTGCCGACATCGCCCCCGAGCGAGCGCTCAAGGTGATGGTGTATCGGCAAGACGGTGGCGCGTAAGGGTGCGGCGCGGTTCAGGGCTTTTTCGGTGGGCCGTCGGTTCTGACGTTGATGATCGTGGCCTGCATGAGGGCAATCACTTTTTGCGCTGTGCCGTTGAACGCCACCACCCGCCCAGAACAAACGCAAAGTTGCCGTCCAGCGGATTCAACCTTGCCGATGGCCAAAAACCGTTCCCCAAGGGCCGGACGCATGAAATTGACTTTGAACTCGACCGTGACCACCTCATGGTCCGGTGGTGCCACGGTCAGGGCCGCATAACCACACGCACTGTCCACCACACTCGTGATCGCCCCGGCATGCGTGTAGCCATGCTGTTGCGACAAATGCTTGCTGAACGGCAATTCAATCTGCACCTCCCCAGCCGTGGCCTGAACAAGCCTCGCACCCAAGGTCGTCATCAACCCTTGAGCCGCAAAACTGCTGGCAATGCGTTCTTCGATGGGATTCATAGATACTTATCTCGCTTCATCCACCTTGGTCGTTTATTTGCTTTGGGTAGCAAATACATAGGCAACAATTGCATTGGCATGACCATGACCCAGACCATGCTCTGATTTAAGCCAAGACACGATTTCCATATGTTTCATGCTTGTTCTAGAACCAACCAGTTCTAGCCAATAATCAATAGGCTGACCATATTTTTTCTCGATGGATGGAAAATACGAGGCCGGACCTTTGGTTTTTTCATCTGTAGTCATGATCGATCAACGAAGAGTTGGATGTGTAGGATACGCTGATAACTCAAGCTGAAGCTTGCCGTAAAGCGCTGGAAGCCAATCTGGCTGACCGGGCTGTCTTGTCGGCATGGATGCTGAGCGGAAATCGGTGGGGCTGATGATGATGATGCGCAGTTTTTCTTTGGACACAAGGCCCGCCAAATAAAAAAGTTCCTCGGCTGAACGGTTGCCGACGGCAAGACAGCCCACAGAGGAAGCCGTACCATGGATCATGATGTCGCCACCGAGGTTGGTTCTGCCTTCGATCTGAGCCTGCTGCCGATCAAAGGAGTTCGGGTAATTCAACCGAATCGAGACATGGAAACGGCCGTTGGGGTTGAGAAACTCGGCGCGATAAAACCCTTCCGGCACTTGGAGATCGCCCGCGTGGAGTTTCGGTCCCAGTTGACCACTCAGGCCCAACACAGGAACAGACTTGATGAACTGCCACGCTGAGGAAGGCTGAGATCGGCCGTAAACCTCGATCACACGCCGATCTTTGAAGGCCAAAAGGCTGATTTCTTCGGGCGGAAACAAAAGATGAGCAGCTGCGAATTCTTGCCGCATGGGTTCATGAAGCTTGGCACGCCATGAAGAGAGCCGTTCTTCAAGCGAATAGCCACCCCGAGCTTTCGCCAACAGATAACCCGCCAACGCCTCACCGTGATCGGTGTATTTGACAGCTGTACTCAAGCCACCGATGACAGCCGCCAGAGCCACCAAGACAAACGCCGTGCGCATGGATTATTTAAATCGTGGCGCTTGACGATCACGATCTAACATTATTCTCAACAATGTGAGTTGGAATGTTGTCGATACTTGATTGGTTTTTTTCTTCCCAATATTGCTTCAGGCCATCATCGCCTTTTCTCCTTGCCCAGTCTGAAAGCAGATCCCTATCGCCTGTATAGGCATAATAAGGTGTGGCCATCCCGCAAGATGTTTGCACTAGATTGATTGAAAGATCAAAAATTTGGCGTGCGCCTGGCAACGGATTAAAATGGGCAAAAAGCTCTTCCCAGTCATGATCGTTCTTGTGGATGACTCTTGCTGCGCCGTAAAGTCGAAGAATAAGAGGGGGTCCTTCGAATGAGCAAAACATGATGGTCATGCGTGGGTCTCGCTGAACGTGAGCCGATGACTCGTTTCCGCTACCCGTGACGTTAAGCCAGATAACCCGGTTATTGTTTAGGACTCGAAAGGAGTCCATTCCTTTGGGTGAAACATTAACACGACTATCAGTCGTTGCCGTACCAACGAAAAAAATCTTCTGTTCTGCGATGAATTCAATCCATCGTTCAGAGAGTGCTTCGTATTGCTTGCCCATGAAATTCCTTGAAAATAGATATGTCTAACTTTATTCGTTTTGGGCATCACCGCCGAGACACCACACAATGCGTAGCCCGTGCCGTGGCTGCGTGCTTGATGCAGGCATAGCCCAAGGCCGGAAGATTCACACCTTCGAAGAGGCGCTCACCGGAGCCGAGCAGGACGGGCGATATGGCGATGTGCATCTCATCGATCAGGCGTTGGCGAAGATATTGTTGGATGACATGGACCCCGCCACCCACGCGAACATCTTTGCCTGCGGCGGCTCGCCGGGCGCGCTCAAGAGCGACGGCAGCACCCTCCGTCACGAAGTAAAAGGTCGTTCCGCCGTCCATCACAAGCGGTGGGCGTGGGTGGTTCGTGAGCACGAAGACGGGGACGTGATACACCGGGTTCTCGCCCCACCAACCCCGCCAGCTCTCGTCCGGCCAAGGTCCACGAACCGGCCCGAACATATTCCGGCCAAGGATCCATGCGCCGATGTTCTGGAAACCGCGCGCGGCAAACTCATCGTCGATACCCGTTTCCCCACCATCGCTGCCAAACAGCTTTTGCTGAAAGGTCCGAGTGGGAATCGCCCAACCATGAAGCGAAGTACCACCCACGCCCAAGGGATGATTGATATCTTGGTCCGGGCCAGCACCAAAACCGTCGAGCGATAGGGTGAAACTCTCTACGCGAAGCTTGGACATGCTGACTCTCTGATGTGTGAGTGACGCCTATCGATGAACGCCATGCCTAGGCAAGGCGGCTCGAAGCGGTAGAGAGAAAGCGGCAAAAGACTCTGCGCGATGGGCATGCCTTCTCCGCATTCGATATCGATCTAACCTTCGGCTCTGCTGATACTTGGTTCACTGATCAACGCCTGCAACTTAAGGACGGTTGCCCAGTTTCTCGTGGTGACTGATTTGCCGGCTTTGCCGAGCAGAGCCTCGCCCGCCTTACTTTCGAGTATGCCGCTTACGCAGTGAAGGTAGGCCGCGCCACTGCCGAGAAGGAATTCCTCTGGCGGCACAGCTAAACGCTCGACCGCCGCAAGCTCTGGCAGCGCTTGGGCGCCTTGAACGAACGCCACCAAGAGACGCGAATGTTCTGGCGCATGCTTGGCCAGTGCGTTCTCAGACACGATGGCGGTCAGTTCCTTCGCGGACTTGACGACGACGGGAACCTCCATCTGAAGTTTGCGTGCGATTGCAGCCGAGATATCCGATGCATGCTTGGCTGCGGCTCCGTTGGGCGCGCAGAACACGGCATTGCCGCTATTGAGCAGTGTGGAAACACCTGTGTATCCAAGTTCATTCAGCAAGGCACGCAACTCAGCCATAGGGATTCGCTTGGCCTTGCCAACATTGATTCCGCGCAACAGGGCGACAAACTTTGGCACTTGCGGCACCTCACCTTATTCGTTAAACAGCATATTCATTTTGAGCACGCTGACACCCCGTAGGCGCCAGATCGACCCGGGACCGATGACGACGATCACAGGGTCATTGCGAACTCCTTTCGTAGGTCGCCCGATGACGCCTCACAGGCTATGGGTTAAGAAACTTTGACGACAACCTTGCCAGTTGCCCGCCCTGATTCCGAGTACGAAAGTGCCTCTCTCACTTGTTCAAGTGCGAACACTTTGTCGATCTGCGGTTTGATGATTCCACGTTCCACCAGCCCTGCGATCCGTTCCAATTGGTCACCGTCAGGTCGCATGAAGAGATATTCATAGCGTGCCTTGCTTGCTCGTGCCGCAGCCGAGACCTTTCTCGACATCCATCCGATGATGAAGACCAAAAGCGAGTTGAGCCCCCACTGCTTGGCAAAGGCAGCAGACGGTGTGTCTCCAATACTGACGACGACGCCTCCAGGCTTCACACACTGGAATGAGCGCACGAGCGTGTCGCCGCCGGCGCTATCCAGTACCACATCGCAGTTCTTCGCGACGTCTTCAAAGCGCTCGGTTCGATAGTCAATGAGAGTGTCGGCCCCGAGCCTCTTGGCCAAGTCGAAGTTGCGGTGTCCAACCGTAGTGAACACTTCAGCCCCAAGGTGGCGAGCGATCTGAATTGCCACAGTTCCCACGCCCCCGCTACCAGCGTGAACAAGAACCCGCTGACCCGCTTGGAGCTTGCCAATTTCGACAAGCGCCTGCCATGCGGTCAAAGCGACCAAGGGCAGCGACGCTGCCTCCTCAAACGTCGTGTTCTTGGGCCGAAGAGCTGCATCACTTTCTCGAACTGCAACGAACTCGGCAAAAGATCCGATCCGGCTTTTGTCGAGGCGTGCATAGATTTCGTCGCCAACCTTGAAACGCCGGACTTGTTTTCCCACTTGACGTACGACACCCGCAAGGTCGTTGCCCAACACGAGCGGGAGGTGGTACTTCAACAGGATCCGTACTTTGCCATCGCGTGTTTTGACGTCCAGCGGATTCACGCTGGCAGAGCGAACCTCAACCAGTAACTCTGTATCGGAGACCGGCGGCAGTGAAACATCTGCCACATCGATCATTCTGTTGTCACCATAGCGCCTGAGCACCGCAGCCTTCATTGGATTTCCTTGGAAATTTTCGGGAAGTATCGCTTTCCTCGTTGGACCAGATTCGCAGCGGCGCCTTCCGTCGCCGAATGTTGAAGCTGAGCCGCAGACCGAGCCTTGCCGAGGGACATCGGCTCAAGCGAATTCGAAAGGACTTCTCCCATTCGAAGAACGGCATCGAGTGCCAAGATGAAGGCGCGAGAGTCCATCTGAAATCGAACAGGAAAAGACCGTGAGCGAGATTACACAAGTTGGGGTCGATCTGGCCAACCGCCTCATTCAGGTTCACGCCGTCGATGACGTGCGAATGGCGTCCTGCTGAGCGGTTCGAATCTGGATCCGCGCCGAAGAAAGGTGCAACAAGACCGTTGATTGATGTGCAGTCTGTTCTCTGTGGGATTTGATCAATGAATTGAATTCGTCTTGAGGGTTAACTCAAGTTGATGGATGGGGAAGTCCTTATAGAAGGCTAAACCTATTATTTTGCATCTATCGCCTTTATCATGGCATCTGCATCTGGGTAGCCTAAATTCTTAGCTTTAAACGCCCATGCTCTGGCTTTGTCTCTGTCTTGAGGCAACCCCATGCCTTCAATATACAAACCTGCAACAACAAACGATGAATACGCATTTCCTTGAGCTGCCGCCATCAAAAGATATTTTCCGGCTTTCGTTAAATCTTGCGGCAAACCATTAGCGCCGGACAGGTAAGCAGTACCAACCAACGCTTGTGCCTCTGCATCTCCAGAATTTGCGGCCTGCATTGCCTTATCTATGACAACCATATCTTCAGGAAGAATTGAATGGCTCTTGAATTCACTCGCTTGCTTTTTATGATACGCACGCTCTCTCTTTACAACTTCATCATCAACTTCTTTCTTTTTGTCAGCATGCTTCTTGTACGCGTTCATGTTGCCTGCATCGAAATTCAAACTTGCTGCTCTTTGTAATTTATCACGCATGCGGGCGAGTTTTTCATCTGACCATTTTGATACGGGGCGATCATTGTCAATACCACCAACTACGAAGATTATTATTGCCAGAATAATAATGCCAATTACAATTTCCATATTTATTCACCTTATATAATTGCAAGTCTGGATTTATTAGATGAGGCCTTAAAAACACGAGGCATTTACTGACATTATTTTATTTGATTTGCCCCACTCTTAATTATGGCTATTAAATCATCTCGCTTGATTTTCCATTTTCTAGAGTATTCTGTGCGGGGGCCACTAAATTGATCACATTCATCTTCAAACTCGTCAAGAATGACTCCTCCATCTTCATCAACATATAACTTTACTTTCCTGCTCTTGTCATAGTGAGCGCTAGATGTTTCATAGAAATAGTCAACAAGGACTAATTCACCTGTTGGTTTTGGATCGTGCGTTGCCATATTGATCTCCTATGCTGTTGTGCCCCAACTCCAACATCACCCGCCGACCCGCACGATGCGGTCTATTGCGCTGGTGATGCTCCCTGAGGTGGCATCGTAAACCATGAAAAGCGCACGGAAAAGAGCTCTCTGCGGGGTTGCGAAAGAGATTTTCCGGGGGCGGATAGATTGCCTCAATGTTTGAGGCGGGTTGGCTTAGCGGCGAACCGGGATGCCTCGGGCGGCCATGAGGGCTTTGGCTTCGGCGACGGTGTGTTGGCCGTAGTGGAAGATGCTGGCGGCAAGGACGGCGTCGGCACCGCCTTGCTGGACACCGTCGGCCAAGTGGTCGAGGTTGCCGACACCGCCGGAGGCGATGACGGGCACGGGGACAGCGTCGGCCACGGCGCGGGTCAGCTCTAAATCGAAGCCGATGCGGGTGCCGTCGCGGTCCATGCTGGTCAGCAGAATCTCGCCTGCGCCGTATTCGGCCATCTGGCGCGCCCAAGCCACGGCGTCGATGTGCATGTTCTTGCGCCCGCCGTGGGTGTAGACATCCCAGCCCGGCCCTTTGGTGGCAAGGTCTTCGCCGACGCGGCGTTTGGCGTCGATGGCGACCACAATGCACTGCGCGCCGTATTTCTCGCTCGCATCACGAATCACCTGCGGATTGGCCACCGCCGCCGAGTTGAAGCTGACCTTGTCCGCCCCAGCGTTGAGCAGCCGACGCACGTCCTCCACCACCCGCACCCCGCCACCGACGGTGAGCGGGATGAACACTTGGGAAGCGACCGCCTCAATGATGTGCAGGATCACATCACGGCCATCGCTGGTGGCTGTGATGTCCAAAAAGGTCAGCTCGTCAGCCCCTTGGTCGTTGTACCGCGCCGCAATCTCCACCGGATCCCCGGCATCGCGCAGCTCGACGAAATTGACACCTTTGACAACCCGACCCCCGGTGACATCGAGGCAAGGAATGATGCGTTTGGCAAGCATGGGGAACTTTCAGCAACTGAGATGAAGCGAGCGGCGGTCACAAGACACGGCTACCGTGCAGCGCTTCCATCTTGAGAGCAAAGGCGGCAAGAAGCGCCTCATACGCCTGCTTGATTTGAATAAACAGGGTCTGGGTGACCGCACGGTCATAAGACAACGAAGCCTGATTCCGGCTGGCGATCATTTCCATCCAGCCTTCACCGTCTTCAATCAACTGAACCGCAAAAGCTGCCCGGGTGGCGTCGCGGGAGCCGGTGATTTGGGTCTGCCCTTGATAAACAAAGTAGTCCTTCATCACGTTCCAAGCCAGCTCGTGGGTGAACTCAAAGGCTTGGATCAGGCCTTGCTGTTCCAGCTCGCTAAGCGCACGGGCCTGACTCAGGGCGACAGCGGACTGCAACTGCGCCAACGCCCGACCATAGTTGTCTAGGCGCTGGTGCCAGCGGATGTCTTGCGGCCCGGCAGACACGTTCAAGCCCGGCCGTTGAGCGCGTCGGCGCGCTTTTGGCCGGCGGCGAAGTCGAGGTCGCCGGTGTAGATGGCGCGACCGCAGATCACGCCTTCGACGCCTTCTTTCTCGACGGCGCACAAGGCTTCGATGTCGGCGAGGTTGGACAGGCCGCCGGAGGCGATCACGGGGATGCGCACGGCTTGGGCGAGCTTGACGGTGGCGTCCACGTTGATGCCGGTGAGCATGCCGTCGCGGCCGATGTCGGTGTAGATGATGCTTTCGACGCCGTCATCTTCAAAGGCGCGGCCCATATCGACCACGTCATGGTCGGTGAGCTTGCTCCAGCCATCGGTGGCGACTTTGCCGTCCTTGGCGTCTAGGCCCACGATGATGTGGCCGGGGAAGGCGGCACAAGCGGCACGCAAAAACGCTGGGTCCTTGACCGCAGCGGTGCCGATGATCACGTAATGCAGGCCCATGTTGAGGTAGCGCTCGATGGTGGCCAAGTCACGGATACCGCCGCCCAGTTGCACGGGAATATCGCGGCCCACCTCGGCCAAGATGCCTTTGATTGCGGGCTCGTTGACGGGCTTGCCGGCAAAAGCGCCGTTCAAGTCCACCAGATGCAAGCGGCGGCCGCCCGCGTCCAGCCAGCGACGCGCCACCGCAACGGGGTCCGCGCCAAAGGTGGTGGAAACATTCATGTCGCCTTGCTTGAGACGCACACACTGGCCGTCTTTGAGGTCGATTGCCGGAATCAGGAGCATGGCAAAAAGCAGTTAAAAGTTAGAGAGAAAAACGAGTTTCAGGGCTCAATCAGGGCCGCCAAGCCAAGAAGTTGCGATACAGCATCAAGCCGTGCTCGGCACTTTTCTCGGGGTGAAACTGGGTGGCAAACAGGTTGTCTCGCGCCACAGCTGAGCTGAATCGCAGCCCGTAGTCGGTTTCGCCAGCGCTGTGCGCGGGGTTTGTCGGGCAGGCGTGATAGCTGTGGACGAAGTAAAACCAAGCATCGTCCGGCACCCCGGCCCAGACCGGATGCACCCGGCCACCGTGATGGGCGTGTGCCATCTGCCGCACTTGGTTCCAACCCATTTGCGGCACCTTGAAGCGGCTGCCATCGGGCTGATGCTGACCTTCCAGACGGAAGCGCCGCACTTGGCCGGGGATCAGGCCCAAGCCGGGGGTGTCTTGCTCTTCAGAGTGGTCGAGCAGCATTTGCATGCCCACACAGACGCCCATCAAGGGCTTGTTCACCGCCGCTTCGAGCACCGCCTCTTTGAGGCCGGAATCGTGCAACTCACGCATGCAGTCGCGCATGGCGCCCTGCCCCGGCAACACGACGCGCTCGGCGGCGCGCACGTCTTCAGGACGCGAAGTCACCACCACCGTCAGGCCCGAGCCCTGCGCCACATGCATCACCGCTTGCGACACCGAGCGTAGATTGCCCATGCCGTAATCGACCACCGCCACGGTCCGTGGTGCCGTCGGTGCTGTCGTCTGTACAGCCATCTCAGAGCACTCCCTTGGTCGAAGGAATCACGCCGATGGCGCGCGGATCGGGCGTCAGGGCCATGCGCAGGGCGCGCCCAAAGGCCTTGAAGATCGTTTCGCACTGGTGATGCGCGTTGTGGCCTTTGAGGTTATCGACGTGCAAGCTCACCAAAGCGTGGTTCACAAAACCTTGGAAGAACTCAAACACCAACTGGGTATCGAGCGCGCCGATCATGCCGGAGGTGAATTTGACATCCATCGCCAAGCCGGGCCGACCCGAGAGGTCGATCACCACCCGCGACAAGGCTTCGTCGAGCGGCACATAGCTGTGGCCGTAGCGCGAAATGCCCTTCTTGTCGCCCACCGCCTTGGCCACCGCCATGCCCAGCGTGATGCCGACGTCTTCGACCGTGTGATGGCCGTCGATGTGCAAATCACCCGTGGCTTCAACGTCAAGATCGATCAGGCCATGGCGGGCAATCTGATCGAGCATGTGATCCAAGAAACCGATGCCGGTTTTCAGGTTGGCTTGGCCGGTGCCGTCAAGGTTGACGCGGACACGGATCTGGGTTTCCTTGGTGTAACGCTGGATCTCAGCTACACGGTCTTTCATGACGGACTCCGACGGGGACACAGCCTTTGGAAAAGGCAGAACAAGTTTCAGGGGCGCGATATTACGCGTTCAAGATGCGGACTGACGCCAGCGGCGAATCCCAAAGAACAGCAACACCCCCATCAGCGCCAGCAGATCGAGGCCATCCAAGGCCATCCCCGTACGAACGGTGGGCCGTGTGCGATCCAACACCCCCGTCACCACGGTCAACTGCGCATCACCACTGCGGGTGGCCGTGTGGGTGGCACCGGTCGAATCGGTCACGGTCAAACTGATGCTGAAAGCCCCCGCCGAGAGGATTTTCAGGGTGGGCGTCGCGGTGGTTGTAGCTTGGGCAGTCAGCCACTGCACCCGGTTTTGCCCATCGGTGATCTGCCATCGATACGACGTGATGGTGGCCCCGACCGGAGCGATGGACGTGGTGCCATTCAACACCACGCTTTGCCCCACCAACAAGGGAGAGGGCAGCAACCCGATCCGGGCCAAGGGCTGGTGAGAGATCATCACCATGGCGTTTTGAACTGCCGCACCGGCGTCCAGCATCCCACCCCCACAGGTGCTGATGGTGCAGTAGCACTCATTCTGTTCTTGGCCCGCCAGCGTTCCCGGTGCCGTACAGGCCACGATCGTGGGGTCACCACTGGCGGGAAAAGTGCGGGCACTTTGGCCCAAGATTTGCGCCACTTGCGCGCTATCCAAAGCCGGATTGACACTCAACATCAACCCCACGGTGCCGGCGACTTGCGGCGCAGAAAAGCTGGTCCCCAAAGCAGGTGCAAGGTCACCGTCGCTGTAGCCGTTGAGTCCGGGCGTCTGTTTGCCCCCATTCGTGGTGGACAAAATCGGATAGAGGCAGGTGCCGGTCGCATTGACGCAATTGCCCCCCGGGGCACTCACCACCACCTCGGGCCCAAGACTGGAATAACCCGCTTTCGACCCCATTTGGCGCAACGCACCCACAGCCAAAACACCCGGACAATTGGCCGGTGCATTGACAGCCAGACTGTCGTTACCCGCAGAGGCAACAATCATCACCCCCAAGGCATTGAGTTCAGCCGCCACCGCTTGATAAGACGCTGCGCAAGCCCCTGCCGAGCCCAAGCTCAGATTGAGAACCCGTGCGGGATGGGTGTTTTGGGGTACGCCGGGGACCGACAAACCCGCAGCCCAACGCATGCCCGCGATGATGTCGCTGTCCCAGCCGCCGCACTTGCCCATCACTCGGACCGGCAACACCTGAAGGCTGGAGCCCACGCTGGCCATGCCGATGCCGTTGTTGGTGGCAGCGCCAACGATGCCGGTGGTTTGCGTACCGTGCCAGCTGCTGTCACTGACCGGGCAACCCGACAAGACCCCCGAGCCCAAACTGTCTGCCGAGGTGACCCAGTCACCGGGGTCCGAAGGATCGGCATCCCAGCCGTCGTTATCCCCAGCGGTGATGAAAGTTCCCAGCGGGTTCCCTGTGGGGCCGTAGTCTTGATCGACAAAGTCGTAGCCCGACAAAAGCTTGCCACTGAAGTCGGGATGATCCAGCCGCACCCCAGAGTCAAGCACCGCCACCACCACGGCGGGGCGACTCGATAAGAGCGGCAAGGCCATGTCCCAAGCGGTCTCAACATCGATGCCCGCAGGTTCAGCGCTTGTGGGTGCTCGCAAGTACCACTGACCCACAGTGGGGGTCACGGGGCTTGGCTGACCGGGGCCGTAGAGCGAATCATTGGGAGCTACGGCGAGGAATCGGCGCTGATCAGGGGCCGCCCACGCCACCGCAGGGTCTGTCCGCAAACGCTGCGCCAAGGCTTCGCTGCTCAGCCCTTGGGCAAAGATCACTTGGGTGTCTGGACCCAAGGTGCGACCATCCTTCAACGCCAGCCCCAACCGCACACCCAGGGCTTGGGCGTGCTGCACCGCCACCGCCGCCCCCGACCCAGAGGTCGTGGCCAACGTCGTTAGACGTCCATGAGCGCTTGGGCTTTGCATGTGCACGATCACCCGCCCACGCTCAGCAGCGACACCGCTCTGAGCCACGGGCGTTTGGGTCATCAAGCATCCAAACACGGCTGCGCTCAACAAGCGCAGGGCGGCAGACTTGGAAAATATCGTAGTGCGCAACATGGGTGCGGTTCGCTCCAACCGAGCGCAGACACAAGGGAAGAGGACCATTGTGTCCTAGCCGAGAGTCATCGTCTGCTTCTGGTGTCTTAGGGGTGCCGTTGGGTACTCAAGAGGTTGTCGAGCAACCCGTATCGAGCAGCGGCCAAGACGGCCTCTGTACGCGAAGTCACCCCCAACTTGCGATAAATCCCCACCAAGTGGGTTTTGATGGTCGATTCAGCCACATTCATGTGTCTGGCGATCGTTTTGGTGGCGTCCCCGGCTGACAAGCCGTAAAGCACCTCGATCTGGCGTTGTGACAAACCCACTTCCGCCCAGCCCTTGCCTTCCCCGGGAGCGACGCCACGCACCAACTGCACAGCAGCGCGGGGGATGTACACCCCTCCTTCGATCACCGTGCGCAAACCGGTTTCAATCACGCCAGAGCGCGCCGTCTTGGGGATGAACCCGGCAGCACCGCGCTCAATCGAGGCCACCACCGTCTCCGGTCGGTCGTCACCGGAAAGCACAATCAATGTCACATCGGGTGCGATTTTGCGCAGTCGGTCAATGCTGTCGAGCCCAGAGCTATCGCTCAAACCAAGGTCAAGCAGGACCATTTCCACCGCAGGGGGACGACGCAGTTGCTTGATGGCGCTGCTCAGACTGGCGGCCTCCCGCAACACCACGTGCGGGAAACACTGCGTCATCATCAGCGCCAAACCATCTCTAAAAAGCACATGGTCATCGACCATCAAAATTTCCATGCCGGCATGCTAACCCCGATCATCACGGGGTCCTGACGCCAAGAACGCCAAAAACCATGAATCCCCCATGAAAACCATGGCAAGGCTCTGGGGCTATTGCGAACCATCAACCGGCAGGTATAGCGGCGTTGGTCATACCAACCCGAGACCGTCGGACGCTCGTCAAAAGGCATCGAACGCGTTGGCACGCTTGATTCGCGCCACCGACCCGTCTCCAAACTACGCCGAACAGCCTCAGCACAAAGGGCTGTACCGGGGGCATAGCGCGCATAGGCTTCGTCGAAGGCCGAATCCCGCTCATACAGCACCCCCCGATAAGACAGCCGAATCAAACCGGCCATGTCGGTTTGGGTCTGAGGATCGTGATACAGCCAAACGGAGGCCTTGTGCTGAGCTGCCAACAACGGCAAAGCGGCACGGTAAAAAGCAACGCGCCGCCGACTACGGGCAAGAGATGCTCCGGCTTCGTGCTTACGGCTACGCTGCTCTAAAGCCAAGAAGCGCTCAAAGGCCGCCGCAATGGCGACTGGCGAATCAGCCACTTCAACCATCGCTTGCGGATGATCTCGCTCCAGAGCCCGTTGACGTCGCAAAAAAGCCTGACGCACACTTTTAGGCCGCGACGCAAGATACGCATCCCACGATCCGTGCAACCGCAGATGACCCGAAGCTCCGTCTGGCATCACTTCACAGCGAAAACCACGCGCCACCTTGTGCAGATGCCCCAGCAGCCCATCGGATTCATCCATACCACGCAAGTCCATCACTTGCCAACCATGCCGGTCACGGCGTAAAGCCTCAAATACTGCCGCCCAAATGCGCTCTGGAGGAATCAGCGCCAGCACTCCCGCCCGCCCGCCATCCCAAGCCGCCATGTGACGCAAAAACCGCACGGAAGCCCCATGACGAGAACGATGTGAGCGCACCAAGGGCAGCAAACCCACCAAGCGACCGGCACGACGCACCACGATCAAATAGGGTTCATCACGCGATTGCCGTGTATGGGCCCAGACCAGATGGAGGTAGTCCCACGTCAAAAACAGGCTTGACGGCACCGCTGCGGCTGCGGCTGCTTGCCATTCAACACGCAAAGCAGCCATCCCAGCTTGGGTTTGGATGATATGGGTCGATAGGTCAGACGCTTTCATGCGACCCAGACTAAGGCAGCCCCATGTCGAAGTGCCTTAGTCAGAGATGAATCAGCATCGATACAACGCTTCAGCCGTTCATGCATCACACAAGACCAAGTTGTTGCAGCCTGAGACAATCCACCCCATGCTGCAATTCGACCTCCTCGCTACCGAAGGCCACGCCCGGCGCGGCCGCCTGACTCTTAACCATGGTGTCATCGAGACGCCGATCTTCATGCCCGTGGGCACCTACGGCACCGTCAAAGGGGTGATGCCACGCTCGCTCGAAGAGATGGGGGCCCAGATCATTCTGGGCAACACTTTTCACCTCTGGATGCGTCCGGGTCTTGATGTGATGGCGCAGTTCGGCGGCCTGCACAAGTTTGAGCACTGGTCCAAACCGATCCTGACCGATTCGGGCGGTTTTCAGGTCTGGAGCTTGGGCGAAATGCGCAAGATCAGCGAAGAAGGTGTCAAGTTCGCTTCACCCGTCAACGGCGACAAGCTCTTTCTCACGCCCGAAGTCAGCGTGCAGATCCAAACCGTGCTGAACAGCGACATCGTCATGCAGTTCGACGAATGCACGCCTTACTGGCAAGGCGGCAAAGGCAGCGGCCATATCACCAGCGAAAAAGAAGCGCGGGTGTCGATGGAACTCTCCCTGCGCTGGGCCAAGCGCTCCAAGACCGAGTTCGAGCGCCTTGCCAACCCGAACGCCCTTTTTGGCATCGTCCAAGGCGGCATGTTCGAGAGCTTGCGCGAAGAGTCGCTCAACGCCTTGGTGGACTTGGATTTGCCCGGCTACGCCGTGGGTGGGGTCTCGGTGGGAGAGCCCAAAGACGAGATGCTACGCATCATGAACCACACGCCCCACCTGTTGCCGGCCCACAAGCCGCGTTATTTGATGGGCGTGGGCACACCGGAAGATCTGGTCGATGGCGTGGCCGCTGGCGTGGACATGTTCGATTGCGTCATGCCCACGCGCAACGCCCGCAACGGCCATCTGTTCACCCGTTTTGGCGATCTGAAACTGCGCAATGCCCGCCACAAAAGCGATCAGCGCCCCATCGACGAAACCTGCACCTGCCACACCTGCCAAAACTTCTCACGCGCTTACCTGCACCATCTCGACCGCTGCAACGAAATGCTGGGCCCGATGCTGACCAGCATCCATAACTTGCATTACTACCTGAACCTGATGCAAGAAGTGCGCAACGCGCTCGATGGGGGGCAGTTCGCCGCCTTCAGGGCTCAGTTCAAGGCGGATCGGGCGCGCGGGATTTGAAGTCATCCCGCAGCCATGCCACGGGATGACAGCGCCTTACATGAACTTCTTGGGTGAGAACTGCCGAGCCTGCGGCAAACGATCCGCCGTCTGCACCGCCGCCGTCATGATCCGATCCGCGTTGACGGGGCCAAGGTTTTCACACACCGCCACATAAACTTGGTGAACCAATTCGGAAAGTTCTTTGGCTTGAGCATCGACCTTCCAAGCCTTGAATTCAGGCTCGGCCCAAGCCTCACGGATTTGCTGACGCAAACCCGTGGGCAGGCGTGAACGTTCCAGCTCCAGCAACACATCACTGCGCACCGGACCAAAGTCAGCGGCGTGATGACTTTGAAGTCGCTCAACCAAGTCGTGCATCAAAGCGGCAAAGACCTCGACTTCGGGCGCTTTGGGCACTTGGGGCGGCTCCATCACCACGGGCTCCACCGCAACAGGCGTTGTCTCCGCCACCCCCGACGCCACGAGCGGGATCACCGGTACGGCAACAGGCACAGGGATGGGCACCGGCGTTGGCACCACCAGGGGCGGCGGCGGCGGCACCGGCACCGACCACGCCGCCGGTGCGACGACGGGTTGGCGCAGATGCTGGCGGGCCGCCATCATCATCGGCAGCGGATCAAGCGGCAGCTCATCCTCCGCCTTTTTGAGCGCCCCGAAAAACCCCGGATACAGCCGCTTGGCCGTCCCCGCATCCAGCCCGTTTTTGCGCACCACTGTGTCGATGTAGCGGATCACATCGGTCACGTTGTCGCTGCGCAAAGAGTCGTGCAGCACGAACAAGGCATCGAGCAAGGCAGCTTCGTCAAGGACTTCAGAGAGCACCGCCACAGCGGCCCGACGACGAACAGAAGAGCTGTCGAGTGCCATGATTTACTCCCCCATCTTCAGTTGAGCGGGTGAATTCTGGAATTCGGGATAGCCCAACTCGTTGTGTTCGGTGTAGTCAAGGCCACGTTGTTCATTCAACGTCGAAGTCCGCAGACCCATGACCTTGTCGAGGCCCTTGAACATCAACCAAGCCACCGGCAAAGCCCAAGCCAAGGAGGCCAAAGCACCGACCAGCTGGACCCCAACGCGTTGAGCACTGAACAGATCGCCTTCAAAGAACAAGCCCGCAGCGATCAGCCCCCATGTACCACCGATACCGTGAACGGCAATTGCGTCCACAGCATCGTCGATCCGCAAGGCACGGATGCGTTCAGCACCCCAGACACACAAGACACCGGCCACGATGCCCGTGACCATGGCCGTGACCGGATTGAGCGTCCCGGCACCCGCAGTGATCGACACCAAACCGCAAAGGCTACCGTTGATCGAAGCACTCATCAGCACCGGGCGACCCGTGAAACGCTGGAAGGCCAAGGCACCCACACCACCGGCACAAGCACCCAAATAGGTGTTGATCAAGACGGTGCCCAAATTGGCGCTATCAAGTCCGCTGACGCTGCCGCCGTTGAACCCAAACCAGCCCAGCCAGAGGATGAAACCACCCAAAGCCACCATCGGCAGGTTGTGCCCGGGAATATCGTGTGCTTCACCGCTCTTGCTGTAGCGTCCCAGACGCGGGCCAAGCACCAGCAAACCCGCCAACGCACACCAAGCACCGATCGAGTGCACCACGCCGTCACCGGCGAAATCGACAAAACCCATCTTCTTGAGCCAACCAGCATCGTTCCAAACCCAGTGGGCGTAGACCGGATAGATGACCAAAGACATCAGGGCCGCAAAAGCCAGATAGGCGCCGTAGCGCATCCGTTCAGCCACGGCACCCGACACGATCGACACCGCGGTGGTGGCGAACATCATCTGGTAGATCATGGCGATACCTTGAGCCGGCTTGGACTGCACCAAAGCAAAGTCGCCTACCCCAAACAGACCGTTGAAGCTCGGTCCAAAAGCCAAACCCCATCCTGTGGCCCAGAAAATGATCCCGACCAGACAGGTCCCGAGATACACCTTCATGATCACGTTGATCGAGTTCTTTGCTCTGGACAATCCACCCTCGACCAAAGCGAAACCCGACTGCATGAAAAACACCAGGGCCGAGCATATTGCGACCCATGCCAAGTTGATTAAATCAACGGCTGAAGGAGACATGAAAACACCTCTTAAGGTTGACTAGGTGTTTCTACTTATTCATGATTCATGCCAAGTCGAATGTAAAAATCTATATCTTATGGATATGAAAGAAGTGCAAAAATCATCACAACTGATATCGATTGGATATTTGAATTTCGCGATAAATGTCTCAAAGTGGCAAATTACAACAGTTATATATTTGGTGCATGCAACTTTTCTGATGCACCACAACCATGCAAAATCATCCCATACCGCACCAGCATGTATCCCGGCACCCCAATCTCAAGCGGCCATAAAAAAAGGCCGAGCTAGCTCGGCCTTTTCGATGCAGGGATCAGCTGATTGAATCAGCTCACCCCATCAACGATCAACGATCACTACGACGCGGAGCGCCGGGACGACCCGAAGGCGGACGACGACCTTGGCGATCACCGAAGGCAGGACGGTCACCAAACGATGGGCGGTCGCCGAAAGCGGGGCGATCGCCAAAGGCAGGACGGTCACCACGATCCCCAAAGGACGGGCGATCACCGAAGCCACCAGGACGGCTGTTGCCCCCCGGGCGATAACCGCCACCGTTGCCACCAGGGCCACCAGAGAAGCCACCGGGACGACCCTCGCGACGTTTTTCCATCGACGGCATCTTCGGCTCAAGACCGGCCACGACCGTGGTCGGGATTGGCTGCGTGGTATAGCGCTCAATGCGACGAATCATCGGCGTATCGCGGCGCTCGGCCAAGGTGACCGCCAAACCGCTGCGACCGGCACGACCGGTACGACCGATACGGTGCACGTAGTCTTCAGCCTTGAGCGGCAGGCCGTAGTTGATCACGTGGCTGATGGTCGGCACATCGATACCGCGAGCAGCCACATCGGTGGCCACCAAGACACGCAACTCACCTTGGCGCAAGGCTTGCAGCACGCGGTTACGACGGCCTTGGGGCAGACCACCGTGCAACGCAGCCACAGCGTGACCAGCATCGGCCAAACGGTCGGCCAATTCATCGGCGTCGCGCTGGGTGCTGGTGAACACCACGGCTTGATCCAGCTCTTCGCCGGTCAGCAGATGGTCAAGCAGGGCATTTTTGTGACCAATGCTGTCAGCCCAATGCAGACGCTGTTCGATGTTGGCGTGACGATCGGTGTGGCTGGCCACATCGATACGCTGTGCTTGACGCGTCAGACGTTGAGCCAAGCCACCGACCTGACCACCGAAAGTGGCGCTGAACATCAGGGTCTGGCGACCTTCAGGCACTTGCTCGGCGATGGCCGAGATGTCGTCGATGAAACCCATGTCGAGCATGCGATCAGCTTCATCCAAGATGAGCATTTCCACATCGCTCAAAACAGCTTGACCGCTGCTGAGCAAGTCAAGCAGACGACCCGGGGTCGCGATCAACATGTCGGGCGAATTGCGCAAGGCATTGATTTGCAAGCCGTAAGGCACACCACCCACCACGCTGGCCACGCGCAGGCCACGGATACCGCGACCATATGTGACCGAAGCTTTGGAGACTTGGAGCGCCAACTCACGGGTCGGGGCCAGCACCAAAACACGGGGACCCGTTCCACGGGCACCGTTGCCTTGGGCGTTGTCACGCTCGCCAAAACGACGACCGCCAGGGCCCGGACGGCCCGGACGACGACGGGCACCGGCGGGCTCAGCTTGTTCAACCGGAGTAGCGCCTTCTTGACCGGCAGCAGCACGCGCCGCAGCGTGGGCAGCTTCTTGAGCTGCGCGGATGGCCAAGATACGTTGCAACGAGGGGATCACGAAAGCAGCCGTCTTGCCGCTACCAGTACTGGAAGAAACCAGCAAATCATGACCGGCCATCGCGGCAGGAATGGCGCGCAGCTGCACTTCCGTCGGTGTGGTGTAGCCAGAGGCTTCCACGGCTTCGAGGACTGCGGGGGCCAAATTCAAATCGGAAAACTTCATCAAAGGTCCTTCTGACATATTTTTCAGGCAAGGCAGCAGCGGCTCAATCGATGACTGAACCAAATGCCACCAGCCGCACCAGAGATGGTGCGGGATAGGGTGGGTCGCTTCGCAAAATCGCCCAAGGGCCGATAGCGACGGCATCGCCGCCGACCGGGCTCGGGATTTGGGTAGCTCACCCGCTTGGGGTGCCCATCCTGAAAAGGTCAGAGGGGATGAACGAAACGCTGCCGCATGTGCAGCGCAAGAGTGGGATTGTACCAGCTTTTGTGGAGCTGGTGATCACTTATAACAACTTAAACAATCAGTTCACCGTCACGGTATAAGGCACGGTGGTTGAACCCCCCGCATACGGTGTCGTGCAGTTGGCATCCGAATACGCTTGAACCGTCAAAATGCCGCTCAGGACGCCCGGGATCACGCCCGGAAACGCCGGAAGCGGTGGCAAATCAGGCGCCACAGAAAAGGCGCCATTGCTGGCTTGTGCAAGCAACCGGACCTGCGTGAAGTAACCCGCTGAATCTGACAAGGTGATGCACGGCAAGGTGGTCACCGTTGCCCCGCTGACCGCCCAAGTTCCTGTCAACGCCGCCAACGTTGCCGCCGTATTGACCGGGACCGAGGCTGTCACACGGGTCGTTGACGTGATCGTCACAGTCGCTGTGACCGTTGTCGTTGTTCCACCACCGGTCGTGCCTCCGGTCGTCGTGGTTGTGCAGCCACCGTGCTCACAAGCCTCACCACCCTCACCACCACCCCCACAAGCCACGAGCACCGCAGAAAGAAGACTGGTAGCAATCCACTTGATATTCATCACGAGACCTTTTGACAATAGACGGGGTGGCTGAGCGCAGACCTTCGAACGGATGGAAATTTAAGATCTTCACCTTTGTAAAAACTTAGCAACAACGCACCCCTTCAATTCCGTCAGCGTCAAGCCTCGACTTCTTCACACTTCGCTGCTTTTTTTGCCTTCATCCGATAGCGCCACTCCCGCAAAGCATGCTCCATACGAAAACGCCACGCTGGCTTGCGCAGGGTACTCCATGTCATCGGTTCATTGATGGTGGCCAAGTTGAGCTTGTAGCGCGAGTCCCCGGCCATAAAGTCATAGACCATGTGACCCAAAGCCGCATTGTGCTGAACAGCCAAGGCATGGGCAACCAACCCCGGTCGGCCATGTTTTTCAATCAGCCGATAGTCAAATCCAGATTGATAGAAATAGATGCGCCCTGATTTCACGAAGCTATACAGATAAGCCATGTCTCGCTCACCTGCTGAAATTCTAAGGATCTGAATCTGCCCGCGCGGTAGATTCTCTTCAATCAAGCGTTCATGAAATCGTTTGAAGAACGGATTACTGAAAGCCCCAGGCTCCCCCCGCTCCACCCAATGCTGCTGATGCATTTCTGCCAAGCGTGACAAGAAATGATGCGCTTGGGCCACATCTTGAGCCTCATGAACGACCAGCGGACCGATGGTTTGGTATTCCTTGATACTGCGTCGAATTTGGGAGCGTGTGTTACTGCTGAGCAACGCTAAATAATCACCTTGCCGCTCGCGCACCGCTTCGAGATTGACGCCATACGAGGTGCGGGTGCGATTGCCACGATACAAGGCCGGCAAAGTCTGCTCAGACAAACCCGATCCCGCTTGCCCAGGAAGCAGCAGTTCACTGGCCCCAGAGGTGTGCTTCACCCAATGCACCAGCATGGCTTCGCGCACGACGTCCGCCAGCACGGTATCGAGCAAGAAGCCGTTGTGCTCAATGGTCAAGATGTCGTAGTCCGGATCACCCGTTTCGTGCAGATGCCAACTGTCACAAAAAGGCAGGCCAAAACGCTGCCGAGTCCGACGAACCAACAGCGCCAACCCGACCGTACGCCCCGATTGGCGGGCGCGAAGCCATTGAGGCTTCACGTTCGCGGGTAACAAGGCAAGCCAGCAGCCGATCCACGACCACGAGGTAAAAAAACTTGGCTCAGCGAAGACCTCCAACGCTTGCCACTCTGCTTCTAGCTCGGCTAACGCAGGCATTGGGCCTAAAAAAACGTCAATAGCCGCAATCTCTTCAGATGTTGAACTGTTCATGCATCAATCTGTTCTGAATCAAACACCACCGATCACTCTCAGATTGTTTGATCTGACCGTGACCCCTCCAAACTTAGGTCCCCAGAGTAACGCAGCCTTCTGCGGGGAACGTATCCACAAAGACACAATCGCAGCGTGATCAAGGCTCTGCGTGCCCAATATCCCCGAAACCCTCAAGCGATTGATGTGCCATGACCACGCTGACTCCTGAGCTGACTGCCCTCCAACAAGCATGGGCCAAGGCCGCATGCTTTGTGATCCTTGATCTTGCAAGCAGCGATCACACCCAAAACTTTTTCAGCACGTGGGCAGCTTGGCGAGCCGATCCACACCGCTGCGAGCAGCTCATCTTCATCACCCGACCGCAAGATCCCGCCACCTTCGCCCAATCTTTCAAAGAGCACCCCCTGGGGCCATGGCCTCCCACCACCCCTGATAGCCATCGGGTGTCCCTCGACGAGGGTCACGTCCACGTCCTGCTGCTGCTCTGGGGCCAAGATCTACGCCAAGCTCTGCGGCAGTTGCATGCCAAGGTGGACGCTTTCTACCTCAGCCCAGAGATGACGCAGACCCATCCCGAACATCGGGATCTTTTCAAATCGATCGCCAAGCTGGCGGTGCCCAACGCTTTGTTGCTGACCCCCAACCACCATGAGCACCCAACGAGGCAGCTGACACAACGCTTCTTGCCCCCTTCCCCTGCGGCATTTCGCCCGTCCCATCGAGGTCATCGACATGCGCTGATCATCGGTGCCGGTTTGGCGGGCTGTGCTGCGGCTTGGGCCTTGAGTGAGCAAGGTTGGACGAGCACCGTGCTCGACAGGGAGGCCGAGCCGGCCCAAGCCACCTCCGGCAATCTGGGCGGCTTGATGCACGGCACCTTCAACGCCCCGGACAGTTTGCATGCCCGCTGGTTTCGGGCCGCTGCTATCCTCACCCATCGCTTGGCCGCCCCCGCCTTGGCCGCTGGGGACATCCAAGGCCAACTGGACGGTCTGTTGCGGCTTGAACCGAGGCTCAACGCGGCCCAAGCCCAAGCTCAGCTTGATCACGTGGGGCTGCCGACGGACTACATCCGCTGGCTGGATCGCGACCAAGCTTGCACGCGCACAGGGTTGAATCTCGCCAGCGGCGGCTGGTGGTACACCCAAGCCGGTTGGCTGGCGCCGCAAAGCTGGGCACGCTGGCTGCTGGCTCAAGCCAAACGTCGCAGCCAAGCGCAGTTCATCGGCCAAACCCACGTTGCGCGTCTTGAACGCGCTGACCTGAGTCCCAACGCGCCTTGGCAAGCTTTTGACGCCGAGGACCGCTTGCTGGCTGAAGCCCCGGTGGTGGTGGTAGCCAATGCTTGGGATGTTCACCGACTGCTGCCCAGTCACGCACGAATCCCGCGTTTGATGCGCGTACGTGGTCAGACCAGCGTGCTTGGAGGGGCAACGCCGGGGCTACATCCGCCCAAAGTGCCGCTTTCGGGACAGGGCTACGCCTTGCACCTGCCCGATGGCCGTGTCTTGGCGGGCGCCACGAGTCAGGAGAACGATCTCGACCCCAAGCTGCGCTTGCTGGACCATCAACTCAACTTGGAGCGCGCCATGGGTTTGGGGGTCATCGACGATGCTCACACCGCCCTCACCCATCCAGCGCTGAATTTGAGCGGCCGGGTCGGTTGGCGCGCCATGAGCACCCAACGCCTGCCACTGATCGGCCCACCGCTGGACACCATCGCCTTGGCACAAGCTCAAGCGCGTCATGCCCGGCTCGACAGCCCGCGCATGCGACCACGCTGCCACAACGCGCACCAAGGGCTTTATGTGCTGACAGGCTTGGGCTCAAGGGGATTGACCAGCGCGGCGCTGGCAGGTCAGGTGCTCGCGGCTTGGGTCACCGGAGCCCCGTTTCCGATTCCATCCGATCTGCGTGACGCCGTGGATGTGGGGCACATGACCGACTGAATTTGGAGCGGGCGATGGGGATCGAACCCACGTCTTGAGCTTGGGAAGCTCAGGTCCTACCATTGAACGACGCCCGCTTTAGAGCCGCAGATTATAGCCATGGCGATCCGTCGATAAGCGCTGCTTGGGTGCGGATGGCGCAAAAAAATCACAGCATGGGCAACGCTCAATCAGGCCTCCGGCAAAATGGCGGCCCTTCGCATTCCATCCTTGGCACCATGACCGATCCCGTCCAGCCCACCTCGCACCCGATGCGCCAGATCCGCAGTTATGTTTTGCGCGCCGGCCGCATGGGCAGCGGTCAGCAACGGGCACTTGAAGAGTTGGGGCCGCGTTTTGTGGTGCCCTTTGAAGCCACCCCCGCGAACTGGGACACCATCTTCGGGCGCACAGCCCCTCGGGTGCTGGAGATCGGCTTTGGCATGGGCCAAGCCACGGCAGAGATTGCCCAAGCTCGACCCGACACCAACTTTGTCGGCGTAGAAGTGCATGTTCCGGGCGTGGGTGCGCTACTCAAGCTCATTGAAGAGCGCCAGTTGAGCAACTTGCGCATCCTCAATCACGACGCCGTTCAAGTCTTGGACCAGATGATTGCCCCAGCATCGCTTGCCGGGGTGCATGTGTTCTTCCCGGACCCTTGGCATAAGAAGAAACACAACAAGCGCCGCCTGATCCAGCCCGAATTTGTCGCCAAGTTGGTGTCCCGGTTGGCACCCGGTGGCTACTTGCACTGCGCCACCGATTGGCAAGATTACGCCGAGCAGATGCTGGCGGTGTTGAGCGCCGAGCCCGGTTTGGTCAACAGTGTGGCCGATGGTGGCTACGCGCCGCGCCCAGACTACCGCCCCTTGACCAAATTCGAGGCCCGAGGCTTGCGCCTGGGCCACGGAGTCTGGGATCTGGTCTTCAATCGTGCCAGTTGATCACGCCGGTTGAGGCTGTCACCAACACCACCACACCGAAGGCGATGCGGTACCAAGCAAAGGGCACAAAGTTGTGCGTAGCGACATAGTCCAGCAACCAGCGCACGCACAGCCAAGCGGCCGCAAAGGACATGACCAAGCCGACGATAAAGATCGGCGCATCCGCCATCGACAGCAGCGCCCGTTCTTTCCAGAGGGTGTAGCCCCCGGCACCGATCAGGGTCGGGATGGCAAGGAAGAAGCTGAAGTCAGTCGCTGCTTGGCGTGAAAGCCCGAGCAGCATGCCGCCGATGATGGTGGCCCCGGAGCGACTCGTGCCCGGCACCATCGCCAAGCACTGCACCAAGCCGACTTTCAAGGCATCCATCGGTTCCATGTCATCCACTTCAGCGATACGCACCGTGGCTGCGGTGCGTTTCTCGGCCCAGAGGATGATGAAACCGCCCAAGATGAAGGTCGCAGCCACCACCCACGGCGTGAAGAGGTGTTCTTTGATCATCTTGCCCAAGAGCAAGCCAAAGAAAGCAGCGGGCAGAAAACCAATACCCACATTGATGGCGAAGCGCTGCGAGCGGGAATCGGAACCCAGGCCCGCCATGGTTTCGCGCAATCGATGCCAATAGACCAGAATCACCGCAAAGATCGCTCCCGTTTGGATGGCGATATCGAAGACCTTGCTCTTTTCATCGTTGAACCCGAGTAGAGCCCCGGTCAAGATCAAATGCCCCGTGCTGGAGATGGGCAAAAACTCGGTCATGCCTTCGACCAAGCCCATCACCGCAGCTTTGCCTAACATCAAAACGTCCAAAATGCGCTCCCAAAAGTGCTGACATCCCTTGCCTGCGAGACAAGTTAGCACAGGGCTTCGATGGCCCTGTGGTGCCTTTGCAAGGGGTTTCTAATTCGCGCGAATCGCGTGATTTACGTCGGAAACAAGCTGTGTGCGCTGTATGCGTCCACAGCTTGCTGACTTATCCGACCCAACGACGTGCGTTGCCGAACATGCGTTGCCACGGGCTGGAGGCGCTGACATCGCCGGAGGTCCAGCTCATCTGCACGTTGCGGAAAACCCGCTCCGGGTGCGGCATCAAGACCGTGAAACGGCCATCCGCCGTGGTCACCGAGGTCAGACCTTCGGGGCTGCCGTTCGGGTTGAACGGATAAACCTCGGTCGGCGCGCCGGTGTGATCCACAAAGCGCATGGCGCGCTGCACCTTCAGCGCATCCCCACGCTGCGAGAAGTCGGCAAAGCCTTCGCCGTGGGCCACCGCGATCGGCAGGCGGCTGCCTTCCATGCCCTGGAAGAAGATCGAGGGGCTGGCCAAGATCTCAACTTGGGAGAGGCGCGCTTCGAACTGCACGCTTTGATTGCGCGTGAACTTCGGCCAGTCTTGCGCACCGGGGATGATCGGTGACAGCGCCGCCATCATCTGGCAGCCGTTGCACACGCCCAAGGCAAAGGTGTCGCTGCGACCGAAGAAGGCCTTGAACTGCTCGGCCAAGACCGCGTTGAACATGATCGAGCGCGCCCAGCCTTCACCGGCACCCAGGGTGTCGCCATAAGAAAAGCCCCCCGCAGCCACAAAGCCTTGGAACTGATCCAAGCGAGCCCGACCGGCTTGCAGATCGCTCATGTGGACGTCGAAGGTATCAAAGCCCGCTTGGGCCATGGCGTAGCTCATCTCAACGTGCGAGTTGACGCCCTGCTCACGCAGAATCGCCACCTTGGGACGAGTGAGATTGAGGAACGGCGCGGCCACATCCTCGGCCGGATCGAAGCTCAGGTGCACATGCAAGCCGGTGTTGTCCGGCGCACCGGCAGCGGCGTGTTCGCTGGCCGTGCAGCTCGGGTTGTCACGCAAGGCGGTGATGCGTGCGCTGACATCGTCCCAAGCTTGGTGGAGCTGTTGCAGCGGCGCGGCAAACACCGACTTCGCGTCGCGCCAGACTTCGACCGCAGCGCGGTCGTTGGTCTTGCCGACGACGTGGCTGTGCTTCGATAGGCCATGCGAGCGCAACGTTTGCAGCACCGTATCGCGCACGGCGGTCGGCACCTGGATCACCGCACCCAGCTCTTCGTTGAATAACGCTTTGAGCGTCAACTCATTGCGGCGCTCAGCCACTTGAGTGGCCCAGTTCTTGGTGTCACCGGTGTCGGCGCGGCTGTCCGTGATGCCGTCACCTTCGGTGACCAGCATGTCCACATTCAGGCTCACACCCACATGACCCGCAAAGGCCATTTCGCAGACTGAGGCCCACAGGCCACCGTCGCTGCGGTCGTGATAAGCCAGCAACTTGCCCTCAGCGCGCAGCTGATTGATGGCCGCCACCAAGCTCTTGAGCTGCTCAGGGCGGTCCACGTCCGGTACTTCATGGCCAAACTGATTCAGCACCTGCGCGAGCATCGAACCGCCCATGCGGTTCTTGCCGTTGCCCAGATCGATCAGGATCAAGCTGGTGTCCAAGCCGTCCGCCGAATCGGTCTTGAGCTGGGGCGTCAGCGTGCCACGCACGTCGTCGAGCGTGGCAAAAGCGGTGACGATCAACGAGACCGGTGCCACCACTTGCTTGTGAACCGGACCATTCGGGCCGCCATCGCTCCACTTGGTGCGCATCGACAAGCTGTCCTTGCCGACGGGGATGCCGATGCCCAGTTGCGGGCACAGCTCCATGCCCACCGCCTTGACGGTTTCATAGAGCGCGGCGTCTTCGCCCGCTTCACCGCAAGCGGCCATCCAGTTGGCGGAAAGCTTGATGCGGCTGAGATCAATCGGCGCGGCCAGCAAGTTGGTGATGCTTTCCGCCACCGCCATGCGCCCGGAAGCCGGTGCATCGAGGGCCGCCAGCGGGGTGCGCTCGCCCATGCTCATCGCTTCGCCACGGAAGCCGACGTAATCGGCCAGCGTCACGGCGCAATCGGCCACCGGCACTTGCCACGGCCCCACCATCTGGTCGCGGTGGCTCAAGCCACCCACGCTGCGATCCCCGATGGTGATCAAAAAGCGCTTCGAGGCCACGGTCGGATGCCGCAACACGCTCAAAGCCACCTCATCGAGCTTCACGCCGGTCAGATCAAGGGCTTGTTCGCTGCGGACCACGCGCTTGACGTCACGGTGCATCTTGGGCGGTTTGCCGAGCAGCACGTTCATCGGCATGTCGATGGGTCGCGTCATGGCCCCATCTGCGCCTGGACCGTCTTGCAAGATCAGCTCACGGTCGTCGGTGGCAACACCGATCACCGCAAACGGGCAGCGCTCACGCTCGGCCATGGCGGTGAACACGCCCAAGCTCTCCGGCGAGATCGCCAAGACATAGCGTTCTTGGCTCTCGTTGCACCAGATTTCCTTGGGGGCCAAGCCAGTTTCTTCCAGCGGCACCTTGCGGATATCGAAGGTCGCGCCCTTTTCGGCACCATCGACCAGTTCCGGGAAAGCGTTGGAGATACCGCCCGCGCCAACGTCGTGGATCGCCACGATCGGATTGGCCGCACCCAAGCTCCAGCAATGGTTGATGACTTCCTGCGCCCGGCGCTGGATTTCGGGGTTGCCCCGCTGCACCGAATCAAAGTCGAGCGATGCGGCGTTGGTGCCCGCTGCCATCGAGCTGGCCGCACCACCACCCATGCCGATACGCATGCCCGGGCCGCCGAGCTGGATCAGCAAGGTGCCAGCGGCAAACGGCAACTTGTGGGTTTGATCAGCGCTGATGGTGCCCAGACCGCCAGCGATCATGATCGGCTTGTGATAGCCGCGCGTCACACCCGCCACGTCTTGTTCATAGACGCGGAAGTAACCGGCCAAGTTGGGTCGGCCAAATTCGTTGTTGAACGCGGCCCCGCCCAGCGGACCGTCGATCATGATTTGCAAGGGGCTGGCGATGTGCTCGGGCTTGCCCAGCACCCGTTGTTCCCAAGGCTCGGACGTGCCGGGCAGATTCAGGTTCGAGACGCTGAAACCCGTCAAGCCCGCCTTGGGCCGAGAACCCCGGCCAGTGGCGCCTTCGTCGCGGATCTCACCACCGGCGCCGGTTGCAGCCCCCGGGAAGGGCGAAATCGCCGTTGGGTGGTTGTGCGTTTCAACCTTCATCAGCACGTGCACGATCTCATCGCGTTGACCGTACTGCGGTGCAGCGGTGTAACCCTGCGGCAACCAGCGCTGTGTCCTGCCGCCTTCCATCACCGAAGCGTTGTCGCTGTAGGCCACCACCGTGTGCTGGGGGCTGAGCTTTTCGGTGTTGCGGATCATGCCGAACATGCTGAGCGGCTGACGCTCACCGTCGATGCTGAACTCGGCGTTGAAGATCTTGTGGCGGCAGTGCTCCGAATTGGCCTGCGCAAACATCATCAACTCGACGTCGCTGGGGTTGCGCCCCAAGCCGGTGAAGGCGTTGACAAGGTAGTCGATCTCGTCACCCGAAAGCGCCAGGCCGAAGTCCTTGTTGGCTTTTTCCAAGGCACCCCGGCCGTGGCCCAACACGTCCACATGCTCCAGCGCTTGGGCCGGCTGTTCGTCAAAGAGGTGGTGCGCCGCCTCGTGCTCAAAAGCCACCGATTCGGTCATGCGGTCGTGCAGCAGAAGTGCGCACGCTTGCAGCTCTTCACGGCTGAGCGCCTTGGCCCCGCCCGTGAAGCTGTCCAACAGACTGTCCAGCAAGCCGCTTTTCAAGCTGAGACGGAACTCGGTCACGCGCTCGACACGGTGGATCGACAGGCCGCAGTTGTGCGCGATGTCGGTCGCCTTCGAGGCCCACGGCGAGACCGTGCCCAGACGCGGCATCACCACGATCAGCACACCGTCATCACCGCCTGCGTCACCCACGCCACCTTGATACGGATCGCCGTAATCCAGCAAAGCCGCCAAGCGCTGGGTCTCGGTCGGCGCCAAAGCGGCATCGGTCCAAGCCCAATGCACATGACGCGCCGCCACCGCTGTGATGCGCGGGCTCACAGCTTGCAAGGCGCTCAGCAGAGCTTGCGCCTTGAAGCTCGACAAGGCGTTGCCGCCTTGGAACGACAGGATGTGCTTACTCATGCCAACTCTTCCTTGCGCAGGCTGACGATGGGTGCCAGCACGGTCGGCAGGGCTTGCATCTTGGCGATGGCCGCGCGCATGCGCCCTTCCACGGTCTGGTGCGTCAGGATGATCAGATCGGTCTGATCCTCGCCTTCGCTGGGCTCGCGTTGCAGCACGGCGTCGATGGAGATATCGCCTTCGGCCAAGATCGCTGTGATGGCCGCCAGCACACCCTTTTGGTCAGCAATGCGCAAGCGCAGGTAGAAGGCGGTCTGGACCTGCTCAATCGGCAGGATCGGCGTGGCGTGCAGCGCATCGGGCTGGAAGGCCAGATACGGCACCCGGTGATCCGGATCAGCGGTGTGCAAGCGGGTGATGTCCACCAAATCAGCGATCACGGCTGAAGCGGTCGGCTCGGAGCCGGCACCCTTGCCGTAGTAAAGCGTCGTGCCCACAGCGTCGCCATGGACCATCACGGCGTTCATGGCGCCTTCGACGTTGGCGATCAGGCGCTTGGCCGGGACCAGCGTCGGGTGCACGCGCAACTCAATGCCGCTGGCACCGTCGTCCTTCAGATCGTCACGACGCTTGGCAATGCCGAGCAACTTGATGCGATAGCCGAGCTGTTCGGCATAGCGAATGTCCGCCGCGCCCAGCTTGGTGATGCCCTCAATATGAGCCTTGTCAAACTGCACCGGAATACCGAAGGCCAGCGCGCTCATCAAGGTGGCCTTGTGCGCGGCGTCCACGCCTTCGATGTCGAAGGTCGGGTCGGCTTCGGCGTAACCCAAGCGTTGTGCTTCTTTGAGCACGACGTCGAAGTCCAAGCCCTTGTCGCGCATCTCACTCAGGATGAAATTGGTGGTGCCATTGATGATGCCGGCCACCCACTCGATGCGGTTGGCGCTCAAGCCTTCACGCAGCGCCTTGATGATCGGGATGCCCCCGGCCACAGCCGCTTCAAACGCCACCACCACGCCCTTGGCGCGGGCGGCGGCAAAAATCTCCGTGCCATGCACGGCCAGCAAAGCCTTGTTGGCGGTGACAACGTGCTTGCCAGCGGCAATGGCTTCGAGCACCAGCGCCTTGGCGATGCCGTAGCCACCGATCAGCTCGATGACGATGTCGATCTCGGGATTGGCGATGACTTCACGGGCATCCGCCACCACGCGGGCGCTGGAGCCAACGATCTCACGGGCGCGCTCGACGTTGAGGTCGGCCACCATGGTGATCTCGATGCCCCGGCCCGCACGGCGACGAATTTCTTCCTGGTTGCGAGTCAGCACATTGAACGTGCCCGAACCAACGGTACCAATGCCGAGAAGGCCAACTTGAATGGGTTTCATGGATACGCAGATCAATCAAAAAGAAGAAAAAATCAGGTGCCGTGCCGACGGCGATACCCATCAAGGAAGCGCGCAATGCGTCCGATCGCTTCGGCAAGGTCGTCTGAATTGGGCAAGAAGACCAAGCGGAAATGATCCGGGTTGGCCCAGTTGAAGCCGGTGCCCTGCACGATCAAGACCTTTTCCTCGGCCAAGAGCTCGTAGGCAAAGTTTTGATCGTCCTCGAAGGGGTACATCTTGGGGTCGAGGCGCGGGAACATGTAGAGCGCCGCCTTGGGCTTGACGCAACTCACGCCCGGGATCTCGGTCAACAACTTGTGGGCCAGATCGCGCTGGCGGCACAGCCGCCCCGTCGGCGCCACCAAATCCTTGATGCTTTGGTAGCCGCCCAAAGCGGTCTGGATGGCCAACTGCCCCGGTGTGTTGGCGCACAGACGCATCGTGGCCAGCATGTTCAGGCCTTCGATGTAGTCGCGTGCATGGCGCTTTTCGCCCGAGACCACCATCCAGCCGGCACGGTAGCCACAGGAACGGTAATTCTTCGACAGGCCGTTGAAGGTCACAAACAGCACGTCATCGGCCAGGGAAGCGATGCTGGTGTGGGTGTTGCCGTCGTAGAGCGTCTTGTCGTAGATTTCGTCGGCAAAGACGATCAGCTGATGCTGACGCGCCACGTCAACGATCTCTTGCAACAAGCTTTCCGGATAGAGCGCGCCGGTCGGATTGTTCGGGTTGATCACCACAATCGCTTTGGTACGCGGCGTGATCTTGGCGCGGATATCGGCGATATCGGGCATCCACTCGCTCTGCTCATCACAGATGTAGTGCACCGGCGTGCCGCCCGACAGGGACACCACAGCGGTATAGAGCGGGTAATCGGGCGAAGGGATCAGGACTTCGTCGCCATCGTCGAGCAAGGCATTCATGCTCATGGCGATCAATTCAGAAGCGCCGTTGCCCAAGTAGACGTCATCGACCGTCACACCGGCGATGTTCTTCTCTTGGGTGTAGTGCACCACCGACTTGCGGGGGGCAAACAAGCCCTTGCTGTCGGTATAGCCAGCAGCGCGGGAAAGATTGCGGATCATGTCCTGCACAATCTCTTCCGGCGGCTCCAGCCCAAACACGGCCAGATTGCCAATGTTGAGCTTGATGATCTTGTGTCCGTCCTCCTCCATCTGGCTCGCCTTCTCGACCACCGGTCCACGGACGTCGTAGCAGACATTGGCGAGCTTGCTGGACTTGACGATTTTCTTGAGCACAAGGCCTCCTGGGTGCAAAAGTAGAATTTAACCATAGCAAGACTCTCGCAGACCACTGCACCCCACCCGTGAAGCTTCAACCTGAACGAATCGACGGCCTGAATGCGGTGAAGGCCTGTGATGCCCACAGCATCACCATCAACACCGAAACATGGACCCAAAGCTTGGTGATTCCCTCTCAAGGCGAGGTGTCGGCTTGGGGTGTCAACCGTTTTGACGACCTGCGGGCCGAGCATTTCGATCGACTGCTGGCGCTTGAGCCTGAGTTGGTGATTTTTGGTTCGGGCCAGCGCATGCGCTTTGTCTCACCTGCGCTGATGGCGGCGCTTTTTGCCCGGCGCATTGGCGTTGAAACCATGACCACGATCGCGGCCTGCCGCACGTACAACGTGCTTGTCAGTGAAAACCGTCGCGTGGTTTTGGCGGCATTGCTCGATGCTTAACGCAGGTGTTCTCCGGGTGTTGTACAGGTGTTCTACAGATGTTCACACTGAGCCACCGCCAACCCGAAGTCCGGGGGACTTATAATTAACGGTTTAGCGCCCCACCCTCACGAGGGCGTACACATCAAGCCATTGCATGACGCCAGCTCTCCACAAACCACTCCCGGAAATTGAAGCGAATGCAACCGGTGGTGTGAAATTCACACCGCAGGCGTTCGCAGGGAAAACCGTCGTTCTTTACTTCTATCCCAAGGACAACACACCCGGTTGCACGACCGAGGCGATGCAGTTCCGTGAACGGCATCAGGAGTTTGTCGACGCCGGTGCCATCGTTTTCGGCGTCTCGCGCGACAACATGGCCTCACACGACAAGTTCAAGGAAACCTTGGCCTTGCCCTTTGAGCTCATCGCCGATACCGAAGAAAAGCTCTGCCACATGTTCGGCGTGGTCAAGAACAAGATCATGTACGGCAAGAAGGTCAAAGGCATCGAACGCAGCACCTTTTTGATCGACACCGACGGCATCTTGCGTGCCGAATGGCGTGGCATCAAGGTCGCAGGCCATGTCGATGAGGTCTTGGACGCTGTCAAAGGTTTGCAGCAAGCCGTCGTTTGACCGTGTTTGAGGAGGCATAATCGTCAGCACCATGCGTGTGACGATCCTCTTGCATGACCCCCTCCCCAAAAGCCGCACGGTTTCCGTGCGGCTTTTTTCATGCCCTTAACCCTTCTTTTTCGACTGCCATCCACATGCCGCTGCCCAAACCGCCTGCCAAACGTGCCGATGTCGTCGATCCGGCCGCCTTCGATCTCAAGGCCACCGCCCGACCCAAACAGCGAGCCGCGACCAAGAAAACGGCCGCGAAACCAAGCCGTACCGCCAACGTCAGCAACGTCAACGAGAGCCCGTCGAAAAAGCTCCCGATGCCGGTCGTCGCCAGCGCTCCAGACGCGGTTGTTGTCGCCACGCCCGCAGCGGCCGCAGCCCCCAAGGTCCGCACCGGCCCACCCAAGATCTTTGTGCTCGACACCAATGTACTCATGCATGACCCGATGTCGCTGTTCCGCTTTGAGGAACACGATGTCTATCTGCCCATGATCACGCTCGAAGAGCTCGACGGCCACAAAAAGGGCATGAGCGAAGTCTCACGCAACGTGCGCCAAGTCAGCCGCGAACTCGACGCCTTGGCCGCCAGTGCTGGCGACAGCAACGCCGCTTTTGACGTCAACGCTGGCATTGCCTTGGCCAAGACCGGCCACCGCGAAGCGGGCGGCAAGCTCTACTTTCAAACCACGTTTTTGGACGTGAAGCTGCCCGCTGGCTTGCCCCAAGGCAAGGCCGACAACCAAATTCTGGGCGTGGTGCAGTCCCTGCGAGAAAGCCACCCAGACCGCGAAGTGGTGCTGGTGTCCAAAGACATCAACATGCGCATCAAGGCCCGGGCTCTGGGTTTGGCGGCTGAGGATTACTTCAACGACAAGACCCTTGAAGACGGTGACTTGCTCTACACCGGTGCCATGGCCCTGCCCCCGGACTTCTGGGAGCGCCACGGCAAGTCGATGGAAAGCTGGACCCAAGGTGGCTTCACCTTCTACCGCATCAGCGGCCCGGTGGTGCCGAGCATGGCGGTGAATCAGTTCGTCTACCTCGAAGCCCCTGGCAACCCACCGCTCTACGCCAAAGTCACCGAGATCACTGGCAAGAACGCCGTGCTACGCACGCTCAAGGACTACACCCACGCCAAAAACATGGTTTGGGGCATCAGCGCGCGCAACCGTGAGCAAAACTTCGCCCTCAATCTGCTCATGGACCCGGAGTGCGACTTCATCACCCTGACCGGCACCGCCGGGACCGGCAAAACGTTGATCACCTTGGCTGCGGGTTTGGCGCAGGTGATGGATGAACGACGCTACTCAGAAATCATCGTCACCCGCGTGACCGTGCCGGTGGGCGAAGACATCGGCTTTTTGCCGGGCACCGAAGAAGAAAAGATGGGCCCGTGGATGGGCGCGCTGGACGACAACCTTGAAGTCTTGGCGAGGTCCGACTCCGCTGCGGGCGAATGGGGCCGAGCTGCCACCCAAGAACTGGTGCGCAGCAAGATCAAGATCAAGAGCTTGAACTTCATGCGCGGGCGAACCTTCTTGAACAAGTTCGTCATCATCGACGAGGCCCAAAACCTCACGCCCAAGCAGATGAAGACGCTGGTGACGCGGGCGGGCCCGGGCACCAAGATCGTGTGCCTTGGCAACTTGGCGCAGATCGACACGCCCTACCTCACCGAGGGTTCTTCCGGGCTGACCTTTGCGGTCGATCGCTTCAAGGGCTGGTCGCATGCGGGCCACATCATGCTGGCACGCGGCGAGCGTTCACGCTTGGCAGATTTCGCCTCCGACGTGCTTTAACGCGCTTTAGAGGTTGTCCACGCGCGACCAAAACTGCGCCGCCAAGGCCAAGGGCGAGCTCTCGCGGTGGCGGTGGTCTGACCAGAACTGCCGCCACGCCCGCGCCCCGTGCTGGCCGTGCCACAAGCCCAAGGCGTGGCGCATGGCGCTGGTCCACGGGATGCCCGCTTGGTGGAGCCGCTCTAGGTACAGCATCCAAGCGGCTTCAACGGCCGGGCGATCTGCCGCTGTGGCTGGGCCGGGCACGCCGTAAAAGCGCTCGTCCCAAGCCGCCATCTGCCACGGCGCGTGGTATGCCTGACGCCCAACCATCACGCCGTCCACATGCTGGAGCTGCTCGGCGATTTCTTCGTCAGTTTTGATGCCGCCGTTGATGACGATGGTGAGGTGCGGCAACTCGCGTTTGAGCTGGTGGACCAGTTCATAGCGCAGGGGCGGAATCTCGCGGTTGTCCTTCGGGCTCAAGCCTTGAAGCCAAGCGTTACGCGCATGGACGATGAACACTTGGCAGCCAGCATCGGCCACCGTGCCGACAAAGTCGCGCACAAAAGCGTAGTTCTCGATCCGGTCGATGCCGATGCGGTGCTTGACCGTGATCGGCAAGACGCTGTGCCCACCCGTGGCGTCGAGCATGGCCTTGACGCCATCGGCCACCAGCCGAGGCTCAGCCATCAGGCAAGCGCCAAAAGCCCCGCGCTGCACCCGCTCACTGGGGCAGCCGCAGTTCAAATTGACTTCGTCGTAACCCCAAGCTTGGGCCAGTTTGGCGCAGGCGGCCAGATCGGCCGGCTCACTGCCCCCAAGCTGCAACGCCACGGGGTGCTCTTGCGTGTTGAAGTCAAGGTGCCGAGGTTGATCGCCGTGCAGCAAAGCCCCGGTCGTCACCATCTCGGTATAGAGCCGGGTCTTGCGGGTCAGCAAGCGATGGAAATAGCGGCAATGCCGATCGGTCCAGTCGAGCATCGGCGCCACCGAAAGGCGCCAAGGGCTGAGGATGTCGGGTTCAGAGGGATTCGGCTGCTGATTCATGAGGGGGCAGATTGTCGCATCCGCCCCCGTTCAACCAGCACACCACCCTATACAGCACCACCATGCTGGCCGGCTCACAAGAGATGAACGAGACCGCATTCTCAGCAGCACGCTACCCGTTGGCTTTCCCTCTTAAGGGGTGGCAGTCTTTCAGATGCACCAAGCGCAAAACCAGTTCATGCATGGCGGTGTAAGGTTCGGTGCCATCGTAGGCTGTGGTGGATGCGGCTAGACGGATGGCACGCACGATGGCTGCTTCGAGCCTGTTTTTGGTCACTGCCCAGTGATCGCCCTGCCCCTTCTGGTAGCTAGGCAGATGTCCCCACAAGCGGTCAACTGCCTCACGCGGGCTCAGCGATGCCTGCACATCTTCATAATGCAGCAGCAACCAGAGTTCGAAGCACGGCACAGAAGCGATAACCTCGAAAGGAATTCGCATGCCATCGTCGTTGCTCAGTTTGCCATTCAGCGCATCCGCTTTGGCAAGTGCTGCGTGATAAGTGGGGTGATCATCACGATCAAATACCGCCATGATTCGGTCAAACGCACCTGCTTGAATACCCATGTCGCGATCACCCTGCCGAAAAATCCGCTCGGCATATTCCACCACTTGCATCGGTGCCGTTCCATAGTGACTGGCCAACACTTGCACATGGGCGGTTGACAATCTGTATTCACGTTGGATCGCCTGCAGGTACCTCGGCTCGGTCTTCTCCCCTTCGCAAACGATCAGCAATCGGTCGTAAGGTTGACGCACCGCTGCACGTCGGGTTAAGACACGCGCCACTTGGCGGTGCTTGGGCTGATGGTCTTTTCCCATAGATCTGGCAGAGCTTTCGTTCATAGACCCACGGACAACACACCCAAAAACGGCACTGCGCCATAACGCCCAGCCAAGTACCCACGCTCTAAGGCTTCAAGTTTGCGCGGGCTGAAATCGGACAAGGGGTACAGCTGGGTGGCTTGAGCAGTGTCCTTTTCAGTGAACCAGATCTGGTCACGTCGGAGTAGATGATGGTCGAGCAGCGACGTGTCGTGCGTGGTGAAAATGAGCTGTGCGCCCTTCGGGTTGAGCTCTGGCGAATGGAACATCTCCATCAGGCGGCGAACCAGCAGGGTGTGTAAACTGCTTTCAAGTTCATCAACCACCAGAACCCGGCCATCGCGCAGGCAATCCAGCACTGGAGCGATCAAGCCATAGAGCCGCTGAGTGCCTTCAGACTCTTCGTGCAGTTCAAACTTGGCCGAACCATGCAACGTGGTGTGTTCGAAAACCGGGAAAAGAATCTCGTGTTCTTCTTGGGTAGCCTGCAACCCGGTGGCACTCATCACCCACTGCGCCCGAACACCCTTGCGCGGGATAGCTTGCACGTCGGCAATCGAGATGTCAGCCCCTGAGAGAAATTCGCGAATCGTGGTGCGCCCCTCTTCGGTTGCCAGCATCGCTGTTGTGATGTCCGGAGACACCCTGACCCCTGCCGGTAAGAACACGATGTTGCGCACGATCCAGTGAAACACCGGGCCAAGTTGTTCGCTGTTGAGCTGGGCCGCCGTCGAAAGAAACAGGGCATTGGGACGGGTACTTTCTTGCCAAAGCTTGCGTGGTCCGCTCAAGTACGCGCTGAATTCGTATGCATAGGTATCGCCATCAACACGACGACTGAAGAGCTGGGTCGGCTTGCTACTGCGATAGACCAGCAGAGACTCGCTGACGATACGCTGTGCTGTCATCGAAAAAGCGTACTGGTGCCGCACCCCACCCAGCAAGAACGTGATCTCGAACTCGCTCGGTTGCAGGGCAAAAGCCGCATCAAGCCGGAAAGGCTGTACGTTATAGGTCTGCCCAGGTTGGATCACGGTGGCGGACTCAGCCACCACGGCACGCAAGTAGTCCAAACCTTGCAACAGCGTGGACTTGCCACTCGCGTTCGGCCCGTACACCACCGCACTGCGCACAGCACTGGGTAGAGATTTCAGCCCTGTTGGCGCCAGATGTGTTGCTGCAAGTTCCTTATCACTCGAAGCAACCAAGTTGAGCGCTTGCTCGTCACGAATCGACCGGTAGTTTTTAACCCGGAATTCGAGCAGCATGGTTCGTCTCCAATCAAATGAATGGACAATTTTTGCAGATAAAAAGCAATATTGCAGTTAATTCTCAACACTGGCTCATCAATCACACAATTCCAGCCCATACAACGCGACGTCCGCCCCCCTACAACACCGCATAGCAACCCAACACGGCTGTCTCCGGGCTTGAAGATGCGGCGGCGCAGGTCGCGGAGGCGGTGTTGTGGGGGATGGACGTCAGATTGCAGGGGCGCAATGCGGCTGCGCGGGGGCAACATGCTGGCGTTGCAGGGGTGAGTAGCGGTGTGCGGCCCTTGCACAAGGCGTGCACGGGGGCAAGATGCCGCGTCTTGCCCTGCGGAGCGGGAGGACGTCTTGGCGGAGCCGGGAGACGGCCCCCATCGCAAAGAGAGAACGGGCCAAAGCTTTGAACCCACCACCGCGCAGCAGCGGCAGGCCAAGGCCCAAGACCAGCGCAGCGAAGGTGCTGCGCCGGCATCACACTTCAGCTGTTTTCGCGTGAAGCGCGCTTGCGGTCGTGTTCCTTGAGGTGGCGCTTGCGCACACGGATCGACTTGGGCGTGATTTCAACCAGTTCGTCGTCGTCGATGAAGTCAACGCCGTATTCCAGGGTCAACTCAATCGGCGGCGTGATCTTGATCGCGTCTTCCTTGCCGCTCACGCGGAAGTTGGTCAGCTGCTTGGTGCGGGTAGCGTTGACCACCAGATCGTTATCGCGGCTGTGGATACCGACGATCATGCCTTCATAGACGGGATCGTTCGGCTTGACGAACATGCGGCCACGGTCGTCGAGCTTGCCCAAGGCGTAGGTGAAGATTTCACCGTCGTCCATGGAGATCAACACGCCGTTCTTGCGACCGCCGATCTCACCTTTGTGGCCTTCGTAGCCGTCAAAGATCGACGAGATCAGGCCTGAGCCACGGGTCAAGTTCATGAACTCGTTCGAGAAACCGATCAAGCCACGCGCAGGGATGCGGTACTCAAGGCGCACGCGGCCATGGCCGTCCGGTTCCATGTTGAGCATTTCGCCCTTGCGCAGACCCAAGGCTTGCATCACGCCACCTTGGTGGATTTCTTCCACGTCGGCGGTGACCAGCTCCATCGGCTCAGACTTCACGCCGTTGATGTCCTTGAACATCACGCGTGGCTTGGACACGGCCAGCTCGTAGCCTTCGCGGCGCATGTTTTCCAGCAAGATGGTCAGGTGCAATTCGCCCCGGCCACACACTTCAAAGATGCCGTCTTCGTCGGTTTCCTTGACGCGCAAAGCCACGTTGTGTTGCAGCTCTTTTTGCAGACGATCCCAGATCTGACGGCTGGTGACGTACTTGCCTTCACGACCCGCCAAAGGCGAGTTGTTCACGCAGAAGTTCATCGTCAGCGTGGGCTCGTCCACCTTCAGCATGGGCAGCGGGCAAGGATTGAGCGGGTCGGTCACGGTCACACCGATGTTGACATCTTCAATGCCGTTGATCAGCACGATGTCACCAGGGCCGGCTTCGGTCACTTGGAAGCGATCCAGACCTTGGAAAGTCAACACTTGGTTGATACGACCCTTGATGGACTTGCCCTCTTGGCCTTCCATCACCACCACGTCTTGGCCCGGCTTGATGGTGCCTTGGCTGATGCGGCCCACACCGATACGACCCACGAAGGTCGAATAGTCGAGCGCCGAGATTTGCAACTGCAACGGTGCAGCCGCATCACCCGTCTGGGCTGGCACGTGCTTCAAAACGGTGTTGAACAGGGCCGACATGTCGGGGCCCCACTGCTCACCCGGAGCACCTTCAACCAACGAGGTCCAGCCGTTGATGCCCGAGGCGTACACCACCGGGAAGTCGAGCTGTTCGTCGTTGGCGCCGAGCTTGTCGAACAGGTCGAAAGCGGCGTTGATCACGGCATCCGGCTTGGCACCGGGCTTATCGACCTTGTTGACCACGACGATGGGCTTCAAACCCAAGGCCAAAGCCTTCTTGGTCACAAAACGGGTTTGCGGCATCGGGCCTTCTTGGGCGTCGATCAGCAGCACCACACCGTCCACCATCGACAAGGCGCGCTCCACCTCACCACCGAAGTCGGCGTGGCCGGGGGTATCGACGATGTTGATGTGGGTGTCTTGCCAGCTCACGGCGCAGTTCTTGGCCAAGATGGTGATGCCGCGCTCACGCTCAATGGCGTTGCTGTCCATCACGGTGTCCACCACCTTTTCGTGTTCAGCGAAGGTGCCGCTTTGGCGCAGAAGCTGGTCCACCATGGTGGTCTTGCCATGGTCCACGTGGGCGATGATGGCGATGTTGCGTATTTGCTTGCTCATAGGGGTGTGGTTGCCAGTTCAGGGCCCGAAATGGAAACGGGCGCAAGGGACTGGACTTCAAGAGGGCTCAGAAGTCGATCGGCGATCAGCTCGCCGGCGGTGATGTGGGCACTGCCCAGGAACAGGCCCGGGCCGTCGCCCCCATCGGGAGCGGGACCGTAGACACGCACCGCCGAGGCATCGGGGTGCGCAAGACGCCGACGCAAACCCGACAGAAATCGTCCGGCGTCGTCAGCAGAAAGGGTCAAAGCCGGCCAAGCAGCCAGCAAAGCGTCAGGAGGCAGCAGGTGGCGCAAGCGATCGCTCTCGTCCATGGCTGCCAAGGCTTCGAGCGTGATGGCCGCCTGAACATGCACGGGACCGCTCGCAGTGCGGCGCAGCGCGGTGAGATGGGCGCCACAACCCAGCGCTTCGCCGATGTCTTCGGCCAAAGTGCGGATGTAGGTGCCCTTGCTGCAAACCACCTCAATCTCCAAAACATCGGGGCGCTCAGGGTGCCACGCCAAGATGTCAAGGCGATGAATCGTGACTTGACGCGGCTCACGCGCCACCACTTGGCCGGCGCGGGCGTATTCGTACAACGCCTTGCCCTGATGCTTCAGGGCCGAGTGCATCGGCGGCAACTGGCTGATCACACCCTGGAAACGCGCGCAAGCGGCTTGCACAGCGGCGCGATCACACTGCACGGGGCGCTCTGACAGCACCTCGCCTTCCAAGTCGCCCCCAGCACGGGTTTGCCCAAGCTGCAAGGTGGCTCGATAGGCTTTGTCGGCGTCCAAGCTGACTTGCGAAAACTTGGTGGCGGCGCCAAGGCACAGCGGCAACAAGCCCGTGGCCAAAGGATCGAGGGTGCCGGTGTGGCCCGCTTTTTCCGCGCGCAAGATGCCCTTGGCTTTTTGCAGCGCGTCGTTGCTCGTCCAGCCGTGCGGCTTATCGAGCAGCAACACGCCGTGCAAAGCCCGGCGTGGTAGACGTATGCGCGGTGACGGCGATCCGGTCATCGATCCTCAGCCTTCAGTCCTCACGCGCTCGGGTGGCGTTGGCCTGAATGATCAGGGCGCTCAACTCGGCGGCACGCTCGGTGGTGCGGTCAAAGTGGAAATGCAGCGTCGGCACGGTGTGGATCTGCAAACGCTTGAACAAGCCGTTGCGCAGATACCCCGCAGCCTCGTTCAAGGCCGTCTCGCAGGCGGCGGAGTCTCCCACCAACAACGAAAAGTAGATCTTGGCGTGGGCGTAATCGGGCGTGACTTCGACCGAATTGATCGTCAGCAAACCGACGCGCGGATCCTTGAGATCACGGATGAGTTCGGCCAGATCACGTTGGATCTGGTCGGCTACGCGAAAACTGCGATTGGGTGTGGAAGCGTGCTTGTGTCGCATGGAAAGCGTGGGAGGGTCAAAGACCGTTTCAGGACCGTGCAAGCAAAAAGCCCCGCCGGCTGCGGCGGGGCCCCAGGAAAGAGCCCGTGCGCTTTAAAGCGTGCGAGCCACTTCCTTGATCTCGAAGATTTCGAGCTGATCGCCTTCAAAGATGTCGTTGTAGTTCTTGAGCTTGATGCCGCATTCGAAGCCTTCGTTGACTTCCTTGACGTCATCTTTCATGCGCTTGATGGACTCAACTTCACCGGTGTAGATCACCACGTTGTTACGCAGCAGGCGGAAGCGCGCGTTACGACGCACCACACCGTTGGTGACCATACAACCCGCGACCGTACCGATCTTGGACGCCACGAACACCGTGCGGATCTCGGCATTGCCCAGCGCTTCTTCGCGCTGTTCAGGAGCCAACATCCCGGACATGGCGGCCTTCACTTCATCGACCGCGTCATAAATGATGTTGTAGTAGCGCAGATCCACGCCGTTGCCTTCGGCCAACTTGCGCGCACCGGCATCGGCACGCACGTTGAAGCCAATGACCACCGCCTTGGAGGCCAGCGCCAAGTTGACGTCCGACTCGCTGATCCCACCGACGGCAGCGTGCACGATCTGCACCTTGACTTCGGGGGTCGAGAGCTTGAGCAACGAGGTGGCCAACGCTTCTTGCGAACCTTGCACGTCGGCCTTGATGATGAGGGCCAACGTTTGCACGTCGCCTGCACCCATCTGGTCGAACATGTTTTCCAGCTTGGCGGCTTGCTGCTTGGCCAGCTTGACGTCGCGGTACTTGCCTTGACGGAAGGTGGCGATTTCACGGGCACGGCGTTCGTCCGCCAACACCATGAATTCGTCGCCCGCACGCGGCACTTCGGTCAGACCCTGGATTTCAACCGGGATCGACGGACCCGCTTCTTGAGCGGCACGACCCGTTTCGTCGATCATGGCGCGCACGCGGCCATAGCTTTGACCCGCCAGCACGACATCGCCGCGCTTCAAGGTACCGGACTGCACCAGCACCGTCGCCACCGGACCACGACCCTTGTCGAGCTTGGCTTCGATCACCAGACCCTTGGCCGGCGCGTTCTTGGCAGCGGTCAACTCCAGCACTTCGGCTTGCAAGAGCACTTGCTCCAGCAAGTCGTCGATGCCTTGACCGGTCTTGGCCGACACCGCCACGAAGGGTGAATCACCACCGAATTCTTCCGGCACCACCGATTCGCCCACCAGCTCTTGCTTGAGGCGGTCGAGGTTGGCACCTTGCTTGTCGATCTTGTTCATCGCCACAACGATGGGCACGCCCGCCGCCTTGGCATGGTGGATCGCTTCCTTGGTCTGGGGCATCACACCGTCATCGGCGGCCACCACCAAGATCACGATGTCCGTGGCCTTGGCACCACGGGCACGCATCGCCGTGAAGGCTTCGTGACCCGGGGTGTCGAGGAAGGTGATGATGCCGCGCGGCGTTTCGACGTGATAAGCGCCGATGTGCTGCGTGATGCCGCCCGCTTCACCCGCTGCCACACGGGTGCGGCGGATGTAATCGAGCAGCGAGGTCTTGCCGTGATCGACGTGACCCATGATGGTGACGACCGGAGCCCGCGACGTCAGCTCCAACGGCACAGCCGGGGCGTTCTCTTCAAGGAAGGCTTCCGGATCATCCAGCTTGGCCGCAAAAGCCTTGTGGCCCATTTCCTCGACGAGGATCATGGCCGTTTCTTGGTCGAGCTGCTGGTTGATGGTGACCATCTGACCGAGCTTCATCAACTGCTTGATGACCTCAGAAGCCTTGACGGACATCTTGTGCGCCAAATCGGCCACCGAGATGGTCTCAGGCACGTGCACTTCTTGCACTTGCTGCTCAACCGGAGCGTTGAACGAGCTCTGCGCATTGTTGTCATGGCCACGGCCATCACGACGCGATGACGAAGCCCCACCACGCTGGTTGGAGCCGCCACCCGGACGCCAGTTGTTGCCGTTGCGAGCGCCCGAAGGAGCCCCCGGCCGGGCGCCCGGACCGGTACCCGGCCCTGTGGTGCCCGGCTTGGCCGCGACACCGCGCTTCTTGTCATCAGCCCAGCTCGAAGACAACTTCTCCGACTTGACCGACTTCTTGTCGCCGGGCTTGGCCGCCGCGTTGGCCGCAGGCGTTGCCGCACCCGGTGCACCCGATTTCGGCTTGTGGATCGTGCCGCTGATACCGGCAGCCGCACCCGCTGCCGGCGCTGCGACGACTGGCTTGGGCTCTTCAGGCTTCTTGGCGGCCGTCAGCACCTTCTTGGGCTGCGACATCATGGCGCGAATCGCCGCCGCTTCAGCCTCAGCCTTGCGGCGGCGAGCGTCCACATCGGCTTGTTTCTGCGCTGCGCCTGCAGCGATGTCCGCAGCCTTCACAACACGCACGGGCACACCCGGACGCGCCACGGTGGTCGTGGCTTGGGGCGTTTGAACCGGGGGTGTCACGACGGCTGTCGGTGACGTGGGTCGGGCGTTCGATGTCGGGACCGAACGAGCGGCCTCGGGGCGAGCCGGGCCGCCAACGGCGGCAGGTTTCTCGGGTGTCTTTTGCACAACGGACTGCGATGGTTGCTGGGCAGCACGAGCTTGAGCTGCAGCGAGGGCAGCGGCTTCAGCGGCTGCTTTGGCAGCCGCAGCTTCAGCGGCTGCTTTGGCCGCTTCGGCGGCAGCGCGCTCTTCGGCTTCACGCTCACGCGCCAGCCGTTCAGCCTCTTCACGCTCACGACGCTCTTGCGCCTCACGTTCGCGTTGCAAAGCTGCTTCTTGTTCTTGGATCAATCGTAATTCCGCTTGGCGCTGAGCCTCTTGCTCACGCCGAGCTTGTTCTTCAACGTGGGCTTGGGCCTGATCAACGGCGACAACGTCCAGTTGATCAGCATCCTCAATGGCGGCATCAACGGCATCGACAGCACCTTGGGTGACACCGGTTCCTTGACCTGCGTCAGCACGCTGCATGAAAACCCGCTTCTTGCGCACTTCCACTTGGATGGTGCGGGCTTTGCCCGACGCATCGGCTTGCTTGATTTCGCTGGTCGATTTGCGCAGCAGCGTGATTTTCTTGCGGTCACCCGCTGCCGTGCCATGCGTCGAACGCAGATAGGCAAGCAACTTTTCCTTGTCTGACTCGGTCAAAGCATCGGAAACCGAGGCCTTGTTGACGCCAGCAGATTGAAGTTGCTCAAGCAGCGCCGATGCCGAGCGGTTCAGCTCAGCAGCGAACTGGGCAACGGTAGTCACGGCCATGTCGATTGTTCCTAGAGAAATACGGTTGCGGTGATGGCTGGGTGCCTGATCAAAAGTCTCAGACGTTGAACCAGTGCTCACGAGCCTTCATGATCAGCGCCTTGGCCTGAGCCTCGTCAACACCGGTCATGTCGGTCAATTCGTCAACCGCCAAATCAGCCAGATCATCACGGGTATGCACCCCACCATCGGCCAGCTTTGCGATCAACTCCGGAGTCAGCCCTGCATCGAGATCACGCAGATCCAGAGAGGCCTCATCCACTTTTTCTTCCTTGACGATTTCCATGGTCAGCAGCGCATCCTTGGCTCGGGTACGCAGCTCTTGCACGGTTTCTTCGTCAAACGATTGAATTTCCAGCATTTCTTGGAGAGGCACGTAGGCGATCTCTTCCAAGCTAGCAAACCCTTCAGCGATCAAGATGTCAGCGACTTCCTGATCCACATCGAGCTTTTCAACAAACAACTTACGAATGCCGTCCGACTCCTGGGCCTGCTTGGCCTTGGATTCTTCGGCAGTCATGATGTTGATCTTCCAGCCGGTCAGATCCGACGCCAAGCGCACGTTCTGACCGCCACGACCAATGGCAATGGCGAGGTTTTCCTCATCCACCACCACGTCCATCGCGTGACGCTCTTCGTCCACCACGATCGACTGCACGTTGGCCGGCGCCAAAGCACCGATCACAAATTGGGCCGGATCCGCAGACCACAGGACGATATCCACGCGCTCGCCAGCCAATTCGTTGGTCACTGCGTTCACACGCGAACCACGCACACCGACGCAAGTACCGATCGGATCGACCCGCTTGTCGTGCGAAACCACAGCAATCTTGGCGCGCAGACCCAAGTCACGCGAGCAGCTCTTGATCTCCAAGAGGCCCTGTTCAATTTCAGGCACTTCTTGACGGAAGAGCTCGATCATGAACTCCGGCGACGAGCGCGAGAGCACGATCTGCGGACCCCGCAGGGTCGAATCAACTTCCATGATCATGGCGCGCACACGGTCACCGACGCGAAGGTTTTCCTTCGGGATCAGTTCTGCACGCTTCAAGCGGCCTTCAACGCGGCCTGCTTCGATGATCAGATCACCCTTGTCGAGCCGCTTGACGGTGCCAACGAAGATCTTGTCGCCACGGGACAGGAAATCGTTCAACAACTGCTCGCGCTCGGCGTCACGAATTTTTTGCAAGATCACTTGCTTGGCCGCTTGAGCACCGATACGACCGATGGGCAGCGACTCGATGGCTTCTTCGATGTAGTCGCCGACTTCGACGTCAGCAATCTGCTCCAAGCCCTCGAACAGCAACACTTCTGCATCCGGCAACTGCAAACCAGCCTCATTGGGCACGACACGCCAACGACGGAAGGTCTCATAGCCCCCGGTTTCGCGATCGATGGCCACACGAACATCCACTTCACCTTCGTAAAGCTTCTTCGTGGCCGACGCCAACGCTGCCTCAACAGCAGCAAACACGGTATCCCGATCCACGCTCTTTTCGCGTGAAATCGCATCGACCAGCATCAACAGTTCGCGATTCATTTTTCGTGACCTCCGGCTTCGCCCGTTGCATCGTCAGATTCCCCTGCACGACGCTTGCGTCCCTTCTTGAAGTCGATCACCGGCACCAAACGGGCCTCACGAACCTCAGGAAGTACAAATCCCAGAATTTTTTCTTCCTTGCCGTCCTTGAACAGCAACTCGTAACCTGCGTCCACAAGACGCAGCGTCCCTCGGTATTTCTTGCGGCCTTGGAAAACCAGTTTCAGCGTGACATCGATTTCTGAGCCTTCAAAGCGAACAAAGTCCGCCACCGTTCTCAGGGGGCGATCCAGTCCCGGTGAAGAAACTTCCAACCGCGCATAGTCACAGCCATCAACCTCAAGGACGTACTGCAACTGGCGTGTCACCAGTTCACAGTCCTCGACCGCAACAGACTCTCCGGGGCCTGTCGGATACACATGACCCGGCAATCGGTCGATAAAAACGCTCAAAAGCCCCCGGGGGGCGAAGGCGCACTCGACCAACTCGTAACCGAGTCCTGAGACGGTTTTCTCGACAGTCTGCTGCCAGTTCATCGACCTTTTAGAGCGCAAAGGAGCGCTTTGCGCTGAAATGAAAAAAAGCAAAAAAAAATGGGCTGGATTCCCCCGCCCATTCAGCGATTTAGCGAAGCGCCGATCATACGCGACCACGGCGCTCTTGGCAACAACTCCGGCCAAGGGTCGGTGATGGATGGATTGTCGCGGTCACAGAGGGTGAGCCGCAACGGCGCTGAAATGCGGCCGTAAGCAGGTGCCATGAAGGTGCCATGAGAAAATCGCACGCTATCGATCTCATTCACTTGGAGCCTTCATGGGTTTTCTCGCTGGCAAGCGCCTCCTGATTACCGGACTGTTGTCCCATCGTTCCATCGCCTACGGCATCGCCAAAGCCTGCCACCGCGAGGGTGCCGAGCTGGCCTTCAGTTATGTCGGCGAACGCTTCAAGGAACGCACCGCCGAATTTGCCGCCGAATTTGGCTCTTCTCTGATTTACGACTGTGATGTGGGCAGCGACGAACAGATTGATCGCCTGTTCAACGACCTCAGCGGCGTATGGAGCGACGGCTTTGACGGTTTTGTGCACTCCATCGGCTTTGCGCCGCGTGAAGCCATTGCGGGTGACTTCATGGAAGGCCTGTCACGCGAGTCGTTCCGCATCGCCCACGACATCTCGGCCTACAGCTTCCCGGCGATGGCCAAAGCCGCGCTACCCTTCTTGCGCGAGCGCAGCTCCATGCTGACGCTGTCGTATCTGGGCGCCATGCGGGTGGTGCCCAACTACAACACCATGGGCTTGGCCAAGGCCTCACTCGAAGCCAGCGTGCGCTATCTGGCGGCCAACCTTGGCCCACGGGGTATCCGGGTCAACGGCATCTCGGCCGGCCCGGTCAAGACGCTTGCAGCCAGTGGCATCAAGGACTTCGGCAAGCTGATCAACTTGTTCGCCCAGAACTCACCTCTGCGCCGCGTGGTCACGATCGAAGAAATCGGCAACGTGGCGGCGTTCTTACTCTCCGATCTGGCCTCAGGCATGACCGCTGAAATCACCTACGTGGACGGCGGCTTCAGCCACGTCATGGTCGGCGGGGCCGAGTAAGTGTTTCGCTTGGGCGGCTTTTGAGGTTGGGGGAATGCGTCGGCGCACTGCTGCAATCCTCGCCACGGTGCTCGGCGATCTCAAAGGGTGCACTGGCCAACCACAGATCGCGCTGCGCCTGTGACACAGGCAAGGGCGGTGCACACAAATCAGCCGACGGACCGAGACTCAATCGCTGAGCTTTGAGCTTGGCACGCCAACGACGCCCTTCTTCAGCCTCGTCGCTCAAGGTCACATCTTCCGGCCAATGAATCACGTCCGAGCAAAGCGAAGGTTCGCAGTCGCTGAAGGATTCGTCATTGCGCTGCCCGTCTGAGCGATGCCAGCCCACCACATTGCCGATCACCCGGTTGCCGCGAAAGAGCCCTTGCAGGCGATAGCCGTTGTAGTCACGCACAAACAAGCCGACGTTGGCGGCGGGCGCCCGAATGCCCGGCGTCAACCGATTGGCACCCAAGATGCGATTGCGGCTGACGATGTTTTGATACCCGGCTGAAATACCGATGCCGTAGTTGGTGGTGCTGATCACTTGGTTATCCAAGACATGCACATAGGCTGACTGCTCTTGGTCCTTGGCCCCGACGCCATCGATCACGATGCCGCCGCCGCTGTAGTTCGACAACTGGCTGGGAAAGGGATAGCCGCCGCGGACAAAGTTGTCGTGAATCAGCAACGGTGCCTTGGGCCCGCCCCCTCGGCTGTTGAAGATGCGGATGTTGTCATCCACCCGGCTTTGATCCGGCTGGTTGATGATTTCATTCCAACCCACATCGATCGCCGAAGACTGGATGCGTTCTAGGTTGAGAAACTGCACAGGCGCGGCGCTGCCGTCCAAGTAACCCCCCATCCCATTGCTTTGCAGACCAACGATGTTGCTCACCCGGTTGAAGCGAATTTGAATCTTCCGGCTGGACACAAAGGCCCCGTTCAAATGAATACCGGCGGTGTTTTCCAGCAAGTTGTGCTCAATCACCACCGTATCGGGGCGAAAGGCCGTGAAAAAACGGCCATGCGCACGGCCATATGCCTGGGGATTCAAGGCCGACGCCCGACAATTGCGCACCGTCACTTGCGCACCCGGTTTGAGCACGCGGATCAGCGTTGAGCGGCTACGAATCTGGCAGTCTTGGATCACCACCGGCTCGGCTGTATCGATCTGCACCGCCGGCACGTCGGGCTTGTCACTGAACCAATGGCCGCTGTAGGTGCCCCCAGAGCGGATGATCAGGGGACCTTGCCAGAATTCACGTTGAATGTCACGCAGTTTGATGACCAGAAAATCATCGGCGCCGATCAGATCCGACGCGACCGCCGGACGGATCATGCCCCCCCCAAGACCCCACGCCACCACCAGCGTCCACGCCCAGAAGCGCCAAAACCGCTGCCCCAACCATCGCGAAAACCATCGCCACGTGTTCATGATGACGCCCATCATGGCGGGCGATGGCATCCACGTAAATGGTCAGGGTCTTACGGGGTGTTGAGCAATGCCCACAAACCCGCTTCATCGACGATCGGAATCGACAGCTCCCGGGCTTTGTCCAGTTTGCTACCGGCTTCAGCGCCGGCCACCACATAGTGGGTTTTTTTCGACACCGAACCACTCACCCGACCACCAGCGGCCTCAATCAGGGCTTTGGCCTCGTCGCGACTGAGCTTGGGCAAGGTGCCGGTGAGCACCAAGGTTTTGCCGAGCAAGGGCCGTGGCGCATCGCTGGCCGTGCCCACCTCGTCGGGCCAATGCACGCCGGCTTCGATCAACTGCGCCACCACCTCGCGGTGCGTCTTGGGTTGATCAGGCTGATCGAAGAAATGCCGCAAACTGGCCGCCACCACCGGGCCCACATCGCTCACTTCGAGCAGCTCTTCCAACCGCGCATCCATCAAGCGCTCGATGCTGCCGAAATGGCGCGCCAAGTCTTTGGCGGTGCTCTCACCCACGTGGCGAATCCCTAAGCTGAAGAGAAAACGCCCCAAGGTGGTCGATTTACTCTTGTCGATCGCCGCGATCAAGTTGGCGGCACTCTTCTCACCCATGCGCTCCAAAGTGGCCAAGCTTTCTAAGCTGAGCCGGTACAGATCGGGCAAGCCGTTCACGAGGCCCGCATCGACCAGTTGATCGACCAGCTTGTCGCCCAAGCCTTCGATATCCATCATGCGGCGACTGGCAAAGTGCAGCAGGGCCTGCTTGCGCTGTGCCGGGCAACTCAAACCACCCGAGCAACGCCAATCGACTTCACCTTCTTCGCGCTCGATGGGGCTGGCACACACCGGGCATTGCCCGCCCAAACGCTTGTAAAGGTCAAAAGGCTCGCTGGCAGTGGCCTCAGGTGGACGTTGCTCAAGCACCACACCCACCACTTCGGGGATCACATCGCCCGCCCGGCGCACGATGACACTGTCGCCCACGCGCACATCCTTGCGGCGGGTTTCGTCTTCGTTGTGCAGCGTGGCGTTGCTGACGGTCGTACCGCCGACAAACACGGGTTCGAGCTTGGCCACCGGCGTGAGTTTGCCGGTGCGCCCGACTTGGATGTCGATGTCCAAGAGCCGGGTGATCTGTTCCTGCGCCGGGTATTTGTGCGCCACCGCCCAACGCGGCTCGCGGCTCACAAAGCCGAGTTTCTCTTGCAGGACGCGATCATTGACTTTGTAGACCACGCCGTCGATATCAAAAGGCAGCGCGTCGCGCTTCTCGCCCATCAGGCGGTGAAAATCCACCAAACCCGCAGCGCCCCGCGTCACCACCCGGTCGGCACACACCGGCAGGCCCATGGCGGCCAAAGCATCGAGCAAAGCGCTGTGGGTCGGGGGCACAGCCCACCCTTGAACGTCCCCCAAACCGTAGGCAAAAAAGCTCAACGGGCGCTTGGCAGCGATGCCAGCATCGAGTTGGCGCACGGCACCGGCAGCCGCGTTGCGCGGATTGACGAAGGTTTTTTCGCCCTTGGCCCCGGCGGCGATCAAGGCACGCTGGCGCTCGTTGAGCGCTTCAAAATCATCGCGGCGCATGTAGACCTCACCGCGCACTTCGAGCACAGCAGCCTCGCAGCCTTGAAGGCGCAAAGGAATTTGCCGGATGGTGCGGATGTTGTGCGTCACGTCTTCACCGGATTCACCGTCACCGCGTGTGGCCGCCTGCACCAGCACACCGTGTTCAAAGCGCAGATTCAACGCCAGTCCGTCAAATTTCAGCTCGGCGACAAACTCAAGCGGCGGATCTTCGGCCATCAAGCCCAACTCGCGCCGCACCCGCGCATCGAAGGCTTCAGCGCCAGCGGCGGTGGTGTCGGTTTCGGTGCGGATGCTGAGCATCGGCAGCGCGTGACGCACGGGGGTAAAGCCGTCGAGCACCGTGCCCAAGACACGCTGCGTGGGCGAATCGGCGCTGCGCAGCTCGGGGTGATCGGCCTCCAAGCTTTGCAACTCGGCAAACAGGCGGTCATAGACGGCATCCGGCAGCTCCGGCGCATCCAAAACGTAATAGCGGTGGGCGTGATGCTGCAACTGGCGGCGCAACTCAGCCACCCGCTGCACCGGACCCGACGACTCAGGGATGGGATCGGGCACAAGCGCACCCGCAAAAAGATCAGCCTGGGTCATGACATCAACTAAACATGCGGCGTGTGGAACGCGCTCCGGCCGACAGGCCGTGCTCACGCATTTGGCGATAGAGGCCTTTCAGGTCTTGCTCGATCGTCGGCCACACACTGGGTGAAAGTTCCCGGCCTTGGTCATCGGTGACTTCGGCTTCCAAGCCCAATGCCAGCGCCTGACCCGCCGCGCACCACGCGTTGAACGGCTGATCGACCACCGAGGTCTGCGGCACATCAAACGCCAGCACCAACTCGCTCACCTGCGCGTCATGGGGGTTGTCGGCCAAGGCAGCCTGCGCATCAAATTCGAGACTCAAAATGGGCGGCGAGCCTTCTTCACGCCCCGGCAGCACCAATCGGCCCGGGGTGGTGCCGGCCACAAAGCCATGCCGAGAAGCGTGCCACTGCACCGCACTCACCGGCCACGGCGCCCGCTGCGGCTGCGTGCGCAAGCGCATGATCAGTTGGGCGTCGAGATGGGCCGCAAAAGCATCCAGTTCACGCCCACGCGCCACCACGTTGAGCATGTCGGGAAAGTCGGGACTCGCGCTGATGGCATCGGCAAAGGCTTGGATCTTTTGCACGAACTCGGAATATTCAATCTCGTTGAGCGGGCCGTGGCGATTGGCCATCTGCACACCCACTCGAAATTCACGGTATTCGACATCCGCAGCCACCCCACCCCACTGCCGGGTCTGGCTCTGACAGCCTTCGATGAGAAACGGCTTGCTGCCAGCCCGACGACTCACGGGCATGTGCGCGATCACGCCTTGTCCAAGCATGGGTGCGTCGATGCGCAACAACGCAATCGCGTCGATCAACGGATCCAATCGCGCCCCCAATGCCGGCCGACGGGGTGGCGGCGCAGGCACAGTATCCGCAGCTGCAACGGCAGAAACAGCAGAAACGGTTGAATCACCCGTCACCACCGTCACACGATCCAAACGATCCGCTGCTGAGGGGGCGGCCGCAGAAGGCACACCGCCGCCCAACGGCCCCTCAGAAACCGGCACCGTCACACCCATCAAAGGCTCATGGACCCGTGCCCCCGGCGGTATCAGACCCACCGGATCACCGCCCTGCCCCATCACAGGTTCAGTACGCTGATGCTTGCGCACCCGACGTGAGAGCCAGAGGGCTTGAAACAACAGAATCGCGAGCACGCAAGCGCCGAGCAAAGCCAGCCAGAGTTGCAAGGAATTCATCCGCCCGATCCGATGTTTTAGGAGTCATTACGTGCACTGCACACCCAGGGGGCGAATCATGCCTTAAGCCGGCTGCGCCATGGCCATGGCATCGTCCATATCCACCGCCACAATGCGCGAAACACCCTGCTCTTGCATCGTCACACCCACCAGTTGCTCCGCCATTTCCATCGCGATCTTGTTGTGGGAAATGAACAAAAACTGCGTCTGGCTCGACATGCTGCGCACCAAAGCGGCGTAACGCCCAGTGTTGGCATCGTCCAACGGTGCATCGACTTCATCGAGCAAACAAAAGGGCGCGGGATTGAGCTGGAAGATGGCAAACACCAGCGCAATCGCGGTCAGCGCCTTCTCGCCACCGGAAAGCAAGTGGATGGTGCTGTTCTTTTTGCCCGGCGGCTGGGCCATGACCTGGACCCCCGCTTCAAGCACCGCATCCCCCGTCATCACCAAGCGCGCGTTACCGCCACCGAAAAGACGCGGAAACATCTCGCCAAAATGGGTGTTGACCGTGTCGAAGGTTTGCTGAAGGAGCGCCTGGGTCTCAAGATCGATCTTGCCGATCGCCTCTTCCAGCGTGGTCATGGCTGAGACCAGATCGGCGTTTTGCTGATCCAAAAAGCCTTTGCGCTCACGCGCCGAACTCAGCTCGTCCAAAGCTGCCAAATTCACCGGCCCCAAAGCGTTGATGTCGCGCTGGGTGCGGTCGATGTCAGCTTGCAGGCCGTGCAGCCGCACGGCACCCGTTTCAACGCTCTGCGCCAGCACGCCCAGGTCCACCTGGGCTTGGGTGAGTTGCTCCATGAACTGCGCACAACTGAGCTGCGCCGCTTGGGCTTCAAGTTGCAGGGCCGAGATGCGGTCGCGCTGCGGCTGCAAGCTGTGTTCGCAGCGCAGCCGCTCCTCGTCCAACTGCCGCAACTGCTGCGCCAAGGCTTCGTGCGCTTGGCGCAAAAGCTCCTGACCCTCTTGGGCATCGACGCGCAGCGCCAGCGCTTCTTGCAGCTGCGCTTCGGTGCTGCTGTCATCCAGCTGCCCCAGCTCCGTGGCTTGCTCGGTGCGCACTTGGGCGTGATGCTGCAACTGCTGCTCGGCCATGGTGATCACGCGCTGCTGTTCGCGCAGGCGCTCATTCAAGGAGCGCACGGTGAAATGCACCTCTTGGGCCGCGCGCTCGGTGCGCGCCAGACCGGCCCGTACTTCGCTCAAGTGGCGTTGACTGTGCTGCAAGGCCGCGTCAAGCGTCACCTCTTCAGCACGCGCCTCGACTAACGCCTCCGCCAGACCTTCGAGCTGGGCCTCAGCATCCAAACGCCGCTGCCCCAGCAGCTCGAAACGCTGCGTCAACGCCTGCAATTCACCGTCAAGCTGATGGCGACGACGGGTCGATTGCTCCAAGCGCTGCGACAGCCGCGTCACATCAATCTGCAAGGCGTGCGCCTGACTCTGCGCCGCGACCGCTTCGCGCCGCGCCTGCGCCAACTGCTGGCTGGCTTGCTGCATGGCTTCGTCCGTACGGACCAGTCGATGGCGTGCTTCGTCGCTGATCAGGGTCTGAGCATGCAGCTCACGTTCCAAATGCTGGATGTCTTGGGCCCGTTGCAGCAAGCCGCTTTGCTCAGAGTCCGGCGCAAAAAAGCGCACTGCGCGCTGACCCACACAGTGCCCCGCTGGCGTGACGATGGACTCACCCGCGCCAAGCTGCGCGCGCCACGCCAAGGCTTGCTCCAGCGTTTTGGCCGTGAACCAGCCGCTCAACCAGTCGTCCAGCAGCGCGTCCACCGTCTCGTCACCGCTGCTGCGGACGTGATCGCGCAGCCGTATCCAGCCGGGGCGCCCCCCCAACGACACCCCGGACAGGACGCCGTCAAGGGCCGGACCGTGCAGAGCCAATCGCGCTGGCGGCGCATCCTGATCAAGGCTGGCCAAGGGCTCCAGCGCATCGACTTCGAGGGCGTGCAGCCGCTCGTGCAGCACCGCCTCAAGCGCTTGCTCCCAGCCCGCCACCACCGTCAGGCGTTGCCATAACCCGACCCGGTCTTGCCACCCCCGGCGCTGCAACCACGGCTGCAAACGGCCGCTGCGCTGAACTTTTTCCTGCAAAGCGCGCAAAGCGGTCAACTTGGCCCCAAGCTCGGCGTGCCGGCGACTTTCTTGCAAGCTGAGTTGCTGTTGCTGCTGATGAGCTTGGGTGGCCGTCTGCGTCGCTTCGGTCGCCTGTTCGACCCGCGCTTGGGCTTGGGCCCAACGTTCTTCGGCCTCGGCCAAAGCGATTTGGCTCTCTTCGAGGCGCTCCAATTCAGCGTCATCGTGCTGTTGGCGCTCGGCCTGAACCCGGTCGTGCTGGAGTTGTAAATCCTGTTCCCGCTCGACCAAGCTGCGCTGCTCAGCCGCCAAGACTTGGCGCTGCTGCTGAAGGCTGTTGATCTGCGCTCGCTGAGCGTCTCGCGTGGCCTGAGCCTGCATGAGCCGGGCCTCCTGATCGGGCAAGTCAAGATGCTGCTGCTCGATCTGCGCGTCGAGCACTGCGACGCTCTCCTCGGCCTGCGTCAACTGAGCTTGCAAGGTTGCCAACTCAGCTTGAGCAGCTTGGGCCTTGTCTTGCCACTGCTGATCAAGGCGCGCCAACTCGGCCAAACGCTGCGCGATGCGTTCGCGGCTGGTTTGGGCAAAACGCACCCGCTCTTCCAAGCGGCTGACTTGCAACCCAACTTCGGCCAGATGGCGCTGCGCCTGCATCAAGGTATCGCTGGAGGCGTAATGCGCTTGGCGCACTTCTTCAAGTTGCGCCTCGGTGTGGCGCAAAGACGCCATGCGCCCTTCAAGGGCCGTGGCGGCATCATGGAGCGCTTGGCCGACCCGCTCGGCCTCTTGGGCCGCTTCACGGTGCTTGAGGAACCAAAGCTGATGCAACTTAAGCGTGCCGCTGTCTTGCAAGGTCTTGAAGCGCGTGGCGACCTCGGCTTGGCGCTCCAGTTTTTCCAACGAAAGCCCGAGCTCGCGCAAGATGTCCTCGACCCGGGTCAGGTTGTCGCGGGTATCGCGCAGGCGCAACTCGGTTTCGCGACGACGCTCCTTGTACTTCGACACCCCGGCAGCTTCTTCCAAAAACAAGCGCAACTCTTCGGGGCGCGATTCGATGATGCGGTTGATGGTGCCTTGACCAATGATGGCGTAAGCCCGGGGGCCTAGGCCCGTGCCCAGAAACACGTCATGCACATCGCGCCGACGCACCGCTTGGTTGTTGATGTAGTAGGTCGAGGTGCCGTCGCGGGTGAGCGTGCGGCGCACCGCGATCTCGGCAAAAGCATTCCACTGCCCGCCCGCCCGCGCCAAGGTGTTGTCAAACACCAACTCCACACTGGCCCGACTGGCCGGCTTGCGCTGGCCGGAGCCATTGAAGATGACGTCTTGCATCGACTCACCGCGCAATTCGGACGCTTTGGACTCCCCCAATACCCAACGCACCGCGTCGATGATGTTGGATTTGCCGCAGCCATTGGGTCCCACCACACCCACCCGCTGACCGGGCAACTGGAACTGGGTGGGCTCAGCAAAGGACTTAAAACCCGAGAGCTTGAGAGAGGTCAGACGCATACGTAAGTGATTGATATAAAAGAAAAAACCCGTCTTGATGCGGGCTTTTTGGAGGGGTCGCATGATACCATTGCACACATCTAAACGTGTGGCCTGCGCCCTACTTTGCCATGTATCGTCATTTGCTCGTTCCGCTAGACAGCACCGAGCTATCGGCCTTCAACACCGGTGAGGCGATTCGCTTGGCAGCATCGCTACACGCCAAGATCACATTTTTCCATGCAGTCCGCGCAAGCAGTCTGCATGCGCCTGAGAGTGCCACCGACCAAAAAGCTGGCACAGCCATCTTGAGCAAAGCCAGTACCGCCGCTGCCAGCATGGGCGTGCCATGTGCAGTGGAGCTGGCCGCCAGCGATCATCCCGCCGAAGCGGTGTTGGCCGCCGCCCAGAAACACCACTGCGATTTGATCGTGATGGCCTCGCACGGCCCGAGCAGCGTCCTTTCGGGCTCCAACACCTCGCAGGTGCTGCACAAAACCAAGATTGCACTGCTGGTCACGCGGGTTGAAGCCAACGATCCAAGGGCGGCCACCAGCAAAGTGGTTGCCATCTTGCAAGATGAGCATCGCTCCATCAGCACGGTGTTGCGAGCCGCCCAGAAAATGGTCCAAACACCCAACACAGGGTCTGGCTCCCCCAACCTCAATCTGCCGGCGCTGGCCCGCATGGTGCATTACCTGCGTGATTTCCCAAGCCAATGGCATCACCGCCGAGAAGAAGAAGCCCTGCATCAGGTCCTGCGGCAACGGGCCCCTGAGCACCGTGCCTTGCTCGATCGGCTGGAGATGGAGCACAAGCGTGAATACGACTTGGTGCGCAGCGTGGCCGCAGCGGTCGATGCCTGCGTCAGTTCAGGGCGTATCGACGACTTGCTGCTGCACACCCTACAGCTGCATCTGGAAATCCTGTCTCGCGCCATGACAGCGCACATTCAAGTCGAAGAAAACATCCTTCTGCCGATTGCACGGGATGCCTTGACCCCCCAAGATTGGTTGCATGCAGAACACCAGTTTGCGGGCTCATTCGACAACACTGCGCTGCTTTCGGATCACAGCGATCCGGCTTTTCTGGGGCTTTTCGCAGAGATCAGTCGCGATATCGGGCTTTGAATCCGTATCATCCGCGCCCATGAATCCCTTGCTTTCGCGCTTGCAGCCCTATCCGTTCGAACGGTGGCGCGCCCTCATCCAAGACATTCGACCCAACCCGGCGTTCTCCGCCATCAGTCTGGGCATGGGTGAGCCCAAACACGCCACCCCAGCGCTGATCAAAGAGCGGCTTTGCGCCTCGCTGGACGGCTTGGCCAGCTACCCCGCCACAGCGGGCGACCTGAGCCTGCGCCGGGCCTGCGCCGATTGGCTGCAACGCCGCTACGGCGTCAGCCTCGACCCCGCCACCCACGTGCTGCCCGTCAACGGCTCGCGCGAGGCGCTCTTCAGCTTGGCCCAAACGGTGATCGACCCCCGTCAGCACCAAGATGTGGGCGGCCCGGTGGTGCTGTGCCCGAACCCGTTCTATCAAATCTACGAAGGTGCCGCCCTCTTGGCCGGGGCCACACCGGTGTTCGCCAACAGCGACCCGACACGCAATTTCGCCGCCGATTGGTCGCAGATCGACGCAGCCACGTGGGCGCGCACCCAACTGCTCTTCGTTTGCTCACCCGGCAACCCGACCGGGGCAGTGATGCCCTTGGACGAATGGGCCCGGCTGTTCGAGCTGAGCGACCGCTACGGCTTTGTCATTGCTTCCGACGAGTGCTACTCGGAAATCTATTTCCGCGAAGGCCCAGATGCCGCGCCACTGGGCGGCCTAGAGGCGGCCCTCAAACTTGGCCGCACCGATTTCAAGCGTTTGGTCCTGCTGACCAGTCTGTCCAAGCGCTCGAACGTGCCGGGGCTGCGCTCAGGCTTTGTCGCGGGTGACGCCGAGCTCATGAAAGCCTTCTTGCTGTATCGCACCTACCACGGCAGCGCCATGAGCCCGACCGTGCAGCAAGCCAGCATCGCCGCTTGGAACGATGAAGCCCACGTTGTCGAAAACCGGGCGCTGTATCGGCAGAAATTCGCTCAAGTCACGCCGATCTTGGCCGAAGTCATGTCGGTGGCGCTTCCAGATGCTGGGTTCTACCTTTGGGCCGAAGTGCCCAAGCACATCGGTGGTGGGTCGGACGTCGCTTTCGCCAGCGCCTTGCTGGCTCAATACAATGTGACCGTGCTCCCCGGCAGCTATTTGGCCCGTGAGGCGCATGGGCTCAACCCCGGTGCCGGGCGGGTTCGCATGGCCTTGGTGGCCAGCGTCGATGAATGCTTGGAGGCGGCGCAACGCATCCGCACCTTTATTCATGCGCAAAACTGATTCTTAAAACACCTTTCTTTTTGACGAGACAACCCATCCATGTCCACCAACCAACTCCAACAAGTCATCGACGCTGCGTGGGACGACCGCGCCAACCTCTCCATCGCCTCAGCCCCCGCTGAAGTGCGCGACGCGGTCAATCACGTCATCAGCGAACTCGATGCGGGCCGGATCCGAGTGGCTGAGCGTCAAAGCGTCGGTCAGTGGCAGGTGAACCAGTGGATCAAGAAGGCGGTGCTGCTGAGCTTCCGTCTCAACGACAACGTGGTCCAAGGCGGCGGTGACCTGAACTTCTTCGACAAAGTGCCCACCAAGTTCGCTGGCATGAGCGAAGCTGAACTGCGCGCCACCGGCGTGCGCGTGGTCCCCCCCGCTGTGGCGCGACGCGGCAGCTTCATCGCCAAGGGTGCGATCCTGATGCCGAGCTACGTCAACATCGGCGCCTACGTCGATGAAGGCACGATGGTCGATACGTGGGCCGCTGTGGGCAGCTGCGCGCAGATCGGCAAGAACGTGCATCTTTCTGGCGGTGTCGGCATCGGCGGCGTGTTGGAGCCGATGCAGGCCAACCCGACCATCATTGAAGACAACTGCTTCATCGGTGCGCGCTCCGAAGTGGTCGAAGGCGTGATCGTCGAAGAAAACTCGGTGTTATCGATGGGCGTCTACATCGGCCAAAGCACCAAAATTTACGACCGCGCGACCGGCGAAGTCACCTATGGCCGTATCCCGGCAGGTTCGGTGGTGGTCAGCGGCAACATGCCTTCCAGCGATGGCAAGTACAGCCTTTACTGCGCCGTGATCGTCAAGAAGGTCGATGCCCAAACCCGGGCCAAGACCAGCATCAACGATTTGCTGCGCGACTGAAGTCCCAAGAGTCCCAAGTCTCCGCCACCCCCTCTAGCCATGAGCTCTTCTGACCCCACTGGATTGCCGATGAACAAGGAAAAACGCAGCCCCGCTGTCGGCAACACCGGGGGTGCCAGCAGCGGTAGCAGTCCCAACTCGGGAGCATCCGCCAGTGCAAGCCTGAACAAAGGCAGCATGGAGCGCGTGCTGAAGCTGATGGCCGACCGCAAAGGCTCGGATGTGATCCTGTCGGCCAACGTGCCGATCTTGATCAAAGTCAACGGTCAGATGGTGCCGTTGACCCATGAGCGCTTGTCCCCTCAGCAACCGCGCCAGTTGCTGGCGGAAGTCCTCACCGCACAGCAGCTTGAAGAACTCGACGAGACCCATGAGTTGAATGTCGGCTTGCCGATGCCAGGCTTGGGACTGTTTCGGCTTTCCGCTTTCAAGCAGCGCGGTTCCATTGCGGCGGTTTTTCGCTGGATTCCACCAGAAATTCCGCCCTTGGAGAGCCTGCGCTTGCCGGAGTCCTTGGGCAATTTGGCACTGGAAATGCGAGGCCTGATTCTGTTGGTGGGAGCCACCGGCAACGGTAAAAGCACCACTTTGGCGGCGATGATCAACCATCGCAACCACCACACCACCAGCCACATCCTCACCATCGAAGATCCGATCGAGTTCATGTTCACCAACAGCAAGTCGGTGATCAATCAACGCGAAGTCGGACGCGACGTGGACTCCCTCCAGATCGGGCTGCGCAACGCCATGCGGCAAGCGCCGGACTGCATCATGATCGGCGAAATCCGGGATCGTGAAACCATGACAGCAGCGCTGTCCTATGCCTTGTCAGGGCACTTGGTGCTCGCCACCTTGCATGGCAACAACAGCTATCACGCCTTGGGCCGAATCCTGAGCTTCTACACGGCCGATGCCCGCCCCGCCATGCTGGCCGACTTGGCCGCAGGCTTGAAAGCCGTGATCTCTCAACGGCTGATGCGCTCCTTCTTTGGCACCCGCATTCCCACCGTGGAGGTGTTGCTCAACACCAAGTTGGTGTCCGAGATGATCGAGCAAGGCAACTTCTCGGGTGTCAAAGAAGCCATGGAGCGCTCGATCGCAGAAGGCTCCCAAACTTTCGAGCAAGACATTGCCCGACTCATCACCCAAGGCGTGGTGAATCGCGAAGAAGGCTTGCACCACGCCGACTCACCCACCAATTTGCTCTGGCGCTTGCAAAACGAAAACAACCAGAGCAAACGAGCGCCCGAGAAGGAAGAAGAGGCCGAAGTGGGCCCATCCTTCACTGAAATCACCCTGGACGTGGTGGAGCCGGAACAACCGCCGCCCCTGCGACGCCCCCCCGGTATGCCACCGCGTTGAGACTGAACGGTTTTCCCGTGCCCATATCTGCTGCTGATGCCACACTGAGCCTGCTTGAAGAGCTCATCGCCCGCCCCTCCATCACCCCCCAAGACGCAGGCTGCCAAGCCCTGATCGCATCGCGCCTGACCGCCTTGGGATTCACGTGCCAGCCCTTGCGCTGGGGACCGCCAGAGGCCCCCGTGGATAACTTATGGGCGGTGCGTGAGGGCGGCCTGCCCGGCCCCACGCTGGTCTTTGCCGGCCACACCGATGTGGTGCCCACAGGTCCACGGGCCGATTGGCAGAGCGATCCCTTTGTGCCCACCTACCGTGACGGTCAGCTCTTTGGCCGGGGGGCGGCGGACATGAAAAGTTCGCTGGCGGCCATGGTGGTGGCCAGCGAAGCCTTTGTGACCCATCACCCTGAACACAAGGGGCGTTTGGCGTTTTTGATCACCAGCGATGAGGAAGGCCCCTCGATCGATGGCACGGTCAAAGTGTGCGAGTGGCTCCAAGCACGCGGTGAGCGCCTCGATGCCTGCATCGTGGGTGAGCCGACCTCCGTGAACCAGCTCGGTGACATGATCAAAAACGGTCGTCGGGGCTCGCTCTCCGGCCGCTTAAGCGTCAAGGGCATCCAAGGTCACATCGCCTACCCGCATCTGGCACGCAATCCGGTTCATCAGGCGGCACCCGCCCTGGCAGAGCTGGCGGCCGAAGTATGGGATGCTGGCAACGACCATTTCCCACCCACGTGTTGGCAGATCTCCAACATCCACGCCGGCACCGGGGCGACCAATGTCATTCCGGGTGAGCTGGTGATTGATTTCAATTTCCGCTTTTCCACCGAATCCACGCCAGAGCAGCTCAAGGCTCGCGTCCACACGCTGCTGGATCGGCACGCACTGACCTACGACTTGGCGTGGACGCTGGGAGGACGGCCCTTCTTGACCCGCCCCGGCCCATTGATGGGTGCCGTGCAAGACGCCATTCGCCATGTCACCGGGCTAGAAGCTGAACTCTCCACCACCGGAGGCACGTCGGATGGGCGCTTCATTGCTCAGATCTGCCCCGAGGTGGTGGAATTGGGGCCCCTCAACGCCACCATCCACAAAATCGATGAATGCTGCGCGGTGGCAGACTTGGCCCCGCTGACCTTGATCTACCGTACAACTTTGGAGAACTTGCTGACATGAGCCGTGACGCCCAGACGGCGAAAGCCATCAAGCCAACCCCTGAACTGACGATCGCAGCGTTGATTGATGCTGTGGCAGCACGCTTGGCCCAAGCCAAAATTTGGATGGATCCGAGCAGCAGTGCCTTTGATGAAGCATGCCTGCTGGTGCTGTGGACGCTGGACATGCCCCACGAAACGCTCGACAACGTCGCTCATGCGCCGGTCGATCCCGAGCAAGTGGTGCATGTCCAACGCCTCGTGTCGGAACGCATCAACCGCCAAATGCCTGCGGCCTACTTGATTCGCGAGTGCTGGTATCAGGGCGTGCCGTTCTATATCGACGAGCGCACCTGTGTGCCACGCTCCTTGATCGGGGAGCTGATCGTCTCTGGAGCGCTCGATACGTGGCTCAATGAACGTAGCCAGCGCGTGCTTGATCTCGGGACCGGCAATGGCAGCTTGGCGGTGCTCGCAGCCATGATGTGGCGCAACGTCCACATCGACGCGGCCGATGTTTCGCAAGACGCGTTGGAAGTGGCCCGGATGAATGTGCAGCGACACGGTCAGTCGGAGCACATCACCCTCATCAAAAGCGATGTTCTGGCCCATGTACGAGGCCCCTACGATCTGATCTTGTGCAACCCACCGCACTTCAGCAGCGCTGAATACGGCGAATTGCCCCATGAATTGCGTGTTGAACCGCCCATCGCCTTGCATGGCGGCCCCGACGGGATGGACTTTATCCGCGAGTTGCTGCGTCATGGGCTTGAAGTGCTGTCAGCTCAAGGCGGGTTGGTGCTGGAAATTGGTCATGCACGTTCCGCCTTTGAAGCAGCCTTCCCCAATCTCAAGGGGGTGTGGCTGCACACCCATGCCGGTTTCGATCAAGTGGTGTTGGTCAGTCGCGATGCCTTGATGCGCTGGCGCAGCGTGGCCGAAGCACCGATGGTGATGGGCACAGGGTCGCTGACTGGTTCGGGCATCCATCGCCAAAATTCGGAGTCGCCCGCAACAACGACCTCGACCACAGCCTCGGCAGCCCCCTCAGCTGCCGCCGTGCCGATCACCGTGATGGCGCTGGTGGATGCCATGGCTTCGCGGCTGCACAGCGCCGGGGTGTCCTTTGGTCATGGCACCACCAATGCCTTCGACGAGGCCGCTTGGTTGACCTTGTGGGCCCTCAACAAGCCCGTCAACGAACTCGATCAGCTGGCCCAGATGGTGGTGGCTCCCGAGCAAGCCACGCGTGTACGACAAGTCATCAGCGAGCGCATCACCCGCCGCATTCCTGCGGCGTACATCACCCGCGAAGCGTGGTTGCAAGGGGTGGCGTTTTACGTCGATGAGCGGGTCATCATTCCGCGCTCATTCATCGCCGAGCTGATTGCCTACGGCAGCATGGACGCTTGGCTCACCGAGCAAACACGTCATGTGCTGGATCTGTGCACCGGCAATGGCAGCTTGGCGGTGCTGGCAGCCATGGTCTGGCCCGAAGTGGTGGTGGATGCCGCAGATTTGTCACGCGACGCGCTCGATGTGGCGCGCATCAACGTGCAACGCCACGGGCTATCGCAACGCATCTCGCTGATCGAAAGCAACGGCCTGACCCAAGTTCGTGGCCCTTATGACCTGATTCTCTGCAATCCACCGTACGTCAACAGCACCTCCATGTCGCGGCTACCGGCGGAATATTTGGCCGAACCGCGCATGGCCCTGGAAGGCGGCAGCGATGGCATGGATTTCATCCGCAATCTGATGCGTGATGTCTTGGGTGTCATGAGCGAGCACGCCGTGTTGGTGCTTGAAATCGGCAACGAGCGCCCGCACTACGACGTCGCGTTTGCGGGGCTGGAGACCGTCTGGCTCGACACCACCTCAGGCACCGATCAGGTCGCTTTGATCACGCACGAAGCGTTGATTCAATGGCTGCATCGCTGATGCTGATGCACGAACTCACCGCTGGGTTTCGGGCGGTGAAAACTCGTTGCTGAGCAGACAAACATCGTTGAAAGAAATCGGTTTGACCAACAAGCCATTGAAACCCATGGCGAGCATCCGCACCCGCTCCTCGGGCATGCTGTGCGCGGTATAGGCGACCACGGGCAGGCTCTTCAAACCGATATCGTCCCGAATCAATCGGCAAACGGCTTCCCCCCCGAGACCGGGCATGCGTAGATCAAGCAGCACGAGATCGGGTGCCGGCGTGTGGTTCTGCCGCAGCACCTTCAGCGCCTCTTCGCCGCTATCCACCACCAGCGTGTCCCAGTGCAAGCGATGCAAGAAGAGCGAAACCAACCGGCTGTTCAGCAAGTTATCGTCCACCACCAGCGCACGTTTTGAGGTCATCGTTGTTGTCATGCAGAGCTTGTCATCGAGGTTGTTGGACGGCGCGCATATCGGACAGACGCAACGTCACGATCGTGCCGCGACCCAGTCTGGATTCAATCTCCAGATGGGAATGAAGCAATCCAGCCAACTCCTTGGCCAGAGGTAACCCGATCCCTGCACCTTGCTGAGCATGAATCGGTTCGTCAGGATCGCGGGTCATGGCATGAAAACGTGTAAAGACCTGCGACAAGTGTTGCTGTGACATGCCAATCCCACTGTCTTGGACACGCAATACAACACAACGGGGGTCTTGGCGTCGCATCGACAACGTAATTTCCCCCTTGGTCGTGAATTTGAAAGCATTCGACAATATATTTGTCAGAATCTGCGTCACTCGGATGGCGTCGGTCCGTAGATGCCAAGCGGTGGCATCCACATGGGGGGGCAAATCCAACACAAAAGCGATGGATGTCTCGCTCGCCTGCAAAGCATGAACGCCGTAGATCTGTCGGACACAGGCCAAGATATCGACCTCCTCGACCCGCAAAATCATGCGCCCCGATTCAATCCGCGCCATATCCAGCAAGCCGTTGACCAGCCCCCCCAAATGCTGAGCGCTGTGAAAAATGATCTCGGAGAATTCTTGGGTTTCCTCGGGCGTGGTGCCATCCCGAATCAACTCGGCGTATCCCAAGATGCCATTGAGCGGCGTGCGCAGTTCATGCGACACACTGGCCAGAAGCCGCGTTTTCATCTCGTTGGCGGTCTGGGCCTGTTGCTGACTCTGACGCAACTGCGCCACGATGTCTCCTTGCCGACGCGCGCTGAGAATCAAACTGAACAAAAACCCCGCCAACACCACCGAGAGCAAACCGGCGACCATCTTGTAGACCCACGCGCGCGCTTTGGTATCGACATCAATATCGGTCACCCCCATGCCCGTGATCACGACCGTGGGGTACGCCTTGAGTCGCTGAAAGGCCCACAGGCGCTCCACGCCGTCGATCTGACTCACGCTGCGCGTCATGCCTTCCGGATAAGTCATCAAGGCCATCATCGACATCCCCGGGGTCTGAGCGGCGGTGGGCACATCCAAGCCAGCCGTCATTTTTCCCAGGTCAATGGGCGGAGCACGGGCACGAATGCCCCCCTCCATGCCGACCATGGCCATCACCCCGTAGGGGCCCAAATTGACCCCTTGGAAGAAGCTTGCAACATAGTCCGGTGACAGGGACACCACCACCACGCCCTTGAACACATGGGTCCTCGGATCGGTGATGCGCCGGGACACTTGAATCGACCACTTTCCAGACACCCGTCCAAGCACAGGTTTGCTGATAAACAGTCGATCTTCATTGCCATAGGTATGAACGCGGAAATGCTCTCGGTCATGCAAATCAAGACGTTCAAAGGGCTTGGATGCATACGCCAACCAGCCCTGAGCATCAATGATGCTGACCAACTGGTAGTCCGTATCGATGAGGTTTTGGTGGCGCAGGAAACTGGCAATATCAAGGTGATCGCCCTTCTCCAAATACTGCGCACGCACAAAACGCGCCACTTGATCCGCCCCTTGGATGGTCTTGGCGGTGTGCTCGGCAAAGGCACGGTTTAAGTTGGTCAGCGTGACTTGCGCATGATGCAAAGCCTCCTGATCTTCCCGGTGGATCTCATACGCCACGGCCACCCAGAGGGTGATCAACACAAACAGCGAGAACATCACTGCTCGTTGGGCGGCCACCAAGGCCGGCCACCAAGCCGCAAGACGAATCACTCGCAGGAACATGCCAAACCTTGAACAACGGGGTTATGGGATCGGAAACAACCGAGCTTCGACGATGAGGGGGTCATTTTCCGTCCGTAACTCAGCATGCAAGGCCAAGGCCTCAGGATGCCTTCGGGCCAGCATGTGCAACCACTGCTTGATCCGACCCGCACGGTGACGCGGCTCAAAAAGCCGCTCGGTCAGCGTCCAAAAAGCCAGCAACAACGGTTGAAGGGCGGACCAACTCAGACCCGGTCCGGGCCCATCGGACATCGTGCCATGGTCAGCCTGTTGAATCGCCCACGCCAAGCCTGGATCAGCCACCATGCCGCGCCCCAACATCAAATCCATGCAACCGGACTCCATCCGGCAGCGCTGGGCATCGGCCACCGACCAGATTTCGCCGTTGGCAATCACCGGGATCGACACCGATGCGCGCACCCGACCAATCTCGTCCCAATAGGCCGGAGGTTTGTAGCCTTGGACTTGGGTACGGCCATGGACCACCAACTCACACGCACCACTGGCCTCGATCGCTTGAGCGCACGTCACCGCCAAATCGGTGTCACGCATGCCCAAACGCATCTTGGCCGAGACCGGCATGTCGGCGGGCACAGCGCGGCGCACGGCTTCGACGATCTGGGCGATGCGCTCGGGTGTCTCCAACAACGCAGCCCCACCGCCGTGGCGATTGACCACCTTGGCTGGGCAGCCAAAGTTCAGATCAATACCGGCCGGCCCCAAGCTGGCCAAGCGCCCAGCGTTTTCAGCCAAGCACACGGGATCACAGCCCAGCAGTTGCACCCGCACCGGCACCCCAGCGGGCGTGCAACCCCCGTGGAGCAACTCTGGCGCGATGCGGTAGAACACCCGCTCCGGCAGCAAGGTGTTGGTGACACGCACGAACTCCGACACGCAGCGATCAATGCCGCCAGCACGGGTCAGGATGTCACGCAGCGAAAAATCCAGCAGCCCCTCCATCGGGGCGAGCAACAACATCGCGGTCCGGGCTTGGGCTTATTCGCCCATCGCTTCACCCAAACGGATGGGCCGCGTCGTCACCCAAGCAGCGTTGAAACGCACTGGCTTGGGCCCTTTGGGAAAGAGCATCACCACGGTGGAGCCGAGCAAGAAGCGCCCCATCTCTTGGCCTTGGGCCAAGCGAATGTCTTGATCGGCGTAGTCCCAACGGCGGATCTCGCCCGGGCGCGGCGGGTTGACTTGACCGTGCCAAACCGTGGCCATGCTGCCCACGATGGTGGCCCCCACCAGCACCAGCACAAAAGGTCCGTCAACACCTTCAAAAACGCAAACCACGCGCTCGTTGCGCGCAAACAGCCCCGGCACCCCACGCGCAGTGGTCGGATTGACCGAAAACAGCTCGCCCGGCACATACACCATGCTCAGCAGTCGCCCGGCGCACGGCATGTGGATGCGGTGGTAGTCGCGGGGACTCAAGTAGAGCGTGGCAAACGCGCCGTCTTGAAACTTGGTGGCCAAAGCTGCATCGCCGCCCACCAAGGCGGTGGTGCTGTAGCGATGGCCCTTGGCTTGAAAGATATGATCGCGCTGGATCGGCCCAAACTGACTGATCGCCCCGTCCACCGGGCAAATCAAGCGCGCCTCAGCCAACGGCCGCGCACCCGGCTTGAGGGCGCGGGTGAAGAAGTCGTTGAAGGTGGCGTAGCTGGCGATGTCCGGGTTGGCGGCCTCGGCCATGTTCACGTGGTAACGCCGCACAAAGCGCCGAATGATCGCCGTGGTCAGCGCACCGCGTTCCTTGCTTGCCACCCAGCCTGCAAACGAAGTCAGGGCCTGCTTGGGCAGCAGGTATTGCGGCAAAACGGCAAGACGATCAGACATGGACGACATGGACACCACGCAGGTTGAGGCAGGTTGAAAAAGGGTCAGGGAGGCAAAAGCGGGCCGGATTGTACGGGGGGCGTTGCAGCCCGCTTGAGCCGCTCGGGCAAGGGTTGCGATTTCTGCTGGGCGTAGTGCACCCAAACCGTCTTGGCGCCACCGGCAGCCACGATCACACCGGGCTCATCGACACGCTCCAAGGTGCCATAGATATCCACACTGCTGCGCCCCACCGCGCCCAAGTACTGCTTGGCCAAGATGTCGCCCGGAAAGGTCAGTTGACGATAGAAGTTGCAAAAGGCGTTGACGATCACCGGCCCGGTGCCTTCCGCCCCCAAGGGCTCTGCGCCTTCGAGCGACCGCAGCCATTCGATGCGCAAGCTCTCCAAATAGCGGAAATACACCGTGTTGTTGACGTGCCCAAAGGCATCCATATCGCCCCAGCGAATCGGCATCACCATCTCGAAACACGGCGTCAGATCCGGCGGCAGTTCGAAGCGCAAATCAAAACGCGAATCAGAGGCCATGGCCGTCGTCCACCTGCAAGATCGTGCCGTTGATGAAACTGCTCTCGTTGGCGCACAGCGTCAGCAGCGCCAAGTCCAGATCGTGGGGTTGGCCCAAGCGCTTGCGCGGCAAGCTCTGAACCACTTTTTGGCCGGCTTCGGTGTCCCAAAAGGCGGCGTTCAGATCGGTCTCGACATAGCCCGGGCACAGGGCGTTGACGTTGATACCGAACTTGCCCCACTCCAGCGCCATGGCACGTGTCATGTGAATCACCGCTGCCTTGCTCATGGCATAAACGCCAATCTGGCTCAAAGCCCGCAAACCCGCCGTGGAGGCCACGTTGACGATGCGCCCGCCGGTGAAAGTGCCTGGCGCCGCACCCCGTGAGCGCGCCACCATGCGCCGGCCCACTTCTTGGGCGACAAAGAAAGCGCCGCGCACGTTGATGTCAAACAGTTCGTCGTAATCGTCCGGCGTCACATCAAGCAACTTCTGACGCGTGCTCACGCCCGAGTTGTTGACCAAGATGTCAAGCGTACCGACTTCGGTTTCGGCGTGGGCGACCCCCGACTTGATGCTGGCCATGTCGGTCACATCCAGCGCCACCACGTGCGCGCTGCCGCCCTCGCCTTCGATGGCGGCGCGCAAATCCTTCAGCCGCTCAGGCCGCCGACCGGCCAAAACCACCGCAGCGCCAGCGCGGCTCAGGGCCCACGCAAACTGGGTGCCTAGGCCGCTCGAAGCGCCGGTCACCAAGGCCACCCGGCCTGACAAATCAATGCTGTAACTCATGGGCTGCATCCTGCAAAAGGGTCTTATCGTGAACGGTGACGATAGCACGCAGGCCCAGCGGTTCTGCCCCTTGAACCGTCCTTTAGAATTGCGCCCTCCCCGACCCCGAAGTGCATGAGGAACAACAACATGACGGCTGCTGACCTGATCGCCCAATTTGGCCCGCGTGAATCGATGGACTACGACGTGGTGATCGTCGGCGGCGGGCCCGCTGGCCTGTCGTGTGCGATTCGCCTCAAGCAAAAAGCGGCCGAGAAAGGCCAAGAGGTCTCGGTCGTGGTGCTGGAGAAAGGTTCGGAGCCCGGGGCGCACATCCTCTCGGGCGCGATCATGGATCCACGGGCGTTGCAGGAACTTTTCCCCGACTGGCAAGAACGCGGCTGCCCCATCGGCCAGCCGGTCACCGAAGATCGTTTCCTGTTCCTCACTGCAACTGACGCCCGCCAAACGCCGGATTTCTTCCTGCCCGACTGCTTCCACAACGACGGCAACACCATCCTCAGCATCGGCGCACTGACTCGCTGGTTGGCCGAGCAAGCTGAAGGTTTGGGCGTCGAGATCTTCCCGGGCTTTGCCGCCGCTGAAGTGCTCTACGACGCACAAGGGCGCGTCAAGGGCGTGGCCACCGGCAACATGGGCTTGGGCAAGGACGGCGAGCCGACCGACAACTTCCAGCTCGGCATGGAACTGCACGCCAAGTACACCGTTTTTGCCGAAGGCGCACGCGGTCATCTGGGCAAGCAAGTCATCGCACGCTTCAACCTTGACGCTGGCAAAGACCCGCAAAGCTACGGCATCGGTATCAAGGAAGTTTGGGACATCGACCCGAGCAAGCATCACCCCGGCTTGGTGGTGCATAGCGCCGGCTGGCCGCTGGATGGCCACACCTATGGGGGCTCGTTCCTCTATCACGCTGAAGACAACAAGGTGGCGGTCGGCTTTGTGGTCGGGCTCGACTACAAAAACCCATGGCTCTCGCCGTTTGAAGAGTTCCAGCGCTTCAAGACACACCCCAAGATTCGGCCTTGGTTTGAAGGCGGCCAACGCGTCGCCTACGGTGCGCGCGTCATCACGGCCGGCGGCATCCTGAGCTTGCCCAAAACCGTGTTCCCGGGCGGCGCGCTGATCGGCTGCGAAGCCGGCTACTTGAACGCCAGCCGCATCAAGGGCACCCACGCCGCCATCAAGACCGGCATGCTCTGTGCCGATGCCGCCGTCGAAGCGCTGGCCGCTGGCCGCTTTCAAGACGAGCTGGAGGCCTACCCGAAGGCGTTCGAGCAAAGCTGGCTCTACACCGAGCTGCAAGCTTCGAAGAACTTCAAGCAGTGGTTCAAGAAGGGCCAAGCCGTGGGCGCGCTCATGACGGGGATTGAGCAGTGGCTCTTGCCCAAGATCGGCTTTAAAGCCCCGCCGTGGACCCTACACCGCCCGGCCGCTGACCACACGTATCTCTTGCCAGCCGATCAGTGCCCAAAGATCGACTACCCCAAGCCGGACGGTCAGCTGACCTTCGACCGCCTCTCTTCGGTGTTTCTCAGCAACACCAACCACGAAGAAAACCAGCCTGCACACCTGACCTTGAAGGACGCTGCGGTGCCGGTGGCGCTCAACTTGGCCCGTTTCGCCGGCCCCGAACAACGCTACTGCCCCGCCGGGGTCTATGAATTTGTCCAAGCCGCTGACGGCAGCGACCGCTTGCAGATCAACGCCCAAAACTGTGTCCACTGCAAAACCTGCGACATCAAAGACCCCAGCCAAAACATCGTCTGGGTCACCCCCGAAGGCGGCGGCGGACCGAATTACGCCGGGATGTGATCGGCGAGGGTTGGGGAGCGCAAGTTCTCCTGCAAAAACTCGATGAAGCGCTGCGTCTTGGCCGGCAGCAGCCGGGTCTCGGTCAACGCATAGATCGGCGTCGGTGTGCCGTGCCAGCCGGGCAGGACGCGCCGCAGGCGACCGCAGGCCAGATCGTCAGCCACCACCGCCTCGGGTAGCAGCACGATGCCCTGATCCAAGACCGCAAGGCGCCGGAACATGCCGACGCTGTTGAGCACAAAGCGCCCGCCGACCCGGATCTCGACGGTCTCGGGTGTTGCCGTCTGTTCGCGGTGCAGCACCCAAGGGCCCGACTTTGGAAACCCCAGGCACTGATGTCGCACCAGATCCGCAGGATGCTGCGGCTCGCCCATGCGCTCCAGATAGCGCGGCGCGGCATAGAGACAGGCGGTCAGTCGGGCCAGTTGCCGGGCGATCAACGCCGAGTCGGGTTGTTCCCCGACCCGGATGGCGACATCGAAGGGCTCAGCCACCAAATCGACCCGGCGCGGCGTCAGGTCGAACTCAAAGCTGATCCCCGGATAGCGGTCGGCAAACTCGGTCAGCAAGGGCGCCAAGTAGATGGTGGCGAAATCCACCGGCAGCGACGCTCGCAGCACGCCGCTGGGTTGCGCGGAGAGTTCACCCAGCTGTTCGTGGGCGAGGCGGGCCTCATCGACGATGCGCCGGCAGCGCTCGAAATAGATCTGCCCCGCTTCGGTCACTTCGATCCGGCGGGTCGTGCGATGCAGCAGGCGCAGACCGATCGACTTCTCCAGCAAAGCGATCCGACGCGACAGGGTCGAGTTCGGGACCCCGGTCGCCTCGGCGGCCCCCCGAAAACTGCGGGCCTGCACGACCTCGACGAAAAGCGCCATGTCGTTCAGAGGCACCATCTCATTGCTCCATCCATGCATCAATCATTCTCAGAATTGTGACTTCATCCCGTGGATGGATTCATGGATGATGCAGTTTGTCGCCCACTTGGCATGCCCCTCAAGGAGTCCGTTCATGAATCAACACCCCTTCGAGCCGACCCGTCTCGGCCGCTACGCGTTGAGCAACCGTCTCGTCATGGCCCCCATGACCCGCTCCAGAGCCTTGCCCGATGGCACGCCTGGAGCCTCTGCGGCGACGTATTACGCGCAGCGATCCGGCGTGGGCCTGATCATCAGCGAGGGCACCCAGCCCAGCGAGGACGGGCAGGGTTATCTGACCACCCCCGGCATCCACACCGATGCGCATGTGGCCGGTTGGCGGGCGATTGCGGACGCGGTCCACGCCGGGGGCAGCCGACTGTTCATCCAGCTGATGCATGCCGGGCGCGTCTCCCATCCCGACAACACCCCCCATCACCGGCCCGGGGTGGCGCCGTCGGCCATCGCGCCGGGCGTGCCGATGTTCACCTTGAAGGGCATGCTGCCGATTCCGGAGCCGCGTGCGCTGTCTGTCCAAGAGGTACGCCAGACCGTGGCTGACTTCCGCCATGCGGCGCGCCGGGCCATCGACGCAGGGGCCGACGGGGTCGAGATCCACGGTGCCAACGGCTATCTGGTGCATCAGTTCCTGGCGATCAGTGCCAACACCCGCACCGACGACTACGGCGGCTCGATCGCCAACCGCGCCCGCTTCGCCGTCGAGGTGGCCCAGGCCATCGCCGAGGAAATCGGTGCGGATCGCACCGGCATTCGCCTCTCCCCCGGCAATCCGATGTCGGGTATCGACGAAGGCCCCGAGGCGGCCGATCTGTACCGCCATCTGGTGGCGGAACTCAACCGGCTGGGTCTGGCCTACCTGCACATGATGCATCTGGGCAACGAAGCCCTGCTGACCGATCTGCGCGCGCTCTGGAAGCAGGCGCTGATCCTGAACCGACCGAGCCGGGCGCGCGACGCGATCGGTGCCGATCTGGCCACCGGACTGGCGGATCTGGAGTCCTACGGCCAGTTCGTGCTGGCGAACCCGGACTTCGTCGAGCGGCTCAAGGCCGGAGCGCCGATGACCGCCGCCGACCGCAACAGCTTCTTCGGCGGCAGCGATCAGGGCTACATCGACTACCCGGCAATGCGCTGACCGTTCTCAGCCCGCTTGCAGCAAGGTCTTGCTGTAGCGCAGGAACTCGTCCAAATGCACGGTGATGATCTTCACCGTGATGGGCAATTGCAGCGCTTGGTAGTCATGCACAGCGATGTTGCGAAACCCCACCATGCGCTTCAGGCTCTCGGCCAGATCCGGCTCGATACGCCCGGACTGAGCAAGCAAGGTAAACACATCGCGCGCACTCTGCGGCACACCAAGGCGATCACGCCGCACAAGGTGCTGGCCCATGTCCAACGCGGCCTCGCAAGCCCGTTGGATGTTCAAAATCGCTGCGTCTTGGCGGGTAAAGTCGGTGGCGAAACCCGCAGGGTCACGGTCGTACTCTTCATGGACACGGCGAACGCAGCGCTCAATGGTGGCGGCCTTGTTGAGCAAAACGTCATCGACCATGAATCACGCCCTCCTTGGCAATGTCATCCAACAAGCCCACCCTGGCCGTATCGAGCGCCGTCTTCTCGCTCAGGATGAAGGCTTCAAAGATCCCGGCCTGCACATCCTTGGCCCACCAACGCTGCCCCAGTGTGATGATTTGGTACTGCATGACCGTTGAAGCGGCGCGCAGATCCAGCAAATCGACCGGACAACCGGCCACGTCGGCAAGATCGCCAGCAAGCTCCCAAAGCCCCAGCGGCTCGGCATAGCCCGCCACCAACACGGCCAAATCCAAATCACTTTCAGGCCCGGCCGTGCCTTGCACCCGACTGCCAAAAGCGTAGAGCGCCCACAGATCCGGCACCCGCTCATGCACAAGCTGTTCGATGGCCCGGCGATTCATCGTCCCCCCAGCAACCGCTCGGCCAAGGCAAAGTCTTCGGGCCAAGTGACTTTGACGTTGAAGGCGTCGCCGCGCACCAAGCGCGGGGCGTGGCCCAAGGCTTCGATGGCGCTGGATTCATCGGTCACGGCCGATCCGCTGGCTTGGGCATGCAGCAGGGCTGGGCGCAGCAGGCCTAAGCGAAACATTTGCGGCGTCTGCGCGGCCCATTTGCCGCTGCGGTCGATGGTTCGGGCTACGCGAGGCCCCGGGCTGGTGAGGTCGGCTGAGCCAACCTCTTCTTTGAGCGTGTCGGCCAGCGGCAGCGCCAGCAAGCCGCCCACCTCGTCGTCGGCACAGGCGTCGAGCAGTCGGTCCACCCAACCCGGCTGGATCAGGCAGCGGGCAGCGTCATGCACCAGCACCCAGTCGTGCGGCTGCACGCCGCGCTCCAGCATGGCTTGCAAGCCCGCTGCGACGCTCTCAGCCCGGGTGGCACCACCGCAGCGCGCCACCCAGCCGCGCTCGCCCTCAAAGCCCGGCACCACCGCTTCAAACTGGCGATCTTCGGGCGAAAGCACCACCAAGGTAGCCTCCAAGCGGCTGACTTGGGCCAAGGCGGCCAAGGTATGTGCCACCACGGGGCGGCCCGCCACCGGGTGATATTGCTTGGGGCCGCCCACACCGGCACGGCTGCCCACGCCCGCACAAGGCACCAGGGCAAAACAACGAGGAAGGGTTCCGATTTGCATGGGGCGTGATTGTGCAGCTTAGGATAGCGCCATGAATGACACCCAAGACATCTACACCGAGCCCTACCCGATCGACACCGACACCTTGGCCCACCTTGGCCCGCTGCGCGGCATGGCCGGCATCTGGCAAGGCACCCGAGGGCTCGATGTCAAACCGAAGGCCGAAGGCCCCAAAAAGCAGGCGTATGTGGAACGCATCGAGCTGCAACCGATTGATCCGCAGACCAACGGCCCGCAATTGCTCTACGGTCTGCGCTATCACACCCACATCACCAAGCCCGATCAGCGCAAGACCTATCACGAGCAAGTCGGCTACTGGTTGTGGGAGCCTGCCACCGGCAGCGTGATCCACACGCTCAGCATCCCGCGCGGCTTGGTGGCCCTCGCCTCGGGCCAGACCACCGCCGACGCCACCACCTTCGAGCTGCTCGCCACCCAAGGTCTTGACACCTTCGGCATCTGCTCAGCGCCCTTCTTGCACCACGCCTTCAAAACCACCGAGTTCCGCATCACGGTGACCCTGCACCCCGAAGACGGCACATGGTCGTATGAACAAGACACCGTGATGCAGATCCAAGGCCGGGATGAACCCTTTCACCACACCGACCGCAACGTGCTGCACAAGATCGCCGAGCCCACACCGAATCCGCTGGCTCAGCGCTCAGTGTGAATCCGCAAGGCGTAGACCGTCATCGGGCCTCGGTCGGCGTTGTAGGCGGGGTTCTGGATGTGCTGCACGTCCAAGCTCAGCCAGAGACGCTTCAAGGCTTCCCAACTGTAGTAGCCCTCGAAGATCGTTTCGGGGCGATAACGCAAGGCACCGTCACCGATGAAAAACGAGGTGCCGCCGGCTTCCAAGAAGTGCCGGCGCGCATCGGACAAGGTATTGGCCATCAAGGACACGCCCACGCTGTCTTGCTCACGGCCCCAAGCCGCACCCTTGATCAACACCCCGGAGGAGAAAGAACCATCCACCTCGGTGAAGGCATGGGTTTCGGTATGGCCATCGGCTTGCATCAGGCGCAGAAACAGGCCCGTGTGGGCACTAAGCGCTTGCTCTAGGTTGAGGCCCACGCCGTATTTCCATTGGTCACCCGCGCGCACCTGAAACAGCGCTGTTGGGTCGGCGTAGTGGCCCGGGTGGGCCTGAAGCCACGCCAAGGCGTCGTCAAAGTTGGCCAACTGCGCCCGATTGCGCCAACCCAGTAGGCGCACCTTGCCGGGCTGACCGCCCAAGGTGTGCGCATGCTCCACTTCCACCTGATCACCAAAATGGCGGGCCAAAGCCAAATCGACCTCAAGCATGTTGGGCTCCTTCGGCCCGGACATGCGCCCAAAGCGCAGCACCCAATCGTCGTGATACCACTCGGCAGCAAAACCCCAGCCGAAACCACGTGCATCGGCTGCGTAGTCGTAGGCCGCGTAGGTCCAGTTGCCCCAATTCATGAACTGGGTGCGCGGGTCCTTGGCGTAGGTGTTCGGATCAAACACATCCAGCGTCGAGAAGTTACCCAGCGTCAGCACCCAGCGGTTTTTATCCACCGTGCCGGCCATCTGATTCAAGTCCGATTCGACCGCTTCGGTACCGCCGCCTTGGTTCCAGGTTTGGCGCAAAAAAAGCCGCTGGCGATAGAACACCGGCGCTTCACCCGCAGCCCGCGTGATCTCGCCGTTGGTGAAGCCGCCCAAGCCCACCAAGTTGGTCGAAAACGGCACGCCTTGAGCCATCTCGGGGTTGAAATACAGCTCCCCCCCCTGCCATGGCCGCCAGCCCAAAAAGGCGGTGGCCGAGAGGGTGTACATCCGTTCATGTCCGGGAACGATGCTGTTCGGGCCGGTATAGGCCGCGCCAAAGCTCGGATGCATCTGACCGTTGTAGGTGATCTGCCAGCGCGCGGTCTGGTTTTCGGTCTCGGGAGCAGCAGCATCCTGCGTTTGGGCTTGAGCTTGGGCATGGCTGCCCAGACAAACCAGCAGCCCCACGCCCAAGGCGCATCGCTTCCACAGATCCAAGGTCATCAGGGTTGTCCTCACAAAGGGGCGGATTAAAGCGCCTCAAAGTTACAGAAGTGTGACTGGGTAACTGGCGGGGACTCAACGGTCCTGCGGTGCGTGCAGCGCGATGCGGTTGCCTTCGCTGTCAAGCACCACCGCCCGAAAACCGTGCAAGCCCATCGGGCGCACATCTTCCAAGACCGCGCCCCCACAGCGACGCACCTCAGCCAGCGCATCGCGCAGCCGACCCTCGACGTTGAGGTAGAGCAGCACGCCTGCCGCCGCATGAACACCCTGAGTCGCGAGGACTTCGCGCACCGGGATCAAGCTGCCACTGTTGCCGCCCAACCCCGCCAAGACCGCAAAGGTGCGACCCTGATCGTTTTCTTTGCTGATCGCACACCCCAGCACCGCCCGATAAAAGGCCATCGCCCGGTCCAAGTCGTTCACGAAGATGTCGAACCACACCGCGCGGTTGTAGCGGCTGTTGTGGTTGAGGGTGTCGGTCATACAAGCCTCTTGAAAAAGATGGACATCGTAGACGCCGAGTCCTGATCCTGATCAAAGTCGCCACCTCGATGACCCCTCCCAAGGCTATCAAAAACAAGTCCATTGGAGCAATCTGTGCAAAGCCTCCGTGCATGACATCACACGACCCAAGGAGAAAGATCATGCGTATCTCATGGCAAACGATGCTCTTGAACGAATGGCGCTTGCTGACGTTCCGATCCATGGCGGTGGACTGGCGACGAGAGGGCTCCGCTTATCTGGCGCTCGGGCTCGGGCTGACGGCCTTGGCTGGGGTGGGCCGATTTTGGGATCAGCCGCACGCCAGCCTCTGGCAACAACTGGGCGGGGTCTCGGTGGCCTATGTGTTCTTCATGGCCGGGCTGTTGTGGGCCTTGCTCTTACCGCTTCGGCCCACGCAAAGCTACCAACAGGTGCTGATTTTCGTCACCTTGACGGCCCCACCAGCGTTTCTGTACGCCATCCCATGGGCACACCTCGTGGCGACTGAAACCGCTCAAGCGGCCCAATCGTGGACCTTGCTGATCGTGGCCACATGGCGCGTGGCGCTGCTGGGCGTGTTTCTGCGCCGAGCCGTCAAGTTATCCACCCTCCAGTTGGGCGTCGCCTTGGTCTTGCCCTTGGTGCTTTTGATGGACAGCTTGTCCGCCCTGGGTGTGCTGCCTGCCGTGGTGGCGCAGATGAATGGTCATGGCAACAGTCCAACTCAGTTCATGCCCGGCCAACCCGCCGGCGACGTGTTGCTCGGCCTGACGTGGCTGGCCTACGCGCTGTCGGCCGTGGTGATACCGGCCTATGGACGGCTGATCTGGCTCAGCCGAGTCCGCACCACCAAGGGTTGAGAGAACATGGCAGCCTCTTTACGTATTGCCTTGATCGCCATGAGTGGCGTACGAGCCTGTGATCCTGAACTCATGGCCTTGGGGCTGACGCTGCCAGGCTTTGTCGAGCGCGGCAAGCTGATTGCCTCGCTGCCCAGCTTGGGCTTGCTGACCTTGGCAGGCTTGACGCCCAAACATCACCAGCAGCGCTACATCGAGGTCACCGCACTCGGCCCCAACGCTGGTGAGCAGACCTTGCTCGATTTGCCCACCGATGTGGATCTGGTCGCCATCTCCAGTCTGAGCGCACAGATCCACGACGCCTACCGGGTGGCCGAGCACTACATCCAGCAAGGCATCACCGTGGTGATGGGTGGCTTGCACGTCACCAGCGTGCCGCACGAGGCCATCGCGCGCGGCATCACCGCCGTGGTTGGCGAAGGTGAGCCTGTGTGGCTAGACCTCCTTAGCGACGCTGAACAGGGGCAGCTCAAGCCCCTTTACGACGCACGTGGCCGGTCCTTCGATTTGGCCCGAGCCCCCTTACCGGCGATTGAGCTGCTGGACCTGTCGCGCTACAACCGCCTCACGGTCCAGACCAGCCGAGGCTGTCCGTGGCAGTGCAGCTTCTGCGCCAGCTCCATTCTCCTGACACGGCACTACAAGCAAAAGCCGATCGAACGGGTTTTGGCCGAAGTGGACGCCATCTGTGCCCGCTGGCCCAACGCCTTCATCGAACTGGCCGACGACAACGCCTTTGTCAATGCGCGCTACTGGAAAGCCCTGCTACCAGCGCTGGCCGAAAGGCATGTGCGTTGGTTTGCTGAGAGTGACCTCTCGATCCACGAAGACCCAGAGCTGCTCGACTTGATGCGCCGCGCGGGCTGTGCGCAAGTGCTGATCGGCTTTGAAAGCCCCAACGCCGCAGGTCTGGCGGGCTTGGAGCTGCGCCGTGACTGGAAACGGCGACACGTTGACAGCTACCGCCAGGCGGTTCAAACCATCCAATCGCACGGCATCACGGTCAACGCTTGTTTTGTGATCGGCTTGGACGGTCAGGGACCGGAGATCTTTGATCAGGTACGGGCATTCGTGGCCGACGTAGCCCCTTATGACGTGCAGATCACCCTCCCCACCGCCTTCCCCGGTACCCCGTACTACCAGCAGATGCTGCAAGCAGGTCGATTGATTGAGCCCGAAGCGTGGGAGCGTTGCACGCTGTTTGATCTGAACGTCGAGCCCACCGAGATGAGCACCGACGAACTGCGCGCGGGCTTCAAGCGCTTGGTGGTCGATCTTTACAGCCAAGACGCCACCGATCAACGCCGACAAGCCTTCCGCCGCCAACGACAAACCGGCGGCGTCAGCCCCAAGGAGCAAGGATCATGAGTCCACGCGGATCGCATCATCTCTCCCATCATCTGTCCCGTCGTCTAGCCATCATCGCCTTGGTGCTGCTTGGCGGCGTCTTGATCGCCGGGTGGGCGTATCAGCGCGAGCTGCGGCGCATCTGGTTTGTGTTGCATGTTTTTGACGGCAGCGAGCAGGCCGAGCACTTCCGCCACATGGACCAGATCTTTCCGGTGCGGGTCTTTCATCGCAGCGGCCCGGAATCGGTGCTGCCGATCGGCCCAGCCTTGAACATGCCCAGCAGCTATGTGTTTGACGGCCAAAGCAAATCCACGACCAAGTTGTTGGAAGACACCGACACCACCGGCTTGCTGGTGATGAGGAACGGCCAGATCGTCCATGAGCACTACGGGCGCGGCAACGACGCCAGCAGCCACGCGATGTCATGGTCGGTGGGCAAGTCGGTGGTCTCGCTGCTGGTCGGCTTGGCGGTGCAAGACGGTTTGATCCAAAGCATCGACGACCCGCTGACTCGCTACGCTCCAGAGCTTGCTGGCACGGCGTATGAGGGCGTGAGCCTCAAGCAAGCCTTGCAGATGTCTTCGGGGGTGCGCTGGAGTGAGGACTACAGCAACAGCGATTCGGACGTGATGCGTTTTGGGCGCACCTTTGCCTTGGGCGGCTCGCTGGTGAACTTTGCCCGCACCCTGCCGCGTGAGCACGCGCCCGGCACCTTCAACCGCTACAACAGCTTGGACGTGCAGGTGCTGGGCTTGGCCCTGCGTCATGCCACCGTGCTACCGCTGGCCACCTACCTCGAAAAACGCCTGTGGTCGCGCATGGGCATGAGCGCTGACGGCGACTGGCTGCTGGACGACACCGGCACCGAATTTGCCGCCGGCGGCATCAACGTCACCTTGCGCGACTACGCCCGCATCGGCCAGCTCTGCTTGCAAAACGGTCGCTGGCAAGGCGAGCAACTGGTGCCAGCGGCGTGGATCGCGGCGTCGCATCATCCGGATGCCCCACACCTGCTGCCCGGCGCACGGGCCAACGCCGATTCGCCCTTTGGCTACGGCTATTTGTGGTGGGTGCCCGAGGCCGTGGATGGGCCCTACACGGCCATGGGGGTCTACAACCAATTTATCTACATTGATCCTGCCCACCAAGTGGTGATTGCCAAGACCTCGGCCAACCATCGTTACGGCACGACCAACGACGAAACGAGCTTTCGCGAGGCCGAAACCTTGGCCTTGTTCAAGGCCATCACCAGCGCGCTGGACTTACAAAGTTCAAGCAAGGCTGACTGACGTGAGAAAATCGCGGATTCGCAAGGAATCCACTCATGGACATCGAACGTATCAATGCAATCGGCACCCTGCTGACCGATTTGCGAGCGCGCACTGACGCGCTCAGGGGGTATCTTTGACTACGAACACAAGTCGAATCGGCTGAGTGAAGTCAACGCCGCGCTGGAAAATCCAGCCGTGTGGAACGATCCCAAACGCGCCCAAGAACTGGGTAAAGAAAAGCGCTCGCTGGAAGAAGTGGTCGGCACCATCGACCACCTCACCGGTCAGTTGGCCGACAACATCGAGCTGTACGAGATGACCAAGGCCGAGAGCGATTTCGATTCGCTCGAAGTCATTGAAGGCGAAGCCGCCACGCTGCGGGCGATGATCGAGAAGCTCGAATTCCGCCGCATGTTCTCGAACCCGGCCGATCCGATGAACTGCTTCGTCGATATCCAAGCCGGCGCCGGCGGCACCGAAGCCTGTGACTGGGCCAGCATGCTGTTGCGTCAGTACCTCAAGTACGCCGAACGCAAGGGCTTCACCGCCACGGTCGAAGACCTCACCGACGGTGACACCGCAGGCATCAAGAGCGCCACCATCAAGGTGGAAGGCGACTATGCCTTTGGTCATCTGCGCACCGAAACGGGCGTGCACCGCTTGGTGCGCAAGAGCCCGTTTGATTCCTCGGGCGGACGGCACACCTCGTTTGCGTCGCTCTTCGTTTACCCGGAAATCGATGATTCGATCGAGATCGACATCAATCCGTCCGATGTGCGTACCGACACGTTCCGCGCTTCGGGCGCGGGGGGTCAGCACATCAACAAGACCGATTCGGCCGTGCGCTTGACGCACATCCCGACCGGTATCGTCGTGCAGTGTCAAGACGGTCGCAGCCAACATAGCAACCGTGATGTGGCTTGGAAGCGCCTGCGTTCGCGCCTCTATGACTTTGAAATGCGCAAGCGCATGGAAGAGCAGCAGAAGCTTGAAGACACCAAAACCGATGTCGGCTGGGGCCATCAGATCCGCTCGTACGTGCTGGACAACAGCCGCATCAAGGATCTGCGCACCAACGTTGAAATCAGCGCCACGCAAAAAGTGCTGGACGGTGATCTCGACGCCTTCATTGAAGCCAGCCTCAAGCAGGGGCTTTAAGCCGTTCCCTGCCCTGCACCCCTTATTCGAGCATTCCGGAGCAAGCCAACCCATGCGTGAAGGCACTGAAACCCTGGTGCGGCGCGAGCTGTATAGCGCCCCTGCTTACTGGATCCGCAGCGTGGATCTGAGTTTTGACCTCGACCCGATCAAGACCTTGGTCATCAGTCGGATGCAGGTCGAACCCAACAGCGCGTTCGCCGGCCACCACGAGGCTTTGCGTCTCGACGGTGAAGACATCACCGTCACCCGGGTGCAGGTGAATGGTCAAAGCATCTCGTTCCGGCTTGAGAACGGCCAGCTGGTGCTGGAAAACCTGCCCAGCGAGCCCTTCCAGCTCGAAATTCGCAACACCTGCTCGCCCGAGAAGAACACCCGTCTGAACGGGCTCTACACCTCAGGCGGCGGGTTTTTCACACAGTGCGAGGCGCAGGGTTTCCGGCGCATCACCTTCTTCCTCGACCGCCCAGACGTGATGGCGACCTTCAAGGTCACCTTGCGCGCCAACAAGCAGAGCTACCCAGTGCTGCTGTCGAACGGCAACAAGGTAGAGTCGGGCGACTTGGACCACGGCCGGCATTACGCCGTCTGGGTCGATCCGCATCCGAAGCCGTGCTACTTGTTTGCCTTGGTGGCCGCCAACTTGGTCTGCCGCGAGCAGCGCGTGGTTTCACGCACGGGCAAGGATCATCTCTTGCAGGTCTACGTGCGCTCGGGCGACTTGGACAAGACCGAGCACGCCATGCAGTCGCTGGTGGCCGCGCTGATCTGGGACGAGGCCCGCTTTGGTTTGAGCCTGGATCTGGAACGCTTCATGATCGTCGCGGTGAGCGACTTCAACATGGGTGCGATGGAAAACAAGGGCCTGAACATCTTCAACACGAAGTTTGTTCTGGCCAACCCGGCCACCGCCACCGACGTGGACTTTGGCAACGTCGAAGCCGTGGTCGGCCACGAGTATTTCCACAACTGGACCGGCAACCGCGTCACCTGCCGCGACTGGTTCCAGTTGAGCCTGAAAGAAGGCCTGACGGTCTACCGCGACCAAGAGTTCACCCAAGACATGGCCGGCTCACCGTCGGCCCGTGCGGTCAAGCGCATTGAAGACGTGCGCCAGCTGCGCCAGATCCAGTTCGCTGAGGACGCCGGCCCGATGGCGCACCCGGTGCGTCCGGACAGCTACCAAGCGATCGACAATTTCTACACCTCGACCGTCTACGAAAAGGGTGCGGAAGTGGTGCGGATGATGGCCACGCTGGTGGGCCGCGCAGGCTTTGCACGCGGCATGACGCTCTACTTTGAGCGCTTTGACGGCCAAGCCGTGACCTGCGACGACTTTGCCCAAGCCATCAGCGATGCCAACCCCGACAGCGCCTTGGCCCCACGGCTGGAGGCCTTCAAGCGCTGGTATGCCCAATCAGGCACGCCGCGTGTGCAAGCCAGCGGGGAGTACGACGCTGACAACCGGCGCTACACCCTGACGCTCAGCCAGAGCTGCCCGGCCACGCCCGGCCAAAGCGAGAAGCAACCCTTCGTCATCCCGGTGGCCTTGGGCTTGCTGGACCGCGAAGGCCGTGCCTTGCCGATGCAGTTCGTCGGTGGCCCGCTTGCCAGCCCGACCGAGCGCTTGTTGGTGCTGGAAGAAGCCAGCCAGAGCTTCACCTTCATCAACCTTGACAGCGCACCGGTGCCTTCGCTGCTGCGCGGCTTCTCGGCCCCGGTGATCTTGCAAGCCCAGGCCAGCCAAGACGATCTGCTGACCTTGTTGCGCCATGACAGCGACGCCTTCAACCGCTGGGAAGCCGGCCAGCAACTCGGGCTGGAACGTCTGCTCGCGGCGGTGCAAGCGGATCAGAACGGCGAAGAACCCACCTTGGACGCGGCCTTCATCGACGCCATGCAAGCCCTGCTGCGCGACGAGAGCTTGGACGCAGCCTTCCGTGAACTGCTGCTGACCCTGCCGAGCGAAAGCTATGTGGCCGAGCGTTTGGTGGAGCGCGGCGTGGCGGTGGACCCACAAACGATCCACCGCGTGCGCGACGCCTTCCGTGCCCAGCTCGCCCAAGCCTTGCATGCCGACTGGGCGGCGGTGTGGGACAAGCACGCCCAAACCGGCGGCTACTCGCCTGACGCCATCTCCAGCGGTCGGCGCGCCTTGGCCAATCTGGCCTTGGCCAACTTGGTGCTCGACGCAGCTCGCAGCGGCGACACCGTTTGGCCGGGTCGCGCTTATCAGCGCTGCAAGGACGCCACCAACATGACCGACCGCTTGGGTGCTTTGAGCGCTTTGGTGCAGGCCCATGCTGAATTGGCTGAGCCGGCGCTGGCGCGTTTCCACGCCCAGTTCCGTGACGAAGCGCTGGTGATCGACAAGTGGTTCACCCTGCAAGCCACGGCCCCTGAGTCGAACGGCCGGGTTTTTGCCCGCGTCAAGGCTTTGGCGCAGCACCCCGATTTCTCGGTCAAGAACCCGAACCGGGCGCGCAGCTTGTTGATGGCGCTGGCGCAAAACCCAGCCGCCTTCCACCGCGCCGACGCCGCCGGCTACGTCTTCTGGGCCGAGAAGGTCATCGAGATCGACGCCATCAACCGTCAGCTCGCGGCCCGTTTGGCGCGGGGCTTGGACCGTTGGCGCACCTTGGCTGAGCCACAACGCGGCGCGGCCCAAGAAGCGCTGCAACGCGTGGCGGCCAAGCCCGATTTGTCGGCCGATGTGCGCGAGATCGTCTCGCGGGCTTTGGCTGCATAAGGCAAGCCCTGATTGAGTCAAGAAATCTCAATCTGACGTTTTTCTGACAAAAGCTGAGGGACAATGCCGAACCTTGTCCCTCCCCTTCTTTGCTGAAAGAGCTTTCATGACCCAGCACATCAGTCTGACCCGCTATCTCGTGGAACAGCAACGCGAGCACGGCAACATCCCGTCGCAGCTGCGTTTGCTGATCGAAGTGGTGGCGCGCGCTTGCAAGCGCATCGCCATTTCCGTCAACAAGGGCGCGCTGGGCGAAGTCCTCGGCAGCGCTGGGACAGAAAACGTTCAAGGCGAAGTGCAAAAGAAACTCGACGTCATCTCCAACGAGGTGCTGATCGAAGCCAACGAATGGGGCGGCCACTTGGCGGCCATGGCGTCGGAAGAAATGGATGACATCCACGTCGTGCCGAACCGTTACCCGCAAGGCGAATACCTGTTGCTGTTTGATCCTCTCGACGGCTCCAGCAACATCGACGTCAATGTCTCGATCGGCACGATTTTCTCGGTGCTGACCAAGCCCGAAGGCCAGATCGGCGTGAGCGATCAAGACTTCCTTCAAGCCGGTCAGCGCCAAGCCGCCGCCGGCTATTGCGTCTATGGTCCGCAAACCACCTTGGTGCTGACGGTGGGCTCAGGCGTGGTGATGTTCACCCTTGACCGCGAGCAAGGCACCTTCGTGCTGACGAACGACAACGTGCAGATCCCGGCTAACACCAAGGAATTTGCCGTCAACATGTCCAATCAGCGCCATTGGGCCGCGCCGGTGCAGCGCTACATCGGCGAATGCCTTGAAGGCAAGTCGGGAGCGCGCGGCAAGGACTTCAACATGCGCTGGGTCGGCAGCATGGTGGCCGACGTGCATCGCATCCTGTGCCGTGGCGGCGTGTTCCTCTACCCCTGGGACAGCCGTGAACCCACCAAGCCCGGCAAGCTGCGTTTGATGTACGAAGCCAACCCGATGGCCTTCTTGGTCGAACAAGCCGGCGGCATGGCCACCAACGGCCTTGAACGCATCATGGATCTGCAACCCACGCAACTCCACGAACGCGTCTCCGTGGTCCTCGGCTCCCGCAACGAAGTTCAAGTCGTGACCGATTACCACCGCAACGCCAGCTAAGGGCTTAAGAAAAGCTCTTTCTTGTTGCTATAATTGCGTTCTTCGCCGGTGTAGCTCAGTCGGTAGAGCAGCTCATTCGTAATGAGAAGGTCGAGGGTTCGATTCCTTTCTCCGGCACCAAATTCACGGGCCAGCTTCGCAAGAGGCTGGCCCGTTTGGTTTTTGTGGGTCAAAACATGCGTCTTGCTTCACTGTTGGGCTTTCACGGGTGGAGCGTTTCGTGCTTCCCCAGCATTTCGACGAACATCTGAATTCGCTTGGCGCGCGTCTCGGGCTTCTTGGCCGTCTGTATTCTGAACAACACCGCGTATCGATTCTGACCGTTCAACGTCGCAAAAAAGGCCTTCGCCTCAGCGTTGAGATTCAGGGCCGCCTGAAGATCGCTCGGCACGGTGGCGCTTTTGGCCGAATCGTAAGCATCCTTCCAGCGGCCGTCGTTCTTTGCGCGCTCGACTTCCTTGAACCCCGCAGCCTTCATGTCACCGCTTGCGATCAACGCGAGCGCCTTCTCACGGTTGATCTTCGACCAGATGCTCGTCCGTGTTCTTGGCGTGACCCGCTGCAACCAATGCTGTTCGCTCTCGCCTTTCTTCTGCCCATCGATCCATCCGTAGCACAGAGCCACGTCGATCGCTTGCGCATATGAGACCGACAAAGTCTTCGAGGACTTCTTCGCCAATCGCAGCCACACACCTGACGAAACGCCATGGTTCTCCGCCAGCCACACGGCCCAGGCCGCATCGCTCTCAAATGACAAAAGCGGCTCAGGGTCCGTGGTTGAGTTCATCGGAGGCCTCGCGAAAAGATGAACGCGGTTGTCGCATGCGATCTTTGAGCTTGTCAATGGTCTTGCTCGACACTGTTCAATCTCTGGCCTTGGGGGTGATCCACCTTGATTCCACAGGCAAAACCCGGTCGCTTGCCCCCAATCCACGCACACATTGAGGGCAGGATCGCTGCACTTGCCTCCATGCACGCTGTACTTGGGGGCGAGATCATCATGATCTGCGGGCAAAATGGCCGTGCTTGAGAACAAGCGCCGGCGACTTGGGGGCAAGCACGGAAACATCGGGGGCAATCTCCGCACACCTGCTGGGCAAGATTTGCCAGCAAGCCCCCAAGATTTTGCGGCTTGGGGGCACTGGGTCAGAGATTTGCCCTGTTGCACGGGTAGCTATGCGATGGTGGCTGTGGATTCAACAAGGCCGTTCATCGATGTGCAGTCTGTTCTCTGTGGCGGTGTTGGACCCAGTGCACCGATTTGATCGATTTATGGGGAAGTCCTTGTAGAGGGGTTAGGTCTGGGTTGGAGGGACACTCTTTTACCCTTTGTATTTTGCGAGAGCTAGGGCTGTGACGCTGGGAACCATGCCCATAAATAGCACTGCTGCCAAGAACACAGGCTTAGCTGGGATCGTGCCTAGGCGACACCAAAGCAAGAAGCCTGTGCATGCAAAAACAAGGACAGCGAATAGGCTTGAAGCTACCAAGGCGACTAACCGCAACCGCTGTAAATGTGGCTTGTGTAACGCCGCAATACTAAGAAGTGAGAGAGCCACCAGCACGGATGCTCCAAGACTTGCACGGCCAACGTTCTCCGCCTTGGACATTCCGAATAGCACGACTGCGATGTAGAGAAAATTTAGCGTTTGCGCTATTCGTGAGAACAAAATTTACTCCCGCCTGATGTTGGAAAAAGACCTAACGACGGGTTAGGTCGCTGCATCGAGCTTCACCTCAAGTGAGCGTTTCACCAGCGGCCACTCCGTGCCAATGACACTGAACATGACTGAGTCTCGAATACGACCATCACGCATCACCATATGACTGCGAAGTGTTCCTTCTTCTCGCGCACCAATGCGAGATATGGCATTGCGGGACTTTGTGTTTAAGACATCGGTCAGGAACTCAACGCGGTTGAAATCCCACTGCTCAAATGCGTGACGAAGCATCAAGTATTTTGCCTCTGTGTTGACGTAGGTTCTTTGCCAAGACTTGGCGATGAACGTGAAGCCAATTTCGACGCGCTTGTGTGGGATGTCAATGCAGCGGAACCGTGTGCTTCCAACGATTGACCCTGAGGTCATGTCAATGGTGACGAACGCAAGCTCTCTTTGGGCAAGAAAGGCAGTCTCGGCGTTGCTCAGGAATTGAGGCAGGTCTTGCGGATGAGGAACGATGGTGACTGGTACTTCCCATAACGCACCGTCAGTGATTGCCTCAGCGAGACCAGGCAGATGGCTCTGAGCGAGCGGCTCAAGCTTGACCTTCGTGCCGACGAGCGTTGTCTTTTCGAGCTTCACCTGTTCTCCCAATTTTTGTGCGACCTAACGTTTGACTTAAGCGGACCGCCGTAGGCGAGTCCCCTTGAAGGAAAGGTCAGGCGCCGCGCTGGAGCCCGAACTGCTACTTGACGAGAAACCCATAATCTGCCTCTTGTATCCTCTTCTGTAGGCATGAAGCGCCGCTGCGACATGCGAAAGCACTTGCACTTAGAAACTGGATATGGAGTTCACCTGCAGATACGAGGATGCCACGACCCGGTTGGGTGGCCAGATATGCAGACCAACCGCTCTGATTGCGCGCGAGCCATTCGTGCATTTGCGTGTAGCGTGGGTCGGGTGGCGAAATGCTCCAGCGCTTTGGCTCGCCGTCGCCAGAAATGATCGTGACTTCGAGCGCGCTGTTCGCCGGAAAGGCAAGTGGCGGCTCGGCGGAGCAGGCACCGCAAGCTAACGCAAGGACCGCAAGTGTGGACAGGGCAGGTTTGCTCATAGGCGCCTAACGTTCGAGTTAACCCCGCCTGCCGTAGCGCGTCGGGGGTTGAACGAGGGGTTGGGCCGCACCGATGGCGGTAAAGTTGTGTTGGCCGCTCGCAGGCATTTATGACTCTGGGTCGTACATGAATTGTCGAAGTTCCTGAGCGCACCAGCACCCAACCGCGATCTTTGCTGCCCATTGTTCAGCCTCTTTGCGTGTCTGTACTTTGAGCACACAGAAACCACCATTGAACTTACTCGTCTCCGGATATGTTCCAGGAGAAATCTTGCCTTCTCCCGTAACCAGGACCGACGGGATTGTTTCGTCTATTCCACCGCCAAACACATAAACGCCGGCAGCCTTTGCCTCACGAATCACGGCGCGAGCTGAATCTCCTACTGACGGGAAGTCGTCATCGGAAATGTGACTCATGGCAGAACTGGGAAACGAGATGAGGTAGTGGTTCATTCTGGGATTGACGTATTCACACTGCGTTACGAAAAAACTCATTGGGTCCTGCGCGACCTAACGTGGAGCCAACCGGCAGCCGCACTGCCACGGTCGAAGCGAAGGACGGCGGTGTTCGGCTGTCCGGTGAGCGCAGTGTTAGAACTCATAGATCTGGCATGGTGTAGAGCAGCTTGCCGAGTTGGACCTGCTCGGGCACTGGCGCGTGGTTCGATAAACCAAGGCTGATATCGATTCCGGACAAGTACCCGTTGGCGTCAGTGAAGAAAATTACGTCCACCGGCTCCTGAGTATTTGTCTCGAACGCCGCTTCAAAGGAAGGCAAAGGACCGATTCTGTCAAAGAGCGGGTGGAGCGAGGAGTCAGGCTCAACTTTGCACTCAAAAGAATTGCACCCGCAGTCGCACAGAGAAGTGATTCTTGCCCGTGAAAAGTGCTCTCGAAGGTTGGATCCGAACGGAAGCTCGGTGCGGTTTGCAAGAACGGCAACCCAAGCACGAGCGGTCAGTTCAGTGTTGGCCATGAGTTCTAACGTTGGCGCTCCGCTTGAGCGAGGGGGTAGGCCGCACTGTATGCGTGCCACAGACTATGGCGCGGCTGAATGCTCGTGGGCGGAATGAGACTCTCGGCGGAACCAGTTTTACCGGCGGGAAAACGCTCGGGCCTGAAGTGGCATAGGAAGAGCGGATAGTCATGGAGGAATTGTTCATGGACCTCGCCCCTTCTTCGTTGGAAGAAGGTCTTCTGGCAGGCGCTTCTTGGGCTTTGCGGAGGGCAGGATTTCATCGACTTCCGAGTTGAGCAACGCTGACAGTTCTTCCGGGAGAAGCCGCTTCATGAGTTCCTCTGCTTCGCGCGAATAGCCTCGATCATTTGGCTCGGTGCCGCGCTGTGCCTTCCTGTAGGGTTAGGTTCCGGCTTTGAGCGAAGCGAACGCATTTGTGACCTTTCTTGCCATTGCCTCTGTATCGTCACCCCACATAGGTAGGTACATGACCAGCAATCCATTGCGTTGCGGATGCATTAAGTTTGGACCACGCTGCATAAATTGCAGGTGTGCTTCTGCTGCTACCTCCGTAGGGCATTGTTCAAACGAGACAGGCAACGGAAAACCGTCAATTTGGAACGCAGCGGCAGCGACAACTTCGGAGTGCCGAAAGCCATGCTTTACAGCATAGATGTGCCCCTTCAAACCAGAGTCATTGAATTGACGCGCCAACGCGAGCATTTGCTCTGTGGGTTGGTCAATCGGCCGAAGGAAACTGCGATAGACCCACTCACCTGCCCATAAGGCAAGCACAATGGCAAAGGCAACAATTGCAATGCGCATAAGAAACCTAACGTAGAGGTGACCGGCGCTGCGCGGCTTTATCGCGCAGCGTCCAGCAACCGAAGGGAGCGAGGTTGAGCGCCGGGTTAGGACTCATGGCGAGATACGCCGAAGCGGACCCATGCAAGCGTTAAAGGACGGCTCTTGGCACATGACCATTTCGCTTTTCGTGGGGTTGAAAAAAATATAGTTGGTCGCCGAGTCACCAACGGGCGTTCCGCCCGGCTCGCCATCGCAGCCAGTGCGACCATTGCTTTTGGTCACTACATCCGTCATGCGATAGAACCCATTCAAATCGGGCTTGTCGCCAATAGTAAATCGGCTCTCGCCTATCTCTTCGCCACTAGTCACTATGGAAGTATTGTCTGGGCGGTAGTCGTACACCTCTGTACAGTTGTTCTTTGCATAGGTCCATGCCCACTTTCCATACAACGGATGCTGCGCCGTTGAATCAGTGACGTTCGCAATGGCGGACGTTGCCATAGAAGAGATGAGAAAAGCTGCAACGGTTATCTTCATGATGTGAGAGTCATAACGTTTGAATTCAGCGGCCGCCGAAGGCGGTCCGCTGGAATGATGGGTTGGGCCACATTTTGCGACCGAGAAGGATTACGCACAGCCCCAGCAATAGCACGACACTACCATCTGCATATTTGTTGCCGAGTGCATAGTATTTTGATTCATCGAATTCCAACGACGTCCTATCTATCCATGAGGCGTAATATTCGAACCATTCACCTCGCCAGTAAACCAACAAGTAGGATCCATCTGTAGGTTTACCGAATTCTTTGATGGCCTCGTCTGGAAAGGACTTAAATTCAATCCACATGCCGTTAGGGCTGCTGTATGGTGTTGATGGATGACCTGACGCCCAGTTCTCAAATTCTTGTTTAGAAGGCAAGCGCCCATTCGTCTCCTTGAATGTAGAGACGTAATGCGAGGCAAGGCGAAACGATTGTTCTATCTGCTTGTTGTGTTCAATGGTCTTTGAAGCCAAGCTTGGTCCGAACGTATATAACAGACCAAAAATTAGCGAGAGTGCACCAACGAAGAATGCTATGCACGCGGAGACGATGCGAACGATCTTCATGTGGCCTGCCGTTGGCGCTCCGCTTGAGCGAGGGGTTAGGCCGCAATCGCGTACGCTTGCGCGACATTGCGTTGTACTGCCACTTGATACGCACCAATTTTAAGATGACCCCAGGCTTCTGAGTTCCAGTCTTCGCACAGAGTCAAGATGATGTGGAAGTCTTCAAACTCGCCGACTAGAACGGCTTGCAGTTTGGAAACCAGTTCAGAGCTAAATGACTTCTTGAGAATAGAGACTCCGCGGCAGCGATCATCGTTCCAGTCCCAGTTCTGCATTTGGATTGGGTCGGTGCCTTCTTCAGGACCTACCTCTTCTTCGAGAAGCATCTTGATCTTCTGAGCGGCACGAAGATCAAGACGTTCTTCTTCCTCTGCCCTGTCTTTCGGCGTGTGTCGCAAGCGCTGCGTTTCATCGCAGTACTTCCAGAATGCATCCGCATCCCTGAGCAGCAGGACGTTCTTGGACTGGCGGAGGAACTGGAACATGTGGACTTTGCGGCCTAACGTTTGACTTAAGCGGCTGGCCAAAGGCCAGTCCGCTTGAAGGAAGGGTTAGGCAGCACTGGAGTTGACGCCCGACTATGCGTATGGTTCAAGGTCTTGAGCTCTCGGTACTTGCCACGGATCATGACCGTCGACTGAGTAGAACTCCAGCTGTGACAAGAGCCCGTTCCTTTCGAGGAGTACGGCAGCAACTATGCCATCGGATTCGTCTCTTCCGGCGTATGTGGTCAGGTCTTGTTCCTGAATTTGAGGCTCATGCTTCAAGAAGAAGACTGTCGGGCACTGACAGCAACCACAGCGCCCTACGACTCGCAGATTAGCTACTTGCCGCTGGAATCGTGGCTCAAGCCGCTCGAGCAACTTCTCTACGACTTTACGTTCAACTTCCGTCAAAGCTCTAGCTGGCGTTTCCGTGAAGAAGGGGAAGGAGGGGCTGTTGAAGTGCATTGGTTGAAGTGCGAGAACTGGGAGCGTTTGTGCTGCCTGCCGTAGCGGGTCGGCTTGAGCGACTGGTTAGGCCTCACCGGCGACTCTCAGGGCTTGAAACCCATGAAGACCTCAGGCTTGGAGCATGGCGAAGTGCATGACCAGCCCCAGAACGTGCCAAGCCTGACATTGGCCTCAGCGCGAATGAAGTTCGTGGTCTGGCTGCGACCGCGCGCGTCTACAACAACCAATGTGTAGGCATCTGCGACCTGTTGCGCCTTGGCGCCGAGCTCGGCGGCCAATGCAGCATTGGCTGATTCAGCCTCTTGCGGTGAGAGTTGACGGAACTCAAGTGTCTTGAAGTAGTTCTCGTGACCTGATTCCTGAAGGTTTCCATCACTCGGCTGTGACCAGATACGAACAAAGCGATTCGTACGAGGGTTGTGCCAGACCCATCCCTTCGCGGCGCTGACGACGTGACCGAACCTCGTGCAACTGAACGTTGCCCATTGCGCGAGCTGTGCCGGAAGCTCAGTGCGCGCGTCCGCAGGCGCTGAGCTACACGGTATAGAGATTGAATCAAACGACTCACGAGGTTGGGCTGAGGCTGCTCCGGCGAGAGAGCCAAGGGTTGCAATGGCTATAAGGAGTGCGCGCATGGTTTTGTGTGAGGCCTAACGTTTGAATTCAGCGGCCGCCGAAGGCGGTCCGCTGGAATGATTGGTTAGCCGCCACGGGAGTAACAATGTCCAGCAATTTTTGAAATTCTGATCCATCAAATTTTTGCTCGTATTGACCAGAATTGTTGAAGACCACGACTTTGCTCACCGGCAGGATATTGACTACCGAGTTGATCTCGTGGGCTGAGGAAACATGAACTAGGATTGCTGGCGCATACGAGACATAGCTAGCAGACCAACCCGATTGATGCTGCTTGAACCATGACGAGAGTGCATTGCGTTGAGATTCGTTGAGTGCCCACGATTGAATGAGACCGCCCCTTGAATAGCTTTCAACGGACGCGGACTTCAATTCCGGAAGCTCAAACGAACAAGCAGAAGCCGCAATTGCAGCGACAAACGCGATGGCTGTTCGTGGCGCGATGTTCATGGCGGCTAACGTAGAGGTGACCGGCGCTGCGCGGCTTTATCGCGCAGTGTCCAGCGACCGAAGGGAGCGAGGTCGACCGCCATGTTAGGTCTAGTTGACAGCAAAGATGACAGCATCGCCTCGCTCTGCCGCCTGTTGATAGAACTTCACGAGCTTCCTGTAGAACGTGAGTACATAGTCAAGCGCTTCCTTTCCCTCCCGAATCCAGATTACGGAAGGATAGATTTCTGAACGCTCCAAGGCTTTTGGTTCGTAACGGGCAGCGAGTCGTTCGGGCGTCTCCGTGGTAAGCAGAGCCGCTATCGCTTTGACTTCAGTTGGTGTTAAGAGCTGTGCTTGTCCGTAACCTTGATCCGGGCCAAACGACTCGCCGCCAAAGATCACTTTCGAAGCCAAAGTAGCTGTAGCCGTTGAACTTCCTGTGAGTAGGTAATGAATTCCATGCCAAGCCTTATCGAGGTAGACAGACCTGTCTTCGGGCGCACTGTCGAACGTCACTTCAAAGAAATCGTTGTCTGACTTCAAGCGCTGGATTTGGTTTGGATCGACCGCAACTGCGGACCAGACCAAGCTGGCATTGGCCGATGAAAGGCCAAACATAAAGATGACGATGGCGAGTAGCTGACGGATGAGCATGCTAGACCTAACGCCGAGGTAAGCGGCGCCGGAGCACCGAAGGTGCGCAGGGCACCAAACAAGGGCCATGAAAATGGCGAAGCCATGGCCCTTGTTGGCGTTCGCTTGACCGCCCGGTTAGGCTGGGGCACTAAGGCACATAGGTGTGCAAGAACTTAGTTGGGGGTTGTCCGTTCCGAATAACCTTTTCGCTTTAGCGCCTGAAGCAACCATTTGTTCGCGTACATCCCACGAATGACCATGTATGCAGCCTGAAATGCGATCATTAGGAGAAGACTATTTGTTCCTGCTGCTAGCTGTGAGTTAAAGGCTACAAGTGCGAGCGAAAAAAGGAACAAGAAGAGGGCAAGATTCCACGCACGGTGATATGCAGCCCACACGAATCCGAAAAGCGCGGCCGGCAAGTTAAACCCAGATTTCACGCCTTTAAGCTTTCCATCTCTCCGAGCCAGAACCACTGCATACGGTAAGAGATATGGGCAGCCACAGTCCTGGCAGCGTGTGGCTTGCGAACTGTTGTCGGTGTTGCAGCTTTGGCAGTAAAGCATGATCAATCGCGAATGAATGAGATTTTGCTCGGTAGTGGTGGTGGCTCTAGCCGCCCCTAGCGAATGATATACGTCGTAGCTAGAAGTGGCCTAACGATGCGGTTAAGCCGGTTGCCGGAGGCAATCCGGCTTGAATAGCGTGTTAGAGCGCAAGCTGTGCCCCCGATGCTCACAAACGATTTCGCGCAACTCGGGCCCACTCAGGTTCACCAGCGTCTTCATCACGCCGAGTTGGGTAGTACTGCTTCTTGTGCGATAGCTCATAGAAGAGTGTTCCATGTATACCTTGTACGTCCGACTTTCGAATTCGCCGGGACCATATGTTGTTGAAGGCTTCGTCGAGCTTCCTCTTTGGCCCGCGAGTCATTACTTCATCGATGAATGCCACGTCTTCGCCCGTTGGAAATATGAGCGCAAACTCATCGTCAGTGGCTGCAAAAATGTCGTAGACGCAATTATCTGCGCCGTCGATGATTTGGATATTTTTCATGCGATCTAACGTTTGAGCTAACCGGCACGCAGAGGCAGGACGCCGCTGGGCCAGAATGAAATGAGGCCTAGCGGGGGCATGCTGTTGCGGGTCCGGTTGAGCGAGTGGTTAAGCAGCATGGAATGCACGCTCCGCAATTTGCTGCGCACGCGCAATCGAAATTCCATGTACTTGATCGATCACCAAGGCGTCGTCTTCATGCTCGCCCTTGTGCAGCACTACCTTCGGGCGCTGCCCACCAATCTGCACGACTACATCGGCCGGGCGTGAATTCTCATACGGGTACGCTGGAATCGCATTGCAAACCCAGCCAAAAAACCCATCGCCTTCGACAGGCGAATCGTAGGTTTGCACATAGCGAGTGAAGCTCTTTTCGCTCGCCGATACCCACACGCCCCACAGGAACGGCTCCTCAACGCCATGGATGGGAACCTCCAAAACGGCGCGAATGAAATAGTCCGTGCCTTCATCGTGGGTGATGGTGCAGAAGTCACTGCTGATCTTGCCCATTGCAGAGCGCTGCTCTTCGGAGAGGCAAGCGTACTGATCAGGCATTCGATACCCAATGCTCGGAGATCCCTCATGGATCTCACCGCAGCAGGTGCATTTAAAGGCGAATATGGCGGCCATGGTGGATGGTGCGGCTTAACGTTTGACTTAAGCGGACCGCTGTAGGCGGGTCCGCTTGAAGGAAGGGTTAGGCGGCATTCTGCCCATGCGCGCCTTTGAGTGCTCTCGCCACAGCTTGAGGGTCCCGGTCGGTGACCGGGATGAGGGAAAAGCCGTTCGGTTGCATTGGTTCCTCTCTGAAGTACCCGAGCCCTGAGAGTTTCGGATCTTCCGGCCACTCGCCCAAGTAGGTAGCGAACTCAAGAAATGACAGGTAGCCCTTCTCAACGTAGAGAAGGATGGCAACTCCATTCTCGACGCCGTCAACTTCGGCATTCACGTCTCCGAAGATCATTTCAGAGGGGGCCACTTCTGGCAGTGATTCCGGAACGGCGAAGTCTGTGTATGCGCCCACGCCAGTGTGTTTGCGTGAAGCGACCGTTGCTGCGGCAGCTTGTTCTCGCAAGATGGCGAGCGGCTTCTCGCTGCCGCGTAGGAACGCCTCAAGTATTCGCGCTTCGAAAGATGTGAGTTGGATCACTTGCCGCCTAACGTTTGAATTCAGCGGACCAGCCAGCGTTGCTGGCGCAGGTCCGTTGCAATGAGTGGTTATGCCTTCCCATGCCGACCATTTCGAAGTGCAAGTCGGCATAGCAGGCCGGCTTGCCCTAGAG
>NZ_JBFPHB010000006.1:0-105919 GCF_041083635.1 Leptothrix ochracea
CTCTAGGGCAAGCCGGCCTGCTATGCCGACTTGCACTTCGAAATGGTCGGCATGGGAAGGCATAACCACTCATTGCAACGGACCTGCGCCAGCAACGCTGGCTGGTCCGCTGAATTCAAACGTTAGGGCCCTTGATTGAGAGCGCGCTCGTCATGAAGATCCAAGTATGCTTACTGATAATGCTAGTTACGTATACGCCTTGTAGTGCTGGCACGACTGCCCCGGTAGATGCGCCTGAAATTCAGTCCGTTGCAGTGGGTGAAGTTTGGAGAAAATCGGAACACAGAAACAATGTTGGAAATTTTCTCCCACCGTGGAAAGAGATATCCATTACGAATATCTTTGGGTTCAAACAAAAACCCATGATCGGCACGAAAGTTACCGTTATTCCTCTTGCTGAGGGCGTTCATCCTCTAGAGCTGCGGATCGTCAAGACAAATTTGAAAAGTGGGTGCACCGAACGTGGGCCAAAGTGGTGGGCGGTTGAACTAGAGCCGATTACCCGAGAAGAATTTTTTACGGCGCCGCCGAATCGTAATCGGGGAAATGAATTTCCGTTTTCTGTAGCCATTATTTATCCGTCCGTGACGAGCGCGCAATTACAAGCAAAGTCTCAGCTTTCGCGTGAGAACCTACCCAAAGGTATTTCCTTAAACACAGTAACGGCTGCAATCACGCTGATGAATAGCGAAAATCCAGATGTGGTAATGACGGAATATTGCTGCGCGAAGCCAAACAAATCAGAAGAAGCGTGCGATTACACGTGTAGCAAGACTTTTATAAAAGTGGACCGTACTTGGAAACTAGTCGACAGTTCCACACCATGCTAGCGTTGCGTAAAGCCACGACTCGTGGCGTTCGTCTCGTCGGCTTTGTCTTGGCACCGTGCACCACCAGGGTACCCTGCCGCCCAAGCCCTAACAGGCTATTCAAGCCGGATTGCCTTCGGCAACCGGTTTAATCGCAACGTTAGGCCTCACAAACTACGACTATGACTCGCTGGCTCGACTTCTCTGGCGCACCGCCGCTGCTGATTCCGACGCGGCTCCTTTCGCAATGGCGAGGCGGGATCAATCCTGCAACTGGTAAGTACTCCGAACTAAACACGAAGGCCCCACTCACTGACTATGACCGTGCTTGCGCTTCCGCGTGGCCTGGTCGCGGAGTCCTGCCAATCGCCGACGCATCAGCACTCGTTCTATACACAGAGTACGACCAGCACACCTGGCATGCACCCCACAATGTTGTGGCTTGCGGCAGTTGGTTGCCAACCGAAGCTGAACTTGTGGCGGCATCGTGGGAAGACCCGTTGTCTTGGAATGTTCAAGACACGGACTTCTTTCTCGTCAATTCCGCCGCTGACGGTGCTGCGGGTTTACGCGCGGACGAGTTCATGGAGGTTCGTCTGGCTCCTGGCAAGTACGTCATCGAATACGCGGCCTTGGAGGGAACGTATATTGGTTGCTTTCACAGGTTATCTCTAGTCGAGAGTGGGCGATGTGCGGCCTAACTCGGCGTTCAACACGGACAAAAATGCTCCGCATTTTTGCCGGTTAACTTGGGCGTTAGCCATCACATGAGCCTCACGCGCCGTACCCTCCTTAAGTCTGCACTGGCCACTGCGGTAGTTGCACTTGCCGACTGCTGTGCCGCGTCCGATGCCAAACCAATGAAACCATCCACTTCTCTCGTCTCGTTTCAGGAGTTCCTGAAGCAACAGCACCTCGCCCAGAGCGAGCTAACTGTGCCTCAGTTGGTTGAGCGCACGTTGTCGTTCTACCAGTCCGTTCGCGCCACTGGTCTCGCTACGGACGCACAGTCCGACATGCTGCTGTTTCAATGGGGCGTCTTCGACTGGGGCCACGGCGAGCGCTTTGAATTTGACATTACGCGCCAATTCATTAGTTCCGGCGCCTTCGGTGATGACGCCATTAGCCAACTCCACTGCACTGCCTACTTCCCGCCCTCGCCAGAGTTACGCGCCATCCCGGTAGCAAATCGCTGGTGCAGCTCGGTCGCAGACGTCGAGTCTTTTTCGGCATTCATCCGTGACAGTGCCGCCTATCGTGCCGTCAGTTCGCTCAAACCTGCTCAAGTGTCTTTGCACTGGGAGAAGGTCTGATGGCTAACATTCCAATCCACCGGACCTCCGGCAAGCTGCGCTTGCCTGCGTCCGGTGATTTACAACGTTAGGCCCATGAGAAGAAACACCGATGACCATTGACGATCTGCCGCTGCTGATTCCCACCGAACACGCCGATCTTCAAAGTGATCTGGCGCGTTGGATCACTGATTGGAAGCGCTCGGAGGATGACATTGAGAGGCTTCGCTTTCTTGTTGACAAGTGGCTTGGCAACGTTTGGATCAACGACGAAAACGCATTCAAGGCGCTTATGCAAGCGTGGCAAACCTTCAAGGCGGAATCACTTGATAGAGTCCCGGCGCTCACCGTGAATGAAAGGCTGTTCATTTTTGGACTATTCGAACAATGGGACGCGTCGGGTCCTGAAGGGCATAAAGCCCTCATGGCAAAGGTGCATGCCAATGCCTAGCAGTCTCATCGGCCTAACAGGTTGTTCAAGGGGACGCCAACATATATCGCGTCGCTTCGGCCAAGCCAAGCGCGGCGCCCCTTAACGCCGGCGTTGGTCGTCATGAAAACGTTTCCTTTAATAGCAGAGATGCACGATGCAACGCTCGAGTCGATCAAATTCGAGTGGAGTACTCGAACCTGTGTTTTTGAGTTTTCCGGTTCGCCGCAATTCGAATTTCCTTTCAGCATCACATTCTCTGGTGTCACCCAATTGTTGGTGCCAGCGACCTTAGCGTGGGGGCCTTCAGCCTCGATACTTGAGATCCAAGAGCCCACGAATGGGCATTTTCAAATTGCAATGCAATCAGGTGACACCATCACCGTCATGGCGTCCAACCATACATTCCAGCAGACCGCCTTCGGCGTCTGCTGAATTCAAACGTTGGGCCTACCTTTAGCCTTCGCAAGGCTCAATGCTTACTCAAAGTGGTTTGGTTTTGGGAGAGACTGCAATGACAGATGTAATCGTCGTTATCGGCGCCGGATCAATCGGTCAGGCAATCGCGCGGCGCGTAAGCGCAGGCAAGCACGTTCTGCTATCGGATATCCGCAAAGAAAACGCCGATGCTGCTGCCAAGGTACTGAGCGAGGCCGGTTTTGAAGTCAGTACAGCGATCGTTGATGTCTCTTCGCGGGAGTCGGTTCATGCGCTTGTCGAGACAGCCGCTGCGTTCGGCTCCATAACCGGTGTTATTCACGCGGCAGGGGTATCCCCATCGCAAGCATCGCCAGCCACGATCCTGAAGGTCGATCTCTTTGGTACTGCGCTCGTCCTTGAAGAATTTGGCAATGTCATCGCTCGTGGTGGAGCAGGTGTCGTGATCGCGTCCCAGTCTGGCCATCGCCTCCCGGCGCTAACACCTGAGCAATACAAGGCACTCGCCACCACTCCCGCCGACGATCTGCTCGCACTTCCCATGCTTCAACCAGACCGCGTGACGGATTCACTCCACGCATATCAAATTTCCAAGCGTGGCAATTCGCTACGGGTAATGGCCGAAGCGGTAAGGTGGGGTAAGCGCGGCGCGCGGATCAACACAATCAGTCCAGGCATCATCATTACTCCTCTCGCCAAGGACGAACTGACAGGCCCACGCGGCGCAGGTTATAAGCGCATGATCGAGCTTTCCGCGGTCGGACGCGCCGGAACCCCGGATGAAGTTGGCAATGTCGGCGCTCTCTTAATGGGGTCGGACGGAGCGTTCATCACAGGCAGCGACTTCCTCATGGATGGAGGAGTCACGGCAGCCTACTGGTTCGGCGAGCTTGCTCCTAAATAATGACCGGCAGGCCCAACCCATCATTCCACCGGACCTGCGCGAAAGGCCGCGCAGGCCGATGAATTCAAACTACAAGGGCATCCCCATATGTCAAGCAAAAGTAGGCCCTGACGAATTGCGCAGCAATTCGCCTGGGAATAAGTGATCTGAATCTCTCCATCGCGACGACAGCATCTCAAGCAAAACAAGGGTGCGGACTGCAAAACGACAACCGGTCTTTGATGCGGCCTTTAATGCCGCTGACCCTGATGAAAGACGCGCGCGGGGGCTCCATTCGTTAGCCGAGGTCGCTCCTAAAAGCGCCTCCTTGAATTAAACGAGCACTCCCCGCGCAGGTCCAACCTTGTCCCATCAACGCAAGCATCACGCGGTGGCAGATTCCATATTCAGTTTGGGCGGGTTCGATTCAACTCGTCCTCAGCCAACGTCGTCGCCCAGCGACTCAGTCGGTCTGTTTTCTTCGCAGAACTGGCACAGCAAACAGACTGCACATGGATCTCCATTCGCAGTCCTGAGTCGCTCACCCCCGTTGTGGCGCTGATACCGCATATCGGCTACGACCGCGCCGCCCATCAAGAAGGCTTGAACCCGCGCGATGGGGGCCACCGCGGCTTTCAGTCAGGGCTCGAACCGCCCGACATCCGGATGCAAGGCGTCGTCCGACCAGCGTTGGGGGTTGGTGAGGAGTGCGGCGGTGGCGCGTTCTTCGTCGAGGTCGGAGCGCAGGAGGTGTTCGTGGGCGTGGCGTTCCCAGACGATGGCGCCGGGGGTGTCGAGCACGATGTTGATGCGCTGGGTGACGAGGGACTTGAAGGCGCGGATCTCGTCGCGTAGGCAGACCGGGGCCGCCGTAGACGCTTGGATGCGAACGATGGCGTGGATGTGGTTGGGCATCACCACCAGCGCGCCTCGGCTCAAGCCCTGCGGTTGGCGAGGTGGCGGCTGGAGCCATGTGGCTTGCACGATCTCGCCCAGCGCGTTGAGGTGCATCACGCCGTCGCTGATGTCACCGAACAAGCAACGCCGGTCTTGGGTGCACGCGGTGATGAAGTAGGCCCCGGAGCGCGTCGCAGCATGAGCATGGGTATGGGGGGCGGCATGGTTTTGGCGGCGACGTGAGGTCATGCAACACCGTCCTCGTGGCTTATATGGCTTATAGGGCTGATGGCTTATTTGCTGGTGAGTTTTTCGAAACCTTGCCAGTCAGCACTGGGGGGTGCGGCGAGGTAGCGGTGGCAGCGCTCGACAAAAAGGGGCGGCACCAAGTCCTCGGGATCGCGCTCGATGATCTGTTGCAGCAGCGCCAGCGCCCCAACAAAATCCCGCCCGAAGTAGGCCTGCATGGCCGCCTCAAGCAGCGGCGCGGTGGCCAGTTTGGCGGCGCGCCGTTCGGGCTGCTCGGCATCGATCACCTCGTAGAGTTCGACCGCCGTGTTCTTGCCCTTGACCGCCACCCGGTCCACCTTGCGAATGGCCCACGCCTCAGGCTGCGCCAAAGCCCGGAAGGTGTGCTCACCGATCAGCAAGGGCGCACCGTAGAGCTTGGTGAGCTGCTCGATGCGCGAGGCCAGATTGACGGTGTCGCCAATCACCGAGCACTGGATGCGTTGCCGCGCCCCCACCGTGCCCAACACCACCGGCCCGGTGTTCAGGCCCACGCCCATGAGCAAAGTCGGCTGATCGGTGGCGCGCAAATGTTCGTTGAGCGCGTCCAGGGCACGCCACATGCCCACAGCGGCTTGCACCGCCGCGTCGGTCGAGGCCTGGTCGAACAGCCCCTTGATCTCATCGCCCGCAAAGGAATCGATGAAACCGCCGCTCTGGGTGATGGGCCGCTCCATGCTGGAAAAAAACTGATTCAGCAAGGCGATCACGGTGCGCGGATCAAGGCGCTCGGCCAAGGGAGTGAAGCCTCGCAGATCGCAAAACAGCACGCTCATGCGCTTGGCCACATGCTCGCCCAAGCTCACGCGGGCCAGGTCGTGGTGATTCAGGCTTTCGAGAAACTCACTGGGCACAAAGTGGCTTTGGGCCTCAATCAGCCGCGATTGATCTTCATAGAGCTTGGCGTTCTCGATCGAGATCGACACCTGTGCAGCCAGCAGACGCAGCACCTCGATGCGATCTTCGGTGAAGGCCCCGACCGCCAGCCGGTTCTCCATGTAGATCGCCCCTTCGAACTTGCCCTGACGCTGTAGCGGGATGCACAGCACCGACTGCGGCCGATGCGCCAGCAAATAGGGGTCGCGCGCAAAGTGCCCTGCCCGGCTGGCGTCGTTCAGCACCACCGGGGCGTGGCTATGCAACACCTGATGGACGATGGCCATCGGCAGCAGGGTCTCGACGGCAGAGCGGTCGGGCGCATCCTCGCTGACCCAACCTTCGATGTGCAAAGCCCCGTCCTTGCGCACCACGAAGCAGCCGCGCTGGCCGCCGGCGTTCTCCAACATGATGCGCATCGTGGTGGTCCAGAGTTGCTCCAGCACGATCTCACCCGAAATGGCTTGCGAAGCCTTCATCACCGAAGCCATGTCCAAGGTCGCGGCACCCGTCCCGGCCAAACCCGCGTGCCGAACCTTGAAGATCGCGGCGAACTCCTCGCTCAGATGCTCGACCTTGCGTTTAGCGCCCCAGCGCTCATAAAGATGCAAAGCAGCGCGCAAATAACCTTCGGCTGCCTTGTGTCGGCCCACCGACCACAGATGCCGGCCCGCCAGCTCGTGAGCCATGGCTTCGTCGCGGATAAAGCCGCTGGCGTGGGCCGCGTCGATGGCGCGCTCGTAGGCGCGCAAAGCCGCTTCGATCCGGCCATCAAGCCGCGCCAGCTCAGCCTGCATCAAGAGCTGCAAGTGCAGGAAGTTGTCCGGGCAGTGGCGCGCCCAGCGGCGCATGCGCTGATGGTCACGGACCAGGCGCTGGCGGGTGCGGGCCTGCTCCTCGGCGCTCATGGCCGGTAAACAAGCGGCCAAGGTGAGAAAGGCCACGATGTGGTAGCGCACCAGCTGCGGCAGCGACATCGCCGACGCCATCAGCTGATCCTGGGCCCGCACATGCACCAGCGCCTGATCCAAGGCGCCGTACAGGAAGCAGATCTCGACCTTGTAGATGTGATGGTTGGCGATACCGGTCATGAAATGGCGCTCGACCATGCCGGCCACGCAGCGCTGCTCATCAAAGCTGGCGTCGTTCATCGAGCACAAAGCATCGGTGCGGCCGAGAAAGTTGCGCTGCATCTGCAAAAACAGCGAGCCGGAATCGAAGGAGTCTTGGTAGGCGCAGTCGCGCACGATCTGGAGGTAGTCAGCGTGCTCGCGCTCGGCCGCCTCCAGATCCAGACTCGGGTCCCAGATGATGCAATCCTGGGCGCTGTAGGCAAGGTACAGCAGATCGCCCGACTGATAGCCCGCCTCGATGCCCTTGCGAAACCACGGCGTCATGCTCGCCCACGGTCGGCTCCAGTGATGGATGAACATCGTGTAGAGGTAGATCACTCGCGACTTGAGCGCGATGTCGTCGAGCTGCTCGTTCATGGCAACCGCCAGCTGCCCGAACTCGAAGCCCAAGGCCGGATCTTCCAGCACGCCACAGAGCAACATGCCGTAAGCCGCGTAGGCAAACGCCGACTCGGGGCTGTTGCCACCGCGCAGCGAGATCGCCACCGACTTGAGCACCAGAAACGGGAAGAGATTGCCGCTGCCGGAGAGAAACGCCGCCGGAAAAATCTCCATCAGCAGCCGGATCGCCACTTGCTGGTGCGGATCGGTGAGCGGCGGCGCATGGATCAGATCGGCGATCCGGCGCCCGGCCAAGGCACGACGCACGCTGGCACGCTCACGGGCGATGGCCGCGCGGTCGGGATCCGCCAAGAAGCGAATACCCAACAGGTTCAGGCCCATGATCGCGGCTTCGATCGACTCGACCATCCGGCCGGTGGTGGCGTACTGGCGGGTGCGCATCGACAGAATCTCGGCCTTTTCCAGCGCCGTGCGGGCTTGGCTGAGCATCTGCTCGATCCCGCGCTCGGCCTCGTCGAACTGCGCTGTCAGATAAGCACATTGCTGCGATTCCATGGCCAGCGCCATGGTGAGCGTGTAGGCCGAATCCCAAGCATCAGCGGGCAGCAGGTCCTGGCCGATCTGCAAATAGCCCCGCGCCGACTCGTAGGCCGAGGAACGCTGCGCCAAGATGCCGGCCGCCAGATTCATCGCCGCCAAGGCCAAACGCTCGGCCGGGTCTTCGATCAGCCGGCGTCCTTCGTTGAGGTGGCCGACGATGTTGATGAGCTGCTCGCGCCGCTCGTCCTCGCTCGCATGACGCTGGATCAAGCGACCGATGGACAAATGCACCGCCTGCTTGCGGTCCTCGTCGATCAAGGCGTAAGCCGCTTGCTGCACCCGGTCATGCTGAAAACGGTAGCTCGGATTCAGCCCCGTGCCAGCCCCAGCGGCCTGCCCCACCAGCTTGTAGTCCGCATGCAAGGGCAGGACCATGTAACGCTGCAAAGCGGGCAAAAGCTCTGCCCCAGTCTGATCCATCGACGCTTCGCGAATGATCGACAGGGTGCGCAGATCGAAGGTATTGCCGATGCATGCCGCCAATTGCAAGACGCGCTGAGTGGCTGGGTCGAGCTTGCGCAGATTGCTGACCACCAAATCGACCACGTTACCGCTGAGCCCATGGCGGCGTACGGCGGCCATCGCCCACTGCCAACGCCCCAAGTGCGGCGAAAAATGCAGCACACGCTCTTGCGCCAGGGTACGCAGCGTCTCGTTGAGGAAGAACGGATTGCCCTCAACTTGGTCATGCAGCAAAGCACTCAAAGGCTGGACGCTGGCCCGATCGGTGGACAACGTGTCAGCCACCAAGGCCTCGACCGAGGCCAAATCCAGCGGTTGCAGCGGCCAAGCATGGACCCGTCGCAGCCCTTCGACCTCGTTGAGCATCAAGCGCAAAGGATGGCCCGCACCGACTTCATTGCTGCGATACGCACCGATCAACATCACCCGTTGCAGATCTCGCGCCGCCGCCAGCCAGCGGATCAAGTGCAGGGTGGCGACGTCGCTGAACTGCAAGTCATCGAGAAAAATGACCAACGGCTGATCGCGGGTGATGACGCGCACAAAGTTCAGCAAGGTGAGCTGAAAACGATTCTGGGCCTCGGCGCGCGGCAGCTCGGGCACGGCCGGTTGCGGGCCAAGAATCAGCGCCAGCTCGGGGATCAGATCGATCAGCACTTGGCCGTTGGGCTCGACCGCTGCGACAAGCTTGCTTCGCCACGCCTGAAGACGCTCGGGCGACTCAGCCAGCCACTGCCGAGCCAAGGCCCGGAATGCCATGGCCACCGCCGCGTAGGGCGTGCCGCGTTGAAATTGATCGAATTTGCCCTGAATCAGATACCCCTGGCGTCGCACCAAGGGTTTGCTGAGTTCGTTGACCAGCGCCGACTTCCCCACGCCGGAATAGCCCGAGACCATGCACAGCTCGGTCTGACCTGCGGCCACTTGCTCGAACAGCGCCATCAAAGCGGCCAGTTCAGGCTCTCGACCGTACAGGCGTTGCGGAATCTGCAACTTGCTGGAAATGTCATGCTGCCCGAGCACGAAAGGTGCCACCGTGCCCGTTTGTCGCCAGTCTTGCTGACAGCGCCGCAAATCGTTGAGCAGGCCAAAACCGCTTTGATAGCGGTCTTCAGCGTTCTTTGCCAACAATTTAAGGACGATGGCCGAGACCATGAGCGGAATCGACGGATTCAGATCGCTGGGTGAAAGCGGCGGTTTGCTGATGTGGCTGTGCACCCACGCCAACACGGTCTCGGCCTGAAACGGCCACTGTCCGGTGAGCATCTCGAACAGCAGCACACCGAGGGCGTAGCCATCCGAGCGGTGGTCTAGGTCACGGTTCATGCGCCCGGTCTGCTCGGGCGAAAGATAGGGCCAACTCGCTGGGCTTTGCTGCGCCATCGCATCCGGACTCTGGCGCTCCAACCCCAACTCGCAAGCCCCGTTGAAGTCACTCAGGAACAAGGTGCCAGCGGCGTCAAACAACACACTGCTCGGCTGCAAACGCTTGTGCACCATGTCGAGCGCATGGATCTTGGCCAGCACCAAGCTCAGGTCGATGCCGATGGCCAAGCAGCGCTCAACCGGGAAAACCTGCCCAAGCTGGCGTCGGCGCGCTGTCCCCAAGTCATGGTCCAGCGCCACCAACACCAAGGCCCAGTTGCCGTGGCCGTGGCCCATTTGATCCAGCAGGCGGACCACACCGATCACGGGCTCATGGCCGGTGTGCAGGCGCTGGAGGATGCTGCCCTCACGCCGTAGCGCGGCGACATGCGTCCGATCGGGGTATGGGGCCTCCAGCGTCTTGATGATCACGGGCTGAGCGTCATCCAAGCGCACAGCCCGGTAGATGCTGTGAAGCGCCGAGCGATGGATGCGCTCGCCGAGGACGTACCCGGGAATCACCACCCGTCAGCGGCCAAAAACTTGCTCGCAGCGGGCTGTGTAGGCGGCCTTGGCGGTTTCACGCAGGGGGGAACCATGACCACACAGGGCGTGCTTGAAATCCAGCGCCAGCAGACGGGTGTAATCCTCACGCTTGGGTTCGCTGACTTGCAAGAACACCAGACCAAAATTGGCTTCTTGGAAGAAACCCATCTCGGCCATCATCGTGCGCGACTCGTCCGAGAAGAACGCATCGGGCGCCAGCCAGTTATGCAGCGCATCGCACGCCACCAAGATGCCGCCCGCACGCTCAATGAGCACCAAACTCTCAGGCAGCTTGGTCGATTGGAAAACAACGAAGCGGGCATCTGGGAAGGGCCGCTCCGCCCCCTCATCCGCGCTGATCAGCTTGTCGGGCTGCAAGCCCTCAGGCATCGGCATGCCGGGCAAGGCCCAGAAGGTGGCGCCATAGCGATCTTTGTAGAAGGCATCGTCCCGACCATGCAAAGCGCCGATGCGCAACACATGGGTCACGCGACCCAAAGCCTCAAGCTGGGCCAGCCCGTCGGCATCCAGACGCACGCTGTTGATCAACGTGAGCTCTTGGCCGCTGCGCACCACGGTCATGTTGCGACTGAAATGCCAGTGCGCCCCCATCAAGACCGTCTGCATGGCGCCGGTCACCACAAAGATGTCGGGAAAAACTTCTTCCAAAGCACCGTGTGACAGGGCAGGCGGAAAAGTATCCATGAAACCAGACTCCAATCAATCGTAGGAAAAGCGCCCGACGTAGCGGTACTCGGCATTGTAGGCATGCAGATAAGCGTCCAAATAGGCCCGCTGGACCCAACTCAAGCGGTCATGACGCAAATCATCCAAGCACTCGTGGCCGTCGGATTGATCCATGCGCCGCAAGTGAAACAGCGTCATGTCTTTGCCGCCGAAATAGCCTTTGAGGAAATCATGCTGCCAGCGCGCCGGTGACATATCGAACACCGACCCGGCCAAAGCCGTCAGCGGCGGATCCAAGGTCAAGGTCTGGGCCGTGAACACCGGAAAGACGCCCGCCGGCGGCTCGAAGGGGGCCACGGGCGGATTGACATGCACCGGCTGCGACCGCAAGGCCTCGATGTAGGCCGCGTCAAGACCCGCAGCTTGGGCGCCTTTGAGCAAGATGTTCAGATAACGCTGGGTGGGCCGACAGTGCTCATTGAGGAACGACGGGATGCCCACATAGGCAATCGCCCGCTGCGGGCCCTGTGCGGTACTCACCGCCACCTCGATGCGGTCGTAGCCGTGACCATAGGCTTCAGCGTCATCAAGCAAGGCCAAATGATGGTCCTCGCAGCGATGCAGCACCCCTTGAACCGCTGAGCCAGCCTCGGTGCAGGGTTCGATGTTGCCGACCCCACCTTCGTGGAGAAAAAAGTGCTGCACGTTGAAGCGCAAACGCCAACCGGGCAAGGTGGCCCGCAGCGATGCGAGCGGCGCCACACCCTTGGCGCGCAGCGAGGTGCGCTCCATGTTCGATCCATAACCAAAGTACAAGAAAGTCACACTTTTATCCTCATGGCCCGAAAACCTCTCAGCTAGCATTCAGCGCGGTTGGACCAGCCTGCAGGCGCGGGATTGTGTCACCCCAAAGGAGTCTCTGTGATGGCACGCAACACCGCCGGAGCGCTTGAGCGCTACGACTTCCTCATCAGCCGCAGCCAGGTCGATGATCGCTACGGCGTTTGGCGCATGGATCTCAGCGCTGAAAACTGGCTCCAGCCACTGCCGCTGAGCGCCGAAGCGCGCTTCGATCACACCCATCAGATGGTGCCCATCGGTCGCTACCTGCTGGAGTGGGGCCCCCTGACCCTCAAGGCTTATCAGCCGTGCTTTCCCTATCGGCTCTTCGAGTTCGATCCCAACAGCCCCGATCCGCTGGCCGGCAAGACGGTGCAAAAAGGGCTTTGGACCAAGACCAAGTTCTGGCAGTACCGCCCTGACTTTGGCAACCCCAACGGCGCCCATGAAGGCTATGACTCGGGCGACGTTTTGATGCTGATTCCCTTGGGCAGCTTTGTGCTCAATGTCATCCCGACCGAAGGCCGAGGTACGTTTCAGCTCTGGAACTTCGACCCCAACCCCCAAGCCCCCGGACGCAGCGATCCCCTGCCCCAGCCTTACAGCCCTCAAGGCTCGTTCAACGACATTCAGATCGGGCACGAACTGATCCCGCTGGGCAATTACGTGCTTGATCGCGAGGTCGACAGCGGCCGTTACCGGCTTTGGAGTTTTGATCCACAACAGGCCATCCCTCTTTCTCTGCCCGCCATCCAGCAAGGCTGCTGGGCCGACATCGACAGCCAGCACCAACTGGTGGCCATCGGCGACTTGGTGCTGGACTGGGTGCCCGCCACCGGGGCGTACCGCCTCTGGCAGTTCGACCCCCAAAGCAGCAATCCCCTCACAGGCCCCGTGCGCAGCGGTGTGTTGCCGCCCGAGTTTGATGCCAACACCAGCATCACCGGCTTTCAGCCGCTGCTGCCCATCGACGCCGTCCGCAAAGAGCAGCCCGGCACGATCGACTTCATGCGCTCGAAGATCAAGCACGTGGTCTATTACATGGTCGAAAACCGCTCCTTCGATCACGTCTGCGGCTGGCTCTATGACAAGGGTGAGAAAGGCATGCACTTCTTGGGGCATGACGGCCCCTTTGAGGGCGCCACTCTTGCGATGCACAACATCGATCCGGGTGCCAAGGAGGGGTCAAGGGTGGTCCCGCTCTACAAGTACCTGGGCGGCAAGCCGGATCCCCACCAACCGCTGGACTTCTTGCCCAACGATCCGTATCACGACAACTCCGATGTGCTGCGGCAGCTCTACTTCCTGGACAAACAGGGTTACGCCAACCAAGCCACACCGAACATGGGCGGCTTTGTCTGGAACAACGGGGGCGATGCCGTCATGGGCACCTACACCCCGGCACAACTGCCGGTCCTGAATGGTTTGGCGCGCCAATTCGCCGTCTCGGATGCGTGGTTCAGTGCCATGCCCGGCCCGACCGATCCGAACCGGGCCCTGGCTTTCACCGGCTCCACGCTCGGACAACTGAATAACTTTCAAAACGGCAACCAGTACATCCACTGGTCTGAATCGCCCCATCGACCCTCGATGTGGAAGGTGCTCTGGGCCAACGGCTTCACGGACTGGAAGATCTACAACTCGGTCGAGTGGCTCGGCTTTGTCCACACCTATCAGCTCTTCCTCAAAGGGCAGATCCCTTCGGTCGATGCCAACCCCAGCCAACACATCGCCGGGATCGAACAATTCAAGCAAGACGCCAAGGCGGGGCACCTGCCGGCATTCAGTTTTCTGGAACCGGTCTGGATCGCCAAGGACGGCACCACCTCCTATCACCCCGGGGCCGATCTGGTGCCGGGTGAGCGCGCCCTCAACGAGATCTACGAAGCCCTCAAATCGAGCCCGGCTTGGCATGAGACGCTGCTGGTCATCACCTTTGACGAACACGGCGGTATCTTTGACCACGTCCCGCCGCCCACGGCCCACAACCCCTGGCCCAACGACGAGATCGATGGATTTCGCTTCGACCGGCTGGGCGTGCGCGTCCCCACCCTCGTGGTGTCACCGTGGATCGACAAAAAAACTGTCTTCCGCTCCAGCACCCCGGTGGCCTATGACGCCACCTCGTTCATGGCCACCTTGTTGCAGTGGTACGGCATTCCACGCTCGCGCTGGGGTCTGGGGGATCGCACCGATCACGCTCCCAGCTTCGAAGGCCTGCTCCGGCGCCACAGCCCACGCCGGGACAAGCCGAGCTTCGAAGCACCGCACGACAGCGAGTTCCCGGCGGACGGCAGCAGCCCGGACCGCATTGCGCTGCACGACCTGCACCGCTTGATGCTGCCGCGCCTGATCGAGTCGCTGATCGGCCACAAGCTCCGTCCGGCCCGCATCCAGCAGCTGAGCCAAGAGCTGCTGTCTCAGGCCGATGACCTCCAGAGCTTGCACCGACTCATCCAGGACTTGGTCCGCCAACACAGCTAAGACACCCTCATGAAATCCCGTTTTCAACCCCTGATGCAGGCGCTGGCCTTGAGCATCGTCTTGGCGGCTACCTCGATCACAGCAACAGCGGCAACGACCCCCGCCAGCATCAGCTACACCCTGGGTCCCAAAGCCACGGTGCAACGCCTTTACCCGGATGCGTCGTGGTTACCGGCGGACTACGCTGGCAACTATCCTGACTTGGCCGCCACGATCGAAAAATTCACCCTGCAATCCTTGGCCCGCGACGGCGTGACCGACGCCAAGGTGACGGTGAGCTTTCCCAAGAGCAAGGGGCAGATCCAAGTCCGGGTCAAGATTGAGCCCACCAGCGCGTTAGGCAGAACTGTGGCTAAGCGCTATGCCAAGGTCCACCCCCAACTGCTGGACGCCACCCATGCGCAAGCGGCTTTGAGCGCTGTCACGGCCTGTCAGGCCGCACAGACCTCCCCAGCCGCTCCAGCTTGCTGGGACCCGCAGCCCGTGGCCCATCAGCCTTGGGCCTTGTATCTGCCCTTGGGGCTGCCGATGGCAGCACAGCGCTCGGTGCTGTTTCTCGACTATCCGCCCATCCCTGCGCTCACGGGACAGGACTATCTGAACAACTTCACCATGTGCCGCTGGGAACGGATCATGGGCGCGGCCGGTGCGACCAACCCGCACGCTTTTGAAGCCATCGTCGATTCCCGACCGATTGCTGCCCCCGGCAGCGGCGCGGAAAAGCTCTTGCCCAATCCGCAAACCTGGTTCAACAGCCCCACAGGCGCCGTTTACCTCACCCCCACCCTGCAACTGCTCAGCAGCCCACCACACGCCAGCAGCAAGCAGACCTTGCCGGTGGCGGTGTTCGGCAGCGCCCCACGCGCCACATGGGCGCAGATCGTCGGTCAAAAGACCGTCAAAGTGATGGACGTCGGCACGACCCCACTGGGCGGTCAGGCGCGCCAGACCCCTTGGATCGCCACCAATCATCCCGATGTGACGAGCTACAACTGCTGTCCCGGTGATCCGGCGGCCTCGTGCGCAGGCAGCCACGATTTGCTGGCCGATGAGCAGCTTGATTTCGTCGCGGCCTGCTGGCTGCAAACCATGTCGGCCCCCGGCGCACCGACCGCTGAAGTTGCAAAACAACGCTGCCAAACCACTTGGCAGGACAGTGCATCGAGCCAGCCAAGCGCGCAGGCCAAGCAGACCCTGTGCGTGCAAGCCAAGCTGGATAACCAGAACCGCAGTGCACAGTGCGCGTCCTTTGAAGAAGCATGGAACTACTGCTCGGCGCACGACGCCAACGCCTGCGCCACCTTCGATTGCACCTTTGACGCCACCCAGGTCAAACAGCCGGTGCCCGCCCTGGATTTGCGACCCACGGGCTGGCAAGACACCTGTCATCACAAGTTCTAAGCACCACGGCGCAGCGTTCTATGCAAGAGGTCAACGAATAAGGTTCGATTTGATGGGTGGCTCGGCTACAGTCCGGTAAACGTTGACCTCTTGCGACGGAAGCCCTTGATCCCATGCGTGCCCATCCCGACTTTCGATCCCCCGCCTTTTTGCGTCGTCACGCCCACGAAATCATGGCGTTCTACGACGGGCGTTGCGTCGATCCAAGTGGCGGTTTTTTTCACTATTACAAAGACGATGGCCGGGTCTACAACCCGAGTCGGCGTCATTTGCTGAGCAGTGCAGGCTTCATCACCATGCACGCACGCATGCTCCAGCACTTTCCAGACGATGCCCAAGCCGAAGTCTGGCGACGTTCCATGAACCACGGTTTGGCCTTTCTGGAGCATGTGCACCGCGACCCACATACCGGTGGCTATGCTTGGACGTTGGAATGGCATGAACACCGTAAAACGGTGGTGGATGGCACCCAGTACACCATCGGACTGGCCCACGTGCTGATGGCCCATGCCCACGCCATGCTGGCCGGGTTTGAGGCCTCACGCCCACGCTTGCAGGCCGTTTTCGACCTCTTGGAAAAACACGTCTTTGATCCGGCCACAGGGCTCTATAGTCCAGGCGCACGGGCGTCGGTGGAGTCGTGGCAACCGGATGACAGCTACCAGCAGCCAAGCGCCAACATGCATGTCTGCCAAGCCTTGATGGTGGCGTTCTCGGCGACCGGCGATGAGCATTTGCTGCAACGCGCCGCCCAAGTGGCTGAAACCATCTGCATGCATTTGGCGCCACGCACCGGGGGTCTGATCTGGGACCATTACCTCGCCAACTGGACGCCCGATCTGAATCATCCGGGGGATTTCGATGTACGCACCCGCCCGTGGGGGTATCAGATCAGTGATCAGTTGCAGTGGGCTCGATTGCTGCTGCAAATCGACCAAGATCTGTCCTCGGAAGTGAGTCAAAACGAGCTGCATCCCCTGGCCCAACGGGCCAAGGAGCTGTTTGCGCTCAGCACCCGTCTTGGCTGGGACCGTAGTCATGACGGTTTGGCCCAAGGCTTGGGATTGGATCATCAGGTGTGCGACGCCACCCGACATCACACCGCCTTGGCAGAAGCCCTCTGTGCCGCAGCCTTACTCGGTCAACAGACCGCCAGCGGGGCTTACTGGGACTGGTATGACCGCCTTTGGAGCTTTGCGTGGAAGCATTTTGTCGATCCCAAGCATGGCGGCTGGTGGCGGGCCCTCAACGGTAGCAATCACAAAATCAGCGACGACAAGAGCCCCGCTGGGAAAGTCGATTTGGTCAACCTGAGTGCGTGTCTAGATATTCTCGAGGCCTTCGAGACCCAGACCATCCCCGGCGCCCTGACCTGAGGACGATGTTTCATCAAGATCGGAAAACCCGCTGGTGCGCACCTTGTTTCGGCCCGATTTCTTCGCCTTATAAAGCGCAACATCAGCGGCTTGCATGGCCGTGGGCACATCGACCGTCCATTCATCAAACTCAGCCACACCCAAGCTCACGGCCGCTTGCCGAGTATCTTGGTCGAACGTGAATATCTTTGATTCGACGTTTTGGCGAATTTGCTCGGCAATCCGTGCTGCTGCCGCGCCATCGCACCCCATCAATAAAACGGCAAATTCATCGCCGCCCAAACGTGCCACCGTATCGCTGGAACGCACCCCGGCACGCAAGATGTCGGCCACACCGATCAGCACCTGATCGCCCGCTGCATGACCATGGGTGTCGTTGATGCTCTTGAAATGGTCGATGTCGATGTAGAGCAGCGCTGCGGGCAAAGACATCGGGCGATGCTTCAATCGATTGGCCACCATCGTCTCGAAAGCTGCCCGGTTGAGCAGCCCGGTCAAGGCGTCATGGGTCGCCATCCAAGACAGGCGCTCGCGGGCATCGCGCTCATGCGTCACGTCCATCAAAATCCAGGTCGTTCCGGAAGAGGCATCATCTTCATCCACCGGGCTGCCCTGTAGCCGCCCCCAAAACGAGCTGCCATCCTTGCGGCGAAATTCGAATTCTTCAGAAAAAACACGGCGATCTGCAAAAGCCTGGGCCACCTTGGGCCCCAAAGTCTCGTAGCTGGTCACATCCGCGAACAGTTGATGGGTGGGCATGGCCAAAAGCTCAGCCTCCGAATACCCCATCATCCCCGCCCAACGGGTGCTGATGATCTCAAAACGTCGAAAACGCGTGAACGCGATGCCCACCGGTGCCGTGGTCAAGATGGAGTGCATTTGTTTGAGCAACGCTTGAGCGGTTTGCTCAGCAGAGGCATGGCGTTCGAGGGCGGATGCCAAGGCATGTAACTGGCGCACCATGAACCCAAACGCCAACCCACCGACCCCCGCCACCAATCCCAGCACCCCGAACTGAAGCCCAGGGTTATCGGCATCCATGCTTGGAAGATACAAAAGAATCGTTGCAACCACACCACCAACGACCCCTATCCATGAAGCCCAAATTAAGCGATACCGGGGAATGTTGCGCATTGATGGATCGACCCTCGCCTCTAAAATTGACAAATATCAACTCATTCATCAATCGCTTAGATTTATTAAAAATCCAAGTAAAGTTAATCGGCATGATTGTGGTCAATCTATGACGCAAGAAATCATAGTAAGCGTTATACGGATAAATCTTGGCAATACCTGACTAGTTTCATCAAACGAATCATTTTTCGAGCAAATTTGGCATTTTCATGGCACGCCATGCACACATCGCTCCGATCAAGGCAGAGGCGCTGGCCGCCCAGAAGATGCTTTGATAGCCCAGATGCTGCGCCAGCCAGCCGCCCCCCAAACTGCCCAAAACCCCCGGTACGCCGTAACCGACCGCCGAATAAAGCGCTTGGCCACGGGCACGTAAACGCCCCGGAAAGTGCTGCTGAATCAACGCCACGCTGGCGGTGTGCTGCGCCGCAAAGCTCAAAGCGTGCAGCGCCTGCGCCAGCAAAAGCACCCATAAATGCATGCCTGCGGCCGCGGTCAAAGCAAATCGAAACGCACTCACCAGCGATGTCGCGATCAACCAAGGGTGGATGGCGGTGCCGAACCAACGACCTTGGAACCAGAACCAAACGATCTCGACCGCCACAGAAACACCCCAAGCGGCCCCAATCACTGCCGGCCCATGGCCCAAGGCGGTCAGATAGAGCGATAAGAACGCATAGAGCGCCATATGCGCCAGCACCGTGAAAACAATCCCTGCCAGCGCCCAGCGAAACTCGGGCCGCGCCAGCACCGGGGCCATCGACGGCATCGCCTCTTCTTGGCTCGCACGCACACCGTCGTGTTGCAACGGTGTCCAGTAACTGGTGGCCCACACCAAGGTGAAGATCAGCAGCAGCGCGGGGGCAAAGGTGCCCACGCCCATGTGTTCAAACCAAACGCCAAAACCCAGCACACTGCACAGAAAACCGACGGAGCCCCAAACCCGCACCCGGCCATAAGCCCCAGCGTTCAACGCTCCATCGGCCGAGACGATCTGACTCACGACCGCCTCGCCCAAGGGCATGATGCCGGCGTTGCTCAAGAACACCCCAGCGGTGATGGCCGCCAGCCAAAACAGCGGCTCAGCCTGCCACGCCAGCGGCAAGCCCGGCACGGGCCAGAGATAGAGCAGCGCCAAGACCCACGTGGCCGCACAAGCGCGGCGAATCCAACGCACCCGCTCGCCATGCCGGTCCGCCCACCAACCCCACAGATAGGGACCCAACAAGCGGGTCAGGCTGGGAACCGCGGCCAGCACCCCTAAACCCAAAGGTCCGAGGCCCCAACTTTTGAACCAAAGGGGGGCGTACAGATTGAACAAACCGAGCGCCGCAAAGTAGGCGGCCGACAACGCCGCAAAGGCCGGCAGAGCCCGTCGTGCGGCATGAGGGTCGGGAGGCAAGGCCTCAGTCCGGCTGCTGTGCCGCCGAAGCCGGCAAACGTGGTGTGCTTACCCGCACGTCCCCGCATTGCGCCCGGTGGCGCAGCGCCAAATCGATCACCACCAACGCCAACATGGCCTCAGCGATGGGTGCAGCGCGAATGCCCACACACGGGTCGTGTCGGCCGTGGGTCTCGACCACCGCCGGCTCACCCGCGATGTCGATCGAGCGCCGGGGCAACCGGATGGAGCTGGTTGGCTTGATGGCCAAATGCACCACCAAGTCTTGGCCGGTCGAGAGACCGCCCAAGGTGCCGCCTGAATGGTTCGAGGCAAAGCCTGCGGGCAACAACTCATCGCCGTGCAAACTGCCACGCTGGCGCACCGTCTCGAAGCCATCGCCAATCTCGACCCCCTTAACGGCGTTGATGCCCATCATCGCGTAGGCGATCTCAGCGTCGAGCTTGTCAAACAGCGGCTGACCCAAACCCACCGGCATGCCCAAGGCCTCCACTTGCAGCCGCGCACCGACCGAATCACCCGCCTTGCGCAGCGCGTCCATGGCCGCTTCAAGCGCGGCAATGCGCTCAGCGTCGGCCGTGGCGGCAAAGAACGGGTTCGAGCCGATCTGACTCCAGTCCTCGACCGGGATGTCAAGGTCACCGATGGCCGTCATGCAGCCGCGAAACGTGGTGCCGTACTGTTCCCGCAACCACTTCTTGGCCACGGCCCCAGCGGCCACCATCGGTGCGGTCAACCGGGCCGAGGAGCGGCCACCGCCACGCGGATCGCGCTCGCCGTATTTGTGCCAGTAGGTGTAGTCGGCGTGCCCGGGCCGGAAACTCTGGGCGATATTGCCGTAGTCCTTGCTGCGCTGATCGGTGTTGCGGATCAGAAGCGCAATCGGCGTGCCGGTGGTGCGCCCTTGATAGACGCCCGAGAGGATTTCGACCGCATCGGGCTCATTGCGCTGTGTCACATGGCGACTGGTGCCGGGACGACGCCGGTCCAGATCAGGCTGGATGTCAGCCTCGGACAACGCCAAACCCGGCGGGCAGCCGTCGATCACACACCCGATGGCCGGCCCATGGCTCTCGCCAAAGTTGGTCACACAGAAAAGCTTGCCAAAAGTGCTACCGGACATGGATTCAAACCACCCTGAACGAAAGAGAACAGGGGCTGATTGTAAGAGTAGACCGAGGCGCTGGTTTGGGCGCAGAATCGGCGACGACATACGCCACAAAGAGGTTTGATCATGTCAAGTCTTGAAACCACCCCCCGGTTTGGCTGGCTACCGGACTATCCAAGTTTCAGCGATTACACCGCCCAGCATGACAAAATCAAGGCGCGGCACAAGGAAATGGGGCAAAAGCATTCGATCAAGAAACTCTTGGCCACCACCACCTCCAACGTTTATTCAGCCTCCGCCTTACCCAAATCAGTCGATTTAAGAGCTTGGTTTTCTCCGATTGAAAATCAACTCAGCATCAGCTCCTGCACCGCACATGCGGGCGTCGGTTTGGTTGAATATTACGAACGGCGTGCTTATGGCAAACATATCGACGCTTCGCGTTTGTTTTTATATAAATCCACCCGTAATTTATTGCACTGGACAGGCGATACGGGGGCCTTTCTGCGCAGCACCCTCGAAGCCTTGGTGCTTTGCGGCGTGCCCCCTGAAGAGTATTGGCCCTATGACATCACCAAATATGACGTCGAGCCCTCGGCTTTTGCCTATGCCTTGGCCCAGAGTTTCAAGACAATCAACTACTACCGCTATGACCCCCCCGGTACCGCGCCAGAGGCCGTTCTGGCGTTGATCAAACAGAATTTGGCAGCCGGTCTGCCTGCCTTTTTTGGCTTCACCGTGTACGCCTCTTACACCCAAGGTGCACAGAGCGGCCGCTTGCCCTACCCCAGCGCAGGCGAGAAAGTCTTGGGTGGCCATGCCGTGATCGCCGCTGGCTTTGATGACACCCTCAAAATCAAGAACACCGCCCCCGGCGCCCAAGAAACCACCGGCGCCTTGCTGATCAGAAACTCTTGGGGCACCGGGTGGGGCGAAGCCGGCTACGGCTGGTTGCCCTATGACTACGTGCTGAACCGGCTCGCCACCGATTGGTGGTCGGTGATTTCTCAGGGCTGGGTGGATACCGGCAACTTTGGATGATCCATGAAGACCGCGATGGGTCGGCTCCCTCAGGCTCGAAACCAGCCCATCCCGTGACACACCCGATCGAGCCTCCTTTTGGTTCTACGGAGTCATCATCATGACCACCTCCAAGCCCCCCAAGGGCACACCCTCGGATACCCCGATGGTTCCTTCTTCATCGATCCCCACCGATGACCACAGCTCTGCGGCTTTAGCGGCTCACGTGGGTGGAGCCCAGCAAGCTCTGCAAACGGCGACCGGTGTCTTTGGGGGCGGTGTTGGCCCACTGGGGGCCACACCGTCCACCGATCTGACCAGCGAACTCAACAACATTGACTTCAAGAAGATGATCGGCGGGCCCCTGCAAGCGGCCGTTGATGCTCAAGTGGCCTCATCCATGGCCTCGATCAACTTCATCAAGGAAGTCGGTTTCCAAACCGATGCCAGCACCGGAAAAAGTGAGTTGGTGATGGTCGATTTTTCACACACCCGCAAGGATGTGGATAAAGACGGCAATCCGGTTGAAACCGATGTCAACATCAAGGTGCCGCTGCTGGCCATGGTGCAAATTCCCAGCTTGCGCATTGAGCACGTCATCATTGATTTCAACGTCAAGCTCAATTCGGTCGAAAGCTCCAAGGTTTCGGACAAGTTGGGCATTGATGCCTCGGTCAGTGGTGGTTGGGGCCCGGTGAATTTCAAGGTTTCTGCGTCTTACCAACGTCAATCAACCACGGGCGTGGAAGTCAAGAAAGAATATGCCTTGAATGTGAATGTCAAGGCGGTTCAGGATGAAATTCCACTGGGACTTGAGAAGATCCTGAACATGCTGGCAGCCTGAGTCAGCGATGCCGCGATGGAGATAAAGACATGTCAGAAATCACCTTATCCGACTACACCGGCTATATCTTCATCGAGATCATCAAAGCCCGAGAAATGGCGGATGCCTATGCGCGCGAGGTGGCGCAGCGGTATGCCCAAGATGAAGTGCTGCGCCATTTCTCGGCACCACGATTCAAAATACCCAAAATGAATCTCACGGTGCCGGTGCTTATTTCCGGGGCCAAGTTCTCCCAGATTGTTCGGTTCAACATGGAAGAAACCGCCTTCAGGGACTACATCAGCAAGGAAATCCAACTGATCCTTCGCACGATTGAGTTCAACACCATCAAGGTCTTGCCCATCATCGACCGGCCCATCAAGCCCGTGGCGCCCATCATCACACCGATCATCAGCCCGATCACGCCGATCAGCCCGATCAATCCTGTCAAACCCTTCAGTCCTTTGACACCCCTGACACCGCTCCTGATGGCCGCCCCAGAAGGTGCCATGGGTGCATCGGCCACGGATGACACGATCGGCATCTTCTACAAAGATTTGACTGGCAACGCCTTGGCCACCCAACCCGAGATCACGATCCGTGATTCATGGCGACTGATCTTTGACACCGCCATCAAGGAAGCGGGCTTGAGCGAGGTCTATCAAAAGCAAAACCCGAATAACGAGCTGTTCGATCAGTCCGTTGCGGACATCATCAGCACGATCAACACCCATACGGTCATTGCCAAGACGCAAATCGAGAGCTTGCTGGTCGATCCAGAAACCAATGTGGTCAAAAATGGCAGCTCGGATTCCTCCGTCTTCACCCTGCAAGCCGAACTCAACGAAGAGGGGTTCTTCATCAAGTCGGTCAAAGACGCCAACACCGGCATGCAAAGCCTGATCGTCGAGTTCGATTGACGTCGCATCACGGGAGAGGGGCCCAGTGCCATGAACGTTTTTCTCCACGGCCACTTGCATCAACTGACCCAGTTGCAGCAACTTTGCAATGGGCTGCTCAGTCGATACAACCAAGCCGATCCAACGTTGAGCGCCGATCTGGCCTTGTTTCTCGACACGGTGTCAGAGGCTTATCGCAAGATGGCCCGTCACGACATGGAAGGCCAAGCTTTGGCCCTGAAGGCCGAGCTGCTCAGCGTTCATCGCGGCCTTGATCCACGCACTTTGGAGCACATCACCGGGCGCCGTCGCGAGGTGGAAATGGGCGTGATCTTGCGTATCTTGCAACGCAGTCACGAACAGGTCTGTGGCGATCGACAAACGACCGAGAAATCACTGGCCGACGCCAGAGCACTTCTCAGCCCCGTGATGCTCGCCAGCTTGCAACGCGGCTTGATCAAGGGCAGCGATCTCCACCAAGGAGCTTACAAACGTCAAGCCAAGGTCGAAGCGCTCTGGAAGTTGATCCGTATCGATCCAGCCTTGGCTTTGGCCGCCAATCAGATCAGCATCAACCTGAGCGTTCATGACATCGTCATCTTGGCGATGGAGCTGCTGGCCGGTATGACGGCCCTGCCATGATCAAGGCTGCGAGCGTGCTTCCAGCGTCGCCTCGTTCTGCTTGCCATCCTCATCTTCCGGCCAGTCGCGGATATAGGCCTTGAGCATGCGGTTTTCGAAGTCTTGGGCTTCGACCACGGCCTTGGCGATGTCGTGGAACGAAATCACCCCCATGAGCGTGCCGCCTTCATCGTTTTCATCGATCACGGGCATGTAGCGTGCATGACGCCCGAGCATCAAACGACGAGCCGCATCGATTTCGGTCTCTGGGGTGCACGTCAGCGGTTTAACTTCCATGGCGTTTCGCACCAGAGCGACCCCAATTTCACCGCCATTTTTGACGATCGTTTGCAGCACTTCTCTGAAAGTCAGGATACCGTCGATGCGCCCATGTTCCATGACAACCAGCGAACCGATATCGCGTTCGACCATGGTTCGAACGGCTTCAGCCAGAGGCTGCTCGGGAGGCACGGTATAGAGGGCGTGGCCCTTGACCCGCAGGATGTCGCTGACATGCATGATCGTCTCCGGTAGAACGCTGAAAGGGTGTTGCGAGCAATATAGCCTAGAGCTTGGCTCCACCGTCATGGGGTGCGCCCTCAATCAGTGCATCGAGTGCGGCGTTTTCTAATTGCGTGACAGCCCAGAAAGCAGCGGTCTCCGGCTCGTGACTGAGCAGCATCTGTTCCAACATGGGTTTTGCGAGGGTCCGGGCAGGATCGATCAGCAAAACATGGCGCGGCTCACCCCCTTCGTCTAACCGCCCAACCCAATCAAGCGCCATCAAACCCTCCAGCACCGGTTCAACGTGTACCGGCTCCACACCGCTGACCGTCACCAAATCGCTCATCCGCATTCCACCCGCAGCCTCAGCACGACTCACCGCCAAATGGCGCAGCAAGACCAAAGCCAACGCAAAGCGCCCCCCAACCCGTGAAACATCCCGCAGCGCCTGACCTCCCAAGCTCGGCGCACTGGCCACCAACACCGCACCAGCCAACACGATGCCCCAGCTCAAATAAAGCCAGATCAAAAAAATCGGTGCCATGGCAAAGGCTCCGTAGATCGCGGCGTAGGTGGTGACCTTGCTCAAGTACCAGCCCATCAAACGCTTGGCGATATCGAAGCCGATGGCGACAAAAATCCCACCCGCCAACGCATGACGCCACCGCACAAAGGTGTTGGGCACAAAACAAAATAACCCCGAGATCGCCAAAGCGAACAGGATGAATTCAAGACACTCCATCAACAAGTGAACCCCCCACGGCGGCGCCCCCACCCAGCCTTTGGAAGCCGTCAGCGCATAAGACGTGAAGCTCAAACTCACGCCCAAGACCAAAGGTCCAAGCGTCAAGGTGGCCCAGTAAATCAGCACCTTCTGCGCCAAAGGACGCGACTGGCGCACATGCCAAATGCTGTTGAGCGTGCGGTCGATGGTCAACATCAGTGAGAGCGCGGTCACGCCCAAAACGATCAGGCCGACGGTGCCCAGCCGATTGGCCTTGGTGGAGAACTGCGTCAAGGTCTGCATCACCGGCTTGGCGATGCTGTCCGGGATCAGGTTATCGACGAAATAGGTTTGGAGCGAGGTCTCGAAGGTCGAGAACATCGGAAAGGCGCTGAAGATCGCCAACGCCACCGTGATCAGCGGCACCAAGGAAATCACGCTGGTGAATGTCAGGCTTCCCGCACTGACCCCCAAACGCTCCTCACGAAAACGCGCTCGCAGGATATGGATGGACGTTCTTAGCGTTTGTCGCCAATGGATGCGGGTCGTGGAAGCGGTCATGGTCATGCGAACTATCATGCCAAAGATGTCTGCCACCCCTGTGATTTCCTCCTTGCCCCCTCCGACGGTTCGTTGGGCCCGCCTTGCTTGTTTGATCCTCTGCGCCGCACTGGTGCTGCTTGGCCTGCTGTGGGAGCTTTGGCTGGCCCCCACCGGCCGAGGCACATGGGCGATCAAAGTGCTGCCCCTTGCCGCCGCCCTGCCCGGCCTATGGCGCTACCGGCTCTATACCGCCCGCTGGTTGAGTCTGTTGGTGTGGGCTTATAGCGCCGAAGGCTTGATTCGGGCCTTGACAGAATCCATGCCCTCTGCGGCCTTGGCAGCCACGCAAACCCTCCTAGCGGTCGGCCTGTTTGCGGCGTGCACCGTGCAAATCCGCCTGCGACTCGCCATGGGTCCTCACAGCACGGTCCCGGCGCCATGACATCCCTCCCTTTGATCGCCGCCCTGCAAACCTGTGTGGGGGCACGCCATGTGCTGGTTGAACCGACCGACATAGCCCCGTTCATGCGTGACTGGCGCAAGCGCTATGTCGGCCAAGCCTTGGCCGTGGTGCAACCAGCAACCACAGCCGAGGTGGCCGCCGTGATGCGGCTTTGCCATGCGCATCGGGTCGCCGTGGTTCCCCAAGGCGGCAACACCAGTTTGGTCGGCGGCGCAGTGCCCGACACCTCGGGCCAGCAAGTGCTGCTGAGCCTGCGCCGTCTCCAACACATCCGGGCCATCGACCGCGCCAACCTGACCATGACGGTCGAGGCCGGCTGCATCCTGCAAGACGTACAAATCGCGGCCCAAGACCAAGGGCTGCTCTTTCCGCTCAGCCTGGCCTCTGAGGGCAGTTGCACGCTTGGCGGCAACTTGGCCAGCAATGCGGGCGGCACCCAGGTGCTGCGTTACGGCAACGCGCGCGATCTGTGCCTTGGATTGGAAGTCGTCACGCCCAGCGGCGAGATCTGGCACGGTCTATCGGGCCTGCGCAAGGACAACACCGGCTACGCCTTGCAGCAGCTCTATATCGGCAGCGAAGGCACGCTGGGTGTGATCACCGCCGCCGTGCTCAAGCTTTTTCCCCAACCCCGCACGGTGATGACGGCTTTGGCAAGCTGTGGTGACATCAAGCAGCTGGTCACACTCCTTGGCCTCGCCCAAACGCAGGTGGGCGCGGCCCTCACCGGCTTTGAAGTGATGGGGGCCTTGGCACTTGATCTGGTGCGCAAACACTGCCCTCAGCTCCCACAGCCGCTGCCCCCCAGTCCTTGGATGGTGCTGATCGAATTGTCGGACGCTGACAACGACGTTCACGCCCACCAGCGACTCGAAGACCTGCTTGGTCAAGCACTTGCCGAAGGCGTGATTGCCGACGCCGCCGTGGCGATGTCAGGGGTGCAATCGCAAGCCATGTGGCACCTGCGCGAGGCCATCCCGCTGGCCCAAGCCCTCGAAGGGCTGAACATCAAGCACGACATCGCCGTGCCGATCTCGGCGATACCCGCCTTTGTGGCCCAGACCGACGCGGCCCTGCACCAGCTGCTGTCCGGCGTGCGGCTGGTGACCTTTGGTCATTTGGGCGACGGCAACCTGCACTACAACGTCCAAGTGCCCGAAGGCGGGGACGCGGCGAGCTTTCTACAAGCGCACGAAGCCGCCGTCAACGCGGTGGTCTACGATGCGGTGCAACGCTTTGGCGGCTCGATTTCGGCCGAGCACGGCATCGGTCAGCTCAAGAAGGAAGAACTGGCGCAGCGCGCCGATCCGGTGGGTTTGGGGCTGATGCGCACCCTCAAGCAGGCCTTGGACCCCGACAACCGGATGAACCCTGGCCGGGTTATTGCAGCGAGCCCCGGGGTGGCATGAGTGGCAACGGCACCGCCAGCACCTCAATGCCTTCGTCTTGAAGGGCCTCGGCCTCTTCCCGTGTCGCTTGGCCGCGGATGTTGCGGGAGTCGGTCTCGCCGTAGTGCATCCGCCGAGCCTCTTCAGCAAAACGCGCCCCCACGTCTTCGGTGTGCTTGAGCACATGCTGCACAGCCTGCTGCCACAAGGCCTCCACGCCTTGCCCTTCTGGGCTGGACAACGATGCAGATGCGGTGTGGGCGGGAGCGGGGGCGGCGGTTGCCCCGAAGTTCAAACGGGTGGCCGACGGTAGGCGCCGGATGGTGTGCGAGTGGCACATCGGACAGCTCAGCAAGCCAACGTCAAGCTGATGGTTGTAATCGGCTTCCGAGCCAAACCAACCTTCGAAGCGGTGATCTTGGGCGCAAACAAGATCGAACACCTTCACAGCAACGTCCTCATCAACAACCTCAGGCAGATAAAACGCCCATGGGCTCGGGCTGCCACGTCAACGGCCAAGCACCGGCTTGCCATTGCTGCCACCACAACAAGGCGATGAGGGTCTTGGCATCCGTCACTTGACCGTCACGCACACCGTCCATCAACGCTTGCGGTGTGGCAGTGAACACATCGAGAAACTCGCCTTCGTCGAGATGGCGTTCACCCAAACTCAAGCCTCGGGCAAACCAGATCTCAATGCCTTCGTCGCAATAAGCGATGGCATTGTGCAAGATGCCGGCATAGGCCCATTCGCGGGCGCGGTAACCGGTTTCTTCGTGCAGTTCACGCACAGCGCAGTGCCAAGGATCCTCACCCCGACCGAGCTTGCCAGCGGGGAATTCGATCACCGCCCGGCCCAAGGGATAGCGGAATTGCCGCTCTAAAACGAACTGCCCGTCGTCGAGCAGCGCCACGATGGCCACCGCACCGGGATGCACGATGTATTCGCGCGAGGCCAATTTACCGTCGGGCAGACGAACTTGGTCGCGGCGCACATCAAGGAAGTGGCCGCGAAAGACTTGCTGGGACTCGACACAAGCTTCACGCAGATGGGCGCAAGAAGCCTTGTCATCGCCCAAACTCATGGCTGAGTGCGCCGCATGTAGCGCCAGACAAAACCCGGAAACGCCAAGGTCAAGAGCACACACAGCACCACGGCATAGAACTGCCAGTTCTGTGCTTGCACTTGACCCAAGCGGCCTTCAAGCCATCGACCCGTGAAGATCACGCCCAAGCCGAAAACAACCAGCTCGACCAATCGCCAAGCAAAGATCTTCGGGGCGCGCTTCGGGCCCACCAGAAAGATCCGCTCGCTGAGAAACGGCACATTCGCAGCCGCCAAGGCCAGGATAAAAATCAGGCCAAAGCCTTGGTTTGCGGCATCCATACGCGTTCGGGCATTCAGAGGGTTCAGGTATTCGACAACGCTTTGATGATCGACTGCTGACACAGGGTCATCAAACCACCGGGCAACACGCCCAAACCCAACACCAGCGCACCGTTCAAGGTCAGCATGAAGCGGGCATCGGCCGGAGCTTCGAGGTAGAGGCTTTCGTCTTCGGGTTCTTCAAAGTACATCACCTTGATGACGCGCAGGTAGTAGAAAGCGCCGATCAGCGACATCACCACCGCGAATACCGCCAAGGCGATCAAGGTGCTGCTGCCCGTGGCCACCAGCGCTTGCAAGACCGACAACTTGGCGTAGAAGCCAGCCAGCGGCGGGATACCGGCCAAGGACAGCATGAACACGGCCATCACGCCCGCAAGCAGCGGATTGCGCCGATTCAAACCGGCCAGATCGCTCAGGTGTTCGGACTCAAAACCGTAGCGGCTCAAGACCAAAATCACGCCGAAGGTGCCCAGCGTGGTGATCACGTAAGTGATCATGTAGAACATGGCCGAGCCGTAGGCCGCACCGGCCAGTTCGGTGTTGCCGTGCGCCACGCCCGAGATCAGACCCAGCAACATGAAGCCCATTTGCGCGATGGTCGAATAGGCCAGCATGCGCTTGAGATTGGTCTGCGCAATCGCCGCCAAGTTACCCACCAAGAGCGAAGCCACGGCCAAGATGGCCAGCATTTGCTGCCAATCCACCGCCAGACCCAGCATGCCGTCCACCAGCAAACGCATGGCCATACCGAAGGTGGCAATTTTGGGCGCACCAGCAATCAAGAGGGTCGCAGCGGTCGGAGCACCGTGATAGACGTCGGGCACCCACATGTGGAAAGGCACCGCCCCAAATTTGAAGGCCAACCCTGAAACCACAAACACCAGACCAAAAACCAGCACTTGGTGGTTGATGTCGCCCCGGCCGATGCGCTGGAAGGCTTCGTCCAAATCAAGCGTGCCGGTGGCACCGTAGACCATCGACATGCCGTACAGCAAGAAGCCGCTGGCAATGGCGCCCAGCACGAAGTACTTCATGGCCGCTTCGGTGGCCATGCTGTTGTCACGGCGCAAGGCCGTCAAAGCGTAGAGCGACAAGCTCATCAGCTCCAAGCCCAGATAAACCAGCAGCATGTTGTTGCTGGACACCATGATGTTCATGCCGAGCAAGGCAAACAGGCTCAGCGTGAACAACTCGCCCTTGAGCATCTCACGCTCACCGGCATAAGCACGGGCATAGATCAAGGTGACCGCCACCGACAGCGTGGACACCAAGGCCAGCAACTGGCCCATCGCGTCACTGACCATCATGCGATTCATCAGGAAAAGCGCTTTCCCGTCGATCAGCATGGCGTGATCAAAGGCCACCGCCAGCAGCGTGGCCAAGCTCAGCCCATACGTCAGCAGCCGACGCGGATCCACGACAAACAGATCAACGATGGCGATGACGCAGGTCATCACGAGCAGAAGGATCTCCGGGGAGACCGCGAGCCAGTTCATTGCAGTCATAGGTGTGCTCGCTCAGCAATCAAGGTTTCAAGGGTTGCGGGAGTTTGGAGACACCCACATGGCGGATCAGTTCGTTGACCGAGGTGTGCATCACGTCCGTGAAGGGCTTCGGATACAGGCCCATGACGAGCACCGCCACGGCCAGCACCGCCAACATCGAGAACTCACGGGTGTTGACGTCTTGCAACTCCGCCACGTGGTCGTTGGCCACGTCACCGAAGTAGACCCGCTTGATCATCCACAAGGTGTAGGCGGCGCCCAAGATCAGCGCAGTGGCCGCGATGGCACCGATCCAGAAGTTGAACTTCACCGCACCCAGAATGACCATCCACTCACCGATGAACCCCGCTGTGCCCGGCAAACCGCAATTGGCCATGCCGAAAAAGACCGCCAGCGCCGTGAACTTGGGCATCACGTTGACCACCCCGCCATAGGAAGCGATTTCACGCGAATGCATGCGGTCGTAGAGCACGCCGATGGAGAGGAACATCGCGCCCGACACAAAGCCGTGCGAGATCATCTGCACCAAGCCGCCCGAAATACCGAGGTCGCTGAAGATGAAAAAGCCCAAGGTCACAAAACCCATGTGCGCGATGGACGAATAGGCCACCAGCTTTTTCATGTCGTTTTGCACCATCGCCACCAAGCCGATGTAGACCACCGCAATCAGCGACAAGGTGATCACCATCGGCGCCAAGTCATGGCTGGCATCGGGCACGATCGGCAGCGAGAAGCGCAGGAAACCGTAGGCGCCAAGCTTAAGCATGATCGCCGCCAGCACCACCGACCCCCCCGTAGGGGCTTCGACGTGAGCATCCGGCAACCATGTATGCACCGGCCACATCGGCACCTTGGCGGCAAACGCGATGAAGAAGGCCAAGAACAGCAAGGTCTGCGCGGTCTCACCCAGCGGCAACTTGTGCCACACCAGCACGTCGAAGCTGCCGCCCGACTGGGTGTAGAGATAGACCAGTGCGACCAGCATCAACAACGAGCCAGCCAAGGTGTAGAGGAAGAACTTGAACGCTGCGTAAACCCGGCGCGGCCCTCCCCAGATGCCGATGATGACGTACATCGGGATCAGGGTCGCTTCGAAGAAGACGTAAAACAGCAGCCCGTCCACCGCACAGAACACGCCCACCATCAAGCCCGAGAGGATCAAGAAGGCGCCCAAGTACTGATGCACGTTGTTGGTGATGACTTCCCAGCCCGCCACCACCACGATGACGGTGATGAAGGCGGTGAGCAGCACAAACCAGACTGAAATACCGTCCACACCCAAGTGGTAGAAGACGTGGAAACGCTCAATCCAAGAGACGTTTTCTTGGTACTGCATCAGCGCGGTGGTCGGATCGAAATTCGTGATCAACGGGATCGTGACCGCGAAACTGATCAAGGAGCCGACCAGCGCGATCCAGCGCATCAAGGACGCATTGTGATCACGCCCGAGGGCCAGCAAGACAACACCGAAAGCAATCGGCAGCCAGATCGAAAGCGAAAGATAAGCCATGACGTCGTAACCCTTGCGCTCAGCGATGCACCAAGATGAACCAGGTCATCAGCGCGAACACGCCAACCAGCATGACCAAGGCGTAGTGATAGATGTAGCCGGTTTGGAACAAGCGCACGATCTGCGCCAACCAACCCACAGCCTTGGCGGAACCATTGATGACCCAACCATCGATCAAGGCCACATCGCCGCCCTTCCACAGGCCGCGACCCAACATGCGGGAGCCCGCAGCGAGAACGCGTTCGTTGAAAGCATCCATGTAGTACTTGTTTTCCATCACGGTGATGACCGGTGCCAAGACCCGGGCAAACGCAGCCGGGATGGCCGGATTGACCATGTAGAACACATAGGCCGTCACCACCCCGCCCAGCGCCAAGAAGAAGGGCAAGGTTGTCACCGCATGCAGGGCCATGGCCGCTGCACCGTGGAACTCATGGGCCAACTCTTCCATGGCCGGATGGTGTTCGAGGTTGATGAAGATGACGTCCTTGAAGAAGTCGCCAAACAACATCGGCTCAATCGTCAGGAAGCCAATCAGCACCGACGGGATGGCCAGCAGGATCAGCGGCAGCGTCACCACCAGCGGCGATTCATGCGGCGTGTGGTCATGGGCGTGACCATGATCGTCATGCGCATCGTGGGCATCATGGTGATCGTGTTCACCCGGGAACGGCTTGTGGCGGAAGTTTTCCTTGCCGTGGAAGACCAAGAAGTACATCCGGAACGAATAGAACGCGGTCACGAACACACCGATGATCGCAGCCCAGTAAGCCCAGTGCGCCGCCGGCAAGTGGCTGGCGTGCAGCGCCTCGATGATCGAATCCTTCGAGTAAAAACCCGAGAAAAACGGTGTGCCGATCAGCGCCAAGGAACCCAACAGCGAGGTGATCCACGTGATGGGCATGTACTTGCGCAGGCCGCCCATGTTGCGAATATCTTGGTCGTGGTGCATGCCGATGATCACCGAGCCGGCACCCAAGAACAGCAGCGCCTTGAAGAACGCGTGTGTCATCAAGTGGAAAACAGCGACCGAGTAGGCCGAAGCCCCCAGCGCCATCGTCATGTAGCCCAGCTGCGACAGGGTGGAATAGGCCACCACACGCTTGATGTCGTTTTGGATGATGCCCAGAAAGCCCATGAACAGCGCCGTGATCGAACCGATGATCAAGATGAAGTTCAGCGCGGTGTCCGAGAGCTCAAACAGCGGGCTCATGCGCGCCACCATGAAGATACCGGCCGTCACCATGGTGGCGGCGTGGATAAGCGCTGAAATCGGCGTCGGGCCTTCCATAGAGTCCGGCAGCCAGACGTGCAGCGGAAACTGTGCCGACTTGCCCATCGCACCGATGAACAAGCAAATGCAGGTCACGGTGATCAGCATCCAATCAGAGCCCGGGAAGCCGAGCTTGCTGTACTCACCCGCCTTGGCGAAGGTCTCAGCGTAGTTCAGCGTGCCAGCGTAGGCCGCGATCAGGCCGATGCCCAAGATGAAGCCGAAGTCACCGACGCGGTTGACCAAAAAGGCCTTCATGTTGGCGAAGATCGCCGTGGGCTTCTTGAACCAGAAGCCGATCAGCAAGTACGACACCAAGCCCACCGCTTCCCAGCCGAAGAACAGCTGTAGGAAGTTGTTGCTCATGACAAGCATCAGCATCGAGAAGGTGAACAGCGAGATGTAGGAGAAGAAGCGCTGATAGCCGTCGTCTTCTTCCATGTAGCCGATGGTGTAGATGTGCACCATCAGCGACACGAAGGTCACCACGACCATCATCATGGCGGTCAGGCTGTCGATGAGGAAACCGACTTCCATCTTCAGGCCGCCCACGTTCATCCACTCGTAGACCGTCTGGTTGAAGCGTGTGCCACCCTGCACATCGATCAGGGTCATGACTGAAAGCACGAAGGCGATCAGCACACCCAAAATTGTGGCGGTATGGGCGCCACGACGGCCCACCTGTTTGCCGAAGAAGCCAGCGATGATCGACCCGGCCAGCGGGGCCAAGGCGACAGTGAGCAAGGTTGATTGCGAGAGCTGCGACATGTGTCTGGTTTCCTCTTGGCCTCAGCCCTTCAGCGAGTCGAGTTCATCAACGTTGATGGTCGAGCGGTTACGGAACAGCACGACCAAGATGGCCAGCCCGATGGCCGATTCAGCCGCCGCCACCGTCAGGATGAAAAACACGAACACCTGCCCGGCCATGTCCCCCAAATAATGGGAGAACGCGACGAAATTCAGGTTGACCGCCAGCAGCATCAGCTCAATGGCCATCAGCAGCACGATCAGGTTCTTGCGGTTCAGGAAGATGCCGATCACCGACAGGGCAAACAAAATCGCCCCAAGCGACAGGTAATGGCCAAGCGCGAGCGTCATGCTGCGGGTCCTTTCGATGCTGCGATATCACGCTCAGCGTCCATCTTGACGATGCGCACGCGGTCGGCCTTGCGAGCCTTGAGCTGTTCAGAAGGTGCCATGGCCTTGCTGTCCTTGCGATGACGCAGGGTCAGAGCGATGGCCGCAATGATGGCCACCAAGAGCAGCACGGCAGCGATCTGCAAGGGCAAGAGATAGGCCGTGTAGATCTCGATACCGAGCATCTTGGTGTTACCCAGCTTGAGCGCAGCGGCTTCAAAGGGATGCGGCGAGGAGACGTGAAAACCACGCACCAAGACGTAGGCCATCTCGACCGAGATGATCGCCCCGACAAAACCCGCCAAGGGGAAATGCCGCCAGAAACCTTCGCGCAGCGTGTCGATGTTGATGTCCAACATCATCACCACGAACAAGAACAGCACCATCACGGCGCCGACATAGACCAGCACCAAGGACAGGGCCAGGAATTCGGCTTGCAGCAGCATCCAAACGCCGGAAGCATTGAAGAAGGCCAACACCAGATAAAGGGCGGCGTGCACCGGGCTGCGCGCTGTGATGACGCGAAACGCGGCAAACAGCAGCACAGCCGAGAAGGTATAGAAAAGCGCGGTGGTCGTGTCCATGTCGTCTCAGCGGTACTTGGCGTCCGCACCCTTGTTGGCGGCGATGTCTTTTTCGTAGCGATCCCCCACCGCGAGCAGCATGTCTTTGGTGAAGTACAGATCGCCGCGCTTTTCGCCGTGGTATTCGAAGATGTGCGTCTCGACGATCGAATCGACCGGGCAACTTTCTTCGCAGAAACCGCAGAAGATGCACTTGGTCAAATCGATGTCGTAGCGCGAAGTCCGGCGCGAAGTTTGTCCGTTCGCATCCTGACGCTCGGTGGACTCGATGGTGATCGCCATGGCGGGGCACACGGCCTCGCACAGCTTGCAAGCGATGCAACGCTCTTCGCCGTTGTCATAACGGCGCAGCGCATGCAGACCGCGAAAACGGGGACTGAGCGGGGTTTTTTCTTCCGGAAACTGCACGGTGATCGTGGGCTTCAGGAAATGCCGCCCAGTCAGCTTCATGCCCTTGAAAAGTTCCAAGAGCAAGAAGCTCGACAGGAAATCCTTGACGGTGGCCACTGCGAACATGTGTATGTCTTCCTATTCCGAGATTCCAGCGGGCCGGATCACTTCCAGATATTCCAAGGTGTCTGCATCCACAGGCCCACCACGAGCAACCACACCAAGGTGATCGGAATAAAAATCTTCCAGCCCAGACGCATGATCTGGTCATAGCGATAACGCGGGAAGGTGGCACGAACCCAGAGGAACATGGTCACGACCGCAAAGGTCTTGATGCCCAGCCAGATCCAACCTGGGATGACATCGAGGAACCCAAACGGTGGCAACCAGCCGCCCAAGAACATGAGCACGGTCAGGATCGAGACCAGCCACATGTTGGCGTATTCGGCCAAGAAGAACATCGCAAACGACATGCCCGAGTACTCGATCATGTGACCGGCGACGATTTCCGATTCGCCTTCGACCACGTCGAAAGGATGGCGGTTGGTTTCGGCCAAACCAGCGATGAAATAGATCAGAAAGATCGGCAGCAGCGGCAACCAGTTCCAAGACAGCACGCCCGCACCGTGATCAGCCATCATGCCCTTGCCTTGACCCATCACGATGTCGGTGATGTTCAGGCTGCCTGAAACCATCAGCACCACCACGAAGGCAAAGCCCATGGCAATTTCGTAGCTCACCATCTGTGCCGAAGCCCGCAGCGCGCCCAGAAAAGCGTACTTCGAGTTCGAGGCCCAGCCAGCGATGATCACGCCATAGACTTCGAGCGAGGTGATCGCCATGACAAACAGCAAGCCTGCGTTGATGTTGGACAGCGCCACATCGGGACCGAAAGGCACCACCGCCCAAGCCGCCAGCGAAGGCGCAATCGCCATGATGGGGCCGAGGAAAAACAGGCCTTTGCTGGCCACCGTCGGGCGGATGATTTCCTTGAAGATCAGCTTGACCGCATCAGCGATGGGCGTCAGCAAACCGTAGGGGCCAACGCGATTCGGACCCGGACGAATCTGCGACCAAGCAATCGCCTTGCGCTCCCACAGCGTGAGATACGCCACCGCACCCAACAGGGGCAGCAGCACCGCGACGATCTTGATCAGGGTCCAGACGACCGGCCACAACCCACCCAGGGTTGCAGCGCCAAAAGATTGCAGGGCATCGAGCATCATCAGTTCCTTGTTGCCGTCTTTGGCCGACTCAAGCGCCTGCGCGTTCGACGCTCAACGCGCCGAAAGCACCACCCAAAGCCGCCGTCGCCGCATGGCCCATCGGCACCCGCACCACCGTGTCCGCCAAGCTGGCATCGAGCACGGCGTCCAGCTCCACGCTTTGTTCGAGCATGCGCACCCGCACGCGGGGCGCCACGCCGGCTTGATTCAAGCCCAAACCCATCCACGTCGCCGCAGACAGTGCAGCCACCGGGGCCGCAGCATCGACGGTGTGTTGCAAGGCCGGCGCGCGACGCACCAAAGCGTCGGTGCTGTAGATCGGCACATCGGCCAAACGCTCCAAACCAGCCGGAGCGATCGCGCCATAGCCATCGCCGGCGTTGTGGCTGGAACGGTTGGACAAGCGCGTCGAGAGATCCTGCGCGCTGACCCCAGCGGCTTGCAAGGCCGCAGCCCGCACAGCCTCCACGCTGTCTTGGGTAAAGCCAGCCAGCCCCAGCATCTCACCGAGCACGCGCAGCACCTTCCAGCCCGGACGGGTTTCGCCCAGCGGCCGCACCACACCGTGGAAGCTTTGCAGACGACCTTCGGCGTTGACAAAGCTGCCGGCGGTTTCGGTGAACGGCGCAATCGGCAGCAGCACGGTGGCGTGCTCCATGGCCGTCTTGAACGGGCTGAACGCAATCACCAACTCCGCAGCGTCCAACGCCTTGGTGGCTTGAGCGCCGTTGGCGCTGTCAAGCACCGGCTCGGTGTTGTAGAGCAGATAAGCCCGACGCGGCTCAGCCAGCATCTGACCGGCGTGAGCCCCTTGAGCTTGGGGCTGCGCGCCCACAAGCTGTGCGCCCACGCTGTTGGCCGCTTCACCCAAGACGCCACAGGTGGCGCCGCATTGGTCAGCGATCCAATGGGCCACCGCCAGCAACTCGGCTGCTTGCGGATGCTGCATGGCGGCGTTACCGAGCAAGATGGCGGCGTGTTCACCGGCAAACAAACTGGCCGCGATGTCTTGGGCCGCTTGGCTGGGCTGAGCCGGGACATCCATCCCCTTGGCCAACGCCACCGCTGCCGCGACTTCTTGCAAAGCGCTCAACCACGCCGAAGGCGCCGTGATCATCTGCGCGGTGATCGGCATGTTCCAAGCGTCGTTCAAAGCATGGATGCGCGAGATCTTGGCGCCGTGGCGCGCTGCTTGACGCAGGCGCTGCGCAAACAGCGGGTGATCCTTGCGCAAGAAGGAACCCACCACCAGCGCCCCACTCAGGCTCGACAGCGCAGCCACCGAAGTCCCCAGCCAACGCACGCCGCCGTCGTGGCGGAAATCGCTGTGACGCAAACGGTGATCGATGTTGTCGCTGCCAAGACCGCGCACCAACTGCGCCAACAAGGACAATTCTTCAAGCGTGCTGTGCGGCGAAGCCAGGGCGCCCAACGCATCGGCACCATGGCTGCTGACAATGTGGCGCAGCCCGTTGGCCACCACTTCCAGCGCGGTCTTCCAGTCCACCGTGCGCCAAACGCCATCTTGACGCAGCATCGGCGCACTCAGACGCTCGTCGCTGTTCAAGGCTTCGTAGCTGAAACGATCGCGGTCGGCCAGCCAGCATTCGTTGACCGCTTCGTTTTCGAGCGGCACCACACGCAACACTTGGTTGTTCTTGACTTGAACGATCAGGTTGGCGCCGGTCGAATCGTGCGGGCTGACGCTCTTGCGACGCGACAGCTCCCACGTGCGAGCAGAGTAGCGAAACGGCTTGCTGGTCAGGGCACCGACCGGGCAGATGTCGATCATGTTGCCCGAGAGCTCTGAATCGACCGTGCCGTTCAAGAAGGTGGTGATTTCAGCGTGCTCACCCCGGTGCAGCATGCCGAGTTCCATCTCGCCAGCGATTTCCTGTCCAAAACGCACACAGCGGGTGCACTGGATGCAGCGGCTCATCTCTTGCATCGAGATCAGCGGGCCGACTTCCTTGGGCATGACCACGCGCTTTTCTTCGTCATAGCGCGAAGCGGTTTTGCCGTAGCCGACCGCCAAGTCTTGCAGCTGGCACTCGCCGCCTTGATCGCAAATCGGGCAATCGAGCGGGTGATTGATGAGGAGGAACTCCATCACCGACTGCTGCGCCTTGATCGCCTTATCGCTTTGGGTACGCACGATCATGCCTTGCGTCACCGGCGTGGCACAGGCCGGCATCGGCTTGGGCGCCTTCTCGATCTCGACCAAGCACATGCGGCAATTGGCGGCGATGGAGAGCTTCTTGTGATAACAAAAATGCGGAATGTGGCAACCCGCCTTCTCGGCTGCATGCATCACCATGCTGCCGGGGGGCACTTGGACCTTTTGGCCGTTGAGTTCGATTTCAACCATCTTTGTGCGCCAGTTCGACTTCAGACGTAAGCGGGGACCATGCAGGTCTTGTGTTCGATGTGGTGAACGAACTCATGCCGGTAATGCTTGATCATGGCCCGTACCGGCATGGCCGCCGCATCACCCAAGGCACAAATCGTGCGCCCCATGATGTTTTCAGCCACGTTGTCCAGCAAGTCCAAGTCTTCAGCACGGCCTTGACCGTGCTCAATGCGATTCACCAACCGCCACAGCCAACCCGTGCCTTCACGGCAAGGGGTGCACTGACCACAGGATTCATGCGCGTAGAAATAAGACAAGCGCAGCAAGCTCTTGACCATGCAACGGCTGTCATCCATGACGATGACCGCGCCCGAGCCCAGCATCGAGCCCGCCTTGCTGATGGCGTCATAGTCCATCGTGCAAGCCATCATGATCTCGGCCGGCAACACCGGTGAGGACGAGCCCCCAGGGATCACGGCTTTGAGCTTTTTGCCGCCCTTCACCCCACCCGCGAGTTCCAGCAGGGTTGCGAAAGGCGTGCCCATCGGCACTTCGTAATTGCCCGGACGCTCAACATCACCCACCATCGAGAAAATCTTGGTGCCGCCGTTATTGGGCTTACCGCATTCGAGATAGGCCTGACCACCGTTGTTGATGATCCAAGGCACGGCGGCGAAGGTTTCGGTGTTATTGATCGTGGTCGGCTTGCCGTAAATACCAAAGCTGGCCGGGAACGGCGGCTTGAAGCGCGGTTGGCCTTTTTTGCCTTCGATCGATTCGATCAGGGCGGTTTCTTCACCGCAGATGTAGGCCCCAAAACCGTGATGGGCGTGCAACTGAAAGCTGTGCGCGCTGCCAAGGATGTTGTTGCCCAAATAGCCAGCGGCGCGCGCCTCTTCCAAGGCCTCTTCAAACCGGTCATAGACCTCAAAGATTTCGCCGTGGATGTAGTTGTAGCCCACGCTGATACCCATCGCCCAAGCGGCGATGATCATGCCTTCGATGACGATGTGCGGGTTGTAGTTCAGGATGTCACGGTCCTTGCACGTACCCGGTTCACCTTCGTCCGAATTGCAAACCAAATACTTTTGCACCGGCAAAGCACGCGGCATGAAGCTCCACTTCAGCCCCGTGGGGAAACCCGCACCGCCGCGACCGCGCAAGCCCGAAGCCTTGACTTCAGCGATCACTTGCTCCGGGCTCATGCCGGCGCCGTCCAAGGCCAGCACCTTGCGCACAGCTTGGTAGCCACCGCGTGCTTCGTAGTCTTTCAGACGCCAATTGCGGCCATTCAAGCCGGTATAAATCTGCGGCTGGATGTGCCGGTCGTGGAAACAGGTTTCCTGGCCTGTGGCCTGAAACTTGGAAAGGTCCAACGTCATCGTGGTCAACTCCGTCTCTGCCGTCTTTGCTGCTGTGCCGTGACGATGGATGTTCAAGCGCCCTGCCCGGCATGCGCCTGCAAGGTCTGAACCAACTCATCAAGGCGGTCATGGCTCATGAAACTGAGCATTTGGCGATCATTGACCAGCATCACTGGTGCATCGGCACAAGCACCCAAGCATTCGCAAGGCTGCACCGTGATCAACCCATCTTGGGTCGTACCACCGGGTTCAACACCCAGCTTGGCGCACAGATGATCGAGCGCCGCTTGCCCGGCACGCAACTGACAAGGCAAATTGGTGCAGACGTTGAGCTTGAAGGTCCCCACCGGCTGCTGGTTGTACATGTTGTAGAAGGTCGTGACCTCCTTGACCGCAATCGCGGGCATGCCCAGATAGTCGGCAATACCTTGCTCGGCCTCGGGAGACACCCAGCCGGCTTCTTGCTGAGCAATGGCCAGACAAGCCATCACGGCCGACTGCTTCTGATCGGCGGGATATTTGGCAACTTCGCGCGCAAAACGCGCCAGGGTGGCTTCACTGAACATGATGGGGGCGGTCGGGTTCGGGTGCGGCGACATGGGGTTCAACGGTCAATCTCACCGAACACGATATCCATCGTGCCGATGATGGCCACAGCGTCGGCAATCATGTGACCGCGCGACATTTCATCCAAGGCCGCCAAGTGCACAAAGCCTGGGGCGCGGATCTTCAGGCGATAGGGCTTGTTGGCACCGTCGCTGACCAGATAGATACCGAACTCACCCTTCGGATGCTCAACGGCTGCGTAGGCTTCGCCTTCGGGAACATGGAAACCTTCGGAGAAGAGCTTGAAGTGATGGATCAACGCTTCCATCGAGGTTTTCATGCCTTCGCGCGACGGCGGAGCCACCTTGTGGTTGTCGGTGATGACCGGCCCCGGATGGACACGCAGCCAATCGACGCACTGCTTGATGATGCGGTTCGACTGACGCATTTCTTCGATACGCACCAAGTAGCGGTCGTAGGTATCGCCGTTCACGCCCACCGGAATGTCGAAGTCCATGCGGTCATAGACGTCGTAAGGCTGCTTCTTGCGCAGATCCCATTCGATGCCCGAACCACGCAACATCGCACCCGTGAAACCGAGATTGATCGCGCGCTCCGGCTCGACCACACCGATACCCACCGTGCGCTGCTTCCAGATGCGGTTCTCGGTCAAGAGCACTTCGTACTCATCGACCAAAGCCGGGAAACGCTGGACGAAATCGTCGATGAAATCGAGCAGTGAGCCTTGGCGGTTTTCGTTCAGCTTGGCAATCGCCTTGGCGTTGCGCACGCGGCTGGCTTGATACTGCGGCATGGTGTCGGGCAGATCACGGTAGACACCGCCCGGACGGAAATAGGCTGCGTGCATCCGCGCACCCGACACCGCCTCGTACATGTCGAACAGGTCTTCCCGCTCGCGGAAGCAGTAGATCAAGATGTTCATGGCGCCACAGTCCATGCCGTGGGCACCCAACCAAAGCAAATGGTTCAGCAAGCGGGTGATTTCGGCAAACATCACACGGATGTATTGCGCACGCACAGGCACATCGACCCCCAGCAGTTTCTCAACCGCCAAGCAGTAGGCGTGCTCGTTGCACATCATCGAGACGTAATCGAGCCGGTCCATGTAGGGCAGCGACTGCATGTACGTCTTGGTTTCGGCCAGTTTCTCAGTGGCCCGGTGCAACAACCCGATGTGCGGGTCCGCACGCTGAATCACTTCGCCATCCAGCTCAAGCACCAAACGCAGCACACCGTGCGCCGCTGGGTGCTGGGGACCGAAGTTAAGGGTGTAATTCTTGATCTCAGCCATGACTCGCCTCAGTGCAGACCGCCGTAGTTGTCTTCCCGGATGATCCGGGGCGTAATCTCACGGGTCTCGATCGACACCGGCTGGTAAATCACTCGCTTTTGCTCCGGGTCATAACGCATTTCAACGTGTCCCGTGACTGGGAAATCTTTGCGCATCGGATGCCCGATAAAACCATAGTCGGTCAAAATGCGCCGCAAATCCTCATGGCCTTCGAAAATAATGCCATACATATCAAAGGCTTCGCGCTCAAACCAGTTGGCAGCACCCCAAATAGTATTGACCGAAGGAATGCGCGGGAAATCATTGTCCGCGCAGAAAACCTTCAAGCGCAGACGCCAGTTATGCCGAATCGACAAAAGGTGCAGCACCACGCAATAACGCAGGCCCTCCCAAGGCTCATCCTTGTAAGCGCCGTAATCCACACCGCACAAATCAATCAACTGCTCAAAAGCCAGTTCATGGTCTTCTTGCAGCACCAGTGCGGTGGTTTGGTAATCTTCAGCGCTGACCGTGATCGTGATTTCACCGCGAGCATTCACTTGCTTCACGATCCGCTCACCGAGCACATTTTCAAGGGCCGCCGTCAGTGCTTGGAGTTTCTGAGTCATGCTATTTCCTCAGCTCAACGAGCAATGGTGTTTTCGCGCCGGATCTTGGCTTGCAGCTGCAAAATGCCATAGAGCAACGCTTCCGCCGTCGGCGGACAACCCGGGACATAGACATCCACCGGGACAATCCGGTCACAACCACGCACCACCGAATAGCTGTAGTGGTAGTAGCCACCGCCATTGGCGCAAGAACCCATCGACAAAACCCAGCGAGGTTCAGCCATCTGGTCATACACCTTGCGCAGAGCCGGAGCCATCTTGTTGCACAAGGTACCCGCCACAATCATCAGATCGCTCTGGCGCGGACTTGGCCGGAAAAGCATGCCAAAACGATCAATGTCATAACGGGCCGCACCCGCATGCATCATCTCGACCGCACAACACGCCAACCCAAAGGTCATGGGCCACAACGAACCGGTCTTTGACCAGTTGATCAGTGTATCCACACTTGTTGTGACAAAGCCTTCCTTGAGAACGCCTTCAATACCCATTGCTTATCCCGTCATCCAGAGCCGAACAGAGAGAGTCAAAAAAGGATTATTCCCAATCCAACGCCCCTTTTTTCCACTCGTAGACAAATCCAACGACCAGAATCCCGAGGAAGACCATCATGGCCCAAAAGCCTGCCGCCCCAATTTCCTTCAGGGACACAGCCCACGGAAATAGAAAAGCGATCTCCAAATCAAACAAAATAAAGAGAATGGCCACCAAGTAGTAGCGCACATCAAACTTCATGCGCGCATCTTCGAAGGCTTCAAAACCGCACTCGTAGGGAGAGTTTTTTTGCGCATCCGGCCGCTGAGGACCCAGCAAAAAACCGAGGATTTGAGGAGCGATACCGACCCCAATGCCCACGAGAATAAAAAGAAGAACAGGAAGGTACTGGTCGAGGCCCATGATTACAAACGTCTCTCCGTGCCGAATCAGACAGCAAAAAGCGCGCCTGCATCAGTCGTCGATTTTGACAGAACTGCACAAAGAGCGCGCCGCGTACTTTCCCCAATACCTGACCAAAAACTGACGTCAGTCAGGTATTGTTTTTTATTTGCTTGGTGCCGACGGCGAGACTCGAACTCGCACAGCTTTCGCCACTACCCCCTCAAGATAGCGTGTCTACCAATTTCACCACGTCGGCACAAACTTCGTCCAAGTCACTGACTTGATCCCTTGAAGGGCCGGTCAACAACCTGAAGCCCTGCATTCTATCGCCAAATTGTGCTCAGCTCAAGACTGCCAAACACAATGGTCGGATAAAAATCCAAGATGTTTATCGCCCGGGAATTTGTGCTGGGGCTTGAGTCGGGATGGTCACGCTATTCACCGAACTCGCTGCTTGCACAGAAGCCGATGCCGCCGGACGCATTTGAGCGGGACGATCGAGCACCGACTCAGCAGCCGCAGCCGCGCCGCGCTGATGCCCAAAGTACGCCAACACCAAAGTGGCAGCAAAGAACACCGTGGCACTGACTGCCGTGGTCCGCGACAGGAAGTTCGCACTGCCCGTGGCACCAAACAGGCTGCCTGATGTGCCGCTACCAAAAGCAGCCCCCATATCGGCACCCTTGCCGTGTTGGATCAAAACCAAGCCAATCATGGCCACAGCAGAAAGGATCTGGAGGGCCAGAACCAAGTTCATCACGATATGCATCAGACGGGACTCCTCAGGAAAAGATGCAGAAATATCAGGCGGCAGCCCGAACAATGGCGACAAAATCAGCCGCTTTAAGTGCAGCGCCACCAATCAGCCCGCCATCAATGTCGGGCTGCGAAAACAAAACGGCAGCGTTATCAGGCTTGACGCTACCGCCGTACAACAACGTCATCTCAGCTGCGCGCGCCGTCGCAGCAGCAAGTTGGGCGCGCAACACGGCATGCACCGCCTGGGCTTGCTCGGGCGAGGCCGTCAAGCCCGTACCGATGGCCCAGACCGGCTCATAGGCCACCACGATTTCACCGATGCACTGCCCCAAGGTGTGGATCACCACCGAGAGTTGACGCTTCACCACCGCTTCGGTTTCACCGGCTTGACGCTGTGCCAAAGTTTCACCCACACAAACAATCGGGGTGATGCCGCGCGCCAGCGCCGCTTTGGCTTTGTCGGCCACGATTTGATCGCTTTCACCGTGATAGGCCCGACGCTCTGAGTGGCCCACGATGGCGTAGCGGCAACCGAATTCCACCAACATGGCGGCGGAAACTTCACCGGTATAAGCGCCTTGTTCGTGCGCAGACACGTCTTGCGCCCCCCAAGCCAAGCCAGAGTTGGCCAAGGTCACGGCCACTTCGGACAAATAAGGGAACGGCACACACACCGCCGCATCAGCCCCCAAGGGGCGAACAGCCAAGATGCCTTGCAGCAATTCCGCATTGGCTGCGTGATTGCCGTGCATTTTCCAGTTACCAACAACGAGTTTGCTGCGAGCTTGGGTCATGACGATTCCTTGTCTCTTGATGTCTACTGCTTTGTTGTTCACCACGCCAGCACGATCTTGCCGATGTGCTGGCCACTTTCCATCAGGGCGTGTGCCTCAGCGGCTTTTGAAGCCGGCAGCACCGCATGAATCACGGGTCGGATCTGACCCGAAGCGATACGCGGCCAGATGTGCTGCTTGAGCGCTTGGGCAATCGCCGACTTGAATGCCACCGAACGCGCCCGCAAGGCTGAGCCAGTGATCACCAAACGGCGCTGCAAGATCAAACCCGCATGGATGCTCGCTTTGGAGCCCCCCTGCACCGCGATGATCACCAAACGGCCATCCTCGGCCAAGCAGGACAATTCACGCGCGACATAGTCACCCGCCACCATGTCGAGGATCACATCCACCCCTCGACCATCGGTCAGGCGCAACGCCTCGGTGCTGAAATCCTGCTCACGGTACGCGATGGCGTGATCGGCCCCCAGACGCAAAGCGGCCTCGCACTTGGCGGCACTGCCCGCTGTCACAAGCACCTTGGCGCCGAGCGCTTTGGCCACTTGAAGGGCCATCACACCGATCCCGCTGGTGCCCCCCTGAATCAACAGGGTTTCCCCCGCCTTCAGACCGGCTCGATCCACCACGTTGGACCAAACGGTGAACAGCACCTCGGGCAAGCTGGCCGCGTCAATGTCTGTCAGACCTTGGGGCACTGGCAGACATTGGCCGATCGGTGCAACACAGGCTTGGGCATAGCCCCCGCCGCTCACCAAGGCGCAAACACGCTGCCCGATCGCCAAACCAGCTTCAGCCAGCTCAGCCAAGCTGTCGGGATGCACCGCTTCGATCACGCCGGCCACCTCCAAGCCCGGCAAATCGCTGGCTCCTGGCGGTGGCGGATAGACGCCTTTGCGTTGCAACACATCGGGCCGATTCACCCCGCTGGCAGCCACCCGGATCAGCACCTCGCCGGGTGCTGGCACGGGCAGCGGACGCTGCACCCAGCGCAACACATCGGCCGCGCCCGGTTGGCTGATTTCAACAGCGTGCATGTCCACAAGCAGCAGCCAGAGCGAGCGGTTGTGGGTTATTGCTGTTGTTGCTGCTGAGCTTGGGTGTCGTCACCGGCACCTTGCTCGACAGCACCGTCAGCACGCGCTTCATGACGCGGCTCACGCTCACCACGATCGCTGCGTTCTTGGCGCGGCGGACGATCGCCACGTTCACGGCGCGGACCACGGTCACCACCACGATCACCATAACCACCACCGTCGCGATCACGACGCGGCGGGCGGTCTTCGCTGACGGCTTCCATGCCTTCCGGACGCTCGATCAGCGCCTTCATCGACAGCTTGATGCGACCCTTGTCGTCGGTCTCCAGCACCTTGACCTTGACGATCTGACCCTCGGTCAGGAAGTCGGTGACCTTCTCGACGCGTTGATGCGCGATCTGGCTGATGTGCAGCAGGCCATCCTTGCCGGGCAGCACGTTGATCAAAGCACCGAACTCCAAGATCTTGACCACGGGGCCTTCGTAGACCTTGCCGATTTCAGCTTCAGCGGTGATGTCGGTGATGCGCTTCTTGGCCAGTTCAGCCTTTTCAGCGTCGGTCGAAGCGATGGTGATGGTGCCGTCTTCACCGATGTCGATGTGACAGCCAGTTTCTTCGGTCAGCGCACGGATGACCGAGCCACCCTTGCCGATCACGTCACGGATCTTTTCCGGATTGATCTTCATGCTGTACAGACGCGGTGCAAATTCGGAGACTTCCGTGTTGGCACCGGCCACTGCCGTGGTCATTTTTTCCAAGATGTGCAGACGCGCTTCCTTGGCTTGAGCCAGCGCGACTTGCATGATTTCCTTGGTAATGCCCTGGATCTTGATGTCCATTTGCAAGGCGGTGATACCACCCGTGGTGCCGGCCACCTTGAAGTCCATGTCGCCCAAGTGATCTTCGTCACCCAAGATGTCGGTCAGCACCGCGAAGCGGTTGCCTTCCTTGATCAGGCCCATGGCGATACCCGCCACGTGGGCTTTCATCGGCACACCGGCGTCCATCATGGCCAAACAGCCACCGCAGACCGAAGCCATCGAGGACGAGCCGTTCGATTCGGTGATCTCAGAGACCACGCGCACGGTGTAGGCAAAGTCTTCACGGTTCGGCAACAACGGCACCAGCGCGCGCTTGGCCAAACGACCGTGGCCGACTTCGCGGCGCTTGGGCGTGCCCATGCGGCCGGTTTCGCCGGTGGCGAACGGCGGCATGTTGTAGTGGAACAAGAACTTGTCTTGGAACTCACCGGCCAGCGCGTCGATCTTTTGCGCGTCTTGATCGGTACCGAGGGTGGCGATCACCAAGGCTTGGGTTTCACCCCGGGTGAACAGCGCCGAGCCGTGGGTACGCGGCAGCACGCCGGTACGAATTTCGATCGGACGCACGGTGCGGGTGTCGCGACCGTCAATACGCGGCTCGCCCGACAGGATCTGACCACGCACGGTGGCAGCTTCGAGTTCGAACAGCAGGTTTTCGACCTTGACGTCGTCAAAGCTCACACCTTCAGCCGTCAAAGCTGACTTGATGTCGGCATAAGCGGCACGGCAAGCGTGGGTACGGGCTTGCTTGGAACGGATCTGATAAGCGGCCTTGATCTTTTCTTCGCCCAGCGCCTTGACCTTGGCGATCAGGTCTTCGTCCTTGGCCGGAGCTTGCCAATCCCAAGCAGGCTTGCCAGCGTCACGCACCAGTTCCTTGATCGCTTCGATGGCGACCTTGCCTTGTTCGTGACCGAACACCACGGCGCCCAGCATCACGTCTTCCGGCAGCTGGTCGGCTTCGGACTCCACCATCAGCACAGCAGCTTCAGTACCGGCCACCACCAAGTCCATCTTGGACTGGCTGAGTTGGGTCGGGCCCGGGTTCAAGACGTATTCACCGTTGATGTAGCCCACGCGCGCACCAGCGATCGGGCCATTGAACGGGATGCCAGAGATGGCCAGCGCAGCGCTGGAGCCGATCAAGGCGGCGATGTCGGCCGAAACTTCTGGGTTCAACGACATCACGTGCACCACGACTTGGACTTCGTTGTAGAAGCCTTCGGGGAACAACGGGCGCAGCGGGCGGTCGATCAAGCGGCTGGTCAGCACTTCCAGTTCAGAAGGCTTGGCTTCACGCTTGAAGAAGCTGCCCGGAATGCGGCCAGCAGCGTAGGTCTTTTCGATGTAATCGACCGTCAGGGGGAAGAAGTCTTGGCCCGGCTTGGCGTTCTTGGCGCCGACCACGGTGGCGAGCACCACCGTGTCTTCCATGCTGACCATCACGGCACCGCCCGCTTGACGCGAGATTTCACCGGTTTCCAGCGTGACGGTGTGTTGACCCCATTGGAAGGTCTTAGAGACTTTATTGAACATGCTCATGCGTTTTTCCTTTGCCGCTTTAGCGGCTGGTTGCATCCAAACGGTGGGATGCGACACCCGGAGTCGGTTCATGGGCGCAATGCCATTCCAGCGAAGCACCGCAGCCCTGAGGCCACGGAACGCCGGTGGAATGACACAGCAGCGCGATCAAAGACCGGAACTCCACCAACAAAAAAGCCAACACAAAGAGCCCGTTCTGGAAACTGACGTCCAGACAGGCTCTTCATGGGAGCGTACGTAACAAGTACGTGACGCGAATTACTTACGCAGGCCCAGGGTCTGGATCAGCGCGGTGTAACGACCTGCATCGCGGCTCTTGAGATAGTCAAGCAGCTTGCGACGACGGCTCACCATGCGCAGCAGACCACGGCGACCGTGATGGTCCTTCATGTGGGCCTTGAAGTGCGGGGTGAGGTGGTTGATACGAGCTGTCAGCAGTGCCACTTGCACTTCAGGAGAGCCAGTGTCGCCAGTACCACGAGCGTGGGCGGCAACGATTTCAACGGTATTGATGTTCGACATGTTGATTTCCAAAACGATGGAAACCGCGTCGCAGCCGAGCGCGGGGGCGCCTGCTGCCGACGGTTTCCGGGTTGACTTGCGGACACAGGTGAAACCGACCCGTGCCGTGTGGACTTCTCGAACCCGGGCCTTGAGCAAAGCTCAGAGCCCGGGCACGAAGCCCGGGATTATAGGCTTACAGCGGGCGGATGTTGGCCGCTTGCAAACCCTTGGGACCTTGCTTGGTCTCAAATTCGACGCGTTGGTTTTCTTGCAGGCTGCGGAAACCGCCACCGTTCTTGATTTCGCTGTGGTGAGCGAACAAGTCCTTGCTACCGTCTTCCGGCGTGATGAAGCCGAAGCCCTTGCCGTCGTCAAACCACTTCACGATGCCGACTTGTGTTTGGGTACTCATGGATGATGTTCCTTGGAGTGTTGATGAAAAAAGAAAAAGCCACCCTGCAAGCCATGAAACAGCCAGCAGGAACAGAGACACTCAAGAAACGTCAAACCGGGGAAATTCCACCTGAGCCGACCACGCAAGAGAACAAAAGCACATCAAGCGAAGTGGGTAAAAGAGCAAGACCTTGAAAAAAACGGCCTTGTGTATGTCTGCGGCGCGGAGTGTAGCGCACTATGCCTTGGAGCGAGGTGATAGATTCACCCGCCCAAACCCTAACCCCCAAGAAAGACTCCCCGATGGCGATCCAATGGTTTCCCGGTCACATGCACTTGACCCAGAAAGCCATCACCGAACGGTTCAAGGATGGCATCGATGTCGTCATCGAACTGCTCGATGCTCGGCTGCCCGGCTCCAGTGCCAATCCACTCTTGGCCAAACTTGCCCAAGGCCGCCCAGCCTTGAAGGTGCTGAACAAACAAGATCTGGCCGACCCGCTGCAAACCGAAGCCTGGCTGGCGCATTACAACGCCCTGCCCCAGACCCAAGCCTTGGCGCTTGACGCCAGCGTCACCGCCCCCGCGCAGCGCCTGATCGCCGCATGCCGCGCCTTGGCACCCACACGCGGCGGCATGGCCAAGCCGATGCGGGTGCTGATCTGTGGCATCCCCAATGTGGGCAAATCGACCTTGATCAACACCATGGTCGGCAAGCGGGCTGCTAAAACCGGCGACGAGCCCGGCATCACCAAGCTGGAGCAGCGTATCGCCTTGGCGCCCGACTTCTACCTCTACGACACCCCCGGCATGCTCTGGCCCAAGATCACCGTGCCCGAGAGCGGCGAAAACCTTGCCGCCAGCGGCGCGGTGGGCCGCAACGCCATGGACGAAGACGTGGTGGCCGCCGCCTTGTTGGGCTACGTGCGCCAGCACTATCCCGGCCAGATCGAGGCGCGCTACAAACTCGACCCGAGCAAGCTTGATCTGAGCGCCCTCAACGCCGCTGAGTGGCTGGTCGTCATCGGCAAAAAGCGCGGCGCCATGCTGGCTGGGGGACGCGTCAACCTGCAAAAAGCAGCTGAGATGGTGCTGCACGAGTTCCGCGCTGGCACCTTGGGCCGCATCACGCTTGAAACCCCCGAGGAGTACAGCCGCTGGGTCGTGGCCGCTGAGGCGGTTGAAGCCGCCGCCCAAGAGAAAAAGCACGCCCGCAAAGAAAAACGCCACAGCTCGCGCCAACCCGCCACTGAAACGTCACCGGAGTAAACCCCGCGATGTGCGTCCACTTTCAAACCCAAGGCCGGGACGTGTTTCCGGGCCAATCGGCCTCGATCTGGCTCAAAGGTCCGCTCAAGGATCAGCGGGTCTGGGCGCGTTTCGGCCTGATTCCCAGTTGGGCCAAGGATGAAAGCTTGGCACGCCATACCCTCAACGCCCGCAGCGAGAGCGTGGCTGAAAAGCCCAGCTTTCGCGGCCCTTGGCGCTTGGGTCAACGCTGCGTGGTGCCGATCAGCACCTTTTTTGAGCCCTGCTGGGAAAGCGGCCACGCTGTGCGCTGGGGCATGCGCGCCGTCCCCCCCGAAGAAGAACTGCTCGCCGCCGGGCTTTGGGACAGCTGGCAGCCGCCAGCCAGTCACTCTGAAGGCCACCCCGAGCGCCCCGCCGAGGCCACCCTCAGCTTCACCATCTTGACGATCAACGCAGACAACCATCCCTTGATGCGCCGCATGCACCGGCCCGGCGACGAAAAGCGCATGCCCGTTTTGCTGCGACCCGATCAGGTCGAAACGTGGCTCAACCTGCCCGCCCACGCCAGCGACACCAGCCGCGCCTTGTTCAACAACACCTTCGATCTGCGCGGCGAGCCCATGCCCCTGCCCAACCAGATCGACATCAACCTGTCGCTGTTTTGAGCGCCGCCCCCACCTGCCGCCTTGGCTGCGGTGCCTGCTGCATCGCCCCGTCCATCAGCAGCCCCATCCCCGGCATGCCCCACGGCAAACCCGCAGGCGTGCCCTGCATCCAGCTCGACCCCCACCTCGGCTGCCGCCTCTTCACCCACCCCAGCCGCCCTGCCGTCTGCGCCGGCCTCCAACCCAGCACCGACATGTGCGGCCCCCACCGCGAACACGCCCTGCACTGGCTCGGTCGGCTGGAAGTGCTGACAGCGCCGTAGAAAAGCGGGGCTCATGGCTCAGTGACCCGGCGGTTGTAAGTCCAAAACACCTCGTCTCGAACCCACCCTAGGGATGCGTACAAAGACTGGGCTGGAGCGTTGGTTTTGGCGGTGGTGAGGTCCATGCGCGCCTTGCCATCCGCTGCCGCCCGCAGCTCAGCCGCTTCGAGCAAGCGTCGCCCGGCACCACTTTGACGGGCAGAAGGGATCACAAAAAGGTCGTAGAGCACATAAATGGGCTTGGCTTCGACCGAGCAAAACGAGGGATAAAGCTGGCAGAAGCCGACCAATGCCGACCGTTTGTCTTCAGCCACCAAGATGACCGACTCGCGCTTGTTGAAGCGCTCGCTGATGAACCCATGCGCCAGCACCAGATCAGGCGCTTGTGCATAGAACTGCCGGTACAAATCAAACAAAACCGCGATGGCCGGCAGGTCGCCTTGCTGCGCTTCTCGGGTGATGAAAGTCATGGAGTCGTTGCGTCGTTGCGTCGTGACCGCGAACAATCATTCAGTGATTGCCAGATCAAACCGCTTGCGGCCAATTGATCTGCAACTTTCGATGATTAGCAAGGCAGTCACGCAGGTACAGATTGATGAGACTCTGGTACGGGATACCTGCTTCCTCAGCCATGCCCTTGAAATACTCCAAAACGTCTTCAGAGAGGCGCATGGTGACCGGCTTCTTCAGCTTTGATGCGTATGGATTCTTGCGAGCCTTCAGCTTGGAGAGGTCGTATTCAGCTTTCATGTCGAACCACCTTGGTAGAACGCGCTTTCACGCTTGGTTGCCTTGCGAGCGGAAATGATTCGGATGATCTCGCCATGTTCGCGCTCGCAATGACACACGATGAGCAATTTGGCACCAGAGCTCATGCCCAACATCAGAAAACGATCCTCGTCCGACGAATGTTGTTCATCGAAAAATTGAAGGGCGAATTCGTCATAGAAAACAGATTTCGCTTCCTCGAAAGTAACTTGGTGCTTCTTGAGATTGGCCGTAGCTTTGGGCGGATCCCATTCGAACTTAATCATGCGTACATTGTATGTACGGTATTTCGTTCGTCAATTTACATCAGCCCCGCTTGCAACGCTGCGCTCATGTCGGCAGGGAGCGATTGCACGCCTTTGATCACGCCGGGGCCACCGTTGCGCCAGTGGATAGAGAACTGCCGATCCGGTTCACGCCGACCCGGCAAGTAGCGCGCCACGTCGATGAGCACCTCCGTGCCACCATCAATCAGGGCTGCGGATGAAAAGAGCTTCACCGTCGGGCCAAGCTCTCGGACGGTCAACACAAGGAGCAGATCCGATCCGGGCGGAACAACGGGCTCTGGGCTACTTGCATCTGCACGGCCAATCACCACCGATGCAAAGCACTTCGCCCCCGCAAAAAAGTCAGCCACCCCCTGCGCCGCCGCAGCCTCGCGGGCCCACACATCCTTCTGGTTCGCCCGCCAGCCCGTGCCCCAGCGCACCGCCGCTTTCAGCCCCGACTGCGGCTGACACACCGCCCCTTGATCCGCCGGCCAAATTGCCACCGTCGTGGTGGCACTGCACGCCGCCAACAACATAGCAACGACGATTCCTGCGGCTTTTTTGCTAGTGAGGTGATTCACCATGCCTCCGCTTCAAGCTCTGCACATGTTCGACATCCGTTTCCCCGGTGATAGCGAGGCGTGCAGTCTCAAGCCGACCAACACAGAACTGAACTCGATTGAGCGACATAACTTCAGTTGTTTGCTCACGGATGTGATCAACAAAACCAGAAAGACTAAAAACTCCGTAAGGAACTTCTGTCTTGAACTCAGCTTCTCCCGTAAAAACAACCACTGATTTGACGGTTTCGGGAGGCAGAAAATCGAGCAACTCCTGTACAGCGCGAACATGCCGAGAGTTCTGAAGAATTGGATTCTGAAACCTGAACTTCCATCGATACAAAACCTGAGACCACTGGGCCTGCGCCGCATTCCCAAAGATCCAACCTCGGTAATCTTTCGTTTCGATGACGAAGACGCCAAATCTAGAAACAAGAACATGATCAACCTGCGTGGTGCCATCACCTAGCCGCAAAGTGATGTGGTTCATCAAGTGATAGTCAGGAGCAAAAAAGTTCTCCTGTGCTGCACGGGACAACCTTGCTTCGCCACGATTTTGAAAGGCATACCAACGGTGCTGCCTACGACCAAGCACATAGCCAATGGCAAGTACGAAGAGAAAGTAGAAGATCGTTTTCACGCGGCTTGCATTTCAATTTTTAATCTGAAGCTTCGCCGTCCGAAAGTCCTGTGCAAACCACTAAACCACTGTCGTGCGAAACATGCGCTCTAACTACATCTCAACACCACCCGCCGACCTGCGGGATGCGGCCTATCGCGCTGGTGATGCTTCCCTGAGTCGGCATCGTAAGTCAGACGGTCCGCTGCAAAGCACCTCGTGGATCAACTTCTGAGGCGGGTGTGAGGGCTTCGACAGGCTCAGCTCGAACGGGGTGTGGGCGAGTCATGCCCGTCGATGGGGCTGGGTGATGGGCATGCTTGGGGACATGGGGGTGACGGCTCGGGCGCACCGAGGTGCCTGCTCGGGAGTGAGCTGCTCATGTTTGACAAACAAGCGGGGTGTGCTTGGGAGCAATGAGGTCGGTGCTTGGGCACACCGGGGTCACTGCTTGGGCGCACCGAGGTGCCTGCTCGGGAGCGGGCTGCTCATGTTTGACAAACAAGTGGGGCGTGCTCGGGAGCACGGAGGTCGGTGCTCGGGCACACCGAGGTCAATGCACGGGTGCAGTGCGTGGTTGTTCAGTCATCCCGAGCACGACCCACTGAGGTGAAACCGCTGGCGACCCAAGCTTCGGCGCTGGTGCGGGTGAGCTTGAAGGTGGGTGAGACGCGGAGTTGGGCCAGCGCTTCGTCAGTGCTGCTATCCACAGCGGCCAGCAAGGCGTAGGGGTGGTCTTCGTCGGGGACGATGTCGAGGCTCACGAGGATGCGCTGCTCGGCGGTATCGACACGGATCTCTTTGTGCAGTTGGGCGCGCAGTTGCTGCTCGTGGCGGCGGATCACCTCGCTGGCGGTTTTGACCAAGGTGTTGAAGGCCGCGGTGTCGAGCGGCTTCGGGTCTTTTTTGTTGCGGCCCATGGTCCACGGCCCGACCAAGGCGGGTTCGGACTGCCCCGCAAGGTACATCGCCACCGCCCAACCGTCGTCGTCCTCGTTCTTGATCACCTTGGCCGTCCAGCCGTTGTCGCGCCACAGGCGCGGCTCGTGCAGGACGTCATCAGGGGCAGCAACGGGATCGGTGGTTTCAGTGTCAAAGGCAGGATTCGGGATCATGGACAAGAGTCTAGAGCCCGCCGCCCTTGGAAGGTAAGGACTTGCTAGCCCAACACATCCACCAGCGTCCGTGCCACCACCTTGGTGGCGCGGCGCAGGTCTTCGAGCACGAGGTGTTCGTCGGCGCGTTTGGCGTTGCTTTCAAACACGGTGCGCGGGCCGGCGCCGTAGATGGCGGCGGGGATGCCGTAGGCACCGAACAGTCGCACATCGGTGTAAAGCGGGGTGCCGGAGGTCGGGATCGGCTCGCCAAATACCGCTTCGCCGTGACGTTGCAGGGCGGCCACCAAGGCGGCGTTGCCCGCTTGGGGCTGGAGCGACTCAGCCAACAGCAGGCGGCGGATTTCGACGCGCAAGCCGGGGTAAGTGGCAGCGGCTTCTTCGATCACGCGGCGCACATCGGCTTCAACCTCGCTGGAGTTTTCTTCGGGGATCATGCGGCGGTCGAGTTTGAAGACCACCTTGCCCGGCACCACGTTGGTGTTGGTGCCGCCTTCGATCCGGCCCACGTTGAGGTACGGATGCTTGATGCCCGGCACCTGCGACGTCACAGCCTTGTAGCGCTGGTTCTGGGCGTAAAGCGCGTTCAGGATCTGCACGGCGCCTTGCAGCGCGTCGATACCGGTGTCGGGAATGGCGGCGTGCGCCATCTTGCCGTGCACCGTCACTTCAAGCTGCAAACAGCCGTTGTGCGCGGTAACCACTTGGTAACTAAAACCGGCAGCCAAGAGCAAGTCGGGCTTGGTCAGGCCTTGCTGCAACAGCCAACCGGGGCCGAGTTCACCGCCAAACTCTTCGTCGTAGGTAAAGATCAGCTCGGCCGCCCCTTTCAGCGCCAGCCCTTGCGCGGCGCTCACGGCCTCCAAGGCGCGCACCGCAAAGGTGTAGGTGGCGAAATCGCTCTTGCTCACGGCCGAGGCCCGACCGTAGAGCTTGCCGTCCACCACCTCCGCACCGTAAGGGTCGTGCGTCCAGCCCTCGCCGGGCGGCACCACGTCGCCATGGGCGTTGAGCGCGATGGTCGGCCCACCTGCACCGTAGCGGCGACGCACGATCAAGTTGGTCAACGACTCCAAGCCGTAATCGTGCACGGCTTGCGCTGGCACGGGGTAAGCCGCCACCTCAAAACCGAACGCCGTCAGCAACTCAGCGGTGCGCTGGGCGTGCGGGGCGTTGTTGCCGGGCGGGGTGTCGGTGGGCACGCGCACCAAGGCTTGCAGAAAAGCCACTTGCTGGTCGAAATGCTGGTCGATCCAAGCGTCAAGCAAAGTGTGGAGGGTCGTCATGGGGTCATCTCGCGTTCAAGTTGGTCCACCAAAGTTTTGAAGGCCTGCACGGCCAGCTCGGCGTCGTCGCTGGTGATGCTCTCCAGCGGGTTGTGGCTGATGCCACCGTTGCCGCCCCGCACAAACAACATCGCCTGCGGCAAGAGCTCGTGCAACTTCATGGCGTCGTGCCCGGCCCCGCTGGGCAAGGTGTGCACCGGCAAGCCCAGCTGCGCCACAGCGCGCTCCCAGCGGGCCTGCCAAGCCGGATCACTCGGTGCCGCCGGGGCACGCATGGTTTCTTCGAGCTGGGCATGCAGCCCGCGTGCGGCGCAAATCTCGTCCAAGTGACGCCGCACATCGGCAAGACAAGCGTCGCGTGCGGCGTCGGTGGTGGCGCGGATATCAAGGCTGAAGCGACAGCAGCCCGGCACCACGTTGATGGAGCCGTTGGGCACGCTGAGCATGCCGACCGTGCCCACCACGTGCTGCACCGACGCGGCGCGTTGTTCGACAAAGAGCAGCAGCTCAGCCACCGCCGCCGCCGCGTCGCGCCGCCGACCCATCGGCGTGGTGCCGGCGTGGCTGGCCTGACCGCGCACCTCGCCCATCAGCCGCACGCTGCCGTTGATCGAGCTGACCACGCCGAGCGGCAAGTCCAGCTCGCTCAACACCGGCCCTTGCTCGATGTGAACCTCGACAAAGCCGAGATAGCGCGCCGCGTCGCGGGCCAGCGCGGGGATCTGCGCCACGTCCAAACCGGCCTCAGCCAACGCAGCACGCATCGGGATGCCTTCGGCATCGAGCTGATCGAGCCACATGGGCTCGAACTGCCCCACCAACGCACTTGAGCCGATGAAGGTGGCTTTGTAGCGCTGGCCCTCCTCTTCGGCAAAGCCAACCACCTCGATGCCAAAAGGCAGCCGCCGACCGGCGCGGTGCAGCTCGCGCACCACGGCCATCGGCACCAAGATGCCCAAACGCCCGTCGTATTTGCCGCCGTTGCGCACGGTATCGAAGTGGCTGCCGGTGAGCAGCCGACGGGCCTGCGGCTCCGTGCCGTGATAAACCCCCACCACATTGCCCACGGCGTCGATGCCGACCTCATCGAAGCCACAGTCCTCGCGCATCCAGCGCACCAACTGCGCCGCGCAAGCGCGGTGCGCCTCGGTCAAATAGGTGACGGTCAACTCGCCGCGTTCGGCGTAGCCCGGCTCGCTGTGCTGCGCCAGCTGCTCGGCCCTATCCCAAACCTGGTGGCCCAGCTCGGGACTCAGCCCGAACTTGTCGCCCAAGCGGATCTCGGCGATGCGGTGGATGTTGCGCAAACACTCAGCGCGCTCGTCCTCCGGGTGCGCCGTCAGCCGCCGCTCAAAGGTGGCGATGATCTCCTGCCGCCCCAAACCTTGGCCACGCGGGCCACGCACCGCCAAGATGAAGGGAAAGCCAAAACGGGCGTTGTAGTCGGCGTTGAGCTGCTGCAACTGTGCAAATTCAGCCGGGGTGCAATCGGTCAAACCTGCGCGGCTTTGCTCGCCGGTCGATTCCATCGTCAAGGTTTTGCTCACCATCGCCTTGCCCGCCAGCTCAGGGTGGGCGCGGATCAGGCCGAGTTGTTCGTCCAGCCGAGCGTGGCGCACCACCTCGGCCAGCACCTGCTTGAGGTGCGCCAAGCTCTTGAACGGCCGCTGGGTGGCGGCCCGCGCAGCGATCCACGGCGAATGCTCATAGGTGCCGTCGAGCAAGGCGACACATTCAGCAGGCGTGGCGGCGTTGAGCTGCTCAATCGTTAGGCGTGGCATGAGAGAAGACATGGGCGAGCTCACTCCCACACAAAGGCGGTGGCCGGGTTGAAGGGATGGGTTTGGCGCCAGTGCCGGGCGATGTCGATGCGGCGCGTGATCCAGACCCGGTCGTGGCGTTGGATGTGATCCAAAAAGCGTTGCAGGGCCTTGATGCGCCCCGGTCGGCCCAACAAGCGGCAATGCATGCCGATCGACATCATCGACGGCTGCTGTGCGCCTTCGGCGTACTGCACGTCAAAGGCGTCGCGCAAGTATTCAAAAAACTCGTCACCGTGGCTGTAGCCCTGCGGCAAGGCAAAACGCATGTCGTTGCAGTCCAGGGTGTACGGCACCACCAGCTGCGGGGCCAAGCTGCCATCGGTTTTGCGCACCTGCAACCAAAACGGCAGGTCGTCGCCGTAGTAATCGCTGTCGTACTCGAAGCCCCCCAAGTCAGCCACCAGCCGACGGGTGTTGGGGCTGTCGCGGCCGGTGTACCAGCCCAAGGGCCGCTCGCCGGTGAGCTGCTCGATGAGGCTCATGCCAAGGCGCATGTGCTCACGCTCCACGGCTTCATCAAGGTTTTGGTAATGGATCCAGCGCCAGCCGTGGCAAGCGATCTCGTGGCCAAGTTCTTTGAAGGCGGCAGTGAGTTCGGGATGGCGTTGCAGCGCCATCGAGACCCCAAACACCGTCAGCGGCAGGCCGCGTTGTTCGAACTCACGCAGGATGCGCCAAACGCCCACGCGGCTGCCGTATTCATAGACGCCTTCCATGCTCAAGTGCCGCGCCGCAAAGGCCGGCGGATTGAACATCTCGGAGAGAAACTGTTCGCTGCCCGCGTCGCCATGCAACACCGAGTTCTCGCCGCCCTCTTCGTAGTTGAGGACGAACTGCACGGCGATGCGCGCGTTACCGGGCCACTGGGCGTGGGGCGGGTTGCGACCATACCCGACCAAGTCACGGGGGTACGGCGTGGTGGAAGAAGGATGCAGACCGGCGTTCATACGTGGGTTCAACCTTGGGTTTTTCGACGAGATGGGCTGGCTTTGGCGGGCGCAACCTGTGGGAGCAACACGCTGGCCAGATCGGGCACACGCGGATGCAAGCGCAAATTGCGCTCCACCTGCCCAAGGTGCGCCGTCATCAGCTGTTCAGCCGCTTCGGCATCGCGGCGCACCAGCGCTTCGACCAACTGGCGGTGTTCGCCGTGCGATTGCTCGGCCGAATGGGCGCTTTGATACATCAACGAAATCAGCGCGCTGCGCCGCAGCAAGTCGTCAAGCAGTTGTGCCAGCACCTCGTTGCCCAACATGCGCGCCAACAGCACATGAAAGTCGGCCAAGAGCCGCGTGCGCCCCGGCACATCGGTGCGCGCCACCGCCGTGGCCTCGGCCTGCAAGTGGGCTTCCAAACGCTGCTGCATGTGGCGCAACTGGCTGTCGCTGAGCTCGGTGCAGAGCTGACGCACCATGGCCGACTCCAGCATGGCGCGCACCGCAAAGACCTGCTGCGCTTCAGCCACGCTGGGCTGAGCGACAAAGGCGCCGCGCGCGGGCTCCAGCGTCACCAACCGATCGCGGCTGAGCTGATGCAAGGCTTGGCGCACAAGGGTGCGCGAGACCTTAAAAATGTCAGCGATGGGTTGTTCAGCCAATTTGGTGCCCGGCATCAGGCGGCGCTCGACGATGGCCGCCGTGATGGCTTGGACGATACGCTGGGTGCTGTCGTCTTGCACGCTTGGCGAATCGAGCAAAGCGGAGGAAGGGTTGGCAGGGGCTTGGCGCGACATGATCGAAAGTGTATACACTTTGAAGAACAATATGCTTCCAATGCGTCATCCAAGGAAACCCATGGGCCACCTTAGCACCCACGTGCTCGACACCATGCATGGCTGCCCAGCGGCGGGCATGCAGCTCACTTTGCAGCGCATCCACCCCGATGGCTCGGTCGAGACCTTGCAACACATCACCCTCAACACCGACGGTCGCAACGACGGTGGCGCGCTTCTCAAAGCTGAATCCATGCTCCAAGGGCGCTATCGGCTGCTGTTTTCGGTGGCGGCTTACTTCCGCCAACGCGGTGTGACCCTGCCGGAACCCCCTTTCATCGATGTGGTCCCGATCGACTTTGGCATCCATGACGCCCAAGGGCACTACCACGTGCCGCTGCTTGTCAGTCCGTGGTCCTATGCCACGTACCGGGGCTCTTGAACGTCTTTTCGTGCCCCAAAACTGTATACAGCGCACCATCATGGACACCTATCTTTTGAATCACATCCTCGACTACAGCAACTTGCTGCTGCGTTGGGCGCATGTCATCACCGCCATCGCTTGGATCGGTTCATCGTTCTATTTCGTCTTTCTCGACAACAGCCTCACCCGCCCCACCTCGCCCGATTTGATCCAGCGCGGCGTGGGCGGCGAGCTTTGGGCGGTGCACGGCGGCGGCTTTTACAACCCGCAAAAGTACCTTGTCGCGCCCACGACCCTGCCGGAGCATTTGCACTGGTTTTACTGGGAAAGCTACTCGACGTGGCTCACCGGCTTTGGATTGTTCACGGTGCTTTACCTCTTCAACGCCGGCACCTTTTTGATCGACGCCAACGTGCATGCCTGGTCCCCCGCGCAAGCGATTGGGGCCGCGCTGGGGTTTTTGGCGGCGTTTTGGCTCGTCTACGACGGGATCTGCCGCAGCTTGGGCGGGCGGACATACGGCGATCTGATCGTCGGTGCCACCGTCTTGCTCTGCGTGATCGGCGCGGCGTGGCTGGCCAGCCAGCTCTTTGCCGGCCGGGCGGCCTTTTTGCTGGTCGGCGCCATGATGGCCACCGCCATGAGCGCCAACGTCTTCTTTTGGATCATTCCCGGGCAAAAGAAGGTCATCGCCCAGCTCAAGGCCGGTCAAGGGGTCGATCCCATCCACGGCTTGCGCGCCAAACAGCGCAGCGTGCACAACACCTACTTCACCCTGCCGGTGCTGGTGGCGATGCTCTCCAACCACTACGGCTGGCTCTACATGGGGCCGCACAACTGGGCGGTGCTGGTGCTGTTGATGTTGGCCGGGGCCTTGATTCGGCACAGCTTTGTGGCGCGCCACAAAGCCAGCGTCGAAGGTCGGCGCGCGCCGTGGGAACACGCCCTGATCGGCACGGCTTTGCTGCTCGGCGTGGCCTTCTGGCTGGCCCCAGCGCCGCCCAGCGCTGCTGAGCGCGAAGCCGCTGCTCACCCCTTGCGTTTTGCCCAAGTACAAAGCGTGATTGAGCAGCGCTGCGTGCCCTGTCACAACGCCCAGATTCAGAACAAAGGCGTGGCCCTGCACACCCCTGCGCGCATCCAGCGCCACGCCCAAGCCATCTATCAGCAAGCGGCCATGCTCAAGCTCATGCCGCTGAACAACGCCACCCAAATCAGCGAACAAGAACGCCAACTGATCCAGCGCTGGTTTGAGATGGGTGCGCCGCTGGAATGAAGCTTGCTTTGACTCCGTGACATCGTTCACGCCACGCCCATCGCCCCAACGCCAAGGACACTTTGATGACTGCCGCATCCGTTCAAACCGTCCACCCCGTGGATGAACGACTCCCCACCGGCCGACTGGCCGCGCTGGGTTTGCAACACGTCTTGGTCATGTATGCCGGGGCCATCGCCGTGCCGCTGATCGTCGGACGCGCCTTGAAGCTCAGCCCCGAGCAAGTGGCCACCCTGATCTCGGCCGACCTCTTTTGCTGCGGACTGGTGACGATCATTCAGTCCTTGGGTTTGGGCAGGTTTTTTGGCATCAAGCTGCCAGTGATGATGGGCGTGACCTTCGCCGCCGTGGGCCCGATGGTGGCGATGGCCAACGCCCAAGGCGGGGTGGACGGTGCCCGGGCGATCTTCGGCGCGATCATCGGGGCCGGGCTGATCTCGATCGCGATTGCGCCGCTGATGAGCCGCTTGCTGCGCTTTTTCCCGCCAGTGGTCACCGGCACCATCATCGCGGTCATCGGCATCAGCCTGATGCGGGTCGGCGTGAGTTGGGCCTTGGGTGGACCGGCCCACTTGGCGCAAAGCAATCCCAACTACGGCGCGCTCGACAACCTCGGCATCGCAGCGTTCGTGCTCCTCACCATCGTGCTGCTGATGAAGTACGCCCGGGGCTTTGTGAGCAACATTACCGTGCTTTTGGGCATCGTGGCCGGCTGCGGGGTGGCGGCCCTGCTGGGCAAGATGAACCTTGACAAAGTGGTCAAGGCGTCGTGGTTCGAGGTCGTCACACCCTTCACTTTCGGTCTGCCCACCTTTGACATCGTCATGGTGCTGACCATGGCCTTGGTGATGATCGTGGTCATGATCGAATCGACCGGCATGTTCCTCGCCTTGAGTGATATGACCGGCAAGAAAATCAGCGCCCAAGAACTCGCAGCCGGGCTGCGCACTGATGGTCTGGGCACCGTCTTGGGCGGTCTGTTCAACACCTTCCCCTACACCAGCTTCTCGCAAAACGTCGGTCTGGTCGGTGTCACCGGCATCCGCAGCCGCTGGGTTTGCGTGGCCGGCGGCGTGATCATGCTCATCCTTGGTCTGCTGCCCAAAATGGGCGCGCTGGTGGAGTCGATTCCCCAAAGCGTGCTGGGTGGCGCGGGCCTGGTGATGTTCGGCATGGTGGCCGCCACCGGCATCCGCATCCTCTCCGGCGTGGACTTCAAAACCAACCGCCACAACCTGAGCATCGTCGCCATCTCGATCGGTTTCGGCCTGATCCCGCTGGTGGCACCGCGCTGGATGCAACAGATGGCGCTGCCCCTGCACCCGCTCATGGAGTCCGGCATTTTGCTGGCCTCTTTCTCGGCCGTGCTGCTCAACGTGGTGTTCAACGGTAGCCACCCAGACCCCCGAACCAGCACCCAAGCCAGCATCGAAGCCAGTCGCGCTGCTGAAGCCATCTGATACTGTTTGACACTTTTTTCCACCACCCACCCACGAGGCTCTATGAAAACCACTGCCATCCGTACCCTGATCGCCACGGCCGCTCTCGCCAGCATCGCTGCTTTGCCCACAGTGGCGCAGGCCCAAACCAGCATCAAATTCAACGGGCTGTTTGACTTGGGCGTGTCCTCCATGAAGGCCCCCGGTGCGGCATCGGCCACCTCTGCGGTGGACAGCGGCAACATGAGCACCAGCTGGATCGGTTTCAGCGGCAGCGAAGAACTGGGCAACGGTTTGACGGCCATCCTCGCCGCCGAACAATTCATCCGCAACGACACCGCCCAAGCCGGTCGCTTCACGGGCGATGGCCTCTTCACCCGCAACGCCTACTTGGGCCTGAAGTCCGCCACGCTGGGTACCGCCACCATCGGCCGCAACACCACGCCGTTGTTTGTCTCGACCTTGGTGTTCAACGCTTTTGGGGACTCCTTCGGCGTCTCCCCGGCCATCCGCCACTACTTCCTCGGCCCCGTCACCGGCGATAGCGGCTGGAACGACTCGGTGCAATACAGCAGCCCGAACATCGGCGGCCTGAGCGTCAACCTGATCAACGCCCAAGCCGAAGGCAGCAACGGCATCAACTGGGGCGGCAACGCGATGTACTTCTCGGGCGCACTGGCGCTGAGCTACGCCATGCAAGACGTCAAGAAAGACGTCAGCCCCACCGTTCCGACGGACGACACCCACACGTGGCAAGTCGGTGGCTCTTTTGATCTGAAGTCGGTCAAGTTCTACGGCCAAATCGGTGATGTGAAGAACAACACCACCGGCACCGACAACAAGATCAGCGGCCTCGGCGCCAAGATCGCCTTGGGCACCAACGCCGCCATCTTGGCGCAATGGGGCATCCTCGAAAGCACCCCGCTGAACGGCACCACCACCTCGCGTCGCACCCTGTCGATCGGCTACGACCGCAATCTGGGCAAGCACACCGATGTCTACGCCGCTTGGATGCGTGACACCTTGGATCAGGCCTCGTCGGACGGCGGCGGCGTGGCGCTTGGTATCCGTCACGCGTTCTAAGTCGATGCGTTCATGACGGTGCAGCTACAGCCACAGCCGCACGATGCGGCTTCTTGGCTGGGTCATCTCCAGCTGCGCTATTGGCGTGACAAGGGTGCGGGCCCCCTGCGCACCTTGGCCCATGACCGTCATCAAGGGCCGCTGCGTGTCTTGCAGCGGCTCTACCCCGAAGGCCCCGGCATTTGCCACCATGTGCTGGTCCACCCCCCAGGCGGGGTGGTGGGCGGCGATGTCTTGCAACTGGACCTCGACCTCGAAGCCGACAGTCACGCCCTGATCACCACGCCGGGAGCGACGCGCTTTTATCGCAGCGCGGGCAAGCTGGCCCGCCAAGGGGTGGTCGCCAAGCTCGCAGCAGGCGCACGGCTTGAATGGCTGCCGATGGAAAGCATCGCCTACAGCGGCTGTTTGGCGAGGAACCACCTGCGCTTCGAACTCGCCCCCGAAGCCGCGATGATCGGCTGGGATAGCGTGGCGCTCGGACTCCCCGCCGCTGGGGCGGCCTTTGAAGACGGCTGCTTCGAGCAGCATCTGGAGCTGCCGGGACGCTGGCTGGAACGTGGCCGCATCGACGCCCACGATCACACCCTCTTGGCCTCCCCCTTGGGCTTGGCCGGCCAGCGTGTGCTCGGCATGATCTGGTTCGCCCAAGGCCACGCTTGGGCCAAAGCTCAACGCGAAGGCCTGCTCGACGCCGCCCGTGATCTCCTCCCCACCGAAGTCAACGCCCCCGTTTGGGCCGGTGCCACCAGCCCCCACGAAGGCATCGTCGTCGTCCGCGCCCTGGCCAACCGCGTCGAACCCCTCATGGCCCTGCTCACCCGCATCCGCGCCGCTTGGCGCCAACACGCTTGGGGCCTGAACGCTGAGCCGCCGCGTATTTGGCGAACTTAAGGGGTGAAACGGGGGGGACTGCCCCCTCAAATCGCCATCATCGCCCGCACGCCGTCGGCGGCCATGGTGGGGCCACGGCCTTGGGCGATGATGTCGCCGCGTTCCATGACCAGGTATTGGTCGGCGAGTTCGGCGGCGAAGTCGTAGAACTGCTCGACCAGCACGATGGCCATGCGCTGGCCGTTCAAGCCTTCGTCGGCCAGACGGCGGATGACGCGGCCGATGTCTTTGATGATGCTGGGCTGGATGCCTTCGGTGGGCTCGTCGAGCAGCAGCAATTGGGGGCCGGGAGCCAAGGCGCGGGCGATGGCCAGTTGCTGCTGCTGGCCACCGGACAAGTCACCGCCCCGGCGGTGCAGCATCGTCTTGAGCACCGGAAAGAGCTCGAAGAGTTCGGGTGGGATGACGCTGCTGGCGGGTCGGGAGGCCAAACCCATGCGCAGGTTTTCCTCAACGCTCAGGCGACCAAAAATCTCGCGGCCCTGCGGCACGTAGCCCATGCCCCGGCGCACCCGCTCAAAAGGGGCTTGATGGCTGATGTCAAGCCCGCTCAGCGTGACCGAACCCGAGCGAATTGGCACCACGCCCATCAAGCTTTTGAGCAGCGTGGTCTTGCCCACGCCGTTGCGCCCGAGGATCACCGTGACCTCGCCGGGTTGCGCCACAAAGTTCAGCCCGCGCAGGATGTGCGAGCCGCCGTAATACTGATGAAGACCGGCCACGTTGAGCATCTTGCTTCTCTCTTGCTTGTCGTTTTATCGGCCGAGATAAACCTCAACCACCTTCTCGTTGGCCTGCACATCCGCCAGCAGCCCTTCGGCCAGCACCCGGCCTTCGTGCAGCACGGTGACGGTCTTGCGGCCTTGGGTGAGCTGCTCGACAAAGCTCATGTCGTGCTCGACCACCACCAAGGAGTGCTTGCCTTCCAAGCTTAAAAACAGCTCAGCGGTGCGTTCGGTTTCCTCATCGGTCATGCCCGCCACCGGCTCGTCGAGCAGCAAAAGCTGGGGCTCTTGCATCAAAAGCATGCCGATCTCCAGCCACTGCTTTTGGCCGTGACTGAGCAAACCAGCAGTGCGCTGCCACGCCTCTTTCAAGTGGATCAGCGTCAAGGTGGCTTCGATGCGGTCGCGTTGCTCCCCGCTCAAGCGGTGGAACAAACTGGCCCACACGCTCCGGTCGGTCTTGAGGGCGAGCTCCAAGTTATCGAACACGCTCAGCTCTTCAAAGACCGTGGGTTTTTGGAACTTGCGCCCGATGCCGATGTGGGCGATCTCGTGTTCGCGCAGACGCAGCAAATCGATGGTCGAGCCAAAAGAGGCGGTGCCAGCATCCGGCCGGGTTTTGCCGGTGATGACATCCATCATCGTGGTCTTGCCCGCACCGTTGGGGCCGATGATGCAGCGCAGCTCACCGACGTTGATCGACAAACTCAGCTCGTTCAAGGCCCGAAAGCCGTCGAAGCTCACGGTGATGTCGTCGAGATAAAGCGCCACACCGTGGGTGAAATCGGGCTCGCCGATCTTGGCCAAACGCCCGCCGTACAGCTCCATGCTCATGACTTAGCTTCCTTTTTGTGGCGAAACAAGCGCAACAAGCCGACGATGCCTTGGGGCAAGAACAGCGTCACCGCGATGAACAATCCGCCCAGAAAGTAGAGCCAAAACTCGGGAAAAACCTGCGTGAACCAGCTCTTGGCCCCGTTGACGAAGAAGGCACCGATGATCGGCCCGATGAGCGTGGCGCGCCCGCCAACCGCCGTCCAGACGGCGATCTCGATCGATGCAGCGGCGCTCATTTCACCCGGATTGATGATGCCGACCTGCGGCACATAGAGCGCGCCGGCCACGCTGCACATCACCGCCGAGAGCGTCCAGATGCTCAGCTTGTAGTGCAGCGGGTTGTAGCCGGTGAACATCACGCGGCTTTCAGCGTCGCGCAGGGCTTGCAGCACCCGGCCGTACTTGCTGGCGACGATCCAGCGCGCCAGCCAGAAAAAACCGATCAAGCTCAGGCCCGTGATCACAAACAGCACCATGCGTGTCGAGGGTTGCGCCAAGGGCACGCCCAAGATGCGTTTGAAGTCGGTGAAGCCGTTGTTGCCGCCAAAGCCGGTCTCGTTGCGAAAGAACAGCAGCATCGCCGCGAAGGTCATGGCCTGCGTGATGATCGAGAAGTACACGCCCTTGATGCGCGAGCGAAAAGCGAAGAAGCCAAACACCCACGCCAGCAAGCCCGGCACCAAGAGCACCAAGAGCATTTGCAGCACAAAGCTGTCGCTCCACGACCAAGCCCAAGGCAGCGACTTCCAGTCAAGAAAGACCATGAAGTCGGGCAAATCGCTTTTGTAGTTGCCGTCATGGCCAATCTGGCGCATCAGGTACATGCCCATACCGTAGCCGCCCAAGGCGAAGAACAGCCCATGCCCCAAGCTCAGGATGCCGGTGTAGCCCCAGATCAGGTCCATCGCCAGCGCACAGATGGCCAAACACATGATCTTGGCCGTCAACTGCACGGCGTAGTCGCCCACGTGCAGCGGGCTCGATGCAGGCACGGCCAAGTGAAGCAGCGGCACCCCCGCCAGCACGACCAGCACGACCGTGAGCACACCCACCCCGCTCAAAGACTTCATGTTCAGGCTCATGCGTCAGCACTCCGGCCCTTGAGGGCAAACAGTCCTTGGGGACGCTTTTGGATGAACACCACGATGCACACCAGCACCATGATCTTGGCCAACACCGCGCCGGCCACGCCCTCCAGCAACTTGTTGAGCACCCCCAAACCCAGTGCGGCGTAGACCGTGCCAGCCAACTGCCCCACGCCGCCCGTGACCACCACCATGAAGGCGTCAACGATGTAGCTCTGGCCCAAGTCCGGCCCGACGTTGCCGATCTGACTCAGCGCGCAGCCTGCCAAGCCCGCGATCCCGGCGCCTAAGCTGAAGGCGTAGGTGTCGATGCGGGCGGTGGGGATGCCCACACAAGCAGCCATGCGGCGGTTTTGGGTCACGCCGCGCACAAAAAGGCCCAAGCGGGTCTTGGCGATCATCAGCGCCACGCCGCCCAGCACCAAGAAAGCAAAGACGATGATGGCCAAGCGGTTGTAGGGCAGCGTCAGATTGCTTAGCACCTGCACACCGCCCGAGAGCCAGCTCGGGTTCTCGACCGCCACGTTTTGCGCACCAAACAAGCTGCGCACAGCTTGCATCAGCATCAAACTGATGCCCCAAGTGGCCAGCAACGTTTCCAGCGGACGCCCGTAGAGCCAGCGGATCACACTGCGCTCCAAGGCCGCCCCAACCAGCGCCGCCACCAAAAATGAGGCCGGTATCGCCGCCACGATGTAAGCGTCAAAGTAGCCTGGCAGGTGTTGGCGGAACAGGTTTTGCACCATGTAGGTGGCGTAGGCGCCGATCATCATCAGCTCGCCGTGCGCCATGTTGATCACACCCATCAGGCCGTAAGTGATCGCCAGCCCGAGGGCCACCAGCAGCAGGATCGAGCCCAAGCTCAAGCCCGTAAAGAGCACCCCAAGCCGCTCGCCCCAAGCCAGACGGTTCTCGACCGCCGCCAGCGACATCATCAAGGCGCTGCGAATTTCCAGATCGGTTTCGCCCTCTGGCCCCAAGCGATCTTGCAGCAGGCTCTTGGCTTGACTTTGAGCACTCTGCCCGAGCAGATGCGCGGCTTGGAGGCGCTGATCACGCTCCTCTGAAGCCAGCCAAAGCGTGGCCCGCATCATCTTGAGTTGCGCTTGCAGACCCAAATCGGGCTCCACCGCCAGCGCCTTGTCGATCAGCGGCAACTGCGCCGGCAGCAACGCTTGTTGACTCAAAGTTTGAATGGCCGCTTGGCGGACCTTGGCCTCGGGCGAGACCAAACGCAGCGCGCCCATCACCGCTTCAAGGGCTGCACGCATGCGGTTGTTGTTGACCACCTCTTCGGCGTCCAACGGCAAAGGGGCTGGAGCCTCGCTGCCCGCGATCACGGCCCCGACGGCCACGTCGGCCTGCACCACATAGGCCACGCTGCCCGCGACCCGAACCTGATCGTCGAGCAGCGCTTGCACCAAGCGGCCCAAGGCCGGGTCGGCCTCCGCCACCGCCTGATTCAAAGCCGTGATGCGCGCATCTGGCTCACCCGCCGCGATGGCATAGGCCTGTTGGGGGCTGAGGGCGTGGGCACTGCTGCTCAAGGCAAGCAGGCCCGCGCACAGCCATGAGATCCACCGCAAGGGGCGCAACATGGCTTGGGGTCTCACTTCTTCTCAGGCTCGTCTTTTTTGCCCTTGTTTTCCGCGATGTACGGGCTCCAAGGTTGAGCTTTGATCGGGCCGGGCGTTTTCCAGACCACCGAGAACTGGCCGTCGGCTTTGACTTCGCCGATGAAGACCGGCTTGTGCAGGTGGTGATTCTTGGCGTCCATGGTGCTGGTGAAACCACCCGGAGCCTTGAAGGTTTGACCAGCCATGGCGGCGATCACCTTGTCGGTGTCGGTGCTCTTGGCCTTGGCCACGGCTTGCGCCCACATGTGAATGCCGATGTAGGTCGCTTCCATCGGATCGTTGGTCAGCGGCTTGTCGGCATGACCCGGAATCTTCTTGGCCTTGGCGTAGTCACTCCACTGCTTGATGAAAGCGGCGTTGGTCGGGTTCTTGATCGACATGAAGTAGTTCCACGCCGCCAAGTGGCCCACCAGCGGCTTGGCATCGACGCCGCGCAGTTCTTCCTCACCCACCGAGAACGCCACCACCGGCACGTCGGTCGCCTTCAGGCCTTGGTTGCCCAGTTCTTTGTAGAACGGCACGTTCGAGTCACCGTTGATGGTTGAAACCACCGCCGTCTTTTTGCCTTCAGCAGCGAACTTCTTGATCTTGGCGATGATGCCTTGGTAGTCGGCGTGCCCGAAGGGGGTGTACTCCTCCAAGATGTCCGCATCCTTCACACCCTTGGACTTCAGGAAGGCACGCAAGATCTTGTTGGTGGTGCGCGGGTAGACGTAGTCGGTGCCCAAAAGCACAAAGCGCTTGGCCGAGCCACCGTCCTTGCTCATCAGGTATTCGACCGCCGGAATGGCCTGCTGATTGGGCGCTGCGCCGGTATAGAAGACGTTTTTGCTGAGCTCTTCGCCTTCGTACTGCACGGGGTAGAACAGCAGCGCGTTCTTCTCTTCAAACACCGGCAGCACCGATTTGCGCGACACCGATGTCCAGCAACCAAAGGTCACGGCCACTTTGTCTTGGTCGATCAGCTGCTTGGCTTTTTCCGCAAACAGCGGCCAGTTCGACGCCGGGTCCACCACCACGGGCTCCAACTTCTTGCCCAACAAACCACCCTTGGCGTTGATCTCTTCAATCGCCATCAAGGCGACATCCTTCAAGACCGTTTCCGAAATGGCCATGGTGCCCGAGAGCGAATGCAGCACCCCGACCTTGATGGTGTCGGCGGCCTGCGCCCAGAGCGGCAGCCCAACGGCACTCACGCCGACGGCAACAGCGCTGAGATGCTTGGCAAAGGTGCGACGGGAAGATTTCATGGCGAGGCACAAGGTTGGTGAAGGAATGAAACCCAGTGTCATCGCCACGCCCCAGCAAGGAAATACGACGGATGGCGTAGCAAGCGGGTGGTGCGCAGCGCAGCGCTCAACGCACCAAAGTCGGGCATCAGCGCGTCGAGGTCCCTTGCCCTACCATCGCCAGCCTCACGCTGACCCGCCCCCACCCACCACCCAACCACCACCCCAAGCATCACCATGTTTCGCAGTCCCTCTCGCTTTATGCGCATCCTGCGCACCCGCCCGCGACTGTGGTCCGCCATCTTGGCCGGCGGGCTGGTCTATCTGGCCTTGCCCGAGGCGCTGGTGCATCACGCCGAGGCGCGCGTGCTGATCGGCTGGAACACCTGCACGCTGCTGTATCTCGGCCTGGCCCTGCACATGGTGCTGCGCTCCGATGCGACCCGGATGCAACACCGCGCGCTGCATCAAAACGAGGGCCGGATCTTGGTACTGACCATGGTGGTGGCGGCCGCCGTGGCGGTGCTGCTGGCCGTCGGCTCACAGATCGCGGCGGTCAAAGACATGTCGGGCATGCTCAAGCACCTGCACCTCGGTTTGGCCGGGCTGACGGTGGTGAGCTCATGGCTGTTCACCCAGACCTTGTTTGGCCTGCATTACGCCCACGATTTCTACGTCGCCCGCGCTCGCAAGCAGCCCGACATTTTGGCGTTCCCCGGCACAGCCCAACCAAGCTACGGCGACTTCTTCTACTTCGCCGCCGTCATCGGCACCTCTGGCCAAACCGCCGACGTCGCCTTCACCCACTCCGCCCTGCGCCGCATCGGCGTGCTGCACTGCATCCTGGCCTTCTTCTTCAATACCACCGTCCTCGCCCTGACCATCAACATTGCTGCGGGCTTGTTTTGAGCGCTCACGCTCAGGCTCAGTAAAGCCGTCATCCACCCCCCAACTGCCGCACGCTGGCCAAGGCGACCGCTGCCGCGGCATTGCGCGTTTCCACGCCGAGTTTTTCGTAGACGTGTTCGAGGTGTTTTTTGACGGTGGCGGGGCTGGAGCCGAGGATGTCGCCGATATCGCGGTTGGTTTTGCCCCGGGTGACCCAGGCCAAGACTTCGGCTTCGCGGGGGGTGAGTTTGAAGGCTTGGATCAGGGCGTCGAGGGTGGCGCTGTCGTCGTCTTCGCGCAGGACCAAGAGCCATTGATCCTCGCCCGTGGCTTCGTGCACGGTGAAGCGCAGGCGGCGACAACCGGCGTTCAGGGTCAGGGACGGGGGCGGTGCAGAACCTGGCCAAGGGCCGCCCAAGCTACCCAGGCTAGCCATGGTGAGGCGCTGCAACCACGCGATCAGCGCGGGCGGGGCCAAGCGGCCATCGCTGGCAAAGTGGATTTCAAGCAGCTGGCGCGCCAAGGCAGTTTGCCAAAGGAGCCGACCGTCAGGCACCTGCACCACCAACGTGGCGTGGCCGAAAGCGTCCAAGGCGTTGCGCGCTTGGCGCTGGGCGCGGGCGCTGTGCAAATGGGTGGCGATGCGCGCCAGCACCTCGCGCACCCGGATCGGCTTGTTGACGTAATCCGTACCACCCGCCGCAAAGGCCGCCAGCACATGCTCGGTGTCGGTCAGGCCGGTCATGAAAACAATCGGCATCGTGGCAGTGGCGGGTTCGGCCTTCAGGCGGCGCGCCACCTCAAAACCGTCCATGCCCGGCATCACGGCGTCGAGCAAGATCAGATCGGGCTGCGCCTGCGCAGCGCGGCTCAGGGCGGAGGGGCCGTCGGTGGCCACCAGCACGGTGTAGCCCGATTCGTCGAGCGCGTCGTGCAGCACGGCCAAGTTGTCGGGCACGTCATCGACGATCAAGATCAGATCGGTGCTGCTGCGGTCAAAACCCAGGTCGTGGTTCATGGTGATCATGGCGATGAGGTGGGTGGCAAAGCGGGTGACAACGCTTGTTGAATCGCAGCGTCCAAAGCGTTGAGCTGGCAGGCGCGGGCCAGAAGGCGCAGCTGCGCCAAAAGCGGTCGGTGAGGGTCTTCGGGGCCAAGCTCGGTATCAAGCGTCTCCAAAAGACGCAGCACCCCACGCACATGGCCCAGCGCAGCGGCCGAGCGGACCGCTTGCAGCCCGGAGCACAACGCCACGCTCAAGGCGGGCGGCTGATCCGGGGGCGGAGCGAGTATGGGCGATGGGGTGGGTGATGTGGATGCTGGCAATGCCGCCACGCTGGGCAAAAAGAGCTTGAGCCGGAACACCGTGCCCACCCCCGGCGTGCTCTCGACCGTCAACTCGCCGCCCATCAAATCGGTCAACATGCGGCTGATGGTCAGCCCCAGCCCGGTGCCGCTGCCGGTGCCCTGCCCTTCACTGGGCCCAGCGCCAGCGGCCGCGCCGCGCTCAAAAGGCTCAAAGACCCGCGCCAGCTCGTCACGCGTCATGCCGGGCCCCGTGTCGCGGATCTCAAAGCGCGCCATCTCGCGGGTGTAGCCCACCCAAAGCACGACCTCGCCTTGGCGAGTGAACTTGACGGCGTTGCCCAACACGTTGATCAGGATCTGGCGCAGGCGCTTGTCATCGGCGCGCACAGCCTCAGGCAAGCCGGCGTCCAGCAGGGTTCTAAAGCCAAGGCCTTTGGCGGCGGCTTGCAGCTCAAAGAGCTGACTGATCTCGCGCAGGCTTTGCACAAAGCGCATCGGACGCACGTCCAGACTCAGCTTGCCGCTTTCGATGCGCGCCAAGTCGAGCGTGCCCTCGATCAGCGAGAGCAAATGATCCCCGCCCCGGTGGATCACGCTCAGCGCGTGCCGCCGATGGGCCGGCATGCTGGCGTCTTCCTCCAGCAGTTGGGCATAACCCAAGATGGCGTTGAGCGGCGTGCGCATCTCGTGGCTGATGGTGGTGATGTAGCGGCTCTTGGCCTGATTGGCCGCATCCGCGCGCCGCTTGGCCTCTTGCAAGGCCAGATCGGTTTGGCGATGGCGCGCGATCTCGTCTTGCAAGGCTTGGGTCTGGCGCTGAGCTTCCTCCTGCGCCACCCGCCGACTTTGCTGCGCCAGCACCAGCCACCACACGCCCACCCCGGCCAGCACACTCAGGGCAGCAAAGGCTTTGAGCGCGCCCAAACTCAGCAAGCCGCCCAGCAGCGGCAGCACCCCCAGCATCAACACCAAGTAGTCGCCCAAACCTTTGTCGAGATAGGGCCCCAGCGCACGCGGCAAGAGCCGCTGCAATACCCATCTCAGCAGCCGCACGCTCTGCACCGACCAGCGCGCTTCGGGCGGTTTGCAGCGGTCTTGGCAGCGCGCATCCAAGGTGCAGCACAGCGAACAGATCGAGCCCCCATAAGCCGGGCACAGCGCCATGTCTTCGGCCTCAAACGTGCCGGCACACACCGTGCAGCCACAAGCGTGTGCTGGAAGTTGGGCGGGCAGGCGCGCCAGATAAAAACGCCCTTGGGTCGCCCAAGCGATCAGCGGCGAAACCGACAACGCCGTCAGCAGCGCGATCAGGGCCGACCACGCTTGGGCCAAGGCTCCAAAAGCGCCCAAGTGCGCTGCGATCGACACAACCGAGGCCAAGCCCATGGCGCCCACGCCCACCGGGTTGAGGTCATGCAAATGCGCGCGCCGACATTCGATCCCCTTGGGCGACCAGCCCAGCGGTTTGTTGATGAGCAGATCGGCCACCACCGCCATGAACCAGCTGATGGCGATGTTGGCGTACAGCCCCAGCACACCGCCCAAGGCTTGAAACAGATCCATCTCCATCAGCAGCAGCGCAATGCCAATGTTGAACACCAGCCAAACCACCCGACCGGGATGGCTGTGGGTGAGGCGGGCAAAAAAGTTCGACCACGCCAGCGAGCCGGCGTAGGCGTTGGTGACGTTGATCTTGAGCTGCGACACCAGCACCAACAGCGCCGTGGCCGCCACCGCCAAGTCATCGCGCGCGAACACCTCTTCAAAAGCTCCCAAGTACAGCTGGTTCGGATCGACCGCGCGCTCCAGCGGCACCTCGTGGGTCACGTCGTGGCTCAAGGCCAGCCAAGCCAGCAAGGCTCCACCCAACATCTTCAACACCCCCGGCACCACCCAACCCACCCCGCCGAGCAAGGTGGCCGCCAGCCAGCGGCCTCTCCCCAGGGTGGCGCGCTCGGGCATGAAGCGCAGGTAATCGGCCTGCTCGCCCATTTGGGTGATGAGCGCCATCCCGACCGTGAGTGCCGCACCAAAGGCCTGCGCATCGACATGCGTCAACCCCGCTTGGCCGCCGTAGCGCGCCAACTCGGCCAGCACGCCGGGATGGTGCGCAAAGACAAACACATAGGGCGTGATCAACAGCAGCAGCCACAGCGGCTGGGTCCAGACCTGCAAACGGCTGAGGGTGCGGATGCCGTGCGTCACCAGCGGCAGCACCACCAAGGCGCAGATCAAGTAGCCCCAAGCGGGCGGGATGTCGAAGGCCATGTCCAAGGCGTAAGCCATCACGGCGGCTTCGAGGGCAAAGAAGATGAAGGTGAAACCGGCGTAGATCAGCGAGGTCAGCGTCGAGCCCAAGTAACCAAAACCGGCCCCCCGGGTGAGCAGATCCATGTCCACGCCGCAGCGTGCGGCGTACAAGCTGATGGGCACACCCGCCACCAAAATGATCAGCCCGGTGGTGAGGATGGCAAGGGCGGCATTGACGAAACCGTACTGCACCAAAAGTGTCGCCCCGACCGCTTCCAGCACCAAAAACGACGCCGCGCCCCCGAAGGCCGTGTTCGCTACCCGCCAAGCGCCCCAGCGGCGGGCCGAGCGCGGGGTGAAGCGCAAGGCGTAATCTTCAAGCGTTTCGCTGGCGACCCACGCGTTGTAGTCGCGCCGGATTTTGATGACGTGCTGGGTGGGCTCAAGGGTCGATGGCGGAGGCATGCCCGCTCCTGTTCAAGAATCGCACCAGCTGCGCGCCGACTCAGGCAAGCTGGCATCCATCCTGCAAGGACGCACCCATGGAACTGACCCCGCGTGAAAAAGACAAGCTGCTGATCTTCACCGCCGCCTTGCTGGCCGAGCGCCGCTTGGCCCGGGGGCTGAAGCTCAACTACCCCGAGGCCGTGGCCCTGATCAGCGCGGCCATCATGGAAGGAGCCCGCGACGGCAAAACCGTGGCCACCTTGATGAGCGAAGGCAAAACCATCCTCACACGCCATCAGGTCATGGACGGTATCCCCGAGCTGATCCCCGACATCCAAGTCGAAGCCACCTTCCCCGACGGCACCAAATTGGTGACCGTGCACCAACCGATTGCCTAATCCCGCCTGATCTCGCACGACCCGCACCCAAACGGAGCATCACCATGACCCCCTTTGCGCGTCTCGCCGCCCTCGGCATCGCCACCCTTTTGCCCTCACTGGTCTGGGCCCATGTCGGCACCGATGCCCACGGACATCACAGCCTCAACGCAGGCTTCGCAGCCGGTTTCACCCACCCCTTCACAGGCCTTGATCACTTGGTGGCGATGCTGGCGGTCGGCGTTTGGAGCGCACTGGCCACGCCTCGGGCGGGCTGGCGCTCACGGGTGATGGTGCCGCTCAGTTTCGCCAGCTTGCTGCTGATCGGCGCCCTGCTGGCACCAAGCAGCCTGAGCTTGCCAGCGGTGGAGCCCATGATCGCCACCTCGCTTTTGGTGCTGGGCCTTTTGGTGGCAACGCGCCAAGCTTTGCCGACGGTGGTCGGCATGGTGTTGGTGGGCGGCTTTGCCCTGTTCCACGGCGCGGCGCACGGCAGCGAATTGGCGGGCGGCTCCGCGCTGGCGGGCATGGTGCTGGCCACCGGCTTGCTGCATGGGGCGGGTCTGCTGATCGGTGGGCTGCTGCGCGAGCGTTCAGTCTGGCTGGCTCGGGCGGCGGGCCTCGCTTCGGCGGCCTTCGGTGCAGCGCTGCTGCTGGCTTGACGCGGGAGGCGGACCATGATTCCCGGCGAACTGTTCACCGATGACGGCGAGCTCACCCTCAACCCCGGTCGGCGCACGCTGAGCTTGGTGGTGGAGAACGCCAGCGACCGCCCCATTCAAGTCGGCTCGCATTACCACTTTGCCGAGACCAACGCCGGGCTGCGCTTTGATCGCGCGGCCGCGCACGGCATGCGGCTCAACATTGCCAGCGGGCTGGCGGTGCGTTTCGAGCCCGGCCAACAACGCACGGTTGAGCTGGTGGATTACGCCGGGGATCGACAGGTCTACGGTTTTCGCGGTTTGGTACAAGGAGCCCTCTGATGGCCACGCTGGGCAAACGCGCTTACGCTGAAATGTTCGGCCCCACGGTGGGCGACCGCCTGCGGCTGGCCGACACCAACTTGATCATCGAAGTGGAAGCCGACTACACCTTGCGCGCCGGCGGCTACGGCGAGGAAGTGAAGTTTGGCGGCGGCAAAACCATCCGCGACGGCATGGGTCAGAGCCAGCGCATGAACGGGCCGGGTGCGGGGGATGCGGTGGACTGCGTGATCACCAACGCGCTGATCCTCGACCACTGGGGCATCGTCAAGGCCGACATCGGCTTGCGGGGCTCACGCATCTGCGCCATCGGCAAAGCGGGCAACCCGGACGTGCAACCGGGCGTGGACATCGTCATCGGCCCCGGCACCGAAGTGATCGCTGCCGAAGGCATGATCGTCACCGCAGGTGCCATCGACACCCACATCCACTTCATCTGCCCGCAGCAGATCGAAGAAGCCCTGAGCAGCGGTGTCACCACCATGATCGGCGGCGGCACCGGCCCGGCCACCGGCACCTTTGCCACCACCTGCACGCCCGGCCCCGAGAACCTCGCCCGCATGCTGCAAGCCGCCGACGCTTTTGCGATGAATCTGGGCTTTCTCGGCAAAGGCAACGCCAGCCGCCCGGAAGCCCTGCGCCAGCAGGTTGATGCCGGGGCCATCGGCCTGAAGCTGCATGAAGACTGGGGCACCACGCCCGCCGCCATCGACACCTGCTTGTCGGTGGCCGAAGAAACCGACGTGCAAGTGGCGATCCACAGCGACACGCTCAATGAATCGGGCTTTGTCGAAAACACCGTCGCCGCCTTCAAAGGCCGCACGATCCACAGCTTCCACACCGAAGGCGCGGGCGGCGGCCACGCGCCCGACATCATGAAGGTGGTCGGCGAAGCGAACGTGCTGCCCAGCTCGACCAATCCGACGCGGCCCTACACCGTCAACACGCTCGACGAACACCTCGACATGCTGATGGTCTGCCACCACCTCGACGCGGGCATTGCCGAAGACTTGGCCTTTGCCGAATCGCGCATCCGCCGCGAAACCATCGCCGCCGAAGACATCCTGCACGACTTGGGTGCCATCAGCATGTTCTCCTCCGACAGCCAAGCCATGGGCCGGGTCGGCGAGGTCCAAATCCGCTGCTGGCAAACCGCGCACAAGATGAAGGAGCAACGCGGATGGTTGGCCCCCTCTCCCCTTGGGGGAGAGGGCCGGGGTGAGGGCTCGACAGTCGAACACAACGTTCGCAACGACAACACCCGCGTCAAACGCTACCTCGCCAAACTCACCATCAACCCCGCGTTGGCCCACGGCATCAGCCACGACGTCGGCTCGATCGAGGTCGGCAAATGGGCCGATCTGGTCTTCTGGCGTCCGGCTTTTTTCGGTGTCAAACCGAGCCTGATTCTGAAAGGCGGCTTCATCGCCATGGCCGCCATGGGTGATCCGAACGCCTCGATCCCGACGCCGCAGCCCGTCCACTACCGGCCGATGTTTGGCGCTTACGGCGGCGTGGTGGCCCGCACCTCGCTCACCTTCCTCAGCCAAGCAGCCACCTCAGCCGGCGTGGCTGAACGCTATGGCCTGCGCAAACAAACCTCCGCCGTCAAAGGCTGCCGCAGCGTCCAAAAAACCGACATGATCCACAACGCCTACCTGCCGGTGATGGACATCGACGCCCAAACCTACCAAGTCCGCGCCGACGGTCAACTCCTCACGTGCGAACCCGCGACCTCACTGCCAATGGCGCAGAGGTATTTCTTGTTTTGAAGACGCCACCCTCCCCATGCAAACCTATCTCGCCCGCAGCACCTTCATTGACTTTGATGCCCCAAATGTGTCGGCGTTGGCGCGAGAGTTGGCACAAGGGGTGGGGGAGGAAGAAGAGCTGGTGCGGCGCTGTTTCGAGTTTGTGCGGGACCAGATCAAGCACAGCTCAGATTTCAAACTGAATCCGGTCACCTGTCGGGCCTCGGATGTGCTGCGCCACGGTACGGGCTACTGCTATGCCAAGAGTCATCTGCTCGCAGCCTTGTTGCGGGCCCATGGGGTGCCGACAGGCTTGTGCTATCAGCGCTTGTCGGTGGGCGAGTCGGGGCCACCGTATTGCTTGCATGGACTCAACGCCGTTTATCTGCAAAAGCACGGCTGGTACCGCATGGATGCGCGCGGCAACAAAGCGGGGGTGGATGCACAGTTCTGTCCCCCGAAAGAGCAACTGGCCTTTGCCATCCGCGAAACAGCGGAACGGGACTTGTCCGAAATCTGGGCCGAGCCCTTGCCGGTGGTCATCCATGCCTTGCACGCCCATCCCGACTTCGCCAGCGTCTTGGCCCATTTACCGGATGTGATGCTGGTGGGTACGAGCCACAACCCGTGATGACAGGAAGTGCTGACCCAAGTCCCCTCACCTAGAATCTCTGCGCACTTCATATCGACTCAACAACACAAGGAAACGCAGAACATGGGCGCGCAATGGAAAGCCAAGCACAAGGATCTCGCAGCCAACGCCAAAGGCCGGCTGTTTGGCAAGCTGTCCAAGGACATCATGATTGCGGCCCGACATGGGGCGGACCCGGCGGCCAATTCGCGTTTACGGTTGGTGCTTGAACAAGCCCGCAAGGTCTCGATGCCCAAAGACACCTTGGAGCGCGCCATCAAAAAGGGCGCGGGCTTGACGGGTGAGACGGTGCATTTTGAGCACGCCATGTACGAAGGCTTTGCGCCGCACCGCGTGCCGGTGATGGTGGAGTGCTTGACCGACAACGTGAACCGCGCGGCCTCAGAAATGCGCGTGCTGTTTCGCAAGGGCCACCTGGGCACATCGGGCTCGGTGTCGTGGGATTTTGAACACGTCGGTCTGATCGAGGCCGAAGCGGCTGCGGCTGGGGCCGATGTGGAAATGGCCGCCATCGAAGCCGGGGCCCAAGACTTTGAAGCCGCTGACGACGACGGCGTGGCCGTCTTTGTGACCGAGGCCGCTGATCTTGACTTGGTCTGCCGCGCCCTGCCCGCTCAAGGCTTCACGGTGCTCTCGGCCAAGCTCGGCTACAAGCCGAAAAACCCCATCGCTCCAAGCAGCCTGAGCACTGAGCAGCTCGAAGAAGTCGAAGCTTTCCTCGCCGCGCTCGACGCCAACGAAGACGTGCAAAACGTGTTCGCGGGGCTGGCGGGCTAAACCCAGATCGACCGTCGCCCCTCGCACCTCGCCCTTCTTCAACCCTCGCCCTGCACCATGAAACTCAGCCCACCGCTCACCCTTGCTCGCTCCGTGTTGTTGGCCGGTGCCTTGTTGGCCGGGCTGGGGTCGAGCGGGACGGTGCTGGCGGCAGCCCCCAAGAGCCTGCCCACCTGCCAAGTGATCTTTGATGCGGGCAGCAGCGGCACACGGCTGGCGGTGTTTGTCCGCAAGGGCCGGGACTGGGAAGAGCATCTGGGGCCCAAAGTTTCAGCCTTGGCCGACCCGGTGCGCGAGATCCGGGGCCGGCATCACGCTGACATGCAGGCGGTCAATACCGAGGTGGCGAATGCCTTGGACGCCATCCGCCATGACGGCCCGAAAGATGACAAAGGCGAGCCCGAATGGCAAGGCTTCGACTGGGCCAGCCAATGCTGGGTGGAAGGTGCGCAGATCTTCGCCACCGCTGGCATGCGTCTGGCCGAACAAGAACACCCCGCGCTGAGCGCCGCCTTGTGGAGCGATGTGCGCCAGCGGTTGAGTGATCGGCTGCAAGATCGCTTGGGCCGCACGGTGCCGGTCGAAGCCCGCACCCTCACGGGCTTCGAAGAAGGTCTCTACGCCTGGCTGGCGGTGCGCCAAGAGCGCAAAGGCCGCAGCGACTTTGGCATCGCCGAGATGGGCGGCGCGTCCTCGCAAGTGACCTTTCCCTGCAAGCGCTGCGAGGCCTCGGACGACGCCACCCGCATGGTCAAAGTCGATGGCAAATCGATGCGGATCTACAGCTATTCCTTCCTTGGTCTGGGTCAGGACGAAGCACCGCACACCTTGGGCGTGGCCCCAAGCTGCGCTTACGGTGCGGGCGTGGATCACCCCGGCTGGAAAGCGCTGGACTGCGCCAGCACCTTGGCCCTGCAAGATGCCACCCAAAGCATCGTGGACCCCTACAACTTTGAGCACGGCCAACGCGGCAGCCATCGCCGCATCCCTACCGAACGCGCCGACAGCCCACGCTGGTTCCTGACCGGCTCGTTCAATTACATGAACCCGAACGACGTCAACACCAACTGCTTGGGCCGGGGCAAATATGTGGGCGAAGAAGCGGTGGCCTGCTTCCGGCCGATCTACCTGCAACGCTATTTGCAAGCGCTGCACATCCCTGTCACGGCCCCCAGGGCGGCTTCGAGCTGGACCTTGGGCGCGGTGATCTGCTCAGCCAATCAATGCTTGCGCCAAAGCCCGCCGCCGCTGTGTCGCTGGAGCGCGCAGGGTTGCTTGCAGCCTTGAGGCGCTGACGCCGAGCGGCGAGCAGCGCTCGGCGTGGGGTTAAAGTGCGGTCCATGCTTACCGTCAACAAACTCCTCTCCCAAGGCCAGGGTCTGGCCGCTGCGCTCTTGAAACGCGCCTCCACGGTGGAACTCGATTGGGACGTGCGCCAGAAAAGCCGTTTCGACGCCACCGATGCCAGCGGACGCCATCTCGGGGTCTTCTTGCCCCGAGGCAGTGTGGTGCGCGGCGGCGATGTCTTGGTGGCTGAAGATGGCTCGCTGATCAAGGTGCTGGCCGCCCCCCAAGCCGTGCTCGAAGTGCGCGCCTGCGCCACACACGGCTCGCCCTTTGACTTGGTGCGCGCCGCCTATCACTTGGGCAATCGCCACGTGCCGCTGGAGCTGCAACCCGATCACCTGAAGCTGGAGCCCGACCACGTGCTGGCCGAGATGCTGCGCCAGATGCACCTCACCGTCACCGAAACCCAAGCCGCGTTCGAGCCCGAAGGCGGGGCTTACGTGAGCAGCGGTCATGGGCATGGGCACGATCACGCCGCCCAAGCTGTGGCGATCCCCGTGGCCATCCCCGTCAAAGCGGCCCCGGCACCGCACGTGCATGGGCCGCACTGCAAACACGACCACTGACCCCCACACAGTGCTGACAGTGCTGACGGTGATGGACCCTTCCGCCTTTTTGCAGTTGATGTGGCTGGCTTCGCCCGCTTTGCCGGTGGGCGGCTTCAGCTACTCGGAAGGTCTGGAAGCGGCGGTCGCGTCCGCGCGGGTCAGCAACGAGGCCGAAGCCACCACGTGGTTGCACGATCAGTTGGTGCTGGCCTTGGGCCGCGCCGATCTGCCGGTGGTGGCCCGAGCGTTCGAGGCTTGGCAGCAAGACGACTTGGCGGGCATCGAGGCGCTGAACACGTGGGTGCGCATGACGCGCGAATCGAGCGAGTTTCGCCAGCAAACCGAGCAAATGGGCCGCTCGCTGCACGACTGGCTGCGCCAGCGCCATGCCGAAGAGCCCCGCGTGCAGCACTTGGGCGGTTTACGCCCAGCACCCACATGGCCGGTGGCTTTCGCCTTGGCGGCCGCACAAACCGGCGCGCCCCTGCGCCAAGCCCTGCTGGCCCACGCCTTTGGTTGGGCCGAGAACATGGTCCAAGCGGCGCTCAAGTCCGCGCCCTTGGGTCAAAGCGCCGGTCAGCGTATCTTGCAAGGCTTGAGCGAGGCCATCCCGGCGGTGGTGGAGCGCGCCATGCATCTGCCCGAGGCCGAGCAGCAAGCTTTCACCCCCATGCTGGCCATCCTCTCGGCCCAGCACGAGGCTCAGTATTCACGCCTGTTCCGCTCCTGAACCATGCTCAACACCTTCAACACGGCCCCCACGTCTCAGTCGAACCCGCGCACCAAGAAACGGCCACCCTTGCGTGTCGGTGTCGGCGGCCCCGTCGGCTCGGGCAAAACCACGCTGCTGGAAAGGCTCTGCAAAGCCATGCGTGAGAAGTGGGACTTGGTGGTCGTGACCAACGACATCTACACCAAAGAAGACCAGCGCCTGCTCACCGTGGCCGGGGCGCTGGAGCCCGAGCGCATCATGGGCGTGGAAACCGGCGGCTGCCCGCACACCGCCATCCGCGAAGACGCCTCCATCAACCTCGAAGCGGTGGACCGGATGCTGGAGAAGTTTCCCAACGCCGACATTGTCTTCATTGAAAGCGGCGGCGATAACTTGGCCGCCACCTTCAGCCCGGAACTCTCCGACTTGACGCTCTATGTCATCGACGTGGCCGCCGGTGAGAAGATCCCGCGCAAGGGCGGCCCCGGCATCACCAAGAGCGACTTGTTCGTCATCAACAAAACCGATCTGGCTCCCTATGTGGGCGCCAACCTCGACATCATGAAAGCCGACACGGAGCGCATGCGCCGGATGCCCCAAGGCGGGGTACGGCCCTTCGTGATGACCAACCTCAAAACCCAGCAAGGACTCGATGAGGTGATCCGCTTCATCGAAACCAAGGGCTTGCTGACAAGCGACTGAAAGAGAACCATGAAAAACCCTGCCCACCCCCCTCTCACCCGGCCTGTTGTAGCCGCCTTGGCCCTGACCAGCCTGAGCGCGGCCATGCCCGCCTCGGCCATCACCACCCTCAAAATCGGCGGCTTGATCGATATGAGCGTTGGCACCAGCCAAGCGCCCGGCATCAGCAAGGGTCTTGCGGGCGTCCAAAGTGGCAGCATGAGCACCAGTTGGTTGGGCATCGAAGGCAACGAAGAGCTCAACATGGGCTGGAGTGCGCTGTTCCAACTCCAGCAATTTCTGCGGCCAGACACGGGCGAGACGGGCCGTTTCACCGGCGATGGCCAGTTCACCCGCGCGGCCCATGTCGGCCTGAAACACAGCCGGTACGGCACGCTGACCGGCGGTCGCAACACCACCCCGCTGTTCATCTCGACGGTGGTGCATAACGCCTTCGGTGACTCCTTCGGCTTTTCCCCGGCGGTGCGTCAGTACTTCAGCAGCAACACCGTCTCTGGCGACACGGGCTGGAACGATTCGGTGCTCTACGTCAGCCCATCCTTTGATGGTTTCAATGCCAGTGTGATGGCAGCCCCCGGCGAAGGCAGCGGGAGCCGCAACTGGGGCTACACCTTGGGCTATTGGAAGGGCGGCATGGGGCTGTCCTACAGCCAGCAATCCGTTCGCAAAGACAGCCCCACCCAGACGGTGGATGACACCCGCACCAGCCAAATCGGAACGTCATACACCTTGGGCCCGGTGAAGTTGTTTGCCCAGTCCGGTGAGGTGCAAAACATGACCACAGCGCTCAGCAGCAAGATCAGCGGCTTAGGTGCCACGCTCAGCTTTGGCAAGGGCTCGTCGATCATGCTGCAAGCAGGCCGGATCGTGCCCAAATTCAACATCCAACCGATACGCACCACCGTGTCCTTGGGCTATGACCGCGCCCTGACGCGCTACACCGATCTGTACTTGGTCGGCATGAGCGAAAAGGTCGATGGCTTGAGCGATGGCAGCAGCGTGGCACTGGGACTGCGCCACAACTTCTAAGGCGGCGTGGTCGCCATGGGGGTCGGCCCGATAATCCCGGGATGAACCCCCAACTTTTCTCGACCCTGCCCCTCTCGCCCGCCACCCTGGCCAATCTGGACCGCCTGGGTTATGCGGCGATGACGCCCATCCAAGCCGCCGCCCTGCCTTTGGCGCTGGCCGGCAAAGATCTGATCGCCCAAGCCGCCACCGGCAGCGGCAAGACCGCCGCCTTTGCCTTGGCCTTGCTGCAACGCATCGAAGCCAGCCGCTTCGATGTCCAAGCCTTGGTGCTATGCCCCACGCGCGAGCTGGCCGATCAAGTCAGTCAAGAGATCCGCCGCTTGGCCCGCGCTGAGGACAACATCAAGATCTTGACCCTGTGCGGTGGCAGCCCCATCCGGCCGCAGCTCGACAGCCTAGCGCACGGCGCGCACATCGTGGTCGGTACGCCCGGGCGTTTGATGGATCACCTGGAACGCGACAGCCTGAACTTGGCGCAGCTCAGCACCTTGGTGCTCGATGAGGCCGACCGAATGCTCGACATGGGCTTCATCGACGACATCCGCGCAGTCGTCAAACGTTGCCCCAAAGACCGGCTCACGCTGCTCTTTTCAGCCACCTACCCGGACGACATCGCCGCCTTGGCGCAGCAGTTCATGCGCACGCCGCAGCGCATCGAGCTCAACGCCCAGCACAGCGCAAGCACCATCGAGCAGCATTGGTTCGAGGTGAATGAAGCCGACCGCCTGCACGCCGTGACTTTGCTGCTTTGGCACCATCGCCCGAGCCGCACCTTGGCCTTTTGCAACACGCGCCAGCAATGCCGCGATCTGGTCGAAGTGCTCAAGGCCCACGACATCGAGGCCTTGGCGCTGCACGGCGAGCTGGAACAGCGCGAACGCGATCAAGTGCTGCTGCAATTTGCCAACCACAGCATCTCGGTGCTGGTGGCCACCGACGTGGCCGCACGCGGCTTGGACGTGGCCGACATGGACGCCGTGATCAACGTCGATGTTTGCCATGAACCCGAAGTGCACGTGCACCGCATCGGCCGCACCGGCCGCGCTGGGGCCCAAGGCTTGGCGCTCAACTTGGTCAGCATGGAAGAAATGGGCCGCGTGGGCCGCATCGAGCTGCTCCAAGGCCGCGAAACCGTCTTTGAAGCCCTGCCCGCCGAACCCGACGGTCGCCCCGAACCACTGCGCCCACCGATGATCACGCTGCAAATTCTGGGCGGCCGCAAAGACAAAATCCGCCCCGGCGACATCCTTGGCGCGCTGACGGGTGATGTGGGCCTGGACGCCAAACTGGTCGGCAAGATCAACGTCGGTGACTACACCGCCCACGTCGCCATCGCCCGCAGCCACGCCGACGAAGCCCTCAAACGCTTGGACGCCGGCAAACTCAAGGGCCGCAAAGTCAAAGTGCGCTACCTGCACGACGTGGTCTAAACCCTTCGACATCCAACCTGCCCCCAGGGCTTGAAACCGCCCTAGACCCACTCAGCCAACACACCGTTGCCGCCTAGAGCGGGTTGGCTGTGCCTGAAAATCAGGCGACCTATCCGCTCCCATAAATTTGTTGCTCACGGCTCTTTTCAGAAGTATTTCAATGACTTACGATGACATTCATGAAGTCATTACCAGCGTAACAGGTCACATCCAGCGAACTGGCAGGTGATGCGCTTAACCCATTTGGAGGTAAAAAGCTGTGCCAAACCTTAGTTGGCGTGACGCAATCACTACCGTACTCCGAGGAAGCACGGAGGCAATGCACTACACAGAAATTGCCGAGGCAATCGCAAAGCAGGAACTACGTACAGAGTTTGGTGCGACGCCAGCCGCATCGGTCAACAGCATCATCTCGGTATCGATCCAAAACGAAGGAAATGACTCCCCCTTTATTCGCGTAGATAGGGGACGCTATTGGCTGCGGACACCTCCCTCCACTCAACCCCAAGCGGCTGGCATACCAGAGCAGCACCCAGTACCAGAGCCAGACGAAACTGGCCTTATCAATGCCTTCGGCATGTACTGGTCTCGCAGTAACGTATTGTGGACATCGACCCCAAGAATTCTCGGCCAACAGCAACCTGGTAGTACTGCGGTCGACTTCTGTAACGAAAAGGGCGTGTATCTCCTTCATGACGGAAGAACTGTTGTCTATGTTGGCCGCACGACGGATCAGCCACTTGGCATTCGTCTCCGCCAACACATCAATGATCGACTAAACGGGCGGTGGGATCGCTTTTCTTGGTTCGGGGTCTACTCGGTTGATGAGGATGGTTCGCTCACAGCCTCTGCCGTTACCTACGATCTAACAATGCTCATCGTCACGATGGAGGCATTGCTTATCGAAGGGCTCGAGCCACCACAAAACAGAAAGCGCGGCGATGACTTTCGGGCAGTTGAGTTTCTTCAGGTTGAAGATACTGAAATTCAGAAGGCGCAAATTGTGAAGCTGATGGACGAGTTGAAGAAGAAGCTGTGACGCCCAATCAGGTAACCGGGAGCATCTAATAACTCCCAGCCCCCACACCACCCACCGTGCGGGTCCGCAGTGGGCGGTTCACCAACTGAAATTCACCCCAAACGAGATCAAACGGGGCAGTTGGTTGACGGGCTCGCGAGTTTGGTAATCGGCGCTGTAGTTGTAGCCCGAGAGGTTTTGGCGGCCGTAGGTGTTGATGGATTCCAAGAAGAACTTGAGGCGCGCTGAGACGATGCGGTCCACGCGGAGGTCGAGGCGGTGATAGGGCGGCAGGCGCTCGCTGTTGATGGGGCCGTAGATGGGTCGGGCGCGGCCGTCGGGGAAGGTGCCGGCGCCCACGATGGGCGTGATGGGCGAGCCGGTGTGATACGTCCACTTGCCGCCCCACTGCCAGCGATCTTCGGGCTTGTAGGTGCCGACCACGGTGGCGACCACCGGCTGATCGAACTCAAAGGGAAAGAGCGCGCCGGTGACATCGTTGTGGCGCTCGGAGTGGGACAGGCTCAGCGCCATCCAGCCTGAAAAAGCGGAGCCGGCCGGATCTTTTTTGAGCAGCACTTCCAACCCGCGCGCCGTGCCGCTGGCACCGTTGATGTAATTGCGCAGCGGGTCCGCCACCACAAAGTCGTCAAATTGCTTGTGATAAGCCTCGGCTGACCACGACCAGCCGCCCGCGCCTTTTTGCGCCAGCCCCAGCACGCTGTGACGCGCCCGGATCTGGCTCAGATTGGGGTTGCCCAAGCCCGCCACGATCTGATCGCCCGGCGGCATTTGGTGATGCAAACCCCAACCGGCGTGCAGCGTGGTGCGGCTGGACCAGCGCCAGTCCAGCCCCAAGCGCGGCTCGGTATAGCGGGTGTGCAAATAGTCCTCGCCACTGTGGCGCGCACCCAGCGCCAAGCTCCAGTCCCGATCCAACTGCCAGCGATCTTGGGCGTGCAGCGCCCAACCTCGGGCATGGACCACCTCACTGACTTGCTGGCGCGGCGCGCTGGTGAGATCGCAATTCGGGTCGAACGAGGTGCATCGCGCAGCGTTGATGTCCAAGTTGACGTCGATGCGGGTCAGGTCGAGCGTCGCGCCGAGCGTCAGCTCATGGTGCTCGCTCGGCTGGAGGTCCATGGTCTCGCGCACAAAAACGTTATCGACCGCCACCCCCACCTGACCGGCAGCGGCAATCCGGGTGCTTTGGTGATTCAGGGTGTGGCCCAGCGCCAACTGGTTGCGGGCATCGGCGCTGAAAGCGGCGTCCCACACCAAAGCTTGGGTGCCGTAGGCGGTTTGAATCTCGCTCGTGCCCACCAGCACCGGCTGCTGGGTGCCCAAGTTGGAGTCCCCGGCCAGCTTGAACGACAACTCGTCGCCCGCGCCGTTGACGTGCAGCGACACGCGCTGATCAGCGTTGAGCCGCCAGAGGTACTTGGCTTGGTAGTCGGCGTAGCGCGGCAAGGTCAGCGTCACACCCGATTTTTTGTCTTCGACGCTTTTAAGCAGCAGGTCGATGTAGCTGCGCCGCGCGGCCACATAGAAGGATTGATCCTCACCCACCGGGCCTTCGACCACGCCATCGACACCAAAGAAACTGGCGTTGAGCGTGCCGCCCAGCCGGTCGGTGCGGGGCTTGCGCAGATTGACATCCAGCGCCGCGCCGATGGCGTTGCCGAACTGCGGCGCCCACGCAGCGCTGTAGAGCTCAAAGCTGCGCACCAGATCGACTGGCAAAACACTGACCAAGCCGCCGACGTGGAACAAGTAGCCGACCGGCAGCCCATCCACGGTATAGGTGTTGTCTTTGGGGCCGCTGCCGCGAATGGCCGGCTCGCCGTTGGCATCGCTGGTGGAGGTCACGCCGGGCAAGGCCTGCAAGCCTTTCATCGGGTCACCGCCCGAGCCCGGCACCATACGCAGCTCGGCGCCACTGATCTCGGTCTTGCCCGCTTGGGGCTGAAAACTCGGGGCTTGGCGCGTGATCACCACCGTGTCAAGGCGCGGTGGCTCGGGCTCGGTCTGCGCCCAGACAGCACCCGTCGCCACACAACACATCGAGCCCGAACCCCACACACGCATCCAACGACAGAAAAACATAGCGATCAATACCCCACAGCCAGCCGCATGAAACGGGCAAAACGTGGCTGGCCCTTGGCCGTCAAGCCCTGATAAATGTAGGTCACCACCGAACCCACGGGCGGGGGCTCGTCGCGCTCAGCGTCGGTAAAACCGCTGCCGATGTTGAACTCCCGCCCATCCGTGGCCCGCACCCGCAAGGCCCCCAGTCGGCCCTCATGGCGACCCTTGCCCGGCAGATGAGCGATCACCACCGCTTCGGCGTCATCAAAAGGCTTGAGCTTCAAAAGTGCTTCGCTGCGCCCGGTGTGATACGGCGCATCCAAGCGGTGCAGCATCAAGCCCTCACCACCCGCTCGCAAGACGGCTTGCAAGCGCACTTGCAACTCAGAGCGGTCCGCCACCCGGCTCTGATCGACCGCCGCCAGCTGATTCCACCCCATGTTATGGACGATCCCTTGAAGACGCTCAGCACGCTCGGCAAAAGGGCCCGCCGCCTCAGGCAGCTCGAAGCACAGATAGCGCAACTCGCGCCAATCGGCGTCCACCGGCACCGCTCGACGCAAGAGCGCAGAAGTTGCCTCAAAACGCCCGCGACCGAGCCAAAGCTCACCGTCCAAGGCTTGTGAGGGCAAACGCTCGATGAACCAGCTTGGCGCCGGCACCGTGTTGCCACTGCGAAAACGCAGGCGCTCACCGTCCCAGACAGCGCGCACGCCGTCGAACTTTTCACTGATCAGATAGTTGGCCGGATCGACATGGGGACCGAGATTGCGTGCCAGCAGCAAAGGCACATCGGCAGCAGCGGCTTCGGTGTAAACACCCCATGGCATCAGGGTTGCGAGACAACCCAAGGCCAAAACATGACGTCTTTCCATGACTAGCTCCCTCGGCAATAGCAGAATTTGCCGTAACGAGCAGGTTACTCAGGGAAAGACCCCATAGGAACAACCCGAAAGGGGGTATTCCAGACCCCCAATGGGGGGGAGAATGATGGTGCGCCCGGCGGGGATCGAACCCACGACCCTCGGCTTCGGAGGCCGATACTCTATCCACTGAGCTACGGACGCGAAGCGCGCATTCTAACTGTTTTCAGTGCATTCCAGAAAAGCCTCGGATCTTTGTCCCCTGAAAGTCCATCATGAGTACCTACAACACCGTCCACCCCGAGCTTTCCAGCGACGTCGATCCCTCCACGGCCTATGGCTGCCGGGTCGTTTTGGGCCTCAATGTCTGCATGGCGATGTGGATCGCCGGACTCTGGATCATCGTCGCCGTGGTGGTGGGCGGCATCCACTTCATCACGCAGTACACCTTTTCGTCGCTGCCACACGATCAACAGGCCGTGACGGAGCGCATCCAGCCCATCGCCAAGGTCCGTGTCGCCACGGCTGAGACGAACGTGACCCCGGCTACGGCCGGGAAGTCTGGAACTGCTCCCTGATCGGACCACCATGAGCGCACACGACCCCATCTACCCCGAGCTTTCCAGCGATGTCGATCCCTCTACGGCCTATGGGTGTCGGGTTGTCTTGGGCCTCAACGTCTGCATGGCCATGTGGATTGCAGGACTCTGGATCATCATCGCCGTGCTGATTGGCGGCATTCGCTTCATCACCCACTACACCTTGTCGTCGCTGCCGCACGACCAGCAAGCCGTGACGGAGCGTATCCAGCCAATTGCCAAGGTACGCATGGTCAACAGCGCTGAGCCAGCGCCGGCTGCGGCTGCGGCTGCGGTCACAGCAGCGGCACCAGCAACCGCTCAAGCGCCCGCCGCCGTGGTTGCCACGACAGCCAAAAGCGGCGAAGCGGTCTTCAAGTCCACCTGCTCGGCTTGCCACGCCACCGGCGCAGCGGGTTCACCCAAATTTGGCGATACCGCCGCTTGGGCGCCACGCATCAAGACCGGTTTGGATGCGCTGGTCCTTTCAGCCTTGAAGGGCAAAAACGCCATGCCCGCCCAAGGCGGTCATGCGCTGAGCGATGCAGAGATTCGCTCAGGTGTGATCTACATGGCCAACGCGGGTGGGGCTCACTTCTGAAGTTTCTGACCCTTTGGCGACCGAGCGGAGAACGAGCCCGAGCAGGATCAGCCCGGAGCCCGTCCAAGCGAGCCCCCCGAAGCGGTCTCCCGCCCACACACCGATCAAGCCGGCCCAAACCGGCTCCAAGGCATAGATCAGCGTGGCGTGGGTGGCAGACACCGTCTGCTGCGCCCAGCTCATGGCGAATTGGATGAAAGCGGTCATCAGCGCCAGCGCGCCCACGCACAGCACCCAGCCTGCATCCAACTGCGGCAGGCCCTCGCCGTGCCACAGCGCCAGCGGTGCACCCACCAGCGCCACCACCATGGTCTGAACCCAGGCCAAGCGACGCGGATCGCAGCCGGGACTCCACTGCCCAAGCAGCACGATCTCCAGCGCCGCCATCAACGCCGCCGCCAAGGTCAGCGCGTCGCCTTTGCCCAAGGCCCAATCAGCCCCCGCCGGCTGCGCCAACAACACCATGCCGCCAAAAGCTGCCGCAATGCCCCACCACGCCAGCGGGCGGGGCGGTTGCCGCCAAAAAAGGGCCAGCAACAGCGGCACCGCCGGCACATAAAGCGCCGTCAGAAAAGCCGACTTGCTGCTAGATATCTGCGTCAAGCCCATCGTCTGCAAACCGTAGACCGCTGCGATCACCAGCCCCGTGAGCACCCCAGCGCGCAATTCATGGCGCGTGAGACCGCCCAAGCGCTTCGGCCCCATCAGCAGCGCCAGCAACACGGCGGCCGAGGCAAAGCGCGCGCTCACCAAGGTCAGCGGCCCGCTCCAGCGCAGCGCCGTGTGCAGGATCAAAAAGGTGCTGCCCCACAGCACAGTGATGAACACCAGCACCGCTTCATGACGCCATGTCGGGCTGAGCCCCCTCAGGCGTGGCACTTAGATCGCACCGCCTTGCGCCGCTGCTGCAAACACGGCGTCCAGCGCTGCTAGCCAGCGCTGTTTTTGGTCTTCGGCCACAAAGCTGGCCTCAAAGCTGTTGCACGCCAGCTGATAGGCCTCTTGGGGCCCGAGCTGCGGCAAAGCGGCAAACGTTGCCTCAAAGTTTTTGAGGATGTAGCCGCCAAAGTAGGCCGGATCATCGGCGTTGATCGTTGCCACTAGGCCCGCTTCAAGCAGTTGCGGCAGCGGGTGATCGGCCAGATCCTGGACCACGCGCAGCTTGAGGTTCGACAGCGGACAGACCGTGAGCGGCACGCGCTCCACCGCCAAGCGCTGCATCAGCGTGGGGTCTTCGACGCTGCGCACCCCGTGGTCGATGCGCTCGGCGTGCAGCACATCCAGCGCGCTCCACACATAAGCGGGTGGACCTTCCTCACCCGCGTGGGCCACCGCGTGCAAGCCCAGCTCGCGGGCGCGGGCAAAAACGCGGGCAAATTTTTCTGGCGGATGGCCGCGCTCCGAGCTATCCAAACCCACGCCGATGAACAGCGCCCGATGGGGCAGCGCCTCCTCCAGCGTCTTGAAGGCCTCGTCTTCGCTCAAGTGACGCAAGAAGCACAGGATCAGCGCCGCGCTCAGACCCAGCTGCGCCTGGGCTTGGGTGCAAGCGCGGTGCAAGCCCCGAATCACCACTTCGAACGGCACACCGCGCTCGGTATGGGTTTGCGGATCAAAAAACAGCTCGGCATGCACCACGCCATCCGCATGCGCGCGCTCAAAGTACGCCCAAGCCATGTCGAAGAAGTCCTCCTCCTTCCACAAAACGCTCGCCCCAGCGTAGTAAATGTCGAGAAAACTTTGCAGATCGGTGAACGCATAGGCCGCCCGCAAGGCCGCCACACTGGAATAAGCCAGCGTGAGGCCATTGCGCTGCGCCAGCTTGAAGATCAGCTCCGGCTCCAGCGAACCCTCGATGTGCAAATGCAACTCCGCCTTGGGCATGCGCGCCAGCAACAACGGCAACTGCGCACGCGGGATGGCGCTGAAGTCGATGGCGCTGGTGGCCGATGAAGACAGGTCAGAACGGGTCGTTGCATGCATGGCGGGCGCTCCTGAAAGCCAGTTTTTCGACGGGCATTCTCCTATGATCCCGGCCCACCATGCCCATCGGTTTCAGACCACCGTGATCCGTTTCCCCGTTCGGGCTGAGCCTGTCGAAGCCCCAGCCCTTCGACAGGCTCAGGTCGAACGGAAGAAGCAGGCGCAGTACGAACGGGAAAGCAGCGTCAAGCGGCTTACTTGTTCCCTGGCACCTGACCGTCCACGCCCTTGACGTAGAACTTGATGCCACCCAAGAGGGCGTCATCGGCGACAGCACCGCTGGCGAGGACTTCCTTGCCGGTGTTGTCCACCAGCGGACCCTTCCAGATCACGAAACTGCCGTCTTTCAAGCCGGCTTTGACGGTTTCGAGCTTGGTTTTGATCTCAGTGGGCACATCGGCAGCCAGCGAGACGAAGTCGATGGCACCTTCCTTCACGCCCCACCACGCTTTGCCGGTGGCCCACTTGCCTTCAAGCGCGTCGCGGGTGGCCTTGATGTAGTACGGCGCCCAGTTGATCACCGCAGAGCCCAAGTGCGCCTTGGGGCCGTAGGCGGTCATGTCGCTGTCCCAGCCGAACGCGCGCTTGCCTTTGTCCTCGGCGGTCTTGAGCACGGCGGGCGAGTCGGTGTTTTGCATCAGGATGTCGGCCCCGCCGTTGATCAGCGCGGTGGCGGCTTCGGTTTCCTTGGGCGGGTTGAACCATTCGTTCACCCACACCACCTTGGTCTTGATCTTGGGGTTCACGCTTTGCGCGCCCAAGGTGAAAGCGTTGATGTTGCGGATCACCTCAGGAATAGGGATCGAGCCGACCACGCCCAGCGTGTTGGTCTTGGTCATGCCGCCGGCCACCACCCCCGCCATGTAGGCCCCTTCATAGGTGCGGCTGTCGTAGGTGCGCAGGTTCTCAGCGGTCTTGTAGCCGGTGGCGTGCTCAAACTTGATGTCTTTGGCGTCAGCCGCCACCTTGAGCATCGGCTCCATGTAGCCGAAGGTGGTGCCGAAGATCAGCTTGTTGCCTTGGCCGAGCATGTCGCGAAACACGCGTTCAGCATCGGCCGATTCGGGCACTTTTTCGACAAAGCTGGTGACAATCTTGTCGCCAAATTCCTTCTCCAGCGCCTTGCGGGCGTTGTCGTGCGCAAAGGTCCAGCCGCCATCGCCCACCGGGCCGACGTAGGCAAATGCCACCTTCAGCGGCTCGGCCTTGGTGGCGGAAGCCGGGGCAGCCACCACCGGGGCTTCGGCCTTCTTGCCGCAACCCACCAAAGCGGTGGTGGCAGTCACGGTAGCCACGGTCGCCAAGGTCGTTAGCGTGCTCAACGTCATCAAGCGGGTTTTCTTCAAGGTCATGCTCTCTCTCCGGTTGGTTAGAAACATCAGGAACTCAGTGCCCCGGCACAAAGGGCTTGCCCAACGAGGCGGGCATGTTGGCGCGGATCCAAGCAGGGTTGCGCGAGATCAGCACCAGCACCACGATGGTCGCCACGTAGGGCAGCATGGTCAGCCACTGGCTGGCGATCTGCACGCCCTCGCCTTGCAGATGGAACTGCACCATCGTGACCAAGCCAAACAAGTAGGCCCCGAGCAAAATCCGCGCCGGCCGCCACGTGGCGAAGGTGGTCAGGGCCAAGGCGATCCAGCCTTTGCCCGCCACCATGCCCTCGACCCACAGCGGGGTGTAAATCACCGACAAATAGGCCCCCGCCAAGCCGCACAGCGCCCCGCCCGCCACCACAGCCATGAAGCGGATGCGCCGCACGGGATAGCCCAGCGCGTGGGCCGACTCAGGCGACTCGCCCACCGCGCGCAGCACCAGCCCTGCACGGGTGCGGTACAGAAACCACGCCAGCCCCACCGCCAACGCGATGGTGAGGTAGACCATCGGGTGCTGCTTAAAAAGCGCCGGGCCGATGAAGGGCAGATCGGCCAAGCCGGGGATCTCAAACGTCATGCGTGTGGGCAAGCGCTCTTGGGTGTAGCGGATGCCGACAAACGCTGAAAAGCCTGCGCCGAACAAACTGAGCGCCAAGCCCGTGGCGTATTGATTGGTGCCGAGCCAAATCACCAACAGGCCCAGCACAGCAGCCAGCAGCGCCCCAGCCGTCGCACCCGCTGCAAAGGCCAGCACGTCCGAGCCGGTCTGAACGCCGGTGGCAAAACCCGCAATCGCCGCCACCAACATCAGGCCCTCGGCCCCCAAGTTGATGATGCCGGCGCGCTCGTTGATCAACAGGCCCAAACCGGCCAGCGCCAGCACGGTGCCAGCGCTCAAGGTGGCGGCCAAGAGTAAAGCCAGCGAGGTCATGGTTGAAGCATCGGTCATGACTTGGCTCCGACAAAACGCAGGCGGTGATGCACCAAGGTGTCACAGGCCAGCAGGGCAAACAGCAGCAAACCTTGAAAGACGCCGGTCAGCGCCTTTGGCAGCCCCAAACGCGACTGCGCCAGCTCGCCGCCGATGTAGAACATGCTCATCAGAAGCGCCGAAAAAACGATGCCCACCGGATGCAAGCGCCCCACGTAGGCCACGATGATCGCGGCGAATCCGTAGCCCGCTGGCACATAAGGCGTGAGCTGCCCCAGCGGCCCGGCCACTTCCAGCGCCCCGGCCAAACCGGCTGCGCCGCCTGAGATCAAGAGCGCCATCCACAGCGCCCGGCGCGAAGAAAAGCCGGCGTAACGCGCCGCCGCCGGGGCCAAACCACCCACCTGAAGCGCAAAGCCCTGATAGGTGCGAAACAAAAAGGCCCAAAGGCCCAGCACCGCGCCCAAGGCGATCAGCGCGCCCACGTTGAGCCGCAAGCCGTCCACCAGACGCGGCACTTTGGTCACGGCGTCAAAGCTGATGGTTTGGGGAAAGTTGTAGCCGTTCGGGTCTTTCCACGGGCCGTAGACCAAGTAGCCCAGCACCTGCTCGGCCACGTAAACCAGCATCAGGCTGACCAAAATTTCGCTGGCGTTGAAACGGTCGCGCAGCCAAGCCACCACCCCCGCCCAGACCATGCCGCCCAGCACCCCGGCCAGCAAAATCAGCCCCACCACGCCCCGGCCCAGCCACGCCCAGCCGGTTTCGGGCCCGGCCTGCATCGCCACCCAACCGGCCGCCAAGGCGCCAAAAACAAACTGCCCTTCGGCCCCGATGTTCCAGACGTTGGCCCGAAAGCACACCGCCAAACCCAGCGCGATCAGCACCAGCGGCACCGCCTTGACCGACAGCTCGGACAAGGCATAAGCACTCTTCAAGGGCTCGACAAAAAAAGCACCCAACCCTTTGAGCGGGTCGATGCCCAGCGCGACAAAAAGCACCACGCCGATCAACACCGTGATCGCCAAAGCCAGCACCGGCGAGGCCATCGACATCGCTTTGGACGGCTGGGCACGGGGTTCAAGCTTGAACATGGGGGGTCTCCTTCCAAAGCCCGGACATCCAAGCGCCGATCTGCTCGATGGTCGCCTGGGCGGTCGGGATGGCGGGCGAGAGTCGCCCTTGGGCGATGACCTGCAAACGGTCGCTGATCTCAAACAATTCGTCCAACTCCTCACTGACCACCAGCACCGCGCAGCCTTGATTGCGCAGTTGCAGCAACGCCCCCCGGATCTGCGCCGCTGCGCCCACGTCCACCCCCCATGTGGGCTGCGAGACGATCAGCAGCTTGGGGTTGGCGTCGATCTCGCGCCCGACGATGAACTTTTGCAAATTGCCGCCCGAAAGCGACTGCGCGCTGGCCTGCGGCCCACCGGCCTTGACCTTGTAGCGCTCGATCAGCGCCGCTGCCAAGCGCTGGGTGGCGGCCAGATCAAGCCAGCCGGTTCGGCGCGCCACCGCTTCGGTGCGCGTCAGCAAGGTGTTTTGCGCCAGTGACAGGCTGGGCACCGCCCCGCGCCCCAAGCGTTCTTCGGGCACAAAGTGCAGGCCCAAGGCGCGGCGCTTGCGCGGACTGGCTTGGGCGATGTCGCTGCCGTCCAACGTGATGCTGCCGTGGGGGGCGCGCGGGTCTTCACCCGACAACGCCGCCATCAGCTCTTGCTGACCGTTGCCCGACACCCCGGCGATGCCGAGGATCTCGCCCGAGCGCACCTGCAACGCCATGGCTTGGAGCGTCACGCCAAAGGCGTCTTGCTGCGGCAAGCTCAAGCCTTGCACGCCCAGCACCACCGCCCCCGTGCGCGCTTGGCGCGGCGTGAGCACAGGAGGATCGGCCCCGATCATCAGCCTTGAGAGGCTGGCGTTGCTCTCTTGCGCCGGGTCCACCTCGCCGCTGACTTTGCCCGCGCGCAGCACCGTGCAGTGGTGGCACAGCGCGCGAATCTCGTCGAGCTTGTGGCTGATGTAGAGGATGCTGCACCCTTCGCTGCTGAGCTTGCGCAGCGTCACAAAGAGCTTTTCGACCGCCTGCGGCGTCAGCACCGAAGTCGGCTCGTCCAAGATCAACAGCTGCGGCTCGGTCAGCAAGGCGCGCACGATCTCGACCCGCTGGCGCTCGCCCACGCTCAAGGTATGCACCGGCCGCAGCGGGTCCACATCCAGGCCGTAGCCGACTGAGACCGCGCGGATGCGCTCAGTCACTTGCGCCAGCGAGCGCGATGGAGCGAGCGAGGGATCCAGCCCGAGCCAAACGTTCTCAGCCGCCGTGAGCGTGTCAAACAGCGAAAAGTGCTGGTAGACCATGCTGATGCCCAGCTTGCGGGCTTGCGCTGGGCTGGCGATCTGCACCGGCTGGCCGTTCCAGCGCAGCTCGCCCGCGTCGGGCCGGGTGGCGCCGTAGATGATCTTCATCAGGGTCGATTTGCCGGCGCCGTTTTCGCCCAACACCGCGTGGATCTGGCCGGGTGCGACTTGGAGATGCACGTCGTCGTTGGCCCGCACCGCCGGGTACTGCTTGGTGATGCCGCGCAGTTCAAGCCGCAACGGCAGCGAGCTGGGTGCGCCTTGGGCGGAAGAGGAAGAAAGAGGTCGATTCATGAACTCCGCCGATAGCGCTCAACCCCGGCCACCCGGGTGGACACCACATGGTCTTCGCCGGCCACAGTCAGCCAAGCAAAAACCGCTTCATGCAAGTCTTGCGCCACCGCTTGGCGGCGCTGCTCGACGGGGCTGCGTGCGCGGTCCCAGACCACCACGTCGGCGAGTGTACCGACGTCAAAGCTGCCGATTTCATGACTCAAGCCCAGCGCCTCGGCCGCACCTCGGGTGGCGGCATAGAGGAGATCCCACGCCGTGACCCGCCGCCCCGCCAAGGCCTGCACCTTGTAGCCGTCGGCCAGCGTGCGCAGCATCGACAAGCTGGTGCCGCCGCCCACGTCGCAGCCCACGGTGACGGCGCAGCCGCTTTGACGCGCAGCCCGCCAATCAAACAGCCCGCTGCCCAAGAACAGATTCGAGGACGGACAAAAGGCCAGCGCCGCACCACGTTCGTGCAACAAGGCCCGATCGCTGGCGTCCAGCCAGATGCCATGCGCCAACATGGCGCGCGGCCCCAGCAGGCCAAAGCGCTCGTAAACGTCCAGATAGCTGCGCGCCTCGGGAAAGAGTTCCGCCACCCAGCGCACCTCGTCGCGGTTCTCAGCCACATGGGTTTGCATGTAGAGCTCCGGCCGTAGCGTCATGAGTTCGCCGGCCATGGCGAGCTGCGCGGGCGAAGAGGTCGGCGCAAAGCGCGGCGTCACGGCGTAGCTCAAACGGCCCTGCCCGTGCCAGCGCTCGATCAGATCGCCGCAGTCGCGCTCGGCTTGCACCACGTCGTCGCGCAAGTTGGCGGGCGCATGGCGATCCATCAACACCTTGCCGGCGATCAGGCGCATGCCGCGCGCTTCAGCCGCCTCAAAGAGGGCTTCGACCGAGCCCTTGTGCACGGTGGGAAACACCATCGCCGCCGTGGTGCCGGCGGCCAGCAAGCCGTCCAGAAACAAGCCCGAGATGAACGCAGCGTGGGCCGGATCAGCCATGCGCGCTTCGGCCGGAAAGGTGTGGCGCTCCAGCCAGTCGAGCAAGGCCGCGCCCCAAGCGCCGATCACGTCGATCTGCGCCGCATGCACATGGGTGTCGATGAAGCCCGGCAGAATCAGCCGGCCGGGGTGGCGCTCTTGGGTCCAGCTGGCGTCGGGTTCTTCGGCTTGGACCGCGTGGATGCGGCCCCGCTCCATCAGCAACCAATGCGCCGGGCGATAACGTGGCCCCAAACTTGCGGGATCTTCAAGCGTCGGCTGAGCCACCATGTCCAGCACATCGCCGTACAACGCTCGTCGATCAGGGGGTGCGGAGAAGGCGGGTTTCATGGGTGACTCAGCTGGGTCTCATTTGTAACTGGTGCCGCATCGTATTACGCTCCAAGCCATGAACGCTCCGATTCGATTCATTTTTCGCGGTCAGGTGGTTGAAGCTGCCAACACCGACCCCACCCGCACCCTCTTGCAATGGCTGCGCGAGGATGCCCGCACGTTGGGCGGCACGTTAGGCGGCACCCTCGGCACCAAAGAAGGCTGCAACGAAGGTGACTGCGGCGCCTGCACGGTCATCGTCGCTGAACTCGAAGACGGCAACGTTCGGTTGCGCACCCTCAACGCCTGCATCCGCTTTTTGCCCACCCTGCACGGCAAAGCCCTGCTGACGGTGGAAGATCTCAGCCCCGCTCCACCCACCGATTCCACCCAACCACCCCGGCTGCATCCGGCCCAAGAAGCCTTGGTGCGCTGTCATGGCTCGCAATGCGGGTTTTGCACCCCCGGCTTTGCGATGTCGCTGGCGCTGAGCTTCGAGCGCCAGCGCCTTCAAGGCCGCTGCGCCAGCCGGGCCGAGTTGGCGAATGACTTGGCTGGCAATCTGTGCCGCTGCACCGGCTACCGACCGATTCTTGACGCGGCCGAACAGATGGGCCACGGTCAAGAAGACGGCTATTTGCCGGAAGGCTTGGTGCTGGGCCCGCTCCAAGCCCAATTGGAAGCGCTGCGCCAAGACGCCCCGCTCGACAGCCCCACTTGGCACGCGCCGCGCAGCCTGCCTGAACTGGCCGAGCTGCGACTGGCACACACCCAAGCCCGGCTGCTGGCTGGCGGCACCGACATCGGCTTGTGGGTCAACAAACAGCTGCGCGAAACCGGCCCCTTGATCCACTTGGGCGACGTGGCTGAGCTGCGCCAACTGCGCCGCGAAGACACCGGCTTGCACATCGGCGCAGCCGTGACCCTGGAAGACGCTTGGCAAGCCTTGGTCCAGCACTGGCCGAGCTTGAGCGAGATCCACCGCCGCTTTGCCGGCCCGCCGGTGCGTCACGCCGGCACCTTGGTCGGCAACTTGGCCAACGGCTCGCCCATCGGCGACGCCGCCCCGGTGCTGATGGCCTTGGGGGCCAAGCTGCTGCTGCGCCGAGGCGCGGCGCAGCGCGAGCTGGCGCTGGATGCGTTTTACGTCGATTACATGCAAAACCGTTTGGAAGCCGGTGAATTCATCGAAGCGGTGCAAGTGCCGTTATCACCGTCACCCCAGGAAAGCCCTTGGCACATCCGCGCGTGGAAGATCTCGAAGCGTTTCGACTGCGATATCTCGGCCTTGAGCGCGGGCATGGCGATTCAGCTTGATAGCGCTGGCGTGGTCACGGACGTCAAGTTGGCTTTTGGCGGCATGGCGGCGGTGGTCAAGCGGGCGGCGGGCACCGAAGCGGCGTTGCTGGGCCAGCCGTGGAACGAGGCCACGCTGGAGCGGGCGCTGGCCGCGCTGGAGGCCGACTTCACGCCGCTGAGCGATCTGCGCGCCAGCGCCAGCTATCGCCGGGCCGCCGCACGCGGCCTGTTGATGCGTCTGTGGCTCGAAACCCGCCCCGATCAACCCCTGCCCGCCGCGCAGTTGCGGGTCTTTGAAGGCACCGTTTAACACCATGGATGCTCCCGCGCTGCGCAGCCCTTTGGGCCAGTCCTTGCCGCATGAATCGGCCCACCTGCACGTCAGCGGTCGGGCCGCCTACACCGACGACATCCCTGAGCCCGTGGGCACCTTGCACGCCGCCTTGGGTCTTTCGCCCGTCGCGCATGGGCGCTGGCTCGGCATCGATCTGGACGCCTTGCGCGCCCTTGCCGGGGTGGTGGCGGTCTACACGGCGGCGGATTTTCCGGGGCCGAACGATTGCGGTGCCATCGTTCACGACGAACCGATCTTGGCCGAGCCGCCCAGCGCCGCAGGCCCCGGAACGCTGCGTTACTTGGGCCAGCCGGTCTTTGCCGTGATCGCCACAGATCGCATGGCGGCTCGGCGGGCGGCGGCCCACGCCAAGCAGGTGCTGCGCATCGAGCCCCTGCCAGCGGTGCTGGACGTGCGCGCCGCCCACACCGCAGGCGACTATGTGGTGCCGCCGATGCACCTGAGCCGCAGCCACCATCCCGGCGGCGTGGCCGGGGCGATCCACGGCGCAGCGCATCGGCTTGAAGGCCGTTTCAGCCTGGGCGGCCAAGAGCAGTTTTATCTCGAAGGTCAGATCGCTTTGGCCTTGCCGCAAGACGACGGCGGCTTGCTCGTTCACTGCTCCACCCAACACCCCAGCGAAATGCAAGCCGTGGTGGCGCACGCCTTGGCGCTGCCCACACACCAAGTGCAGGTGATGTGCCGGCGCATGGGCGGCGGCTTTGGCGGCAAGGAGTCGCAATCCGCCCCCTTTGCCTGCGTCGCGGCCTTGGCCGCCCAACGCTTGGAGCGGCCAGTGAAGCTGCGACTTGACCGGGACGACGACTTCCTCATCACCGGGCGACGCCATGGTTTCGAGTTTGATTGGGAGGTCGGCTTCGACGCCGAGGGCCGCATCCAAGGCCTCGACGTCAGCCTGATCGGCCACGCTGGGCATTCGGCCGATCTCTCAGGCCCAGTGCTCACCCGGGCGCTGTGCCACATCGACAACGCCTATTGGTTGCCCAACGTCGCCCTGAACGGCTACATGGCGCGCACCCACACCCAAAGCAACACCGCCTTTCGCGGCTTTGGGGGGCCGCAAGGGGCGCTGCTGACCGAGGTGGTGCTGGATCACATCGCCCGCCATCTGGGACTTGATGCGCTGGCGGTGCGCCAAGCCAACTGGTACGGCGTCGAGACGCAGAACGTCACGCCCTACGGCCAGACGGTGCGTGACAACGTGATTGCGCCGCTCACCGCGCAACTCATCGACCAAAGCGCTTACCACGCGCGGCGCGCCGCGCTGCAAGCCTTCAACGACGCCAGCCCGATCCTCAAAAAAGGCTTGGCGCTCACGCCGGTCAAGTTCGGCATCGCCTTCAACGTCAACCACTTCAACCAAGCCGGGGCGCTGGTGCATGTCTACCAAGACGGCTCGGTGTTGGTGAACCACGGCGGCACCGAGATGGGCCAAGGCGTCAACACCAAGGTGGCGCAGGTGGTGGCGCATGAGTTGGGTCTGCCGCTGAGCCGGGTGCGTTGCAGCGCCACCGACACCAGCAAGGTGGCCAACACCTCGGCCACAGCCGCCTCGACCGGCTCGGACCTGAACGGCAAGGCGGCCCAAGACGCCGCCCGGCAGATCACGCAGCGCTTGGCGCAGTTGGCTGCGGACCTTTGGGGCGGCGCGGTGCGCGCAGAGCAAGTGCGTTTTGCCGGCGGCGCGGTGCGCGCAGAGCAAGTGCGTTTTGCCGGCGGCGCGGTCCACGGCCCGGACGGCCAGAGCATCGCCTTCAGCGCGCTGGTGCAAAAAGCCTATGTGGCCCGGGTGCAGCTTTGGAGCGACGGCTTCTACGCCACGCCCGGTTTGTCGTGGGACCGCAGCACCTTGAGCGGCCACCCGTTTCACTACTTTGCCTACGGCGCAGCGGTGAGCGAGGTGCTGCTCGACACCCTCACGGGCGAATGGCGCTTGCTGCGCAGCGACTTGCTGCACGACGTCGGCCGCTCGCTCAACCCCGCCATCGATATCGGTCAGATCGAGGGCGGCTTCATCCAAGGCATGGGCTGGCTGACCAGCGAGGAGCTGGTTTGGCACCCCCGCAGCGGCGCGCTGCTGACCCACGCGCCCTCGACCTACAAAATCCCCACCGCCAACGACGCCCCTGCGGTTTGGCACACCGCACTGTTTGACAACGCCAACGTCGAAGACAGCATCCACCGCAGCAAAGCCGTGGGTGAGCCGCCGCTGCTGCTGGCCTTTTCGGTCTTTCTGGCCCTGCGCGACGCCGTCGCCGCCTGCGGCCCGGCCGGTTGCCAGCCACCGCTACGCGCCCCGGCCACGCCCGAAGCGCTCTTGATGGCCGTGGAAGCGGTCCAAGCCCAGCGCAATGCAACCGCCGCCGCCTGAAAAACCATGCTCGATCTGGCCCAAGCCCGGCAGTGGCTCCTGAGCGGCGCACCGGCGCTGATCATCACGGTGCAGCACACCCGTGGCTCGGTGCCGCGCAATGCCGGCACGCGCATGCTGGTCGGGCTGGACGCGGTGGCTGGCACCTTGGGGGGAGGCCATCTGGAATGGCAAGCCATCGCCCGCGCCCGCCAAGCCTTGGCGGCTGATTCCCGCCATCCTGCCCCCTTCGACTGGCGCGTGGCCCTCGGCCCCTCACTGGGCCAGTGCTGCGGCGGCGAAGTCACCCTGCACTTCGAGCCCCTCAACGCCGCCGCCTTGGCCGCTTGGCCCGCGCCCGCAGTGCGCTTTGTTTTGCAGCTCTACGGCGCAGGCCACGTCGGCCAAGCCATCGTGGCGGTGTTGGCGCACATTCCCTGCCACGTCCTCTGGCTCGACGCCCGCGAAGACGCCTTCCCGCCCCCATCCACCCTTTTGCCCGCACCCCTGCCCAGCCACATCGAACGCCTGTGCTCTGACCCCCTCGAAGCCGAAGTCGATCTGGCCCCGCCCGGTGCCTTCCACCTCGTCCTGACCCACGACCACAGCCTCGACCTGCGTCTGGCCCAAACCATCCTGCACCGCCAACGCCACCACGCCGACATCGGCTGGTTCGGCCTCATCGGCTCCGCCACCAAACGCGCCCGCTTCCACCACCGCCTCACCCATCACGGCTTCACCCCCACCGAGCTCAACCTCATGCACTGCCCCATCGGCCTCCCCACCCTCCCCGGCAAAGAACCCGGCGTGATTGCGGTGTCGGTGGTGGCGGAGATGTTGATGGTCACGCAACCCACCATGGCACCGAAGCCCAACTCGGCTCCGTTCGATCTGAGCCCCCTTGACCGTTCGCCCTGAGCTTGTCGAAGGGCCTTAACACACCACAGTTACACCACCGTTCGGGCTGAGCCTGTCGAAGCCCCGCCCGTTTGGCCTCAAGCCCTTCGACAAGCTCAGGGCGAACGGGTTCGTGATGCGACCATGCCGTCCCCCCATTTAAAAAGGCCATGGGTGGTTTCAAGCGAAACACCCACTGCACCCACCATGACACCCACGACCCCCACCCTCCTCATCCACCACGCCACCCTCATCGCCACCATGGATGAACAGCGCAGGGAGGTGCGGGATGGGAGTGTGTTGATTCGGGGCGGGGTGATTGCGGCGGTGGGGCCGGCGGCGGAAGTCGCGGGCATGGCGCAGCAGTGGGTGGGCGAGGTGGATGAGGTGATTGATGCGCGGGGGCATGTGGTGGTGCCGGGGTTGATCAATACGCATCACCACATGTACCAAAGCCTCACGCGGGCGATTCCGGCGGCGCAGAACGCGGAGTTGTTTGGGTGGCTGAAGACGCTTTATCCGATCTGGGCCGGCCTGACGCCCGAGATGGTGCGCGTGAGCACCCAGGTGGCGATGGCGGAGTTGATGCTGTCGGGCTGCACCACCAGCTCCGACCACCTCTACCTCTACCCCAACGGCGTGCGGCTTGACGACTCAATCGAAGCGGCGCAGCAAATAGGCATGCGCTTTCATGCCGCACGCGGCAGCATGAGCGTGGGTGAATCCAGCGGCGGGTTGCCGCCCGACAGCCTGGTGGAGCGCGAAGACGCCATCCTCAAAGACACCCAGCGCCTGATCGAAACCCATCACGACGAAGGGCGCTACGCCATGCTGCGGGTGGTGGCGGCACCCTGCTCGCCCTTCAGCGTCAGCCGCGACTTGATGCGCGAATCGGCGCAGCTGGCGCGGGCATACCGCACCCGCATGCACACCCATCTGGCCGAGAACGACCACGACGTGGCCTACAGCCGCGAAAAGTTCGGCATGACGCCCACCGAATACGCCGAAAGCCTGGGCTGGCTGGGCGACGATGTTTGGCACGCGCACTGCGTCAAGCTCGACGCCCCCGGCATCGCCCGCTTTGCCGCCACCGGCACGGGGGTGGCGCACTGCCCGTGCAGCAACATGCGCTTGGCCTCGGGCATCGCGCCCATCCGCCGCATGCTCGACGCTGGCGTGCCGGTGGGCTTGGGCGTGGACGGCAGCGCCAGCAACGACGCCGCGCACCTGCTGAACGAAGCGCGCCAAGCCATGCTGCTGGCGCGGGTGGGGCGCTCACTGGAGCCCTTCGGCTGCGACCACGGCCCGGCCGAGATGACCGCCCGCAACGCCCTTGAAATCGCCACCCGAGGCGGAGCTCGCGTGCTGGGCCGCGACGACATCGGCCACCTCAGCGTCGGCATGGCCGCCGATTTGGCGATCTTCGACACCCGCACCCTGGGCTTTGCCGGCGGTGCCCTGCACGACCCCCTCGGCGCTTTGCTGCTCTGCGCCTCAGCCCAAACCGCCTACACCATCGTCAACGGCCGCATCGTCGTCCGCCAAGGCCAACTCACCACCGTGGACCTCGGCCCGCTGGTCGAGCGACATAACCGGCTGGCGGGGGTGTTGGTGGGCTTGAACAGATGACGTGGTGCTCCTCACCCGGTCCATCCGTCCCAACAAACTTTGCCAAGCGTGCAGATCAGGCGGTGCGTCTTCGGGGGCGATCAGGGTCAAAGCGCCATCGGTGTTGGCGGCTTGCAGGCGGCTCTCGATATGGAGC
>NZ_JBFPHB010000016.1:0-100452 GCF_041083635.1 Leptothrix ochracea
CACCGCCAAACTTGGCCGACAAGACGGTGGTGATCGCTGCTGTCAGCGTTGTCTTGCCATGGTCCACGTGACCAATGGTGCCCACGTTGACGTGCGGCTTGGTACGTACAAATTTCTCTTTTGCCATTTCAATTCTCCGGATCAAAGAACATTGCTCGTGGATGGTTTTACGTCTCCGCAGGGCTGGTGTTCCGTGGGCCACGAGCAGCACACGGCAGACCGAGCGAAGACTGTCTTGAAAAAAGCGACCGCTGCCCGGGTCGGGCAGCGGCAGTCGCGCATTTTACTTCGAACGCGCGGTGATGATCGCTTCGGCCACGTTACGCGGAGCTTCGCTGTAGTGCTTGAACTCCATCGTGTAGGTGGCACGGCCTTGCGACATCGAACGCAGGGTGGTCGAGTAGCCGAACATTTCCGACAGCGGGACTTCGGCCTTGATGGCCTTGCCGCCGCCAGGCATGTCGTCCATGCCTTGGACCATGCCACGGCGTGAGGACAAATCGCCCATCACGTTGCCGGCGTAGTCTTCCGGGGTTTCGACTTCCACGGCCATCATCGGCTCAAGGATGACCGGCTGGGCCTTGCGGCAACCGTCCTTGAAGCCCATCGAAGCGGCCATCTTGAAGGCGTTTTCGTTCGAGTCCACGTCGTGGTACGAACCGAAAGTCAGCGTGACCTTCACGTCCACGATCGGGAAGCCGGCCAGCACGCCGTTCGGCAGCGTGTCGATCAGGCCCTTTTCCACCGCAGGGATGAATTCACGCGGCACCACACCACCCTTGATGGCGTCAACGAACTCGAAGCCCTTGCCGGGTTCTTGCGGTTCGACTGTCAGCACGACGTGACCGTATTGGCCCTTACCGCCTGACTGACGCACGAACTTGCCTTCGACGTTTTCCACCTTGGCACGGATGGTTTCGCGGTAGGCCACTTGCGGCTTGCCGACGTTGGCTTCCACGCCGAATTCGCGCTTCATGCGATCGACGATGATTTCCAGGTGCAACTCGCCCATGCCCGAGATGATGGTCTGGCCCGATTCTTCGTCGGTACGCAGACGGAAGGACGGGTCTTCCTTGGCCAAACGGCCCAGAGCGATACCCATCTTTTCCTGGTCGGCCTTGGTCTTCGGCTCCACGGCCTGCGAAATCACCGGCTCCGGGAACACCATCTTTTCCAAGGTGACGATCGAGTCCGGATCACACAGGGTTTCGCCGGTGGTCACGTCCTTCAAGCCCACGCAAGCAGCGATGTCGCCTGCCAGAATTTCGGAGATTTCTTCACGCTGATTGGCGTGCATCTGCAAAATCCGGCCGATACGTTCTTTCTTGCCACGGATCGGGTTGTAGACCGAGTCGCCCGACTTCAGCACGCCCGAATAGACGCGCACGAAGGTCAGCTGACCCACATACGGGTCGGTCATCAGCTTGAAAGCCAGCGCCGAGAACTTTTCTTCGTCGGTGCGATGACGCACGGTGGCGTTGTCATCATCGTCGGTGCCCGGGACGGGCGGGATGTCAGCCGGCGAGGGCATGAAATCGATGATGCCGTCGAGCATGCGCTGCACGCCCTTGTTCTTGAAGGCGGTGCCGCAGAACATGGGTTGAATTTCAGCGGCGATGGTGCGGGTGCGGATGCCGAGCTTGATCTCTTCTTCGGTGAGTTCACCGCTTTCGAGATACTTGTTCATCAGCTCTTCGCCGGACTCGGCGGCCGCTTCGACCATGTTTTCACGCCACTTCTTGGCATCAGCCAGCAGGTTTGCCGGGATGTCTTCGTAGTTGAACTTCATGCCTTGCGAGGCTTCGTCCCAAAGGATCGCCTTCATCTTCAGCAAGTCGATCACACCGGTGAACGTGTCTTCGGCGCCGATGGGGATGACGATGGGCACGGGGTTGGCCTTCAGGCGAGTCTTCATCTGGTCGTAGACCTTGAAGAAGTTCGCGCCGGTACGGTCCATCTTGTTCACAAAGGCCAGACGCGGCACCTTGTACTTGTTGGCTTGGCGCCAAACGGTTTCCGACTGCGGCTGCACACCACCCACGGCGCAATAGACCATGCAAGCACCGTCAAGAACGCGCATCGAGCGTTCGACTTCGATGGTGAAGTCCACGTGGCCCGGGGTGTCGATGATGTTGATGCGGTGTTCCGGCAGCGAGCGGTCCATGCCCTTCCAGAAGCAGGTCGTCGCGGCCGACGTGATCGTGATGCCGCGCTCTTGTTCCTGTTCCATCCAGTCCATGGTGGCAGCACCATCGTGCACTTCACCGATTTTGTGGTTCACGCCGGTATAGAACAGGATCCGTTCGGTCGTGGTGGTCTTGCCGGCGTCGATGTGCGCTGAGATACCGATATTGCGGTAGCGCTCGATGGGGGTCTTGCGTGCCATGGGTTACTCCAAATAGGAAGGCTGCCCCGATCGTTCGTGTGGAACGGAAAGGAGGCAGCCGAAAGAGAGAATCGCTGAGAAGGCTTAGAAGCGGAAGTGCGAGAACGCCTTGTTGGCTTCAGCCATACGGTGAACTTCGTCACGCTTCTTCATCGCGCCGCCGCGACCTTCGGAAGCTTCGAGCAGTTCGTTGGCCAAACGCATGGCCATCGACTTTTCGCTGCGCTTACGGGCCGATTCCTTCAGCCAACGCATGGCCAGAGCCATCCGGCGAATGGGGCGAACTTCCACGGGAACTTGGTAGTTCGCGCCACCGACGCGGCGGGACTTCACTTCGACCATCGGCTTGACGTTGTTCAGGGCGGTCAAGAAGATTTCCATCGGGTCTTTGCCCGACTTCTTTTCGACTTGTTCGAGCGCGCCGTAGAGGATGCGTTCAGCCACGGCCTTCTTGCCGGACTCCATCACCACGTTCATGAACTTGGACAGGTCCACCGATCCGAACTTGGGATCCGGGAGGATTTCGCGTTTGGGTACTTCGCGACGACGAGGCATTTCGATTCCTTTGATTGCTTCAGTTGGCAGTCAGCGTCTTGCACTTACTGGGACTGGATCTGACTAACCGCAGGCGCCACCTTAGGGGCCACCCACTTACTCGGTCACTCGCTTTTTTAGCGAGCACCGCTTTTGACCTATCAGGCCTTCTTCGGACGCTTAGCGCCGTACTTGGAACGCGATTGCTTGCGATCCTTGACGCCTTGCAAGTCGAGCGAGCCACGCACGATGTGGTAACGCACACCCGGCAAATCCTTGACCCGGCCGCCGCGCACGAGCACGACGCTGTGTTCTTGCAGGTTGTGGCCTTCACCGCCGATGTACGAGATGACCTCGAAACCGTTGGTCAAGCGCACCTTGGCCACCTTACGAAGCGCCGAGTTCGGCTTCTTCGGGGTCGTGGTGTACACGCGGGTGCAAACGCCACGGCGTTGCGGGCAGTCCTGCATAGCAGGCGATTTGGACTTCGTGACTTCAGCCTTACGGCCTTGGCGCACGAGTTGATTGATGGTCGGCATGGGTAACTTGTTCCCGTTTGAAGTTACGTTGATTTCGGCCGGCTTGGCCAGCTTGGTCGGAACGCTTTTGAAGCGCCTTGAGCATGAGCCCATGACCAAACCCGGCCACATGAGCCGAAAAGCCCGCGAGTATAGCTGATTGCCCTAAAAACAGGCAATGGGCACGTGAGGCCCTCACTCCTAGCCACTCTCCCGCACGCAGCGGGCGAGCGGTGCCGCGCCCGCGCATGCGCCACCCCCGTTCGCGCTGAGCTTGTCGAATCCCCCACCGTGCGCCCAACCCCAGCTGACTCAAAAACGCCGAATGTCCTGCCGCATTCGGTCAAGCAAACGGCGGTATCCATACCTAAAAATTTAGGCCACCTATCGCGCCAACACCAGCCCCAAAAAAGTTGGCCCCCGTGGGGCTTTTCAGCGGTCTTTTAATCTCTTACGATGCCACCTCAGGGAGCATCACTAGCGCGATAGACCGCATCCTGCGGGTCGGCGGATGATGTTGAAATGTAGTTAGTCTTCTCCCCGCGTCAACTAAACTGAAAGGATCTTATGATCATCAAAAATGTTTCCGCCAATGACTGCGGCCGACTTGAAGGCAAGCCGTCTGGAGCTATGTTGCTCAAATATGAAATTGAGAAAATTTGCCCTGGTTACGAAGGCGCTGGTCTATGGGAGAAGATTTTTAAAAAATATGACCTCGGGTTCGTAGATTGTTCTCAATGGGTTGCAAATAACAATGCCGCAATAAACATCTGGAATAATATTCAGCCCCAGACCTGTTCAGACATAAAAACAGCATATAGGGTATAAGTCAAAAGCCTAACTTTATATTCAAGCCGGATTGCCTTCAGCAACCGGCTTAATCGCAACGTTAGCCATTAAAAATATCTCCACCCGAATCTACCCATGAAGATCCAATGCATTGACCGCGACGTCCGACAAATCCTTGAATCCGGCACGTACGTCATCCCGCGATTCCAACGCCCATTCTCCTGGGGTAGCGAAAACGTCGAGGAGTTTTGGAACGACAGCACCTCTGACGTCAAGAAGGACTACTTTATCGGGGCCTTTGTAACGTACAACATTTCAAGCTCCTCGTACGGAATAGTAGACGGCCAGCAGCGGCTAACGACCATCACAATTACCCTATGCGCTATTCGAGACAAGTATTTCGAACTTGGGCACATTGCGGCAGCAAAGGGAGTTCATCGACTCATCGAAACAAGAGACTTGAATGACCAAGCTCAGTTCGTTCTTCGCGCTGAGACCTCCTATCCGTATCTTCAGGCAAAAATTCAAAGTTTTCAGAAGGAAGACGAGGATATTGATGCAGGCGATGAAGAACGTGCGATAAGAATTGCGTACCAAACCATATCGGCCTTCATCAAGGAGGGTGTGACTAGCATTGCAAAACTTCACGCGACAAAGGCAAAGAATGAGACAAAAAAGTGGTTAGATCAAATTCGCAACAAGATTCTCGCACTGAAAGTCATCTCAATTACGCTCGATAATCAGGATGATGCATATACGATCTTCGAAACGCTGAACACCCGCGGCAAAGATTTGACAGCCGCTGATCTGGCAAAGAATCACTTCCTGCGTCTACTTCCCGCAAAGGGGAAGGCCATTGATAGACCAATGGATCATTGGCTCGAAATGCAGACTGAATTGGAAGAGGCTCAGCGGCCGATTCAGCTTAGAACGTTCCTGCACCACTATTGGCTGTCGAAATACCCCTTCACGACAGAGAAGCAACTCTTTCGTGCCATTCGCGATAGTGTCAACGCGCAGAACGTCAAAGACATTTTTGACGAACTTCGCACTGACAGCAAGCTATATCGAGGAATTTCTGAACCAGATGTGCTGAATATATGGAATAAATCAACGGCGGACATCCAATATTCGCTGTTTTGCATTTCAAATACATTAAATATTGAGATTGCAAATCCGCTTCTCTTGTCGGTGTTGCGCCTCTATCACGCCCACAAGCTGAAAGATGGACAAGTACGCGAAATATTTAGTCTCGTTGAGAAATACCACTACACCTACACAACCATCTGTGCATTCCCCTCGTCAGGTGGCGTAAGTCGCATGTACGCAGCACACGCCCGTGAGTTCGCAAACGCAGCCGACTCAAACGCCCTCGGGATATGCATCACGGACTTCAAGAAAAAGGTCAAGGACAAGGTTCCTGCTAGAGATGTATTCGTCAGCAAGTTTAAGAAGTTAAGCTATCTAAATGCTCGACAGCGAAACGTCATTAGATATACTCTGTGGAAGATTGACCGCTCACGCAACCCTGCGGTCGACATCGATAAGAATTCAAATTCGATCGAGCATCTTTCACCGCAGGCAAATCATAATGACTGGACGCATTACATTGGCAATCTACTCTTGGTACCAGTCAAGTTCAACAGCGAGAAATTAGGCTCCAAATCATTCGTGGAAAAGAAGACACTCTTGACTGATGGCGGCTATGCGCTTGACTCGTTTGTGACTGCTGCCGCTACATGGACGGCCCAAGAAGTTGAGAGGCGCACGCAAGAGTTAGCCGAGTACGCGTACGACACAGTGTGGTCAATAAAGTAGTACACCTCTTGAGAGCGCGCGCAGTGATGGCTAACCCTTCTACAAGGACTTCCCCATAAGTCAACTTGAGTTCAACCCTCAAGACGAATTCAATCATCGATCAAATCGGTGCGATGGTGTTCAACACCGGCACAGAGAACAGACTGCACATCGATAAACGGCCTTGTTGCACCTTTCTTCGGCGCGGGCCCAGATTCGAACCGCTCAGCAGGACGCCATTCGCACGTCTTTGAATCCCCCCGGCCCCCTTTTTCAAAGGGGAAAAAGAGGCCGCCAGCCGGGTCTTTTTTGTCCATTCGCCCTGAGCTTGTCGAAGGGCTGTGGTGCCCAAGCGGGCGGGGCTTCGACAAGCTCAGCCCGAACGGGCAACGGTTCAGATCGAATGGCGTGGGCCTTCGGTGAGGCGCTTCGACAAGCTCAGGGCGAACGGTGAAAGTCGGCGGGTGGTGGGTAGGGCTTTACAGCGACGGTGCGGCGTTGAAGACGCGGCCGGAGTGTTCGCGCATGGAGTGGAACTGGATGTCGGGCACGCGTTCTTGGGTGACGCGCAGGTCGGAGCTGTATTGGACCAAGAAGGCGGGGGCGCCGACCACGTCGTAGGCGATGCGCATGGGCTCGCTGTCGATGAAGCGTTTGAGCTTGGCTTCGTCGGGGCAGGTGATCCAGCGGGCGATGGTGAAGCGGCAGGGGTCGAGGCGGGCATCGACGCCGTATTCGCCTTTCAGGCGGTGCAGCACCACTTCAAATTGCAGCTGACCGATGGCCCCCAGCATCAGTGAGCCGCCGGCCACGGGGTTGAAGACTTGGATCGCGCCTTCTTCGCCGAGCTGTTGCAGACCTTGGCGCAATTGCTTGGAGCGCAGCGGGTCTTTGATTTCAACGGTGCGGAAGCTTTCCGGCGCGAAGAAGGGCAGCCCGGTGTAATGCAGCATCTCGCCTTCGGTCAGGGTGTCGCCGAGCTGCAAGGTGCCGTGGTTCGGGATACCGATGATGTCGCCGGCCACCGCTTCATCGACCAGCTCGCGGCGTTGTGAGAGGAAGCTCACCACCGTTTGCGGGCGGATTTCCTTGTTGTTGCGCGTCACTTTGAGGCGCATGCCGCGCTGGAAACGGCCCGAGTAGACCCGCACAAAGGCGATGCGGTCGCGGTGCGCCGGGTCCATGTTGGCTTGGACCTTGAAGACCACGCCAGAGAACTTCTCTTCGGTCGGCTCGACCACGCGTTCTTGGGCTTCGCGCTCGCTGGGCGGCGGGGCCAGGGCGACCAAGGCGTCGAGGATTTCTTGCACGCCAAAGTTGTTCACTGCCGAGCCGAAGAACAGCGGCGACTGCTCGCCGGCCAAGAAGGCTTCGCGGTCCAGCGCTGGGGTGGCTTCGCGCAGCAGTTCGAGCTCATCGGCGGCGTTTTGGAAGTCGAGGCCGTAGCGCTCGGCCAGCACCGGGTTGTCGAGTCCATCGACCACCTCGTCGCCCGCGTTTTCCATCTTGTCGGCCCCGGCCTTGAAGACGCGCATGCGGTCGTGCTGGATGTCCATCACGCCCCGAAATGTCTTGCCCATGCCCACCGGCCACGTCAGCGGCACCAAGCTCATGCCCAAGGTTTGCTCGATCTCGTCAAGCAACTCCAACGGCGCTTTGACCTCGCGGTCCATCTTGTTGACGAAGGTCAGGATGGGGGTGTTGCGCGCTCGGCAAACCTTGAGCAGGCGCAGTGTTTGCTCTTCGACCCCGTTGGCGGCATCGACCACCATCAAGGCGGCGTCCACGGCGGTGAGCACGCGGTAGGTGTCTTCGGAGAAGTCTTGGTGGCCGGGGGTGTCGAGCAGGTTGATGACGCAGTCGCCATATTCCATCTGCATCACGCTCGATGCCACCGAGATGCCGCGCTGCTTTTCGATCTCCATCCAGTCGGAGGTCGCATGGCGCGTGGCTTTGCGTGCTTTGACCGAGCCGGCGATCTGAATCGCGCCCGAGAACAGCAGCAGTTTTTCCGTCAGCGTGGTCTTGCCCGCATCGGGGTGGGAAATGATCGCAAAGGTGCGACGACGGCGAATTTCAGTGGACAGGTCGGACATGGCAGCAACTCACGCAAGGCGGCGGTGCAAAACCGGCGATTGTCGCTGCTTCGGCTTAGGGCTTGACCAAGATGGGCTCGTCGTCCGCGTCGGCGGGGTCGGGTTGTGGCGGGACGGGCAGATTCACACTGACCGCGCTGGGGTTGAGGTTGTACATGTTGCCGTTCCACGGATCGACCAGCAACAGCCCGACCAACCCGATCGGTGCCAGGAACACATTGCCAAAGATGGCCCCCAAGGACACGTCGGCTCGGAGCCTGACACGGCGGCTGATGTAGCCGGGCAGGCTGATCTCAACGTCATAGCTCTGGCCGCCAAAGTAGCTGCCATTGCTCTTGGGCAAGCTGACGATGGTGGGCGTGGTGCCTTTGAAAACCCGCTGGCCTTGACCATCGCGGATCACCACGGTGGCGTTTTCTGGGCTGCTGCGGATGGGGACGGCTTGATCAGGATGGCCGATGAACTGCGCGCAGCCGCCAAGGCCCAGCATCAAGACCCAGGGCAGCGCATAACGTGGGAGATGACGCCCCAGAGGCCGATGGTTTCGCCGATGGGTTGAAGAAGAGGTGTTCATGCGTGGCATCCTACGACGTTCTTCATGCCTATAAGGAGCGGTTGTGATCCTCGAAGTTGTTGATATCCACATCAAAGCCGACCAGCACGCGGCCTTTGAATCGGCCGTGCATCACGGCGTCCAGACGGTGATTGCCCACGCCAAGGGCTACCGTCATTACCAGTTGCAGCGCGGTATCGAAAGCGCAAACCGCTACGTGTTGCTGATCTGGTGGACCACGCTGGAAAACCACACCGTGGATTTCCGCCAGTCCCCGGCTTTTGCCGATTGGCGCGCCATCGTTGGCCCGTTCTTCGCTCAGCCACCAGCGGTCGAACACTTCAACCCGCTGGCTTCGCCGCACGCGTCATCGGAACCTTCGGCCAACTTGCCCCACGCTTGATCGGGCCGGGAAGCATTCCATCACCCGCAGCCGGTAGCCGCGCCGCTCAAACACCGAGGCCCGCGCCCACAGGCCTCGGCCGGGCAGGGTCGTGCCGCTGGCGGCGCGCCATTCGCGTGCGACATGGCGGGTGAAGGGCTCGGCAGGGCCGTGATAGACGGCACTCAAGGTGGAGCGCCGCACCCGGTGCGGTTGCTGGAAAAGCAAATCCGCCAAGGGCCGGCTCCCCAGCCCCCGAATGGCGCGCCACACCGTGCGTGACGCCCCGGGACTCAACACGGTGCGTGCAAACACCCGCGCTTGGTCCCCGGCAAAAAGCAGCACTTCGCGCACATGAACCGCTCGCGACGCTGGGCGATGCAAGCCCAGATCCACGGCTTCTGCCGCCGCCGCCCAGCCGTGACCTTGATGGCGGCGGCGCACCGTCACCGGCCCATACGCCGCCCCCAAATGCGCCGTGAGCGAGCCCCCCACGCGCAGCCATGGACGCAGGGCGGCAGCAAAGGGGGGTGAGGACGGGCGGAGCGGGCGCGGCTTCATAGGCCGCGAATGATAGGGTCAGCGCTCCGGTTTTTCAGGGCTGATGTGTCGCGATCCGGCGCTTGATCCAGCGCAGCACGCCCCCGAGCAAGGGGATGTGTTCGTAGATCGACTCGGCGGCGTCCCAGTAGTCGCGGTGGCGGCTCACCAAGCCGTGGGCGTCGAAGTGCAGCAAGGTGCTGCCGTGGATGCTGTGTTCGCCCAAGCGCGGGTGGCGGAAGTGGCAGTCCCAGCTCAGGAAGGCGCGATGCTCGGGCTCCATGGTCTCGAAGGCGTCGAGCACGACAAAGCGCGGCACGTCGAGCGTGGCGTACATGTCGGCAAAGACCGCACGCACACTCGCGCGACCGTGCAGGTGGTTGAAGGGGTCGCGGAAAGAGCAGTCTTGGCTGTAGAGCGCCGCCAGCGCATCCAAGCGCTCGGGGCCGAGTTGCTCGAAGTGCTCGATCAGGGTTTGCAGCGGGGTCGAGATCATGGCGAGCTTTCGCGGGTGATGCGGCGCAGCAGCGCTTGGCAAAGGCGGTGATGCAGCAGCCCCAAGATCGTCACCGTTTTGAGCACCCAGGTAAAGCGGCGCGGAAAGTGGATGTCGAAGCGGCCCTTGGCCCAGCCTTGGAGGATTGCTTGAGCCGCTTGCTCGGGCGAGCGCAGCGCCGGCATGGGGAAGTCGTTGTGCGCCGTCAGCGGCGTGGCCACAAAGCCGGGATGGATCACCGACACGCCCAAGCCAAGCGGTGCCAGCTCCAAGTGCAGGATCTGGGCCATATGGCTCAAGGCCGCTTTGGTCGGACCATAGGCCAGCGCTTTGGGCAGGCCCCGCCAGCCCGCCACGCTCGACACCAGACTGATGTGGCCGTGGCCCTGAGCGCGCAGCAGCGGCAGCACGCCGTCCAGCACATGCAACGCGCCCACGTAGTTGATGGTTTGGTGCTGGAGCATCTGCGCCAGATCGAAGGCCGTGGCGGGCACCGGCCGGTAGTGGCCGGCGCAGTAGAGCACCAGATCAAGCTGTGGGTGCAGGGCGCGCAGGCGCTGGAGGGCAGCGTCAATCGTGGCGGGTTCGCTGACGTCCAAGGGCAAGGCCGTGATCGCATCGGGGTGCTGCCGGGCCGAGGCTTCCGCTGCCACCGCTTGGAGGGCTGCCGGTCGGCGCGCCGAGATCACCACCTGCGCCCCCGCTTGGGCCAAAGCCAAGGCGGTGGCCCGACCGATGCCGCTGGAAGCACCGATGATCCAGACCACGCGTCCGTGCCAATCGCGCAGTGGGGGGTTGTCGCTCATGGGGTCAAGGGGGCTCAGGGTTTGTGGAAAGCGAGGGTGACCTCGCCCAAGCGCACGCCCCACTTGCTCATGGTGGCGCGGTTGAGCAAGGTGTGCTCATCCATCAACACCATCCAGTCATCGAAAGCGACTTGGTAGTGACTGCCGCCCACGGGCAGGCTCAGGGTGTATTGCCAGCGCAGCACCGGGCCCGCCGCGCGGCCTTCGGCCTCGCCCACCACATCGGCGGCTCGGCCCACGTAGCCGCCATCCGCCTTGCGTTGCAAGGTCCAGACGCGCCGCTCTTTTTCGCCGTCGCTATAGAGAAAGTCTTCTTCCAGCACACCGCTATCGCCTTGCCAGTGCGCCTTCATCTGCACCGTAAAGCGCCGCCGGATGGTGCCGAAGCGGTCGGTGAACATGCCGTGCGCCACCAAGTCGCCGTTGAAGTACTGGCGCAGATCAAGCAGCGGACGCTCGGCGGTGTAGTCCTGCACCTGCGAGCCGGCGCAGCCGCTCAGCACGGTGCTGCCCAACGCCGCAAGGGCCGTAAGCCCAGCAAGGAGGGTGGGGCGCAGGGCTTTCATGGCTTTTCCAGGGTGAACTGCACGACGTCGGTGTTGCCGGTGTCGAAGGCGGCTTCGCAGTAGTGCAGGTAAAAGCTCCACGTGCGCATGAAGCGGCTGTCAAAGCCCAGCGCCGGCATCCTTGGCGCTTCGGCGTGGAAGCGTTCGCGCCAGCGCCGCAAGGTTTCGGCGTAGTCGGGGCCGAAGCTGAGCTGATTTTTCACCACCAAGCCGGCTTGGCTGGCGGCGCGGTGGAACTCGCTCACGCTGGGCAGCATGCCGCCGGGGAAGATGTATTGCTGGATGAAATCGGTCGAGCGGGCGTAGCGCTCGAAGAGATCGTCACGGATGGTGATGCTCTGGATGCAGGCCCGTCCGCCGGGCTTGAGCAGCCGCGCGACCGCAGCGAAGTAGTCGGGCCAGTAGCGCCGGCCCACGGCCTCGAACATTTCGATCGACACCACGGCGTCAAAAGGGGGTTCATCCAGATCGCGGTAATCCTGCAAGCGCAGATCGACCCGTTCACGCAGACCACTGCCTTGGATGCGTTCTTGCGCCCAAGCGAGTTGTTCGGTCGAGAGCGTCACGCCGGTGACGTGGGCGCCGAAGCCCCAAGCGGCGGTCTGGGCCAGCCCACCCCAGCCGCAGCCGATTTCGAGCAAGCGGTCGCCGGTTTTGAGGCGCACTTCGCGCAGCGCGCGGTTCATCTTGGCGTGCTGGGCGTCCGCCAGCGACTGCTCAGGGCGGCCGTCGAACCACGCGCTGGAGTAGCTCATGCCTTCGTCGAGCCAGAGCCGGTAAAAGGCATTGCCCAAGTCGTAGTGGGCGTGGATGTTGCGCCGGCTGCCGCTGCGGCTGTTGCGGTTGAAGGCGTGGCGCAGGCGGTAGGCCAGCGCGCCCCACCACGAGCCGTAGACCGTCTTCTCCAAGGCATCTCGGTTGGCGATCAACAAGCGCAGCAAGGCTGAAACGTCGGGGCTGTGCCAATCCCCAGCGATGTAGCTCTCAGCCAGACCGATGTCGCCCGAGCGCAGTACGGCCGCGCAGACGTTCCAGTTGGGCCAGTGCATCACGGCGTGTGGCGCATCGCTGCGGCCGCCTGGGCCATAGCGGCGCAAGCTGCCATCCGGCAAGCGCAGTTCCAGTGAGCCGTGGGCCAGCCGCTCCAGCAGGCCGAGCACGGCCCGGGCGCTGGGCGGTAGCGTCAGGCTCAAAGGTGTGGTGCTGGGCATGGGCGACAGGGTGCTTGAGGCGGTGTCGTGCATGGTCAAGGGCTCCGGTGGGGCGGTAAGGTGGGCGGTAAGGGGGGTGAGGTTGACGACGAGCGGGCGAGATGCAGCGGTACGCGTTTCAGCCAGAGCCGCAAGGCCTGCCAGTGAATGCGCAGCGTCACGCCCAAGGCAAAGCCGGGTTGTCGCCAAAAGCGGGCGCGCAGGCTGCGGCGCGTCAGGGGTTCGAGCGCGCCGCTGAGGCTGGTTTGCAGCAGCGCACCGTCTTCATCCATGAGGTCGATGCGCGCCACCATGTGGCTCGGGGTGCGCAAAAAGCGAAAGCGGTACTGGCCGGCGGTGCGGCAAAAGGGCGAGACCGCAAACACCTTGTCGGCGCTCAAAGTTTGGCCCCAGCGCAAGTTGCGCGGGTCGGGTGGGTGCAGCACGTAGCAGTGCCGCTCGCCAAAGGTGTTGTTGACCTCGGCGACGATGGCCGCCAGCGAGCCGTCTTGGCGATGGGCAAACCAAAAACTCACCGGCTTGAAGGCGTAGCCGAACAGGTGCGGAAAGGTTTGCAGCCAGATCTCGCCGTCAGCGTCTGCCACGCCTTCTTGAGCCAGCAAGTGCTCGACCCACGCCAGCGCATCGGGGCCCCCCACGCCGTGATCGCGCTCTTTGAAGGGCAGCGCGGCCCGCTGCGCCAAGCTGAGGCTGCGCATGGGCAAGAGCAGGAACCAGCCCGCATAGGCAAAGGCGTGCTTGGCGGGCCGCAGCCGGGTGTGGCGGATCTGGCCCACGCCGATCAGAGCGTGATGGGCGTGATGGGCTGGCGCTGGCGCGGTGCCGGTGGTGGGGAGAGGGTGCGCCATGGCGGTTCAGCCCTGCGTGGCCTGAGCCGGACGCAAAAGATGCTCGGCGGCGTCGCGCCCTGAGCGCAAGCCGTCTTCATGGAAACCGTAGCCCGTCCAAGCCCCGCAAAACCAAGTGGCGTGTTGGCCTTGCAGGTGGGCCACTTGCGCTTGGGCATGGATGGCGGCGCGATCAAACACCGGGTGGGCGTAGTCGAAACGGGCCAGCACCGTCGATGCTGCTGGCTCGCGCACCGGGTTGAGCGAGACGATCACCGGCTGGGCGAAGGGCAGGGGTTGCAGGCGGTTGATGAGGTAGTGCAGGCAAACCTGAGGCGCGGCGCTGCTCCCCGGGGTCGGGCTGTGCTCGTAGTTCCACGCCGCCCAGACGTTGCGGCGCTCGGGCAGCAAGGCGGTGTCGGTGTGCAGCACGGCGTGGTTGCGTTGGTAACGCACCGCACCCAGCACCGCGCGTTCTTGCGCACTGGCTTGATCGCCCAGCATCTGCAAGGCCTGATCGCTGTGACAGGCCAACACCACGGCGTCAAAGTGTTCGCTGTGCCCTGCGGCGGTGATCACGGTGATACCTGAGCCGGTGCCGTGGCGAACGATCTGGCGGATGGGCGTGTTGGCCCGGGTTTGATGGATGCCTTTCAGCATGCGCTGCACGTATTGCCGCGAGCCGCCGCGCACCGTGTACCACTGGGGGCGGTGGGTGACTTGCAGCAGGCCATGGTTGTGGCAAAAGCGAATCAAGGTGGCGATGGGAAACGCCAGCATCTGTTCGGTCGGGCAAGACCAGATGCAAGCGACCATCGGCAGCAGGTAGTCGTTTCTGAAGGCGGTTGAGAAACGGTGTTGGTCGAGGAACGCGCCCACCGACACATCCAAGTCGAGCGCCTCACCCTGTTGTGCCTGTTCGGCCTGTTGCGCCAAGCGGGTGGTGAGGCGGTTGAAGCGCAGGATGTCGGCCAGCATGCCCCAGAACTTTGGGCGCAGCAGATTGCGGCGCTGGGCAAAGACGCTGTCGAGGTTGTTGCCGCTCCACTCCAGCGCCGGGCGATGGGGGCTGCGACTTTGCACCGAGAACGACATCTCGGCAGGCGCGGTGGCCACCTCCAGATCGACGAACAACTGGCGTAGCAGCGGGTAGGTGCGGTGGTTGAAAACCAGAAAGCCGGTGTCTACCCCTTGTCGAACCGGTGTACCTTGATCGTCCGGTAAGGTGACATCGACCGTGTGGGCATGGCCGCCGAAGTGGCTTTCCGCTTCAAAAAGGGTCACCAAGCCGTCTTGACCGGCTTGGCTCAGGTGCCATGCTGCGGATAAACCAGCGATACCAGAGCCAATCACGGCGATACGTTTGATCATCATGTGTCTGGGACAAAAAGGTGTTTGCCCCAAGTTTAAGGCGTTTTGTCCAAGACATACAATCAACACAACCAGTTAAGGGCTATGCAATGAGTGCTGCCGATCTCTCCTCTGAGCCCACCGTTGTTGCTCGTCCGGTGCTCACCATCGCCGCTGTTGAGCGCGATACCCGCATCAGCAAGGACACCTTGCGTGTCTGGGAGCGACGTTATGGCTTCCCGCAGCCGTTGCGGGATACCAACGGCGAGCGTCTCTATCCGGCCGAGCAGGTCGAGCGATTGCGGCACATCAAGCGGCTTATGGACATGGGGTACCGCCCCGGGCGCATCGTGGGCATGGGCTTGGCTGAGTTGTTGGCGATGGACATCGTGGCCACGCCTGACTCGCTACCTCGGACCGAAGAGGGGCTACGGCGTCGCCAAGAGTTGGAGCATCTGCTGGCGTTGCTGCTCAGTCACGATGTGCAAGCTTTGCGGCGAACCTTGGGGCAAGCGTTGCTGCGACGCGGTGTGGGGGCTTTTATCAAGGACATCGCTGTGCCCTTGCTGGTGGATGTGGGTGAAGCGTGGTCGCGCGGTCAAGTGGCGGTTTTTGAAGAGCATGTTTGCAGCCAAGCGCTTGAAACCGTGCTGCGTTCCTCCCTGGCGATGCATCCGGAGTTGAAAGACGAGCCTCGGCCCAGGGTGCTTTTGGTGACCTTCCCCTTCGAAGCGCACGGTCTGGCGTTGTTGATGGCTGAAGCCTTGTTCAGCGTGGAGGGATGCTTGTGCATGAATCTGGGGACGCAAACACCGCTGAGCGACATGACCTTGGCCGCCAAGGCCCATCGTGCCGATATCGTTGCCCTGAGTTTTAGCGCTGCGGTCAGTCCCCATCAATGGGTTGAAGCCTTGAACGACTTGCGCGCAGCCTTGCCTCCCAACGTTGAAATTTGGGCCGGCACGACGGCCGCAATGTCGGTGCAGCGCCGGGTGGGCGAAGGTGTGTTGCTCTTGAACCGACTGGACGCGATTGGTCCAGAGGTGGCTCGATGGCGTCGTGCGCAGTTGACTTAAGCCAAGCTTTTCACAGCTCTTGCACGTTGAAACTCGGATAGCCGAGCGTGTCATCCAGTTGTAAGCTAGTCTGACGCAGCGTTGTGCGGACGCTGATGCCTTGACTCAAGCGGAGACTGATTCATGAACCACTCGACCTTTGCCACTTTCAAGTTTCCTGATGGCACTTGCATTGCCCAAGCCCAGCCGCTGCTGAGTGCCGTGGTGACGTTGGATTCGCCGGGTACAGAGGTGATGACCGATTTGACCAAGGTGAAAGCCGCGACGATCCAGCCGGGTACGTCGCTGGTTCAGGCCAAACAGATGATGATCTACCAAGGGGTGCGACTGCTCTTCGTGGTCGAAAACATGCCTTGTGTTGAAGGTCTCATCACGTCCACCGATTTGGAAGGTGATCGTCCCATGCGTGCGGCGGGTCGTCGGGAGGTTCTGTTCGATGAGTTGGTCGTCTCCGATGTGATGTCGCCCCTCTCGGAGCTCGACGTCATTGATTACGACGACCTGAGCCATAGCAAAGTCAGCAAGGTGATCGCGACGCTTAAGCACTTGGGGCGTCATCACCTGTTGGTGGTTCAGAAAGCCACGCCGCAATCAGCCGCTCGCATTCGCGGGGTGGTTTCCCAAACGCAGATTGAGCGTCAGTTGGGCCATTCGATCGGTGCGGCCGAGATCGCATCCACGTTCTCGGAAATCCGCGCAGCTTTGGGCCATTGATTCAGCCCTTGGCGTTGCGGGCGGGGCCTCCGCTCTGGAGCGGCCCCGTCACATAGCACATTCGTGAGGTCCATGGCCTCCGTGTATTCACTCAGCATAAGAAGCCTATTTCCGGTAATATTTGTACGTTCTTATATAATAATAGTTATGAGCAGACAAGGCGAGCAGGAGTCCGAGCGCGTTTTTAGGGTGGCTGCCGACTTGTTCGGTTTGCTGTCTGCACCCATACGCTTACGGATCGTGTGTGTCTTGGGCGATGCCGAGATGAGTGTTCGTCAGTTGCTTGACACGCTGGCGGTGAACCCGCCGAACCTCTCGCAGCATCTCGCCACCTTGTACCGGGCCGGTGTCTTGGCGCGCCGTCGGGCGGGTTCCCAAGTTTATTACCGCGTTGCCAGTGACCGCGTGTTGTTGCTTTGTCAAGCCGTTCAGGACGAACTCAGCAACCCACCATGAATCATGACTACGACGTCATCTGAGGAGACCTTTGTGCACGTTGACGGAAAACCATCGGGGCGGCTGATCAAGGCCCCGGAGAACTTTCTCGATCAGGATGGTGTTCGCACTGTCTTGGCCGAAGCCAAGCAGGGCCGACGGGATTTCATCCGTCACGCTTTTGCCACGGCGGCTGCCGGAGCGGGTGCCGTCGCGGGGGGCAGTGCCTTGGCGCAGTCCAACCCCGTGCCCGTGGAAGGTGGGGATCCCAACATCCTGACACTGCCTGAGCACAGCACCAATTTGGGCCGTCCGGTGGCCATGGAAGGCTACGGCAAACCCTCGCAGTTTGAAGCCAACGTGCAGCGCCGCCAAAGCCCAGGCTTGACGCAAACGGCCCAAGCTTCGGTGTCGTTTGCGCCGTTGCAATCGTTGTTTGGCATGGTGACGCCCAGTGGGCTGCACTTTGAGCGGCATCACCAAGGCTGGTGGGACATCGATCCCAGCAAGCATCGCTTGATGCTGAACGGCTCGGATCCGGCACTCATGAAGTCCCCCAAGGTCTTCACGATGGACGAGATCATGCGTTTGCCGGCCGTGTCGCGTTTCCACTTCATCGAGTGCGGCGCCAATACCGCCGTCGAGTGGGGCAATGTGGCGGTGCCGACGGTGCAATACACCCACGGCATGGTCAGTTGCAGTGAGTTCACCGGCGTGCCGCTGAAGATCTTGTTCGACATGTGTGGTGTCGATTACAAAAAAGCGCGCTACGTCTTGGGTGAGGGGGCCGATGGCTCGTCGATGACCCGCACGATCCCGATGGAATTGGTCGAGTCGGGCGAAGTCTTCGTGGCCTACGGCCAAAACGGCGAAATGCTGCGTCCCGAGCAGGGCTACCCGTTGCGTCTGGTGGTGCCGGGCATTCAAGGGGTCAGCTGGGTCAAGTACCTGCGCCGCATCGAAGTGGGTGACGCGCCTTACGGGGCCAAAGACGAAGCGGTCCACTACATGGACTTGCAGCCCAATGGTCAGCATCGCCAGTACACCAATCTCCAAGAGTGCAAGAGCGTGGTCACCACGCCGTCAGGCGGCCAAGTGCTGCTGGACAAGGGCTTCTACAACATCTCCGGTTTGGCTTGGTCGGGGCGTGGCAAGGTCACCAAGGTCGATGTTTCGACCGATGGGGGGCGCAACTGGCGCACCGCTCGCATCGAAGGTCCGGCGCACAGCAAGGCGTTGACGCGCTTCAACATCGACTGGGTGTGGGACGGCAAGGCCGCGATCATCCAGAGTCGTGCGACCGACGAAACCGGCTATGTGCAGCCCAACTACAAGCAGTTGCGTGCCGTGCGCGGCACGCGCTCGATTTACCACAACAACGCGATTCAATCTTGGCTGGTCCAGGAGAGCGGCGAGGTGAAGAATGTTCAGCTTTCCTAAGGCTCTGCGCCGTTCGGCGCTGTTGACCCTGGCTCTGGTGGCCAGCGCGGCGGGTGCTCAAGCTCCAACCCCGGCGGGGTCTTATCCGGGCGTGGGTCGTCCGGCGACACCCAAAGAAATCGCCGCGTGGGACATCGACGTCCGCCCTGACTTCAAGGGCTTGCCGAAGGGGTCGGGCAGCGTGTCGCGCGGCCAAGACGTTTGGGAAGGCAAGTGCGCCCAATGCCACGGCATCTTTGGCGAGTCGAACGAGGTCTTCAGCCCCTTGGTGGGTGGCACCACGGCCGAAGACATCAAGACAGGCCATGTTGCCAAGTTGATGGACCCGTCGTTCCCGGGGCGCACCACCTTGATGAAGGTTTCGACCGTCTCGACGTTGTTCGATTACATCCAGCGTGCCATGCCTTGGACCGCCCCCAAGTCGCTCTCGCCCGACGAGGTGTATGCGGTTTTGGCGTATCTGCTCAACATGGGCGGGATCGTGCCTGACAACTTCGTGTTGTCAGACAAGACCATGGCCGAAGCCCAAGCGCGCATGCCCAACCGCAACGGCATGACGTTGGATCACGGTATGTGGCCAGGCAAGAGCATGAAGACAGCGGGTAAACCCGATGTACAGGCCGTGGCTTGCATGAAGGATTGCGTCGCTGAACCCAAGGTTGGCTCGTTCCTGCCGGAGTTTGCTCGCAACAATCACGGTAATCTGGCCGAGCAAAACCGCATGGTCGGTGCGCAACACGGCGCTGATACCACCAAGCCCTCTGGTACCAAACCGGCAGTGGGTGGGGCGGTGGTCGGGGCAGTCACCCGTCCAGCCGATGCTGCTGCGATCCAGTTGATTCAGAAAAACGGCTGCGTGGCTTGCCATGCTGTGGACAGCAAAGTGGTCGGTCCTGCCTATCGCGATGTGGCCAAGAAGTATGCCGCTCGCGCAGACGGGTTGGCTTATCTGGTGGGTAAGATGAAGGCGGGTAGTGCCGGGGTGTGGGGTGCGGTGGAAATGCCGCCCCAGACCTTGCCGGATGCGGAGGCCCGTGATATTGCCCAATGGTTGCTGGACGGCGCTCGTAAATAAAACCGTGCTTTGAGGTGGCTACCCAGTCGGGCTATCCCGCTGGGGCGGTGCCATCCCTGTTCGGGTAGATGAACCATCGGGGTAACTGACCTATCGTGTGCCCCTCCCGGTTGGATCGAAGATCAATCACATCATTCAGGACTGAAGGAGTTCATTCAATGCAGACTCGTCGCACCATGCTTGCGCACAGCGCCACCGTCGCCGGCTTGTTGGCCGGTCTTGGCCTGTTGCCCCAAGCCGCTCAAGCCGCCTACGCTGCGGCTGCTTTCGAGGCCAAATCCTTGGCCGATGTGCTCAAGGCCTTGGGCGGTGCCGCCCCGGTGCTGAGTGGTGACGTGACCTTGCAAGGTCCGGACATCGCCGAAAACGGTGCCGTGGTGCCCGTCGGTTGCTCGACCACCTTGCCGGGCTGCAAGCGCATGTTGGTGCTGGTTGAGAAAAATCCCAGCGCTCTCTCGGCCATTTTCGACGTGACCGATGCGATTGAGGCGAGCTTCAACACCCGCGTCAAGATGGGCCAGTCGTCCAACGTCTTCGCCGTGGCCATGATGGCTGACGGTCGTGTGCTGTACGCCCAAAAGGAAGTCAAGGTCACCCTCGGCGGTTGCGGCGGTTGATCCACCTTTTTGCATCTTCCGTACCGTTCAGCACAGTTTTCAAGCTTTAGGAGAATCAAGATGGCAGATCCGATGCGCATTCGCGCCCAGGCCGCTGGTGACAAAACCACCGTGCGTGTTCTGATGAGTCATGAAATGGAAAGCGGCTTGCGCAAGGACCCAGCCGGCAAGCTGATCCCCGCTTGGCACATCCAAGACGTGACGGCAACGCTTAACGGCAAGGTCGTCATGACGGCGCAATGGGGCCCCTCGGTGTCGAAGAATCCGTTCCTGCAATTCACGATCAAGGGCGCCAAGGCCGGCGACAAGGTTGGCGTGAACTGGACCGACAACAAGGGCGAGAAGCGCAGCGACGAAGCGACGGTCAGCTGATCGTCGTCGCCAGCTCCGGCTCCACGGCGGCGGAAGCGAAAGCGTCCGTCGCCGTTCTTTTTTGCATCTTCTGGGATGACCATGAAACGACTCCTTCAAGCCGCTGGGCTGGCCAGCATGGCCGGTCTGCTTGTGACGGGCGCTGTGCAGGCTCAAACGAAATCGGCCGGCGACAGCATCGCTGAATACCGCGCCATGCTCGCCGACGGCAACCCGTCCGAGCTGTTCGAAGCCAAGGGCGAAGACCTCTGGAAGCAAAAGCGGGGGCCGAAAAATGCGTCCCTTGAACAGTGCGATCTGGGCAAGGGCCCGGGCGTGATCAAGGGGGCCTTTGTTGAGCTGCCGCGCTATTTCAAGGACACCGGCCGGGTCCAAGATCTGGAAACCCGGTTGGTCAGCTGCATGGAAACCTTGCAGGGGTTTAACGGCGCTGAGATCGCTAAAACCCCTTTTGGCCAAGGTGAACAGGCTAATTTGACCGCGCTGGCGACCTTCATTGCGGCTGAATCGCGCGATCTGCGTTTCAACTTGCCGCAGGAACACGCCCAAGAAAAGCAGATGTACGCCATGGGTCAGCGGGCCTTTTTCTACCGGGGTGGTTCGCATGATTTCTCATGCGCCACCTGCCACGGTGATGAGGGCAAGCGCATCCGCTTGCAGGAACTGCCCAACCTCACCAAGAACCCGGGCGACGGCGTGGGTTTTGCCGCTTGGCCGGCCTACCGCGTCAGCAATGGGCAGATGTGGGGCATGCAGTTGCGTTTGAACGACTGTTTCCGTCAGCAGCGTTTCCCGTACCCCGGCTTTGGCTCGGACGTGACCGTGGCGCTCAGCGTCTACATGGGCGTCAACGCCAAGGGTGCGGTTTCGGCCGTGCCGACCATCAAGCGTTGATCGCTGCTGATTCCCAAGCTGACCCTTTTCAGGAAGAACACGCATGAAAAAGATCTTTGTTCAACGCACGGTGGTGGCTGTGGCGGCTGCGCTGGTGCTCGGTGTGCTGGGTTGCGCCACCGGCCCGACGCTGGATCAGCAAGTCACCGCCATGATGAAGGCCGACTTCCGCGATGAAGGCATCGCCAAGGTGGACCGCTTGCAGCAAGACGCCAGCAACGAGGTCTGCTCCAAGGCGCTGGGGGCCCCGTTGCCTGAGGCGGAGGCGAAAAAGATCGAGCAAGCCAACCTGGCCACGATCCGCATGCCTTCGGATGGCAAGTTTCTGGGTGACTGGAAAAAAGGCGAGGAGCTGGCCCAAAACGGTCGCGGTATGACGTGGACCGACAACAGCACCGATACCAAGGCCAACGGCGGCAATTGCTACAACTGCCACCAGATCACCAAGGCTGAAATCTCTTTCGGCACCATCGGGCCGAGCCTTTACAACTACGGCAAGTTGCGCGGCGTGACCGACCCCGCCAGCGCTGATGCCCGTGCGATGGTCGAGTACACCTGGGGCAAGCTGTGGAACGCCCGGGCTTCCAACGCCTGCTCGAACATGCCGCGTTTCGGCCACAACCACATCCTTGACGAAGGCCAGATTCGCGACCTGATGGCGCTGCTGCTGGATCCCAAGTCACCTGTGAACCAATAAACCCGGCCCGGAGTTTTTCTGATGAGTCTTTCCAAACGCGAATTCATGCAAGTGCTGGGCGCTGCTTCGGTGGCCGGCATGGCGCTGGGCCGTCACGCTGATGCCGACGCGGCCACGGCGCAAAAGGGCCTCTATGACGTGCCGACTTTCGGCAACGTCAGTTTCTTGCACATGACCGACTGCCACGCGCAGTTGAAGCCGATCTACTTCCGCGAGCCCAGCCTCAATCTGGGCTTGGGCGGCCAGAAAGGCCAGCTGCCGCACTTGGTGGGTGAGAACCTGCTCAAGAAGCTGGGTGTGCGTCCCGGCACGGCGCTGGCGCATGGTTTTACCTATCTCGACTTCGAGAAGGCCTCGCGCCGTTACGGCAAGGTGGGCGGTTTTGCCCATCTGGCCACCTTGGTCAAGCAGCTCAAGGCCAGCCGTCCCGGCGCGCTGCTGCTCGACGGTGGGGACACGTGGCAAGGTTCGGCCACGTCGCTGTGGACCAACGCCCAAGACATGGTCGATGCCTGCAAGCTGCTGGGTGTGGACGTGATGACCGGCCACTGGGAATTCACCTACGGCATGGAGCGCGTCAAGGAAATCATTGAGAAAGACTTCGCCGGCAAGGTCGATTTCGTGGCGCAAAACGTCAAGACCAACGACTTTGGCGACCCGGTTTTCAAGCCCTATGTGATCCGCGAGATCAACGGCGTGCCTTGCGCCATCATCGGTCAGGCCTTCCCGTACACGCCGATCGCCAACCCGCGCTACATGGTGGCCGACTGGGCCTTTGGCATCCAAGACGAGAACATGCAAAGGATGGTGGACGAAGCGCGCGGCAAGGGCGCCCAAGTCGTCGTCGTCATCAGCCACAACGGCATGGACGTGGACTTGAAGATGGCCAGCCGTGTGCGCGGCATCGACGCCATCTTTGGCGGCCACACCCACGACGGCGTGCCGCAGGCCGTGCCGGTGAAGAACGCCGGCGGCACCACGCTGGTGACCAACGCTGGCTCGAACAGCAAGTTCTTGGGCGTGATGGATTTCGATGTCAAGGGCGGCAAAGTGGTGGACTTCCGCTATCGCCTGATGCCGATCTTTGCCAATCAGCTCAAGGCTGACCCGGAGATGGACGCGCTGATCACCAAGATCCGCCAGCCTTTCGAGGCCAAGCTGAACGAGAAGCTGGCCGTGAGCGAAGGTTTGCTCTATCGCCGGGGCAACTTCAACGGCTCGTGGGACCAGCTGATTTGTGACGCGCTGATCGACGTGCAAGGTGCCGATCTGGCCTTTTCGCCGGGCTTCCGCTGGGGCACCTCGTTGCTGCCGGGTGACGTGATCACGCGCGAACTGATGATGGATCAGCTCGCCATCACCTATCCGTACGCCACGTTGACCGAGATGAAGGGCTCGATGATCAAGACGGTGCTCGAAGACGTCTGCGACAACCTCTTCAACCCCGATCCGTACTACCAGCAAGGGGGCGACATGGTGCGTGTAGGCGGCTTGCAATACACCTGCACCCCGGGTGAAAAGGCCGGCAGCCGCATCAGCGAGATGCGCCTCAAGGGCAAGGTCATCGAGGCCGACAAAACCTACCAAGTCGCTGGCTGGGCGCCCGTGGCGGAAGACGCCTCCAAGGCCGGCAACAAGCCGGTTTGGGATCTGGTTGAAACTTGGTTGAAGTCGCAGGGTGGTCGTGTCAAGCCGCGCACCATCAATACCCCGAAGCTCATCGGCGTGGCCGGCAATCCGGGCATGGCGGGCTGATGGGCTGGATCCGGATGGAGCCCTTACCGCAGTGAGGTGGCGAAGTCCGGATCAATCACCGAGCCAAAGGTGAAGCCATCGTTCAGCACCGACTGAATGATGGCATCCAGCGATCGGATGGTGTTCGGGTGGATCTCGTGCATCAAGACGATGCCACCGTGATGGGCGCGGATGGTGGCCAGAACATGGCCTGCATAGTCGTGATGAAACTGGGGCAGGACGCCGCAGATGGTGGCCTCTTTGGGATCGACCGAGCCAGTGTGATCAAAAGCCCAGTCGCACGAATCGACATGCCAGCCGACGATTTTGTAGCCCCGGCTGCGCAGCAAGGTATTGGTTTCACAAGACGCATTGCCGTAGGGATAGCGGAACAACTTGGGTTCCATATCTTGCGCCATGGCTTGCTCGGCCTTTTCGACTTCGAGGGCTTGGGCGGTGGCATCGATGGTGTGGAAATTCGGGTGATCCCACGAGTGGTTGGCGACCACGTGGTGGCCTTCGGCTCGGACCCGCTCCACCAGCTCTGGGTGTTTGCGGGCTTGTTGGCCGATCATGAAGAACGTGGCATGGATGCCGTAGCGCTTCAAGGTGTCCAAGATGATGTCGGTCTCACCCGGCATCGGGCCGTCATCAAAAGTTAGCGCAACCTTGCGCGCGGGGGGCGCGGTGTTGATTTCTGATTCGTAGCGACAGCTTTCATGCAGCACTTGGGGGTCGGTGTGAAGCCGTGCTTCCAGATGCATGAGCCGATGTTTGCGGATATGTTCGGCGCTCAAATGATGATTGCTCTCGGCGGCTGAAGCGGCGGTTTCTTCAGCCACGGCCGAAGCCGCAGGTTCTTGCGCTTTGGCTGAGCTGCTGATGCCCAGGGCACAAGTGAGCAAAAGGGCGGCTTGAAGGCGGGTGGTGAAGGTCATGGTGATGTGCATCATGCCAACGCAGCATGAATCTTGATCAGCTTGGAGACCAGCTGCGCGCCGTCGGGCAGCGGCTGGCCCAGTTCCTGGTCTCGCCAGAGGTAATCAAAGGCGCGCCATGCGTAGTGGGGCAGACCGATGGCCTGGGCAAAGACCGATGCGGGTTTGAACGTGTGGATGTCTTCGAGCGTGGTCGGGTGCAGAAGGCGTTGCAGATCCGCTGCGGGCAACTGCGCCAGCGTCGTTTGGGCCACGGCGTCGAACGCCGAGGGTGACAAGGTGTGAAGCACGGCCAGCTCCGGATCCCAACTGACCTCATGCCGGGTGATCAGCTCGGGGCCTTGGTAAATCTCACAGCCCCAAGCGTGATGCTCCCCAAAAACGTAGTGCACCAGCACGCCAGTGTTGGCGTCGATGAGCTGGGTGTTGGGCTCGAACGGCATCCCTTCGGGGCAGATGCTGACCCAGCCTTGGGCTGCTGGATGGATGTAGCCTTCCAGCCCCGCCCGTCGTAGCAGGGCCCGGCCCTTGGCGGTGTCGTCGGTTCGAAGATGGTAGCTATCGCTGAATTCGCTCATGGTTCATGGATCGGCAACGGCCCGGCCCATCGCCGGCCGGGCATCGTAGCGGATGAGCGCGGGATGGCGATGCTTCAGGGCCTTGCGTAGGTGGCGCTGAGTTCGGGGTCGAAGGCCGGTTTCGGTTGAACGCCGTAGGTGCGGGTCGGTGCGGGCATCGGCACCAGCGGCAGCATGGCGGCCTCGGTCTCGCGGTCCATGATGCGATCGGTGAGCGTGGCTGCGACCCACATGCTGCTGAGCGTGACCCAAGCCGTGAGGGTGAAGACGGCCGCCCCCGAGACACCTGCACCGACAGCGCAGCCTCCAGCCAGCATGCCGCCAAAGCCCATCAGCAGGGCGCCGGCGATGTAGCGGCGCATCGACTGCCCGCCTTGGAAGCCTTCGAGCTTCAGCTCGCGCCACAGAGCCGCTGAGATGAAGGAGCCCAGAAAAACGCCCGGCACCAACCCCAGATCGAATTTGAGCGTCTGACCCGGGGGCGAAAGCACCAACATCAGGGTGTCAGCGGCCGGTCCGGTGAAGGACAGACTCTGGATGGGCAGCATGCTGTCAAAGGCACTGCGCGACATCCAGAAGGTGGCCAGCCAAGCGACAGCCACCATCACGCCCACGCCGATCGCTCCGGCCCAACCCCACGTGTTGACGTATTGACGGCGGACCCAGATCAAGGCGGCCCCCAGCCACAAGGCGCCAAACAAAGCCCCGCCTGCATGGCCAAAGCCGGTGATCACCAGCAGGTCGCGGGCGCTACCGCCTTCCACCGTCCACCAGCCAGCGATCGCTGTGCGTAACGGTGACAGCAGTCCATGCAGCGCGGATTGGGCGGTGACGGCAAAAACCAGCCCGGAGAGCAAGGCGCGCAGATTGCCTTGAGCGGCCAAGACCAGCAGACGGCTGGAGCAACCGCGCGCCATGATCATGCCGGTGCCAAAGAGGGCGCCCCCGATCAGCGCGCCCGAGAGACTGCCACGGGCTGAAAGCTGGCGCGCATCACGCACATCCATCCAACCCAGCATGATGAAAGCTTGGGTCAGCAAGACGGCCGTGGAGAAGGTGAACAGCCAGACCGTGAGCTTGCCGTCATGGGTGTGACGCGCAAACTCGATCACGGCTGAGCGCAGACAAAAACGCGAGCGCTGGGCAAAGAAGCCAAACAACACGCCAATCAATCCGCCGATCAAGGCGCTGGTGCCGGTTTCACCCAGCTGGCTCATGAGGAATTCGAAAGGCATGGGCAATATCCGTCAATCTGCAAGTGCTGATGATCATGTCAATCTCACGCGGCGGGATTGATATGAATCAGCACTGAAGAAGGACGCTGTGATCAATGCAACACATCGGCCCAGATGTTCATCGCCCAAGCTTGTGCGAAACGGGCTTCAAGATCGCTGCGCACATCCGACACGCCCCCCGAACCACCGATGGTGAAAAAGCTCTTCTTGCTGGCAACGTACTCATGCACGCTGGCGACATGGATCACTTCGTCGTCGGCGACAAAGCTCATGCAGACATTGGTCAGCATGGGGTGCGGATTGATCTCCATGTCCTTGAGTTCCGCCACGATGGCGGCGGCAGCGACCTTGGCATGCGAGTTGGCCATATGGCCTGATTTGGGCATCAGGTAAGCGACTTGAATCGAGTCGCCCAGCACATGGACATGTTTGGCCGCAGTGGCTTCGAAATTGAGGAAATTCACGTTGCACCAGCGACCGTTGGCGTTGGCCAAGCCGGTCTGCACGGCCAAGGAGCCTGCGCTCATCATCGGCAGCACATTGAGCACATCCGCTTGAACGTCCTCTTGCACGTCGAACTTGATCACGCCGGCCTTGGCATCCACGGCCACGGCTTTGTGCTCGGGGCGATATTCGATCATGTCGCCATAAAGCTCATGCCAGGCTTTTTGGAACAGCGGACCTTTGGAGGTGATGTGCTGATTGGCGTCGAGGATCAGCACCTTGGACTTGGGCTTGTGCTTCTTGAAGTAGGCCGCGACCACACTGGCGCGCTCATACGGCCCAGGCGGGCAGCGATAGGGTGCTTCGGGGATGGCGATGGCAAAGACACCGCCGTCGGACATCGCTTCAAGTTGGCGACGCAGCCCGATGGTTTCGGGGCCTGCTTTCCACGCTTGCAGGATCTGACCGGCTTCGTTGGCGGCCTTGAGGCCTTCGACGCTGTCCCACATCATGTCCACCCCGGGCGCCACGATCAGCTTGTCGTAGCTGATCGTGCCGCCGCCGCTCAGCTTGACGCTGCGTTGCTCGACATCCACCGAAGTGACGCGGTCTTGCACCACGGTGACGCCGTGTTTGCTGTGCAGGCTGTCGTAGCTATGGGTGATGTAGCCCATCTCGCGCTGACCACCGATGACCAAGTTCGACATCGGACAGGAGACGAAACTGGGGTTGGGCTCCACCATGACGACGTCGATGCTGTGGTCTGAAAGCAAGCGCACATATTTGGCCGCTGTGGCCCCGGCATAACCGCCGCCGACCACCAGCACCTTGGCCTTGGAGGGGGTGCCACTGTTGCGGTGGGTCGCGCAGCCGGACATCAGTCCGAGGGCCCCCAGGCCGCCGATCGCCGCCAAGCCCTGGAGCAGTTCGCGCCGTGCTGTGCTGGGTGTCAGGTCTTTGTTGCTGTTTTTGCTCATGGGAGACTCACTTTTGCGCCGAGAAATAACCGGCCACGGCTTCAAGCTGCTCTTGCGAATAGCCCTTGGTGATCTGATGCATGATCGTCGCCGGCCGACTTCCCGAGCGGAACTCAAGCAGCCGGTTCAGCAGCTGATCGCGGTCCATCCCCGCGAGTCGTACCAAGGCCTCGCCCTCCACCGCGTGACCGTCCGTGCCATGGCAATGGGCACAACTTGAGGCCAAGGAGCGTAAGCGCAGGCGTTGTTGCTCGGCAGAGGCCTCCGCTTGGACGGGCCCATACGCGACCAAGCTGCTGAGCCCGAGAAGCCATACCGGCCACCTGTGCAGAAGGAGGGTTTTCATGCGGTCTTCCCTGACGGATGAGGATCAATGAGCGCGTATAGTGCCAAATATCACTGTGTACGAATGTGTCGTTATCCCTATGTCATTGCGGATCGCTTGTGGATTGCTGTGGGTCGCCTTGATGGGGGCGGGTGTTGCGCAGGCGCAGCGGGTTGAACCCGCCACCGTGCCGCTGCAACTCGTGCAAGTCGCACCGGCCATCTACTTTGTGCAGGGCGAGTCGGCCATGGGCTCGGCGGCCAATCAAAACTTCATCTCCAACGCGGGTGTCATCGTCACGGACGACGGGGTGGTGGTGATCGACGCCTTGGGCTCACCGCCCTTGGCGCAGCGCCTGATCGACGAGATCGCCAAGATCACACCGCTGCCGATTCGCTGGGTGATCGTGACGCACTATCACGCCGACCATGTCTACGGTTTGCAGGCTTTCCGCGCGCTGGGGGCCAAGATCGTGGCGCACAGCGCCGCGCGTGAGTACCTTCAGTCCGACACCGCCCGCTTGCGCATGGAGGCCAGTCGGCAGGAGCTCTTTCCTTGGATCGACGAAAGCACCCAGCTCCAAGACCCGGATCAATGGCTGGCGGACCCGCCGTGGCACCTCAAGGTCGGCTCGACCGAGTTGGTGATCAAGCATGTCGGCCCAGCCCATACGCCGGAAGACGTGGTGGTTTACATGCCTGCGGCGGGGGTGCTGTTTGCCGGGGATTTGGTCTTTCGTGGGCGGGTGCCTTTTGTCGGTCAAGCCAACAGCCGGCGCTGGATCGATGCGCTCGACAAGCTTTTGGCGTTTGACGCTCGCATCGTCGTGCCGGGCCACGGTGCGATCTCGACCGACGTCGGCACCGATTTGCGCCAGACCCGCGATTACTTGGCGTATCTGCGCCAGACCATGGGCGAGGCTGCCGCCAACATGGAGCCTTTCGAGGAAGCCTACGCCCGCGTCGATTGGTCGCGGTTTGCCAAGATGCCGCTCTTCGCGGTGGCCAACCGCATGAATGCCTACAACACCTATTTGCTCATGGAGCAAGAAGGCAAGAAGCCGTGAAGCCCATGAAGCGCGTCATCCCGCGCCGCACGTTCCTCTTGTCGAGTTTGGCGACTTTGGCGGCTCACGCAGCACCCCCTAGCGTGGGTGAAAAAGTCCACTGGCCGACGGTTACCTTGCTCGATGGCCCCACCTTGGGCCCGGCTCAGTGGGCCGAAGCGGCCACGGTGGTGGTCTTTTTCTCGACCCGCTGTGGCTTTTGTCGTCGCCACAACCCACGTATCGAGGCTTTGTTCCAACGCGCTCAGCACAAGACACTGCGCGTGATCGGTGCCGCCCAAGACCGCGATGCCGCCGATGTGCGGCGCTACATGCGCGAAGGCGGCTATCACTTTGACGTCACCCTCGACGATGGCCCGTTGCGCGCCGCCTTGAGTGCCCGTAGCATCATCCCGCTCACGTGTGTCATCGACCGCCAAGGTATCTTGCGCGAACACATCCCCGGTGAAATGGCCGAAGACGATGTGCTTGGTTTGATCAAGTGGGCTTGAAAACGAGGTGTGAATCATGAGCACGGCTGCAAGTTGTTTTGTCTGGTACGAGCTGATGGCGGAGGATGCCGAAGCGGCCGCCGCCTTCTATACCCGGGTCTTCGGCTGGCAGGCCAGCTCGGCCGGGCCGGGCACCGACTACACGATCCTGAGCGTCGGTCGGGCGCCGGTGGCGGGGCTGATGGCGATGCCCCCGCAAGCCTGTGCGGCCGGGGCCGTACCGAGTTGGGTGGGCTATGTGGGCGTTGACGACGTCGATGCCAAGGCGGCTGAGATCGCTGCCGACGGCGGCATGCTGCGCTTTCCCGGCACCGACATGCCGGGGGTCGGGCGCTTTGCCGTGGTCACCGATCCAGCTGGGGCGCCGCTGGTGCTGTTCAAGCCCGACATGAACGCCATGCGACCGCAACCCCTGCCGCCCGGCACACCCGGCACGGTGAGCTGGCACGAGTTGCATGGGGCCGAGGCCTTGGCGTGGCATGGCCGGCACTTTGGTTGGCGCGGGCTGGATGCGATGGACATGGGCGCGCGCGGGGCCTATCAGTTCTTCAGCACGGGTGAGGGCCCAGCCTTGGGGGCGATGCTGCGCCGGCTGCCCGAGATGCCGCACCCGATGTGGCTGTATTACATCAGCGTCGCAAGCGTCTCGGCCGCCATCGAGCGTGTCGGGGCCGCTGGCGGTCGAATCATCATGGGCCCGCATCCCGTGCCGGGTGGCAACCTGATTGCCCATGGCTTGGACCCGCAGGGCGTGTTGTTTGCCATGGTGGGACCGGGCGCATGAAGCGGTTTTGAAAGGGCCGATGGTAAGCTGCCTCGCCTTCCGGGGTCCGAAACAGGAGCCCGGACAAGAACCCTTTTTCGCGGAGTCGAGACGATGCCTGGCCTGTTGCCTGAAGTGGACCCTGACGGTCTGCTGGAATATTCAGTGGTCTACACCGACCGAGCCCTCAACCACATGTCCAAGCGCTTTCAAGGCGTGATGACGGACATCTCCGGGGTGCTCAAGGACGTCTATGGCGCGCACTCGGCCGTGCTGGTGCCGGGCAGTGGCACCTTCGGCATGGAAGCCGTGGCGCGTCAGTTCGGTACCGGCCAAAAGTGTTTGGTGCTGCGCAACGGCTGGTTCAGCTTTCGCTGGACGCAGATCTTCGAGATGGGCGGCATCCCGTCGTCTTGCACGGTGCTCAAGGCCCGTCGCGTGGCGGACGAACCGCAGGCCGCTTGGATTCCGGCGCCGATCGACGCGGTGGTGGCCACCATCCGTGCCGAACGCCCGGCGGTGGTGTTTGCGCCGCACGTTGAAACCGCGTCCGGGATGATCCTGCCGGACGATTACTTGAAGGCGGTGGGCGATGCCACCCGCGAGGTCGGCGGCCTTTTTGTGCTGGACTGCATCGCCTCGGGCGGCATCTGGGTAGACATGCGTGCTTGCTCGGTGGATGTCTTGATCAGCGCGCCGCAAAAGGGCTGGAGCAGTTCGCCTTGCTGCGCTTTTGTGATGTTGAGCGATCGGGCCCGTGAGCGCATCAACGCCAGCACCAGCACCAGCTTTGCCTGCGATCTGAAGAAGTGGTTGCAGATCATGGAAACCTACGAGGGCGGCGGCCACGCCTACCACTCGACCATGCCGACCGACGCTTTGGCCCGCCTGCGCGACGTGATGATGGAGACGCGCGAACTCGGCTTCGATCGCATCAAGACGGCCCAGCAGCAGCTGGGTGATGCGGTGCGGGCGCTGTTCGAGCGCAAGGGCCTGAAGAGCGTGGCCGCTGAAGGCTTCAAGGCGCCCGGCGTGGTGGTGAGCTACACCACCGATCCCGAGTTCCAAAGCACCAAGAAGTTCTTGGCGCTGGGTTTGCAGGTCGCCGCTGGCGTGCCGTTGCAGTGTGACGAGCCGGCGGACTTCCGCACCTTCCGCGTTGGCCTGTTCGGGCTGGAGAAGCTCCAGCACATCGAACGGACCGTCGCCAACCTTGAGCAAGCCTTGGGCCAGCTGCTCTGATCAACGTGCAGTGGCACCGAGTTCTAAGCAAAGAAATTCTTATCTCATGTATTAGAACTCGTGAATTTACCTTATGTGATTGCGCCGCTACAGTTCGACCCGTTCCCTGAAGGCCGGTGAAAACGGTCTTCTCTCAAGTCCCTACTCAAGACCAATTTAGGAGCGTCCATGGACCAGTCCAGCCGTTATGCCGACCTTAGCCTGAATGAACAAGATCTCATGCAGGGTGGTCGCCACATCCTGGTGGCTTACAAGATGAAGCCCAAGGCCGGCCACGGCTACCTGGAAGCGGCAGCGCACTTCGCGGCTGAATCGTCCACGGGCACCAACGTTGAAGTTTCGACCACCGACGACTTCACCAAAGGTGTGGACGCGCTGGTCTATCACATCGACGAAGCGACCGAAGACATGCGGATTGCGTATCCGATCGATCTGTTCGACCGCAACGTCATCGACGGCCGCTTCATGCTGGTGTCGTTCCTCACCCTGGCCATTGGTAACAACCAAGGCATGGGCGACATCGAACACGCCAAGATGATCGACTTCTACATGCCTGACCGCGTGATTCAGATGTTCGACGGCCCGAGCAAGGACATCACCGATCTGTGGCGCATCCTCGGCCGTCCGGTCAAGGACGGTGGCTACATCGCCGGCACCATCATCAAGCCCAAGCTCGGTCTGCGTCCGGAGCCCTTCGCCAAGGCGGCTTACCAGTTCTGGCTGGGTGGCGACTTCATCAAGAACGACGAGCCGCAAGGCAACCAAGTCTTCTGCCCGCTCAAGAAGGTGCTGCCGCTGGTCTATGACGCGATGAAGCGCGCTCAAGACGAAACCGGCCAAGCCAAGCTGTTCTCGATGAACATCACGGCTGACGACCATTACGAAATGCTGGCCCGCGCCGACTACGCCCTCGAAGTGTTCGGTCCTGACGCTGACAAGCTGGCCTTCTTGGTGGACGGCTACGTCGGCGGCCCGGGCATGGTCACCACGGCTCGTCGCAACTACCCGAACCAGTACCTGCATTACCACCGCGCCGGTCACGGTGCCGTGACGTCGCCCAGTGCCAAGCGCGGCTACACCGCCTTCGTGCTGGCCAAGATGAGCCGTCTGCAAGGCGCTTCAGGTATCCACGTGGGCACCATGGGCTACGGCAAGATGGAAGGCGAAGGCGATGACCGCAACATCGCTTACATGATCGAGCGTGACGAAGCCCAAGGCCCGGTCTACTTCCAGAAGTGGTTCGGCATGAAGCCCACCACCCCGATCATCTCGGGCGGCATGAACGCGCTGCGTCTGCCGGGCTTCTTCAAGAACCTCGGTCACGGCAACGTCATCAACACCGCTGGTGGCGGTGCTTACGGTCACATCGACTCCCCAGCAGCCGGCGCGATCTCGCTGCGTCAGTCGTATGAGTGCTGGAAGGCCGGTGCCGACCCGATCGAGTTCGCCAAGGAGCACAAGGAATTCGCCCGCGCCTTCGAATCGTTCCCGAAGGATGCCGACAAGCTCTTCCCGGGCTGGCGTGAAAAGCTGGGCGTGCACAAGTAAATCGTGCCCCAGTGAAGGCCCCGCTCCGGCGGGGCTTTTTTTCAGTTTTAATCCGAGTCTTTTCATCGGATATTGATGCAGTGAGTTCGCCATGATCGACCGTGATGCCTACCGGGTTCGCCGTGAGCCCTTCTACCAGTCCAAGGGCAACGAAGTGGCCCTGTTTGAGGCGGCCTACCGCGCCCGCCTGCCGGTGATGGTCAAAGGCCCGACCGGCTGCGGCAAGTCGCGCTTCGTCGAACACATGGCCTGGAAACTGGATCGGCCGCTGATCACCGTCGCTTGCAACGAGGACATGACGGCCTCGGATCTGGTCGGGCGCTATCTGCTCGACGCCAACGGCACGCGCTGGCTCGACGGCCCGCTGACCACTGCGGCGCGCATCGGTGCGATCTGCTACCTCGACGAAGTGGTCGAAGCGCGCCAAGACACCACCGTGGTGATCCACCCGCTGACCGACCACCGCCGTGTGCTGCCGCTCGACAAAAAGGGCGAGCTGGTCGAGGCCCACCCTGACTTCCAGCTGGTGATTTCCTACAACCCCGGCTACCAGTCGCTGATGAAGGATCTGAAGCAAAGCACCAAGCAGCGCTTTGTGGCCTTCGATTTCGACTACCCCGACGCTGCGCTTGAAACCAGCATCTTGATGCAGGAAACCGGCCTTGACGAAGGGCGCGCCGCCCAGTTGGTGCGCATCGGTCACAGCGCCCGCAACCTCAAAGGCCACGGTCTGGATGAAGGTATTTCGACCCGCTTGCTGGTCTACGCCGCCACCTTGATCCAAGGCGGCGTGGCTGCGGCCGATGCTTGCCGCATGGCTTTGGTGCGGCCGATCACCGACGACGCGGACATCCGCGCCACGCTGGATCACGCCATCGACGCCATCCTTGGCTGAGAAGAGGGAGTGACCGCGATGGACAGCCTTGAGGCCTTGGCCCGACTCGAAACCCGCTTCAAGGACGTCGAACCGGTGTTTGCCGGTTTGTGGCTCGAAGCTCAGAACCGCCTCACCCCTGCGGGGCAAGAGGCGTACCTTAGCGCCGCTCGTTTGTTGGGCAAGCTCGGGCGCGGTGTCGAGCCGATGCTGGTCTTTCTGGAAGAGTGGCCTGCTGCGGCCACCAAAGTGGGTGAGGGCGCGCTGCCCTCGCTGATGGCCACGGTGCAGCTCTTGCAGAAGTCGCCCAACGGCCGGGCCATCGCGCCGCTGCTCCAAACCCTCGGGGCCGTGGCTCGGCGCTTGCCCACCGCTGCGCAGTTGCAGCTCTATTTCGATTTGGCGCTCGACTTGATGCGCCGCACCACCGGCTCGATCCACGGTTTCCACCAGACCCAGCCCAGCCCGGCGTTGCCCGAGTTTTTTCACCAAGCACCCAACTTGCTGGGTTGGTTGAGTCTGGTGGGCTTGCGCAACTGGGTCGATTACGGCGTGCGCAACCACGGCCATCACCCGGATCGCCAAGTCGAGTACTTCCGCCTGCAATCGCCCGACAGCCGCGCCGTGTTGCAACGCGAGCGCCACGGCACCTTGCTGGTCGATGTGGACCGCAGCCTTGATCTGGGCTTGCGTGCGCTGTGGGAGCACAGCGAGCCGTTGATTCCCTATTCGACCTTGCGGCTGGAAGAACCGCGCCCCGGCCAAGCGGTGTTGCAACCCTATTGGGACGCGCAGGGTTTCCGGCTGCCCGACGTGCTCGACGCCGAGCGCGGCCTGACGGGGATCGAGCGTTACCGCGCCACCTTGGCGCACATGATGGGCCACCGCCGCTGGTCCACGCCGCTGATCGCCGACAACTGGAGCCCCTTCCAGCGCATGGCGGTCGAGATGTTTGAAGACAGCCGCATCGATACGCTGCTGTGCCGCACCTACCCCGGCCTGCGCCGGCTCTTTCTGGCGCTGCACCCCAAGCCGGTCGAAGGCGCGTGTGATCCGGCCCAGCAGTCCTGTCTGCGCCATCGTTTGGCGATGCTGTCGCGGGCGCTGCTGGACGCCGAGCACGGCTACCAAGACGCGACCCTGCTGAGCTTTGTCGAGCGCTTCCAGGCGGCGTTGGCCCCAAGTGTGGATGGGGGTGAAGCTTCAAGCACCGTGATGGCCGAGCTGGCGCTGAGCTACGTGGCACGCACCCGCCGCCCGAGCGATCAGTTCGCCGAGGTTTTCTTCGACGACACCGTCATCGACTACCGCGACGACAACCGCCATCTCTGGCGCTTCATCGAAGAAGGCGACGAAGAAAGCAGTTTCGACGCCCCGCCGACCGCCCAGCAACAAGAACTCACCGGCCTGCCGCCCCGGCTCTATCCCGAGTGGGATTACCTCACTGAAACCTACCGCCCCGACTGGGCCAGCGTTTTTGAAGTGCTGCACCCCAAGGGCTCGGCGGCGGACATCGACCGCCTGCTCGACAAGCACGCCGTGCTTGCGCGCCGGCTGAAAAAGCTGCTCGATCTGCTCAAGCCCCAAGACAAGCGCCGCATCCGCTTCCAAGAAGACGGCTCGGAGCTGGACTTGGACGTGGCACTGCGCTCGCTGATCGACTTCAAGGGCGGCAGCACGCCCGACCCGCGCATCAACATGAGCCACCGCACCGACGGGCGCGACATTGCGGTGCTGCTGTTGCTCGATTTGTCCGAATCGCTCAACCAAACCGCCGTGGGCGGCGAGCAAACCCTGTTGGCGCTGAGCCAAGAAGCGGTGGCGCTGCTGGCTTGGGCGGTGGACCGCTTGGGCGACCCGCTGGCGATTGCGGGCTTCCATTCCAACACCCGCCACGAGGTGCGCTACTTGCACATCAAGGGCGCGACCGAGCCTTGGGACGACAACGTCAAAGCCCGTTTGGCGGCGATGCAAGCGGGCTACTCAACCCGCATGGGCGCTGCGATGCGCCACGCCGCGCATTACCTCGGGGCGCAAAAGGCCGACAAGAAACTGCTGCTCATCCTCACCGACGGCCAACCGGCCGACGTGGACAGCCCCGACGAGCAAATGCTGATCAAAGACGCCCGCCAAGCCGTCAAAGAACTCGGCACCGACGGCATCTTTTCCTACTGCATCAGCCTCGACCCCCAAGCCGACGCCTACGTCAGCGACATCTTCGGCCACCAATACACCGTGATCGACCGCGTGGACCGCCTGCCCGAGAAACTGCCCGAGTTGTTCATGGCGCTGACGCGCTGAGCCCTCACCCCCGGCCCCTCTTGCGCCGGTGCGGGCGAGGGGCGTGGTGCCGTTGATGTGATAGCTTTGCGCCCCATGCGCTTGTTGGACGCCGCACCCAAACCCCACCACCCCGTTCGCCCTGAGCTTGTCGAAGGGCCGACACCGAGCGTGGGTTTCGACAGGCTCAACCCGAACGGATGGATCTGCCTGGGCAACCAAGGCGCCTATCCCTTCAACCTACGCTTTCCGGGTCAGGTGGCGGACAAGGAAACGGGCCTCTTCCAAAACCACCACCGAGACTACGACCCGGCGACGGGGCGGTATCTGCAATCGGACCCGATAGGGCTGGCGGGCGGGATCAATACGTATGGGTATGTGGGGGGGAATCCGGTGAGCTTTATTGATCCGAATGGGCTTTATGAAATCCCGATCATCGACGACTTCATTCGTGATTTCTATACGGGCAAAGAAATAGCGTGTTTAGAGGGGACAAAACAGCAATGGGCTGATTGGCTCCGAGAAACCAACTACACACCGCTATCTAAGATGCGCCCAAGCGATTGGTACATTCAAAGTCATGCGCCAGCGGAGATTGCGCAGTTGGCAATTCGCCAGGGCGGGCTCATAGGAGGCACTGCGGCAAAAACCACTTTGGTGCCATCTGGAATTACAGGGAAAAGTCCTAATCCTCAGCTAGGTATTGGGCTAATGGGCGCTGGATACGTCTGTGGGTGCAAGTAATCTGCGAGATCAAAGTCATGACTGATTCGTTTGAATTTGCTGTTGGTATCGTAGGCTTGCTGCTGCTGCATGAAGGCTTGGCGTCGCAGTCGCCGGCTCGTGCTCGCAGTCGCGTAGTTGCACTTGCCGGGCTAGCCATCGTTCTTGTTGGTGCTGCGCTTTTGTATTGGAATGCACAGGCATTGTGGAAGTTTGCGAATGTGCTGCAAACACCGGCTATAACTACGAGAGCAGCTACCAAGGCAGCAGAACTAGAAAAAGTCCCACCGCCCGAGCGACAGGAATTAAGTGTTCGGCTAGCGAAAGCTGTGTTTGTTAGCGGCGGTGAACTTGTTGATGTCGTGACAGAGGAAGGCCGGTGGGTTCCATACTCACCGAGTAAAGAAGATATCGCAGCGCGAGATCGTCAACTGAAGGCAATATCGGAAGTGAATTCCCAGCGGCAAGAGTTGATAGATCGGGCGCAACTGACAGAGACGTATTCAATGCGTTGGCTGATAAGTTTGGTCATCGCTGTTTGCTCTGGACTGTTGGCCGGTCGCCTGCGTAGGCGGTGAAGTTGGAGGTGCCGGGGCGGTGTCAAGTTTGAAGTGCAACAGGGTGGATTCAAAAATGAACCCCAACACCTGATGGATTCAACTCTGAAGTGCAACCCTCTCGTTCCCACGGGTGCGGCCTACTTTGTGTACGACGAAGAAGGTCACGTGCTGGGGGAATATGACGCCAGCGGCCAGCCGATCTATGAGGTGGTCTGGCTGGGCGATCAGCCGGTGGCATCGATCACCCAAAAGCGAACCGGCACGGTTGCTGCCCCGGTGATTTGGACGAACGTGGGCTACATCTACGCCGATCACCTCAACACCCCGCGAGTGATCGCCCGCAGCGGCGACCACACCATCATCTGGCGCTGGGACAGTTGGGACGCCTACGGCTTCATGGCCCCGGTTGAGAACCCGACTTACCAAGGCACCTATCCCTTCAACCTACGCTTTCCGGGTCAGGTGGCGGACAAGGAAACGGGCCTCTTCCAAAACAATTTTTTGCCTGATTATGGGTACGCCAGTTCGGATTACAAAATCTACCGGCACACTGGTTGTGGTTGCTTTAATCAATTTGAATAAGTACCATGAAAAATGTAATACAAATTAATAAACATCCATCATTGAAGATGGTTGTCATCAATTGCCTATTGATGGTATTTTTGACGTTTGCTGGCGATGCTATTGCACAGGATAAAGATCCAGCATCACTTGTGTATCGTCTTTACAAAGACTACGCTTGGGAGGCCATATTCTATTCGTCAAATGATGTTAAAAAACATCTTGGAAATCGCCTTGTACTCCAGTCAAAAGATGAACTGTCAAAGTATTTTGATGATGATTTGTTGTTGCTTCTTATGGGCGAGAGTGATTGCGTAAGAAAAAATGTAGGTGAACTTTGTAGGTTAGAGTTTAATCCAATTTTTTCATCGCAAGATCCTATGGTGTCTGATTTGACTATAAAGCCAGTTGGATTAAAAAAAGTGGAAGTTACTTATAAATACCCATCAAACAATCAGAAGATAACCATTAATTATTTGATGAAGCAAACCAAAAGTGGGTGGCTTATCAGTGATATTGAGTATGTGATGTACAACACATCCCTCAAGAAAATTCTTGGTCCAAATGTTGCCAAGTGAAATGCAACACCCCCATCGACCGAGGCCGTATGGCGAGTGCGACCAACGTAGGAGTGACGACGAGCTGAAAACTCACCATCCCGTTCGCCCTGAGCTTGTCGAAGGGCCGACACCGAGCGTGGGTTTCGATAGGCTCAACCCGAACGGATGGATCTGGCTGGGTGACCAACCCGTGGCCTCGGTCAGCCAAGCCCGTACGCGCAGCGGTGCGACGTTGGCGGTGCAAACCCGTGTGGGCTACTCGGACACCCGCATGGGGGCTGCGATGCGCCACGCTGCGCATGACCTTGGTGCGCAAAAGGCCGACAAGAAACTGCCCGAACTGTTCATGGCGCTGACGCGCTGAAGGTTGAAGGCGGCCCTCACCCCACCATCCCGTTCGCCCTGAGCTTGTCGAAGGGCGGGTGCTGTGTGGGGGGGTCCTTGCTGTGTATCTTTGGTGACATCGTGCGAGTTCCTGAGATGTGTCCGGTCGCAGAGGGACCGAAACGGCGACACTTGCGGCCATGTTGAAGCCGAGCTATGCCACCCCTGTTGCGACCGATGCTGTGTTGAGTGTTTTGGGGCGTCTCCACCATCCGGTGTGGGTGTTTGATATCGATCGCTCCAAAGTGGTCTGGGCCAATGCGGGAGCTTTGGAGGTTTGGCATGCCGAGTCGCTGGCGGTGTTGAGCGCGCGCGATATGGCCACCGATATGTCGGAGTCGGTGGCGCATCGGTTGCGGCAGTTTCAGCAAGATTTCATCCGCCATGACGCGCGGTTTTCTGAGATCTGGACGCTCTATCCCAAGGGGCTGCCGCGCACCCTGCGGGTGATGTTCAGCGGCATGCAGATGCTGGACGGCCGCATGGCGATGCTTTGCGAGGGTTTGGGCGAGCAGCAGGGGGATCCGGAAACCTTGCGCAGTGCCGAAGCCTTGTTGCACACCACGGTGATGATTTCGCTCTTTGAGCGCCACGGCGACGTGCTGTATCGCAACCCGGCGGCGCGTGATGCCGTCTCCGATCCGACCGAGGCCTTGCCAGCGCATTTTGCGGAGGCCCAAGATCTGCAAGCGCTGCTCGACGACGTGCAGCGCGTTGGCCAAGGTCGGCGTATCGCGCGCGTTAAAACCAGCCGAGGTGAGTGCTGGCACGAGATTGCGGCCCGGGCTTGCCATGACGCCGTGACCGGCGGTGAGGCGGTGCTGTTCAGCGAAGTGGATATCAGTGAGCTCAAGCAGACCGAGGCTAGAGCGCATTACCAGTCGCTGCATGATCCGCTCACCGGTTTGCCGAATCGGCATTTCGTGGCGCAGGGTTTCCAGGCGCGTTTGGATGAGTTGCGCGCACGCGGCCACCAAGCCGCCTTGATGTTCATCGATCTGGACCGCTTCAAGGATGTCAACGACTCCTTGGGTCACGCTGCGGGGGATGCGCTTTTGATGCGGGTGGCGGAGCGGCTGCGCGTCGAGGTGCGCAGCGAAGGTCTGGTGGCTCGCCTTGGTGGGGATGAGTTTTTGGTGCTGGTCTCGGCCCCGGACATGGCGACCGAGGCTGAAGTCCTGAGTGAGCGGCTGCTGAGTGCCCTTTCCGGGACGGTTCAGCTTGACGAAGCGACGGTGCGGGTCACGCCGTCGATTGGGGTGTGCTTGTTCCCGCGTGACGGTGAAGACATGGACGCGCTGATGCGTCATGCCGATTTGGCGATGTATCTGGCCAAGGATCAAGGACGCCACCGGGTGGCCTTTTTCATGCCGGCCTTGAATACCGCGGTCCAGACCCGTTTGGCGCTGGAAAACGAGTTGCGTCAGGCCTTGCAGCAACAAGAGTTTGAGGTGTTCTATCAACCCCGGCTCGACGTGGCCACCGGCAGGCTGATGGGTGCGGAAGCCTTGGTGCGCTGGCGGCACCCCGAACGGGGGCTGGTCGATCCGGGGGAGTTCATTCCAGCCTGCGAAGACAGTGGGCAGATCAGCAAGTTGGGGGCTTGGGTGCTGGAGCAAGCCGCCCGTCAGCAACTGCATTGGCGTCAGCGCGGCTGGGCGCTGAACGTGTCGGTGAATTTGTCACCCTGCCAGTTTGCCGATCCCGCCTTGCTGCAAGGCATCCAAACCATCGTGCGTGAGACCGGTTGCAATCCGCAGGAGATGGAGCTGGAGATCACCGAATCGGTGCTGCTTGGGCACGATGAACACACTGTGCAGGTGCTCAACGCTTTGCGCGACATGGGCTTTGGGATCTCGATCGACGACTTCGGCACGGGCTATTCCAACTTGGCCTACTTGCGCCACTACCCGATCACGGTGCTCAAGATTGACCGCAGTTTTGTCGATGAGCACAGCCAAGCACGACCGATCACCGGGCTGATCGTGACCCTATCCCGGGCGCTGGGTTTGCGGGTCGTGGCGGAAGGGGTGGAAACCGTCGAGCAGCTCGACTGGCTGCGTACCCAAGGTTGCGACGAGTTTCAGGGCTTTTTGGTCAGCCCGCCGTTGTCCGTGACGGCGTTTGAGGGCTTGCTCAAGGCCTGTCACCCCCATCCTTCCGTGGGGGCGGTGGTGTCTTGGGTGCCGCCTATGCCGTGCGGGCATCCTGCATCAGGTGGGCCATGGCCGGTCCAATGAGCGGGGCATTGCCACTGGCCACTGCCTGCGCCAAGGCGACGACATCACCCAACACCATGATGGCTTTGTCGAGGTCTTGGACCGTCTTGATGAAGCCGTGAGCGCTGGCGGTGGCGTCGATGATGTCGCTCAAAGGCACGCTGGATTCGCCCAAAAGTTCTTCGATGGCCGCCAAGCGCAGCTTCGAGGCGGCGCTGCCCAAGGCTTGCACCTGAGCCATCAGGCTCTGTGCTTCTTGGGGGGTACGGGCGGCATCCACCGGAACTTGTTCGGCCAAGTCATCCCAGTGCTGGGCGAGTTGTTTCAAGGCATCAGGATCTGGGTTCATGGTGGGGACGGTGTCTGGGGTGTGAGTGGTGTGATGGGCGCGATGGCCGGCGTGGCGGGGCACAGGGCGTGCAGGGCGCTGCTGGCTGCGTCCAGCTCCTTGCGGGTTTCTGCCAAGGCGTGCAGGGTGTCTTTCAGGGCCTGGGGGTCATCCATGGCCAAGGCCTGCCGGATGGCTTCGTGGTCTTGACGAATCTTGACCAAGCTCGCCGCGTAGGTGTCTAGGCTGGCCAGCTCGGATTGGTAACTGCGCTGCACCCGCAGGATTTCTCGCCGACCCCAGAATTTGTCGCTCAGATCACCTCCTGGGGCCATGGCGCAACGCAAGAACTGCACCGCTTGAATGCGCTCGCCGTTGACTTCATCGCGATACAGCGCGCCGAGTTTTTGCAGCAGCCCGATGAGCCGATCCACATCGGCGTGGGTTTGCGCCATCAAATCCCGGATTTTTTCTTGGCGATAGCCTTCCAAGGCTCGACCGAGCAAGGCTCCCATGCTGTGCAGGGCGGCTTCCTCGGCCGGGCTGACATTCACGCCCAGGTGCTTGACGTTGTCGAGCGAACGATCGAGCGTTTGCGCCGGTTTGGGGCTGTGGTTCGAAGCCAGTTCACCCAAAGCGCCGAAGTATTGGCCCAAGGTGTCATGGACGGCGGCGGCTTGCTTGAAGGCGGCGTCGTATTCGGCTTGCGGTGGACGACTGCTGCGGCCGATGCTGCACGGATCACCCTCAAGCCGTTGTGCTAGCAGCCGGGTTTCCGACTCATGCCAGCGCACCAGCGGGGCTTTGTTCTCAAGGACGGCCCCGGCCGAAGCCGAGTAGTCGCTGATGGCCTGAAGATTCACGCAGCCGGTCAGGCCGCTCAGCAGCCCCAAGGCGCTGATGAGGCCGAGCACGCTCAGGGTTTGCCGCATGCGTGGCCCAGGGGTCAACAAAACAAGCATGGACATGTCTCTCCGAAGCGCCGAAAGGCGAGGACTCAACTCAGCGGCAATAACCAGCGCCGATCATGTTCGGCCAGATAGCCTTCGCCTTCTTCCAGTATGAAGTAGCGCAGGGCTTCGGCGGCCGGAGAAAGATTCTTCGATTGCAAATGCACCACATTCCACGTGCGCATGATCGGGCTGCCCTCGACATGCACCAGCGAAATCAAACCGCTTTGCAGCTCCAGTCCCAAGGTGTGCAGCGACAGAAAACTCAGGCCCATGCCGGCCATCACCGCTTGCTTGATGGTTTCGTTGCTGGGCATCTCCATACCGATGCGCAGGTCGCGGCGCTGCTCCTGATAGAAGCGTTCCAGCGCGGCCCGGGTGCCTGAAGCGGGTTCGCGCACGATGAAGGGATAGGGCTCCAAGGCTGCCAAGGGTGGATGGCCGATCTGCATGACCGGGTGATCGGGGGGGGCGATGAAGACCAGCGGGTGCGCGGCAAAGGGCTCGGTGCGGGTGGCCAGTTCCTTGGGCGGGCGGCCCATGATGGCCAGATCGACCTCGCCGTTGTGCAGCAGGGCCACGAGTTGCTCGCGGTTGCCGACTTGCATTTGCACATCCACCCCTGGATGCTCGACGCGAAAGCGCGCCAACAGCCGTGGCACAAAGTATTTGGCGGTGCTGACCATGCCGATGGTCAGCAGGCCGGTTTCGAGGCGCCGAAACCGGGCCATGGCGTTGTCGGCGTCCTTGAGCATGGCCAGCATGCGCTTGGCGTGGACGAGAAAATACTCGCCCGCTGTGGTCAAGGTGATCTTGCGGCCCTGACGATCAAACACCGGCAGATCAATGGCCGTTTCCAGTTCCTTGATTTGCATCGTCACTGCCGGCGGCGTAAGGTGCAAAGCTTCGGCAGCGCGGGCGAAGCTGAGGTGTCGCGCCACTTCAACAAAGGTGCGCAGTTGCCGAAAAGTCACGTTCTTCATCAACGACGCCATAGGAGTAATGCTTCAGTGAATTTGAATCGAAAGCCAACTATTCGTGAATTTACCTTAAATGACACTGGTTCTACAGTTCGACATCCCATCTTGGCTGAATCTAAGGTTGACCCTATGTACCGCATTGCCCCGAGCATTCTTTCTGCTGACTTTGCCCGTCTGGGTGAAGAAGTTCGTACGGTGCTGGCGGCGGGGGCGGACTGGATTCACTTTGACGTGATGGACAACCATTACGTGCCGAACCTGACCATCGGCCCGGGCGTGGCCAAGGCGATCAAGCCGCATTGCGTCAAGCCCGATGGCACGCCGGCCACGCTGGACGTGCATCTGATGGTGGCGCCGGTCGATGCCCTGGCCCAAGGCTTCATCGAAGCTGGCGCTGACGTGATCACCTTCCACCCGGAGGCCTCGGCCCACGTGGATCGCACGCTGCAAATCATTCGCGCTGGCGGCTGCAAGGCCGGGCTGGTGTTCAACCCGGCCACGCCGCTGGATGTGCTGGAATGGGTGATCGACAAGGTCGATGTCGTGTTGATCATGAGCGTCAACCCCGGTTTTGGCGGTCAGAGCTTCATCGACAGCGCCCTGCGCAAGACCGAAGCCGCTCGCAAAATCATCGACGCGTCGGGCCGTGACATCCGCTTGGAAGTGGACGGCGGTGTGAAGGTGGACAACATCCGCCGCGTGGCTGACGCCGGTGCTGACACCTTTGTGGCAGGCAGCGCGATCTACGGTCAGAAGGACTACAAGGTTGTGATCGACGCCATGCGTGCTGAATTGGCGCGCTGACATGGGTGCCCGCGTCTTGGGCTGAATCGAATTTTTGAAGAGAACGAGGAGACAGACAACATGAACCACACCGATCTGGAAGCGTGGCTGGCGGCTCAGCAACCGGCTGTTGCCGACGTGCTGCGCCACTTGGCCCAAGCCTGCGTCAAGATCTCGCGCGCTTGTTCGCGCGGGGCCATTGCTGGCGAAGGCGGTCAAAGCACCCACGGTGCGGTCGGCGAGGTCAATGTTCAGGGTGAAAACCAGCAAAAGCTGGACGTCTACTCGGACGAATGCATGGCGGAAGCCTTGGCACAGTGTTCGGCGGTGGCCGGCTGGGCCAGCGAAGAGTTGGAGCACCCCACGGTGTCGCCCAACCACGCCACGACAGGGCGCTACTTGGCGGTGTTCGATCCGCTCGACGGGTCGTCCAACATCGACGCCAACATCTCGGTGGGCACGATTTTCTCGGTGCTGCCGCACATGTTTGCCGGTGCTGAGCCGACCGAAGCCGCTTTCATGCAGCCGGGTCGTCGTCAAGTTGCTGCGGGCTACGCGCTTTACGGCCCAGCCACGGTGCTGGTGCTGAGTACCGGTAACGGTATTGAGTTCTTCACCCTTGATCCGGTCTCCAGCAACTGGCTGCATACCCGCTCAGGCGTGCAGATCCGCACCACGACCAGCGAATTCGCCATCAACACCTCGAACCAACGCTTCTGGGAAAAGCCCATCCAGCGTTATGTCTCGGAGTGCGTGGCTGGCGACACCGGTCCGCGTGCGCGCAACTTCAACATGCGCTGGGTGGCCAGCATGGTGGCTGAAGTGCATCGCATCATGACCCGTGGCGGGGTGTTCCTCTATCCGCGTGACACCAAAGAGCCGCGCAAGCCGGGCCGTCTGCGCCTGATGTACGAAGCGTCGCCCATGGCCTATCTGATGGAGCAAGCCGGTGCCAAGGCGGTGACTGGCACCATGGATTTGCTCGACGTGGTGCCCGATACCTTGCACCAACGTGTGCCGGTGATCATTGGCTCCAGCGATGAAGTGGAACGAATTGTCGGTTACTACACGGATCCGAGCGAAAACGTCTCGCATCAGCTGTTCCGCCATCGTTCGCTGTTCGTCCAGCCGCATCCCTGAACTGGCTTTGCCTTGACCCGAGCCCGAGCTTTGTGACGGCTCGGGTGTGCTGCGCACTGCGTGGCCGGGCGCGTCTCCCCTTTGTTTCCTTTTCCAAGCAATTCCTGAGGTCCCCATGTCCAAGAAACATCCGATCATCGCGGTCACTGGTTCCAGCGGCGCTGGTACATCCACGGTCAAGCGCGTCTTCGACAACATCTTCCGTCGTGACGGTGTGACCCCGGCGGTCATCGAAGGGGATGCGTTCCATCGCTATGGACGCAAGGACATGAAGGTCCAAGTGGCTGAAGCTGAAAAGACCGGCAAGTCGCTGAGTCACTTCGGTCCGGAAAGCAACGAATGGGCCATCTTGGAAGATCAGTTCCGCTCCTACGGCTCGACCGGCCGCTGCAAGACCCGCTTTTATCTGCACAACGATCAAGAAGCCAAGCCTTACAACCAAGAACCCGGCACCTTCACGCCGTGGGTCGATACCAAGCCCGATACCGATCTGCTGTTCTATGAAGGCCTGCATGGCTGCGTCAAGACGGCTGACGTGGACTTGGTGCGTCACGCCGACTTGAAGATTGGCGTGGTGCCGATCATCAACTTGGAATGGATCCAGAAGCTGCACCGCGACACCAAAGAGCGTGGCTACTCGACCGAAGCTGTGTCGGACACCATCTTGCGCCGCATGCACGACTACGTGCACTACATCTGCCCGCAGTTCGGCGAAACCGACATCAACTTCCAGCGCGTGCCGGTGGTCGATACCTCGAACCCCTTCATCGCCCGTGACATCCCCACCGCTGGCGAAAGCATGACGGTGATTCGCTTCAAGAACCCCAAGGGGATTGACTTCCCGTACCTGCTGTCGATGATTCACGACTCGTTCATGAGCCGCGCCAACACCATCGTGGTGCCGGGCGGCAAGATGGACATCGCTATGCAGCTGATCCTGACGCCCATGATCCAACGCATGATGGACATCCGTCGTGCTCAGATGTCCTGATATCTTGACGTCTTGAGATCCTGAGGCGCCGTTTTCGGCTGCTGATCGATTGATTTCCGAGTTCGAGTTGTCTGAATTTGCAGGAGTATTTTTTGATGAAGAATTCCAAGTTGATGGCCAATGCCATCCGTGCGCTGGCCATGGACGGCGTGCAAAAGGCCAATTCCGGTCACCCGGGCGCCCCGATGGGCATGGCTGAAATGGCGGTGGCGCTGTGGTCGCAGCACCTCAAGCACGACCCGAGCCATCCGCACTGGGCCGACCGCGACCGCTTCGTGTTGTCGAACGGCCACGGCTCGATGTTGATCTACGCGTTGTTGCATCTGACGGGCTACGACCTGACGATCGACGACTTGAAGAACTTCCGCCAAATGGGCAGCCGCACTGCCGGTCACCCGGAAGTGGGTTTGACCCCGGGCGTGGAAACCACCACCGGCCCGCTGGGTCAAGGCATCTCCAACGCCGTGGGCTTTGCCTTGGCCGAAGAGCTGCTGGCGCGCGAATTCAATCGTCCCGGCCATGACATCGTGGACCACTACACCTACACCTTCTTGGGTGACGGTTGCATGATGGAAGGCATCAGCCACGAAGTCGCTTCGCTGGCGGGTGTGTGGGGCTTGAACAAGCTCATCGCTCTGTACGACGACAACGGCATCTCCATCGACGGTCCGGTGGAAGGCTGGTTTGCCGATGACACCCCGGCGCGTTTCCGCGCCTACGGCTGGAACGTGATCCCGGCGGTGGACGGCCACAACGCGGCTGCCGTCTCGGCGGCCATCGCCTTGGCGCGCAGCAGCTTGAAGCCCACGCTGATTTGCTGCCGCACGCACATCGGTAAGGGTTCGCCCAACCGCGCCAACACCTCCAAGGCGCACGGCGAGCCGCTCGGCAACGCTGAAATCGCCCTGACCCGCGAAGCCATCGGCTGGCCTTATGGTCCGTTCGAAATCCCGGCCGACGTGGCTGCTTTGTGGGATTGCCGCGCCAAGGGTGCGGCGGCCAGCGCTGAATGGCAAACCCGTTTCGAGGCTTATCGCGCCGAGTACCCCGAGCTGGCCGCTGAATTCGAGCGCCGCATCAAGGGTGATCTGCCGACCAACTACGCCGAAACCTTGGCCGCTGCCATGGCTGAATTCGGTCACTCGACCGAAAACATCGCCAGCCGCAAGGCCTCGCAAAAGGCCCTCGCCACCTTGGCGCCACGCATTCCTGAAATGCTCGGCGGCTCGGCGGACTTGACCGGCTCGAACCTGACTGACTTCCCGAACTGCGGTGCCATCGTCGCCAGCACGATGCTCAACGACCAAGCCGGTGGCCGTCACATCCACTACGGTGTGCGTGAATTCGGCATGGCCGCGATCATGAACGGTGTGGCCCTGCACGGTGGTTTCATCCCCTACGGCGGTACCTTCCTGACCTTCTCGGACTACAGCCGTAACGCCATCCGCATGTCGGCGCTGATGAAGCAACGCGTCATCCATGTCTTCACCCACGACTCCATCGGTCTGGGCGAAGACGGCCCGACCCACCAGCCGGTGGAACACGCTGCCACGCTGCGTCTGATCCCGGGTCTGGACGTTTGGCGTCCGGGCGATGCGGCTGAAACCGCCATCGCTTGGGTGCACTCGATCGAACAGCGCAATCGCCCCAGCGCCTTGCTGCTCTCGCGCCAAAACCTGCCGCCGCAAACGCGCAGCGACGCCCAAGTGGCCCAGATCCGCCAAGGCGGCTACGTGTTGTCGGACCGCGAAGGCGCCCGCGCCGTGATTCTGGCCACGGGCTCCGAAGTGGGTCTGGCGATGGCAGCGCAGAAGGTCCTCGACGGCCAAGGCGTGCCGGTGCGGGTGGTTTCGATCCCCTCGACCTCGGTCTTTGACCGTCAAGACGCGGCCTATCGCAACAGCGTTTTGGGGGGCAGCTTGCCGCGCGTCTCGGTGGAAGCTGGCGTCAGCCGCTTCTGGGGCCAGTACGGTTGCTCGGCGTCGCTGGGCATCGACACCTACGGCGAGTCGGCACCGGCTCCGCTGGTGTTCGAGCACTTCGGCTTCACGGCTGAGAACCTGGCCAAGATGGTCGTGGCGCAACTGCCGGCAGCGGCCTAAGTCATGCGAAGCTTCGACGCGCTCACTTTCGATCTCGACGGCACGCTGGTCGAGACCAATGGGGAAATCGCCGAGGCGGTGAACCGCACCCTGATGGATTTGGGGTTGCCGGTTCGCTCGCTGGAAGAGATCACCGCGCTGATCGGCAACGGTTTGCACGAGTTGATGATCAAGCTGCGTTTGCGCTTGATCAGCGAACGCCCCGAACTTGAAGCAAGCTTGCGCGTCGAAGACGTGCTGGCGCGTCTGGACGCCCATTACGCCCAGACCGTCGGCACCACCGGCCAGCCGTATCCCGGCTGTGTCGATGCGCTGACTCGGTTGCGTGCGGCGGGCGTCAAGCTCGCTTGCGTCACCAACAAAGAAGGGCGCTACGCCGAGCGCGTGCTGCAAGCGGCGGGTATTGACGCTTGGTTTGATCTCTTGATCGCCGGTGACACCTTGGCGCACAAGAAGCCGCACGCCTCGGTGCTGCGCTACGCCTCCGACACCTTGGGTGTGCCGGTCGAACGCATGATCCACGTGGGTGATTCACGCACCGATGTGGACGCGGCGCGCAACGCTGGTGTCTTGGCGTGGACCGTGCCCTACGGCTACAACGCGGGTGAGCCCGTGGCGCTTTGCAACCCAGATCGCATGTTTGAGCGCCTCGACGAGGTGGCGGACGTGGTTCTGGCGGCCTGAGCGGCCCGGCTTTTGTTCCTGAGTCCCTCTTTTTCTTTCGAATTTTTCGGTATCCGATCATGAAAATTCTTCGTCTCCAGGAATTGGTCGAACAAGGCCAAGTGGCCGGCAAGCGTGTGTTCATCCGCGCCGACCTGAACGTGCCCCAAGACGACGCGGGCAACATCACCGAAGACACCCGTATTCGCGCCTCCATCCCCTGCATCGAATTGGCCCTCAAGGCGGGTGCGGCGGTGATGGTGACTTCGCACTTGGGTCGTCCGACCGAAGGTGAATTCAAGCCCGCTGATTCGCTGGCGCCCGTGGCCAAGCGCATGGGCGAACTGATGGGTCGCGAGATCCCGGTGGTCGCCAACTGGACCGACGGCGTTGACGTCGCTGCCGGTCAGCTGGTGATGCTGGAAAACTGCCGTCTGAACAAGGGCGAGAAGAAGAACAACGAAGCACTGGCGAAGAAGATGGCCGCTTTGTGCGACATCTTTGTCCACGACGCCTTCGGCACCTCGCACCGCGCGGAAGCTTCGACCTACGGCATCGCCCAGTTCGCCCCCATCGCTTGCGCCGGCCCCCTCTTGGCCGCTGAAATCGACGCGATCTCCAAGGCTTTGGCCAACCCGAAGCGTCCGCTGGTCGCCATCGTGGCGGGCTCCAAGGTCTCGACCAAGCTGACCATCCTCAAGGCCTTGTCGGCCAATGTGGACGGCCTGATCGTCGGGGGTGGCATCGCCAACACCTTCATGCTGGCAGCCGGTCTGAAGATCGGTAAGTCGCTGGCTGAAGCTGATTTGGTGGGCGAAGCCAAGGCCGTGATCGAAGCGATGGCCGCCCGGGGCGCCGAAGTGCCGATTCCCGTCGATGTGGTTTGCGCCAAGCGTTTTGCCCCGGACGCGGAAGCGACCGTCAAGGCGGCCACCGACGTGGCTGACGACGATCTGATTCTGGACATCGGGCCCAAGACCGCTGCCATCTTGGCGGCCAAGCTCAAGGCTGCCGGCACCATCGTCTGGAACGGCCCGGTGGGCGTGTTCGAGTTCGACGCCTTTGCCAATGGCACGGAAACTGTCGCTCGTGCGGTCGCCGAAAGCTCGGCCTTCAGCATCGCTGGCGGGGGTGACACCTTGGCCGCGATTGCCAAGTACGGCATCGACAAAGACGTTGGCTACATCTCGACCGGCGGCGGCGCTTTCTTGGAAGTGCTCGAAGGCAAGACCTTGCCCGCCTTTGAGATCCTGACCAAGCGCGCTGCTGGTTGATCACGTTTTTCACGATTTACATCCATACGAGGAGACAAACCCATGGCCCTGATTTCCCTGCGTCAATTGCTCGACCACGCCGCTGAAAACGACTACGGCGTGCCGGCGTTCAACGTCAACAACCTCGAACAGATCCACGCCATCATGCAAGCCGCCCAGGCGACCATGAGCCCGGTGATCCTGCAAGCCTCAGCGGGTGCTCGCAAGTACGCTGGCGAAGCCTACCTGCGTCACATGGTGCTGGCCGCCATCGAAAGCCACCCGGACATCCCCGTGGTGCTGCACCAAGATCACGGCGCTTCGGCTCCGGTGTGCGTGCAAGCCATCCGCTCGGGTTTCTCCAGCGTGATGATGGACGGCTCGCTGATGGAAGACGCCAAGACCCCGGCCAGCTACGAATACAACGTGGCCGTGACCGCTGACGTCTGCCGTATCGCTCACGCTGTGGGCGTGTCGGTCGAAGGCGAACTTGGCTGCCTGGGTTCGCTCGAAACCGGCGAAGCGGGCGAAGAAGACGGCGTCGGCGCTGAAGGCAAGCTCAGCCACGACCAGATGCTGACCAACCCGGAAGAAGCCAAGGATTTCGTCGCCAAGACCGGCGTTGATGCCTTGGCCATCGCCATCGGCACCAGCCACGGCGCTTACAAGTTCACCCGTCAGCCCACCGGCGACATCTTGGCCATCGACCGTATCGCCGAGATCCACGCTGCGGTGCCCAACACCCACTTGGTGATGCACGGCTCCAGCAGCGTGCCGCAAGAGTGGCTGGCGATCATTCGCCAGTACGGCGGTGACCTGAAGGAAACCTACGGCGTGCCGGTGGAAGAAATCGTGCGCGGCATCAAGAACGGCGTGCGCAAGGTCAACATCGACACCGACATCCGTTTGGCCATGACCGGTGCCATGCGTCAAGCCTTCGCCCAACAGCCCAGCGAGTTCGATCCGCGCAAGGCGCTGCAAGCCGCCACCAAGGCAGCACGCGGCATCGTCGAAGCGCGCTTCAAGGCCTTCGGTTGCGAAGGTCAAGCCGCCAAGCTCAAGCCGATCGCGCTGGACGACATGGTCAAGAAGTACCGCTGAGTCCTGCTGAGAACCGCTAAGAGATAAGGACGCCTCATGACGCTGCGCGCACTGCTTTGGGATGTGGACGGCACACTCGCTGAAACCGAGCGTGACGGTCACCGCGCAGCGTTCAACATGGCGTTCAAGGAGTTCAGCCTGTCGTGGCGTTGGGATGTCGAAGCCTACGGCCAGCTGCTCCATATCACTGGCGGGCGCGAGCGCATGCTGCACGATTTCGAGACTCGCCCCGAGGCCCCTCGGGAGCCCGTCGAGCGCGAGCGTCTGGCGCTGGCGCTGCATCGGCGCAAGAACGAGCTCTACGCGCAATTGGTGCGTCAAGGCGGGATCCAGGCCCGCCCAGGCGTCAAGCGCCTGATCGAACAAGCCCATCAGCAAGGCCTGCGCCAAGCCATCGCCACCACCACCAGCCGCAGCAATGTCAACGCGCTGCTGCGCGGCATGTTGGGCGAGGATTGGCAGCGCTACTTTGCGGGGGTGGTCTGCGGTGAAGATGTCGAGCACAAAAAGCCCGATCCCGAGGTCTATCTGCGTGCTTTGGCCGATGTGGGCGTTGAGCCTTACGAAGCCTTGGCGATGGAAGACTCGGCGCCGGGCCTGAAGGCGGCCCGCGCGGCGGGGGTGCCGGCACTCATCACGCGCAGCATCTACTTTGCCAACAGCGATTTCAGCGGCGCTTGGGCCGTGATGGACGATCTGGATCAAGGCGACGCTCAGACGCCCGGTCCGGTGAGTTTGGATGCGTTGAGCGCCCGTTACGCGGCCTCCACCCCCACCGCAGGTTGAATCTTCTTGAACCTTGCCATCAAGGCTGTGCCACGGTCGATGGGCTAAGTGTCTTTAGAGTTCACGATATCGTTCCTCCCTTTCTGGAGTCCTGTCGTGAGCAAGAAGATCGTCATCGTTTTCCACAGTGGCTACGGCCACACCGCCCGTATCGCTCAAGCTGTGGCTGAAGGCAGTGGCGGGGTGCTCTTGGCTATCAACGCTGAAGGCAACTTGCCTGAAGGCGGCTGGGAGCAGCTCGCCGAGGCGGATGCCATCGTTTTCGGCTCACCCACCTACATGGGCGGCCCTTCGTGGCAGTTCAAGAAGTTTGCCGATGCCTCGTCCAAGCCGTGGTTCACCCAAGTCTGGAAGAACAAGCTCGCCGCCGGTTTCACCAACTCGGCCACGATGAACGGCGACAAGCTCTCGACCCTGCATTACCTCTTCACGCTCAGCCAGCAGCACAGCATGCTCTGGATCGGCACCGGCATGATGCCGAGCAACAGCAAGGCGGCGGTGCGCGATGACCTCAACTTTGTGGGCTCTTTCAGTGGCCTGATGACGGTTTCGCCCTCGGATGCCGGCGTCGAGGAAATCCCCGCCGGGGACTTGGCCACCGCCCGTGCTTTTGGGCAACGCATCATTGAAGGTCTGGCCCGCTTGGTTTGACGTCAAGGGCCTTCACGGGGGATGATGCCGGCCGATTTCAACTTGAAACCGTCCAACCCCTTGAGGAGTTCTCCCGTGAAATTGAAAGCCCCGTTGTTTCTCGTTGCTGCGTTTGTTTTGAATGGCGCCGCCATGGCCGCCGATGCGGTGCCGGCCAGTGCTTCTGTGATGGCAGCGGCTGCGACCGCTTCGGCCCCTGCCGTGGCCGCTTCAGCCGCTGTCAACAAGGTCACCACGCCCAGCGGTTTGATCTTTCAATCGTTGAAGGACGGCACGGGCGTCAGCCCGGCGGCCACCGATGTGGTCAAGGTGCATTACCGGGGCACGTTCCAAGACGGGCGTGAGTTCGACAGCTCGTACAAGCGGGGTCAACCGGCTGAGTTCCCGCTCAACCGCGTCATCAAGTGCTGGACCGAAGGGGTGCAGCGCATGAAGGTGGGCGGCAAGGCCAAGCTGACCTGCCCGCCCAACATCGCTTACGGTGCGGCGGGCGCGGGCGGGGTGATCCCGCCCAACGCGACGCTTGATTTCGAGGTCGAGTTGCTCGACATCCGCCGCTGATGTGTTGATGACACAGCGGCGCTGAGCGTGGATCGCTCAGAGTTGCTTTTCGTACTGCAACAGCCCCGGGGTCGGCCAGCCGGCCTCGGCGCAGACTTTGACGATGGCCAAGTTGGTGTCGCACCAAACTTGCCAGTAGTGCTCGTTGGCGGTGTAGGGCCGCACAGCGATCAGCGGACCTTCGGCCTTCAGGTCGATCAGCACCACATCGGCTTCACGCGCGATGTTCGGGATCTTGGCCACGGCGGCTTTCAGGCGCGCCATCGCATCCAGCGGATCGACACCACCGGCCAGTTGGGCCAGACGATCGACGCGGCGATAGGGCAGGGCGTTGAAGTTCTGGATCGTGTCGCCAAAGATCTTGTTGTTGCCGACCAGAGTCAGCACGTTGTCGGGGGTGACGATGGTGGTGCCGAACAAGCCCAGCTCTTTCACCGTGCCGGTGATGCCGCCAATCGAGACGAAATCGCCCACCTTGAAGGGGCGCAGCACCAGCATGAAAGCGCCAGCGGCAAAGTTGCCCAGCAAACCGCTCCAAGCGGCCCCGATGGCCACACCGGCACCGGCGATCAAGGCGGCGAACGAGGTGGTCTGGATGCCGAAGTAGCCCAGAATGCCCAGCACCAAGGCGATGTTCAGCGCCACGGTGACGATCGAGCCTAGGTACTTGGTCAGGGTGGGATCGACGTGGTTGCGGCTCATGCCGGCGTGCACCAAGTCACTCACCCGCGCGATCAGCCAGCGGCCGATGACCCAGAACGCCAAAGCGGCGGCGATTTTGATGAGCAGATTGATCAGCGTGTCGCTGATGAAATGCTGAAGGGTGGTGAATTCCATGAGGCGGGTAGCTTTCAGTCAACGTGACAGGAACGCCACAGTAGCTTTGAAAATAATGGATGACAAGAAAGAAATTGTGGCTATAATGTCGGTCTCTTGGCGCTTTAGCTCAGCCGGTTAGAGCGACGGAATCATAATCCGCAGGTCCGGGGTTCGAATCCCTGAAGCGCCACCAAAATAGATCGGCCCGAGACTCAACCTCTCGGGCCGTTTGCTTTGACAAGCACTCTCGCAGCCCCTGGATTGAAACCATGCCCCGCTGTGTTGCCCATCTTGCCGGTTGGACCCTGCTCTTCCTGGCCCTCCTTCAAGCCCCTGTGCATGCCCAAGATTTGGTGCAGCGCAGCTTCCCGGCGCAGTCGCTGCGCGGTGAGTTGCAAGTCGTGCAGCCGCCCGATGTTTTGATCAACGGCAACCCCGCCCGACTCTCGCCCGGTGCCCGTATCCATGGGCTCCAAAACATGCTGGTCATGAGCGGCGCGCTGGTGGGGCCAAAGTTCATCGTGAACTACAGCGTGGATGCTTTGGCCCAGCTCAGCGAAGTCTGGCTGCTGCGCCCCGACGAAGCCCAGCGCCCGTGGCCCACCACGCCGGCCGAAGCGGCTGCGCTGGTCTTTGATCCTGTTGCCCAAGTCTGGCTCAAACCCTGAGTTTTTTGATGACAACGACCACCCCCTCGACGAAGAAGGTGTTCATCCGCACGTTTGGCTGCCAGATGAACGAATACGACTCGGACAAGATGTCCGATGTCATGGCCGCCACCGAGGGCTACACCCCGACCGACAACCCTGAAGAGGCCGATCTGATCCTCTTCAACACCTGCTCGGTGCGCGAGAAGGCGCAAGAGAAGGTCTTCTCAGACCTTGGGCGCATCAAGCACCTCAAAGCCAAGGGCGTGATGATCGGTGTGGGCGGCTGCGTGGCCAGCCAAGAAGGCGCGGCCATCATTGACCGTGCGCCCTACGTCGATGTGGTCTTTGGCCCCCAAACCCTGCACCGCCTGCCGCAAATGCTGGAGCGTCGCCGCCAGCTCGGGCGTCCGCAGGTGGACATCAGCTTCCCCGAGATCGAAAAGTTCGACCACTTGCCCCCGGCACGGGTCGAGGGCGGCAGCGCCTACGTTTCCATCATGGAAGGCTGCTCGAAGTACTGCTCGTACTGCGTGGTGCCTTACACCCGGGGCGAAGAAGTCAGCCGGCCGTTTGACGACGTGTTGACCGAAGTGGCCGGGCTCGCCGACCAAGGCGTGTTGGAAGTGACCCTGCTGGGCCAGAACGTCAACGCCTACCGGGGCCGCATGGGCGACACGTCAGAGATCGCCGATTTCGCCATGCTGCTCGAATACGTCGCCGAGATTCCCGGCATCGAGCGCATCCGCTACACCACCAGCCACCCCAATGAATTCAGTCAGCGGCTGATCGACGTCTACGCCAAGGTGCCCAAGTTGGTGAACCATCTGCACTTGCCGGTGCAGCACGGCTCGGATCGCATTCTCTCGGCCATGAAGCGTGGCTACACCGCGCTCGAATACAAAAGCACCGTGCGCAAGCTGCGCGCCGTGCGCCCCGACATCAGCATCGCCAGCGACTTCATCGTCGGCTTTCCCGGCGAGACCGAAGACGATTTCGCCAAGATGATGAAGCTCATCGAAGACGTCGGCTTCGACGCCTCGTTCAGCTTCGTCTTCAGCCCGCGCCCCGGCACCCCGGCGGCGGCCCTGCACGACGACACCCCGCACGAACGCAAGATCGAGCGCCTGCAAATCCTGCAAGCCGCCATCGAAGCCAACCTCTTCGCCATCAGCCAACAACGCGTCGGCACCGTCCAGCGCGTCTTGGTCGAAGGCCCGAGCCGCAAAGACCCGACCGAACTGATGGGTCGCACCGACTGCAACCGCATCGTCAACTTCCCCGCCGGCCCCCACGTCGCTCGCCTGATCAACAAGATGATCGACCTGCGCATCACCCAAGCCATGCCGCACTCGCTGCGTGGCGAGGTGGTGGTGCGCTAAGGCAGGGCACTCGAAATCCCCCCGGCCCCCTTTTTCAAAGGGGGAGAAAAACGGTTCGGCTCGGTGTCGTTCCCCCCTTTGACAAAGGGGGGCGAGGGGGGATTTGCGATGTGCCGTATCGATATGCCTCGTGGCGCCGTGGTGCGGTGTTGGTTGCCCGTCATGGGTTGGGGTGAGGGCTGCGACGGGCTCACCCCGCCGGTGGCACCAGAAAACTTCCCGGGGCTTGGCGTAGGCGTTGGCGGAGGGCGGCGTAGAGGCGGCCTCGGTCTTGGAGGAGGAGGCCGCGTGAGCGCAGGGCGACGCGGAAGGCCAGAGTGAAGCTGACGAGCAGGTTCAGGGCGCCGGTGAAGGGAATCGCGGCCATGCACCACCAGAATTCGGGGGTGTAGAGCAGTTCAGTGCCCATGGCACCGAGGGCGGCGGCGAGTTGGCCGGTGGAGAGGGTGACGTGGCGCACTTCGATCGGCAGGCCGAAGAAAGTGCCCAGCACCGGCACCACGCCCAGCAGCAGGCCGAGCGAGACGTTGGCCGCCAGGCCCGAGATGTTGTCGCGCCACCAGCGGGACCAGCGCTGCGCCCGCGAGGTCCCCAGCACGGCCACAAAGCGCGGGTTCCAGGCGATGGCGCTGTCGAGCCGGTGCCAGACAAACCAGTTCTCGACCCAGCCGGCAATCAGGCTGGAGATGAACAGCAGCACCCCGGTGAAGGCGGCAAAGATCAGCGTTGGCCCCAAGAGCGTCAGGCTGTGCAGCACGTGTTCGGCGTCGTGCACGCCCACCAGTGGCGCGTTCAGCAGCCAGCGCGCCAGCAGCTGCACCCCCAGCACCACCGGGGCGACCAGCATCAGGTTGCCGACGATGCCGGCGATCTGGCTGCGGATGAGGTGGGTCACTTCGTCGATAAAGCCTTCCACCGCCGGGTCGGGGTGCGGCGGTGGTCCGGTTGCAGCGGCGCGTTCTTGACTGAGTTCGCCCAGCTTGGCAGCCATGGCGGGTGCGGTCATGGCGGGCTGCTTGGTGGCGACGGTCCAGTGCAGCAGGTGGATCAGCACAAAGCTGCCGGCGTAGTTCATGCCGGCCCAAAAGCCGGCCCAGAAGGCCGGCAGGCCCAGCGCCAGCACCAAAAACTTCATGAACGTGGTGCCAGCAATCACCACCCCGCCGCCGGCTGCGCTGCGCAGCATGGCGCCGTACTCGGCCCGGGTGCGGGTGATGTAGTGCTCGCCGCTGGCGGCGCTGCGCTCGGCGATCTTGCGTGCCAGCAAGGCGTAGTGCTCGCTCAACGGCGCACGCAGGCTGCGGCGGCGCTGGGCCACTTCGACCAAGTCGGCCACCAAGTTGAGCAAGGCGCGCTCGGGTTTTTTGGCCAGCACGGCGTCGGTCAAGGCTTCGATGCGCAGGGTGCGCTGGCGCAGTTGCTCCAGCTCGAACATCAAATCGACCGAGATACCGTAGGCCTCCAAGTGGCCGTGCACGCTGGCTGCGGCCTCGCGGCAATCGGCCAGCAGATCGTCGAGCCAACGGCGCGAGTCGTCGGCCGCGTCCCAGTCGCCCGCCTCCAGATCCTCGACCAACGCTTCGCTGGCGCGCACCAGCTCCTCAAAGGGCCGCTCGGCCAGCAGCACGCCATCCATGCGCCGACGCAGCGTGGGCAAAAAAGCGGCCGCCCGGATGGCACTGACCAAGTAGGTGATGGCCTCAAAGAAGGGCTGATGCCAGTCGGGGTCGTGGAACAGCTGGGCCAAGCGCTGCAAGGTCTGGTCGTCGATGGCGCGCAGCCACTGGGCGTCGGCCCCGTCGCTGAAGAACAGGCTGAAAAGCTGCGCCAAGTCGGTGCTGTCGGGCGTGTCGGGCAGCACCATCATGCGCAGGCGCTCCATCAAGTCGCCCCACAACTCGCGCCGGGCGCTGAAGCCCAGATCGGCAAACAGCGCTGCGACTTCGGTTTCACGCACCAAGCGTTGCAACAACGCAGCCACCGGCGCGCGGTAGCTGGGGTTGCGCTCCAGCACGTTGAGCAAGTGGCGCAACCGCAGCACCCCCACGGGGGTGACGGTGTCGGGCAGGCTGTTGTCGTGGCGCAGCCACTCCATCAGCCGCACCAGCCACAAATGCCGCTCAGCGCGCGGCGCGTGTGGATCCACCGCGTTGAGCAACGCGGTCAAGTCCCAGGTACTGCTTTTGAGACTCAACCAACGTGGCATGAGGCTGGATCCTTTTCTTGCTCGAAGGGGTTAACGCGGATGGGCGGTGATGTAGTCCTGCAAGGCCTCGAACTTGGGCGAGGTGGGTTGCAGGGCATTTTCCAGCACGCCCCAACTGCCGTAGCGACCGGGCGCCCCGATGCCTTGGAAGTTGACGAACAGATCGCCCCCAGCGCTGCACCAGTCGTTGAGCAAGCGGGTGTAAGCGTCTTTCATGCGCTGATCCCGGTTGGCGGTGACCAGCAAGTTGGTGATGCCCGCGTCGTTGATCACGTTGCCCAAGCCCACCAGACTCTGACCGCCTTCATAGGCCACCAGCTTCAGGTTGCGCTTTTGAGCCACGGCGGCGTGTTGCTGCACCCACGTACGGGTTTGAGCCAAAGCCCCGCCAGCCGGCCCCCCCGGCAGGATGCCGCCGGTCTGGATCTCAGTGAAGAGCTTGCCCAAGCCGCCATCAGCGTCCAGCAACCAGCTGTCGAGCACGGCTTGGGTGGTGGCCGAGCCGATGTACATCCCGAAGTAGGGCGCAATAGCGATGGCGTCGATGCCGTGGTTCTGGCAGGGCTTGCCGGCGCTCCAAAGCGCGCAGTCCAGCGCGGCGGTCGCCGTCCAAGTGTTGGCGATCTGGGCGCCCATCACGCAGACCACCCGGCCGGTGTCGCCCGCCCACTCGGTCTTCCAGATGTCGCACATCTCGGCCGAGCGCTTGCCGTACCAGTTGATGCGCTTGGTGTAGCCCGAATCCGTCCCGCCCGGCCAAGCCAGTTGACCTTGAGCTTCGACCCAGCTGCCAGCTGAGAACGCAGTGTTCCAGATCTCGTTGCCGTACTCGACGTAGACCTTGCGCCCTAGGGCCAGTTGATCGCGCATCATCCGTGCCGCTTTGCGCATGTAGTCGTCCGAGGCGCGGTGCGGCATGTTGACCCAAGCATCGGCCTGCACTTGGTTGGAAAGCGCGCTCACCACTTCCAGCGGGGCGCCGGCTTGGCCGTTCCAGCGGGCGCTGCTCAGCGTATGGCGCTCCACCCATTCGACGGGCTGCGGCAAAGTGCTGTCGAGCACGTTGGCCGACATGGCTTGCATGGCGCGCAGCAGTCGGTAAGACACTTGCGTGCGCAAGAAACTGGGGTGGAACAGCTGGCCAGCGTTCAAAGCGGCTTCGGTGCTCTGGCAAGCCGAGCGCGCGCAGGCCGGGTCGTTGTCAGCCAAGCACAGGGCCAGCGGATCATCGGTGCACACCGTCCCGGCGGGCACCACGCGGATGTTGCGCAGGTAATTGCCGGTGTGGTTCGGGTCGGTGGCCATGATGCTGATCTGGACGCCAGCGGCTTGGTTGGGATCGACGTTGATCACGTCGCGACCTGGCCGGGATTTGGCTGCGATCTTCATGCTGCCCAAGCTGTAGGTCAGCGTGCCTTCGCCGTCATAGAGCACCACGTGTTCGCCACCTTGGCGCACGCCATTCAAATCGCCGCTGACCACCAGCAAGGTCGCCACGCTGCGATATTTGACGCTCGTATCGGTCGGCAGGGGCAGGGAGCGGACCCAGCCGTCGGCGTCCAGATCAAGCGCCGCGCGTTCGGTGCCGGTGTCCCAGACCCCTGGTGCTTGCGGAATCCAGCTGCGTGAGCTCTTGAACAAGTCCAAGAACGGCTGTTCGGTGCCGTAGTCCGACCAAGCCCCCAAGTTCGAGCCCAACGGTGAGGTGGCGTTGCTGCCGATGGGGCGCGGCGGTGTTTGCGCGGCGCTAGCCATCAAGGTCCAGCCCGCTTTGGCCACGGCGTTGCCGTAGGACTCAAAGTATTCGACCGTGATGCGATGCCGGCCGCCGATCCACCAGACCTTCTCAAAGGTGGTCGCAGCTTGGGGCACGAAGGAGTCGATCAGCGGTGTGACGTCGATCAGCAGCCGCACACCGTCATCGGTGGTGGTGTTGAATTTGTAGGTGCCAGGGGTGAAATCGAAGTCCCCCTGCCAGCGCACCGAGAACTGGTCGATCGGCAGCCCCGGTGCAGGAGCCCCGGCGCCCCAGTCGTGGTTGATGGTGGGTTCATGGACGATGAGTTGGGGGTTGCCTTGGAAGGCGGTTCCCAAGTAATAAGCGCCACAGAACTGGCCCACGGGCACGTCACAGCTGCGCACTGGCTGCCAGTCGGCCTCGACCCGGGCGTTGCCGCCTGCGTCGTAGTACTCGACCTCGACCAGATGCTGTCCAGCACTCACCGGCACGGTAGCGGTGTACTGAGTTGCCGCCTGATCCTTCCAGCCGTTCACGACCACCACGCCGTCCACCTTCAGGCGGATGCCGTCATCGCCGAGGATGCGAAAGATGATGTTGCTGCCGTCGAAGTTGAACAGCCCGCTCCAGCGCGCCGAGAAGTTGTCGATCGGCACTCCCGCCACCGGCGCATTCATGCCCCAGTTATGCGAGACGGTAGCGCCATCGCTGGCGCTGACCAGCGGTACACCGCCAAGTGTCTTGCCGGCAAAGTAGTCGACACAGAACGAGCCGACCGGCGCGGTGCAGGCCATAGCACCCGAGCCAAGGCCGAGGACCAAGGCGCCCAAAGCCGCCCGGAGAATCTGAAGAGGTGAGGTCATGAGAGAAATTGCAGGACTCACCGAGAGATCAAGCAATTGACAGGTATTGAGAAGTGTCAATGCCGCAAGGCGATGATTCAGCGCAACCATATTGCTTGCGCCAAGAACCCCGAAGTCCGTCCGTTTCCATGGGTTTTGCGTAAGTCCTATTAAACTGATTAAGTCGAATGACTTCATCAATATGTGGCTGCACTGTCTGGTGGTATAATTCTGGGTAATAAGATCGGGCCGGCAATTCTATGCTATGCATAGCCTTGATCGATTACTGGGATTATACTGTGAAAATGCATTGCTTCTGCTTGGGCTCGAAGGCGCAGCAGGGCGCTTGCAACGGTTCTGGCCGACTCGGCAGGGGGCTTTTTACAGGATTCAGCGAGTGTGAGTGCCAAGTCGACATGAAAGTCGGCCCATGGACAAGGTTCTGCTTCGGTGCATGCCTTCAGTGCTTGGGCGCTGCGTTGCAGGCGTGTTATGTCACCCCATCGCGCGGCAGAAAGCATTGCCAGTACATGGAAATTCAGATGGTTATGTCTGACACAGCCTTGTTCCAGCAGCAGTTCTCCTGCCTGCAATGACTGGTTGCGTTGTTCTGGATCATCGGTGCACAGCGCCAGCGTGGCCAGGACCCAGGGCCCGATGAAACGCTGCAATTGTCCATCTTGCACCAGTTGCCATGCCGTGCTGGCGGTGTGAAAGGCAACGGATCGATTGCCTTCGGCCAATTCGATGCGTGCCTGGCTTTCGAGCAGAAACGGCTTGAAACGGGCCGCTCCGAGTTTTTCTGTGACGGCCAAGCCGATTGTCACCTGCTGACGTGCCTGATCCAGGCGGCCGAGATTGATGAGAATCCAGCCAGCTGTCAGTCTTGAGATAATTTCGGCGCGCTGATGCCCGACCCGCTGCGCCAGATCGGCTGATTCGAGCGCATCTTCGAGTGCGGGCTCAAACTCAGTCAGATAGATTCGAACTGTAGCGACCATGAATCTGTTCGCGGCTTCGATACGCCCAAAGCCATGTTTTGCACACAACGTCATGCAGTCGGAGAAAACCTTGTTGGCTGTGCGCATGCGACCTTCCGCATAGGCAGCATCACCTAATCCGGAAAGGGCATCGGCTTCGGCGCGGGGCAGGTTGGCACGGCGCGCATGGGCCAGTGCTAGGGTGTGCTCACGATGGCACCCGGTGATGTCGCCGCGTGGAAAACAAAGACTGCCGCGCAGGTAATGGAGTCGTGCCAGTTCGGCAGCGAACCGCTCTTCCTGATGGACGCTCAGCTGCTGGGCCTGATCGAGCGCCGCTGTTGCGCCAGGCAGGTCATCGGATAGCCGCATCGCCGCAGCGAGGCCAAGGTAGGCACGTATCTTCTGGGCGTCTTGCGCGGCCTGTCTGCAAGCTTGGTCGAATGTGGCATGAGCCTCGGCAATCTGGCCCGCATCGTGCAGCAGCTGGCCGAGCTGCAGGATCAGATTGACTCGATCTTCCTGAGCGGTTGCCACTGCCAAGCCTCGCTCTATCGCGGAGCGCGCCCTTGTCAGATGGCCCGCTTCGATTTCTGCGGCGGCGCAGACCAGGTAGGCGTGCGGTGCCTGCGGACTTTCCGCACGCTCCAGATGGCCCGCATGCAGAAGCAGGTCGCGCTCGGCATACCAGGTCGCGGCGCGCTGGTGCAGGTCGCGCGCGTTGCGACGCAGCAGCGACGCATAGGCGGCCTCATGTACCAGGGCATGTGCGAAGCGCAACTCCGCGCCGTCGCGGCAGAGCATCTGCGACCGGATCAGGTCGGTGACATCAAAGTCCTGCACGCCGAGGAGGGCGCACAGCGCTGCGGTTTCGAAACGTTGGCCGAACACCGCCGCGATCTGGACGGCCTCGCGCTGGGCCGGCGCGAGCAGGTCCAGGCGGGCCAGCATCAGGCTTCGGATCGAAGCAGGGACCGAGTCGTGCTGCCTGCACTCGATGACGTGCTGCAGCAGTTGCTCCAGAAACAGGGGATTGCCGCCGCACCGGGTGATGCAGCCTTGCACTACCTCCGGTTCGACCAGGTCGGTCGCGTGGCAGAGTCGTTCCAGATCGGATCGTTGTAGCGGCATCAGGTCCAGCGAATGAAGGGGGACATCGGCCATCGACCAGCAGTGCTCGATACTGACCGTCTGTGGTCGTGTACTCAGCACGAGAACGATCTGGCTGTCTCGGCAAGCGTGCACCAAGCGAGCCAAACGCTGCAACTCGGCCGGCTCGGCCCAGTGGATATCTTCGACCAGCATCAGCAGTGGTGTGTGCCGTGCCACGGCGTCGACCAGTTCTGCAACCGTGGCGTCAAGGCGGCGCTCACGCTCGGTTGCATCCATCGCATCGAAGGCCTTGCGCGTCATCTCGTTCTGACCGACCGACATCAGCACATGCAGCTGAGGCAGCCGATGTGCGCCAATCCAGCCAGCGGCCACGGCATTCTGCGCTGCCTCGTGGCGCTGAATCACCGACATCTGCAGCACATCGACGTCGAGCAGACTGCAGACCAGTGCTGACAATCCTTCAGCGCCCCGGCGCAGCCCGAAATCGAGGAAGCGCGCTCGGTGTACTCCCCAGCCCGCTGTTGCCGCTGTGCGGCCAAGTTCGTCGATCAGGCGTGTCTTGCCCAGGCCTGCCTCGCCGCGCAGGAGCAGTGTCTGCGCTTGCCGGCGGGAGCGAGCCTTGAGCAGGTGCTCTTGGAGCCATTCCATTTCGAACTGGCGCCCGACCAGCAGTGTGCCCTGGCTGTCGATGGGCTCTTGTATCAGTGATTCGACGCGCCAGACATGGACCGGCTGGTCGATGCCCTTGAGTATCCGCTGGCCGAGTGACCGTGCCTGCACTCGACCACGCACTTGCCGATGCACCTCCTGCTCGATCAGCAGCTGACCAGGCGCACCGATCGACTCGACGCGCGCGGCCAGATTGACCGCCACCCCGACAATTGCAACCTCTGCAGCGTAATCGGCGCGTGGCGCCATGACGACGATCTCGCCGCTGGCGATGCCCACCACGCTGGCGAGATGCCGGTTGAAGTGCTGGCTCAGCGCGGGCATGGCTGCCTGGATGTCGAGGCCCGCGCGCACGGCGCGCAACGCGTCGTCGCCGTGAGCTCGCCGAGCACCAAACACGGCCATCACGGCATCACCGACATAACGTTCGATCGAGCCTCCGAGCCCCTCGACGATCTGCTCGACCCGGTCGAAATAGGCTTGAACGATCGCGTGCAGATCCTCCGCATCCAGTTGCACCGAGAGTTCGGTGAAGCCGGATAGATCGGTGAACAGGATGGTCGCCTGCCGACGCCCTTCGACGACAGCGCCCTTGTCGGCCTCGGGAGGCAGAACGTGCGCTGGCTGGACCGGCACGAGAGCCTGCGCCGGCACTGGCGCCGAACTCAGCGGGGTGCCGCACTGACTGCAGAATCGGTGTGCCACCGGGTTGACGTGGCGGCAGCCTGGGCAATCCATGCCTCAGTCCTGCTGCAATGCTTGCAGGAAATAATCGGGCACGTTGTGCTCGTCGCGCCCATGGTTCCAGAGATGCATGTCTTGATGCCCGGCGTCGGCGATCTTGTGGACCACAAAATCGACCGAGCGCAGGCATTCTTCCTGCAATCCAGCTCCCTTGGTCCAGCCACCGACGAAATAGAGTCCATGGCGCCCTTGGAGTTCGTCATGGACCTGCTTCTGGCGATCGAAGGTGTGCAGATCCAGGGTGTTGTGAGGGAATCTTGCCATCGCCATCTGACCCTGATTGGTGCGCAGCACAAGATCTGCTCGCAATGGTCGCAGGGGGTTGAGTGTAGTGAAGAAATGCGGCGTGTCGAAACGGTTGAAACGCGGATTTTCGGGATCATTCTGGTGCAGGTTCTCGACATAGGTCATCGAGTAGGGCGTCAGCCCATCGGCACCACGCTGAATTGCCACGTTGAAAGATCGCCAGGCATTCACATTACGTGGCAGGACCGTGCTGTCCTGATGCACATAGGCGACGCTATTGAAGTATCTGAAGCTTGCCAGTAACTCGCTGTCTCTGGCTGTCAGACCATGACGCAGACTTTTCAGGATGTCGGTCGGATGCAATGCATAAACCACCGCATCGAAGTTCCGTTCATACCCACTGGTGCGCAGGCGGCAACCGTGAGCATCAGCATGCACGGTAGGCAGTTCATGTTGATGAAAGGTCACACCGGCGTCGCTGCAGGCACGTCGCAGCGCCTCGGTCCAGCTGGCTGTGCCCTCGCTGAAATACATCCGCTGTGGCGGTTTTCCACCAAAACCTTCCTGCAGCGCATAATAGATCATGACGGCCTGGAAAGGCATGGTCTGCGCGCCAGTGTCATGGCAGTAATACATGGCATTGATGCGTGGATAGAGGTTGTTGCGGGCGAACTCATCGCTGTAGTTGCGCGCCTTGACATACTCCTCAATCGTCATGCCGGCATAGGTCATGTTTTTTGCATCCAGCGGTGCTTCAGTCTGGAAACGCTGGAAGTCGGCCGCCATGCGTGGTGTCATCTGGGTGCCGCAGCGCCCATCGGTCGTGAAGGCCAATTCACCATCCATGCTGAAGAATGAACATTCATCGATCAGCGGTGCATAGGGTACATGCAGTTCGTCGAGCCATTTGACCAGCATAGTGTATGTGCTGGCATTGAAGTCGTTCACTCCCAGGTCGGCGAAACGCTCGACACCCCCCAGGCGAAAGCGCAATGTATCCATGTTGCCGCCGATCCGGCGTCGTGGTTCGAATATTTCGACGGCATGACCATCACGTCCTAGTCGCATTGCCGCAAAAAGTCCTGATACACCTGTTCCGATGATTGCTATATTCATTTTTGCCTTTGTGAATATTATTTGTAGTCAACAATTTGATATTAACACGGCAATTTTATACGCCGCATCATGCAGCGTAGCGAATCCTCGGATGCCTGAAGCATTACTGTATATGCCTCAGACTTTCTGTTAGCTTCGCCCTCACTGAAACGCCACTTCCGCAAAGCCACGCAATTTGCGGCTGTGCAGTTGATCGAGGCGCTGGCGGCGCAGGATGTCCAGCGCCCGCATGCCGATGCGCAGGTGCTGATCGACGCGCTCGCGGTAGAAGTGGTTGGCCATGCCGGGCAGTTTGATCTCGCCGTGCAAGGGCTTGTCGGAGACGCACAGCAAGGTGCCGTAGGGCACGCGGAAGCGAAAGCCGTTGGCAGCGATGGTGGCGGACTCCATGTCCAGCGCAATGGCGCGGCTTTGGCTGAAGCGGCGCTCGGGCACGCGGTTGGGCAGCAGCTCCCAGTTGCGGTTGTCGGTGGAGGCCACGGTGCCGGTGCGCATGATCTTTTTCAGCTCATAGCCCGATAGTTGTGTCACGTTGGCCACCGCTTCTTCAAGGGCCAGCTGCACCTCAGCCAACGGTGGGATGGGCACCCACAGCGGCAGTTCTTCGTCGAGCACATGGTCTTCGCGCACATAGCCGTGGGCCAGCACATAGTCGCCCAGCTCCTGCGTGTTGCGCAGCCCGGCGCAGTGGCCCAGCATCAACCAAGCGTGCGGGCGCAGCACGGCGATGTGGTCGGAGATGTTCTTCGCGTTGGCCGGCCCCACGCCGATGTTGACCATGGTGATGCCCGAGCGGTCCGGGCGCACCAAGTGATAGGCCGGCATCTGCGGCAGGCGTGGCGGGGCCACGCCCAGCGCGTCACCCGCTTGGGCGGGCAGCCCTTGGCGGCGGGTGACGACGTTGCCGGGTTCGATGAAGGCGGTGTAGCCGTCCCCGCTGCTGTCCCCGCCGCTATCCCCGTTCTGATCGTGGTGGGCCATGGCCTCGTGGCCAAGCTTGATGAACTCGTCGATGTAGAACTGGTAGTTGGTGAACAGAACAAAGTTCTGAAAGTGCTCAGGGGCGGTGCCGGTGTAGTGGCGCAGGCGGTGCAGCGAGTAATCGACCCGGGGCGCGGTAAAGAGCGCCAAGGGCAGCGGCTCACCCGGGGCGGGCTCGAAGGTGCCGTTGGCGATGCCGTCGTCCATCGCACTTAGATCGGGCAGATCAAACAAATCGCGCATCTGCATGCGCCGCTCGGGGCTCATTGAGCCTTCGATGTGATCGTGCTCAGCAAACGAAAAGTGAATCGGGATCGGCTGGCGCGACAGACCGACTTCGAGCGCCATGCCGTGGTTCTCCAGCAGCAGGCGGAATTGCTCGCGGTAGTAGCTGTCGTACAGATCAGGCCGGGTCAGGGTGGTTTCAAAGCTGCCGGGGCCGGCGACAAAACCGTAGGCCAGACGCGAATCAGGCCGCGCCACGCTGCGGGTGCGGATGCGCACATAGGGGTAACAAGCGCGCACCCGCTGAGCGGGCAAGGCTCCGCCGACAAACTCCTTCAGGCTTTGGCGCAGGTGGGCGATGCCGCTGTCATAAACGGCGTGGACATGCGCCACGGCCGCGTCGGCGTCGTTGAAGCTTTGGGCGGAGATCAGCGTCATGGCTCAGACCACTTTCCAGTTCAGGGTGGCGCCGCCTTCCAGCGGTTTGAGTTGGGCGTCGCCAAAGGCCACGCTTTCGGGCAAGGTCCAGGCCTCGCGCTTCAAGGTGAGGGTGCCGGGGTTGCGCGCCAAGCCGTAAAAATCAGCGCCGAAGAAGCTGGCAAAGCCTTCGAGCTTGTCCAAGGCCCCCGCGTTCTCAAAGGCTTGGGCGTACAGCTCCATGGCGCTCAAGGCGGTGTAGCAACCGGCGCAAGCGGCGGCGTGCTCTTTGAGGTGTGCGGCGTGCGGCGCGCTGTCGGTGCCGAGGAAGAACTTGGGTGAGCCCGAGGTCGCGGCCTTGACCAGCGCAGCGCGGTGCACCTCGCGCTTCAGCACCGGCAAGCAGTAGTAGTGCGGTCGCAAGCCCCCGGTGAAGATCGCGTTGCGGTTGTAGAGCAGGTGATGCGCGGTGATGGTGGCGGCGGTGAAGGCGTCGGCCTGCGCGACGTACTGGGCGGCGTCTTGGGTGGTGATGTGCTCAAACACCACCTTCAGTTCCGGCAGATCGCGGCGCAACGGGCGCATCACTTCGTCGATGAACACCGCCTCGCGGTCGAAGATGTCCACGCTCGGGTCGGTCACTTCGCCGTGCACCAAAAGCGGCAAGCCAGCGCGCTGCATGGCTTCGAGCGTGGCGTAGGTCTTGCGGATGTCGGTCACGCCGGCATCGCTGTTGGTGGTTGCCCCGGCCGGGTAGAGCTTCAAGGCGACCACGCCAGCTGCTTTGGCGCGCGCAATTTCCTCCGGCGGCGTGTTGTCGGTCAGGTAGAGCGTCATCAGCGGCGTGAACGTCACGCCAGCGGGCACGCAAGCCTTGATGCGCTCACCGTAGGCCACGGCCTGCGCGGCGCTGGTCACGGGCGGGCGCAGGTTGGGCATGATGATCGCCCGACCAAACTGGCGTGCCGTGTGCGGCACCACGGCGGCCATGGCGGCGCCGTCGCGCACGTGCAAATGCCAGTCGTCCGGGCGAGTCAGGGTGAGCGATGTTGGGGCCGAGGTGGGGGCCAATGTGGTGATCGAAGGGGTGGGTTGGGGTGCTGCATTCATGGGGCGTGATCGTCGCAGAAAAAAGGCGCTCAACCTCGCGGTTGTGCGCCTTGAAGGGACGGAGGGCTTGGGTTACCCCGCCGCGACCTGATCGCTTTCAGGCAACAAGATCTTGTCGTCAACGCTGAACTGGTAGTCCTTGAAGACGTGCTCAGCACTCAGGAGCTGGTAGCTGCCGTCCGCATGGCGCAGGGTGGTGTCTTTGAGACGGTTGGTGAGATGACCGCAGGTCCAGATTTCGAAGTTGCGCATGTGCGTGCACAGGCAGGTCTTGTCCATCACCACCACGCGCTTTTCGTCCGGATGGGCCGCCACTTCGCGGTTCCAAGCCGTGATGTAGGCGCACTTGCCGTTGGCGTCGAGCAAGTAGCCGTAGGCCTCGCAGTTTGGGCGGATGCCGTCACCGATGCCGGGGCTCGACTTGATCATGCGCATCGGGTAGCCGGTGGGCGAGATCTGGTTGACTTCGATGTCGTCTTGCTCGGCCTTGAAGTATTCCTGCTTGACATCGCTGGGCAGACCGCATTCCTTGGTCACGGTGAAGCGTGTGGCCACCTGCACCCCTGCACCGCCCATCTCCATGAAGCGCACGGCGTCGCTGCCGGTGAAGATACCGCCCGCAGGGATGACGGGGATGTCGAGCTGTTCCGCCTTCATCCACGCCATGATCTCAGCCACGATGGTGGCCAAGTCGTATTGGGCCCAGTCCATGCCGAAGCCCAAGTGGCCGCCGGCCAGCGGGCCTTCGACCACGATGTAATCAGGCAAGCGGTTCAGGCGCGCGTTCTTCTTCAGGAACAGTTGCAAAGCGCGCAAGGAGGACACGATGATGCCGAGCTTGGCATCCCGGAAGCGCGGGTGGTCTTCGAGCAGCGCAAAGCTGCCCAAGTGCAGCCCGGCAGCCAGCGTGATGCCATCGATGCCCGCCGTCAGTGCGGCTTCCATGCGCACCTTCAAGGTTTCCTTGGGGGCGTTCATGGTCAGTTTTTCCATGCAGTTGATGAACACCAGACCGCTGCCTTGCTTGCGGGTCATGGTGCCTTCAACGTGCAGGCGTGTGGCCTCGGCCAAGTGACCAAGGTTGAACTTGACGTCCGCTTTGTTCTCGTTGTCAGCGTTGTACTTGTACAAAGCCTGCTTGGCCTTGACGTACTTGGTTTTGTAGCGCCGGTCGGTGACTGTCTTGATCATGGCGTCGGAGATGTGGCCCACACCTCCCAGACGCGCAGCTTCCAGCGCCAGATCGGCGGAGGAAATATCCACGCCCATGCCACCAATCATGATGGGCACCAACTCATGGTTGCCCATGCGCATGCGGAAGTCATCCAAACGTTTCATCGTCAACTTTCTTCGGTTCAAGCCTGAACTTTAAGCGTTCAGATCGGGATGCGCTCCGGCGCATGGCCCATGCGGCTTCCCGGCGTGGGCAAGATGACTTTACTGCTCAGCAAAAGCGCGTTCGATCACGAAGTCGCCCGGCTTGGTGGTGTTGCCTTCCTTGAAGCCTCGTCCTTCAAGCAGATGCTTCAAATCGCGCAGCATGGCGGGGCTGCCGCAGATCATCACGCGGTCTTCTTCAGGGTTGATGGTGGGCACGCCCAAGTCTTCAAAGAGCTTGCCGTTTTCCATCAAATCGGTGATGCGGCCCATGTTCTGGAACGATTCACGGGTGACAGTGGGGTAGTAGCGCAGTTTGTCGCTGACCAGATCACCCAAGAACTCGTGCTTGGGCAGATGCTCGGTGAGGCAGTCGTGATAAGCCAGTTCATCGACTTGACGCACGCCGTGCACCAAGATGACTTGATCGAATTTTTCGTAGGTTTCTGGGTCACGCACGATGCTCATGAAGGGCGCCAAGCCGGTGCCGGTCGAGAGCATGTACAAGCGCTTGCCGGGCAGCAGGTAGTCGATCAGCAAGGTGCCGGTGGGCTTTTTGCCGACGATGATGGTGTCACCGACTTGGATGTGTTGCAGCTTGCTGGTCAGTGGGCCGTCCGGCACCTTGATGCTCAAGAACTCAAGGTGTTCTTCGTAGTTTGCGCTGACGATCGAGTAAGCGCGCAGCAGCGGTTTGCCGTTGGCGCCGCGCAAGCCAATCATGGTGAAGTGGCCGTTGCTGAACCGCAGGCCCGGGTCGCGGGTGGTCGTGAAGGTGAACAGACGGTCGGTCCAGTGGTGGACGGACAGGACTCGTTCTTCGTGGAAAGCGCTCATGACAATATAAGTCCAGACGGATGAACCAGTTGAATGAAAAATAGCGCTCACACTATCCGAGGTGTGAGCGACTCAACTTGACACATGCCAAGAAAGGGGCCGAAGGCGTGATTGTCCTTGACTTCAGCAACCAAAGCTCCAAGAGCTGCTGCTGACGTTCAAGGTCATGGGGTTGCCATTGGTGCATTGCAGCTTGATCTGGCCGCCTAGGTTGACGAGGGTGCCGATCGGATTGCCCAGTTTGAGCACGGTTGTCGCCGTTGGATGGGTGGTGTCGATCGTCAAGCCCAGCAAACGCACCGGCACGGCGCCGCTGATGTCCACCACCAAGTTGTCGGCGCTTTGCACCGCAAAACGATGGGTCGCGACCGCATCCAGCACGGCGTAGTTGGGCACGGTGCTGTTGCCACTCCAGACGATGTAGTCGGTGGCCGTGGTCCCGCCCGTGGTGGAACTGCTTGGACAGTTGTGCGTCCAACCTGTGGCGCTGTAGCTGATGGCCATGCGGGTGGTGGCATCCGTGCACATCAGGATCGCCACTTTGCCCGTGCCCACCGTTCCGGCGGCGACCAGACTGATTTGACCCAGCGCGGTGCCATTTTGGGTCAGGGCCCCCGTGCTGGTATTGACCGCTAGGCCGGCCAGCACCGCGTTGTTGTCGATATCGACCAAAGCGTTGTCGCTCAAGCGCGCCGAGAAGTGATGGATCGGGTTGCTGGCATCTTGAATCACTTCGCCGTTCAGATTGCCAGAAGCCGTCAAGTCCAGATAGCGAGAAGCAATCGGTTGAGCCACCGCGCAGTTATGGGTCCAGCCGGTGCCGCTGTAGGTGATCACCATGTCGATGATGCTGCCATTGCTCGGGGTGCATTGCAGCACCACGATGTTGGCGTTGTTGCGTGTCACCAAGTTGGCGTTGCCGATCAGGGTGTTGGCCAGCCAGATCTGGCCTTGGGTGTCCACCGTGACTTGGCTCAGCGATTTGTTGGTGCTGAGGTCGATCAAGCTGCGATCCGTGCTTTGACCGGGCGCGCTGATGACCGCGTAGCTCAGGCCTGAGCCATCGATCAGCGTGGTGCCGTTGGCGTTGCCGGTCCAGTTGGCATAGCTTGGGGGGGTGGTGGTTCCGCCGCCGCTGGCGCTGCCACCGCAGTTATGCGACCAGCCTTGGGCCGAGACGCTCAGGATCATGTTCAGCGAGGCGGGGCTGTTGCAACGCAGGAGCAGCACGTTGCCGATCACCGCCGGTACAGAAACCAACGAGCCAAACACCGTGTTGCCGGCGTCGCTGATGGAGCCGTTGTTGATGTCGATGCGCAAGCCGCTCAGGATGGTGCTGCCGTTGTTGCTCCGATCGACCACGGCCAAGTCGCTGCTGCGGACCGCCAAGGTGCGCCCGGCACCGTCGAGCAAGGTCGAACCGTTGGCGTTGCCGCTCCAGTTCACATAGCTCGGGGTGGTGGTGCCGCCACCGGTGTTGCCTGTACCCGTGGTGCAGTTGTGCGACCAGCTCTGCGGGGTGATGGTCAGCGTCATGTCTTGGTTGGCCGGGTTGTTGCAACGCAAGACCACCACGGTGCCGCTCCCCGTGGCCGCCACGGCTTTGACCGTACCGATCACGCCCGTGGTGTCCGAAATCGTGGCGGTGCTTGGGTCCACGTTCAGGCCAGCAATCACCGCGCCGGTGCTGAGATCAATCACCGTGTTGTTGGTCGCATCGACTGCAAAGGGGTGTCCGGTCGCGTCAAGGATGGTTGAGCCGTTGGCATTGCCATTCCAAACCACATAGCGCGGGCTGGGATTGATGGGGCTGTCGGCTGGGGCGGAGCCGCCGCCGCAGCCGCTTAGGCTGAAGGTCAGCGCGATCAGGCCAAGCACACTCAGTGCTGTCGCGAAGGAGTTTTTCTTCATGATGTCTTTCCATGCGTACGGGAGGTATTTTGCGATGCCGTCGTCCGCAAAAAGTCCCAAAGGGCGCGCGCTGCCGGTTTGGGATGGCGAGTGAGTTCGGGGCGCTCGCGGTAAAGCCGCACTTCCATGCTTACTTCGAAGGCGCGTTCGTGCGCTCCGCGTTGCGGTCCCGCAGGTACGAGGCGGTGCGCGCGCAGCTCTTTGCGCACCGAGCTTGAGGGCAAAAAAGCCACGCCGTGGCCTTCGAGCGCCATGGCTTTGAGGCCTTCAGCCATGTCGGTTTCATAGATCGGGTCGAGGTAGATCTGACCCGAGGCTTGCTTGAGCAGCAGATCGACCAGTCGGCCGAGGTAGGCTCCTGAGGAATAACCCAGAAAGGGCACTCGGTCGTGGGCCGAGCCGGGCAGGGCAAAAAGTGGCAGGCCCTCGCCGTCGGCCTTGGCGTAGGGCGCCAGCGTTTCGGTGCCCAGACTGAGCATCTCGTAGCGCTCCGGGTTGATCTGCAACGGCAGCGAGGCGTGGTGATACGCCAAGAGCAGATCGCAACTGCCTTCGGTGAGCTGCATCACCGCGTCGTGCACATTCAAACCCACCAGCCGGCTTTTGAAGGCGCCGAAGCGCTGGCGCAGATCCATCACCCAGTGCGGGAAAAAGGTAAAGGCCAGCGAGTGCGGCACGGCGAACTCGATCATGTCCTGCGACGACACCTGATGGCCGCGCATCAGGTTGCGCGCCGCTTGCAGGCTGCCCAGAATCTCCAGCGCCTGTGGCAGCAGCGTCTTGCCCGCCGGGGTGAGCCGGGTCGGGTAGGACGAACGATCCACCAGATCCGCGCCCGCCCATGCTTCCAAAGCCTGGATGCGGCGCGAAAAGGCCGGCTGTGTCACGTGCCGCAGCTGGGCCGAGCGCGAAAAGCTGCGCGTCTCCGCCAAGCTGACGAAATCCTCAAGCCAGCGCGTTTCCATGGGGCAAGGTGGTCGGCGTAGGGGCGGTGAATGGGGTGGATGCTGAGGCGGCCAAGTCGTTGTGGTGACTGCTGCCGCTGTTTTGCAAGCGCCACATTTTGGCGTAGCGGCCGTCTTGCAGCAGCAGGGCTGCGTGGGCACCGCGCTCGATGATGCGGCCGTTTTCCATCACCAAGATCTCGTGGGCGTTGACCACGGTCGAGAGCCGGTGGGCGATCACCAAGGCGGTTTTGCCTTGGGCTGCGCTGGCCAGCTCAGTTTGGATGGCGCGTTCGTTGGCTGAATCGAGCGCCGAGGTGGCCTCGTCAAAGATCAGGATCGGTGGGTTTTTCAGCAAGGTGCGGGCGATGGCCACGCGCTGCTTTTCACCGCCCGAGAGCTTCAGCCCGCGCTCGCCCACCATCGTGTCGTAGCCCTTGGGCTGAGCGAGGATGAAGTCGTGGATGTGCGCGGCCCGGGCGGCCGCCTCGATCTCGGCGCGCGTGGCCTCGGCTCGGCCATAACCGATGTTGTAGCCCACCGTGTCGTTGAAGAGCACGGTGTCTTGGGGCACGATGCCGATGGCGCGGCGCAGGCTGTCTTGGGTGACGCTGCGAATGTCTTGGCCGTCGATGGTGATGCGACCCGCTCGGACGGCGTCCTCGGCACTTTGGCCGCTGCGGCCCACGTCGTAGAAGCGGTACAGCAGCCGCGCCAGCGTGCTCTTGCCCGAGCCCGAAGCCCCAACCACCGCCACGGTCTTGCCGCCGGGAATCTCAAAATCGACGCCGTGCAAAATCTCGCGCCCTTGTTTGGGGTCGGGGTCGTAGCCAAAGCGCACGTTCTCAAAGCGCACCGTGCCTTGGCTGATCTGCAACGCCGGGGCACCGGGCAGGTCAGCGATTTCGCGGTCACGCTCCAGCAGGCTGAACATGCGGTCGAGGTCGGTCAGGCTTTGTTTGACCTCGCGGTAGAGCACGCCCAGGAAGTTGAGCGGGATGTAGAGCTGGATCAGCAGCGCGTTGATCATCACCAAGTCGCCCAAGGTGACGCGATGATCGACCACGCCTTGGGTGGCACGCCAGAGCATGGCGATCAAGCTGGTGGCGATCACCAACTGCTGGCCGGCGTTGAGCAGCGAGAGGCTTTCTTGCGACTGGATCGAGGCCTTGCGGTAGGCGTCGAGTCCTTCGTCGTAGCGCTTGGCTTCAAAGCGCTCGTTGTTGAAGTACTTGACGGTCTCGTAGTTGAGCAACGCGTCGATGGCACGCGAGTGCGCTTTCGAGTCCAGCTCGTTCATGCGCCGGCGGAACTGGGTGCGCCACTCGGTGACCGTGATGGTGTAGATCCCGTAGGCCAGCAGCGCGGCCAAGGTGATCCAGACGTAGCCGGCGTCAAAGCGGGTGCCGAGCAAGGTCAGCACCAGCCCCAGCTCAATCAAGGTCGGGATGATGGTGAAGATCGAATACGACACCAGCGATTGCAGCGCTTTGGTGCCGCGCTCGATATCGCGGCTCATGCCCCCGGTTTGCCGGTCGAGGTGAAAGCGCAGGCTCAGGGCGTGCAGGTGGTTGAAGGTCGAAAGGGCCAGCTCACGCGCTGCGCCGTGGGTGGCTTTGGCAAAGATCCACTCACGCAGTTCGGTAAAGACCGTGGTCGCCAGTCGCAGCCCGGCGTAGCCCAGCAGCAAGCTGATCGGCACCACCAGCACAGCGCGCGGGTCGTTGACCGGGATGGCGAGTTCATCGACCAAGTGCTTGAGCAGCAGCGGCACGCTCACATTGGCCAGCTTGGCACCGACCAAAAACAGCAGTGCGGCCGCCATGCGCCAGCGGTAGGGCCAGAAGTAGGGCACCAGCTTGCGCAGGGTTTGCATGTCGCTGCGGGGCAGGGCACCCGCCGACATCGGCGGGGCATCAGAGACGGGATGAAGGCGCATCATGAAAGAATCAAGGAAAACTTCTTCACATCATGACTGATCAGACGACAACCCCTACTGCGCCTTTGATGGTCACGCCCATCGCCCCGCGTTTTGGTGGCGACCCCACGGGCTTGCCCACCGACATGAATCTGGTGCTGCGCGTCATGCCCATGCCGGCGGACGCCAACCCGAACGGCGACATTTTTGGCGGCTGGATCATGGCCCAAGTCGATCTGGCGGGCGCTGTGCTGCCGATGCGCTTGGCTCGGGGCCGCATCGCCACCGTGGCTGTCAACCAGTTCATCTTCAAGCAGCCGGTCTCGGTGGGCGACTTGCTCAGCCTCTACGCCCGCGTCGAGCGCATCGGTAAAACCTCGATCACCGTGCGCGTTGAAGTCTGGGCCGAACGCAACTTGCCCAGCCCCCACGTCGTCAAGGTCACCGAAGCCAACCTCACCTACGTTGCCATCGACAGCCAAGGCAACCCCCGGTTGTTTCCGAGGGATTGATCTCACTGCACCTTCGCTGGATTTTGTGGTGTTGTTGAGGGTGGTGTGGATGGTGTTGGCTGCGTCAGGCCACCGGACCCGATGTTGGCCCCTGCGGGGGCGTGGCTCATCAGGGCCATCATGCCGATGAAGAGCACACCGTCGAGGCCCAGTGTGATGGGGGTGAGCAGCCAGCGAACGGTGGTTTCTCGGGATGTCAGGGCGGTGCGAACCGTCACTTGCGCGTTGTGCGCGAAGAAGTCTTGGCCTTTGGGGGCTGTGATGCCGTTGGCGATGTAGACGCCGCCCCCCAGCATGCCGTAGTGCCCACGCGTTTCACCTGATCCATCGGTGGACGGGGTGACCAAGCGATAGCCGCAACGGATGGCTTGTTTCTCATCGACATTGATCATCCCCAACTCCAGCGTTGGACGGGGCTCGGAAGCGGGCCGACGACGCCACTCAGCGATCTCTGGGGTGGTTTCGAAGAGGTAGTGATGCTGATCGCTCAGCACCGCCAGCGTGGCTCCGTCCTCCGACAAGAGCACGCTTTGGATCTGTTCCGTTGAGACGCTCGGCTCAAACAAGGCCGCCGTCAGGCAGCCCGACAGCATGGAGCTACTCATCCAAGCAGCTCCGCCCATCAAGCCATAGCGCATCAGTTGTCGGCGGTTGATCTTCATGAGCTGATCATAGGAACTTCGCATGGCGCGGTCACGATGTGGCGGCGGGCGATGGGTTCAAAAGTTTGCGGATGTTCAGCGCCAGCCCCACCCAGCTACCGATCGCTGCGATCCACGCGGCCAAGGAGCCTCGGGGGTAGTCGAGCGGGGTGATGATCAGCCACAGGCCCAGCGTGGCCAAGAAGCTGGCGATGATGCGCAGACTCAGCTCGGATTGCCAGAAGCTGGGGAAGCGCTGCATCACCAGCACGCCCGTCAACCCAGCCAGCCAGCCGATGCCGGCGCCGCCGACCACGTCTTGCGGCCAGTGCGCACCCACGGCGATGCGTGAAAAACCGATCAAGCTGGCCAAGCTCACCAGTCCGAGGGTCAGCAGCAAGCCTCGGCGGCGTTGCAAGGTGGGCACCACACTGATCAGCACTGCGCTGATCGCTGCAAAGGCGGTGAGGGTGTGGCCTGAAGGGAAGCTGTTGTAGAGCCAGAGCGGGCCGATCAGATGGAATTGTTCGGGCTCCAGCAGGGCTCCCGGCCGAGGGGCGTCAAGGATGTTTTTGGCCACCAGCGACATGATGCCGCCGATGGGCGCCGCGATCATCGCTGCGACCACCGCGCGCGGGGCACGCAGCAGCAAAGGCGCCAGCAGCACAAAGAGCAAGGTGGTGTCGCCCAAGAGGGTGAAAAACGACCAAACCGCGTCGGGGTAGTGCGCCGCAGCGTGGTTCAGGCGTAGGAACAGGGTCTGCTTGTGCGCCGGGTCCATGACGGGCAGCGAGAGCAACCCGACCACAAGGGCCATCGGCAAACCGGCCCACATGAGCCACCCGCTCAACGTATCAATGCGCCCCTGAGGGGTTGGGGCTTCGGGGACGGACGGCATGCTCATCAAGGGATACTTTGGGGCCTTGCCAGTGCTGGCAGTGCAGGTAATTGAAATGGGCGAGTTGCTGACCAGCTTGACGAACCGGGCTTTGTTCGATCAGGTCGCAGCGTTCGAATTGTGCCGGTCCCACCGGCGGGGCATGGCTCATCAGGGACCAATCGAGTAGCAGGACCGAGTCGCCGGGCTGCATGGGCCCGTACCAAAGATCGAATTGATCGTGGTGACTGAGGATCACTTTGACCGGCATCGGTCGGCCGTACCAAGCCACCCGGCTGGCCAGGGACCAGTTCATCACCGCCAGCATGGGGATGCCGCGTTCATTGGCCAAGATGAGCGCCCGTTGGGCGGCGGCGTCCCAACCGTGGAGATCTGCGACCGGGTTGACGGGCGCATGGCCTTCACCCGCCTGACTGGTGGCTTGGGCACCTGTTTCGGTGGGCTGGCCCAGACCGAAGATCGAGGCGACGATGGCGATCATCACCAGCACTTGCAAGCTGGACAGGGCGATCAGTGTTTTGCGCCAGAACTGCCACAGCGCGATCCCCCCTGCTGCTGCCGTGGGGACCAGCGCCAACCACGCCGGTGCTGACCAGTGCGGCAAGGTGGTGCCGTATCCGGAGAGGTAGGTGTAGAGCAACAAGGGTGGCAGCCCGAAGCACAACACAACATCAAGGGGGCCGATGGCACGCAGTTGGTGGCGCATGCCGGGGCGTCGCTTGGGGGTGTCCATGCTCATGCCGCTGGCCACCAAGGTACCGACCAGCAGCAGCGGGCCATAGGCCAAAAGTTGCCCGGTGATGAAGATCATGAGCTGGCTCAGCTCCCACGAGCGTTGACCTGCCGCATGGTTGAGCTGATAGGCGAAGGAGATCCAGCCATGGCTGGCGTTCCAGCCTATCACTGGGGTGATCATGAGGCAGGCCAGCAAGGCGGCCAACCACAGCCCCGGTTGGACCAACAGGCGCAGCCCGTGGGCTCGGCCAAGCGCCCATGCCGTACTTAGGCCCAGCAGGACGGCGGTGTACTTGCTCAACCCAGCCAGACCCAAGCTCAGGCCCAAGAGCACCCAGAGTGATCGACGCTGGAGCTGAAGGGGATCGGCCAAGTGCCAGCTCAGGATCATGACGGCGCAGGTCAGGGGCAGCAGCAGGGTGTCGGGCACCAAGGCCAGGCCGAGCATGTGATGCAGCGGACTGAGTGTCCATACCAGCAGGGCTGCGGCGTAGGCCTTGGTCGGCCTGATGCGTGGGTAGAGCAAGCGGGTCAGATGCATCAATCCGATGGCGCTCAGCAGCCAGCACAGCATGGGCACGACCCGCATCAGCATGTCGCTGCCGCCCAGCATCCGTGCTGGCCACTGCACCCAGCCGACCAAGGGTGGGTGGTCGAAGTAGCTCCAGTCGAGATGGCTGGCGTAGAGCGCGTAGTGCGCTTCGTCGGGCGAAAGGTGAAAGGCCAAAGCCAGCAGCGCATGCGCCACCAAGGCGCCGATCAGCAGGGTTGAATGCCGGGCATATCGCAGGGTGTCTTGTAGGGCCACGTCTATGTCCGATCAGATGGTTGTACGACGGCGTTTGGGTTTGATCCAGACCAAGTAAGCCGTGGCACCGTAGTTCCAGATCGTACCGACCAAGATGCCCGCCAGCCCCGAGACCAGCCAGTTGCCTGAGCCGCTGTGGATGTAGGCTGCCACCCCAACGTTGGCCACTGCGCCGATGCTGCACGCCGCCATGAACTTCAGCAGCCCAGCGATCACGCCCCAGCCTTTGAGGCGCTGATCGCGGTAGGTGAGGGCGTTGTTGAGAAAGAAGTTGCTGATCATGGCGATCGTGACCGCCACGGTTTGGGCTTCGACAAAATCGGGGCCAATCAGGCCCAGTGCCACGCGCAACACGGCCAGATGCACCAGCACGCCAAAGCCACCGATCACACCGAAGGAAACCAGCCGGGTGGGGATGTAGCGGCCCACGGTCTTGTCGGCCAGCAACATGAGGTAGTCCCAAGCTACGCGGTTGTCGAGCTTGCTTTCCCCGGCCAGCCGGGTGCGGAACTGGTAAGGCAGTTCCTTGACGCGCAAGGGCGTGGGCGACGAGGCCACCAGATCGACCAAGATCTTGAAGCCGATGCTCGACAGACCATAGACCGATGCTTCAAAGGACGAGCGGCGCAGCATGAAAAAGCCACTCATCGGATCGCGCAGATTGAGGCCGAGCATCTTCTGGCTCATGTGGGTGGCCAAGGTACTGATCTTTTGGCGCGAGGTGTGCCATTCACCCACGTCGCCGCCGTCCATGTAGCGCGTACCCACCACCAGATCGACGGGCTCGTCGCGCAGAGCCTGAAGCATGCCGGCCAAGAGGGCTTCGTCGTGTTGCAAGTCGGCGTCCATCACCGCTAGGAAACGGGCGCCGGTCGAGAGCATGCCCTCGACGCAAGCGCTGGAAAGCCCACGCCGACCGACCCGGCGCAGGCAGCGCACTTGAGGGTCGCAGTTCGAGAGTTCGTGCAACTTGGCGGCGGTGCCATCGGTCGAGTCGTCATCGACAAAGACAGCCTCCCAAGCCACGCCCGCCAGCACGTGATGCAGTCGGCGGACCAGTTCTTCGACGTTATCGACTTCGTTGAAGGTCGGGATGATCACCGCGAGCTCCAAGGGTCGAGGGCAACCAAGGTGGTTCAGAACAGGGTACGACAACGGTGGAAGCGTGGACATGGATCAACCCGGTGAGCTGCACCAAGTCCCGCGTGGCATACGCGACTTGGCTGGGCAAGATGTGTATGAGCGGGCTGAAGTGTAAGAAGTTATTTACGAAGAACGTTTCCGGCGGCTTGGCTGCGCGCCAGCGATGCGCAAGTAAATGGATGCGATCCATGTCACCAAGGCGCGGCCCAAGCCATTGCGCAAGCGCCCGAGCCAGTGATGCGTGAGTTGTTCCGCTGGGTTGACGGGGTGGGAGGCGGCGTGCGCGAGATGCAGTTCAGCGGCCAAACGGGCGTTGAAGACGGTGTCGCTGACGATCAGGTTGGCTTCGAGGTTGAGCAGCAGCGACAGCGGGTCGATGTTGGAGCTGCCGACGGTCGCCCAGTCATCGTCCACCAAAGCAACCTTGGCGTGCAGAAAGGCTGGGGTGTACTCAAAAATCTTGACCCCGGCGTGCAGCAACTCGTCATAGAGCACTTTGGCCGCCCAGCCCGCCAAGCGGTAATCGAGCTTGCCTTGGAGCAGGAGGCGCACATCCACCCCACGCCGGGCCGCATCGCAGATGACTTTGCGGAATTCGCGACCGGGGAAAAAGTAGGGCGAGACCAGCCAGATGCGCTGGCGAGCGCTGCGCAGCACTTCAACGTACGTGCGCTCGATCGTGCGGCGCTGACGCAGGTTGTCGCGCACCACCAACGCAGCGCGCACCGGCGCCAAGAGGTGACCATCGCTGGGGCGCCGCCAGCCGGTCAGGCGCATCTGGCCAATCAGGGCTTGGATCTGTTGCAGGCGGTTGGCGCCGCGCATCAGCTCGCGCAGCTCCTCACGCCAGTCTTGGCCGAACCAAGCGCGCAGCCACATGGCTCGCACCGCTTGCTCCATCGAGGCGACCACGGGGCCGCGCACCGCCACGGCAAAGTCCAAGCGGGGTGCGTGGCTCGGGCCGTGGTTGATGTCGAGGTGATCGTCGATGAGATTGATGCCGCCGATGAAGCCTTCTTCGCTGTCGATCACCGCCACTTTCATGTGCATGCGCCGCAGTTGGCTGGGTTGGAACCAATGGGTCCAACGGTCGATGGGACGAAAAAGGCCCACCGCCACGCCTGCGGCGCTCAGGCGCGGCTCCAAGGTGGCCATGCTTTGTTTGCTGCCAAAACCATCGACGACGATGCGTACCCGCACGCCGCGCCGCGCTGCGCCCTCCAGCGCTTGCACCACCGTGAGCACTTGCGGATCGTGGTGCAGGATGTAGCTCGCCAGCCAGACCTCGTGTCTGGCCCCATGGATCGCGGCGCACAAGGCCGGTAGCAGTTCTGTCGCCCCGCGCAGCAACGCCACGTGGTTGTTGCCGCTGAACAGCGGGCGTGGCGTCAAGTACCACGTCCACGGGCGGGGGGCCGACTCAGCCAAGGCGAGCCCCGTTCATGCCAGTTCGAGCTCCGCCACCAAGGGCAGGTGATCCGACATCCGGGCCCACATCGCGCCTCGGGGCACTTGGGTGGCTTGGCAGCTCAGGCCGCGCAAGTAAACCCGGTCCAAGGCAAAGACTGGCAGCAGCGAGGGGAAGGTTTGCGGTGGGCGGCGGCAACCGGGCGCGCAGGCGCGGGTCAAACCGGCGGCGTGCATCAGCGGATCAAGGCGGTCGCCCCAATCGTTGAAGTCGCCCGCCACCACCAGCGGCGCGTTGTGCGGCACGCTTTGGCGCACATAGCGGCCGAGTCGTTCGGCTTGGCGCACCCGGCTGGCATGCATCAGGCCGAAATGCACCACCACCGCATGGACTTGCACGCCCTGCCACTGCACTTGCACGTGCAGCAAGCCACGCTGCTCAAAGCGGTGATCCGAGACATCGTGATGCGCCACCTCGCCGATCGGCCAGCGCGACAGCAGGGCGTTGCCATGCTCGCCGTGACGCGTGATGGCGTTGGTGCGGTAGGCCACGGCGTAGCCTTCCGGGGCGAGATAGTCGGCTTGGCCTTGGTCGGGCCAACCGGCTTGGGCCTGACGGAAGCGCCGGGCATCGCGGTGGTGGAAGAGGCGCACCTCTTGCAGAAAGACCAAATCGGCCCCCAAGGACTGCACGCCTTGGCCGAGGTTATGGATTTCCAACCGCTTGCCGGGACCCACGCCGCGAACGCCCTTGTGGATGTTGTAGGTCGCGACCCGAAGGCACGCCTGAGTGGATGGGGCGAGTTGGGTGGGATGGGCGGTCGATCTCACGTCATGGAGTCGTCCGTTCGTGGACATCATGGGGGGTTCCCTGAAAAGCAAAGCGAGGCAGCTGCAAGATCGCTTCGGCATTGGAGGGCGAGAAGCAGACATCGGCCGCCTCGCGCCACGGTAGCCAGCGGTAGTTCAGATGCTCGCGTGGGGCCAGGCGTACCGGCACGCAGGCTGGCACGCGCAGGCTGAAAACATGTTCGGTGTTCTGGGTGACTCCCGGCGCATAGCGATGCCGCCACACCGGGTAGATCTCGTAGATGTTGCGCAAGTGCCAGTCGCACAGATCGTCGGCATGCTCGATGTGCAGGCCGGTTTCTTCTTCGACTTCACGCAAGCAGGTGGTGCGCAGCGGCTCGTCCAGACTGTCTTTGGAGCCGGTGACGCTTTGCCAGAAGCCGGGGTGATCGGCGCGTTCCATCACCAGCACATCCAGTTGCGGGGTGTGGATCACCACGAGGACCGATTCTGGGATCTTGGGGGGGCGTGGTGTACTCATGCGTGGGGGATGGGCCGTGCGCGTCGCTGGCGGACCGCACCGGCCAAGGTGTGCAGCAAGGCTTCAGTGTCCGACCAGCCCAAGCAGGGGTCGGTGATGGAGACGCCATACGTCATGGGGCCGCTCAAGTTGAGCTGCTGGCGGCCTTCGTGGAGGTGACTTTCGATCATGAGGCCGAGGATACGGGTTTCACCGCCAGCGATCTGATGGCCAAGATCTTGGGCGACCTCGATCTGGCGTCGGGCTTGCCAGTCCGCGTTGGCGTGCGCACAGTCCACCATGACGCGCTCGGTCAGATCGGCTTGTCGGAGGGCTCTGCATGCCGCGTCGATCGCGCTGGCGCTGTAGTTGGGTTCTTGGCCGCCGCGCAAGATCAGATGCGTTTCGTCGTTGCCGCTGGTGTCGAAGATGGCCGCCAAGCCCATCTTGGTCATGCCCATGAACGCGTGCGATCGGCGCGCGGCTTGGATCGAGGCCACGCTGCCCGAGAGGCTGCCGTCCGGGCTGTTCTTGAAGCCGACGGCGCAGCTCATGCCCGAGGCCAGTTGGCGATGACTGGCGCTTTCGGTGGCGCGCCCATCCAGCGTGCACCATGAAATCAGGTCGGCCAAGTATTGGGGGGTCAGCAAGTCGGTGAATTCGGTGCTGGCTGGCAAGCCCAAGGCTGCCAGATCCCGCAGAAGCTGGCGCGCTTCGCGCAGGCCGGTGTTGATGGCCAGGCTGCCGTCCATCCGAGGGTCTTGGAGAAAGCCTTTCCAGTCCCGTCCGAGATGCGAGCGACCGAAATGAGCCCGCATCACCACGACCAATTCGGGACGGAGTTGTTGCGCCACGAGATACAAGTGATGGGCGTAATGCAGTGCTTGCTCGGTGTCGTGCACGGAACATGGGCCGACGATGACGATCAGACGGTCATCGTGGCCGTTGAGGATGGCGGTGATGTCTTGTCGCCCCTGCCGTACGCCGCTGATCACGCGCTGGTTCAAGGGAATTTCGGCGTGCAGCACCGCCGGCGAAATCAGCGGCCGCACGGCTTTGATGCGCACATCGTCGATCTCCGCAACGTCCAGCTCGGCGTTGCGTGAGCCAGTCTCACGATCGTGACGGGGGTCATCCAGGGGCAGGGTCATGCTGTCTCCGCAAGCTTCGAGTCAGTCGGCGACGATTCTAGGCGCTGGCGCAGGCGTGGATGGCACCGATATGCAACGGCTCGAAGCAGGAGAAACCCGCAAGCAACGTAGATTCCCTGCGATAGGTGCGGCCATGAGCGCACACTGAGGGCTTGCCTGAGAGAGAGCTATGGACCGCGCCATGCACGACGAAGACGAGAAGACCCTGATCGAACCTGATGGGCTGCGCTACAAGACCAAAGCCCCCGGCTCGCCGTTTGGCGGACGAGGCGCCTTTGTCGGCGGCACGATGTCGTGTCTGCTGTGCGGCAAACACCGGCCGCGCTCGATGTTGCACAGCAAGACCCTCATGGGCAAAGCGCAGATGGTGTGTTCACCCTCGTGTGCTGAGCTCGACGCCATCATGGCCAAGCGCTGAACGCAGTTGCGCAGCTTGATCCGGGTCGCAGCGCCCGGTGGCTTGGGCCATGCCCAATTGCGGCATGGCGAGCATACGGTACAGCGCGGCGTGTTCCGGCCCCAAGGCTTCCAAGGCTTGCAGGTGTCTTGCCACCACCCCCACATCGCCGCGTGAGATCGGCCCTGAGAGCGCGCCGTGAATGCCGCGCTCCTCCACCGCATCGACCGTGCCCCGCACCAGTGGTAGGAGCGCTTGCAAGGCACTGGCCCGGTCCACCCCGAAGCTCTGCCAAAGCTGCACGGCCTCATCGAGCACCGGCAGCAGAAAGCTCGCCGCAAAACCGGCTCCGGCGTGATAACGCGCCCGCGCGCCTTCGGGCAATCGGAGGGGGCGCATCCCCAGAACATGTGCCAGCGCCAGCAGCTGGGGCTCCAGCGCCGGGCCGGCTTCGATGGCCACACTGCTGCCGGCTAAGCGCTGCGCGGCTTGCTCGGGGGCCGAGAAAATCTGCAAGGGATGAAAGCCACCCACCTCGGCACCGGCTTGAGCGGCCGCCTCCAAGGCGCTGAGCTCAGTCGCGCCGCTCAAGTGCACCGCCGCTTGACCGGGTCGCCAGCGCAAGGCTTGGGCGGTGGTGGCGATGGCGTCGTCAGGCACGCTCAGCAGCACCAGCTCGGCGCGCGCGAGCGCTTCTTGGGGCGCACAGGCCAAAGCGGGTTGTCCGAGCTGCTGCGCCAAGGCTTGGGCTGAGCTGGGGTTGCGGCTGGCCAAGGCAGCAAGGCTCACGCCTTGGCGATGCAACGCCAGCGCCAAAGCCTGGGCCACGCGGCCACAGCCGATGAAAGCGATGTTGGGGTGTGAAAGCGACATGCTGCGCAGTGTGCCCAAGACGGGCTATCCTCGCGCGCCATCTCTCCACGACAAAGGACCATCCCATGCTGGGTCTGAATGAATTGCTCCCGGTGCTGGGCAGCGTGCTGCTTTTCTTGGTCTACGAAGCCCGGGTGCTGTGGCTTGGACATCGCCAGCCGCACCGCACCGCCCGCACCGCCCACGCCCGTATGCGCATCAATTGGGTCGAAGCCTTGAGCGCCCAGCCGGGCTTTGAGATCGTGGCCGTGCAGGCGCTGCGCAATTCGCTCATGTCGGCCACCATCGCGGCTTCGACCGCTGCCTTGGCGCTGATGGGCTCGGTCTCGCTGGCCGGGCCGACGGTGGCGCGCAGTGTGATGCACGAGGGCCTGAGTTGGCTCGATACGCCGCGTCCGTTGCTTGAAGGTCTGTTGATGGCGGTGCTCTTTGCGTCCTACGTTTGCTCCGCCATGGCGATGCGCTACTTCAACCACGCCGGCTTGGTGATGTCGATGCCGGTGGCTTCTGCCGCGCGCAAAGCGCTCAACCCGATGGCTTCGGCCTATGTTGAGCGCGCCGGCTTGCTTTACAGCTGGGGCTTACGCTTTTTCCTGATGGTGGCCCCAGTGGTGGTTGGCATCGTCAACGCGTGGGCCATGCCTTGCATGACGCTGCTTTTGATCGCCGTGCTGGCCTACTTTGATCGCCCGCACCGTGGGCCAGAATTTGTCGCGCCCTCGTCGCCGATTTAAGCCGTGGGCTCGGCCGGGAACGCGCACACTCGTTGACTCTCAAAGCTGCGTGCTGCGCCGCTGAGGGGGTCGGTGAAGTGGATGGCGCGCGCCACCAAGCGCAGCGGGTTGCTGAAGTCGGGCGGGGCGTCCAAGGCCGGTTCGGGCCAGAGGGTGGGGTAGATGCGATCGCCAACCATGGGCAGGCCCAAAGCGTTGAGCTGCACGCGCAGCTGGTGGCGGCGGCCGGTGAGCGGCTCCAGCCGATAGCGCGCCAAGTCGCCTTGGCGCTCGATCAAGCTGATCAGCGTGGTGGCGTTGGGCTCGCCGGGGACTTGGCGCATTTGCATGAAGGGCTCGTCAAGCGGCTCTTCGAGGCGCGTTTCAAGGCGCAGCGGCAGCTTGAGATCCGCCCGCCATGGCGCCACGGCTTCGTAGACCTTGCGGATCTCGCGGCCGCTGAAGAGCGCGTGATAGGCGTGGCGCGTTTCGGGTTGGATGGAAAACAGCACCACCCCTGCGGTTTCGCGGTCCAAGCGGTGCAGCGGCACCAAGGTGTCGATGCCGAGCTGCTGTTTGAGGCGCACCAGCACCGTTTCGTGCAGATGGCGTCCTTTGGGGGCCATCGAGAGAAAGTGCGGCTTGTCCACCACCAGCAGATGGGCATCGCGGTGCAAGATCTCGGCCTCAAAAGGCACTTTGGGCTCGGGATGGTTCAGCTCTCGCCAGTACCAGATCACTGCCAGCGGCAGGAACGGGCTCTCTGGGCCCAGCGCTCGGCCTTGGGCGTCGAGCACCCGACCGGCAGCGAGGCGCTCACGCCACGTGGCCGCAGGGATGATCGGCAGTCGCTCGGCCAGAAAATCCGCCAAGCTCGGCCATGGGCCTTGGTGCGGCAGAGCGACCCGGCTGGGACTGACCCCGGCCAGCGTCGGCGGGGTCCAAACGGGACGCGGCCGAGCCACAGGGCTTAGCCCTCGAAACTGCGCAGCGCTTGCGCCGCGTCATCCAGCGTGACGCCTGCTGCCAAGCTCACAGGTGCGGTGCTCAGCGCCGCCGCCCCGTCCGTCTTGAGCTTTTTGACCCACTCGCCAGCTTCACGGCCACCCGCAAACGCTTGGCTTTGGAGCAACAAGCGGCCATCAAAGGCACTGAGCTTGAAATAGAACTGACCGTCGCTCTCGCGGTATTGCTTGAACACGGCTTGGGCGGTTTTGACTTTGGCCTTGGCCTCCGTCGCCACGGGTGCGGCGACCATGCGGCGCAAGCCCACCGCCGCACGCAACTCGGCCAGCAGGGGTGCAGCGATGCGGCGCGCCTTGGCGGCCCCGGCCAGCAAAATCGCTTCGAGCTCAGCGGGCTGCGCCATCAGCGTTTCGTAGCGCGCGCGCATCGGGGCGAGCTGGCCGTCGATCAGCTCGAACAAACGCTGCTTGGCCTCGCCCCAAGCGAGTCCGGCGCGCAGCTCGGTGCGAAAGGCGGCGGCTTGCTCGGGTGTAGCAAAGGCGTCAAACAGCGTCACAAGGTGCGCGCCTTCCGGCTCTTTGGGCTCGCCCGGCAACTTGGAGTCGGTGACGATGCGCGCGATGGCCTCTTTGAGCGCCTTGGCGCCACCTTCAAAGAGTGGAATGACGTTGTCGTAGCTCTTGCTCATCTTGCGGCCGTCCAAGCCCGGCAGCAGCGCCATGTCGGGCTCGATGGCGGCCTCGGGCAGGACGAAGAACTCACGGCCACCGCCGTAGAGATGATTGAAGCGTTGCGCCACATCACGCGCCATCTCGATGTGCTGGATCTGATCCCGCCCCACCGGCACCTGATGGGCGTTGAACATCAGGATGTCGGCCGCCATCAGGATCGGGTAGCAGTACAGGCCCATGTTGATGCCGGCGTCGGCGTCTTCACCGGCCGCCACGTTCACGTCCACCGAGGCCTTGTAGGCGTGGGCGCGGTTCATCTGGCCCTTGGCGGTGACGCAGGTCAGCAGCCAAGTCAGCTCGGGGATCTCGGGGATGTCGCTTTGGCGATAGAAGGTGACGCGCTCCGGATCGAGCCCCGCTGCCAGCCACGTGGCCGCCAGCTGTTGGCGCGAGCGCTCAATCCGGCTGGGGTCATCGCACTTGATGAGGGCGTGATAGTCAGCCAAAAACAGAAAGCTCTCGACGTCAGGCGTGCGGCTGGCCGCAATCGCCGGGCGGATCGCGCCGACGTAATTACCAAGGTGAGGGGTGCCGGTGGTGGTGATGCCGGTCAGAACGCGCTGGGTCATGGCTGAAGCGAGGGGCGAGGATCGCGCAAAGGTGAGAAAAGGTTGGAGGCGTGATTGTGCGGGTGTGTGCGGTCAGTCCAGCCACGACGGACCATGAAACTTACACTTCCGGGGTTCTCGCTGGAGCCAAGCTCATGGAAATCTTGTTTCTTCTCGCCTTCGTGGGCGCCATTTTGTTCATTGCGTTGAAGTAATGTCACTTGACGGGGCCGACTACATTCGCAAGCTGTTCACGCAGCGCCCCACTGGGGCCGCGACCAGCGTGCATAGGAACCTGAAAGCGCTGCTAAACCGGGCACAGACTCATGCCATCTGAACTGACCCTTGACCGACTCAAGCTGACCAACTTCCGCTGCTTTACGTCCGTCGAGCTGGATTTCCATCGCAAGCTGACGGTGCTGGTCGCATCGAATGGCATGGGTAAGACGGCGGTTCTTGATGCCATCGCGGTGGCCTTTGGTCCCTTTGTGGGGGCATTCGATGAGGCGGTGGGGCGCCATTTCGACAGCAGCGACATTCGGCAGATTCGAGCGCGGGAGTCGCAGACCCATGAGATGGAATACGCCGATGGTGGGGTTCACATCAAGGCGACCGGGTGGATTCCGACCGCCGACAGGGTCAATATTTTTGACCGGCCCGCAGTGTGGTCGCGCAGTCTGTCCGGCCCGACGGGCAGCAAGACCACGATCAAGGATGCGCGCGACCTGATCGAGTACGGCAAGGAACTTCAGACGGAGGTCCGTACCCCCGGCCGTGACGTCACCCTGCCCCTGATCGCCTACTACGGCACCGGCCGGCTGTGGCAGCAGAAAAAGCTCACCGACGCCAAGCTGCCGCGCACCTCGCGCACCCTTGGCTACGCCGATTGCCTCGACCCAGCCTCCAGCTACAAGTCCTTCCTTGCTTGGTTTCGGTACTGGAACTTCAACGCCAAGGACCAGCGCATCCGTTCGATGGAACAAGGCTTACCCCATGAGGCGACTGAGTTCGATGCGTTGATTGCCTCGGTCAATTGGGCCGTCAATATCTGCTTGGAGCCTGCGGGTTGGAAAGACATCAGCTATTCGTTCTCACGCGATGCGCTGGTGGCCGTGCATGACCAGCATGGAGAGTTGCCGGTTGAACGCTTGAGCGACGGCATTCGCAACATGATTGGCATGGTGGCTGACATCGCCTTCCGTGCCACCAAGCTGAATCCGCAGCTTGGTGCACGTGCCTCGCGGGAAACGCCCGGCATCGTGCTGATCGACGAAGTGGACATGCACCTGCATCCCGAGTGGCAGCAAGTGGTGTTGCAGGGGCTCATGCAAGCCTTCCCCGAGGTGCAGTTCATTGTCACGACGCACAGCCCGCAGGTACTCAGCACCGTCAGCAAGGAGCACATCCGTATCCTGCGCGAAATCGCAGGGGGCGGGCACGAAGCGGTCATGCCCGACTTCAGTCCGTTGGCCCATGAGGCTGGCGATGCGCTGGCCAAGGTGATGGGCACGCACCCGCATGCTCCGCTGGCACTGCTGGCGACCGTTCAGCAGTTTGAACAGCAGGTACGTGCCGGTCGCGAGGCGTCGGATGAAGCCCAAGCGCTCAAACGCCAGCTTGACGAAGCCGGCTACCAACTCCACGAAAGCGATCTGGCGACTTGGCGGTTTTTGGCGCAGCGTCGGGCCATGCGAGGGTGAACCATGGTGGAGTTGCAGCACGGCTCAGCGCCACAGGCGCTCACCGACTTTATGCAGGTCAACCCGAGGGCTGCTGTTGCAGACTTCGACAGTTTGGCCTTCCGCCCCATCAAGGACGCGGTCAAGGCTGCCTTGAACGAGGATCAGCACGGCCTGTGTGCCTACTGCGAGCGGGAACTCGTTTCCACCGCTGGACAGATCGATCACATCAAGCCGAAAGGCGGCCCGAATGCTCGGCCGGACCTTTGCTATCAGTACCGCAACTACGCCCATAGCTGCATCGACAACGCCACCTGTGGGCAGAAGAAGAAACACGGCCTGCTTCCGATTGAGCCCGGCCCTGGTTGCAACGCTGAGTGGACGCTTTCCACCGTGACGGGCCACGTGGAGCCGGTGCTGGGTTTGACACGTCAGCGCCGCCACGCCGCGACCCAGACCCGCGACATGCTGGGCCTCAATACCCCGGCGCTGAGCCGTGAACGCAAGCAGTGGCTCGATCAAGTTTTGAACCTGTTACAAGAGGCCCCCGACGAATGGGCTGATTTCATGCGTTCAGCTCCTTTCCGCCATGTGATTGGCACGGTCGTTTGACCCGCTCGATTGATCTTCCAGCTGAAACCCATGCACACCCTCTCCCAACTTCGCTCAGGAGCCTTGGCAGGCACACGTCGGCTGGATTTGTCGGCGGATTTGACGGTGTTTCCGCCGGAGATCTTTGATCTGGCGGACACGCTCGAAGTCTTGAACCTGTCGGGCAATCGGCTCAGCACCTTGCCCGATGACTTGCCTCGGCTCAAAAAGCTCAAGGTGATTTTTTGTTCCGACAACGACTTCAGCGCCTTGCCGGCGGTGCTGGGGGCCTGCGAGCGTTTGGAGATGGTGGGGTTCAAGGCCAATCACATTCGTGTGGTGCCGCCGGCAGCGCTGCCGGCGCGGTTGCGCTGGTTGATCCTGACCGACAACCGGCTGGCTGAGCTGCCGCTTGAACTGGGTCGCTGCCAGCGGCTGCAAAAGTTGATGCTGGCGGGTAATCGGCTCCAGACCTTGCCGGATCTTTCCAACTGCGAGCGGCTGGAGCTGCTGCGCTTGGCAGCCAATCGCATCGAGGTGTTGCCCCCTTGGCTGAGCGCTTTGCCGCGTTTGTCGTGGGTGGCGTTGGCGGGCAATCCGCTTTGGCAGGCTGAGGTGCAGCGGCACGACGCGCGCCATGATCGCCCCGACTTGGCGCGCATTCCCGGCTCAGCCTTGGCGTTGGAACACACCTTGGGCGAAGGCGCTTCGGGGGTGATCCACCGAGCCCTGTGGCGGCGCGGGCCGGACCAAGCGCCGCAGCCGGTGGCGGTGAAGTTGTTTCGCGCGGCCATGACCAGTGACGGCTCGCCTGACAGTGAAATGGCCGCCTGTGTGGCCGCTGCGGGGCATCCCGGTTTGATCCCGGTGGAAGGGCTGTTGAAAGGGCCGATCCCAGGCCACCGGCAAGATGGCGCCGGACTGGTGCTGGCGCTGTTGGACCCGGCTTTTCGGGCCTTGGCGGGCCCGCCGAGCCTGAGTTCGTGCACGCGGGATGTTTACGCTGACGCCTTGCATCTGTCCACGGCCAGTGTGCTGGGGCTGGCCCGGCGTATGGCCGATGTGGTGGCTCATCTGCACGCCCGAGGGCTGATGCACGGCGATCTCTATGCCCACAACATCTTGTGGGACGGTGCGGCGGGCCACGAGGCGCTGTTGAGCGACTTTGGCGCGGCAACGTTCTACGACCGCACCGCTCCCGACGCTGGGGCGCTGGAGCGGCTGGAAGTGCGTGCCTTCGGCTGCTTGCTGGAGGAGTGGCTCGACCATGCCGTCGATCCGGCCGACGCGTTGCTTGCGCCTTTGGCAACGCTGCGCGACGCCTGCTTGCAACCCGAGGTGCTGGCGCGGCCCAGTTTTGCCGAGATCGTGGCGTTATGGCACGCTATCTAAACGCTGTTGCACCAACGTGATGTGGCTGCGCAGGTTGTAGAGCTCGTCGGTGCGTGACAGCGGCACGCGGGTGCGCTCCACCCGTGCCAGCAGTTTGTCGAGGTTGTCTTGCAGCTCGGTGCGGGCTACTTGGCCGCCGTCGATGGCTTCTTCGATGCGGTAGAGGTCTTCGTACCAGCGGAAGATGCGCCGGCGCATGCGCCAGGCGTAGAAGGGCGGAATCAGCCGCGAGATCGGGATCAGCGCGGCCGCCACGGTCATCAGCGTGAGCCACATCCGGTCGATCATGTTGCTGACCCAAAACGGTAGCCATGGGCGTCGAGGGGTGCTGTTACCTTGGCGGAAGTAGCGCTCGGCCTCATCGGAGAGGTGAAACAAGCTGGGTTGACCGATGGGGAATTCGCCTTCCTTCTGGAAAAGGTCGGCCTTTTTGTGCACCCGTCGGCTGGTTTCGAGCAGGATGTTTTGCAGCGCCGGGTGCAGATCCTCGCGCACGATCAGCGAGGTGGTGGAGGTCAACAGGGCGATCTCGGTGGTCGGAATCTCGCGACCCAGATGGATGATGCCGCTGGGCAATACGGCGCGTGACAGGTGCGGGATGACATGGGTGTAAGCCTCAGCATCGACCAAATTGAGCAGCCGGATTTTGGACGGCGTGCTGCTGGCGAGCTTTCTGAACAAGGTTTTGACCACCTTGGCATCGGTGGAGGCCACGAAGAGACTGGCTCCGATGTGGCCGGCTTCCACTTTGTCGATCATCGACTCTGACATCGCTTGCGACAGATCCACCTCGTCGGCCGGCGGCGCAGGGAGCTGGTTGAGTCCCAGCAGCTTCAGCGCGAGCATCCGGCCCCCGCTGCCTTCCACCCCGACGTTGATCTTGAAGCCGTTCAGCTCATGGATATGCGTCAGCGTTTCACTGCCCCGGAGCTGCTTGGCGACATCGGCGTTGTAGATGATCCAAAGCGCTTGCCGCAGGACGGTGCCCAGACTGTCGATGTCCTCGGGCATGGGGTCGTTGGGATCGGATTTGGCCGGATCAAGGCCAATGCGGGCATCGACGCCACCGTTTTGCGCAAAGGCCACTTCGGCACTGCTGGCGGCCGATCTCGCCATGCGCAGGCGCTGGATGTTGTCCGTCGCTCCTTTGGTTTCGATCAGTTCAACCTTCAGGCCGGGGTAGTGCTCTTGGATGTCGGTGACGTATTGGTGGGCCAATTCGATGTAAGTGCCGTTGGCTTGGCCGGTGGCAAAACGCAATTGCATGGGGGGTCTTGGGCTGAGCCAGTAGTACACCGAGATCAGCAGCATGCCCAGCAAGGCAAGCAGGGGCAGGATGGTCCAAAGAAGATCACCGCCTTGGGCGAAGATGTTGCGAAGACGGGAGGTCGTCATAGCGGTGCGTTCATCGTGCTGAGCATGAAGGGCCGGTGGTCGCTGGTGGCGGCGCTGTCGATGCGTTGGCCCACCAAGGTGATGTGGCTGCGCAGCGCGTACAAATCGTGGGCGTGGGAAAGCGGCACTTGGATGCGCCGGACTTGATCTTCGATCTCGCGCAAGCGCTGGCGCAGATCGGTCCAAGCGATTTCGCCGTCGCGGCTGCGTTGCACCAGTTCATCCTCGATCTCGCGCAGGGCGGCGTACCACTGGAAGATGCCTGAGCGAATGCGGAAGGTGTACAGCGTGGGCACGATGCGTGACAGCGGCACCATCAGCGCCAAGATGGTGACCAAGGCCATCCACATGCGCTCGAAGAAGTTCACCAGCCAGAACGGCAGTTTGCGTTCTTTCAGCGTGAAGCCTTGGCGATGAAAACGCTCGGCTTCGGTCGAGAGGGCAAACCAGCCCGGTTTGCCGATCGGAAACTCGCCCTCGTTTTGCACCCAGCTCGCCTCACCGTGAATCTCACGGGCCGCCATCATCAACAGGCTTTGCAGGGCCGGGTGGGCGCTGGCATGCACCACCAGCGAAGCTTGGGTGCCGATCATGTGGGTGTCTTGCGCCGGGATCGTGGCGCTTTGATCCACCGCCCCCATCGGCAGCGTGATGGCGTCGATGTTGGGCAGCAGCTGGTCGTAAGCCATGGCGTGCTTGAGTTCCATCAAGCCGATGTTGGGGTCATGAAACAGGGCCGGGTTCACCATGTCCGACACACCCTCAAACACGATGGCTTCGACGGTTTTGTCGATCAAGGCCTGCATGGCTTCGGTGGGGGAGCGTTGGTTCTCTGGGGTGGGCGTCAGCGCAATGTCGTTGAGTTTGAGCATCTCCAAAAACAGGGCGCGCCCGCCGCTGCCTTCTTTGCCGACATTGATCTGCCAGCCTTGGAGCTGTGTCAGACGCGTCAGATCTTGGGGCAGGCCTTTTTGTCGGGCCACATCACGCCGATAGAAGATCCAAAGCGGTTGACGAAACAGCAAGCCCAAGCTCTTGATGTCAGGATGAAGACGCTCGCTTTCCGGCAGATAGCCGACGAAGGCGGCTGTAGCCTGGTGCCCAAGCAGTTGGCGAACGTTATCGACCGAGCCCCCTGACTCTTGGCAGGTCACTTGGATGTCGTGGTGTTTTTCCACGAAAGCCTTGTACTTCTGGCACACCTTCCAATAGGTACTGTCCTTGGGGCTGGTGGAGATCGTCACCACGGGCGGTGGCGCTGGGTCGATCACGTAATACGCCAAAGCCACCAGCACCGCGCCGACCAAGATCAGCGGCAAGCTGTTGATGACCAGATCGCGCGCACCCGCCAAGGCGAGTTGCCAGCGACTTTGCTGCATGCGTGAGCGTGGGTGATGCGATGTCGGCATGGAAAGGGGGCGGCCAGATTTATTCAGGCCGCATTCAAACACGGCGCCGACATCTCAACAGCCCGGCTTCCCCCTAAGTTCGGTGAACTTTTTGCCGTTCGGCCTTTATCGCAAGCCGTGTTCAGCGATGAAGCTCGTTCAACTGCTTGGCGATGATGTCGTGATTGATCCAAAGCACCGGCCCGCTTGGGCAAGAGGACTCCTTAAACATCAGCGGTCCCACGGCTTCGATGACCAAGGAGCTGAGGTGATCGGTGATGAGCGATTTCCGATCTTTATGCATCTTGGTGATGGCCTCAGAGGTGCCGATCATGATGTCGGCCAACTCAGCCGTGTTGGACATCGGCCAAGCGGCAAAATCGCGGAAACTTTTTGCGACCTCACTGCCGTTGAAGGCATTGATTTTCCCGAGCACATCGTCCAGTGAGCATCCCTCCAGCAACATGTCGGCGCATGCCTGCCATTGCGCTTGTGTCCACGGGTTGGGATCTTCCTTTTGGAGGGCCAAGAGCAGGGCGATCAGCGGCAATTCGACGCCGACGAAAATGTCGGAAGAGTTGGTCCGGATTTCTGGGCAGTTATAGACAACGGCCTTGATGCCTTGATCCCACGCTGATTCAGCAATGCGCTCCAGTCGCATTTTGGCGTATCCCTGCGTGTAGCTGGTGTACGTTTGCCACTGATAGCTGCCGTCGATGAGAATCTCTGTGCCGTGATATCCGTAGGCCGAATAACGAACCTCTCCGCCACTGGCTTCGATGCGTTTGCGAATGGCTGAGCTTCCTTCCATAAGATGCTGGAAAGTATGGGCAGTGACCTCATCAAAGTTTTGAAGAATCAGCTTGCCAAGGTCGCTGTCGAGGAGTTGTCGCGAGGACATGAACCGATCGCCACTGCCCTTATAGATACGATTGGCGATGGCCAAAAATACCTTGGCCTTCGGTATGCCACCCGCCATCGTGTGCGCAAAGAAGACATTGCGACCGTCTGGAATCATGGTATCCAGCGTTGCCATGACCTCAGCCACGGCATCCTTGAATCGCTGAACGCCCAACGCCCGGCATGTGTCGATGTGCGACCAATCAAGGTTGACATCGGCCCAGTTTTTGAGCGTCATGCTGCCAAGCATGTCCGTTGGTGTGGGGGTGCCTGCCGGTGCATCAAGGTCAAAACCAGCCATCAACGGCACATTGATGATTCGCCCGCCCAGATGCGCCTCGGCTGTCGCCAGCTCTTCGTCGGTCAGTGGGCGCAAGGCATTGTGCTCATCGCGGCGGCCAACCGTGATACCAATAATATCCATCCCGGCGTTGCGGGCCTCATTGACCAAGCCGTTGGCATATCCACGGCCAAAGAGTTCACCAAACAAAACGAATACGTCGCCTGGCCGAAAAATATGGGTGGTTGGCAGAGATTTGAGGGATTTTTGTGGATTCATCATTGGCTTGATCATTTTCAAAAATTCGGTTCAATGACGGAACAATATTTATATACCGCTCGACATACTCAGTTATTCAAAGCAACAAACAATCTGCATTCAATATGGATGTTTTGATATCCAAGAGAGGGTCTTGTTTGTGGAACCGGGGAGGTTTATAGCATGCACTTCATGGAAGCACCAAATCACAAGCCGCCCCGGGCGCTCACAGCGCCTTCGTCACCAGCTTGAAGTCGGTGTCTTCGGGGAAGGGGCCGACGTGAAAGCCGAGGCTGCGCATGAGGCGCAGCATGTTGGGGTTGTTGGCCAGGACCAAGCCTTCGATTTGGCTCAGGCCTTTGCTGCGGGCGAATTCGATGATCGAGAGCATCAGCCGCGAGCCCAAGCCTTGGCCCTTGACGGCGTCGGAGACGACCAAGGAGAACTCGCAGGTGGTTTGGTCGGGATTGGTGATGAAGCGTGAGACGCCGAGGATCTTTTCGGTGTCGATGAAGCCGTCCTCGCCGTCGGGCTGGCGGTCGCGGTGGATGGCGACCAGGGCCATTTCGCGGTCGTAGTCGATCAGGGTGTAGCGCGCCAGCATGCGGGCGGGCAGTTCTTGGATCGCGCTGGCGAAGCGGAAGTAGCGGCTCTCCGACGACAGGCTGCGCACGAAGGTCTGGAGCATGTCGGCGTCGTCGGGGCGGATGGGGCGGATGGTGTAGAGGTCGCCGCCCTTCATCGGCCATTCGCGCTCATGCACCACCGGGTAGGGCAGGATCGTGAGGTGGCTGTAGTCCTGCGTGCCCGTGGGGGCGTGGTCGATGACGATGCGGGCGTCCACCGCCACCGCACCTTGCTCGTCCACGATGATGGGGTTGATGTCCATCTCGCGCAGTTGCGGCAGGGCGCAAACCATTTCTGAGACGCGCAGCAAGATCTGCTCGATGGCTTCAAGGTTGGCGGCAGGGTGACCGCGCCATTCGCCCAAGGTTTCAGCGACGCGGGCGCGCTCAATCAAGCGGTGCGCCAGGAACTGATTCAGCGGCGGCAGCTCCATGGCGCGGTCGGCGATCAGCTCGATCATCGTGCCGCCGGCACCGAAGGTGATCACCGGGCCGAAGGGCTCGTCGGTGGTCATGCCGATGTAGATCTCGCGGCCCCGGCGCTTGGCGGCCATGGGCTGGATGGTGACGCCGTTGATGCGCGCTTTGGGCAAGGCGCGGCTCACGGTGTGCACCATGTCGGTGAAGGTGTCGCGCACTTGCACTGCGGTCATGACGTTCAGCGCCACGCCTTGAACGTCGGACTTGTGGCTGATGTCGGGCGAATCGATCTTGAGCGCCACGGGGTAGCCGATCTGGCTGGCGATCAGCATCGCTTCGTTGACCGTGCGCGCCAGCATCGTGCGGGTGACGGGGATGTGGAAGGAGGCCAGCAGGGCCTTCGATTCCATCTCGGTCAGCACCTTGCGGCGCTCAGCCAGCACCGATTCGATCAGCAAACGGGCCCCTTCGGTGTCGGGCTTGGCCAAGCTCGACAGCGGTGAGGGCGTTTGCTGCAAGAGCTGCTGGTTTTGATAGAAGCTGGCGATGTTGTTGAAGGCGTCCACCGCCGCCTCTGGGGTGCGAAAGCTCGGGATGGAGCGGTCGTTGAGCGATTCACGCGCCTCTCGCACCCGGGTGTCGCCCATCCAGCACGTCAGCAGTGGTTTGCTGACCCGGCTGTGGTTTTCGCCCACCGCTTTGGCGATGGCGGCGGGGTCGGTGTCGGGCTTGGGCGAGTAGATCACCAGCACGCCATCGACTTGGGTGTCGCGCCCGCAAGCGAGCATCGATTCGCGGAACTGCTCGGGCGTGGCGTCTTCGCCCAGATCGATGACTGATTCAGCGTTGGCTTGCGGCCCGAGTTTGGGCAGCAGGTCGGTTTGGAGCGTGGCGCTGAGGCGGGCGATGTCGATGCCGATTTCATTGGCCCGGTCGGCGGCCAGCACGCCAGGTCCGCCGCCGTTGGTGATCACCGCCAAGCGCTTGCCCACCGGGCGATAGCGCGAAGCCAGGCATTTGGCGGCCGAGAACAACTGGGTGAATTCGCGCACCCGCACCACGCCAGCGCGGCGCAGCACGGCTTCAAACACGTCGTCCGAGCCGACGATGGCGGCCGAATGGGTCAGCGCCACTTTGCTGCCTGCGGGACGGCGGCCGGCTTTCATCACCACCACCGGCTTGGTGTAGGCCGCAGCGCGCAGCGCGCTCATGAAACGGCGCGCGTGGTGGATGCCTTCCATGTAGACGAGGATGCTTTGCGTGGCGCCGTCGTTGGCCAAGAAGTCCAGCACCTGCGGCAGATCCACCAAGGTGTTGGGACCGAGCGAAACCACGCTCGAAAAGCTCACGCCGTTGCGGCTGGCCCAGTCGAGGATCGAGGTGGTCAGCGCCCCGGATTGCGACACCAGCGCCAGCGGGCCGGCCCCGCCCAAGGGGCCCAAAGCGCTGGCGTTGAGCTTCAAGAAGGGCCGTTGAAAGCCGAGCGTGTTCGGCCCGAGCAGATGCACCCCGTGCCGTTTGGCAATGGCGTGCAGCTCGTTGCACTGCGCGGTCGGCAGGCCGTTGGACAGCACCACCGCACCCCGGCAGCGAATGCGCCCGGCGATCTCCAGCGCCTCGGCGATCTGCTCGGGGGGCAGCGCGATCAGGGCCAGATCAGCGCGCGAGTGCACCAAATCAGCCAAGGTGCCTTGGCGTTTGATGTCGAGAAAACTGAGGCTGCCCTCAAAGGGCTGGGCCTGTAGCTCACGGATCAAGGTGCGGGCCAGCGGTGTTTGCTGCTCGGGCTGATCCTGCGGGCCAGCGAAGACCACCACCGAAGACGGTGAGAACAGCGGGGTCAGAAAATGATGGTCCATGATGAGCCTTCCACGGCAAGAGAGGTGTCGGCTCCAGAGCATAGGTTAAATCAAGGGTAAACCCTTAATTTAACCTTCGGCTGGTTTTTACAGGCGCGCGGCAGGGCGGTATTCCGGCACAACCCGAGCCAGTTGGGTGCGGACTTCGGCGTCGCTGGCTGACGCTCGTCATTTGATGCACCTCAAAGACAAGCTCAATCACCCCTCACATCCAGACGTTGACACTTGCCACCCATCAGACAGGCGATCAAGATTCGACGCCATAAATCGCCACCAGGGAGTGCACAGTGCGCATCAGCCGCCAGAAGACGTCCGCACGTCTTCGTCTCAGCTCGGGATTCCTGCTCGTTTTGTCCACTCTGGGTTTGGGTGCCCCTTTGACGGTCTGGGCTCAGGCAAGCATCGGATTTGACATTACTGAGGCTCCAACAGTCGTCTATTGCGCAGAAGCCAAAGCACCTTATCCTCTTTTCAAAAGTGCTGCTGCCGCTTGCAATTACGAACTACCCCCCTCCTTTACTCTATCCATTACCCACAAGTTGATTGAACTCTGTGGCGAAGTGTCTAAGCTGAACAGAGGGCAGCAGGAGTGTGGTGATGACGTGGGCAGCAGAGGAATTGCGAACGGTGGATCTGGGGGATGCAAGG
>NZ_JBFPHB010000031.1:0-3252 GCF_041083635.1 Leptothrix ochracea
GTCTTGCGAGTCGCTAATCAGTCAGTGATCAGCAGAGAAACGAGATTTTGCCTGTAAACGTAATCCCTGTCAAGGGTGTGGGTATTAAGCCCTCCGGGCAAGCACCCATTCTTTTTTTGTCGTGTGCCGCGTAAAGTGCCGCTCACTGTCAGCGCTCGCAAGAGATGCTGACCTTGGTGGGGCCCGAGGAGACAAGTCCTGCAACGCATTCCCCTAGATGCGCTGCTCTTTCAAAGCCTGATGCGGCACAGCATCTGAAAAGCGCCGAGACCTTTCTCTCGGCGCTTTTTTATGCCCGCCACATTTCACACCCGTGCATGACCCACATCGGTCGAGAGCGCCTCGCCCGAGCGATACGGCATCACCAAACCGTGTGCGGCATCCTCCACCGCCCATGCTTGGATGATGGGTGCCTGTGATCGCACACTGCCGAAGATGGTGGCAAACGCCACATCGGCCGCATCACGCCCCGTTCCCAGACGCACGAAAGCCATCGGGATGGCTGTGCCCGAGGCATCAAAGATGTACCAGCGATCCCCCACATAGGCTTCGACGTAGGCATGAAAGTCTGGCGGACCCAAGGCCGGATCGGCGCCAAAGTCAGTGCCCGTGGCAAAACGGGCCGGAATGTTGACCGCGCGGCACAGCGCAATCATCAAATGAGCAAAGTCGCGACACACCCCGACACGCTCGATAAGCGTGTCAAAGGCCGAGGTGGTGGAGTTCGAGACATTCGAGGTGAAGCGCACATGGCTCTTGACCCAATCTTGGATCGCCTTGACGCGCCCATAGCCGCGCCACAACCCCCCGAACTCATCCCCCGCCAGCCGCAACAGCCGATCCGACTGGCAATAACGACTCGGGTAGATGTAGCTGATCACCTCGGGCGGCAGCAGATGCACCGGCACCTCATCAAGCGTCGCTGGGTCGGCGACATGGTGCGTCAGATCAATCGTCGCGGCGTACGACACCTTGAGCGGCCCCGGCAGCGCCCGCAGGCGCATGTAGCGGGTGTGGGTTGCGGGGTCGGTGTGGATGATCGGCTGCACCGGCTGGCTCAGGACCAGCCGCTCGGCCGAAACATGCTGGCTGGGCGTGTGGGCGGCGTGAATGTTGAACACGAAGTCCGCACCGGGCGGATCGATCTCGTAGTTCAGTTCCACGTGCAGTTGGATGCGAATCATCTTTCGGTCCACACCGCGCTGCAACACGGCTGTCCCTGAAGTGTTTGAAGGTGTCATCGGCACAGTATGCACGCCCACAAGGGTTCACCCTTATCCATACTTCAACCCAACGGCCATCTCACATCACTGGGCTGTGGGCATCACAAACTCAGCGCCCTTGGCTGTGCTTTCGGGCCAACGCTGCATGACCGATTTCTGCTTGGTATAGAAGCGCACGCCCTCCTCGCCGTAGGCATGCATATCGCCAAAGAGGCTCCGCTTCCAGCCGCCAAAGCCGTGCCAAGCCATCGGCACCGGAATCGGCACATTGATGCCCACCATGCCCACTTGGATCTGGCGCGCGAACTCTCGTGCGGTGTTGCCGTCGCGGGTGTAGCAGGCCACACCGTTGCCGAACTCGTGGGCGTTGATCAGATCCACCGCCTCGGCAAAGGTCTGGGCACGCACGCAGGCCAGCACCGGGCCGAAGATCTCTTCCTTATAGATACGCATATCGGGCGTGACGTGATCGAACAGCGTGGCGCCAGTGAAGAAACCGTTCTCGAAGCCCGGCACCGTGTAGCCCCGACCATCCACCACCAGCGTGGCGCCCTCGTCCACCCCAAGGCGGATGTAGCCCTCAATGCGATCCCGTGCTTCGGCGGTGACGATCGGCCCCATCTCGGCGTCAAGCGCCATGCCGTGATTGATCTTGAGCAACCGCGCACGCTCAGCCACCTTGGGAATCACTTGATGGGCGATCTCGTCGCCCACAAACACCGCCACCGAAATCGCCATGCAGCGCTCGCCCGCTGAGCCATAGGCCGCGCCGATCAGCGCGTCCACCGTTTGCTCAACGTCCGCATCGGGCATCACCACCATGTGGTTCTTGGCGCCGCCCAGCGCCTGCACACGCTTGCCATGGTGAGCACCCCTCTCATAAATGGATTGGGCGATCGGGGTGGAGCCCACAAAACTGAGGGCTTTGACATCCGGATGCCCCAGCAGCGCATCCACCGCCAGCTTGTCGCCTTGCACCACGTTGAAAACTCCATCCGGCAGGCCGGCCCTCGTCAGCAGCTCCGCCATGAAGATCGAGGCACTCGGGTCGCGCTCGCTCGGCTTCAAGACAAAGGTGTTGCCGCAAGCGATCGCCACCGGGAACATCCAGCACGGCACCATGACGGGGAAGTTGAACGGCGTCACACCCGCCACCACGCCCAAGGCTTGGCGCACGGTCCAGTTGTCGATGCCAGTCGAAACCTGCTCGGTGTAATCGCCCTTGAGCAACTGTGGGATGCCGCAAGCGAACTCGATGATCTCGATACCGCGTGTGACTTCGCCTTGAGCATCGGTGAAAACCTTGCCGTGTTCGGCGGTGATCATCGCGGCCAGCTCGTCGCGGTGCTGATTCATCAGCGCGAGGAAGGCATTCATGACGCGGGCGCGGCGAATGGCGGGCGTCGCCGACCACGCTGGAAAAGCAGCCCGAGCCGCTGCCACGGCGGCATCCACCTCTGCGGCGCTGGCCAGCACCACGTGGCGTGCCACGGCGCCGGTGGCGGGGTTGTAAACCGCTTGGCGCCGGCCACGCTGACCAGGCACGCTGACCCCGTGGATGAAGTGCGCAATGTCAGCCGAAGATGCGCAAGGATCGGCAGCGGGATAAGCGGTGGACTGAGGCATGGGGGCTCCGGGAACAGCAGGACTGAATGTGGGGCCAGAGTCTAGGCAAAACGCCCCGCACCTGCGGCCCTCAGGGCTGCATACACTGGCTCACGTCGTTGTCAAACCAGCCCCTCACAGGAAAGACCCATGCCCCTATCCACCTACGGTGTCATCAAAGGCACTGCCATCGGCCATCTGCGTGACGCGGATGACGATCACTACCAAATCATGCTGCGCGCTGCCGGCGTGATGCACCGGGTGGCGGTCAACGTGCGCTCTTCAGCGCCGAACGCGCCCTCGACCGTGCTGTTTCGCTGCACCACCGTCTTGCCTGCCAGCTTCACCACCGCGTTGCAGGCCTTGCCAGCGGGCGCCAAGAAGTTGCCGCACAAGGCTGGCGGCTTGGCCATCGATTACCTGC
>NZ_JBFPHB010000031.1:3352-77131 GCF_041083635.1 Leptothrix ochracea
CCCTCGACCGTGCTGTTTCGCTGCACCACCGTCTTGCCTGCCAGCTTCACCACCGCGTTGCAGGCCTTGCCAGCGGGCGCCAAGAAGTTGCCGCACAAGGCTGGCGGCTTGGCCATCGATTACCTGCGCAGCGATTTCGTCAGCCCCAAGTTGATGCGCCCGCTCGCCCCCGATGTCCCCGGTGCCAACAACGACCTCAAAGACCAACTCGAAACAGCCACCCTCAAAGCCATGGCCCAACCCGGCGCGATGGTCTACGCCTTCGGCTCCAAGTGGGGCCCCGAAAAAGGCAAGCCCGACACCTACTTCCACTTCACCCCGGGCAACGGCATCCACGACATCCACATGAACCAAGGCAACAGCGGCAGCTTCGCCTCCGACAACGGCCCATGGCAAGACGGCGCACTGATCCTCGAATACCCCGGCAACAAGTGGTCCGCCTTCTTCTTCGCCTTCCAGTCGCAAAGTTTCAAAACGGATGCGACAGGAAATCCGGTGTGACCCGCCTCACAACCCCGCCGCCTCTTGCCACATCCGCTCAGGGCCGATGCGGGCGAGCCAGTCGGTGAAATGGGTGCGGTGGGCCTGCCAGGGTTCGGCCAACGTGGGTCGAGGGTCTTGGCTCAGGGTGTAGGCCATGCCTTCGATCAGCCACGAAGGCATGAACAGGCGGCGCAGCACGCCGAAGCGTTGACCTTGGAGATGGTGGATCAGCTCGTGCCGCACGTAGTACGGCTTCCAAGCCCGGGGACCGATCACAGTGCCGAGCGTGCCGAATGTGACCGCCGAGCGGTCACCCAGTCCGAAACGGTTCGCGCAGTCCTCGCTGCTGCAGAACACCACGCGCGGCTGACCTTCCAGCGGACCAACCCGGCCATCGACAAAGGCGCGGGCCTCGTCATAAAGCCCAAAGGCCTGGGGCTCGGAGGCTGCCGTCTCCACGCACAGGAACGTCTGTGGGCAGATCATGCCGACGACCTCAGGCGCCACCACCCTCACCGGCTTGACGACGAACCAAGCCAGAGCCGGCACGGCCAGCAGCACGAGCAGCACCAGCCGCAGCACCCGTGCCCACATCATCACCCCAACCCCCGCCCAATCAAAATCCGCTGCACATCGCTCGTGCCTTCGTAGATCTGGCAGACGCGCACGTCGCGGTAGATGCGTTCCACGGGGAAATCGCTGACGTAGCCGTAGCCGCCGAAGGTCTGGATGGCGGTGGAGCAGACTTTTTCGGCCATTTCGGTGGCGAAGAGTTTGGCCATGGCAGCTTCTTTGAGGCAGGGCTGACCGGCGTCTTTGAGGCTGGCGGCGTGCCAGATAAGTTGGCGGGCGGCTTCGAGTTGGGTGGCGGCGTCGGCGAGGCGGAATTGCACGGCTTGGTGTTCAAAGATCGGCACGCCAAAGGCGATGCGTTCCTTGCTGTAGCGCAGCGCGGCCTCAAAAGCGGCGCGGGCCATGCCGAGCGCTTGGCTGGCGATGCCGATACGGCCGCCTTCCAAACCGGACAAGGCGATCTTCAGGCCTTGGCCTTCCTCGCCCAAGCGGTAAGCGGCCGGAATGCGGCAGTTCTCGAACAGGATCTGCGCCGTGTCCGAACTGTGCTGCCCCATCTTGTCTTCAATGCGCGCCACGATGTAGCCGGGCGTCTGGGTCGGCACGAGGAAGGCGCTGATCCCGCGCTTGCCGGCGGCTTTGTCCGTCACCGCCATGACGATCGCCACGTCGCCGTTTTTGCCGCTGGTGATGAACTGCTTGACACCGTTCAGCACGTACTCATCACCCTCGCCATCATTGACACGCACGGCGGTGGTTTTCAGACCCCCGGCCTCGGAGCCCACATGCGGCTCGGTCAGACAAAAAGCCCCGAGCATCTCGCCGCGCGCCAGCGGTTTGAGGAACTGGGCTTTCTGCGCCTCGTTGGCAAAGGCCATCAGGATCGAGCAAACCGGACAGTTGTTGACGCTGATCACCGTCGAGGTGCCGCCATCGCCGGCGGCGATCTCTTCAAGGATGATGGCCAGCGCCAAGTAATCCAGCCCCGCGCCGTCGTACTCAGGCGGCACCGCCACGCCGTAGCAACCCAGCTCGGCCAAGCCCTTGAGCGGCTCGGCCGGAAAGTGATGCTCTTTGTCCCAACGCGCCGCATGCGGCGCAATCTGGTCTTGCACATAGGCGCGCACGGCGTCTTGCACAGCACGGTGGTCAGCACTCAGCAACATGGGGAGATCCTCCAACCGAGAGACGGTTCTAGCGTCGGGTTACCAAGGCAAAACGCTGCCGTCGTGATTGCGGAACGTGCCGTTATCAGCCGGGCCAAGGCTGGCGAACAGGGCGCGCAAGTCGGCAACACTTTCTTCCACGCTCAACTGACCTTGGGGGCCACCCATGGCGGTGCGCACCCAGCCCGGATGGACGGCGACGCAGGTGGCGCGACCGGCCAGCGCGAGCGAGACGTCCTTCAAGACAGAGTTGAGCGCCGCCTTGGAGGCGCTGTAGAGCCAGCCCAAGGTCTTGTCGCGCCCACCGATGGAGGCCATCACCGAAGACAGCACCACCAGCCGTCCGCCTTGGGCCAGCGCGTCGATGAGCTGCGGAATCACCTGCATCGGCCCGAGCACATTGGTGTGCATCACTTGGTCGAAATCGTCGCCCGTGGGGCTGTCGAGGGTGCGCAAGCGCGGACCGTAGACCCCGGCGTTGACCACCACGATGTCAAACGCTTCGCCGTCGATCTGCCAAGCCAGCGAAGAAACGCTCACCGGCCGGGTCACGTCGAGCTTGAGCGGACGCGCGCCCAGTGGGTGCAGCGCTTCCACGCCGGCGTCATCGCGCGCCGTGGCCACCACGTGGGCACCGGCTGCGCGGTACTGACGCACCATTTCCAGACCCAGGCCGCGCGAGGCCCCGATCACCAACACAGAAAGCTTTGACGAAGAGGCAGCAGCAGCAACAGTAGCAGCAGTAGGCATGGTCATCAGAGGGATCCTTTCAAGGCGGCCACAAGAGCTTGGACCAGGGCTTGGCATTCGGCGTCGGTGCCGATGGTGATGCGCAGGTAGGGTGCGATGCGCTCGGGCTGGCGGAAGTGCCGCACGATGATGGCGTGCTCACGCAGCACCTGCTGCAAGGCCGCGCCACTGTGTTGGGGATGGCGGGCGAAGACGAAATTGGCCTGCGAGGGCAGCACCTCGAAGCCCAGTTTCGTCAGTTCGGTACGGAGCCAGTCGCGGCTGCGCATCACCGCCTGACGGGTCTGCTCAAAGTAGGCCTCGTCCTCGACCGCCGCCTGCGCCGCCGCCAAGGCCAACCGGTCGAGCGGATAGGAGTTGAAGCTGTCTTTGACGCGCTCCAGCGCTTCGATCAGCGGGACTTGTGCCAAGGCGTAGCCCACCCGCATGCCGGCCAGTGAGCGCGACTTGGAGAAGGTGTGCACCACCACAAGGTTGGGGAAGCGATCCACCAGCGTGGCGGCCGACTCGGCGCCGAAATCCACATAGGCTTCATCGACCACCACCACCATGTCGGGCCGGGCAAGCAACAAGCGCTCGACATCCGCCAGCGGCACGCCGCGCCCGGTCGGGGCGTTGGGATTGGGGAAGATCACCGCGCCAGCGTCGGCCTGCGCGATGTAGTCGTCCAGGTGCAGCCCGAGCTGCTCGTCCAGCGCCAAGGTGCGTGCCGTCACGCCGTAGAGCAGGCAGTAGGTCGGGTAGAAGCTGTAGGTGACGTCAGGAAAGAGCAGCGGCCGGGGCTGACCCGCCGCGTCTTCGTGCTTGAGCAGCGCCAAAAAGATGTGCGCCAGCACTTCATCCGAGCCGTTGCCGACAAACACCTGCGCGGGCTGCAAACCGTGTTGGCGCGCCAGGGCGGCCCGCAAGCCCGTGGCCCCCGGGTCGGGATAAAGCCGCAAGCGGCTGGCGTCGTCGCCCAACTCAGCCTGGATGGCCGCCAACACCTGCGGGCTGGGCGGATAGGGGTTTTCGTTGGTGTTGAGCTTGATCAAGTTGGCCAGCTTGGGCTGTTCGCCCGGCACATAGGGCTTGAGCTGGTGGACCACCGCACTCCAATAGCGACTCATAACATCTCCAAAGCCAAGGCGGTGGCTTCACCGCCGCCGATACACAAAGACGCGACGCCGCGCTTCAAACCCCGCTGACGCAGTGCGCCGAGCAAGGTCACCAAGATCCGCGCACCCGAAGCGCCAATCGGATGCCCCAGCGCGCAGGCCCCACCGTGGACGTTGACGCGGGCGTGCGGCAACTCAAAATCCACCATCGCTGCCATCGTGACCGCCGCAAAGGCTTCGTTCACTTCCCACAGATCGACATCGGCCACCGACCAGCCGGCTTTGTCGAGCACCTTGCGGATCGAGCCCGCCGGGGCGGTCGCGAACCACGCTGGTTCCTGGGCATGCACCGCGTGGGCCGCGATGCGCGCGATGGGTTGCAGACCGCGCGCCGCCGCCGTCGAGGCGCGCATCAGCACCAAGGCCGCCGCGCCGTCGCTGATGCTTGAGGCATTGGCGGCGGTGATGGTGCCGTCCTTCTTGAAAGCGGGCTTCAAGCTGGCGATCTTGTCGAGCTTGGCCTTGGCGGGTTGCTCGTCTTGGCGGATCACGACGTCGCCGGCGCGGCCCTTGAGCGTCACCGGCGCCATTTCCCACTCGAAAGAGCCGTCTTGGTGGGCTTGCTGGGCGCGCAAGGTCGATTGAATCGCGAACGCATCTTGGGCCTCACGGGTGAAGCCGTATTTTTCGACGCACTGCTCGCCAAACACCCCCATCGCTTTGCCACCCCCGTTGGGCAAACGCTCATAAGCGTCTTCCAGCCCGTCCATGGCCATGTGGTCGAACATGGGCGTGGCACCGTACTTCACGCCCTTGCGCGCAAACATCAGGTGCGGCGCGTTGCTCATGCTCTCCATGCCGCCGGCGACCAGCACCTCGGCCGAGCCCGCTTGGAGCATGTCGTGCGCCAGCATCACGGCGCGCATGCCCGAGCCACACATCTTGTTGAGCGTCACGGCGCCGGCTGAGAGCGGCAGACCCGCCTTGAGCACCGCTTGGCGCGCCGGGGCTTGGCCTTGGCCCGCCATGAGCACGCAGCCCATCAAGACCTCATTCACAGCCGTTGCGGTGGCCTCGCCCCCAGCACGCTCAACGGCCGCGCGGATCGCCACCGCGCCCAACTCCCACGCGGCCAGGCCCGCGAAATCACCCAACAAGCCGCCGATGGGCGTGCGTGCGGCAGAAACAATGACCACGGAATCAAGCATGGAGCACTCCTCGGGTAGCCCGGAAACGGCGGCTCGGATCGTAGGGGAAGACGTCATGCACATGCCCGGCGGCAATGCGCTCCTTGTGGCCTTGCCAGAAAGCAGCGTCCAGCAAATCGGCGTGATGCTTCATAAACACCGCCCGCACTTCGCGATTACCCAGCAAGAACGGGCCAAAGGTTTCTGGGAACACATCTTTCGGGCCGACCGAATACCAAATCTCGCCCGACATTTCCTCTTCCTCGTTGCGCGGCTCAGGCACGCGGCGGAAGTTGCAATCGGTGATGTATTCGATTTCGTCGTAGTCGTAGAAAACCACTTTGCCTTGGCGCATGACCCCAAAGTTTTTCCAGAGCATATCGCCCGGGAAAATATTGGCTGAAACCAGATCTTTGATCGCATTGCCATATTCGATCACCGCATGCTCTAGCTGAGCCGACGTCGCATCGTGCAAGAAAATATTGAGCGGAATCATGCGCCGCTCGATATACACGTGGCGAATCACGATGGTCTCGCCGTTGTCTTCGATCAAGCTGGGGCAGAAATGCTTCAGCTCCTTGATCAACTCGTCCTCAAAACGCTCACGCGGAAAAGCGACGTTGCTGAATTCGAGCGTGTCGGCCATGCGCCCAACCCGGTCGTGCTGCTTCACAAGTAAGTACTTGCTCTGAATGATCTCGCGGGTGGTTTCCTTCTGCGAAGGATAGAAATCCTTGATCACCTTGAAGACGAAAGGAAAGCTCGGCAAGTCAAACACCATCATCACCATGCCCTTGATGCCGGGTGCGATGCGAAAACGGTCGGTCGAATGGCGCAAATGGAACAGGAAGTCGCGATAGAACAGGTTCTTGCCGTGCTTTTGCAGGCCCAGCGCGCTGTAAAGCTCGCTGCGCGGCTTGCGCGGCATCATCGAACGCAAGAACTGCACGTAGGCACTCGGGATCTCCATGTCCACCATGAAGTAAGCACGTGCAAAGCTAAACAGCGCCAAGATGTCATCTTCACCAAACAAGGCGGTATCGATGATCAGTTGACCGTGATCGTTGTGCAGGATCGGCAGTGAGAACGGGATATCGCGGTAGCCGTTGATGATCTTGCCGACCAGATAAGCACCTTTGTTGCGGAAAAACAGGCTCGACAACACTTGGATCTGGAAATTAGCCCGCAGTCGGGTATCGTCCATTTCCTTGAGCAAGGCCGCGTAAACATCGTCCAAATCGGCATCGATGTTTTCAAAGGGCACATTCAGCCCAAAGTTATCGATGACTTTATTCAGGGTTTCACGCAGATTCTTATCATTCGGGTAATACGCGTGATACGTCGGCTTGGCCTCAAGCTCATCATTTTCAATATATTCTGTACTGACCGCCGGTCGCACAAACAGGAAATCGTTATGAAAATAACTGTGGTGCAGGATTTTGGTCGTAACCGAATTGAAGAAAGTTTCAGCCAATTCCGGCTGATGATGATTGGTCAGCAAACCGATGTAATGCAGTTTGACTTGGTGCCAGGTATCACGCGGCAGCGAAACGGCTTCGAATTCATGTTGCAAACGCTCCGCCGCCTCGGCCACGCGCTTGTCGTAGAACTCGATGCGCTCACGCTGCGCACGCTGCTGACCGTGCCAATCTTGTTGTTCAAAGCGCTTTTTGGCCTCGGCGCTGGTAGCGCGAAAGGGCCGGTAGTGGCGATTGAAACCTTCGATCAAAGCCGTGGCGATCTCAAACGCCCGGCTGTCATTCAACTGCTGTGGAAACATCAAACATCCTCGACAACGGAATCAACATCTTTCGGCCCATAGCGCCGCGTCACAGCGTCCAAAGCCTTGACATACATCGGCGCAATATCGTCGGCGCAGGCCACGGTCATGCACAAGTCTTCCAGCAAACCGTTGTGCAGGCCGTAGACCCAGCCGTGAATCACCACCTCTTGGCCGCGCTGCCACGCATCTTCAACGATGGTGGTGCGACACACATTGCGCGCTTGCTCCAACACATTGAGTTCGCAAAGCGCATCTACCCGCCGGGCGGGCGGCAAAGAGTCCAAGAAGCTTTGATGCAGGCTACGCACGTCTTGCACGTGACGCAGCCAGTTATCAGCCAGCCCAACGCGCAAATTGTTCAGCGCAGCCTTGACCCCGCCGCAGTTCGAGTGCCCGACGACGATCACATGTTTGACGCGCAACATGTCCACGGCGAACTGAATCACCGACAAAGCATTCAGATCGGAATGCGCCACCACGTTGGCGACGTTGCGATGCACAAACAGCTCGCCCGGCAGCAAACCCACCAATTCATTGGCCGGCACCCGACTGTCGGCGCAACCGATCCAGAGGTACTGCGGGGACTGCTGCTTGAGCAGCCGCGAGAAAAACCCCGGCTCACGGGCTTCGCTCTCTTGGGCCCAGTCGCGGTTTTTCTCGAAAAGATCCTGCAATTCGTTCGGCATGGTGGGCATAGGTCAGAGGCAGACGGCGAAGTCGTGCCGCACAAAAAACAAGCGCCCAAGTTTACGCACAAGATCGGGCTCAAAGGCCCTCAGGCGGTCTCGGCGAACAGCTCCCGACCGATCAGCATGCGGCGAATCTCGCTGGTGCCCGCACCGATCTCGTAGAGCTTGGCGTCGCGCCACAGTCGCCCCAACGGGTAGTCGTTGATGTAGCCGTTGCCGCCAAAGATCTGGATGCCCTCACCCGCCATCCAAGTGGCTTTTTCGGCGCACCACAGGATGACGCTGGCGCAGTCCTTGCGCACCTGGCGCACATGCCCGCTGCCCGGTTGGGCCGCGAGCTTGTCGAGGTTTTTACCCACGGTGTAGGTGAAAGCGCGCGCCGCTTGCAGCACGGTGTACATATCGGCCACCTTGGCTTGGATGAGCTGGAACTCGCCGATGCTCTGACCAAATTGCTTGCGGTCGTGGATGTAGGGCACCACGTTGTCCATCACCGCCTGCATGATGCCCAGCGGTCCCGCAGCCAGCACGGCGCGCTCGTAGTCCAAACCGGACATCAGTACCTTGGTGCCGCCGCCGACCTCGCCCAGCACGTTCTCAGCCGGCACCTCGACGTTGTCAAACACCAGCTCGCCGGTGTGCGAGCCACGCATGCCGAGCTTGTCGAGCTTTTGCGCCACCCGAAAACCCGGCATGTCCTTCTCGATCAAAAAGGCCGTGACCCCACGCGCGCCCAGCTCAGGCGCGGTCTTGGCGTAAACCACCAAGGTGTCGGCGTCGGGGCCGTTGGTGATCCACATCTTGCTGCCGTTGAGCACATAGCACCCCCGTCCACCCTGCCACTCAGCACGCAGTTGCATGCTGAGCACGTCCGAGCCCGCGCCCGGCTCGCTCATGGCCAAGGCGCCCACATGCTCGCCCGAGATCAGCTTGGGCAAGTACTTGGCCTGTTGGGCGGCGCTGCCGTTGCGCCGGATCTGGTTGACGCACAGGTTGCTGTGCGCGCCATAAGACAGGGCCACGGAGGCCGAGGCCCGGCTCAGCTCCTCCATGGCGATCATGTGCGCCAGATACCCCATGCCCGCGCCGCCCAGCTCTTGCGGCACGGTGATGCCCAGCAAACCCAGCTCGCCCATCTTGCGCCACAAGGGCATGGGGAACTGATCGCTGCGATCGATTTCCGCCGCCAGCGGCGCGATCTCGTGCTGCGCAAAACTGCGTACCGCATCGCGCAGCGCGTCGATGTCGTCGCCCAACATGAAGTCGAGGCCAGGCAGGGTCGTCAAGGTCATGGGTCAGTCTCCGAGAGGCATGGGTGGGGTTTGTTGTTGAGCCAGCGTGCTGCGGCAGCGTTCTTCGTGCTGGCTGATTTCATCCAAAGTGATGCGGATGTCTTCGAGCTGCTGCTCCAGTTGCAGCCGATGGGTGTGCAACACCTGCAAAAACGCTTCGAGCTGCGGTTTGGTGTCTGAGGACGCGTCGTACATGTCCACCAGCTGCTTGATTTCCTGCAAGGACAAGCCCAAGCGCTTGCCCCGCAAGGTCAGTTTCAGGCGCGTGCGGTCGCGGTGGGTGTAGACCCGGTGCCGCCCGTCGCGGCTGGGCGTGAGCAAGCCGACATCTTCGTAAAAACGAATCGCCCGGGGCGTGAGATCGAACTCCTGCGCCAACTCGGAGATGGTGAAAAGACGCGCGGAAGACGGGCTGGTGGTCATGGCTACACTGACGTTAACGTAAACGTTAGTCTACCCACGATGAGCCTGCCCCAACACCCCGCTATCCCTGAAGTCCTCACCTATCCCCAGGGTGAAAGCGTTCCCGCCTTGGCCGAGCGGGTGTTGATCGTGCCCGGGGTGTACTGGCTACGCATGCCGCTGCCCTTTGCCTTGGATCACATCAACCTCTGGTTGCTGCGTGACTGTTTGGACGGTGTGCATGGCTGGACGGTGGTGGACACCGGCCTCGATACGCCCACGACCCGCCAAGCTTGGGAGACGCTGTTTGCCAACGCCTTGGATGGGCTGCCGATCCTGCGCGTCGTCGTCACCCACATGCACCCGGATCACATCGGCTTGGCCGACTGGTTGATCGAGCGCTGGAGCCTTCCCACCCGCCCGGTGCGGCTGTGGATCAGCGCCACCGACTGGCTGGCAGCGCGCGCCGCTTCGCAGCAAAGCTCAGGCCATTGGGGCCAAGCGGCGGCCGACTTTCTGGGCAGCCACGGGCTGGTCGATGCCGAGAAGCAAGCGTGGATCCGCGCCAAAGCGGGCTACTACAGCGAACTTGTTGCGCGGGTCCCCCCCACCTACCGACGCTTGATGGCCGGGCACACGCTGCGCATCGGAGCGCACACGTGGCACCTGATCGCCGGCCACGGCCACGCCCCCGAACACATGGCGCTTTACTGCGCCGACGCCGGGCTGATGATTTCGGGCGACATGGTGCTGCCGCGCATCTCGACCAACGTCAGCGTCACCGACGCTGAGCCCGAGGGCAATCCTTTGCAGCTCTATCTCGACTCGTTGCACGCCATGCGGCATCTGCCCGATCAAACCTGGGTGCTGCCATCCCACGGCCGACCGTTCCGGGGCCTGCAAGGGCGCATCACGCAACTGCTGCAACACCACGCGGATCGCTTTGCGGACCTGCGCCAAAGCTTGGTGGCCGCACCCACCGCTGAGGGCCTCAGCGCCGCAGACTTGCTGCCGGTGCTCTTTCAACGCCCGCTCGACGCCCATCAAACCTTGTTCGCCATGGGCGAAGCCATCGCGCATTTGCACGCGCTTTGGCACAGCGGTGAGCTGCACCGCCAGCAAGACGCCGCCGGGACGTGGCGCTTTTCAAGGGCTCAAACCGCTGTGGAAGACCGGGCCTTGCGCTGACGCTTTTGCTTCGGCGGCTCGTCGGCCTCCATACCCGGTAAATCCACCTGCTCAGGCGGCGGGTTGACGCGATCGACCATCTCGCGGGCGAACTGCAAGAAGGCTTTGGCCCCGCGTGAGGATGGATCAAACACCACGCCCGGCAGACCATGGCTTGGGGCCTCGGCCAAGCGCACATTGCGCGGGATGATGGTGTCAAAGACCTGATCGCCAAAGTGCGCCAACAAATCTTGGCTGACTTGGCTTTGCAAGGTGGTGCGCTGATCAAACATGACGCGCAGCAGGCCGATGATGGCCAGCTGCGGATTCAGGTTGGCTTGGATTTGCCGGATGGTGTTGACCAGATCGGACAAGCCTTCGAGCGCAAAGTATTCGCACTGCATCGGCACGATCACGCCGTGGGCGCTGGTCAGGCCGTTGAGCGTCAGCAGGCTCAAGGACGGTGGGCAGTCGATCAGCACAAAGTCGTACTCGGTCTCGACGTCCACCAACGCCATCTTGAGACGCCGGTCGCGGTGTTCCATCGACACCAACTCGATGTCCGCCCCCGCCAGCTCACGGTTGGCCCCGAGCACGTCGTAACCCACGGCCACGACGTGCTGCCGCGCCTCTTGCACGCTCGAAGAACCCAGCAAAACGTCGTAGACCGAGAGCGGCAAGCTGCGCTTGTCCAGCCCCGAGCCCATCGTGGCGTTGCCTTGCGGGTCCAGATCAATCAGCAGCACGCGCTGCCCCACAGCCGCCAAGGCCGCAGCCAGATTGACGGTGGTGGTGGTTTTACCGACCCCACCTTTCTGATTGGCCACACAAAAAATCTTGGTCATGATCAATTCACCTTGTCACTTCACCTTGCGCATCCACACCAGACAACGACGGGCATCCACCCCCGGAACCTGCAAATGTTCCACGTGAAACATTTCAATGTCCGGCGGCAAAGCGGCAATTTCATCGAAGGGCTCCACGCCCTTCATGGCGACCCAGAGACCATCAGGGCGCAGCAGATGACGGGTCAGGCTCACAAAATCGGCCAGCGACGCAAAGGCGCGCGAAGTGATGATGTCAAAGCTGCCCGGCATCTGCTCGACCCGGCTATGAACTGCGCTGAGGTTCTTCAACCCCAATTCAGCCGAGACTTGGCGAATGAAGGTGGACTTCTTGGCCACGGCGTCCACGCACGTCACTTGCCAACCCGGACAGACCGTCGCCACCATCACCCCCGGCATGCCGCCACCGCTGCCAACATCCAGCACACTGAGCTGCTCCTCGGCCTTGTGCCCCAACACAACGCGCAACGGTGGAATCAGCGCCAAGCTGTCGATGACATGGTGAGTGATCATTTGATCGAGCGCGCGCAAAGCGGTCAGGTTGTAGACCTTGTTCCAGCGCGCGATCAACGCCACATAGGCCAGCAGGCGCTCAGCCGCAGCGCTATCCAGCGAGACCCCCAACTCCGCCGCACCTTGGCGCAAGGTGGGTAAAAAAGCGTGTACATCAGCAGTCGTCATGTGGGCTCCCCGTCTTTGACCGTGTTGTTCGGTGCACCTTTAAGGCGCTTCTTTTTCAAATGGACCAAGAGCAGCGAAATCGCTGCCGGCGTCACGCCTGAAATCCGCGCCGCTTGCCCCAAGGTTTCGGGGCGCTGGCGGGCCAGCTTTTGGCGCACCTCAATCGACAGCGCCGTCACGGCGGCGTAATCCAGATCGGCGGGCAAAGGCAGTTGTTCGTAGCCCGCTGTGCGCTCGACTTCTTCCTTTTGCTTGTCGATGTAGCCGGCGTACTTGGTGGTGATTTCGATCTGCTCGATCACCTCATCGGCCAGCCGCTCACCCACTTCTTGGCGCAATGTTTCACGTGAAACATCGATGGTTTCGCTCAAAGACGAAACGGCATCGAAGTTCACGCCAGGGCGACGCAACAGATCAAGCAGACGATATTCGTGCTCCAACGCCTTGCCCAGATGGCGCTCGGCCACCTCGGCGGCGACGATGCGCGGATGCACCCACGTCGATTGCAGGCGCGATGTTTCACGTGAAACAAGATCGCGCTTGCGGTTGAACACCGTCCACCGATGCTCATCGACCAAGCCCAGCTTGCGACCGATCTCGGTCAGGCGCTCGTCGGCGTTGTCCTCGCGCAAGTGCAGGCGGAACTCCGCCCGGCTGGTGAACATGCGGTACGGCTCCGACACGCCCTTGGTGATCAGATCATCGACCAGCACGCCCAAATAGGCTTCATGGCGACCCAAGGTCCACGGGTCGCGCTCCTTGGCTTGCAGAGCCGCGTTGGCCCCGGCAAACAGGCCCTGGGCGGCCGCTTCTTCGTAGCCGGTGGTGCCGTTGATCTGCCCCGCCAAGAACAAGCCTTGCAGCACCTTCGACTCAAAGGTGGCTTTGAGTTCACGCGGATCAAAGTAGTCGTACTCGATGGCATAGCCCGGCCGCAGCACGTAGGCGTTCTCCAGCCCCGGCATGGAACGCAGCGCTGCGAGTTGAATATCAAAGGGCAACGAGGTCGATACGCCGTTGGGATAGAACTCATTGGTGGTCAGACCTTCGGGCTCTAAAAAGATCTGATGGCTGTCCTTGTCGGCAAAGCGATTGATCTTGTCTTCGATGCTCGGGCAATAGCGCGGCCCCACCCCAGCGATCACACCGGTGAACATCGGGCTGCGATCAAACCCTGAGCGCAGGATGTCGTGGGTGCGGGTGTTGGTGTGGGTGATCCAGCACGGCAACTGGCGCGGATGCTGCTCAGGCGTGCCAAGAAAGCTGAACACCGGCACCGGATCCAGATCACCGGGCTGCTCGACAAGCTTGCTGAAGTCGATCGAGCGGCCGTCAATGCGCGGCGGCGTGCCGGTCTTGAGTCGTCCTTGGGGCATCGGCAATTCTTTGAGCCGCGCCGACAAAGTCACCGCCGCCGGATCGCCCGCACGGCCTGCCGGGTAATTGTTCAAGCCAACGTGGACCTTGCCGTCAAGGAAGGTACCGGCGGTCAACACCACCGTGCGCGCCTCGAAGCGAATCCCCACTTGGGTGATCACCCCGGTGACGCGATCGCCTTCGAGCATCAGATCATCGACCGCTTGCTGAAAGAGCCACAGGTGCGGCTGGTTCTCCAGCCGACGCCGAATCGCGGCCTTGTAGAGAATCCGGTCCGCCTGCGCCCGGGTGGCACGCACAGCCGGGCCTTTGGAGGCGTTGAGGATGCGGAACTGGATACCGCTCTCGTCGGTGGCCGCCGCCATCGCCCCACCCAGCGCGTCCACTTCCTTGACCAAATGGCCCTTGCCGATACCACCGATCGAGGGGTTGCAGCTCATTTGCCCCAAGGTCTCGATGTTGTGGCTCAACAGCAGGGTGTCACAGCCCATACGCGCAGCAGCCAGCGCGGCCTCGGTGCCAGCGTGGCCACCGCCCACCACAATCACGTCGAATTTCTGGGGATACAACATGGAAAAAGTCCTCGAATTCAGTCAGGGCAAGATTTTAGTTTTTGATGCTCATCCACAAAGTTATCCACAACCTTGTTCCGGCCATCTCTTAAGGAGAAAAAGGGACCCAAGCCCCGCAGGATGAGCAAGTTATCCACAGCCAAGCTTCACAACACGCTTTAGCGCCGCAGCAGCGCCAAACCCTTCAGATATTCGCCCTCGGGGAAGGTCAAGGTGGTGGGGTGATCGCTGCCAGCTTCGAGTCGGCGCAACAAGTAAGCATCGACCTTGGCATCCATGCCGGCACCGGCCACGATCTTGTGAAACAGATCGGCGCTGATACCGCCTGAGCAGCTGAAGCTCAGCAGCAGCCCGCCCTCGTTGAGCAACATCAGCCCAAGGCGGTTGATGTCCTTGTAGGCCCGCGCCGCCCGCTCAGCGTGCGCAGCCGTCGGTGCCAATTTGGGTGGATCGAGCACGATGGCGTCAAAGCGCCGACCTTCTTTCAGGTGCTGACGCAGCAAGGCGTTCACATCGGCATCGACCGCGTGATGGCGCTCGGCCTCGAAGCCGTTGAGCGCCACGTGCTCCACCGCCCGGGCCAAGGCCGGTGCCGAAGAATCGACACTCCAGACCTCCTGCGCGCCACCCGCCAACGCTGCCACTGAAAAGCCGCCCGTGTAGCTGAAGCAGTTCAGCACCTGCTTGCAGCCGTACTGCCGCACCATGTCAGCAAAGAGCGCCCGGTTGTCGCGCTGATCAAGGTAGTAGCCGGTCTTGTGGCCCTCAGCCACATCGACCCGCAAATGCCAGCGGTGCTCTTGCAAGGTGATCACGGTCGAGCCATCGCCGCGCAACCAACCGGTCACCGAAGGCAAGCCTTCGAGCTGGCGCACCGAAGCGTCCGAACGCTCGAAGATGCGCGTGCAGCCGGTGACCGCAAGCAACTCGTCGGCGATCACGTCTTTCCAGCGCTCCACCCCCGAGCTGAGGAACTGCACCGAGAGCGTGTCGTCGTAGCGGTCCACCACCAAGCCCGGCAAGCCGTCGGCTTCGCCGTGCAGCAAGCGCACGCCGTTGCTGGGCACGGCCATGCGGGCCCGCACCGCCACTGCCTGCTCAATGCGGCGACGGAAGAAAGCGCGGTCGATGCGCTCGCCCTCGTCGAAGCTCCAAGCACGCACACGAATCTGTGAATTCGGGCTGTAGGCGGCCCAAGCGAGAAACTGGCCGTCGTGGGACTGCACCCGCACCGTTTCGCCCAAATCGGCCTTGCCGGAGGCGATGCTGCCTTGGAACACCCAAGGATGGCGTCGCAGCAGCGAACGCTCCTTACCTTCACGAATTTGAATGACTTTCATGTCGGCATTGTCGCCGTTGTTCCACGTGAAACAACGCTGATTCGGACCGCCTCAAACCGACTTAACCCTTGCGTGCCCGAGGATGGGCGGCGTCATAGACCCGGGCCAAATGCTGGAAGTCGAGCCGCGTGTAGGCCTGCGTGGTGGTGACCTGAGCGTGGCCCAGCAGTTCTTGCACAGCGCGCAGATCGCCGCTCGATTGCAGCAGATGCGAGGCATAGCTGTGACGCAGCATGTGCGGCTGCACGTGCACGCCCAAACCGGCATCCAAGGCTCGCTGCGCAAGACGGCGCCGCAGTTGGCCATCGGTGAGCCGCGTGCCGCGCGTGCTGACAAAGAGCGCGCCCTCCTCCGGCTTGGCCAAGGTGGCACGCACCGCCAGCCAAGCCTTCAGGGCATGCACCGCCACCGGCCCGACCGGCAAACTGCGCCGCCGCTGGCCCTTGCCGAAGACTTGGGCTTCCGCTTCCGCCACATCGACCCAGCCGGCCGTGGCGCCGCCGGGGCGGACATCCAAACCGAGCAATTCAGAGATGCGCAAGCCACAGCCGTAAAGCAGTTCAACGATGGCCCGGTCGCGCAGCTCCAGAGGTTCATCAGCCGCCGGCGCTCCAGCTTGATGCTCGGCCAACGCCACGGCCTGTTCGACGCTCAGCGCCTTGGGCAAGGGCCGTCCCGCTTTGGGCGGGCGGATGCCTTCCACCGGATTGAGCCCCACCAGCCCCGCACGGCCCAAGTAGCGATAGAGCCCGCGCCAGGCCGCCAGATGGATCGCAATGCTGCGCGCCGACAACCCTTGGCTGTTGAGCCGCGCCGCCCAGCGCCGCACGTGGCTGGGCTGCACTTGGCGCAGATCAAGCGACAACTCGGCCGCAGCGCGCATCAGCCGCACCAAGGCGTCGTGATACATGCTCAAGGTGCGCTCGGCCAAGCGGCGCTCAACACGCAAGTGCGTCAGGAAAGCCGCCATGTCAGCCGGCAGATCACGCACCTGCGCCAAAGGAGAGGCATGCAGAGGAGGCCGGCTTGGGGGCATGGCTCAGGCCCCTTGGGCGGGAATATCGATCTCGCCCTCGAACACGGTGACGGCAGGGCCGGTGAGGAAAACCGAATGCCCGGGACCGCGCCACTCGATCGTCAGCTGACCGCCCCGGGTTTCGACATCCACCCGCTCATCCAGCCAGCCCAGACGGATACCGGCGACCACCGCCCCGCAAGCGCCGGTGCCACAGGCCAGCGTCTCGCCAGTGCCACGCTCGAACACCCGCAGCCGCACTGTTCCACGTGAAACAATTTGGAGAAAGCCCACATTGACCCGACGCGGGAAGGCGGGGTGATGCTCGATCAACGGGCCAAACTGCGCCACCGGCGCTTGATCGACATCCTCGACGCCGAACTGTGTGATCGGCAGCACCGCGTGCGGGTTGCCCATCGACACCACAGCCGCTTCGATGAGGCGATCAGCCACAGGCAGCGACCACAGCTCGGCGGACCCGACCTGACGCGGCGCGGACAGGCCGTCGGGGTGGAAGGGCACACGGGCCAAGTCGAGCACCGGCGGGCCCATATCGACGGTGACCCGGCCATCGCTGTGCAGCTCAGGCTCGATCACGCCCGACAGGGTTTGGACCCGAATGCGCTGCTTGTCGGTCAGACCCGCCTCTTTGACAAAGCGGGCAAAACAGCGCGCACCGTTGCCGCACTGCTCGACTTCGCTGCCATCAGCGTTGACGATGCGATAGCGGAAGTCGATGCCTTCAGCCGGCGAAGGCCCAACGATCAGGATCTGGTCCGCACCGATGCCAAAACGGCGATCAGCGATGAAGCGGAACTGCGCAGGTGAGAGTTCAAGCGGCACACGGGTGGCGTCAAGCACCACGAAATCGTTGCCCGCGCCTTGCATCTTGGTGAATCGGAGTTTCATGCCGGCGATTATCGTGCGCCCCATGACAAAGGGCGTGCCCTCTTGCGAGAGCACGCCCTTATGAGGCCTTATGAGGCCTTATGAGCCGTGATGCGCCGGATGGACGAAGGATTTACTTCGAAGCCATCACGCGGACCATTTCCAACACCTTGTTGGAGTAGCCCCATTCGTTGTCGTACCACGACACGACCTTGACGAAGGTGCCGTCCAAAGCGATGCCGGCTTCAGAGTCGAACACCGAGGTGCAGCTTTCGCCACGGAAGTCGGTCGAAACCACCTTGTCGGTGGTGTAGCCCAGCACGCCCTTCATGGCACCTTCTGACGCCGACTTCATGGCGGCGCAGATGGTTTCATAAGAAGCAGCGTTGTTCAGCTCAACGGTCAGGTCAACCACCGACACGTCCGAGGTCGGCACGCGGAACGCCATACCGGTCAACTTGCCCTTCAGTTCAGGCAAGACCACGCCGACAGCCTTGGCAGCGCCGGTCGAGGACGGGATGATGTTTTCCAGAATGCCGCGACCACCGCGCCAGTCTTTGTTCGACGGGCCGTCCACGGTCTTTTGCGTGGCGGTGGCAGCGTGCACCGTGGTCATCAGACCGCGCTTGATGCCGAAGTTGTCGTTCAGCACCTTGGCGATCGGGGCCAAGCAGTTGGTGGTGCACGAAGCGTTCGAGATGATCGCCTCGCCAGCGTAGCTGCTGTGGTTCACACCGTAGACGAACATCGGGGTGTCGTCCTTGGAGGGCGCCGACTGGATCACCTTCTTGGCGCCAGCGGTGATGTGCGCTTGGCAGGTGTCCTTGGTCAGGAACAGGCCGGTCGATTCGACCACGATGTCGGCGCCGACTTCATCCCACTTCAGTTCCGTGGGGTTACGCACAGCGGTCAGGCGGATCGGCTTGCCGTTGACGATCAGGGTGTTGCCATCGACAGCCACGCTGCCCTTGAAGCGACCATGCACCGAGTCATAGGTCAGCATATAGGCCAGATAGTCCGGCTCCAGCAAGTCGTTGATACCGACAACTTCGATGTCTTGGTGGTTCGCGATCGCGGCGCGGAAAACCATGCGGCCAATACGACCGAAACCGTTGATGCCAATCTTGATAGCCATGAATGAAACTCCTGGATGGTAAAACGCTGGGGTCGCTCGTAACAGATGCGCCCCATTCTTTCGCAAAGCTGACGATTTTGACGCAAAATCTTTGCTTTTACCAGAACTTTCGACAATCCATGCCATGACGCTCAACTGCTCTGCCCCGCTGCGTGCGATCGTCCTTGCGGCCGGACGCGGTGAGCGCATGCGCCCTCTGACCGACCACACACCCAAGCCGCTTTTGCCCATTCTGGGTCGACCGATGATCGAGTGGCACCTGTTGGCCTTGGCGCGCGACGGCGTGCGCGAGGTGCTGATCAACACCGCGTGGTTGGAGGACCAATTTCCAGCGATGCTGGGCGACGGCAGTCGTTTTGGTTTAAGCATCCACTACGCCCACGAGGGCCGCGATTTTGGCGGAGCGCTGGAAACCGCCGGGGGCATCAAAACAGTGCTGCCGTGGCTGACCGAAGGGGATCGCGAAGCGTTCTGGGTCGTCTCGGGCGACATCTGGGCCCCCGATTTCCGCTTTGATCCCAAGGCCGCTGAGCGGTTCAGCCAAAGCGGCCAACACGCCCATCTTTGGCTGGTGCCCAACCCGGTTTATCACCCCACGGGTGACTTCGACATCGCCACCCCTGATGGCACCCTTGAACGCCTGACCTACGCCAATCTGGCCTTGATGCGGCCTGCCCTGCTCGACAGCGTGGCGGCCGGTCAACGGTCGGCTCTCGGGCCCTTGCTGCATCAAGGCCTGCGAAAGGCCCAGATTGGGCTCGAACGTTACACAGGACGCTGGGAAAACATCGGCACCCCCGCGCAATGGGCCGCATTGCAAACCCCAGCCGCCTAGAATCGGCCTCCTCATGACTCCAACGATCGCAAGCCGAGCCGGGCTTGCGCGCCCGACATGCTGACCTTCCAGCAAATCATTCTTCGACTGCAAGCGTATTGGGATGCCCAAGGCTGTGCACTGCTGCAACCCTACGACATGGAAGTCGGTGCCGGCACCAGCCACACCGCCACCTTCTTGCGCGCTCTCGGCCCCGAGCCTTGGAAAGCCGCCTACGTGCAGCCGAGCCGCCGCCCCAAGGACGGCCGCTACGGCGAGAACCCGAACCGCTTGCAGCACTACTACCAGTACCAAGTGGTCTTGAAGCCCGCACCGGCCAACATCTTGGAGCTGTACTTGGGCTCGCTCGAAGCGCTGGGCTTTGATCTGAAGAAGAACGACATCCGCTTCGTTGAAGACGACTGGGAGAACCCGACCCTTGGCGCTTGGGGCTTGGGCTGGGAAGTCTGGTTGAACGGCATGGAAGTGACGCAGTTCACCTACTTCCAGCAAGTGGGCGGCATCGACTGCAAACCGATCACGGGCGAGATCACCTACGGGCTGGAGCGCTTGGCGATGTACTTGCAAGGTGTGGAAAACGTCTACGACTTGGTTTACGCCAAGGGCGTGGACGGCGCACCTGACTTGAAGTACGGCGATGTGTTCCACCAAAACGAAGTCGAACAATCAACCTACAACTTCGAGCACAGCAACGTTGAATTCTTGCTGCACGCCTTCGGGGCCCACGAAGGCAACGCCCAGCACCTGATGGCGCAAAAGCTGGCGCTGCCAGCCTACGAGCAAGTCTTGAAAGCCGCGCACACCTTCAACCTGCTCGACGCCCGGGGCGCGATCAGCGTGACCGAGCGCGCCGCCTACATCGGCCGCATCCGCAACTTGGCGCGCGCCGTGGCTGCCGCCTACCTCGACAGCCGCAAGCGCTTGGGCTTCCCGATGGCACCCAAGGCGTGGGCCGATGAGGTGATCGCCAAAATCGATGCCGAGGCCGAAAAGAACGCCAAGAACGAATCGAAGAAGGCCGCCTGAATCATGAGCACGAAGAATCTTCTCGTTGAATTGTTCGTTGAAGAGCTGCCGCCCAAGGCACTGAAAAAGCTCGGCGAAGCCTTTGCCGCCACGCTGGCCGCCAGCCTGAAAGCCAGTGGCTTGGCCGGTGCCGAGGCCACAGTCACGCCGTTCGCCTCGCCGCGCCGCTTGGCCGTCCATGTCACCGGCGTTGGGTCTAAAGCCGCCGACAAATCGGTGCAGCAAAAGCTCATGCCGGTGGCGGTGGCGCTCAACGCCGACGGCCAAGCCACGCCGGCGCTGCTGAAAAAATTGGCCGCCGTCGGCGCTGACGCCTCGGTCGTGCCGCAACTCAAGCGCCTGCCCGATGGCAAGGCCGAAGCGCTGTTCCTCGACTCGATCGTTCCCGGGGCCACCCTCGCTGAGGGCCTGCAAAAGGCGCTCGACGAAGCGCTCGCCAAGCTACCGATCCCCAAGGTCATGACCTATCAGCTGGCCGACGGCTGGTCGAGCGTCAACTTTGTGCGCCCCGCGCACGGCTTGGTGGCGCTGCACGGCGCGGAGGTGGTGGCGCTGCAAACCCTTGGTCTGACCTCAGGCCGCACCACCAGCGGCCACCGCTTCGAGGCCACCCATCCGACCGTGACGCTGCGGGATGCCGACAGCTACGCCGAGCAGCTCGCCACGGACGGGGCGGTGATCGCCAGCTTCGACGCCCGGCGGGCCGAGATCGTGCGCCAGCTCGACGCCGCAGCGGCCAAGGAAGGCCTGAAGCCCATCGAGGACGAGGCGCTGCTCGACGAAGTGACCGCGCTGGTCGAGCGCCCGAACGTGCTGACTTGCCAGTTCGAGCAGGAGTTCCTCGCTGTGCCGCAGGAATGCCTGATCCTGACGATGAAGGCCAACCAGAAGTACTTCCCGCTGCTGGATGCTCGACCCGGCCATGAGGGCAAACTCACCCACAAGTTCTTGCTCGTCAGCAACATCAGCCCGGCAGACCCAAGCGCGGTGATCCAGGGCAACGAGCGCGTCGTGCGCCCGCGTCTGGCCGACGCCAAGTTCTTCTTCGACCAAGACCGCAAAAAGACGCTGGAAAGCCGTGTCGCCGGTTTGGCCAAGGTGGTCTACCACGGCAAGCTGGGCACCCAAGGTGAGCGCGCCGAACGCGTCAAGGCCCTCGGCCACGCCATCGTCAACCAGCTGCGCATGGCCACCGTGCCGTACACGCTGGAAGCCGAGGATCAGTTCAAGGTGCTCGACAGCAAGGTGCAACAAGCGGCGCTGCTGGCCAAGACCGATTTGCTGACCGACATGGTCGGTGAGTTTCCCGAGCTGCAAGGGATCATGGGCGGCTACTACGCCCGTCATGAAGGCCTGCGCGACGGTGTCGCCATCGCCATCGAAGACCACTACAAGCCGCGCTTCGCGGGTGACGCCCTGCCGCGTAACCACAGCGGCACCGTCGTTGCCTTGGCCGACAAGCTCGAAACGCTGGTGGGCCTTTTTGGCATCGGCCAGCTGCCCACCGGCGACAAGGACCCCTTCGCGCTGCGTCGCCACGCTTTAGGCGTGATCCGCATCTTGGTCGAAAAGAACCTGCCCCTTGATCTGTCCGAGCTGATCAAGGCGGCGGTGCCGGCCTTTGGCGAACTGATCGAGGACCCGACGGCCAAACTGTTGGCGTTCTTCGCCGACCGGCTCGCGGTCTCTTTGCGCGATCAAGGCTACAGCGCCCAAGAAGTCGATGCGGTGCTGGCCCTCAACCCGACCCGCTTGGGCGACGTGCCGCGCCGCTTGGCAGCGGTGCGCAGCTTCTCAATCCTGCCGGAAGCGGCCTCGCTGGCAGCGGCCAACAAGCGCATCAGCAACATCCTCAAAAAAGCCGAAGGCGCGGTGCAGGCCCAGGTGGACAGCGCGCTCTTGGCCGAACCCGCCGAGCAGCAGCTCTTTGCAGCCTTGAGCGCGGTGCAGCCCGATGCCGATCGCTGGTTCGAGCAAGGTGAGTACGCCGCCAGCTTGCAAGCGCTGGCGGCGCTCAAGGCCCCGGTGGATGCCTTCTTCGACGGCGTGATGGTCAACGCGGAAGACGCCGCCTTGCGCGCCAACCGTTTGGGCCTGCTCAAGACCTTGCATGGCGCGATGAACCGAGTCGCCGATCTGGCGCGCTTGGCCAGTTAAGCCTGTTCACCCCCGGAGACCCCCATGGGCCAACCCATCAAGCTCATCATCCTCGACCGCGACGGCACCATCAACGAGGACCGGGATGACTACGTCAAAAGCGTCGATGAATGGGTGCCCATTCCCGGCGCGCTGGAAGCCATCGCGCGGCTCAACCAGTACGGCTGGCACGTGGTGATTGCCACCAACCAGTCCGGCTTGGGCCGGGGGTTGTTCGACATGGACGCACTCAACGCCATGCATCAGCGCATGAACGAGTTGCTGGTGCGACACGGCGGGCGTGTGGATGCGATCTTCTTTTGCCCCCATGCCCCCGAGGACAACTGCCGCTGCCGCAAGCCCCTGCCGGGGCTGTTCGAGCAGATCGCCGAACGCTACGGCATCAGTCTGGCCGGCACCGTCCATGCGGTGGGTGACTCGCTGCGCGATCTGCAAGCAGCCACCGCTGCCGGTTGCCTGCCGCACTTGGTGCTCACCGGCAAAGCAGCGCGCATGAGTGCCGACAAGCAACAAGCGCTGCGCGAGCAGATCAAGGGCGTCAAGATCCACGCCGATCTGGCAGCTTTCGCCCACGTCATCCTCAACAGCAGCCCCTGAGCTGAAAGCTTTTTGATGATTTATCTGCGCTCTTTTTTCTTCGTGCTCTGGCTGGTCATCACCGTGGTGCCCTACGCCACGGCGGTGCTGATCGCCTCGATCTTTCTGCGCGGCACCCGGCTGTACTGGATGTGCGCTGGCTGGTTGTGGCTCGCCACCCAAGGTGCGCGCTGGATCTGCGGCGTGCGCTGGCGCATTCAAGGCATGGCGCATTTACCCACCGCCGCCGACGCCCAAAAAGCGGTGGTCCTGGCCCCCAAGCATCAATCGACGTGGGAAACCTTTGCCTTCCCGGCGCTGATGCCGCACCCGCTGTCCTATGTGTTCAAGCGCGAGCTGATCTACATCCCCTTCTTCGGCTGGTCGATGGCGCGGCTTGACATGGTGCACATCGACCGGGGCCGCCGCACCGAGGCGTGGCGCAAAGTCTCCGAGCAGGGCAAGCAGTTCATGGCCCAAGGCAACTGGATGATCATGTTCCCCGAAGGCACCCGCGCTGAGCGCGGCGGCAAGGGCGACTATCACAGCGGCGCAGCGCGCTTGGCGATCTCGGCGGGTACCCCCATCGTGCCCATCGCCGTCACCTCGGCCCGTTGCTGGCCCCGCCGAAGCTTTTTGCTGCGCCCCGGGGTGGTCGATATCTCGATCGGCGCGCCCATCGATCCGACCGGCCGTCGGCCGGATGCCCTGATGCAAGAGGTGGAAAGCTGGATCGAGGGCGAAATGCGTCGGCTTGATCCCGAGGCTTACCCCAGCGTCCCCCCGGAAACCGATGCCGCAAATCCGGCTCGGTGAGCACACCCTGAGCTACCAGCTGCACCGCGTCCAGCGGCGCAGCATCGGGCTGGTGATTCGCAAAGAGGGCCTTGCCGTGCGCGCCCCGGCTTGGGTGGCGCTGAGCGACATCGAAGCCGCGCTGCGCCAGAAAGCTGACTGGATCTTGCAACGCTTGGCTGAGCAAGAGCATCGCAACCAAGCACCCCACCCAGCCCCCATCACGTGGCAACACGGCACCGTGCTGCCTTATTTGGGCGACAGTTTGCAGCTGGATGTGACGGGGAAAGGCCCTCGGCCCGAACTGATCGACGTCCTGCCGGAGACCTCACAGGCCTCACCGAGCTTGCATTTGCGACTCAAGGCGCAGGACGCCGATCACCTACGGGCTGCCGTTCACCGCTGGTGGAAGCAGGCCGCGCTGCGCCTCTTTGCTGAGCGCATCGCCCTTTATGCGCCACGACTGGCGCTGCACGCACTGCCGCAACTGCACCTCACCTCAGCGCGCACCCGCTGGGGCAGCGCGAGCAAACGCGGTGCGCTCCAGACGGTGCGTCTGAACTGGCGCTTGTTGCACCTACCCATCCACTTGATCGACTACGTGGTGGTGCACGAACTGGCCCATCTGCACGAGATGAACCACAGCCCGGCTTTTTGGCGACATGTTGAAGCGGTGTTACCGGACACCAGCCGCCGCCGTGCTGAGCTCAAACGCCACACCGTCCCCGAGTGGGGCGCATAGCCCGTACAGCCCCCTCGGTGGACTCAGTTAGAACACGTCTTGATGCCAAGCACCGAGTACAGCGGGCAGATCTTCAAGAAGGCCGTCACCAACGGCACCACACCGATCCAACCCCAAACGCCGATATGGCCGGTTGTGGCCAAACCGATCAGGGCCAAGCCCACCAAAATGCGCACGACACGGTCGATCGTGCCTACATTGATTTTTGTCATCACAGCAGTTCTCCAAAAATCCGGCCCCGCGCCGGCAGGAGCGCAGTGTGCGCGTCTTGGCATCAACACTCTGTGACTGGGATCACATAGCCGGTGGAGCACCAGCGGCAAGATGGCGCAAGGCGATGGGATCAAGCAGCTCAATGCGCTCACGCCCCAAGGCCACCCAGCCCGACTGCTCGAAGCGCTTGAGCAAGCGCGTCACCATCTCGCGCACCGTGCCCAACTCATCGGCCAGCTGCTGATGCGTCAAGCTGAGCGTGCCGCCGCGCCCAAGCAAAGCGGCGGCAAGTCGTTGATCGAGGCGCTGAAAAGCCACGGCTTCAGCCAAGGCGATCAGATCGGCCATGCGACTGGCAAAGACAGCAAAAACATAGTGCCGAAAAGGCTCGTGCGCGCACCAGCGCATGAACACCGGCCCCGGCAGCAGCAGCAAGCGCGTCGCCTCCACCGCCACACCGTGGGCTGACAGCGGTGCATCGCCATAAAGGCACGAGGCCGAGACGATGCAAATTTCACCCGGTGAGACCCGGTAAAGCTCAATCGCCCGCCCCTGCGGCGCCCCCCGCGCCACCCGCACCGCACCGCTCAGCACCATCGGAAAACCGGCACAAGCCCGGCCTTCGTCAAAGAGCACCGTCCCTGCGGGCACGTCGATGATCGCGCGCTGCACATCGTCCAACCAACCCGGTGGCGGCGCGTCCACCAAGATTGGATAGAGCGCAGCCAAGGCGGCAGGATCGATGAAAGTGGGAGTCACGACTCGCTCAAACCGAGTTTGTCCAGCAAGCTGTTGAGCTCATCCATCGAGCCAAAAGCGATGGCGATCTCGCCCGGCTGGCCGCGTCGGGTGGCCTTTTTCACGCGGATATCCACCGACGCGGTGAAGCGGTCGGCGAGTTGTTCTTCGATGCGTAGCAAATCGCGCGATTTGGTGGGCGGGGCCGCCTTGGCCACCGGCCCGGCTTTGCCTTCGAGCGTGCGCGCCACCAAGCGCTCGGCTTCGCGCACCGAGAGTTGCCTTGCGAGGATTTCATGCGCGCAAGCAATCTGAGCCGCGCCTTCGAGCGGCAACAGCGCCCGCGCATGACCCATGTCCAGATCGCCCGCGGCCAGCATCTGTCGCACCGCTGGCACCAAGTTCAGCAGACGCAGCAAATTGGTCGTGGCACTGCGCGAGCGGCCAATGGCCTGCGCAGCGTCTTCGTGCGTCAGACGGAATTCCTCGATCAGGCGCTGCACGCCCTGCGCCTCTTCGAGCGGGTTCAGGTCTTCGCGCTGGATGTTCTCGATCAGCGCCATCACAGCGGCGACCTGATCGGGCACCTTGCGCACCAACACCGGCACGCTTTCCAGCCCCGCCAAGCGCGACGCCCGCAAGCGCCGCTCGCCCGCAATCACCTCGTAGCCGGGCGCCCCCCCGGCCGGCGCCTCGATGGGCCGCACCAGAATTGGCTGCATCACACCTTGGGTGCGGATGCTCTCGGCCAATTCGAACAGCGCGCCTTCATCCATGCGGGTACGCGGTTGATAGCGTCCCGGTTGCAGCTGAGCCACGTTCAGCGTCGTGGGCGTGTCGTCGCGGCCGCGACTCACCACCGCATCCGCCACCTGCGGCCCGAGCAACGCTTCTAGGCCGCGACCAAGTCCTTTGGGCATCTTTGTCACCATGGCCGCATTGTCACCGATCGCTTATGCTTGATCGCCCTGGGGCCGGCTGTCGGCCGAGGATGAAAAGGATGGACATGAAACGTGTGGTTTACGTCGATGGTCAAGAAGGCACCACCGGCCTGCGTATTCACGAGCTGTTGTCGGCTCGCACGGACTTGGAGCTGCTGCGCATTGATCCCGAGAAACGCAAAGACAGCACCGAGCGTGCGCGACTGCTGAACGCGGCCGATGTCGCCTTCCTCTGCCTGCCCGATGCTGCGGCCAAGGAAGCGGTCAGCTTGGTCACCAATCCGGCCACCTGCATCATCGACGCCAGCACCGCCCACCGGACTCAACCGGGCTGGGTCTACGGCTTGCCGGAACTCGCCCCCACGCAGCGCGATGCGATCCGGGCGGGCAAACGCATCGCCAATCCAGGGTGTCATGCCACAGCCTTCATCGTGCTGCTGCGTCCCTTGATCGACGCCGGCTTGATCCCTGCCGATGCAGCGATCACCGCCACATCGATCACCGGCTATTCAGGCGGCGGCAAATCGATGATCGAGCAATACCGCAGCGGCGCAGATGCCAAGCTGGCCTCACCGCGTCCCTATGCGTTGGGTCTGAGCCACAAACACATCCCGGAGATGGGGGCCCATACGGGCCTGAACATCGCCCCAGTGTTCATGCCGGTGGTCGGCAACTTCTACCAAGGGCTGGCGGTGAGCGTGCCGCTGCATCTGAGCAGCTTGGGCGCAGGCGTGACCGCCGAGCATCTGCATGCAGCTCTGGCCGCACGCTACCAAGGCGAACGCTTTGTGCGCGTACTGCCGCTCAATGGCATGGAGGCGCTGGACAACGGCTTTTTTGACATCCAAGCCTGCAACGAAACCAACCGCGCAGATGTGTGTGTTTTTGCCAACGCGACCCAGGCCGTGCTGATGGCTCGCATCGACAACTTGGGCAAGGGCGCCAGCGGCGCCGCTATCCAAGCGATGAACATCCACTTGGGTCTCGACGAGACCTTGGCCCTTCAGGCATGAAAAACGGGCCCAGTGGGCCCGTTTGTTCAAAGCGCAGGGCATCACACAACCTGCGCGATGCCGCTGTATCAGCTCAGGTGCGCGCTGATCAGCTTGGTCATTTCGAACATCGACACCTGATCAACCTTGAAGATTTCCTTCAACTTGGCGTCGGCGTTGATCATGCGCTTGTTGGCTTCATCCTGAAGCTTGTGCTTCTTGATGTAGACCCAAACCTTCTTGGTCACTTCGGTGCGGGGCAACGGCTTGGCGCCCACCACGGCTGCGAGAGCCTTGGATGGTGTCAATGGCTTCATAAAGCCTGCGGCCGGCTTGGTCACCGGTGCTGCGGCCTTGGCCGCCTTGGTCGCGACCTTTTTGACAGCGGCAACCTCGGTTGCAGCCGGTGCCGCTGCGACCTTGGTCACCGACTTCTTGACCGCGACCTCCGGGGTTGCAGCGCTTTTCGCCGGTGCCTTCGTTGCGGCGGCCTTCTTTGCAGTTGCCATGTCATTTATCTCCATCAAAAGCATTCATTGAAACGGCACCGTTGGCCACTGAGCAGACCCGCCCGCGACGCTTCGGAAACACCGTGCGCACGAATGTTACTGCTTGCACCAAGGGATGAAAAGCATGCGCTCCTTGAACCGATCCCCACAAAGATGAAACAAGCACCTCAAGGGTGCAGGATTACGCGCCCAGAACCCACCTTCTTGCGCTGATTCATTGGCACTCTCCCGACTTAAGGGCAAAATCGGCCCCGTCCTTGGCTTGCCACCACCTTACCCTTGCACTCCATGAGTTTCGAGTTTTATGCCGTGACCGATCGCGGTCTCGCCCGCTCGAACAACGAAGACTCTGTCGTCGTTGACGAGTCCGTGGCCTTGGCCGTCCTTGCCGATGGCATGGGCGGCTACAACGCGGGTGAAGTGGCCAGCAACATGGCCACCACCTTCATCCGTTCTGAACTTGGACGCTGGCTGGGCGAAGCGCCAGCGATGGTGAGCGAGAACGATGTTCGTCGTGCGATGGATATCTGCGTCGATAACGCCAACCGTTCGATCTTCAATGCCGCCAACGCCAACCCCCAATATGCGGGGATGGGCACCACCTTGGTGGTCGCGGTGTTCCGAGGCAGCCGTTTGCTGGTCGGTCATGTCGGGGACTCGCGCACCTATCGCTGGCGGGGGGGGCGTTTGACGCAAATCACCCGTGATCACTCTTTGCTGCAAGAACAAATTGACGCCGGCTTGCTGACACCCGAACAAGCGGCCAAGAGCACGCACAAGAACTTGGTGACACGCGCGGTGGGTGTTGAAGACGTCGTTCTGCTGGAAACTCACACACATGGCGTCATGCCAGGTGACATCTATCTACTGTGCTCGGACGGTCTGTCGGATATGCTGAGCGATGACGAGATCTCCCAAGTGCTTCATGCTCATCACACGATTGCAGAAACAGGTGATGCCTTGGTATCCGCAGCCAATTCAGCCGGTGGACGGGATAATATTGCTGTGATCCTCGTCACGGTGCGGGGGGGTGGGGCTGGTACCCGTTCTTGGTGGCCCTTCCGTCACTGACCGCTCCGCCGACTCGTACTGTTTTCACGCATTGATTCAGAGGCCACGCATGCCAAAACTCGTCGTTTCGCTGGACGGGGTCGTCATCAAGGAAGTCCAGCTCATGAAGGACCGGACGACCCTCGGACGACGTCCGTACAACGACATCGTGATCGACAACTTGGCCGTCAGCGGTGAGCACGCCGTGCTCCAGATGGACGGCCCCGGTGTCTATATCGAGGACCAAAACAGCACCAATGGCACGTACATCAACGGTCGTGCCATCAAAAAACAATTGCTGCAGCACAACGATACGGTCGAGATCGGCAAGTACAAGATCAAGTACGTGGTCGAAGACAGCACCGATTACGAACAGACCATGATCCTGAAACAGGGTCAAGTCCCGCTAGGACCGGGGCCGATCGTACGGCAGACGCCCCCCATGGCAACAGGTGTACCGCCCAGTTATCCGACCAATGCCAACGCCGGCCCCCCCCTCCAAGCCGTGATCAAGGTGCTGTCCGGCGCTGCGGCTGGCCGGGAAGTCGTGCTGACCAAGGTGGTGACGACCGTGGGACGACCCGGCATGCAAGTGGCTTCGATCACCAAACGACCCGGCGGCTATGTGTTTTCGCATGTGGAGGGCGCACATCGCCCCACAGTGAACGGCATGCCCGTGATGTCGGACCCTGTGCACCTGAAAGATGGTGATGTGATCGAGCTGGCAGGATCACAGATGCAGTTCGTGCAACCCTGATTTCATGTTGCAAATCTGATGAATCTGCATGTTCTCGGCTGCTCGGGATCGATTGCCGCCGGCAGCCGAACAACAGCTTTTCTGATCGAAAAGAATGTCTTGATCGACGCCGGCACCGGTGTCGGTGATTTGCCGCTGGAAGATCTGGCGCAAATCGACCACATCCTGTTGTCGCACTCGCACCTCGACCACGTGCTCGGCATCCCGCTCTTGGCCGATAGCGTGATGCGCGAACGCCTCGAACGCCGCCCTTACCAGCCGATCCGGGTGTATGGCCTCGTGGCCACCTTGGACGCTTTGCGCAAGCACCTTTTCAACGGCGTGTTGTGGCCCGACTTCACCCGCCTGCCCAGCCATCAACCGATCATCGAATTGGTGGAGGTGGATGTCGGTCAGGCCTTGGACATCGGTGGACAGCGCATCGAAGTGCTGCCAGCGCGGCATACCGTGCCTGCGGTGGGCTACGCGGTGGCGACGCCCAGCGGCTGGTGGGTCTACACCGGCGATACCGGCCCCAACCCCGACCTGTGGGCCACCCTGAAGGGCCGCAAGCTGGCGCAGTTGGTGATCGAGACCGCCTTCAGCGACGAAGAGCTCGCGCTGGCCAAGATCAGCCAGCATCTTTCACCTTGCCGCCTGCGCGACGAAATCATCCAACTCGACCAGCCGACCGCGATTGCCATCACCCACATGAAGCCGGGTGAGCGGGCCGCCGTGATGGGTCAGATTGAGCAGTTGCAGGTGCCTCACACCATCCAAGCTCTGCAAACCGGTCAGCGCTTCTCGTTCTGAGAACGACTGGATGGAGCCTTCGCCCGTTCCTGCTTGGGCAAGTAGCGTTGATCGGAGTACGTCACCATCCACTCCGGATGGAAGGCGACAAAAATCGCTGTCATGCCTCCGGTGGCAAAGGCTTCGGCCCACGAAATCAACCAGCGGCCGATCAGCAGCTCTGAGAGATTGGACGGCGCCACGCTGGCTTGAGCGGCTGTGGCCGGTCCCATCCACAGCCAGACCGACCCTGAGATCCCCAAGGCCAAAGCGGTGGTGAGAAACCCCCGGCCCAAGATGTAGACAAACAGGTGATGCGGCAAAAAGCGCCGGGTCGCCAAACCGATCAGCAGGGCCAACGTGCCCGGCATCATGCCGTTCCAGAGCAGCAACTCGGTGGTCCGATCCATGCTCACCCCCGCCAGCCAGCCGCCCAAAAAGGCCACCGGCCACAAAGTCAGCATCGCCAGCGGCCAGCCGAACATCAGCACCATCAAGCAAGCGCCAGAGAGCTGCATCTGTGGGCCAAAAAAGGGCACGATTTTTTGGGTCGCCCAAAACCACGGCAGCACCACCAGCACCGCCAACCACGGGTGTTGCAGGGCCTCGGTTTGACGCAAAGTCGCCCACGGACGAAAGGCCAGCGCCACACCGGTCACGGCCATCGCGGCCAGTCCGTGACCGCTCAGCGCCACAGTCAAGAGATCATGAAAAAGCATGGTCGGCATGGTGCCATCAAGGTGTAACACTGGCCTGAGGGTCGTCCATCGGGGGATGAGGTTTCTACGAGTGACGTTGACGTAAACGTCAAGACATAATGATCTTATGTCGATCCTCGCCTCCCAACTCAACCCGCGCGCCGCCGACGTCCAAGCCAACGCCGCCGTGATGCGCACCCTTGTGGCTGACTTGCAAACGCACCTTGAGCGCATCCATCAAGGCGGTGGCGAGGTGGCCCGGGCCAAACACCTCGGGCGCGGCAAGTGGCTGCCCCGACAACGCATCGAAGCCTTGCTCGACCCCGGCAGCCCCTTTCTGGAGTTGAGCCCCCTGGCTGCTTTGGGGCTGTACAAGGACGAAGCGCCTTGCGCCGGACTGATCACCGGCATCGGCCGGGTGGCCGGTGTCGAGTGCCTGATCATCTGCAACGACGCCACTGTCAAGGGCGGCACCTATTACCCGCTGACGGTCAAAAAGCATCTGCGGGCCCAAGAAGTGGCGCAGCAAAACCACCTGCCCTGCATTTATCTGGTCGATTCGGGCGGGGCCAACCTGCCCAACCAAGACGAGGTCTTCCCCGACCGCGATCACTTTGGCCGGATTTTTTACAACCAAGCGCGCATGTCGGCCGAGGGCATCGCGCAGATCGCGGTGGTGATGGGTTCATGTACCGCTGGCGGAGCCTATGTGCCGGCGATGAGCGACGAGACCATCATCGTGCGCGAGCAAGGCACCATTTTCCTCGGCGGCCCGCCGCTGGTGAAAGCCGCCACCGGCGAGGAAGTCAGCGCCGAAGACCTGGGCGGCGGCGATGTACACACGCGCCTGTCGGGCGTGGCCGACCATCTGGCCGACAACGACGCCCACGCCTTGGCCTTGGCCCGCCAAGCCATCCGCCACCTGAACCGGCGCAAAACGCATGAGCTGGCTTGCCAGCCCGCCCGCCCGCCGCGTTTTGATCCGCTTGAGCTGCACGGCATCATCCCGCTCGACGCCCACGGCGTGATGACACGCAAGCCCTTTGATGTGCGCGAAGTCATCGCCCGCATCGTCGATGACAGCGCCTTTGACGAATTCAAGGCGCGCTACGGCACCACCCTCGTGACCGGCTTTGCCCACATCGAAGGCCTGCCCGTGGGGATCGTGGCCAACAACGGCATCTTGTTCGCCGAAAGTGCCGACAAAGGCGCGCACTTCATCGAGCTGTGCTGCCAGCGCCGCATTCCGCTGGTCTTTTTGCAGAACATCACCGGCTTCATGGTCGGGCGCAAGGTCGAAAACGAAGGCATCGCCCGCGCCGGGGCCAAGATGGTCACCGCCGTGGCTTGCGCTGAGGTGCCCAAGTTCACCGTCATCATCGGCGGCAGTTTTGGCGCTGGCAACTACGGCATGTGCGGTCGGGCCTTCTCGCCACGCTTCATCTGGATGTGGCCCAACGCGCGCATCTCGGTGATGGGTGGCGAGCAAGCCGCCAGCGTGCTGGCCACCGTCAAGCGCGATGGGCTGGAAGCCAAGGGCAGCCCTTGGAGCAGCGAGGAAGAAGCCGCCTTCAAAGCACCGATCCTTGAGCAATACGAGCGCCAAGGGCACCCCTATTACGCCAGCGCCCGGCTCTGGGACGACGGCGTCATCGACCCAGCCGACACCCGCCGCGTGCTGGGCTTGGGCCTATCCGTCAGCTTGAACGCCCCGATCCCACCGACCCGCTTCGGCATCTTTCGCATGTGACTCTTCAACCCGCCGTCAAAAAGCACATGAACACCCTCCCCCCGATGCTGGCGCTGGAACGCGAGGGGCCCGTGGCCCGCGTCTGGCTGAACCGTCCCGACACGCGCAACGCCTTCAACGCCGAGCTGATCCATGCGCTTGATCGCTGCTTTGCCCAATTGGCCACCGAGCCCGAGCTGCGCGTGATCGTGCTGGGCGGACGCGGCAAGGTCTTTTGCGCCGGGGCCGATCTGGGCTGGATGCGCGACATGGCCACCCAAGGCTGGGACGCAAACCACCGCGACGCCCAAGCACTGGCCGCGATGCTCTGGACGATCTGGTCCTGCCCCGTGCCGATCATTGGTCGCATCCACGGCGACTGCTTTGCCGGCGGCTTGGGGCTGGCCGCCGTGTGTGATGTGCGCGTGGCGGCGGAAGGCGCGCAGTTTTGCCTCTCCGAAGCGCGGCTCGGCCTGCTGCCGGCCACCATCGCGCCCTACGTGGTGCGCGCCATGGGCCAGAGCGCCGCGCAGCGCTACATGATCACCGCCGAGCGCTTCAGCGCCGCCCAAGCGGCCCGCTGCGGGCTGATGCACGAGGTGGTGGCGCCCGAGCAACTCGACACCCACGTGCAGGCGCTGATCGAGGGCCTGCGAGCCAACGGCCCGGCGGCGGTGCGGGCTTGCAAGCAACTGGTGCGTGACGTCGCCCAAGCACCGCTCAGCCCCGAGCTGCGCGCCGACACCGCCCGGCGCATCGCCGACATCCGCGCCAGCGCCGAAGGCCGCGAAGGTCTGCGCGCCTTTCTGGACAAACGCCCCCCTGCCTGGACCACGGACCCATGTTCAAGAAAATCCTGATCGCCAATCGTGGCGAAATCGCCTGCCGCATCGCCGCCACCGCGCGCCGTTTGGGCGTGCGCAGCGTGGCGGTGTACGCCGACAGCGATGCGCACAGTCAACACGTGGCGGCCTGCGACGAAGCCATCGCCCTCGGCGGCCAAAGTGCGCGCGACAGCTACCTGCGCCCCGAGCTGATCCTCGCCGCCGCCCAAGCCAGCGGGGCCGAGGCCATCCACCCCGGCTACGGCTTTTTGAGCGAGAACCCCGAGTTCGCCCAAGCGTGCCAAGACGCCGGCCTGGTCTTCATCGGCCCGCCCGCCAGCGCCATCCGCGCCATGGGGCTCAAATCGGCCGCCAAACGCTTGATGCAAGACGCCGGTGTGCCGCTGGTGCCGGGCTATCACGGCGAGGACCAAGACCCGGCACGGCTGGCGCTGGAGGCCGAGCGCATCGGCTACCCGGTGCTGATCAAGGCCAGCGCGGGCGGCGGCGGCAAGGGCATGCGCATCGTCACCGAGGCCGCAGCCTTTGAGGCCGCCCTCGCTTCGTGCCAGCGCGAGGCCCAAGCCAGCTTTGGCGATGCCGCCGTGCTGATCGAGCGCTACGTGCAGCGCCCGCGCCACGTCGAGATCCAGATCTTTGGCGACCGCCACGGCCAGTTTGTGCATCTGTTTGAGCGCGATTGCTCGGTGCAGCGCCGCCACCAAAAGGTGCTGGAAGAAGCCCCGGCCCCCGGCCTGCCCGAGACCGTGCGCCAAGCCATGGCGCAAGCCGCCATCCAAGCCGCCCGCGCTGTGAGCTATGTGGGGGCCGGCACGGTCGAGTTCATCGTCGAGCCCGGCCAAGGCGCTGCGCCGCCGCGCTTTTACTTCATGGAGATGAACACCCGGCTGCAAGTCGAGCATCCCGTGACCGAAGCCATCACCGGGCTGGATCTGGTCGAGTGGCAGTTGCGCATCGCCAGCGGTGAAGCCCTGCCGCTGGCGCAAGAAGCGCTGCGTTGCCACGGCCACGCCATCGAAGCCCGGCTTTGCGCCGAGAACCCCGACACCGGCTTTTTGCCCGCCATCGGCACCTTGGCGGTGCTGCGCTGGCCCGAGCACGTCGCCTTTGAGCGCGGCGCGGTGCGGGTCGATACCGGCGTGAAAGAAGGTGACGCGATCTCGCCGCACTTCGATTCGATGATCGCCAAGATCATCGTCTGGGGCGAGGACCGCGACCAAGCCTTGGTGCGGCTCGACGCGGCCTTGGCCCAAACCCATGTGGTGGGCCTGCCGAGCAACGCGGCTTTTCTGCGCCGGGTGGTGAACTGCAAGCGCTTTGCCTCCGCTGAACTCGACACCGGCTTGATCGAGCACGAACGCGCCGCCCTGTTTGACGCCCCGCCCTTGGCGCTGGCCACGGTGGCCCAAGCGGTGGTGGCGCACAGCTTGGCCGAGGAAGCCGCGCAAAGTCAGATCCATCACCAAGGATCAAGCGACCCTTGGTCGGCCCGCGACGGCTGGCGCATGCACGGCGCAGCGCAGCGCTTGTTTGAGATCGAACACGCCGGCGAGCGCCAGCGTTTCAGCCTGCTCCAGCAAGCGGGTCGGCCGATGCAGTTGGCGCTGGGCGCTCAGCTGCTGAGCGTTGATGCGTCACGCTTCAAAGGCGCGGTCTATCGTTTTGAAGACCGCACGGGCACGCTGCTCTCGATCCACACCGACGCTGGCCAAGCGCTGGTGCGCTGGATTGATCCCTTGCAAGACGCGATAAAAAACGCCACCCAAAGCCCAACTCAGGCCCATGGCGGCGGCTTGCAAGCGCCGATGCCGGGCAAGGTGATTGCACTGCTGGTCAAGGTGGGCGATGTCGTCGCTGCGGGTCAAGCCGTGGCGGTGATGGAAGCCATGAAGATCGAGCACACCCTGACAGCCCCCAAGGCCGGCACGGTGCAAGCCCTGCGCTACAGCGTGGGCGATCAGGTCGCCGAGGGCGAGGCGTTGATCGAGCTGAACAGGCTTTGAAAGGAGCGCGAGCCGTGGACACGCGGGCTGCTGATCGTCACCCGCTGTGCCTTGATGTGGTCGGCCGAGGCTTGGCGAAATTGATCGCCCAGACGCCGCAGCTCCGGGTTGCGCGCGCTGCGGCACAGGCTGAGCACCGCCAGCGCGTACTCATGCGGGCCCAGCATCAGGGGCACGTCGATGGCTTCCCCCACTTCCTGCAACAGCAGGTCGCGGATACGGCAAGCAAGACTCAGGCGGATGGATTCAGGCATAGCAGCGCACTCATGAACGGTAGCGGTCGCTATGGTTGTCTGAGATACGCCATAGCGCCAGTCCCAAAATCACGCAATTCGCAAGCCATGTGTGACAGGCGTGTTCGTCGTCACATTTACCCCTAAGGAATACCCGATGTCCCTGCCTTCCAAGGTCACACTGGTCGATGTCGGACCGCGCGACGGTCTGCAAAACGAGGCCCAGATGGTCGCGGCCGAGCACAAGATTGAGCTGGTGCATCGGCTGCAAAACGCCGGGCTCGACGCCATCGAAGTCACCAGTTTTGTCAGCCCGCGCTGGGTGCCGCAGATGAGCGACAACGCCGCCGTGATGGCCGGGCTGCAACGGCGAGCCGGCGTGCGCTACAGCGCCCTCACCCCCAATAGGCAAGGCTTTGAAGCCGCCTTGGCGGCCAAGGTGGATGAGGTGGTGGTGTTTGCCGCCGCCAGCGAGAGCTTCAGCCGCAAAAACATCAACTGCTCGGTGGCCGAAAGCATCGAACGCTTCCGCCCCGTGACCCAAGCCGCGCATGCCGCCGGCCTGCGGGTACGGGGGGTGATTTCATGCGCGCTGGGCTGCCCCTATGAGGGCGAGGTCTCGCCCGATGCGGTGGAACGCGTGGCGCACGCCATGAAGGATCTGGGCGTCGATCACTTGGGCGTAGCCGACACCATCGGCGTGGGCACACCGCTCAAGGTGCAACACGCTTTGGAGCGCGCCTTGCGCCACTTCCCCCTCGATGAGGTCAGCGGCCATTTCCACGACACCTACGGCCAAGCGCTGGCCAACGTCTACGCCAGCCTCCAGCTCGGCATCCACATCTTCGACACCAGCGTCGCCGGCCTCGGCGGCTGCCCCTACGCCCAAGGCGCCACCGGCAACGTCGCCACCGAAGACGTGGTCTACCTCCTCCACGGCCTCGGCATCTCCACCGGCATCGACCTCCCCGCCCTCATCGACGCCGGCACCTTCATCTCCACCCTCCTCCACCGCCCCACCGGCTCCCGCGTGGCCCGAGCGATGGCCGCCCAACAAACCAAGTCATAACCCCCAAAAGGGGGATGCCACACCCATCCCCCAAAAGTTGGAGTCGGGATCTTTTCAAAGCACTTTGAAAAACTTACGATGCCTCCCAAGGGAGCATCACCAGCGCGATAGACCGCACAGGCGAGAAAAGGGTCAAGATGAAACAAAAGCTCTACATCTGGAAAATAGTCTCGTTGATACTTGTCGTTTCTGGCTGCACAGCCATTCCGATGAGCAACACTGAAATAAACACTAAGGTCAGAGCAATTGTTCTGGGCAAAAACATTGACAATTTATATTCAATGTGGGGCAAACCAACAAGAGTCGAGCAACTCCCAAGTGCGAATGGAAAAATCTATGTGTGGCAGAACTCAGATTATCAAAGCATAGTAACGGCGGACAAATTAGGTTTAGTCACAGACTATTACGCAAACGGCAACTACTCTCTAAAGTGAGATCCGACACAGAGTATTTATGTGCACCAAACCTGCGGCTCAACACGGACCACATCTGGCGGATGTACCAATATTTATGTTTAGCAGAAGATAAAATCATGAAGTATCTTAAAAAGATCAGGAAAAGCATAAATAACTTTATTACTGAATTCCAAGACAATCCATACAATTTCTTGTACGAAGCGGACTTGCAAGCCATTCTATTCTCAATAGCGTACTCAAATCTAAAAACAGATCAAATAGCTTTGCACGGAGGCTATCACAACACAAAATACTACCCTACAGACGGGATAATATCGACATCGCCGGTCAAGTGTGAATACCCAGGCTCCGCACGATTCGATATCGCTTTCATAGATCGAGACGACATTGATGGCTACGATGCAAAAACTTGGGAGGAACGTGGCTGGAGAAATGATAGATTTTGGGAGCTTCCAGTATGCGCTGCAATTGAATTGAAATACATGCAAATCGGCGAGAAGGCGCAATACAAGCTTAATGGATGCAGAAAGGATCTAGAAAAGCTTAGGATTTACAGCGAGCAAACCAAGGAATTTATTGGTATATCTATGCTGCTTATTCAATCAGACAAACAATTTCATGAAACATTGTCTTCAGGCATGTCTGATGCTATTGAATTCGACGACATCGACAAATCTGGCCTTTACTGGTGAATTATTGGTCCATCCAATGTTTTATGGCACAAGTATAAATAAAAAGACTGTTATTCATACATATACATTCATATAAAAATTTATTATCGACGATTTATTTTTAGATGGGCCATCGCTTATTCATCCCAGAATTTGATGCTGTTCTTTGATGAAGAAAAGTCCCTTCGGATTCGTAAAGCCGATTGAGATACAGGACGGTCTTCAATCTCATCAAGAATACTGAGATTGGTTTGCATGGTTCGAGAAACCGGGGGTGAAGCTGGGGGGATAGATGTCTTCACAGATAGACCGAAACAGGGCCAATTTCGAATGCATTTAACCGTCCAGCATTCTCCGTTTCCTCTTCAGGCCTCAAGTTCGAGATACATCTGAACTTGAGGTGTTGTGCGAGCTGGTCTTATCTAAGCTGAAAGCATGGCCAGTTGCTCAAATCGAGGTGGAGCTTTTCGTTGAATAGCCTCACATCGCCTTGCGCAAATTGGCTGGGGGAATGCGCAGGGATTCGCGGTATTTGGCGACGGTGCGGCGGGCGACTTGGATGCCTTGTTCGGCGAGCATGTCGGAGAGGTGGCTGTCGGAGAGAGGTTTGTGGGGGCTCTCTGCCGAGACGAGTTGTTTGATCAGCGCGCGCACGGCGGTGCTGGAGGCATTGCCGCCGGTTTCGGTGTTGAGGGAGGAGCCGAAGAAGTACTTGAGCTCAAAGGTGCCGTAGGGCGTGGTCATGTACTTGGCGGTGGTCACGCGCGAAATGGTCGATTCGTGCAGACCCAGCTCGTCGGCGATCTCACGCAGCACCAGCGGCTTCATGGCGATCTCGCCGTGGCTGAAAAACGCTTTTTGGCGCTCGACGATGGCGCGTGAGACGCGCTCGATGGTGTCGAAGCGCTGGATGATGTTTTTGACGAACCAGCGCGCCTCTTGCAGCCGCGTGGCAAGCACGTTGCCGGAGTCGTCCCCAGCGGCCGTCCCACCCGCTGCGACGTTGCTGCGCTGCTGACCGCGCTGTTGGCGCAGGGCTTGGGCGTACATCTCGTTGATGCGCAAACGCGGCATCACGTCCGGATTGAGCATCACGCGCCAGCCGCGACCGGCTTTTTGCACGATCACATCGGGCACGATGATGTTGGCCTCGGCGGTCGAAAAGGGGCGGCCGGGCTTGGGCTCCAGGGACTTGATCAGTTGCTGGGCCAGCCGCAGGGCCCCGGCGTCTGCCCCGGTCAGCGCCAGCAGGCGGGTCACATCGCGCCGGGCCAGCAAGTCGAGATGTGCGGCGCAAATTTGCAGCGCCAAGTCGCGCTCAGGGCTGGGCACGTGCTGGCGCAGTTGCAGCTGCAAGCATTCGCTCAAGTCACGCGCCCCAACCCCCGTGGGCTCCAAGCTCTGCAACCAATGCAAGGCGCAGCGCAGCTGATCCATCAGGTCTTCGCGCAGCGCTTGGGCGTCTTCAAACGACAAAGCGGCCGTCGCGTCTTGCAGCAGCAAGCCTTCCCAAAGCCGGGCGTGGATCTCGTCGAGCGGGTCGGCCAGATAGCCGTCGTCGCTGAGCGACTCGATCAGCGCTTCGACCAAAAAAGCCTCTTCGGCCGAAAGCCGCAGATCCGCCACCTGCACGCGCAAATGGTCGGCCAGCGAGGCGCTCGCCGCCGTGCGTTCGCGCCAGTCGTCGGCGTCTTCATCGGTGCCAGAACCGGCTTGGCGCAGGCTGGGCAAATCGGCGATGCCGTCGAAATCGTCTTGCTCGGTGCCGTTTTCCCAGTCATCGCGCGCCGTCACACCTTGGTCGAGCTGATCAAGAGGCGGTGTGTCCGCTTCGGCCCCTTCATCACGCGCGCGCTCTTGGGCGTTGTCACGCGGGTCCACCCGCTCGGGCAGGGCCGAAGCCTCTAGGGACGGCAGCGCATGATCCTCTTCGACATCGAGGAACGGGTTCTGTTCGAGCATCTGCTCGACCTCTTGCTGCAACTCCAGGGTCGAGAGTTGCAGCAGCCGGATCGACTGCTGAAGCTGCGGTGTCAGCGCCAAGTGTTGTGACAGGCGAACCTGGAGGGATGCTCTCATCGCCGCACCTTGCCGCGCTTACATGCGGAAATGCTCACCGAGGTAGACCTTGCGAACTTCGGTGTTTTCAACAATCTCTGCGGGCGTGCCTTCAGCCAGCACGCTGCCTTCACTGATGATGTAAGCGCGATCACAAATACCCAGGGTTTCGCGGACGTTGTGGTCGGTGATGAGCACCCCGATGCCACGCGCCCGCAGGAAAGCGATGTTGCGCTGGATCTCGATCACAGCGATCGGGTCCACACCGGCAAACGGCTCGTCCAGCAAGATAAAACGCGGTTGCGTGGCCAAGGCACGGGCGATTTCCACCCGCCGGCGCTCACCGCCCGACAGGGCCAAGGCCGGACTGTGGCGCAAACGCTCAATCGACAAATCGGCCAGCAAGCCATCCAAGCGCTCGTTGACCTGCGCCGTGCTCAAGGGCTTGCCGCTCGGGCCGTACTGCAACTCCAGCACCGCGCGGATGTTGTCTTGCACCGACAGACGGCGAAAGATCGAGGCCTCCTGCGGCAGATACGACAAACCGAGCCGCGCACGCTGATGGATCGGCAAACGCTCGACCGAGCGACCGTCCAGCTCAATTCGGCCGGCATCGGCGCGCACCAAGCCGACGATCATGTAAAAGCTGGTGGTCTTGCCCGCGCCGTTGGGGCCAAGCAAGCCAATCACTTCACCGCTGCCCACCGCCAGATGGACGTTCTTCACCACTTGGCGCGCGCCGTAGCGCTTTTGCAGGCCGTCCACCACCAAGCGGCTGCTGCGGTCGATGACCGGATCGACACCGCCGCTCAACGCCGCTCTCCTTGGGGCGCAGAAGCCGGGGCGCTTGAGGGCGCGGGTGAGACCAGCCCGCGCACCCGGCCCTTGACCCCGCCCGCAGGCGCAGCACCCAGCACTTCCCACACTTCGCGCTCGTGGTCATAGGCGATGGTGTGACCGGCCATCTCGTCAGCCAGCACCGTGCCGCGCCAGCGGCGCAGCACCGCTTGGCCCGAGAGCTTGACGGTGCCACTCTTGGCGTCGTACTCCACCCGCAGGGCTTGGCCCTCAACGCGCTCGTCGCCCTCAAGGCTTTCGCGGCCTTCGCGCTTTTGCTCAAAACGCGCTGGCGTGCCGTCTTGGCCCAGCGCCAGCACCTGTTCGCCTTGAGGCGTGGTGCGCAACTCGACCTCGCCCGCGTGGATCTGCATCCCGCCCCGGATGATTTCGACCCGACCGCTCAGGACACGCACCTTGCGTTTATCGTCGATGCGCAGCGCATCGGCCGAAAACATCAGCGCGGGTTGAGAAGCGGTCGCGGCGGGCGGCAACAGCGCAGCGGTTTTGTCCGCCGCCATGGCCGAGCCCGCCCACAAGGCCAGCATCCCCACCCAAAGGCCGACACGCGGCCCCAAGAGCCAGCGGCTCATCGTGATCATCATGTCGATCAACCGCCCTTGCGGACCTTGTCGATGAGCTGATCGGCCAGCGTCAGCACCCGCACTTGGCCGTCGGTTTCCGGCAAGCCTGCGCCCGCCATCGACGGCGAGGTCAGGTACTGACCGTGGATACCGATCGAGGGCACGCCGTCGATCTTGTAGGCCTCGGAGAGCTGCTTGCCTTGGCGCACCTTGGCTTGCACACCGAAGGAGTTGTAGGTGTCGGTGAATTCCTTGCGGTCCAAGCCTTGGGCGACGACAAAGTCGATGATGGCTTCGGGGCGCTCCAAACGCGCGCCGTTTTGGTGGATCGCTTGGAAGACCTTGCGATGCACCGCGTCCACTTTGTTCAACGCTTCGAGCGACAAATAAAGCTTTTGCAGCGGCTCAAACGCCGGGCGGAAGGCCACATGAACGCGGCGGAAAACCACATCCGCCGGCAACTTGCGCACCCAGTCCGCCAAGGTCGGCTCAAAAGCGTGGCAATGCGGGCAGCCGTACCAGAAGAACTCGATCACTTCGATCTTGCCCTTGGGCACCGTCACCGGCAGCGCCGGTGACAGACGCTGGTAATGCTTGCCTTCTTGGAAGTTGCCTTGAGCGAAAGCGGCGACACCCTTCGACGCCAGCCATGTGCCCATCACCCCTTGGGTGCTCTTTGCGATGAAATTGCGACGATCCATGTTGAAAAATTCCTTTGCTCTTTGCATGGCACGGCTGGGGACCGTGCCTTAACGCGGCACGGGCACCAAGGTGGCATCCCGATAACCGGCATCCACAGCTTGGCCGCGCACCGATTCAGCGTCGTCACGGGCCTCAAAAGGCCCGACGCGCACCCGGTAGACCGTGCGACCGGTCTGTTCCCGCTCGGTCACACGGGCCGTGAGCCCCGACATGGCCAGCTTGGCGCGCTGCTGCTCAGCGTCTTCGCTGCGGGCATACGCCCCCACTTGGATGTAGTACTGAAACGGATCGGGCCCCGCGTGGGCTGACACCGCACTGGCGGCCTTAAGAACCCAGCCACCGACGGCGCTGGCCGCAGCCGACGTGGCCACCGAAGCCGCCTCCGCCGTGGCACTGGCGCTCGCTGCCACCGCGCTGGCAGCCGACAGCCCCTTGCCATAGAGGGGCGTGTTCGGATCCCAATGGCGGTTCTTCTCGGCTTCCGCCGCGTCTTGCTCCGCCGTGCGCTGCGGCACCTTGTCCATGAAAGGCACCGGGGCCTTGTTGATGGTGATGGCCAGCACCAAAGCCACGGCCAGACCGAGCAAGATGCCCAAGCCCAATCCGAGCATGAAACTGCCGCGACCCGCTTTCCCTGTCTCCGTCATGGTGTCGATCCTTGTGTGGGTTCACATTGCTTTGTGGGTTCACATCTTGCGTGGTGCACTGACCCCAAGCAGGGCCAAGGCCGACCGCAACACCTGCGCGGTCGCGGCCAACAAGGCCATGCGGGCGCGGCTCAAGGCGGCGTCATCGACCAAGAAGCGCTCGGCAGCGTAATAGCCGTGGAACAACCCGGCCAGCTCGCGCAAGTAGAAAGCCACGTCGTGCGGCGCCAGATCGGCCGCCGCCCGTCCCAGCATCTCGGGGTAATCGGCCAGCTTGTTCATCAAGGTGGCTTCGCTCGGGGCCACCAGCAGGCTCAAGTCCGCTTGGGCCAAAGACGCTTGATCGCCGCCCCGGGTCTGGCTCCATTGATCCAACACCGAGCAGATGCGCGCGTGGGCGTACTGGACGTAGAACACCGGGTTTTCGTCGTTCTTTTGCAGCGCCAGATCGACATCGAAGGTGTATTCGGTGTCGGCCTTGCGGCTGATCAGGAAGAAACGCACCGCATCCTTGCTGGTCCACTCGATCAAGTCACGCAAGGTCACGTAAGAGCCGGCGCGCTTGGAGATCTTGACCTCCTCGCCGCCACGCATCACCCGCACCATGGTGTGCAGGATGTAATCCGGAAAACCGGCCGGAATGCCCAAGCCCGCAGCCTGCAAACCGGCCCGCACCCGGGCGATGGTGCCGTGGTGATCGGTGCCTTGGATGTTGATGGCGCGGGCGTAGCCCCGTTCCCACTTGGTGATGTGATAGGCCACATCGGGCACGAAGTAGGTGAAACCGCCGTCGGACTTGCGCATCACGCGGTCTTTGTCGTCACCGTAGTCTGTGGTACGCAGCCACAGCGCGCCCTCGTGCTCGAAGGTCTTGCCAGCGTCGCTCAGGCGCTGCACCGCCGCCGCCACACGCCCGCTGGTGTAGAGGCTCGACTCCAGGTAGTAGTTGTCGAAGCGCACCCCGAAGGCCTTGAGGTCCAGATCCTGCTCGTGGCGCAGATAGGCCACCGCAAATTCGCGGATGTTGTCCAGATCCTGCGGATCACCCGAAGCGGTGAAGGTGCGGTCATCGGCCTCGACCGTCTTGCCAGCAAGGTAGTCGGCCGCGATGTCGGCGATGTAGTCGCCGTTGTAGGCCGACTCCGGCCAGCCCGCATCACCGGGCTTGAGGCCATCGATGCGCGCCTTGGTCGAAAGCGCCAAGGTCTGGATCTGCACCCCGGCGTCGTTGTAATAGAACTCACGCAACACCCGCAGACCTTGGGTCTCGAAGACGTTGCACAGCGCATCTCCCAGCGCCGCTTGGCGGCCGTGGCCCACGTGCAGCGGGCCGGTCGGGTTGGCCGAGACAAATTCGACCATCACACCGCTGTCTTGGACCGGGGCGCGGCCAAAGGCGTCACCCTCGCCCAGCACCGAAGCGACCACGCCTTGGCGGGCGGCAGGCTTGAGACGCAGGTTGATGAAACCGGGGCCGGCGATCTCCATCGCATCGACCCAACGCTCACAAGCGGGCTTGGCCGACAAGGCGGCGATGAGCTGCTGCGCCAGCTCGCGCGGATTGCGCTTGAGCGGCCGCGCCAGCTGCATGGCGGCGGTACAGGCCAAGTCGCCATGAGCGGCTTGTTTGGGGTTTTCGAAAGCGGGGGCAAGCGTGGAACCGGGGACCAGTTCAACCAGCGCCTCACCCAGCGCGGCAAGCAGTTCTTTTTTGGCTTGAATCATGCCGGGATTCTACGGGTCGGGTACAACAGCGCTGATCATGCCGACCTCGCCCACCCCCCGCTCCTCAGCCAGCTCCACGGCCTTGCCTGAGCGCATTGGCAAATATCAAGTCCTGCAACGCTTGGGCGAAGGTGCCACGAGCGAGGTGTTCCTCTGCCACGACCCGTTCAAAAACGAGGACGTGGCCATCAAACGCATGCGAGCGCACATGCAAGGCGGCAGCACCGCCGACAACGTCTTCGAGCACTTCTTCGCCGCCGAAGCCGCTTTGGCGGGGCGACTCCATCATCCCAACGTGGTGCGCATCCACGACGCGGTGGCCGATCCTGAGGGCCCGTATCTGGTGATGGATTACGTCCCCGGCACCACGCTTAAAACCTACTGCCGCCCCGATCAGTGGCTGCCGCTGGATCAGATCGTTGAAATCGGCTTCAAGTGCGCCATGGCGCTGAACTACTGCTTCCGCCAAGGGCTGATCCACCGCGACATCAAACCGGCCAACATCTTGGTGGTGGCGCACGGTCAGCGTGTTGAAGACGTGCGCATCAGCGATTTCGGCAGCGTCTTGAACCTGCGCTCCGACGCCACGCAAGTGTTCCGGGTCGGCTCGCTGGCCTACATGTCGCCCGAGCAACTCGACGGTGATGACTTGGATTGCCGCGCCGACATGTACGGCTTGGGGGCGGTGCTCTTTCACCTGATCACCGGTCGCCCGCCTTTTCTCAGCAACAGCCAAGCCAGCCTGATGCATCAGGTCTGCCATGACCCCGTTCCGAGCCTGATGGGCGTGCGCCCCGATATCACCGAAGCGTTCGACACCGTCATCCACCGTGCGCTGGCCAAGAAAAGCGCCGATCGCTACGCCGATTGGGATCAATTTGCCGAAGCGCTCTCGGCGCTGGTGCGGGGCCGCAGTTTGGGCGACAATCCGGCCTCAGCCAGCGACGTGCTCGACTCTGAGCGTTTCCACCTGCTGCGCAAGCTGGAGTTCTTCAACGGCTTCGACGATGTGGCGCTGTGGGAAGTGGTGCGCCGCGCCCACTGGCAGCGCTTTCGGAGCGGTACCGCCCTGTCGCGCAAAGGCGAAACCGATCCGACCTTCCACATCATTGCCAGCGGTGCGGTCGAGATCTACCGCGAAGGTCAGCGCGTCGCCCACCTGGGCGCTGGCACCACGGTGGGTGAAATGGCCTACTTGGCACCGAATCCGGAAATGCGCGTGCGCAGCGTCGATGTGATCGTCACTGAAACCGCCACCACCATGTCGTTCACGCCCGATTCGCTGGCCCAACTCAGCGCCAGCTGCAAACCCCTGTTCGATCAGGCCTTCATCAAGGTGCTGGTGCGCCGCTTGCACGCCGCGCATGAAGCGCTGGATCACCCGCGCCGAATTCTGGGTCATTGAACCCATGAAAGGGCCTGTGCGACACTGCGCGGGCTCAACGTTCTTTGGTCAACCGCCCTTACTGGAGTGCTCTCATGCGCCGTTCTTGGACCCTCGCCTTCGTCGCCTCACTCAGCCTCATCGGTACCGCTGCTCAAGCGTTCAACCCGACGTGCGATGCTGAAGCCACCAACCGCAAACTGGTGGGTGCTGCCAAAACCAGTTTTCTGAAAAAGTGTGAAAAAGACGCCAAGGGCCCGGCGCACAGCGCTGGCGCAGCCAGCGCTACGGCGGCCAAGAGTGGTTGTGAGACGCAAGCGAGCGAAAAGAAGCTCAAGGGTGCCGCCAAGAACAGCTTCGTCAAGAAGTGCGTCGCCAGCGCCAGCAAGTAACGCTAGCAAGTAACGCCAACGCGCAACACCCATGCCCTATCTCTGGCTCAAAGCCCTGCACATCGTTTTCATCGCCAGCTGGTTTGCCGGTCTGTTCTATCTGCCCCGGCTGTTCGTCAACTTGGCGATGGTGGAGCCCGACAGCCACGCTGAGCGCGAACGCCTACTGCTGATGGCGGGCAAGCTGCAACGCTTCTCGCACGGGTTGATGGTGATCGCCTTGCTGAGCGGCTTGGGGCTTTGGCTGGGTTACGACCTCTGGTCACTGCGCGGGGGGGATGGGCCGCACGGCTGGCTGCACGCCAAGCTGACACTGGTGGCCCTGGTGGTCGGCTATCACGTGCATAACCAGCGCCTGCTGGGGCATTTCAAACGCCAGACCCATCAACGCTCGCACCGCTGGTTCCGGGTCTACAACGAAGGCTCGGTCTTGCTGTTTGCGGCGATCGTGGTCATGGTGGTTGTCAAGCCGTTCTGATCAACGTCTGATCAGCGTCGGATCAACCTCAGCGCCTGCGGTCATGGCAACCCCCCACTACCGCTCCTCAGCTTGGCCGGTGGCGTGGATATGGATCGGCCTGATCGTCTACGCCAGCTTGCACCCCTTCAGCGGCTGGCGTTCCTCGACCTCCGATTGGCTCAGCCTGCTGTGGTTGCCCAAGCCGCATTCATCACGCTTCGATCTCTGGAGCAACTTCGCGGCCTACGCTCCGCTGGGCCTGTTGATGACGGTCGGGCGCTTGCGCGCTGGCGAGCGCGGTCGCTGGGCGGCTTTCAAAGCACTGCTGGCCGGCTGCCTGCTCTCGCTGCTGATGGAGTGGACCCAAAACTTCTTGCCCATGCGGGTGCCCTCGCGCCTTGACTTGGCCATGAACAGCTTGGGCACGGGCCTCGGGGTCGGCATCGCCTTGCTGCTCAACCGCAGCGGCTGGCTGCTGCGCTGGCAAATCTTGCGCGACACCTGGCTGCTGCCACACGGCACCGTGGGCATCGCCTTGCTGCTGTCTTGGCCGATGGCCTTGCTCTTCCCACCGCCCCTGCCCTTGGGCATGGGCCAAGGTCTGAGTCACTTGAGCGAAGCGCTCATCGACTTGCTGGCCAACACCCCTTGGGCCGACTGGGTTCCACAGACCATCCCCAGCGATACCCTGAGCCAAGGCAGCGAAATGTTTGCCATTGCCTTGGGCACCTTGGCCCCTTGCTGGGTCGCCTTCGAGATGAGCCGTAACCCCCATCGGCGGTTGGTCTTGATGGCCGCCATCGTCGGTGCAGGGCTGATCAGCACCACCCTCTCGACCGCCCTCAACTTCGGACCCGACCATGCCATGGCGTGGATCACGCCGCCCGTCCCTTATGGTTTGGGTCTGGGCTTGCTCCTCGGTGCGGGTCTGGCTTGGCTGCCCCGACGCTTGATCGCCGCCATCGGCTTGATCGCGCTGACCACCCTGATTGATCTGGTGAACCAGATCCCAAACGACCCTTATTTCGCCCTCAGTCTGCAAGGCTGGGAACAAGGCAAGTTCATTCGTTTTCATGGCATGGCCGAATGGTTGGGCTGGGGTTGGCCCTTTGCGGCGCTGATCTTTCTCTTGGTTCGACTCACGCTCGGCAAGGAGCCGCCCACCAGCGGCCCCAAGGACCTTTCTACAATCCCGCCATGAACACTTCGTACTACCAGCGCCACATCTTCTTTTGCCTCAATCAGCGCGACAACGGTCAGGCGTGCTGCGCCGATCAAAGTGCTGCTGCGGGCTTTGAGCACTGCAAGATGCGCGTCAAGACCGAAGGCTTGGCCGGGCCGGGGCAAGTCCGGGTCAACAAGGCTGGCTGCTTGGACCGCTGCGCCGGCGCACCCGTGGCCGTGGTCTACCCGGAGGCGGTCTGGTACACCTTTGTGGACAACCACGATATCGACGAGATCATCGACAGCCACCTCCAAAAGGGCCAAATCGTCGAGCGCCTGCGTCTGCCGGATGACGTCGGACATTGAGCGACCGCAACCGCCCTCCACCATGAACGCTCAAACCCAGCGCCTGCTGTGCACCGGTCCGGTCGGGATGATCGAGTGCGCCTTGGACATCCCCGTCGCCAGCACGGCACCGCGCGGCCTGGCCGTGATCGCCCATCCGCATCCGCTGTTCGGCGGCACGATGGACAACAAGGTGGTGCAGACCATGGCGCGGGCGCTGCTGCAACTCGGCTACAGCTGCGTGCGCTTCAACTTCCGGGGCGTGGGCGCCACCGAGGGCAGCCACGCCGACGGCTTGGGCGAATGCGAGGACATGCTGGCCGTGATCGCCGCCCACCGCGCACCGAACCTGCCGCTGGTCTTGGCCGGCTTTTCCTTCGGCGCCTACGTCACCACCTTGGCCGCTGAAAAGCTCAGCGGCGATGACCGGGCTGAGCGCCTGATCCTCGTCGGCCCCTCGACCCAACGCGCCACGCCCGCCAACGTCCCGGCCAACACCTTGGTGATCCACGGTGAAACCGACGAGGTCGTGCCGCTCAGCGCCACGCTCAACTGGGCGCGCCCCCAGCAGCTGCCGGTGGTGGTGATGCCCGGCGTGGGTCACTTCTTCCATGGTCAATTGACCCCCCTGCGCGACCTGATCGTGCGCAGTTGGCACGCCCCGCACGCCCCCTCCCAAGCCCACCTCCAAGCCCCCCCGCTTGCTTCGCCCCCCTCCTCCCGATGAATCGTCTACTGCTTCTTGGCCTGAGTCTCTTGCTGAGTCTTCTGGGTCCCGTCCTCGCTCAGGCTCAAACGCTCCAAGCGCCCGAAATCGCTGCCCGGGCCTACGTGCTGCTCGACGTGACGGCCGGTCAGGTCTTGGCCAGTCGAGACGCTGACACCACCGTCGAGCCGGCCTCGCTCACCAAGCTGATGACGGCCTACTTGGTGTTTCAGGCGCTTGAACAGCATCAACTGACCCTGCAACAAGAGCTGATGGTCTCGGAACGGGCTTGGAAAACGGGCATGACCGAGTCCTCGCGCATGTTCATCCAAGTGGGCACACGGGTTGCCGTCGAAGACTTGATCCGGGGCATGATCATCCAGAGTGGCAACGACGCCACCGTCTTGCTGGCCGAAGCGGTTGGCGGCTCGGTCGAAGCCTTCGTCGAGCGCATGAACCGCCAAGCCCAAGCCTTTGGTCTGAAGAACACCCAGTTCAAAAACCCCGAAGGCTTGCCGGCAGCGGGCCATGTCAGCACCGCGCGCGAGCTGGCCATCATCGCCGCCCGGCTGCTGACCGATTTCCCCGAACGGGTCGGTTACTACCGGCAAAAAGAGTTCACCTACAACAAGATCCGCCAAGAAAACCGCAACCTGCTGCTCTGGCGGGACCCGAGCGTGGACGGTCTGAAAACCGGCTACACCGACGCAGCCGGCTACTGCCTGATCGCCAGCGCCAAGCGCGACCAAGCCACTGGCGGCGCCCGGCGCCTGATCTCGGTCGTGTTGGGCGCCGCTTCCAAGGAAGCCCGCGCCACCGAAAGCCAGAAGCTGCTCAACTGGGGCTACGCCAACTTCGACATGATCAAGTTGTTTGACGCGCGCCAGACCATCAGCACCGCCCCGGTCTGGAAGGGCGCCAAACCCACCGCCCTGCTGGGCTCGCTCACCCCCATCTACGCCTTGGTGCCCCGAGGCACGGGCAAGCAGATCAAGACCGAACTCACCCGCACCGATCCGCTCATGGCGCCGCTGGAAGTGGGTCAGCGCGTCGGTGTGCTGAAAATCAGCGTCCCCGGTCAGCCGACCGCCGAAGTGCCGATCACCGTGGTTGAAGCGGTGCCGGTGGCTGGCGTGGTGGGCCGTTTATGGGATAGCCTGCGGTTATTCCTGAAATAAACCCCCATCACTCCGGTCCCGACGAGGAAACCATCATGTCTACCCCCCCAGTTGCCCTGAACGACCGCCCCTGCTACCTCAACGGCGCTTGGCAGAGTTTGGGAACAACACAGGTGTCGGTGCTTGACCGAGGTTTCCTTTTTGGTGACGGCATCCATGAAGCCTTGGCGGTTCATGCCCTGCGGCTGTTCCGCTTTGACGAACACATGGCCCGGCTGGAACACGCCTTGGCGGTGGCTCGCATCCCCAATCCGCTGGACCGCGCCGGCTGGCTGGCGCTGCTGCGTGAACTGGCCAACCGTGTGGCTGAGCATGAACAGCGCCTGCACATTCACGTCACGCGGGGTCAGGCCCTCCAAGCCCATGACCTGCACCCCCGCTTGGTAGAGGGCCTCAGCCCCCATGTTTTTTTGATGAGTGAGCCCATCTCAGCCCCGAGCGCGGAGATGCGTCACCACGGCGTGGGGTGCATCACGGCGCCGGATTTCCGCTGGGAACGCGACGACATCGGCTCGACCTCGCTTCTGGGTCACTTCATGGCCCATCAGTTGGCCCAAGACCAAAGTGCCTTTGAAACCATTCTGTTGCGTGACCACGGCCACGGTCGGGTGGATGTGACGGGTGGCGCCATCTCAGACGTCTGGATCGTGTTGGAAGATGCCCTCCTCGGCGGTCCAACATCAGGCCATCGCTCCGGCGATGCTCCGGTCGAGTTGCTGCGTGAATGGGCCGAGAACGTCGGTATCGCTTGCCACGCCCGCCCCATCACCGCCACGGAACTGCGCAGTGCGAGTGAAATCCTGCTGAGCCAGCCAAGCTTTGAGTTGCTGGCGGTCACCCGTCTCGACGGTGAGGCGGTCGGCCACGGCACGGGGCGCGGTCGGCCGGGGCCGGTGTATGCCCGCCTCGCCCAAGCCTATCAGCAAGCCCGCATCGAACAATCTCTCAACCTTGCACCATGACGAGCCCGAACAGCCTTCCACCCGAGCCATCGCCGATCGAATACCCCTGCGACTTTCCCATCAAGGTGATGGGACCCCATGACCCCGGTTTTGTGGCAAGCATCGGCGCGGTGGCGCAGCAGTTTGACCCAGCGTTCAACCCAGCATCCATCGCACAACGCCCCAGCAGCAAGGGCACCTATCTGGGGCTGACCCTCACGGTGCACGCCACCAGCCGGGAGCAACTGGACGCGCTCTACCGCGCCTTGACCAGCCACCCGATGGTGAAGTACGTGCTTTAAGGCTTAGGCTTAAAGGCCCCACCACCACGTGATCACGCTCTTGGCGATGAAACCCACCATCCCAAAGGCCAGCACCACAAAGAGGATGAATGTTCCAAACTTGCCGGCTTTCGATTCGTAGGCCAATTGACCCACGATGAAGAGCATGTAGATGATGAAGGCACCGACCCCAAAGGTCATGCCGAAATTGGTGATCTGCTCTTCAGTGAAACCAAACATGGCGGGGTTCCGGAAAGATGGAGGGTGCGATGATAAGGCCCTGTGTGCCAGCAGGATATCGAGCCTAACCCGCTCAGTCCTTGCTGATCCGCGCCAGACGCCCCAAACCGCGCTCTAAATCCGCACCGACCGTGTGCTCCAACCCAAGGCCCAACCAGCGGCCCACCGGGTTCATGCCGAAGTCAGCATCCAGACTCCACGTCACACGGGTCCCCACAGGCGTGGTGTCCAATGTGAATGCACCATGGGCCGGCACACCCAGCTCGACCAAGGTCAAGGTGTAGGTCAGCAAGCGACGTGACTCCGCCCCCTCAAAGCGCAATTTCATGGCGGGATCTTTGAGCGACCACGGCGACCACGTGCTCCATTGCTGGGGATCAGCGATCAGCCCCCAAACCCGTTGAATCGGCACAAAGAGGTCAAGACTTCGCTCAACATGCCCATGGCTTGGCAAGAAAAAAGCCACGCCCACCAAGAGGCCAAGACAAACCGCCATGGCTTTCAACACATTGAATAACCAACGCATGAGCGTGACTCCAGGATCGCAAAAGTAACAAATTGGTAACTAGTTACAATCTAAACGAGCCGGATCGTCATGGCAAGAGGCCATGTCCTACGGACACCCGAATCGGGTGGATCGCGCTTCACCACCCATGCGAGGTTGCAAGCGCTCTTGAAGTGATCCTTGCTACTTCGGTGCCGTTGAGAAAGACGACACACACACGGGCAAATTCTCTTGGAGCAGCCGCAGAACCTCGCGACGCACCGGGCGCTCAAAAGCGAGTTGCCAATGGCCACACCCCGACAGCGATAACACCCGCGCATCGGGCAAGATCGCCAACGATGGCGGCATCAAGGTGATATCGGCATCGCTGCGAATGCAGACAAAACGACTGCGCCAACCGGCGGTTTCTTGAGCCGCCAGCTCCCTCAGCCAGTCACTGCCTAGGACCAACTGACGGGCCTTCCATCCCCAAGCGGTCAGCGCCGACCCTTGATGGGGACAGGCTATCGTGACCACGGCATGGACCCGTTCGGTCGCCAAGACGGCAGACATCCCTTGACGGCGCTGCCACCGCCACCAAGCGCGCACCGCCACACCGCCCATGCCATGGGTGACCACCAACGGCGACAGCCCGGTGCTGGCCTCCAACGCCTCGACAGCCAATTCAATCTGCGGGGCATACGCCTCGATGGAGCCATTCACGGCATCCAAGCTCACGCTCAAGCTGGCGTGCCCGCGTCGGTGCAAGGCTTCCTGCCACTCGGCCCAGAACCCTCGATTACCGCCATAGCCGTGAATAAAAAGCACCCCACGCAATCCGGGGTAGCTGCGCGCATCCGATTGCGCCGCTTCTTGGAAAGGCAATCGCCACCCAAACAGGCGCAAGACCCAACGCACTTCCGTCCACCAGAGATGCCACCACGTCCATGCCATGGGGCCGAAATCAGGGTCCGGAGCCGCCGCAAGATCACGACCATGTCGCCATGCCGACCAACCCACCACCGCCCCCATCAACCACAGCGGCGCACTCACCACGCACAGCAGCGCCAACCCACCCCACATCCCACCGACATACACACCGACACAAAGCCCGGCCAACCAGCCTGAAACCCACCAAATCAACAAAGCGAGCCGCAACAAAAGGGCCGACCCTAAACGTATGTGTCGTGTCATGAAAAAACGTAGCCCCCTGAATGAATGGGTTACGGTGCATTCAGTCTAACTGGGCATCATGGAGGCTTCATCAACGCGCAAATTCTCTGAGATCGACCTGACGCTAGGAAAACCCCCAAGAGTTTCCCGCCTCACAACAACGAACAATCCAGCCCCGAAGTGGCCCCGGTCACGACAACCGTTTGGAGAGAGACACATGCATACCCTCGCCCGCAAACCTTGGCTGAGCCAGTATCCCGTCGGCGTCCCCGCTGACGTGGACCTCTCGGGCTACACGAGCTTGGTGGATCTGCTCGAAACCGCCTTCCGCGAACACGCCCCGCTGGAGGCTGCATCGTTCATGGATCAGTCCTTCCGCTATCAAGACATCGACAACCACTCGATGGCTTTGGGCGCTTGGTTGCAGAGCTTGGGGCTGCCCAAGGGTGCGCGTGTGGCGCTGATGATGCCCAACGTGCCGCAGTACTTGGTGGCGATTGCAGCAGTGCTGCGCGCGGGCTACACGGTGGTCAACGTCAATCCGCTCTACACCCCGCGTGAGTTGGAGCATCAGCTCAAGGATTCGGGCTCGGAAGTCATCATCATCCTAGAGAACTTCGCCCACACCTTGGCGCAAGTCATCGACCACACACCCATCAAGCATGTGATCGTGGCCGCCATGGGCGACATGCTGTCTTTCCCGCGCAAACAGTTGGTGAACTTTGTCGTGCGCCATGTGCGCAAGCTGGTACCGGCCTTCGATCTGCCCTCCAGCAGCCAGCGGCAGGTGATTCGCTTCAACACCGCCTTGACCCAAGGCCAGCACAAAACCCTGACGCGCCGGGCCATCGGGCTCGATGACATCGCCTTTTTGCAATACACCGGTGGCACCACCGGCGTGTCCAAAGGCGCGGTGCTGCTGCACCGCAATGTGCTGGCCAACACCTTGCAATGCGAAGCCTGGTTTCGGCCACGCATCGACGCCATCGGCCACCGGCACCTGACGATGGTCTGCGCGCTGCCGCTGTATCACATCTTCGCCCTGACCATCTGCTACTTCATCGGCTGTCGTCTGGGTTGCCGCAACGTCTTGATCCCCAATCCACGCGACATCCCAGGCTTGGTCAAAACGCTCAGCAAGCACCGTATCAACATGCTGCCGGCCGTGAACACCTTGTTCAATGCGTTGCTGAACAACCCCGAGTTCGCCAAGCTCGATTTTTCGGGGCTGAAGGTCTGCTTTGGCGGCGGCATGTCGGTGCAAAAGGCCACCGCCGACCAATGGTTCAAGCTGACCGGCTGCCCGATCGTTGAAGGCTACGGTCTGTCCGAGACGTCACCCGTGGCCACCGCCAACCGACTCGATATCTCGGAATACTCCGGCACCATTGGCGTGCCCATCTCCGGCACCGAGGTGGTCTTGCGCGACGATGAGGGCAACGACGTGGCCCCGGGTCAACCGGGCGAAATCTGCATCCGAGGCCCACAAGTGATGGCGGGTTACTGGAACCGCCCCGACGAGACCGCCTTGGTCATGACCCCCGACGGCTACTTCAAATCCGGCGACATCGGCGTGATGGACGAGAACGGCTATGTGCGCATCGTGGACCGCAAGAAGGACATGATTCTGGTCTCAGGCTTCAACGTCTACCCGAACGAGATTGAGCAAGTGGTGAACTTGCATCCCGGCGTCTTGGAATGCGCCGTGGTCGGCATCCCCGACGAACACTCCGGCGAAGCCGTCCGCTTGGTGGTCGTCAAACGCGACCCGAACCTCACGACCGAAGCCTTGGCGGCTTACTGCAAAGAGAACTTCACCGCCTACAAACGCCCCCGCAAGATCGAATTCCGCGACGCCCTGCCCAAGAGCAACGTCGGCAAGATCCTGCGCCGCGAGCTGCGCTGAGCGCCGAGCCTTGCCACAACGTCAATCGTCAATACAACCCCGCCTCCCCTTCCGGGCGAGTTTTGAAGCGTTTGTGGACCCAGAGGTATTGGCTGGGGTTGAGGAGGATCTGGGCTTCGATCCAGGCGTTCATGCGGCGGGTGTCGGCTTCGGGGTCGTCGGTGGGGAAGTCGGCCCAAGGTTCCATGAACTGGACGCGGTAACCTTGGCCGCCGGGCAGGATGTGGGCGATGACGGGTTGGACCACCATGTTCAAAGCCCGGGCCATGCGCGAAGGGGCCAAAAGCGTCGCTGCGGGGACGCCGAAGAAGGGCACGAAGGCGGCGTCACGCGCGCCAAAATCCATGTCGGGCAGGTTGAAAAAAGGCTTGCCTTGGCGGATGGCGCGCATCAAGCCGCGTGCGCCCTCGTTGCGGGCAAAGAGTTCCACCTTGTCAAAGCGCAGCCGCCCTTGCTTGACGGCGGCGTCAAAAACCGGGTTGCTTTGCGCTTGGTAAATCGAGCCAAAGCGTTTGTCTTGAAAGATCTGCGCCGCCGAGCCCGCCACGTCCAAGGCCAGAAAATGCGGCACCAGCCACATCACCGGGCGCTCGCTGCGCGCGGCCAAGCCGACATCGCCTTCGACATGGATCAGGCGCTGCAAGCGGGGCACCGGCGCAAACCACAGCAAGCCGCGCTCCAAGATGCTGCGGCCCAACCAAGCGAAATGCTCGTGCGCCACCGCCACGCGCTGGGCGTCGGTCCAAGCGGGAAAACACAAAGCCAAGTTGCGCAGCGCAACGCGGCGGCGTGGGCGGCCCACTTGCCAAAGCAGGGCCCCTAAACCTCGCCCCAGCCACGCCTGCACACCCAGCGGCAGGACATGCACGCTCCAAAGCAAGGCAATCGCCCCCCAAGCCCCGAGCTTGGCGCCCCATGTCGCTGGGGCCTTCACGCCTGCGCTCCCTTGGCATCGCTATCGAGCATGCTTTCTTGCGGGCGTGGATGTTTGTAGCGGTGATAGCCCCACAGATACTGGCCCGGCAACTGGCGAATCATGTGTTCCATGGCACGGTTGATCACCGTGGCGCTGGCCACCGTGTAGGCCTCAACCTCAGCAGCGTTGGCGCCGCTGACCGCCGGCGGCAAGGGTTCAGGCATGGGCTCGGCATGCAAGCACCAACCACGTCCACCCTTCAAACGCTCCCCCCGAATCAACACCACTGCGGCGCCGGTCTGTTGCACCAGCCGCGCCGCCAAGGTCATGGTGTAGGCCGGCTTACCAAAGAACGGCGCCCAAACGCCTTGGCTCTCCGGCGGCACCTGATCGGGCAACAAGCCGATGGTTTCGCCTCGGCGCAGGGCGCGGATCATCTGCCGCACCCCGGCCAAGTTGGCGGGGGCCACATCGAGACCGGGGCGCTGGCGCGAGCTGCTGACCATCTCTTTCATCCACGCTTTGCGCGCGGGCCGATAAAGCGCCGTCATCGGGTGTTTGCCAAGGCCAAAACGCTCGGCGTAGCCTTGGCCCACCATCTCAAAGCTGCCGATGTGTGGCGTCAGCACCAGCAAACCCTTGCCCAAGGCCAAGGCGCGCTCCACATGCTCGGCCCCCGTCCAGCGGATCTTGTCGCCCAAGGGTTGATCCACCGGCCGACTCCAAACCCACGGCAGCTCGGCAATCATCCGACCCGATTCGGCCACCGCTGGACGCGCTTGCGCCCACGGGATATCCGCGAGCAGGGCGTGCTCATGCATGCGCCGCCGATAGCTGGGCGAAGCCCAGTACGTCAACCAGCCCAAGGCACCGCCCACAGCGTGCAGCACGGACAAGGGCAGGCGCGAGGCGCCACGAAAAAGGGTTGTGATCAGGGCCATACAATCGCGGCCATCGCCGAGTTAAGGAACAACTTGCGGGGCGAATCACAAATGCCGCTAAAGCGTTCGCCAATCGCTCCTCGCAGCATGGCGACGCACCCCACAAAGGTATTCAACGTCTATCCATCGCAAAACACAGGAGTTTATAGAGTGGCGAACGACTTCCTCTTCACATCCGAGTCCGTCTCCGAAGGTCACCCCGACAAGGTGGCCGATCAGATCTCGGACGCCATCCTCGACGCGATCTTCGAACAAGACCCACGCTCGCGTGTCGCGGCCGAGACGCTGTGCAACACCGGCCTCGTGGTGCTGGCCGGTGAGATCACCACCAACGCGCATGTCGATTACATCCAAGTCGCGCGCGACACCATCAAGCGCATCGGCTACGACAACACCGAATACGGCATCGACTACAAGGGCTGCGCGGTCATGGTCTGCTACGACAAGCAGAGCAACGACATCGCCCAGGGGGTGGATCACGCCTCGGACGACCACCTCAACACCGGCGCCGGCGACCAAGGCCTGATGTTCGGCTACGCCTGCGACGAGACGCCCGAGCTGATGCCCGCGCCGATCTACTACGCCCACCGCTTGGTCGAGCGCCAAGCGCAGCTGCGCAAAGACGGCCGCCTGCCCTTCCTGCGCCCCGACGCCAAGAGCCAAGTGACGATGCGTTATGTCGATGGCCGGCCGCACTCGATCGACACCATCGTGCTCTCGACCCAGCACGCGCCCGAGATGAGCGACGGCAAACACATGAAGCCCGAGTTCACCGAAGCGGTGATTGAGGAAATCATCAAGCCGGTGTTGCCCAAGGAGTGGATCACCAAGGACACCAAGTACCTGATCAACCCAACCGGCCGGTTTGTGATCGGCGGCCCGCAAGGCGACTGCGGCCTCACGGGCCGCAAGATCATCGTCGATACCTACGGCGGCGCCTGTCCGCACGGTGGCGGCGCGTTCTCGGGCAAGGACCCGACCAAGGTGGACCGCTCGGCGGCCTACGCGGCGCGCTACGTCGCCAAGAACATCGTCGCGGCGGGCTTGGCCAAGCAGTGCCAGATCCAAGTGGCCTACGCCATCGGCGTGGCACACCCGATGAACGTCACGGTCTATACCGAAGGCACCGGCGTCATTGCCGACGCCGAGATCGCCAAGCTGGTCAACGACCACTTTGATCTGCGCCCCAAGGGCATCATCCAGATGCTCGACCTGCTGCGGCCGATCTACTCGAAGACTGCGGCTTATGGTCACTTCGGCCGCGAAGAGCCAGAGTTCACATGGGAGCGCACCGACAAGGCTGCGCTGCTGAGAGCGGCGGCTGGGCTGTAAAGCCGGTGTAAAGAAGGCCTGGTCGCACCAAGAGGGTGTGTTTCAACGGCATGAGGATTGCTACGATGCCGGCCATGATTGCGTGCCCTCGTTCTGTCCTTGTTCTCGGTGGCACCGGCTTGGTCGGCCGGGCCTTGTTACGCCTGCTGGCGGGTGATCCGGCGTTCAGCGGCACCCGTTTGATCGTGCCAAGCCGAAAACCGAGGCAGGCCCAAGCCTTGGCGATGCAGCCCGGGGTGGTGCTGATGCACGCCGATGTGCATGAGCCGAGCGTGTTGGCCACCTTGGTGCACGGTGTGGACGCGGTCATCAACCTCGTCGCGATCCTGCACGGGAACGAAGCGAGCTTCGAGCACACCCATGTCGAGTTGCCGCGCAAACTGGTTCAAGCCTGCCAAAGCGCGGGGGTACGCCGACTGATCCATGTCAGCGCCTTGGGTGTCGATGAGGCCAGTGCTGAGCTGGCACCCTCGATGTACCTGCGCAGCAAGGCACGCGGCGAACAAGTGCTGCGCGCTGCCGCCCGCAGCGGGCAGATCGAGCTGAGCATCCTGCGCCCCAGCGTGATCTTTGGCGCCGAAGATCGCTTCGTCAACCTGTTTGCCAGCCTGCAAAAACTGGCTCCGATCCTGCCGCTGGCGGGCGCGCAAGCGCGCTTTCAGCCGGTGTGGGTGGGCGATGTGGCCGCCGCTTTGGCACGCTGCTTGAGCGACCCACGCACGATCCATCAAACCATCGAGTGCGCTGGCCCCGAAGTCCTGAGCCTAGGCGACATCGTGCGCCGCGCCGGTCGATGGGCGGGCTGCGAACGCCCGATTTGGCCGTTGCCCGAAGCGCTCGCACTGCTCCAAGCGCGCCTGATGACGCTGCTGCCGGGCCCGACGTTGATGAGCCCGGACAACGTGCTCTCGATGCGCCTGGCCAACGTCGCCACCGGCCAACAGCCGGGACTCGCCTCGCTGGACATCCAAGCCACGTCGATGGACGCCGTGATGGCGCCCCATTTGGCTGAACGCGGGGGTCATCGCTTCAGCGCCCATGATCTGCGCCGCAGGTTGGCCGGTCGGGACTGAGCCGCCATGACGCCCCTGAAGATTTACCGTGTCGGCGGCGCCGTGCGCGACCGCTTGCTCGGCTTAGCCGCTGGGGATCAAGACTGGGTGGTGGTCGGCAGCACGCCGGAGGCGATGCTGGCGCGCGGCTTTGTCGCGGTCGGCCAAGATTTCCCGGTGTTTCTGCATCCGCACAGCCACGAGGAATACGCCTTGGCGCGCACCGAGCGCAAAAGCGGCCTCGGCTACCGAGGCTTCGTCTGCCACGCCAGCCCCGAGGTCACGCTCGAAGACGATTTGGCCCGACGTGATCTGACCGTCAACGCCATGGCCGAAGACGATCAAGGCCGCTTGATCGACCCGTGGGGCGGCGAGCGCGATCTGCACGAGCGGCTGCTGCGCCACGTGGGGCCCGCCTTTGCCGAAGACCCGGTGCGCATCCTGCGGCTGGCGCGCTTTGCGGCCCGCTTCAGCGACTTCCGCATCGCCCCTGAGACCATGCAGCTCTGCCGGCAGATGGTCGATGCGGGCGAGGTCGATGCGCTGGTGCCCGAGCGCGTCTGGCAAGAACTCTCACGTGGGCTGATGACCGCCAAACCCTCACGCATGTTCGAGGTGCTGCGCGACTGCGGCGCGCTCAAGCGGCTGCTGCCCGAAGTGGATCAGCTTTTTGGCGTGGCCCAGCGCGCCGACTATCACCCCGAGATCGATACCGGCGTGCATGTGCTGATGGTGCTGGACATGGCCGCCCTGCTTGGCGCGTCGCTGGGCGTGCGTCTGGCTTGCCTGTGCCACGACCTCGGCAAAGGCACCACCCCAGCCGATGTGCTGCCGCGTCACACCGGCCACGAAGGCCGCAGTGCCGCCCTGTTGCAACCCTTGCTCAAAGGCCTGCGCGTGCCCACCGAGTTGATCCAACTGGCGGACTTGGTGGCGCGCGAACACGGCAACATCCACCGCAGCACTGAACTGAGCCCCGAGGCCGTTGTGCGCCTGCTGGGCCGCTGCGATGCTTGGCGACGCCCCGAGCGTTTTGCCGAGACCTTGCTGGCCTGCGAATGCGACGCCCGGGGCCGAGGCGGTGACTTCAGCCGCCAAGACTACCCCCAGCGCCGCACGCTGGGCCAAGCGCTGGCGCTGCTGCAAAGCTTGGATCAAGCCGCCATCGTGGCCGAAGCCCGCGCCCGAAGTGCCGAAGGCCCGGCCATCGCCCGGGCGCTGGATCAGGCCCGGGCAGCGGCTTTGAGTCAGGCAGCGGCTCCACACCCACCCAAGGTGTAGCGATACGACACAGTCGCGCAAGCACCAACTCAGGACATACCCGGAAAAACCGCCCTTTTCAGCCCCTTGGGTCGGATCGAGGGGGTGCTTCAGGTGGCGGGTCGGCAGGGGGATCGGAACAATCCGCTCACACCGATCCAACCCACCTCCATCCCACCTTGAGGCATCCCCATGAGCAGCACAAACATCTTGACTCTCAACGGCATCAGCGTCAGCAACCCCTACAAGGCGCGCTACGGCAACTACATCGGCGGCCAGTGGGTCGAGCCGGTGGATGGCCAATATTTCGTCAACGTCACGCCGATCACCAATCAGCCGCTGTGCGAGATCCCGCGCTCGAACGCCAAGGACATCAACCTCGCGCTCGACGCCGCCCACGCGGCCCGCGCTGCTTGGGGTGCCACCTCCACCACCACCCGCGCCAACATCCTCAACAAGATCGCCGACCGCATCGAAGCGAATCTGTCGCTGATCGCCACCGCTGAGACGCTCGACAACGGCAAGCCGATCCGCGAAACCATGGCCGCCGACATCCCGCTGGCTATCGACCACTTCCGCTACTTTGCCGGCTGCATCCGCGCCGAAGAAGGCTCGATCGGCGAGATCGATCACGACACCTACGCCTATCACTTCAAGGAGCCGCTCGGCGTGGTCGGCCAGATCATTCCGTGGAACTTCCCGATCCTGATGGCCACTTGGAAGCTCGCCCCGGCCTTGGCCGCTGGCAACTGCGTGGTGCTGAAGCCCGCCGAGCAGACGCCCGCCTCGATCCTGGTGCTGCTGGAGCTGATCGGCGACTTGCTGCCACCGGGTGTGCTCAACGTGGTCAACGGTTTCGGGCTGGAAGCGGGCAAGCCGCTGGCCTCGTCGCCGCGCATCGCCAAGATCGCCTTCACGGGGGAGACCTCGACCGGCCGACTCATCATGAGCTACGCCGCCCAAAACCTGATCCCGGTGACGCTGGAACTCGGCGGCAAGAGCCCGAATGTCTTCTTTGCCGACGTGATGGACCAAGACGACGACTACTTCGACAAGTGTCTGGAAGGCTTTGCGATGTTCGCCCTGAACCAAGGCGAGGTCTGCACCTGCCCCTCACGCGCGCTGATTCAGGAATCGATCTACGAACGTTTCATCGAGCGCGCCGTGGCCCGTGTCAAGGCGATCAAGCAAGGCAACCCGCTCGACAGCAGCACCATGATCGGCGCCCAAGCCTCCGCCGAGCAGCTCGAAAAGATCGTCTCCTACCTCGAACTCGGTCGCGCTGAAGGCGCTGAAGTGCTGGTCGGCGGTCACCGCACCCTCCACGACGGCGACTTGAAGGACGGCTTCTACGTGGCACCGACGGTGTTCAAGGGCCACAACAAGATGCGCATCTTCCAGGAAGAAATCTTCGGCCCGGTGCTGTCGGTCACCACCTTCAAGGACGAAGCCGAAGCGCTGGCGATTGCCAACGACACGCTCTACGGTCTGGGCGCCGGGGTCTGGACCCGTGACGGCAGCCGCGCTTTCCGCATGGGCCGGGGCATCCAGGCCGGCCGCGTCTGGACCAACTGCTACCACGCTTATCCGGCGCACGCCGCCTTCGGCGGCTACAAGCAATCGGGCATCGGTCGTGAAACCCACAAGATGATGCTCGACCACTATCAGCAGACCAAGAACCTGCTGGTGTCCTACAGCCCCAAGGCTCTTGGGTTCTTCTGAGAAAGACCCATCATGGCAAACCGCGTGAGCGCCACGGCCGCCGCCTTGGCCCTGATCGAGACGATGCTGGCGCAGCATGGCCCTGAGCTGCTGTTCCACCAATCCGGGGGCTGTTGCGACGGCAGTGCGCCCATGCTGTTTGCCCGCTCAGAGTTTCCCCTCGGTGACAACGACGTGCGGCTCGGCGAGATCGGCGGCGTGCCGTTCTACATGAGCCGCTCCCAGTTCGAGTACTGGCAGCACACCCACCTCACCATCGACGCCATCCCCGGCAATGGCGGTATGTTCTCGCTGGAGCGGCCCAGTGGGCTGCGCTTTCTGACCCGCTCCCGCCTTTTTACCGACGAGGAATTTGCCAACTTGGCTCCGGTGACTTGACAGCGCCATGAACAACACCGAACTGCGTGATCTGCGCCGCCACTGGCTGCGCCACGGCACCCCGCCTGAAGAGGCGGTGCTGAGTCGGCTCGGGCCCACCTTGACGGGCTCTTGGCAGCGCTGCTTTCAGTTCGGTTTGATGCCGGTGGCGCGGCGCTTGGCGGAAGAGCACACCTTGGGCGGCGAGAACCTGCGCATCCGCATCGAGCAGCGCGACGTGCTGATCCGCACCGCCATCCCGACCATGGAATACCTCTACGCCCTGATCGCCGGCTCCGGCGGCGTGGTGGTGCTGGCCGACCATCACGGCGTGATCGTGCATTCGGTGGGCGACGCCGACTTCTTGCAACGCGCCGACCGCATCTTGCTGCGCCCCGGCGCGTCGTGGCTGGAACGCCACCGAGGCACCAACGCCATCGGCACCGCCTTGCATGAAGGCCAATCGGTGGCGGTCAACGGGGCCGAACACTTCTTCGAGGAAAACGGCTTTCTCACCTGCGCCGCCGCGCCGATCCGAGGGCCCGACGGCCGCACGCTCGGTGTGCTGGATATTTCCTCCGACCAGCGCAGCCACCATCCGCACACCTTGGGGTTGGTACGCACCTCGGTGCGGGCCATCGAGCGCCAGCTTTTCGCCTTGGCCGAAGAAACCCACACCTTGCGCCTCAGCTGTCACCCGCACTTGGCCGGTTTGGGCTCGATGGCGGAGGGCTGGTTGCATCTCGACGCCGACGGGCTGATCACGGCCATGGACAGCGTCGCCATGGCCATGCTGGATCTGCAACGCAACGCCATCCATCAAGTGCATCTGGCCCAAGTGTTCGTGATGGACTGGCCCAGCGTGCGCGATCAAGCCCTGCGCCAAGGCAGCAGCACCGTCGCCCTGAGCAACTTGCAAGGCCAAAGCCTTTACTTCCGCATCGACGCCAGCCGGTTCCGCCAAAAAGCCAACCCCATCCTCCCGCCCACCGAAGCCGTCGCCCCCCTCATGCCCCTGCGCGACGTCTCGCAGCGCACCGTCGAACACATGCTGCTCGAAACCCACGGCAACATCGCCGAAGCCGCCCGCCGTCTCGGCATCAGCCGCAGCACGCTGTATCGGTATTTGCGGCGCTGAAACAGCCCCCTCACCCCAACACCGTTCGGGCTGAGCTTGTCGAAGCCCAGCCTGCAGGACACACAGGCCCTTCGACAAGCTCAGGGCGAACGGGTCACACCGTGGGTGATGGCTGGCGCTACAGCCAGTGCGCAATCAGCCAGGCGATCAGGCTCAGCAGCACGCTTGATCCGAAGGGCACATAGAGCTCGCGGCGGCCGAGGTGCAGGGTGAAGTCGCCCGGCAGACGGCCCAAGCCGAGCTTCGACAGCCAGCCGCGCAGCCCTGAGAGCAGCACGCTGGCCAGCAGCAGGGTCAACAGCCAGCGGATCACAGTTCCAGCCTCACAAGGTATGGCTGCGGTCGCCGGCGGTGAAGCCTCGGGCCTCGAAGGGCGTGGCCGCAGCGGCCAAGCCGATCACCTTGAACAGCTCGCCCATTTCGTGCTCGGTGATGAGCTTTTGGGCCGCCGCCAAGGCGGGCACGTTGCGCTGATCGCTGGCGAGCTGCAAGTCTTCGAGCAACCCGCAGTTGAAGAGAAACCGCGCCTGCGAGGTGTAGCCCAGCACCTCCATGCCAGCGTCCTGCCCCGCCAAAGCAATGGCCGTGAAATCGACGTGGACGGTGATGTCCTTCTCGCCCACAGCGTCGAGTGGATCGGTGTCGGCTTGGTGGGCACGGTGGCACATCAAGGTGCCGCCGACACGCTGCGGGTGATAGAACTCGCGCTCGGGAAAACCGTAGTCGAGGAGAAACGCCGCGCCGCGCTGCACCACTCCGGCCAGCGTGGTGATGAACGCCGAGGCTTGGCGTGGCAACTCGATGACCGTGCCGGGCACAAAGCCGCTCTCAACGGGCGGGCGCAGCGCGGTGGGCCGATCCGCCCAGACAAAAGCCTGCGCCGCATCCTGACCCGTACCCAACCCCACCCCACGCTCCAGCCACTGTGCGCCGTCCCAGTGCAGCAAAACCACTGGCATGGCGTCGAGCAATTCGTTGGCGACCACCACGCCGTCGATGCGCTCGGGCAACTGCGTCACCCAGCGCAACTTAGCGGCGTGCTGCGGCACGCGCTCCAGCACCGTTTGGCGCTGGCGCTCGCGCAAGGTGCTTGAGAGATCAACGATGGTGTAGGACGTGATCTGCTCGCCCAAGGCTTCAAGCACCTGGGCGGCCAAGGCGCCCGAGCCCGCGCCAAACTCCCAAAGCGCTTGGGTGCCGGTGGCTGCCAAGGCCTGCTCAAGCTGGCGCGCCACGGCCCGGCCGAACAGGGGTGAGAGTTCCGGCGCGGTGATGAAATCGCTGCCCGAAGCGGGCAAGGCACCGAACTGACGATCCCCCCGGGCGTAATAGCCCAAGCCGGGGGTGTAGAGGGCGCGCTCCATGTAGCGCTCGAAGCTGATCCAGCCACCTTGGGTGCGGATCTCGTCGGCCAGAGACGCGGCAAGCGGGCTGGCTACACTGGGGTTTGAAGTGGTTTGCATCATGTTCACACCCCATTCTAGAAAGCCCATGCCCACCCCCCCTCTTTCAGACCGTCCAGTGGTCCTCATCACTGGCTCAGCCAAACGCCTTGGTCGCGACATTGCCCTTGATCTCGGGCGCCATGGTTTCGATGTGGCAGTGCATTACCGCCACTCGGCCCCAGAGGCTGAAAGCACTGCCGCTGAGCTGCGCCAACTCGGCGCCCGGGCTCACACCTTTGCCGCTGACTTGGCCGACGAAGCCGCTTGTCGCGCCTTGGTGCCAGCCGTGATCACCGCGTTGGGTCGCCTCGATGCGGTGGTCAACAGCGCCTCGACCTTCGAGTTCGACGACGCCTCCAGCTTCAGCTACGCCACCTTAGAGCGCCACTTGCGCGCCAACACCGCCCCCGCCATCGTGCTGGCCCAAGCGCTGGCAAAACACTTGATTGGCACACCGCGCCAAGGGGTGGTGGTCAATTTGCTCGATCAAAAGCTGTGGAATCCGAACCCGGATTTCCTCAGCTACACGCTCTCCAAAGCAGCCCTCGAATCCGCCACCGCTTTGCTGGCCATGGCCTTGGCACCGCAAGTGCGCGTGGCCGGTGTCGCGCCGGGACTGACGCTCGACAGCGCTTGGTTGCAGGGTGACAAGTTCGCGGCGCTGCACCGTCAGTCGAGCCTGCTCGGGCGCGCTTCCTCGCCCGAAGACGTGGCGCGCAGCGTGCGGTTTGTGCTCGAAACCCGCTCCATCACCGGCACCACCATCTTGGTCGATGCGGGTCAGCACCTGCGACGCTTTGAGCGCGATTTTTCGATGATGTGAGGGCGCAGCCACGCGTCTTGCTTCACCTTGCTGGCCTTGCGCCCCTTTCTTTTTGAGCCCATCCGACCATGTCCACCACACGCGGCACCCAAATCCTCACCCTCACTGGCCTGCGCTTTGACGCCAACCTTGGGGTGCTCGACCACGAGAAAACCGCGCCGCAGCCGATTGCGGTCGATGCCGAAATGAACCTCGGCACGCAGCCCCTGCGCCCCCAAGACGACGACCTGACGCACGTGCTCGATTACCGCCGAGTGCGCAGCATCATCATTGAGGAATGCACCGCGCAGCACGTCAACTTGTTGGAGAGCCTGATCGGCAAAGTCGCGGCACGGTTGATGAGCCTGCCGGGCGTTTTGGGCGTGCGCGTCAAGATCGCCAAGCTGGAAATCTTCGACGACTGCGAAGTGGCGATCCGGGTGGAAACGGGGCAGTGGTGAGCCGCGTGGCAGCGAGCAACGACAATCTCGCCATGAACACCGATCTTTCCTCCGACCCTCAGGCTTCTCAGGCCGACAAGCGCGCGGCGCACGAAATCAACAAGCTCTCGAAGCGCTTGCATCGTCAAGTGGGCGACGCGATCCGCGACTTCGCCATGATCGAGCAAGGCGACCGCGTGATGGTCTGCCTCTCGGGCGGCAAGGACAGCTACAGCTTGCTCGATATCTTGCTGAACTTGCAGCAACGCGCTCCGATCGACTTTTCCATCGTCGCCGTCAATCTCGACCAAAAGCAGCCCGGCTTTCCGGCCGATGTGCTGCCGGCGTACCTCAAGAGCCGGGGCGTCGAGTTCCACATCGAAGAGCAAGACACCTACTCGATCGTCAAGCGCGTGATCCCTGAGGGCAAGACGATGTGCAGCTTGTGTTCGCGTCTGCGCCGGGGGGCGCTCTACCGCGTGGCGGGTGAGCTGGGCGCGACCAAGATCGCCTTGGGGCACCACCGCGATGACTTCCTTGGCACCATCTTTTTGAACATGTTCTTCCAAGGCCGCCTCAAAGGCATGCCGCCGAAGCTGGTGAGCGACGACGGTAAGCACACCGTGATCCGCCCGCTGGCCTACGTGGTCGAGACCGATCTGGAACGCTGGGCCGAACACCGCGCCTTCCCGATCATCCCGTGCAGCTTGTGCGGCAGCCAAGAGAACCTGCAACGGGTGCAGATCAAACAGATGCTGCGCGAATGGGATCGCAAGCATCCGGGCCGCATCGACAACATGCACCGCGCCTTCTCCGAAGTCGTGCCCTCGCACCTGATGGACCGCAAGCTCTTCCCCTTCGAGACCATCCGCCCCAGCGGCGTCGCTGATCCACAGGGTGATAAAGCCTTCGACGAAGACGACGAGGGTTGTGCGACCCCGGCGATACCCGAGATATCGGCCTCCCAGCCGGTCACGTTCATGACTCGTTCCTGAGGAACCCCATGCGCTCGCCTCACACTGCCCCGCTTGCAATCTTGGGTCTTCTGGTCCTGAGCTTGCTCAGCAGCAGTTGCGCCTCGTCGCTCTACGACGCCGAAGTGGAAGTCACCAGTTTCGGTGAATGGCCCGACGATCGACCGGCAGGCACCTACGTTTTTCAGCGTTTACCGTCACAGCGAGGCGCCGTCGGCACAGCGAACGCCCTCCAAACCACCCAAGATGCCACCGAGGCTGCTGCGGCCGAGGCTTTGCTGCTGGCGGGATTCACCTTGGATAGCGATGCGGTGGAAACCCACGACCCGGATGTCGATATCTTTGTCCAAGTGAGTGCGCGCAGCGTCCGCATGCCAACCCCTTGGCTAGAAGGCAGCTGGGTCAGCCAACACAACCCTTGGAGCAAAGACGTTTGGGGCCGTCCCCTGCGCCGCCCCTTGGGCATGGGCCCCAGCCAGGGCTGGAGTGGCCGACCCTACGAGCTTCAACAGGAGGTGATCATGCTGCTCATCGACGGCATGACCCATCACATCCTCTACGAAGGCCATGCCCGCACGCGCCTGAACGGCACCCCGGCTGTGCTGCGAGCCCTGTTCTCGGCCATCTTGCAAGGCTTTCCAGACCTGCCTGACGGCCCTCGCGATGTCATGGTGTCGTTGGTGCCGCTGACCCCACCGCCCGAGGCTAGCGCCCCGCGCTGATCACAAAACTGCGTAAGTCGTCTTGCCAACCGGCCAACGTCTCACCGGCATGGCGGCGTTGCTCCGAGGTGGTGGTGCGATGGAAATCCGCCACCAACTGGCAGCGCTCTGCGACAAAGGCGCTGCGACGCCGACGTTCAGCCTCATCACCCGGGTTGGTTTGGCGCATCAGCCAGGCCCGAACCAGCGCCTGAGAGGCCTCCGGGGTGAGCGTTGTGCGCCCTTGGCTGAGTTGACGCAACACACTCAAGGTGTCTTGCTGATGCGCCTTGCGCTCGACCAAGGCCTGATCCGGATCCCATACCGAGCGAGCTAAAGCCACGCGCAGCGCTTCTTTCTGCCGTTTTTCCACACGGCCATAGAGCGTTTCTAAGTTCGAGACCAAGCGATCCAGTTGCCCCTGCACACGCTCGGCAGGCTCAGCTTGCAAGTGATCGTGGACCCAATCATCGTTGCCGCGCGTCATGCGCTCCTCAAGGTGGCTGAGCTGCTGCGCTTGGAGTGTGGGAGCGATCGATGCGATAGCAGGCCCCAGTTGCGCCAGCACGGTATCGCCCCAGCTTTGTGCGATGGGCACCCACGCACACACCTGCGCCGACGTGACGTCACCTTGCACCTCACGCTCAAAACGCGCCATCAGCCCGAGATCCTGTGACAAACGCTGGCTGCGGTGCCAAGCAAACCCTTGATCCAACGCGGCGCGCACCTTGGTCGATTGCTCAGGGGTCAAGTCCAGGTGGCGATCCACCCACCATGTCACCAAGGCGGGCCCATTGCCGTAGCCCAATCCCAGGCTGCTACAGCCACACAGCCACAGAATCCAGACACCTGTCACAGCCCAACAACACTGCCGGAGCCAAGAAGGCTTGGGGCTGCCGATAATCTGGGGTTTCCATCTACACGCAAACAAGGAACTACGCATGGTGCTCGACGTCGTGATCATGGCTGCTGGCAAAGGGACACGGATGAAATCCGCCCGACCCAAGGTGCTGCATCCTTTGGCCGGTCGGCCCCTATTGCAACACGTCTTGGAGATGGGCATTCGCCTCGGTGCGGCCCGCCTCATCACCATCACCGGCCACGGCGCCGAGCAGGTCGAAACGGTCATGCGCGCCGCGCTGCCCGAAGCGCCGTTGGCCTTTGTGCGCCAAGAGCCGCAACTCGGCACCGGCCACGCCGTGCAGCAAGCGGTGCCTGAACTGCCCGAGACCGGCACCACCTTGATCTTGAACGGTGATGTGCCTTTGGTCCGCGTCCAAACCGCCCAAGCCTTGATCGATGCCTGCGCAGGCGAGCGCCTTGCACTGCTGACGGTCGATTTGGCCGACCCCACCGGCTACGGTCGCATCCTGCGTGACGGCGAGGCCGTGCTTGCCATCAAGGAACACAAAGACGCCACGCCTGAGCAGCGCCTCATCCGCGAGGGCTACACCGGCATGATGGCCGTGCCCACAGCGCACCTGAAGCGCTGGCTGGCCAACTTGGGCAACGATAACGTCCAAGGTGAGTACTACCTCACCGACATCGTCGCCATGGCCGTGGCTGACGGCGTGCCGGTGGTGGCCACCAAGGCCGGCAGCGAAACCGAAGTGCTGGGCGTCAACAGCCCCTTGCAACTGGCTGATCTGGAACGCCGCTTCCAGCGCCAGCAAGCCGAAGCCCTGATGGAAGCGGGCGTTCGTCTGGCCGACCCCACCCGCTTCGATCTGCGCGGCGACCTGACATGCGGTCGTGACGTGGACATCGACGTCAACGTGATCTTTGAAGGCACGGTCACGCTGGGTGACGAGGTCTCGATCGGTGCGAACTGCGTCATCCGTAACGCCACCATCGCCGCCGGCGCGTTGATTCACCCCTTCACCCACATCGACGGCGAGAGCTTGGGCGTTGACATCGGCGCCGGGGCGTTGATCGGCCCCTTCGCCCGACTGCGCCCCGGCGCCAAACTCGGCGCCGAAGTGCATATCGGCAACTTCGTGGAGGTCAAAAACTCCACCATGGCCCGAGGTGCCAAAGCCAACCATCTGGCCTATCTGGGCGATGCCACCGTGGGCGAGCGGGTCAATTACGGTGCTGGCAGCATCACCGCCAACTACGACGGGGCCAACAAACACCGCACCACCATTGAAGCCGACGTGCATATCGGCTCCAACTGCGTGCTGGTCGCACCCATCACCATCGGTGCCGGCGCCACCATCGGCGCGGGCTCCACCGTCAGCAAGAGCGCCCCCGCTGGACAACTCACTGTGGCGCGTGGACAACAAGCCAGCGTCAGCACTTGGACCCGACCGATCAAGCCAGCCAAATCGGGTGCCTGAACAAGCATCCAACCCACCACCATCATGCAACCACCTGCCACCAACCCGCTGGTCCTCCCCCTGCACCCCACGCACTATGAGTGCCTTGGCGTGCCCGAACAGGCCTCTGCGGCTGCACTGGCACAGGTGGACTGGCAGCACCCCCCCTTGACGGCCGCGATCGCCTCGGAAACGGACCGCTGGCTGGCCTATGCCGTGCTGAGCGACCCCTTTCGCCGTGAGGTCTACGACCAATACTTGGCGCGCGAACGGGCCAAGCTCACCGCAGCCCAACAACGCAAGGCCTTTTGGCGACGTCCCGGCCGACGCACTTGGATCCTGAGCGTGATCATCATGGGCACGCTTGGCTTGGGTTTGTGGTGGTGGCTCCGTGCAGATTAAGGTAACCTGATTGATTCGTCTTTAAGCGTCGCGTTGCATAGGTTGCATAAGATGTGTGGCCGAGTCTGCCCACATCCCCTTCGCCAACGCCATGAACCGTAGCTACCGCCTGGTCTGGAACGAGAAGCGTCAACGTCATGTCCCCGCACCTGAAATCGTGTGCGGTCACGGTCGGGGTGGGTCCAAGGCTGTCCAAAGGATGGTCGTCGCCCTCGGTTTCAGCGCTGCCACGTCAAGCTGGGGCGTCGCCCCCCTCCCCGCCACGCTGCCTACAGGCGGCCAAGTGGTGGCCGGCCAAGCCACGCTGAATCCGGTGGCCGCTGCGGCCAGTCTGGTGGTGAATCAGAGCAGCCAGCGCGCCATCATTCAGTGGAATAGCTTCAACATCGGTGCCCAAGCCAGCGTCACCTTTGTGCAACCCGACAGCAGTTCAGTGGCCCTCAACCGGGTGATGGGAGCTGAGCCGAGTCAGATCTTTGGCCAGCTCAAGGCCAACGGCCAAGTGTTCTTGGTCAACCCGAACGGCATCCTCTTTGCGCCGGGTGCGCAGGTCAATGTGCATGGCCTCTTGGCAACCACCATGGATACGCTCGACGCCGATTTCATGGCCGGCACACCCCACTTTGCGGGCCAAGCGGGGTCGGTGCGCAACGACGGCACCATCCACGCCGATGCCGGTGGCTTCGTCAGCTTGCTGGGCGGACAGGTGACCAACACGGGCAACATCGCCGTGGTCAACACCCAAGGTGTCGTGCCCGCCCAAGGCTTGGTGATGCGCGACGGCGGCATCGAACTGGTGGGCGATGTGGTGCATCAGGCCGGCACGCTGGACGCGTCAGGCCTGAACGGCGGGCTGGTGAGTTTGAGCGGGCGCAGTGTCTTGCAAGACGGCCTGATTCAGGCCAACGGCAGCCAAGGCACTGGGGGCCAAGTCCATATCAACGCCAGCAACACCTTGCTGCAAACCCAAGCGGCGCAGATCAGTGCCGATGGGGCGACCACGGGCGGGCAGATCAGCTTGAGCAGTGGGCAAACGGCTTACCTCTCGGGCACCAGCCACGCCAACGGCGCTCAAAACGGTGGCCCAAGCGGCGGGCAAATCGACATCCAGACCACCGGGCTGCTGAGCGTGGCCGGGGCGCATTTAAGCGCCATGGGCGAGGCGGGGCGGATTGTGCTGATGTCGCAAGCCGATACCCGCTTTGCGGCCACCGCCACCACCGGCCCCAAAGGTTTCATCGAAATATCGGGCAAGGGCACGCTCTACATGGGCGGCTCCACCGATCCGGGCCTAGGCGGCCAGACCTTGCTGGACCCCACCAACATCGTCATCGGACCCGCCGCCGCCACCCTTCTGAGTTACATCGATCTGGCCAACCCCAATCCGGGTATCGCGGATAACCACGGCTCGGGCGGCACCTTTGAAGTCGGCGGAGGCAACCTTGTCGTGGCCTCACCAAACGACAACTTCGGCGGTCTTGGCGGTTCAGGAGCGGTGTACCTCTATAACGGCACCACCGGCGCCTTGATCTCGACGCTGTTTGGCACGACCGCCGGTGACCTGGTCGGCTCTGGGGGCGTGACCAAACTCAGCAACGGCAACTACACCGTCAACAGCCCCGTCTGGGGTGGTTTATTGGGCGCGGTGAGCTTGGGTAACGACAAGACGGGCCTGAGTGGGGCGGTCAGCGGGGCCAACTCCCTGATCGGTGCGGCAGCTGGCGACAACGTCGGCTCAGGCGGTGTGACCGCGCTCACCAACGGCAGCTACGTGGTCAGCAGTCCGCTCTGGGGGGGGACGATCGGTGCCGTCACTTGGACCACCGGGGCGGCAGGGGTCGTGGGTGCCGGCAATTCCCTCCTCGGTCGCGTTGTCGGCGATCAAGTGGGCTCGGGCGGTGTCACGGCCCTAACCAACGGCAACTACGTCGTCAACAGTCCGCTCTGGAACGCCAGCACCGGCGCCGTCACGTGGGCCAACGGAACCACGGGCTTGGTGGGCACGGTGCGGGCCGGCAATTCCCTGATCGGCGCCGCTGCGGGCGACAGCGTCGGCTCGGGCGGTGTCACGGCGCTGACCAACGGCAATTACGTCGTCAGCAGTCCGCTTTGGAACGCCAGCACCGGGGCCGTCACATGGATGAACGGACAAGCCGCCAACCCCGGCACCGTCAACGCCGGCAATTCGCTCATCGGTGCGGCAGCTGGCGACAGCGTCGGCTCGGGCGGTGTCACAGCGCTCACCAACGGCAACTACGTCGTCAGCAGTCCGCTCTGGGGCGGCACCCTCGGCGCGGTGACGTGGATCAGCGGCTTGGCCGCGAACCCGACCATCGTCAGTGCAACCAACTCCTTGATCGGTGCAGCCCCCGGAGATCAGGTCGGTTCCGGCGGTGTTACCGCACTGATCAATGGCAACTACGTCGTCAGCAGTCCACTCTGGGGCGGCACCCTCGGCGCGGTGACGTGGATCAGCGGCTTGGCCGCGAACCCGACCATCGTCAGTGCAACCAACTCCTTGATCGGTGCAGCCCCCGGAGATCAGGTCGGTTCCGGCGGTGTTA
>NZ_JBFPHB010000031.1:77231-78953 GCF_041083635.1 Leptothrix ochracea
CCGCACTGATCAATGGAAACTACGTCGTCAGCAGTCCGCTTTGGAACGCCAGCACCGGAGCCGTGACGTGGATGAGCGGTCTAGGCAACAGCACGCCAAGCGCCGTCAGTGCCCTGAACTCGCTCCTCGGCGCAGCGCCCGGGGATCTCATCGGCTCTGGCACCAATGGACTGGGACTGGGTGGCGTGACCGCCCTGACCAACGGCAACTACGTTGTCAGCAGTCCGCTCTGGGGTGTCAACCTGGGTGCGGTGACGTGGATGTCCGGTACGGGGCCCAGCCTTGGCACCGTAGGCACCACCAACTCGTTGGTCGGCAATGTGATGGGAGATCAGGTGGGCTTGGGCGGAGTCATCGCCTTGGCAAACCCCAATGGCGATTACGTGGTGAGCAGTCCGCAATGGTCCAACGGACTCCTGGCCGCAGCAGGGGCGGTCAATCTCGGCAACGGTGCCATCGGCAGCATCGGCACCGTGGCTTCGACCCCGGCCCTCTTGGGTGCCCTCGCAGGCGACATCCTTGGCTCGGGGGGACTGATTCCTTTGAGCACAGGCGGTTTTGTCGCGCTCAGCCCGAGCTATGGGGGCGGTTTTGGCGCGGCTTGGCTGGTGACCACCACCACCGGCTTGATGCCCGACTACACCCCGGCACAACTCGCCGCCATGGCCCCGCTGGGCAGCACGCTGACCCTGGCCGCCACCAACGCGATCACAGTCAACGCTCCGGTGGTGGTGGATGGTGCGCTCACGCTCAACGCCGGCAACACCCTGACGCTCAATGCTCCGATGACCTCCAACGCCGCCAGCGCCAGTGCGCTGGTCATGGTGGCCGGTCAAAGCTTCGTCAACAACGCAGGCGCCAACGCCCTGTCTACCCCCAATGGCAACTGGCAAGTCTGGTCGGCCAACCCAGCCGCCGATACGCGCGGTGGGCTGGTCTACAGCTTCAAGCAGTACAACGCCACCTACGGCGTCACCACCCCGGCACAAGCCACGGGCAACGGCTTGTTCTACAGCTTGGCCCCACTGCTGAGCCCCAGCTTGAGCGGCACAGCGCTCAAGACCTACGACGGCAACGCCACCGCTCCGATCACGAATTTGCTCTTGACCGCCACAGGCGCGGTGGATGGCGACGTGGTCGCGCTGAGTGCCTTGAGCGCCAACTACGCAACACCCGCCCCGAACGTCGCCACCGGTCTCCAAGTCACGGCAAGCGGCATCAGTGCCACCGCCAGCAACGGCTTGGCCCCGGTCTACGGCTATCAAATGGCCTCGACCACCGCCACCGCGCTCGGCATCGGTCAAATCACGCCGATGTCCCTGACCGTCTCTGGCACCACCGCCGCCAACAAGGTCTATGACGCCACCACCACGGCAACCCTCACGGGCGGCACGTTGCTGGGCACCGTCGTCGGCACCGGGGTGATCCCGGGTGACACCTTGGTCTTGCAACAAAGCGGCAGCTTCCTCGATAAGAACGTCGGCACCAACAAGCCGGTCAACGTCATCAACACCTTGGGCGGTGCATCGGCTGGCAACTATGTGCTGAACACGCTCACGCAAGCCACCGCCGCATCGATCACCCCGGCCACACTGAACGTCAACGGCACGCTCGTCGCCCCCAAGGTCTACGACGCCAGCCTCGCGGCCGCCATCGGCACGCCCGGTACCCTCGCCACCGTCCTTGGCACCGACCAAGTCGCGTTGAACCAGTCGGCCGTCT
>NZ_JBFPHB010000031.1:79053-97848 GCF_041083635.1 Leptothrix ochracea
CCACCTTGCAGGCCAGTTTGAGCACGCCGGGTGCACTCGCGCCCGTGTTTGCCAACGATCAAGTCAGCCTGAACCAAGCCGCCCTCTTCATCGACAAGAATGTGGGCCCGAATAAAGCCGTCACGGTCACCAACACCCTCACAGGTGCCGATGCGGGCAACTACGTGCTGGCCACACCGACCCTCAGCACCCGTGCCACCATCACTCCGGCCACCCTGAATGTGAACGGCCTTCAAGTCAGTCCGAAGGTGTTTGACGGCACGTTGACCGCCGTGGTGAGCAGCACCTTGGGCAATGTGCTGCCCAACGACCAAGTGACCTTGAGTCAAATGGCGACCTTCGCCGATCCCACGATCGGCAACGCCAAGCCGGTCAGTGTCGTCAACAGCCTGACGGGCCCAGATGCCGGCAATTACGTGCTCAGCACAGGCACACAAGTCGGGTTCGGCAACATCGTGCCGCCCAACATCGTCCTGCCCACCTCGCTGCCACCGCTACCCACCGACAGCGTGATCAGCCTTTTTGTGGCCGGTCCGAGCGGCATTGCCAGCTGGAACGGCACCACGCCCTCCGCCGCACCCGGGGTGGTGCCACCGGCACCGGCCACCGTGACCACCGATACATCCCCGGTCATCACGATGATCAAGGCCAGTCCAATCGCTCTGCCGATGCAACCACTTGCGGCGCCGAAAGCGCTGCCGGAGACCGCGATCGAACGGTCTGCCACACCCGTCCCCTCGGAGACGGAGGCCAAGCCCGTGCTCCCTGCACCACCGCGCAAAGCTGCCGCCACCGTCGTGATGCCCTCCGTCGAAACGGCACCAGAATTGCCCCCGACCCCACTGGATCCAACCACCAAGGCGGAGGCCCCGGTCTTGGATGCTGCCGCCCAAGAAACCGAGCGCAAAATGCGCACCGAAAAACAGGCTCACGTCGTTGCCAAACATGCCGCAGAAAACACGAGCGTGAGCAATGCGACGGCGGCCATGAACAAGGTGCCGATGGGCGGCTCCAAAGGCGATTGGGAATTTTTGCGGCCTTGGAATGCCCGTCGTCGTCGCGCCAAAGAAGAGAAGGAACGGGCGGCCAAGGCCGCCAAAGCGCAACGCTGAGCCCGAGGAATCCGAGGAAATTTGATGTCACTGTCCCGTTATCGCCAGCACCTTCTTCTCGCTTGGGCCGTTTTGCCAACGCTGGCTCTGGCGGCCCCGGCCACCGTCGGCACGGATGCCGGGAGCTTGCTGCGCGATGGCCTCCAAACCACGCCAGCCCCATCGCCCAAGGGGCACGTGCTGCCCAACGTCCCCACGGAACCCCAGGTCGTTCCGGTGCAAGACACGGTCAAAGTCCACGTCAAGTCGGTGCGCTTTCACGGCGTGCGTGCTTTTCCCGAGTCCGTCTTGCTGAGTTTGCTGGCCGATGCCCAAGGCAAGGATCTGGATTTCAAACAGCTGCAAGAACTCAGCGAGCGCATCACCACCTACTACCGTGCTCAAGGCTACCTGCTGGCCCACGCCTACCTGCCCGCCCAGAAGATTGCTGACGGTGCCATCGAGATCGCGGTGACTGAGGGTCGGTTGGGCCAACTGACCCTCCATGCATCCACCCCAGCGCACACAGAACCAGCCAAGGCGTATGTGGCCGATCTGCGTCTGGGTGAAGCCCTACAAAGTGCACCCTTGGAACGTGATTTGCTGCTGCTGAGCGATCTGCCCGGCGTGAGCGTGCAGCCCACACTCCACCCCGGCGAAACCGTGGGCACCAGCAACTTGGACATCCAGGTCAAAAGCAACCGCGCCATCAACGGCAGCGCCACGCTGGATAACCATGGCAACCACTACACGGGAGAGGCCCGCGCCAGTGGACACCTCAACGTCGCCAACCCGTTTCGCTTTGGCGACAGCTTGGATCTGAGCGCGACATACGCTGGATCGAGCTTTCGATATGGCCGACTGGCCTGGCAAACACCGATCGGTGGGCAAGGCCTGCAAGTGGGGGTGGCGGGCTCAGTGATGGGTTACGCCTTGGGCCAAGAATTCGCCAACCTGAATGCCTCTGGGCATGCCAACGACCTGACTTTTTACGCCTTGCATTCACTGGTACGCAGTCAAACACTCAACGTACAAACCCAAGCCGCGCTGGACCTGAAACATTTCGACGACGCCCTCAACGGCAGCAGCTACACCAAACGCGTTCAAGTGCTCTCCTTGGGCCTGTCAGGCAGCAGCCCCACGCCTTGGGGCGCAAGCACTCAAGGCACCGTCACCCTGACCATCGGTCAATTGGTGCTCGATACCACCAACACGAGTCTTGATCCCAGCGGCGGCTACACCAAAATCGGCTTTCAGGGCGAGTATCAGCAGCCCCTGGGCCGCAACCCCGCTGCGACACGAACCACGCTGGCCCTCAAAGTCAGCGGCCAAGGGGCCGGCAAGAACCTCGACTCCTCCGAAAAAATCGCTTTGGGCGGACCGCAAGGCGTTCGGGCCTACGCAACCGGCGAAGGCTCCGTGGATGACGCCCTCTTGGCCAGCGCCGAACTGCGATATCGCTGGGGTGCGCAAAACCAAGCCCACGGGAAATGGTTCATCGATGCCGCCAAGGGCATCCCCGTCCACATTCCGTTGGCCAACGACAGCGCACACATCCGCAATCTGGCCGGCACCGGTTTCGGCTTGGATCTCAGGATGCCTTATGACGTGCTCCTGCAAACCAGCGTGGCATGGCGCATGGTCGGCATGCCCAGCGCCAACCTTGATCGCAGTCCCCGCCTGTGGGTGCTGCTCACCAAAGGCTTTTGAGCCTTTCAAGCACTGGGTGACATGGGCGGCAACGCCAAAGCCAGATCGGCTTTGGCCCGATGAATGCTGAAAAAACTGCGCACGTTGCGCACATTGGTGTCGTTGCTGAACAGCCGTTGGGTCAGCGCTTGGTAGGCCGCCATGTCGAGCACTTGGATGATCAGGATGAAATCCGGTCCCCCTTGGGTGCGATAGCACTGCTGCACCCCTGGGTCAGCCACAGCCCGAAGCTCAAAAGCCTGCAAGCGCTCTGCGGATTGGTGATCAAGCGTGATTTCCACGATCGCGGTCAGCCCCACGCCCAGCGCTTCGGCAGAAAGCACCGCCACGGTGCGCTCAATCACACCGGTTTCGGTCAAGCGCCTGACTCGACGCAGAGCGGTGGCAGGAGAAGCCGCCACATCATCGGCCAAGGCTTGATTGGAACGCCCAGCATCGCGTTGTAATTCCGCCAACAAACGCAGATCTAATTCGTCCAACGAATTGGCAATGCTCGAATTTGCTTTCATTTTGCAATTTTATTGCATCATTCATCATATGTAGTTGTTTATTGCAAAATTGACTCAATAAACATCATTCATTGCACACAAAACTCCCTAGGATCAAGCCACTTAAGCCATTTACGGAGTTCTCATCATGTGCGGCATCGTCGGTGCAGTCAGCCAACGCAACATCGTCCCCATCCTTCTTCAAGGTCTGCAACGGCTTGAATACCGGGGTTACGACTCCTGCGGTGTGGCCGTTCATCAAGGCGGGGAACTCAAACGCGCCCGTAGCACCGCTCGGGTGACCGAACTTGACGCTCAAGTCCATCAAGACGGCATCGAAGGCTTCATCGGCATTGCCCACACCCGCTGGGCCACCCACGGCGCACCCGCCGTGCATAACGCCCACCCGCATTTCTCGCACGGTGTCGGCGCTGATGCCCAAAGCAGCAAAGCTGGCCGGATTGCCTTGGTGCACAACGGCATCATCGAGAACCACGATGAACTGCGCGCCGAACTCCAAGCGCGCGGCTACGTGTTCAACAGCCAGACCGACACCGAGGTGATCGCGCACTTGGTGGACTCGCTTTACCAGCACGACCTGTTCGAGGCGGTCCTGCAAGCCATCCAACGTCTCAAAGGGGCCTATGCCATTGCCGTGTTCTGCCGCGAAGAGCCGCAGCGCGTCATCGGTGCCCGTGCCGGCTCACCCTTGGTGCTGGGCGTGGGTCAAGGGGAAAACTTCCTCGCCTCCGACGCCATGGCGCTGGCCGGCGTGACCGATCAGATCGTCTATCTCGATGAAGGCGACGTGGTCGATTTGCAGCAAGGCAAATACTGGATCTCCGGCCGCAAGACCGAAGGTGGTTTTGCGCGCGTTGAACGCCCGGTCAAGACCGTGCACGCCCACAGCGGCGCCGCCGAACTCGGTCCCTACCGGCACTACATGCAAAAGGAGATCTTCGAGCAACCGCGCGCCATCGGCGACACGCTCGAAGGCATCGCCGGCATCACGCCCGACCTGTTTGGCGATGACGCCTACCGCGTCTTCCAGTCGATCGACAAGGTGTTGATCTTGGCCTGTGGCACCAGCTACTACTCGGGCTGCACCGCCAAGTACTGGCTAGAAAGCATCGCCAAGATGCCAACGCAAGTTGAGATCGCCAGCGAGTACCGTTACCGCGACAGCGTGCCTGACCCAAAAACGCTCATCGTCACCATCAGCCAAAGCGGTGAAACCGCCGACACACTGGCCGCCCTGAAGCACGCCCGCAGCCTTGGGATGGCGCAAACGCTGACGATCTGCAATGTCTCGACCAGCGCCATGGTGCGTGAATGCAAGCTGGCCTACATCACCCGCGCGGGGGTCGAGATCGGCGTGGCCTCCACCAAAGCTTTCACCTCTCAACTGGCCGGCTTGTTCCTGCTGACCCTGGCCTTGGCGCAAAGTCGCGGGCTGCTGAGTGAGGCCGAGGAGGCCGAACATCTGAAGGCCATGCGCCATCTGCCCGTGGCCCTGCAAGCAGTGTTGGCCTTAGAGCCGCAAGTGATCGCTTGGGCGGAAGAATTCGCCAGCAAGGAAAACGCGCTGTTCTTGGGCCGAGGCCTGCACTACCCGATTGCCCTTGAGGGCGCCCTGAAGCTCAAGGAAATCAGCTATATCCACGCCGAGGCTTACCCTGCGGGCGAACTCAAGCACGGTCCCTTGGCGTTGGTCACGGCGCAAATGCCGGTGGTCACCATTGCCCCCAACGACGCCTTGCTTGAAAAGCTCAAGAGCAACTTGCAAGAGGTTCGGGCCCGAGGGGGCGAGCTCTACGTGTTCGCTGACGGCGACACCAAGATCGAGAGTGGCCCCGGCTTACATGTCATCCGCATGCCCGAACACTACGGCCCCTTGAGTCCGATCCTGCACGTCGTGCCCTTGCAACTGCTGGCGTATCACACCGCTTGCGCGCGCGGCACCGATGTGGATAAACCGCGCAATTTGGCCAAGAGCGTGACCGTGGAGTGAGTTCAAAGGCCAAAGAACCCACGAATCAGGGTTTTCCATGCATCAAATACCGCCTCTGTTACAACACTTCCCCAAAGTGAGCGGCAGAGACCTTGCTGAGTCATTCATAATGACACCCGCGTGTTTGGAAATGCAGTGCCTTCTCTTTTCTGCGGAATGAGTTCTGGCTTTAGCACCTCCACATGGTCAGTAGTTAGTTTTGGGAACGTGAGAAAGGCGCTCTCTCCATGGGAAATAAGCTTTACGTGGGCAATTTGGCCTACAGCGTGCGTGATGAAGATCTGAACCAAGCCTTCTCGGCTTATGGTGCAGTCAGCTCCGCCAAGGTGATGATGGATCGGGAAACCGGCCGTTCGAAGGGCTTCGGCTTCGTCGAAATGGCTTCGGATCCGGAAGCACAGGCCGCGATCAACGGTCTGAATGGTCAGGCCATTGGTGGTCGTGCCGTGGTTGTGAACGAGGCTCGTCCTCGTGAAGAGCGCCCGAGCGGTTTCCGTAGTCCCTACGGCGGTCCCCGTCGTGAAGGCGGCGGTGGTGGTGGCGGCTTCGGCGGTGGCGGCGGTCGCGAAGGCGGCGGCGGCGGCGGCTTCGGCGGCGGCGGCGGTCGTGGCGGCAACTTCGGTGGCGGTGGCGGCGGCGGCGGCAACGGCGGCGGTTTCCGTAGCCCCTACGGCGGCGGCGGCAACGGCGGCGGTCGTCGTGGCGGCGGTGACCAAGGCGGTTACTGATCTTCCGGTCCGTGAATGAGCCGCAAGGCTCATCCATGGACACGATCAGGGCATCTGTACCGAAAGGTTCAGGTGCCTTTTTTCTTTCAGGACGAGGTCTTGCGCGGTTTGCGTTGTCGCCGTCCCATCACGCGATCCAACAACACTGCGGGTGCCCAGCGTAACAATCGCACCACCCAAGCCATGGGCCATGGAATCACCCTATACGCCCGACCCGCAGCGATCGCCCGGAGCGCTTGCTCAGCAAACTTATCCACAGGCATCAAAAAAGGCATCGGGTACGGATTACCGCGCGTCATGGGTGTCTCGATGAAACCTGGCAGCAAGGTCACAACACGCACCTTGTGAGGAGCAAGCTCCATGCGCAGGCTCTCGCAATAGCTGATCACACCCGCTTTGCTGGCACAGTAACCCCCATGCCCAGGCAAACCACGAATACCCGCAACGCTGGCGACACCGACCAACGTGCCCGATTGCCGGACACGCATCGGCGCAAGAAACGGGTGGAACGTCGCCGCGAGACCGAGCAGGTTTGTTTGCAGTAAGTCCTCAAACACGTCCAGATCAGCGCGCTCAGCGGTATCGATGCCATGGCTGATGCCCGCACACGCCACCACAATTTCCGGCACACCCCACGTGTTTAAACAGGACTCGGCAGCAGCGATGATGCTTTGACGATCGCTGACATCGGCGGCATAGATCCGGACACGCTCTGCGGCGATACCGGCTTGCTCTACCCAGATCTGAACCGACTCAACCCGCCTCGCGACCAACGCCAAACGCCAACCTTGCCGGGCATAGGCCAGCGCCAAAGCCTGACCGATGCCGCTGGACGCACCTGTCAGAAAAACCAAGGGCGCAACGCCCTCAGGGATTGCTGTCATGGTTGCAATTCGCCTTGCACCCCGCCCTGCATTTCCAGCAAGCCCAAAGCGTGGTCGTAACTCATGCCCTGGGCTTTGAAGGCCCCGCGTGGGGTATGCAAGGTCACCGGGCTGTCCGCGTGGATGCGTTCTCGGCGAGCATCAATCTGCATGTTGGAGCCGGTGAATTCGAGGGAGGGCACCCCGTCCGCACCAGCAACCGACGTCACGCTTTCACGCACAACACGGGCCTCGCCAAAAAGCTGCACGGTTTGACCGTCATCGCCAGCAACAGCCCGCACCGACATCACCCGGGTACGCTGACCCTCGGGATCGAGCCAGCGAAGACGCAGCCCGTCGATCTCAAGCGACGCCGTATCCGCATAGTGCTGAAGTCGCTGGCCTTCGATCAGCCCATGCGTCGCCGTGGCCTGTTGCGCACTGCTGCTACGCCAAATCGAGAAGCCACGCATCTCGTAATCCGCCTCATGACGCACAGGCTTGGGCTGCACGGCCGGCGCCACCCCTGTGGTACTTTTCATCAGCCACCACGTCAATCCCGCCAAGCCACCCATGATCAAGACGGGCAGATACAGCGCCAAAGCCCCACGCATGCGATCTGAGAAGCTGAGCGTGGTCTGAGGCGGCACAGAAGGCGCCGCTGAGTTGCCCAAGGGGGGCAACAACACGCCGTCATGATCTTGGTCGCTCATAGCGAGCCAAGGGGTGCCGGAGCCGTCGGAGCGGCCAAATCCAGCGTGGCCTGATGCCCCGCTAAAAGATCAGCGTAGCGCCCGATGGCCACCAAAAGCAGATCAGCGAACTCCCGGGCCGCACCATAACCGCCCGGAACAGTCGTGACGTGATGCGCTGCGGCACGAACCTCGGCATGAGCATTGAGCGGAGCACAAGCCAGCGCAGCCCGGACCATCAACGGCAGATCAGGCCAATCGTCCCCAATGACCGCGATATGGGACCAGTCCAGATGCAAGGCCCGACGCTGCTGCTCAGCGGCAGCCAACTTGTCGTGCACCCCAAAAACAGCATGCCCGATGCGTAAGTCGGCACAACGTCGCCGCACAGCCGGTGAATCCCGTCCGGTAATGATGATCGGCACGATACCCGCTTGAGCCAAAAGCTTGAGCCCATGACCGTCCAGCGTGTTGAAGGCTTTGACCTCCTCGCCCTGGGTACCGATGTAGATGCGGCCATCCGTGAGACAACCATCGACATCGAAAATTGCGGCCTTCACATCTTGAGCCCGCAACAAAAGCTCGGGGTCGAACGATAACGTTGGCAACACGGTACGAGGCGGCGGAGAAGGACTCAATCGGTCGAACAACATCAAATCACCTTGGCTCGCATGAGATCGTTGGAATTGAGGGCACCAACCAAGACGCCCTCGACATCGGTCACCAGCAAGGTGGTGATGCGGGCTGACTCCATCAGGCCGGCAGCATCCACCGCCAACGCCTCGGCCCGAATGGTGCGCGGCATGGCATGCATGGCCAGACCAGCTGTCAAGGTGCGAAGGTCATGACCCCGTTCCACCGAACGGCGCAAATCACCGTCGGTATAGATGCCGATCAGTTTCCCAACCTCGTCCACCACCGCTGTAGCCCCCAGCCCTTTGATGCTCATCTCGCGCATCATGTCGATGAACGGGGTGGCGGCAAAAACCTTGGGCACATCGTCGCCTTGGCGCATCACGTCTTGCACCCGCGTCAGCAAACGCCGTCCCAAGGCCCCGCCCGGATGAGACCGCGCAAAGTCATCTTCACGAAAACCCCGGGCATCCAGCAGCGCCACCGCCAAGGCGTCCCCCAAGGCAAGCTGAGCGGTGGTGCTGGCGGTGGGCGCAAGATTGAGCGGGCAGGCCTCCTTCTCCACACGGTTTGACAACACGATGTCGGCATGACGCGCCAGCATCGACTCCGGACGCCCCGTCATGGCCACCACCGTGACACCCAGACGGCGCAGCGCCGGCAAGATAGCGGCAAGCTCATCACTCTCACCCGAGTTGGAAATCGCGAGCACCACATCCCCCGGCACCACCATGCCCAGATCACCATGACTGGCCTCGGCCGGATGGACAAAAAAGGCCGGGGTGCCCGTCGAAGCCAAGGTCGCGGCGATCTTGCCGCCCACATGGCCGCTCTTGCCCATCCCCATGACGACCACGCGTCCCGAGCACGCCAAGACAGCCTCAACGGCACGGGCAAAGTCCTCGCCTTGCAAAGCGCGCAGCTGCAACAGCGCCTGCGCCTCGATATCGAGGGTCTGATGGGCCATGCGAATGGCACGTTCTGTATCGAAGGGGCGGTAAATTGTCACAGTCGTCACAGGGTTCGGAAAGAGAAAGGGAAGGCTCGTATAGGATGCACCGATTCTAGGCGTGGCGTCATTCGGTGCCCTTGGCCTGCGACTTGACCCCCGACTTGGATGTCCTCAACCCTCGATCTTGCCCTGCTCTATCTTCTGGCTGCCGTTGCCGGTGTTGTGGCCTGTCGCATGCTGCGCCTGCCCGCCATGCTGGGTTACCTGATTGTCGGCATCGTCATCGGCCCCAACGCACTGGCCTTGGCCCGCGATTCCGCCGGCATTCAATACTTGGCTGAATTTGGGGTGGTGTTTCTGATGTTTTTGATTGGGCTGGAGTTCAACCTACCCAAGCTCAAAAGCATGCGCCATCTCGTTTTCGGCCTCGGTTTGGGCCAAGTGCTGACCACCATCGGTGGTGCGGTGATCGGCAATCTGATGCTGACCGGCATCTTCATGATCATCGGCCGAACGTGGGAGCTGACATGGCAAGGTGCCGTCGGCCTCGGCGCCGCCTTGGCCATGTCGAGCACGGCCATTGTTGCCAAGCTGATGGCCGAACGACTTGAGCTGGAAAGCGAGCACGGCAGGCGCGTCATGGGTGTGCTGCTGTTCCAAGATTTGGCCGTGGTGCCCCTTTTGGTCTTGATCCCCGCCTTGGCAGAGCAAACCGGCAGCGCCTTGTGGATTGGCCTTGGCTTCGCGGTGCTCAAGGCCGCCGCCCTGCTGACTTTGCTGCTGGTGGGCGGACAGAAGGTCATGCGCTGGTGGCTGACCCTGATGGCGCGGCGCAAATCCGAAGAGCTGTTCATCCTCAACGTGTTGCTCGTGACCTTGGGCTTGGCGTGGATGACCGATAAAGCCGGACTTTCGCTGGCCTTGGGCGCCTTCGTGGCCGGCATGCTGATCGCCGAAACTGAATACAAACATCAGGTGGAAACCGATGTGCGGCCCTTTCACGATGTCTTGTTGGGCCTGTTCTTCATCACCATTGGCATGAAACTCGACTGGCGAGCCGTCGTCAATGAATGGTGGTTGGTGCTGCTCCTCAGCTGCTTACCCACCTTGGCCAAGGCCGTCACGGTCACCATGCTCGCCTTGATTTCGCGGGCGCCCCCCGGCATTTCGATTCGCACCGGCCTGTACTTGGCCCAAGCGGGTGAATTCGGCTTTGTGCTGCTCTCCCTCGGTGCGGAACACCAACTGATCGGGGCCCAGTGGATGAGTCCGGTGCTGGCATCGATGGTGCTCTCGATGGTGCTCACGCCCTTCATCATTCATTACAGCGACCGCATCGCCATGCGTCTGTCGTCCTCTGATTGGCTGATGCAATCGGTACAGCTCACCACCATCGCCAAACGCGCCATCCGCAACGAAGAGCACATCATCATCTGCGGCTATGGCCGCAGCGGCCAGAGCTTGGCTCGCATCCTTGAACAAGAACACTTTGCCTACATCGCTCTCGACCTCGATCCCGACCGCGTCCGTCAAGCGGCGGCGGCCGGCCAGAGCGTGGTGTTCGGTGACGCAGCACGCGCCCAAAGCCTCATCGCAGCCGGTCTCTCACGCGCAACGGCCGTGGTGGTCAGCTATCACGATACGGCATCAGCCTTGAAAGTCCTGCACCACGTGCACGCCCACGCGCCCAAGGTTCCGGTGCTGGTACGCACGATCGATGACACCGACCTAGAGCGCTTACGCAGCGCAGGCGCGACCGAAGTGGTTCCAGAAGCGCTGGAAGGGGCCTTGATGCTTGCCAGCCATGTTTTGGCGTTGGTGGGCGTCCCCATGCGACGCGTGATCCGCATCACCCGAGACGCCCGGGATGCCCGCTACGGTCTGCTTCGCGGTCACTTCCATGGCAACGATGACACCTCGGCCGAAGATCAGGCCCAAGTCCGGCTGCGATCGGTGATTCTTCCACCCCACGTGCACTGCCTCGGACACCCGTTGGGTGATCTGGCGTTGCACGCCATGGGCGTCTCAGTGGTCTCGATCCGCCGCTCAGACGGCCACGTGATCCAAGGCAACGATCAGCTCGTGCTCGGGAGCGGTGACGTCCTCGTCTTGGCCGGCCGACCTGAAGCCCTCACCGTGGCCGAGCGAAAGCTGCTCGAAACCTGACCATGGCTCCCGGAAGACTCAATACACCGTCATGGACGGGCCGGAAGACCCTTGGCGGTGCAAACTAGCCCGCGCGCGCGCCACCACCACGCCTCCGGCCGCTCGCATCACTTCGACCGCCAAAGCAGGTGCCCGCAACACCATTTCTTCAAAACGCGGCAAACGCAGTGCCCAAGCAACCACGGGCGTCATGGCCTCCGCATTCACCACTTGGGGTCCGTCACGAAACAAGCCTATCTCGCCCAAGACAGCGCCCGGCCGCAGCACCATCACCCGCCCCCCCGGATTGCTCACGCCGGGATACAACTGAACGGAGCCCTGCTCAAGAAAGTACACGGTGCGATCCCGGTCTCCTTCAAGGATGAGGTGATCTCCGGCGCGGAAATCCTGCGGTGAGATGTAGTTCGCCAAGGTCCGCCACTGAAAATGATCAATGCGGATCCGGAACGCATCCTCCGTGTTCAAGGACTGCACAACATGCATCAAGTTTTCGTAATTCATAGCGCTCATTCTTCCTTGCTTTTGCAAGCATATGCTACGAAACCCTTTGCATCAGCATCAAGACCCAAATCATTTGCCAATACAAAAGCGACTGAAAATCTCACCCAACAAGTCATCCGCACTGAACGTTCCAGTGATCTCGCCCAAAGCGTTGTGCGCTAAGCGGAGCTCTTCGGCCAACACATCCAAGGCGGCATCCGCCAAAGCAGCCCAATGCATCGCTCGGTCCAAGTGATGCCGAGCACGCTGCAAAGCTTGGACATGACGCGCCCGGGCAATAAACACCCCTTCGGGGGCCGCATGCCATCCAGCCAGTTCAAGCAACGTGGCTCGCAGCTGCGCCAAACCCATCCCCGTCCGTGCAGAAAGCCGCAACCCGTTGGGCAAAACCCCGTCTTCAACCGTCATCAGATCGGCTTTGTTGAAAACATGCACCAAGCGTTTGTCATGGGGAAGTCGAGCTTCAATCAACGCATTGGCCTGCCGGTAGGCTGGTTCCTGCATCCGGGTGAGATCGTGGAGAAAGAGCACCGCATCGGCCTCAGCAATCGCTTCCCAGCTACGGTCAATACCGATGCGCTCCACATCATCGCTGGCCTCGGAGGCCGCTCTCAAACCAGCGGTATCGACCACATGCACCGGTACCCCTTCGATCTGCAAGGTACTGCTGATGCGATCTCGGGTGGTGCCGGGTATCGGTGTGACGATGGCCAGTTCTGCACCCGCCAACGCATTCAACAACGAACTTTTGCCCGCATTGGGCTGCCCCGCGATGACCACACGCAAGCCCTCGCGCAACAGCGCCCCTTGACGCGCCTGATCAAGGATCAACACCAGTTGCTGATGCAGCCGATGCAAACGCCCGATGGCATCCGAGCGTTGCAGAAAGTCGATCTCCTCTTCGGGAAAATCCAAGGTGGCTTCCACCAGCATACGCAAGGCAATCAAGGCCTCACACAGCAGCTCGATCTGACGTGAAAACTCTCCGCCCAGCGAGCGCGCCGCACTGCGTGCCGCCGCCTCGGTGCTGGCATCGATCAGATCCGCCACCGCCTCGGCTTGGGCCAAGTCGATCTTGTCATTCAGAAAGGCTCGCTCGGTAAATTCCCCCGGAGCGGCCAATCGCAACCCGGACAACCACGGTGAACCGTCAGGCTGCGGCGCCTGCGCCAAGGCGACGCAACGCGCCATCAGCAATTGCAGAACGATGGGACCGCCGTGGGCCTGTAGCTCCAGCACATCCTCACCGGTGTAGCTATGGGGAGCGGGAAAGAACAGCGCCAACCCCTGATCGATGGGACGTCCATGCTCATCGGGAAAAGGGCCGTAAACCGCTTGACGGGGGGGAGGCATGCGCCCCAACAAGGCTTGAACCAGCGGCGCTAGGTGGCGCCCTGACAAGCGCACAATGCCCACAGCACCCCGACCTGGGGCCGTTGCCGTGGCAATGATGGGATCGTGATGTCGGGACAGCATGGGCGGGCATTGTGCATGTCGCAGCGCCTGCATGGACCCATGCCTTGAAAGAATTCGTGCGGGGGGAGAGCTTCCGTGGTGTTCGGCGTTCCACCTCCCGAGCCGAAGACATGGCCGATCAGCGCAAACACGCTGTCTTCGTCTGCTCGGCTATGTCCTCGGGTCTGCCCCGCGAACGCGATGGTGGGGCTCACCCCTCCAAGGCGCAACCGGTCAGACCCGCAGGTCGCGACAAGATGCGACAAAAACCACGGGCCAAATCCACACCTGAGACGCCTGATACAGATCTGCAAAGACCCATAAGATTGGATGAAGACCCGCGCGACTCAATGTTTGATGCCAAGCTGCCGGTTGATCAGCCACTGCTGCAAGATCGACAGCAGATTGTTCGTCACCCAGTACAGCACCAAGCCAGCGGGGAAGAAGAAGAACATCACGCTGAACACCAACGGCATGGCCCACATCATCTTGGCTTGGACCGGATCCGGCGGCGTTGGGTTGAGCCAAGTTTGCAGCAGGGTTGAGGCGGTCATGACCAGCGGCAACACGTAGAACGGATCCTTGGCTGACAAGTCGGTCACCCAGAAGATCCAAGGCGCATTGCGCATTTCCACCGCTGAGAGCAGCACCCAGTAAAGCGCAATGAAGACCGGCATCTGCACCACGATCGGCAGGCAGCCGCCCAAGGGATTGACCTTCTCTTCACGGTAAATGCGCATCATCTCTTGCTGCATTTCCTGCGGCTTGTCCTTGAGACGCTCACGCAGCTCGGTGATGCGCGGGTTGACCGCCTTCATCTTGCCCATGGAGCGATAGGCACTGGCGTTGAGCCCGTAGAACGCCGCTTTGAGCATCACCACCAAGGCCACAATCGCCCAGCCCCAGTTACCGATCAAGCCGTGCAGCTTATCGAGCAACCAGAACAACGGCTTGGCCAAAATGGCCAGCCAGCCATAGTCCTTGACCAGATCCAGCCCAGGGGCCAAGGCGGCGAGCTTGTACTCTTCCTGCGGCCCGGCGTAGAGCTGTGCCGGCACCACGTACGTGGTGCCCGGCGCAATGCTTGGCAAGCTGAGCAACATCGACACCGAGTACAGATTGCTGCCTTCGGTGCGGGTACGGAACTCACGCGGCAGCTTGTCGGCCACCAACCAAGCGCTGGCAAAGTAATGCTGCACCATGGCGATCCAGCCGTTATCCGCCTTGGCAGCATGTGATGCCTTGCCTTTTTGGATATCGCTGAAATCAACCTTTTGATACTTGGCTTCATCGGTGTAGACCGCTGGCCCCGTGAACGCGGAAGGAGCGCCAAACATGCTGCCCTTTGACGCCAATTCACCATGGCGCACCAGCTGCAAATAGAGTTGCGGCGCCAACGGGGTCGAACCAGCGTTGATCACCTCATGGCGCACTTGGACGTTGTAATCACCTCGGTGGAAAACGTAGCTCTTGCGCAGACGCACCCCACCCGCTTCGGGCGACTCAAACACCACAGTCAGTTCGTTTTGACCGTCCTGAAGCTTCAGCGGACCGGGTTGCAAGGTCATCACCGTCTGGTGATTCGGCAAGGCCGGATCGGTACTCAAGGCCGCCAACAAACCACTATCAGCTTGGTAAACCTGAGCCGTCTTGCGCGAGAACAAGCGAACATTCTTGGCAGCATCGCTTGGCGCAGCGTCCGGGCCGTCCTCTTGGTGCCTGAGCAAATCGAGTTCAACCAAGCTCGCACCGCGCGTATCCAGCGTGGCGCTCACCACATCGGTGGAAACATGCACCACCTCGCTGGCGACCACGGTGGGCGCGGAAGCCGCAGCAGCAGCAGCTGTCGCTGCGGCCACACCTGCGCCAGATTGAGCCCCTTGATCACCCGCTCCCCCTTTGGCCGCACCCGCCGTACCCACAGCTGGCGGCGGTGAAAAGATCGAGGGACGGCCATTGGATTTGTTCCAGCCATCCCACAACATCACCAATGACAAGGTGAAAAGGCCCCAGATCAGGGCACGGCGCAGATCGCTCATTTCGAGGTCTTTCGAAGCAAATCGGTGAAAAGACGGGGCGGCTCGTGCGGCACAGGATCAAGCCCACCCACGCACCACGGGTGGCAACGCAACAAGCGCCCGGCGCTCAAACGAGCACCCGTGATGCCGCCATGCAGAGTCAACGCCTCAAGCGCATAGCGAGAACAGCTGGGTTCAAAGCGGCAGGAAGAGCCGAGCCACGGGCTCAGGATCAGGCGATAGGCTCGCACCAAGCTCAGCAACATGGATCGAAGCATCCCGTCCAACAAGCTCATCATGGTGCCGACAAAACCGTTGACGGTTGTTGAAAAGCCGGCTGCGCATGAGCCTGCGCCGCATGACGTGTGGAGCGGCATCGGCGCAGAACGTCTCCAAGGAGCGTCGCCACTTCAGCCTTCACCGCGATGCGCAACGACTCAGAAGACGCACTGACAAAGGCTTGACGATCCACCGGCGCACGGAGTCGGACCACCCAGATGCCCGGCAACAACTCACAGCGGTGTTGTGCCATCGCCGCACGGATTTGACGCCGCAGCAACACACGCGTCACCGCACGACGGGCGTGGCGTTTGGGCACCACCATACCCAGCTTTTGCACACCAAGAGACTCAAGCGAAGAGTCTGTTGGTAATTCTGTGGATAACTTTGTGGACAACGCTGTATGAGCCGGCGACGTCAACACGGTTTGATGATTTTCCACAGGCACGTAATGCACAAAGAAATGCGGACTCCGCGCCCATGGCCGTGTTGCCATGGCCGCGCTGAAAGACTCCGCACCGCACAACGCTGTCAGCACCGCAGCCCCGGCATCCATGCATGCGAGAGGCCGTCAAGCTGACCGAAGATCATCAGACGCCGAGACGCTTACGACCCTTGGCGCGGCGTGCATTCAGCACGTGACGGCCACCACGGGTCTTCATGCGAACCAGAAAACCATGCGTGCGAGCGCGACGAATCTTGGAGGGCTGATAAGTACGTTTCATTTCAAGTCCTTGGTTGCGCCCGACATCGCGAACTCAGGGCGCTGCAGGCTGTGTGTCAAGTTAAGGATGGACGAAGACGCCACTTTCCCTAACAATTCGAAAAACCGTCGATTACAGCAAATTTCGTCAAGTTGGTCAATGGCTTCAAGCATGTATCGTCGGCAACACGGCGCCAGAGCCCGCGTCTTAGCGGTTGCGCAAAAACTGTGGATAACCGTGCACTTTTTTCGCGCAATCTCATTACAATCGCGCCCCTCCTCGCAAGTTGTCCACAATCTCCGCCATGCGTATCGACCTGTGGCAACTCGGCTGTGAACGCCTCGCCGCCGAATTGCCCGAACAGCAATTCAACACTTGGATTCGCCCCCTGCCTCCCGCTGAAATCAGCGAGACAGCGGACGAATGCAAGGTTGGCCTGCGGGTGCCCAATCGCTTCAAGCTGGATTGGATCCGCAGCCAGTACAGCGCACGCATCGAGACCCTGCTCAGCGAGTTGGCAGGGCGGCCGGTGCGGCTTGAGCTGTCGATCCTGCCACGCGATATCCAAGGGCCGCAGACGCGAGCTCCCGCCCCATCAGCGCCCCCCCCGGCACCACGCCACACCCCGCCACTGACAGCGGCCGCGCCGATGGCCCCCACGCTCGTCGTGCCGGACAACCCACCGCCCTCGCTCAAACCTGCGATGGCGGTCGCGCCTGCGCCGACGGCGGTCGTCACGCCACGCAGCAGCCCCAACCCAACCGCTGTGGCCGGCCGGGGCAAGCTCAACCCAAGCCTGACCTTCGACACCTTGGTGGCTGGGCGCGCCAATCAAATGGCGCGCACTGCGTCGCTGCACGTGGTGGGGGCGCCCAGCCACATGTACAACCCGCTGTTCATTTACGGCGGCGTCGGCTTGGGCAAAACACACTTGATCCACGCGGTCGGCAACGCTTTGCTGCGCGCCAACCCGGACGCCAAAGTGCTGTACCTGCACGCCGAGCAGTTCATCTCCGACGTGGTGCGCAACTACCAGCGCAAAACCTTTGATGAACTCAAGGCCAAGTACCACTCGCTGGATTTGCTCTTGATCGATGACGTGCAGTTCTTCGCTGGCAAGGACCGCACCCAAGAAGAGTTCTTCAACACCTTCGAAGCACTGCTGGCCAAGAAGGCCCACATCATCATGACCAGCGACACCTACCCCAAGGGGTTGGTGGACATCGACGAGCGCTTGACCAGCCGTTTCGATGCCGGCTTGACGGTGGCCATTGAGCCGCCTGAGCTGGAGATGCGCGTGGCCATCTTGATGAAAAAAACCGACGCCGAGGGCAGCCGCATGCCTGAAGACGTGGCCTTTTTCATCGCCAAGAACGTGCGCGCCAATGTGCGTGAGCTCGAAGGGGCGCTGCGCAAGGTGCTGGCGTACTCGCGCTTCTCGCACAAGGACATCAACATCGCGTTGGCCAGAGAGGCGCTCAAAGACTTGCTCTCGATCCAGAACCGGCAGATCTCGGTGGAAAACATCCAAAAAACCGTGGCCGATTTCTACAAGATCAAGATCGCTGACATGTACTCCAAGAAGCGTCCGGCCAGCATTGCACGGCCGCGCCAGATCGCGATGTACTTGGCCAAAGAAATGACCCAGAAAAGCTTGCCGGAGATTGGCGAACTCTTCGGTGGGCGCGACCACACCACCGTGTTGCACGCTGTGCGCAAGATTGGCGCTGAGCGCCAAAAAAGCACTGAACTCAACCAGCAATTGCACGTGCTGGAACAAACTCTCAAGGGCTAGGAAAGCGCCGCAGCGCTTGCGGGAAAATGCCGCTCCACCGCCCCTCACTGAATCACCGAAGAGACCTTGACATGATTGTGTTGAAAGCCGCGCAGGAAAACATCGTTGCCACCTTGCAGGCCGTGGCCGGTATCGTCGAAAGACGTCAGACCTTGCCGATCTTGGCCAATGTGCTTTTGCGCAAGGACGGCGGCCGGATCGAATGCATCACCAGCGACCTTGAAATCCAGATCCGCACCAGCGCCGAGCTTGGCGGTGACAGCGGCAGCTTCAGCACCACCATCGGTGCGCGCAAGTTGATCGACATCCTGCGCACCCTGCCCGCCGATCAAGTGGTGTCGCTCAGCGCCGCCCAAAGCAAGGTCACGCTCCAAGGCGGCAAGAGCCGCTTCACGCTTCAAACCCTGCCGGCTGAAGACTTCCCGCTGGTGCAAGAAGCCGCCGACTTCGGCCCCGCTTTCAGCGTGCCGCAAAAGACCCTCAAGGGCCTGATCGATCAAGTGCACTTCGCCATGGCCGTGCACGACATCCGCTACTACCTGAACGGCATCTTGTTCGTCGCTGAGGGCAAGACCCTGACGCTGGTGGCCACCGACGGGCACCGCTTGGCCTTGGCCCAAGCCACCTTGGCCATCGAAATGCCACGCCAAGAAGTGATCCTGCCGCGCAAGACCGTGCTGGAGCTGCAACGCTTGCTCAAGGACGACAA
>NZ_JBFPHB010000004.1:0-5027 GCF_041083635.1 Leptothrix ochracea
TGGGCGAAGGGGTGAGCTGCTCGATCTACGCGCAACGCCCCTCACCGTGTCGCGAAGTTCAAACGGGCGACGCTCAATGCCTGCGGGCTCGATCGCTCAAGGGGCTCGATGTGCTCACACCGCTTCCTGCGCCTCGTGACGCTGCTGCTCGGTCATGACCAAGGCCCCGAGTTCACGCTTCAACGCATTGAAGGCCGGGTCGGCGGGGTCGCGGGGCCGGGGCAGATCGACGCGCTGATCGCGTTTGATGGTGCCGGGTCGATAGGTCATGACGATGATCCGGTCGGCCAGATAGATCGATTCCTCGATCGAGTGCGTCACAAACAGCACTGTCTTGCCAAAGCGCTGCCAAATGCGCAGCAACTCGTCTTGCAAGCTGCGTCGGGTCAGGGCGTCGAGCGCGCCGAAGGGCTCGTCCATCAGCATCACGGGCGAATCCATCGCCAACACGCGGGCGATGGCCACCCGCTGACGCATGCCGCCTGAGAGGTCTTTGGGGAAGCGATCGCGAAAGTCGCGCAGCTTGAAGACGTCGAGCAATTCATCGACCCGCGCTGCGATCTCGGTCGGGCTTTTGCGCGTGGTGCGGTCCTGAACCTCCATGGCGAAGGCGATGTTGCGGGCCACGGTCATCCACGGAAAAAGGGCGTACTCCTGAAACACCATGCCCCGATCCGGTCCGGGTGCGCGCACCACCGCGTCGCCAACACGGATGGTGCCGCTGCTGGGCAGCGAGAAGCCGGCCACGGCGTTGAGCAAGGTCGATTTGCCGCACCCCGAAGGCCCAAGCAGACACACGAACTCGCCTTGGGCGATCGACAACTGAATGTTTTGCAGGGCCACCACCTCCCGCCCTTGACTGGCGTAGACCTTGTGGACGTGATCGATGTGAATGTGCGTCATGGTTCGTCTTTTCTTGGGCTCAATCTTGCTCAAGGCCGCGATGCCAGCGCAGCAGATGCTGATTGAGGCGACTCACCAAGGTATCCAGCCCCAAGCCCAGCAAGCCGATGGTGAGCATGCCGGCGATGATCTTGTCGGACCACATGAATTCGCGCGCTTCCAGAATGCGAAAGCCCAGACCGTTGTTGACGGCGATCATCTCCGAGACGATCACCACGATGAAGGCGGTGCCGATGCCGATGCGCACCCCCGCCAAGATGTAGGGCGTGGCGGCAGGTAGGATCACCCGGGTGAAGAGCGTCCAGCGCCCGACCCCGAGGTTGCGCGCCGCCCGCAGATAAATGCTATCGACGTTGCGCACCCCGGCGATGGTGTTCATCAGAACCGGAAAGAACGCGCCCAAGGCGATCAGGAACACCGAGGGCGGATTGCCCAAGCCGAACCAGAGGATCGCCAGCGGGATGTAGGCGATGGGCGGGATGGGCCGCAGCACTTGCATCATCGGATTGAACAGGGCGTAGATCCGGGGACTGGCCCCCATCACCAGCCCCAGCGGCAAAGCCAGCGCCAAGCCCACCGCAAAACCCACCACCACGCGGTAGAGACTGCCCAAGGCGTCGTCGATCATCTCGCCCGACAGCAGCCAAGCCAGCCAGCTTTGCTGCGTCGGCTCCCACGGCGCAGCCGGGCTCAGGTATTGCCACCACTTGAGCGCCACCGCTGACGGGGCGGGCAGCACCACCGCTGAGAAGAGTCCCGCGCGAGCGCAGGCCTCCCAGACTGCGATCAGCAGCACCGGCACGATCAGGCCGGTGAGTTTGTTCAGCCCACGCATCCCAGCCGCCGCGCTCACTTGACTTTCAACTCACTCTTGGCCGCTTGGAGCAAGTCCAGCTTGACCCATTCAGCCGCCTTGGGCGGATGGCTCATGCGGCCGACGCCAAACTTCTGCATCAAGCCGGTCACGGTGTCGATGTGCTCCAAGCTGACGTCATAGGTGTAGTCGGCGTTGTCCATCGCGTCGCGAAAATCTTGCGAGCTGATCTGACCTTTGAACATCTGGTCCTTGACGTAATGCTCGGCCAGCGCCGGGTCGCGGTTGAAGCTGGCGGTGGCGTCCACAAAGCACTTCATCAGGCGACGGGCGACATCCTTCTTCTCGCCGTAAAGCTTCTCGCTCATCACCAGCAGCCGGTAAGGCTCACCGATGGCGGTGTCGTAGGGCTTGAGCACCTCCACACCAAACTTCTTGTTGATCGCCTGCGAAGACTGCGGCTCGGATTGGCACATGGCGTCGATTTGCTGGGTGGCCAGAGCTTGGTTCAAGTCAGCAAAACCGAGATAGACGATCTGCACGTCCTTGCCGCCCTTGTCCGACCAGCTCAAGCCGGCCTTTTCAAGCTCGGCCATCAGCAAAATTTCTTGCATGCCGCCCCGCGTCACGCCGACCTTGCGGCCTTTCAAGTCTTTAAGGTTTTTGATGCCCGTTGCCGTGCCCGCCACGATGCGTGCACCCCCTTTGGCAAAACCGGCCACCGTCAGAATCGGCACCCCGTTGGCCCGGCCGGAAATCGCACCGTCCGAGGCCAACGCTGCCACGTCGATCTCACCGGCCACCATCGCCGGCATGATGTCCGGGCCCTTGGCAAACATGCGCTCGTCGATCTTCACGCCGTACTTGCCGCACACCTCTTTCATGTACGACACGGCGCCGTAATGAGCGAACTTCAAATTGCCCAGCCGCACCAAGTCCTCCGCTTGGGCCGCCGCCGAAGCCGCGATCAGGCCCGCGCAGAGCAAGGCACGGGGGGTGGTGGTTTTTGTCAGCATCTTGGATGTCATGGGGCGTCTCCTTTGCGGCGCATCTTACTCAGAACCTCGATGGGCCGGGGCCGCCGGTCGCACCGCCACCCAAGCCCCCAAAGACACCAAGACCAGTCCGCCGAGCAGCGACAGGCTCAGGGCTTCGTCCAGCAGCGGGGCGGCGCTGACGCCAGCCAGCACGGGCACGAGCGCGATCATGGCACCGGTGCGTTGTGGCCCCAGGATATGGACGGCTTTGAGAAACAGCAGCATGGCCAAAATGGTCGGGCCGATGCCTTGGTACAGGCCTTGCATCAGCAGCATCGACGGCGGCACGCTGTCCAGCGCTTTGGGCAGAAAGAGGGCGTAGATCGGCAAAAACACCAGCGCCGAGGCCAGCGCCACAAAGCGCGTCAGCAGCCACGGCTCGAAGCTCCAGCGCTTGCTGAGCACGCTGTAAAACGCCCACGTGATGGACGCGGCCAAGACCAAACCGTCACCGATCAGCAAGTCGGGGCTCCACACCAGCGGCCACGCCACGCACAGCAAGCCCAGACCGATACCGATCAGGCCCAAGCGGGTTTGTCGGGATGGCGGCGTGCGCAGCAAACCCCATGTCACCAAGGCGATCAAAAAGGGCTGTAGACCCGACAGCAAGATGCCCACGTGGGCGGCTGGAGCGGTTTTGAAACCGGCGTAGACCAGCACGCCGTAGAGCAACACCCCCAGCAGCGCCAGCAGCCAAAGTCGGCCGTCACGCAAGAGGTCAACGTAAAGCGTGCGCGGCAAGTTGAGCGACAGCGGCAACAAGATCAGGCTGGCCGTGCCCAAGCGCAGGGCGAGGATGTCCCAAGGGGTGAGATTGGTTTTGCCGCCAAAGCGCGACATCAAGATGAAGCCGGTCCAGATCAGCACCACGCCGCCAGCGGCAAGGTAGCCACGCCAAAGGGGCGGTGAGGTGGGGGTGATGTTACGGGGGGGCTCGCGGGGGGTGTCACGGTTCATCATGGGCTGGCATCATGCCGCGCCATGGAAAAATCTGTTTTGAGCGTGTTAAACGGCTACCCCCAGCCCTTGATCGATCAGGTGCGCCAGCTCATCGACCACGGCAAGCTTGGCGAGCGACTGCGCCAGCGTTATCCGCAAACGCATGACATCCGTACCGACCGGGCGCTTTATGACCATGTTCAGGCCCTCAAGGCGCGCTACATGCGCAGCGCACCGCCGCTGAGCAAGGTCGTGTTTGACGGCACCTTGCGTCTGACGCAGCAAGCTTTGGGCACGCACACCCGTATTTCACGGGTGCAAGGCGGGCAACTCAAGGCCAAGCGCGAGATCCGCATCGCCCGCTTGTTTCGTTTGGCCCCGGAGCCCATGCTGGCGATGATCGTGGTGCATGAGCTGGCGCACATCAAGGAGCGTGAGCACGATGCGGCCTTCTACGCTCTGTGCCAGCACATGCTGCCCGACTATCACCAGCTTGAATTCGACACCCGCCTGTACTTGATCGACCAAGATCTGCAAGCTCAAGCCACGCCAACGACTCAACCCGGCTCGGAGCCCGAGCCCGCCAGCAGCTTGTGAACCAAGTCTGGGGTCGAGCTGGCCCCGGTTTTACGGATCAGTCGAGCGCGAAAGACATCGACAGTGCGTGGGCTGATGCCGAGCTTGCGACCGATGAGCTTGCTGGTCAGGCCTTCGATAAGCAGGGCGGCGATTTCGCGCTCGCGGGCGGTCAACGCCACCCCCACGCTGCGGCGATTGGAAAGGTCTTCAAAGGCCCAAATGCCCGCAGCATGGGGCTGAGCAGGGTCCAAGGCTCGACCGGAAACGTGGCACCAGAAAAGCTCACCCGCTACCGCACCACCCAAGCCCCCCACACGTTTCATGATGCGTTCATCGGCGTAATGCCCACTGTCATCTAGGCTTGCGACGATGCGCTGACCCGTGCGCTCGAATTCTTCGTCAGTCGGGTAGAGCATGCCAAAGGATTGGCCGATGAGTTGGGCACGCTTGGCCCCAAACATGGCCAGCATGCGCGCATTGCAATCGACCATGGTGCGCTGGCTTGACAGCACCAAGCCGATGGGGGCGAGGTCAAAGGCGGTGCGATAGTCGATCAAAAGAGGTGGGTTATTGGCCATGACTTGTCAAAATGAAGTAAGTTCCGAACCTTGCTCATATCCCCCAAAAGAGCTATCCATTACCCACAAGTTGATTGAACTCTGTGGCGAAGTGTCTAAGCTGAACAGAGGGCAGCAGGAGTGTGGTGATGACGTGGGCAGCAGAGGAATTGCGAACGGTGGATCTGGGGGATGCAA
>NZ_JBFPHB010000018.1:0-4995 GCF_041083635.1 Leptothrix ochracea
CCATGCTCGCCGGCAGCAGCGAGGCCATCATCAAACCGTCGGTAGAAAGCACAGCCGAGGCTTCAATGTCGGCCGTCGAGCCGTTGAGTTCGCTGAGAATCGAGTTGAGAACGTCTGCACGCATGGCGAATTTCCTTCAAAACAAGTAAGAAACAGGTTCAAATGCTGCCGAGTTGCCCGCGCACTTCACCCACAAGAACATCAATCTCAGAGCGGAACATCCGCTCCAAAAGGGCCGGCCTGAAACCCGTGATACGAATCACCGTTTCGAGGTAATAAGCCAAATAACTTTCAGCCGTGATGGCCTGTGCTGTCAGGGATAAACGCTCCACCGTCACCATAATTTCATCGGCCAACGCTTTGCTACCGACAAACTCAGGGGTTATTTGAGTCCGCAGCCAAGAAATAACCCATGTCCACATCCCCATCATCATGGGATTTTTGACACCCACTTTGATGTGAACCACACCCACCAACGATTGCCAAGCCCAATACTGATCATCGAACGGCCCCGACAAGGTCCGCTGCCACCAACGACGCAAGGTTTTTTCACGTTCTTCACGCGCACCATGGCCGATGAGGTTGGCCATTTGTGGATTGGCTTCGATGGTGTCATAGAAACCTTTCACAAGGTCCTCTTCCATCGCCAGAAGTTGCGACTTGAATCGCATCAAAAGCTCAGCATCTTTTTCAGAGAATCGCTGACCTTCAGGAATATCGGCAATGATCTTGCTGGTCAAGTCAAAGACATTCATGCCGCCATTTTTTGTCATATCTATAAATCCTTCGGGCAAAGCTTATAAAAAACTACAGTCGATTAATATGCATTAATCAACACGGACAACCCGATGGTAACATTAACAATTCATCAACGAGAGATTCAAATTGTGATAATTGCCTCATTTGTCAAACACAAAGTTCAACCATGAAACAAGCATCCAAGATGCGTGTCTTACTGCACACATTTCTTGGATGGACCACCAATGCACTTGGTATGCCGCCACGGGCACGCCCTAAATCACGCGACGGATGGCTTGTGTGGCCTGCTCAACGCGCTGCAAAAAAGCAGCCCATGAAACCTCCGTCTTGATCAGAACCAGCATCACAACGTCGGTGGTGATGGACACCAGCAGCACGCTCCCCTCTTTGCCATGCACAACAACGTGTTCAAAGTGACCACAAGCACATTCACACACCGCTTGCTGACCCATGGCCAACATGGCGGCAGCGCGCATCGTGCCCTGTCGGCGTGGATCCATGGATGCAGACAACAACGAGGTCACGGTCAAGCCATCTACCGTCAAAATCGCCGAGGCCTCAATCTCCGGACTGTTTTCGTGGAGGTCCTTGAGCATCGGTTGGAAGACTTGGCTACGCATCTTTTATGTCCTCTTGATGGTTGATATTGATATATCTTGGTATCACGGAAAAACGATCAGACTGACCCCAACTCTTCGCGGGCTTCGGCAATCATTCGTCCAATCTCCGTGGCAGCCATACGATCGAGCAACGCTGGCTTGAATCCCGTCATGCGAATCACGGTTTGCAGATAGCTATCGATGTAACTTTCCATGGTCAATGACTGCACCGTCATGGCAAGCCGCTCAAAGCTTTCAAGGATCTCGTCAGCATGACTGGCTTTCACATCGGATACTTTGAGTTTATTTTTCAACCACGCGATGGTCCAAGACCACATAGAAAGCATCATTTGATTTTTGACACCGACCTTGATATGAACCATACCGACCAAGGATTGCCAAGCCCAATATTTTTCATCAAAAGGGCCAGACAATGTTCTATGCCACCAGACACGCAGCGTCTTTTCCCGGTCAGCACGAGCTCCATCACTGACGACTGCGTGCATGGGCGAATGATTAAAAATCGTGTCGTAGAAGCCCTTGACCAACTCTTCTTCCAAGCCAAGAAGGAAATCACGCACTTCGGCAAGGCGTTGTGCATCAACATCAGAAAATCTTTGGTGTGGCGGAATGATTTCAATAATTTTTCGAGTCAACTCGAACAACTTGATACTTTGGGCGTGCGGCATGATTTCTGAGTCATAGGCAAGAACAAATTAACCCTGGATGAGTTATTATTTTTAACTCATGCCGAATTTATCATCCACAAGATCGCCCCCTGTGATGTCTCCGTATTAAATGTGACTTATTGCAAAAAGAATAGGTAAGGCAACAGCGCAAAAACAACAAACCAAGACTAAATCAATTCCATTGAACAAATATCCATCTGAACAATTGATTTATATCAATATAAAAATACCCAGTAGGGTTTTTTACCAAAGTATCCAGTGAGGCACACCCTCGGCAGACAGAAACTGTCCAGCCCTGGGCCCTTGCAAAAGCGCCATCGTGCTGAGTAAACCCGCCTCGGTACACGTCGGGGCCGCCACCGTGACCGAACGCGGCGCCCCTGCCACTGGGCAGCCGGTGCGCGGGTCAAGGATGTGACCGTAGCGCACCCCGTCTTTGAGTAAAAAACGCCGAGCGTCTCCGCTGGTGGTGATGGCCCCTGTGTACACATGAAGCACCCCGACCGTCGCATCACAGGCGTCGGGCTGTTCCACACCGATGCGCCACGGCGCTCCTTGAGCGCGCGGTCCACTGACCGCCAAATCACCACCAAAGTTGATCAAGACGGGTAAATCGGTCCGAGCACGCATCAAACCCATGACGCGATCGACGGCGTATTCCTTGCCGATACCGCCAAAGTCGATTTCCATCCCTTCGGGCAGGATCAGGATGGGCCGCAGCCACGTTAACTGGGTCCAACCAACCCGTTCACGCAAAGCAGACACCGCCTGCGGCGAGGGCACGCGATCAGAGCCATCAAAGCGCCAAGCGTGTCGCAACACCCCTGAAGTGATGTCAAACAGCCCCTCGCTGATCTCGTAGCACTGTGCAGCAAAATCGAGCAAAGCCGCTGTCTCAACATCCACCTCGATGGGCCGACCCCGCGCCGCATGGATACGCGCCACCACGCTATCGCTGCGATAGCGGCTGAAGGCCCGCTCGATACGCACAGCTTCGGCTTGGGCAACACGCGTCAACATCGTCGCAAGGGCCTCATCTCCACCGTCCAGCAGCATTTCACACGGGCTGGCCATGGCTTCAAACCGGCCCCGCCAACCTTCAGCGACCGCCTCAATCACAACGTCTTGTTCCATGAAGCGTGATCCTACCGACGGATGCGAGGCGGCTCAGTGGTCCGATGTCGGTGCAGGCTCGGTCATTTTGGTGGACAGGGCTTCGATGAACGCCGCTGGCGGCTCGGACTCACCCAACTGCCTCAAGGTTTTGACCATCTGCCAAGACCGGGCAAAGTCGCCCTCCACATACAGCACCACCGCCCAAGTTCGATAGGCATTGCCATACGTCGGCACACGTTGGATGGCTTCGGAAAACATCGCATGGGCCTGATCGATATGGGCTTTGGCCAGCCCAGGATCTTTTTCTTTTTCCTCAAAACCTTGGAGTGCATACGCGCGCGCCGCATCGGTCAGGAGCCGATGCTTTTCACTCAGATCACCCGACGCTGAAAGCAACACCAAGGCTTTTTGGTAGTGCTCTATGGCGGCAAGGAAGTCATGCCGCGCAGACAAGAGCGCACCAAAACCCCAGTATGGGATGTAATCGTCCGGGTCCAGCAACCAAGCTTGGTTGAAACGGCGCATCGCCACATCGGCCTCACCCGCTTGCAAACGCTGCCAACCCTGCGCAGAAAAGCCCCGGCTCCCCTGATGCCGGGTCCCAGACGATTCGACCGCAGCAATGAACCGAGCGTCTGCATCCAAAAGCCGCTGCGACTTCTTCAAATCTGGATCCCCATACATCGGGATGAGGTGCAACGGTACTCCGCTTGGGGACAACGTATCCGGCAAAGGCTGAGCCCACGACCACGGTACCCACAGCCAAAGCACCAAGAGCATCAGCCCTATTTTTGTGCGATCCATGATTGATCTCCTCGACAGCGTGATGCTCAGCGTGGGCATGCCGCCATGGCTTGACATGCGACAAACAACCCGCCCTTCGCGACAAAAGTCACACCTCGACAGACGACCGTCATCCGAGCAATTTCATGCACAAAGCGTTACTAAACTAAGCTCGGCCGATGAGCTTGACGCAAAAGATTCTGCGACGGATATGGGCCGCTTTTGGGCCCGTGTGGGGGGTGGTGTTCATGCTGATACCCCACGCCGCAACAGCCCAAGGACTTCACCAAACCATCCAAGATATTTCGGTGCTGGAGCAGATGGATCTGCTGATGGTCTTGATCCCTGGCGGCTCTTTTTTGATGGGGTCCCCCCCCTCAGAGCCGGGCCATAAAAAACGCGAAGAACCGCAGCATGCGGTGCAGGTGCATTCCTTTGCCCTCAGTCGCTCAGAGGTGACCTTTGCGCAGTGGGACGCTTGTGTGCAAGACGGTGGGTGTTCGCTGCTGGACGATGACTACGGCTGGGGTCGCGGTCATCGGCCAGTGATCGATGTCTCTTGGGACAACGCACAAGCCTTTATCAGTTGGCTCAACCACAAAACCCACCGCACCTACCGCCTACCCAGCGAAGCAGAGTGGGAATATGCCGCTCGATCAACCAGTTCTGGGGCCTTTCATACCGGCCCCACCATCACGCCAATGCAAGCCAACTTTGACAGCACTGAAACGGAATGCCCACCACCGCGCTGCCTGTCACGACGCCAGACCACGCTGATTGGCAGCTTTGCGCCCAACGCTTTTGGTCTGTACGACATGCATGGCAATGTCTCGGAGTGGGTTCAAGACTGCTGGCACAGCGATTACAACGGCGCGCCCAGCGACGGCAGCGCGTGGCAAACCCAATGTGCCGAGAACCGGCATGTCATCCGTGGTGGCCGCTGGGACAACGATGCCCAACATGTGCGCTCAGCCAGTCGTAGCTGGGGACCGAGTCTGAGCGGCACCGGCAGCGGTTTTCGCCTGGCACGCACGCTGCGATAAGCGCAA
>NZ_JBFPHB010000023.1:0-97330 GCF_041083635.1 Leptothrix ochracea
GAGGCTTGCAGCGCTTGCTCGACATCTCCAACACTTGGCAACTTCTTCAACCCCACCCATCAACGTCAGATCAGTTGGAATTTGTGGGTAATGGATAGCTTGGGGGAGAGGGGTTGGGGTGAGGGCTGTTCTTGTCGGCCTTTTGCGCACCGAAATCATGCGCAGCGTGATAGCTCGCCCGTAGAATCGCGCACCCTGACCCCTTGGAGCTTTGCACCATGCCTCTGTTCTGGAAGCCCTACCAATCCGAAGCCACCCAGTTCATCGAATCGCTCAAAAAGCAAGATCCGACGCTGGAATCCCGCCAGATCGCGGGCCGTGCGTTGCTGTGGGAACAACCCGTGAGCCGGGAAGAGGTGCGTGAAGTGACCGCCGCACGTGTGGCTCAACAGCCCTACGTCTATCAAACCCACGCCTGAATCCACAGGACCGGACGCTGATCCGGCAGGGGCAGATCCCGTCGCCAAGGCCCGCCTCTACGGCGAGCCGATGTTTGCGCTGCCCCAGGACCTGTACATCCCGCCCGAAGCCTTGGAGGTGTTTCTCGAAACCTTCCAAGGTCCGCTCGACTTGCTGCTGTACCTGATTCGGCGGCAGAACTTCAACATCCTCGACATCCCGATGGCGGATGTGACGCGTCAGTACTTGGCCTACATCGACCAATTACGCGCGCACAACTTGGAGCTGGCCGGCGAGTACTTGCTCATGGCCGCCATGCTCATCGAGATCAAGTCGCGCATGCTGCTGCCGGTGCGCCGCGCCGATGAAGGCGCCGAAGCCGAAGACCCACGCGCGGAGCTGGTGCGTCGCTTGCTCGAATACGAGCAAATGAAGCAAGCTGCCCTCGAGATCGACGCCTTGCCGCAGCTCGGGCGCGACTTTTTGCCCACCGGCTTGTCCATCGAAACCGTGGCCTTGCCGCGCCTGCCCGAGGTTCGCAGTGAAGACTTGCAAGAGGCTTGGGCGGCGATCTTGGCGCGCGCCAAGCTGGTGGAGCACCACCACATCGCCCGCGAGGAGCTTTCGGTGCGCGACCACATGGGCCAAGTGCTACGCCGTTTGCAGCATTGCCGCTTTGCCGAGTTCAACACCCTGTTTGACCTGAGTCACGGCGTGCAAGGCTTGGTGGTGACCTTCATCGCCGTGCTGGAGTTGGCCCGCGAACAGCTGATCGAACTCACCCAAGCCGAAGCTTTCGCGCCGATCTATCTGCGGCTGGCGTTCCGCAGTTCCGCAGACTGAACCAGAACTGAACAAAAAGTCACAAAGCAGGTTCAGGCTGCGCCGGCTTAAGGCCCACAACATATCAGGAAAAACTTATATTTGCGCCCTTCAAACACGCCAACGTACCCGCCTTGGAGGAAGTCCCTTGACATCGCGCCTGCACTTTTCCGTTTGCCCCCATGACACCGCTAAAAACGTGGCGGGTTGGTTCCTGATCAATACCTACTTGCAACGACGTTTAGATCTGGCCATCCATTTCGAACCGTGTGACAACGTCAACGACGAGCGTGAACAGGTCTTGGCCGGGGGTTACGAGCTGGTGTATGCCAACCCGTATTCAGCGCTGCGCTACTGCGAACAACGCCAGTTCGTGCCCATTGCTCGTCCCACAGGTCTCTACGATGAAACCTTGCTGATTGCCCGCGCTGGCGAAGCCCTGCCCACCACACGTCCGGTGCAGATCGCTTCGGCCTCAGATCGGCTGATCGTGCATTTTCTGGGACTGACCTTGCTGGAGAAAGTCGGCCTGCGGGTTTCGGATTGCGAGTCCAAATTCGTCGGCAACCACCTCAAGGTGCTGCAAGCAGTCGTCAGCGGTCAGTGCGAGCTGGGTTTTTTGTTCAATGAAACGTGGCAAGGCTTGTCCGCCAAAACCCAATCGGGCCTTCAAATCTTGGAACAAACCCGCAATCAGCAAGCGTTCCACTGTTTCTGCGTGGGCCCGGCGTTGGCCGATCGGGCCGAAGAGGTGCAAGCCATTCTTTGCAGCATGAAAGACGACCCCCAAGGGCGCCGCATTCTGGAAGATCTACGCTTTGCGGGTTTTGAGCCCGTCACCATGGACGGACTGCATCATCTCAACACCTTGGTGGGCATGTCGGCATAGAACCTAGAATCGCGCGTCAGCCCGCCCTCAAGGACTTCTGGACTTCACGCGCTCATGAGCAGTCACGCCGAACCCGCTTCCCCCATCCCGGGCACCCGCCGTCCCCTGACCTTGCACCGCCTCCACGAGATGCACGCCCAGGGCGAGAAGATCACCATGCTCACGGCCTACGACGCCACTTTGGCGCGTTTGGCCGATGAAGCCGGTTGCGACACCCTCTTGGTGGGCGACTCGCTGGGCATGCTGATCCAAGGCCGCGACAGCACCTTGGGCGTGAGCTTGGACGACATGGTCTATCACACCCGCTGCGTCGCTCGGGGCCTGGCCGCTGGCGGCGGCACGGCGTGGTTGGTGGCCGATTTACCCTTTGGCAGCTATCACGAAAGCCGCGATCAGGCCATGCGCTCAAGTGCCGCCTTGATGCAAGCGGGCGCGCAGATGGTCAAGCTCGAAGGCGGCGGCTGGACGGCGGAGGTAGTGCGCTTCATCACCGAACGCGGGGTGCCGATCTGCGCGCACTTGGGCCTGACGCCGCAAAGCGTGCACGCCTTGGGCGGCTACCGCATTCAAGGCCGCGACGCTGAAGCGGCCAGCCGCTTGCGCCAGCACGCCCGCGAGCTGCACGAGGCCGGGGCCGGCATGATGGTGCTGGAGCTGATGCCATCGAGCGTGGCAGCCGATGTCCAAGCCGACAACCCGCAGCTCATCACCATCGGCATCGGCGCAGGCCCGGCCACCGCCGGTCAAGTGCTGGTGGTCCACGACATGCTGGGGCTGACACGCGGCAAGCTGCCGCGCTTTGTGCAGAACTTTCTGGCCGAGGTGGCCCAAGAAGGGGGCGATGTCGCCGCCGCCTTGCGCGCCTACGTCCAAGCGGTCAAAGACGGCCGCTTCCCCGACCCCACCCGCCACGCTTACTGAACAACGCAACCCTCTCATGGACATCTTCCAGACCCTGCCTGAACTGCGCGCGGCCTTGTCTCAACCCGGCCAAGAGCGGCCGGCTTTTGTGCCCACCATGGGCAACTTGCACGACGGCCATCTGGCGCTGATCCGTCAAGCGCGCCGCAGTGGGCGCACGGTGGTGGCCAGCATCTTTGTGAACCGGCTGCAATTCGGTCCGAACGAGGACTTTGATCGCTACCCGCGCACCTTGGCCCAAGACAGCGCCTTGCTGGCCGAAGCGGGCTGCGATGTGCTTTTTGCGCCCGACGAAACCGTGCTCTACCCCACGCCGCAGACCTACAAGGTGCAGCCCGATCCAGCCTTGGCCGACATCCTGGAAGGTCACTTCCGCCCGGGCTTTTTTATCGGCGTTTGCACCGTGGTGCAAAAGCTCTTTCAGTGCGTGCAGCCGGGCATGGCGCTGTTTGGCAAAAAGGACTACCAGCAATGGCTGGTGCTGCGCCAGATGGTCGAGCAGTTCGCCATGCCGATCACCATGGTGGCGGGCGAGACCGAACGCGCAGCCGACGGCTTGGCGCTGTCCTCGCGCAACGGCTACCTGAGTGCGCAGGAGCGCGCCGAAGCCCCGGAGCTCTACCGCGCCTTGCAACGCCTGGGTCAAGCGGCCCGCCAAGCCAGCCACCCAAGCGGGGCACACGCTGATCTGGCCGCCCTCGAAGCCCAAGCCATGGCCGATCTGGCCGCACGCGGCTGGCAACCGGATTACCTCACCCTGCGCCGCCGCAGCGATCTGCTCGCCCCCACGCCTGAAGATCAAGCCCAAGCCAGCCCGTGGGTGGTGCTGGGCGCCGCCCGTTTGGGCCGGACCCGATTGATCGACAACCTCGAAATCTGATGCGAGCTCGCCTCGGCGCCGTACCCACCATCGCCGCTGCGTTGACGACGGTGATGGGTTTAGCGGCCTTGGTGAGCTGTGGGGGTGGCAACGGCCCGCACATAACTGGCATCACGACGACCACGATCTGCGGCTTGGCCGAGCAAAAAAGCTGGCTGCTGGCCGATATGCAGGACGTGTATCTCTTTGCCGACCGCCTGCCCAGCGTCGATCCCGCGCCTTTTGGCACCATCGAAAGCTACTTCGACGCCTTGCTGGTCAAGAAGGATCTGGACGGCATCACGCCGCTGGATCAGTGGAGCTACGTTCAAGACAGCGCCAGCTACAACCTGAGCTTCTCGGCGGGCCAGACCTTGAACTACGGCGTGACGGTGGCCGGGCGACCCGAAGACCCGAGCCCCATCCGCATCCGCTACATCGCGCCCCACTCCCCCGCCGAGGCCGCTGGCTTGCAGCGCGGCATGGTGCTGGAAAGCATCAACGGCGTCCCCACCAGCACGATGCAAGCCGCCGGGGCTTTTCCACTGCTCACCCCCAGCGTCGTGGGCCAAAGCATCAACCTCAGTGTGCGCGACAGCGTCACCAGCCTCACCCCACGCAGCGTCCGGCTGACAGCGGCGGTCTATGACCTCTCGCCGGTCGATACGCGCTACAGCCGCGTTCTGCATCTGCCCCATCCAGCCAACCCCAGCGCCGCGCCGACCGCTGTGGGGTATGTGTTCTACAAGGATTTTCTCAACGGCTACAACCCCGACGGCAGCCTGCGGCCCGATCTGACGACGCAGCTGGCGCAGTTCAAAGCCCAAGGCGTGACCGAGCTGGTGCTGGACCTGCGCTACAACGGTGGCGGCTACATCAACTTGGCCCAAGAGTTGGCCTCGGCCATCGGCGGCAGCGCCCTCGACAACCGCATCTTTGGCAGCCTGCACTACAACGCCCGCCACAGCACCAGCAACGGCAACTACCTCTTCCAAGCCAGCGCCAGCACCGCGCTCAACCTGAGCCGCGTCTATGTCCTCACCGGCCGACGCACCTGCTCGGCCAGCGAATTGGTGATCAACGGCCTCAGCCCACACATCCAAGTCATCCAGATTGGCAACAGCAGCTGCGGCAAGCCCTTTGGTTTTCAGCCGCAAAGCTACTGCCAAAAAACCTACAGCGCCCTGCGCTTTGAAGTCTTCAACAGCGCCGCCCAAGGCCGCTACTACAACGGCCTCGCCCCCACCCCGGGCTGCACCGTGGCCGACAACTTCGATCTGCCCTTGGGCACCGACACCGAAGCCCTCACCCACGCTGCCCTCACCCACATCCAAACCGGCACCTGCCCCGCCGTCGCCAGCGCCAACCCAACCCCGCTCGGCCGCCGTACCCGCTCACAAACTCCGTCCACCTCACCGACCTTGCTTGAAGGTGATGGCACGCCGGGTGGGATGCGGTAAACATCCACCACCGTGGTTGCGAGGGTGCGGCGCTTGGTGGCTACGAATCAACCAACCCGCCTTCGTGAAAACCGAGGAGATCCGGGTTGAACCGCAGGTTAGCCATCGCGAATTTCGAATTACTTTGAATCCAACTCTGGACAAACCACTTCCTTTGCCGCTGCAACAAGTGGCTTCGCACGGTGTCCGAAGAATTCGGCATAGTTATCGATCATCATTCTTTCGGGCACACCTTGCTTCATCGCCTGACATGCACCGACCGCAAATTGGTAGTAGCTCCTCGCAAGGTTATCCGCACCTTCGCGAGAAACATACGCATCCCACTGGGTCCGTTCGGCGGTCCCAATTTTTCGATCAAAGGCTTGGAAAAATTCCTTTTCTTTTCCCGGTTCTTGAGATGAGGCAGTCAGCGGTACTGCAAGAAAAATGACAGCGCCGAGAGATGCGATCTTCATTTGCCCGCTCCCTTCAACACCACCCACTGACTCGCAGGAATCAGCTCGAACGGTGGTTGTGTTCCGGTCCTTCGATAGGCTCATGGCGCACGGACCAACGTGTGCTCCCCTCGCCCGATACATGCGGGAGAGTGGCTGGGGGTGAGGGCTATTCGCTTGATGCTTCGATCACCGCTGCTTGTGCTGCGGCCAGACGGGCGATGGGGACGCGGAAGGGCGAGCAGCTGACGTAGTCGAGGCCGGCGCGGTGGAAGAAGGTGATGGAGGCGGGGTCGCCGCCGTGTTCGCCGCAGACACCCAGCGAGAGATCGGGCCGGGTGGCGCGGCCTTGGCGGGCGGCCAGGGCAACGAGTTGGCCGACGCCTTCTTGGTCGATAGAGCGGAAGGGGTCGTGCTCGTAGATGCCGTGGTGCAAATAGGCCGGCAAGAAGCTGCCAGCGTCATCGCGTGAGAAACCCAGCGTCATCTGCGTCAGATCGTTGGTGCCAAAGGAGAAAAACTCGGCCCCTTGGGCGATGCGGTCGGCCACCAAAGCGGCCCGTGGGGTCTCGATCATGGAGCCGACGCGATACGCCACTTTGGCCCCTTGTTCGGCAAACACCTGTGCGGCCACGCGGTGGACGAGATCGGCTTGCAGGCTGAACTCGCGCAAAGTGCCCACCAGCGGAATCATCACCTCGGGTTCCACGGCCAACCCCTCAGCTTGGACGTTGAGCGCCGCTTCAAAAACGGCGCGGGCTTGCATCTCGGTGATCTCGGGAAAGCTGATGCCCAAGCGACAGCCCCGGTGGCCGAGCATGGGATTGAATTCATGCAGCGCCTCGACCCGCTGGCGGATCTGGGCGATGGGCAGACGCATCTGGCGCGCCATGGCTTGTTGACCGGCTTCGTCGTGCGGTAGGAATTCGTGCAGCGGCGGGTCCAGCAGGCGGATCGTCACCGGCAGACCGGCCATGGCGCGAAAGAGCCCGTCAAAATCACTGCGCTGCATGGGCAGCAACTGCGCCAACGCTTTACGCCGCCCGGCTTCGTCGTCGGCCAAGATCATTTCGCGCACCGCCCGGATGCGATCACCTTGGAAAAACATGTGCTCGGTGCGGCACAGGCCGATGCCCGTGGCCCCGAGGCGGCGGGCGACCAGCGCGTCTTGGGGGGTGTCAGCGTTGGCGCGCACGGCCAAGCGACGATGACGATCGGCCAGCGCCATCAGGGCGGCGAGATCGCCGCTCAAATCGCTCTCAAACACCGCCCGCGTGGGAATGCGCCCGTCAAAGACTTCGCCGGTGGAGCCGTTGAGCGAGATCCAGTCGCCCTCATGCCACGTCAGCGCGCCGATGCGCATGGTGCGAGCCTTCAGATCGACCTGCACCGCCCCGGCCCCCGAGATGCAGCACTTGCCCATGCCACGCGCCACCACGGCGGCGTGCGAGGTCATGCCGCCGCGCGCAGTCAGGATGCCTTGGGCCACGCTCATGCCGCGCAAGTCCTCGGGCGAGGTCTCTTGGCGCACCAAAATCACCGCCCGGCCGTCAGCCCGACCATCACCACGCTCGCCCTTGGCCCAAGCTTCGGCCTCGTCGGCAAAAAACACCACCTGTCCGGTGGCAGCGCCGGGCGACGCCGGCAACCCCCGGGCGATGGGCCGAGCGGCTTGCAGCGCTGCGGGCTCAAAGACTGGGTGCAGCAGATCGTTGAGTCGATCCGGCGTGACCCGCAACAGCGCGGTGGGCTCATCGATCAGGCCTTGGGCGAGCATCTCCATGGCGATGCGCACCATGGCCGCGCCGGTGCGCTTGCCATTGCGGGTTTGGAGCATCCAGAGCTTGCCTTCTTGGATGGTGAACTCCATGTCCTGCATGTCCTTGAAGTGGTTCTCCAGCAAAGTCTCGGCTTGCAAAAGCGCCTGAAAAATCGTCGGCATCAGCTCTTCCAGCGAGGGGTAGCGCGCTTGGCGCTCGACTTCATCCACCTGCGCCAGCTCAGCCCAGCGGCGTGAGCCGATCAACGTGATCTGCTGTGGCGTGCGAATACCGGCCACCACGTCTTCACCCTGGGCGTTGACCAGAAATTCGCCGTTGAACAAGTCTTCACCCGTGCCGGCGTCGCGGCTGAAGGCCACGCCCGTGGCGCTGTGCTCGCCACGGTTGCCAAAGACCATCGCCTGCACGTTCACCGCCGTGCCCCAAGACTCGGGGATGTCGTTGAGTTGGCGGTAAACCACCGCCCGCTCGTTGTGCCAGCTCTCAAACACCGCCAGCACCGCGCCACGCAACTGTTCCCACGGATCGGTCGGAAAGTCGCGACCGATGCGCGCGCGGATCAGCGCCTTGAAGCCCTGCACCAGTTCTTGCAGATCGGTGGTATCCAAGTCGGTATCGAGTTTGACGCCCTTGTGGGCTTTGACCCGGTCGATCACCACTTCAAAAGGATCGCTGTCTTCTTTAGAGGTGGGTTTGAGGCCCATCACCACATCGCCGTACATCTGGATAAAGCGCCGGTACGCATCCCACGCAAAGCGCTCGTTGCCGGCCTTGCGGCCCAACCCGATCACCGCCGCGTCGTTCAGCCCCAAGTTCAAGATGGTGTCCATCATCCCCGGCATCGAAGCGCGCGCGCCTGAGCGCACCGAAAGCAGCAGCGGATCGTTGGCATCGCCAAAGCGCTTGCCCATCTCGGCCTCGATATGCGCCAAGCCCGCGCGCACCTCGGCTTCGATGGCGGCCAGCAACACTCCCGCGCCATCTCGGGTCGAAAGCGCGCAAGCCTCGGTGCTGATCGTGAAGCCCGCCGGCACCGGCAGCCCCAAGCGGCACATCTCCGCCAAATTGGCCCCCTTGCCCCCCAGCACATCCTTCATCCCCGCCCCACCCTCGGTGCCTTGAGCCCCAAAGCGGTAAACGTACTTGGGGACATGCGGGGGTTGCTGGGCGGAAGGCGGCAGAGCGTGGATCGGGGTGTTCATGGGGAAACCTCCGTGTCTGGGAGCAAAGATTCAACAGGTTGAATCTGATCGTAGCCCGAACAGACAACAAAAAAGCACCGAGGTCAAAACCTGGGTGCTTGATTGGCGGAAGTACTGCTTGATGTGTCCTGGTGGGCGGTGCAGGGTTCGAACCTGCGACCCCTGCCGTGTGAAGGCAGTGCTCTACCGCTGAGCTAACCGCCCTTTTATCAACATCGTCACGGACATCGTTGATATCAGGAGAATGCGATTATAGAGCTATTTTTTGCCAAAGAGCTTTGCCCTTTGAAAATTTATCAAGTTCTTCGACCATCGCGCGGTGGGCAACGCGCTCAGCCTCGGTGGGCGGCTGAATGATCAGGGTCAAGGCGCTGAAATCAGCCAAGGCCCCGGCGCCACCCGCATGGCCGCCGTGAGCGTCGTCATCGTCCATGGCGAAGGTTTTTTGGCCGCGCGTCATGCGCAGGTAAACCTCGGCCAGCAACCCGGCGTCGAGCAAGGCGCCGTGCAGCGTGCGGCCGGTGCTATCCACGTCCAAGCGCTTGCACAGGGCGTCGAGCGAGTTGGCCTTGCCGGGGAACTGATCGCGCGCCATCAACAGGCTATCGACCACCGGCCCGGTATGGCTGGCAAACGTCGGCTTGCCCAAACGCTTCAACTCGGCGTTGAGAAAGCCCAGATCGAAAGCCGCGTTGTGGATGATGATCTCGGCGCCAGCGACGAAGTCGAGCAGCTCATCGACCACCGCCGCAAAGAGCGGCTTGTCGGCCAAGAACTCATCGGTCAGGCCGTGGATCTTGACGGCGTCTTCGTGGCTGGCCCGCTCGGGGTTGAGGTAGTGGTGAAAGGTGCGGCCGGTGAGCTGACGATTGTCCATCTCGATGCAACCGATTTCGATGACCCGGTCGCCTCGGTCTGGGTGCAGGCCGGTGGTTTCGGTGTCCAGAAAGACTTGTCGCATCTCAGTGCTTTTCTTTGGCGTGATTGATCGAGTAACGCGGGATCTCGATCACCAAATCGGTCTTGGCGACGATGGCTTGGCAGGCCAAGCGCGAATTGGGCTCCAGCCCCCAGGCACGATCGAGCAGATCTTCCTCGGTCTCTTCCATCTCACCCAGCGAGGCAAAGCCTTCGCGCACGATGACGTGGCAGGTGGTGCACGCGCAGCTCATCTCGCAGGCGTGCTCAAGCGCGATGCCGTTTTCAATCAAGGCTTCGCAGATCGAGGTGCCCACGGGCACCTGCACGCTGGCACCCATGGGGCAATATTCCTGATGCGGCAGGATCCGAATGATGGTCATGCGTCCGTGTTCCTGTTCAAACTTGGTCGATGTTGCGCCCAGCCAAGGCTTGGCGAATACCGCGATTCATACGCTCAGCCGCAAAAGCTTCGGTGCCGAGTGCCAAGGCTTTGGTGGCGATCTCGATCGGCTCGGGCACCTCGCCCTTGGCGGCTTGCTCGGCGCGGTCGATGAGGCGCTCGATGTCTTCACGGGCATCGCCGTCAAGCAAATCGCCGTCAGCGGCCAAGGCCGAACGGGTCGCCAGCACCAGCCGTTCAGCCTCGACGCGCGCTTCACGCAGCACGCGCAAATGCATATCGCTCTCCGCCGAGGCAAAACCGTCTTGCAGCATCTGCGCCACTTGATCATCGGCCAGCCCGTAGCTGGGTTTGACGACGATGGAGGCTTCGACGCCTGAGACCATTTCGCGCGCAAAGACCGAAAGCAACCCGTCGGCATCGACTTGGAAGGTCACGCGGATGCGCGCCACCCCGGCGGCCATCGGCGGGATACCGCGCAGCTCAAAGCGCGCCAGCGAGCGGCAATCGCTCACCAGCTCGCGCTCGCCTTGCACCACATGCACCGCCAACGCGGTTTGACCGTCCTTGAAGGTGGTGAAGTCCTGCGCCTTGGCCACGGGCAAGGTGGCGTTGCGCTCGATGATGCGTTCCACCAAGCCGCCCATGGTTTCCAAGCCAAGGGAGAGCGGAATCACATCCAGCAAGAGCAATTCGCCTTGGACCGAGTTGCCCGCCAACGCGTTGGCTTGGATGGCGGCGCCGATGGCGACCACTTCGTCCGGGTTCAGATTGGTCAGCGGCTCGCGGCCAAAGACCTTGGCCACGGCTTGGCGCACCTGCGGCATGCGGGTCGAGCCCCCCACCATCACCACGCCTTGAACCTCGTCCACCGTGACGCGCGCATCACGCAGCACGCGCTTGAGCAAGCTGACGGTGCGCTGGGTCAACGGAGCGGTCAAGGTTTCAAACGCCGCCCGGCTCACGGAAAGCGCCAAGGTACCGACGCGCAGCGCCAGCTCCACATCAAAGCTCTCGGCCACGGTGAGCCGCTCTTTGCAGGCCCGGGCCGCTGTTTGCAGCCGGCGCTTGTCCGAAGGGCTCAGGGTTTCAAGGGCGGGCAGCCCGGCTTGGGTCAGCAGACCTTGGGCCAAGGCTTCGTCGTAGTCATCGCCACCCAGCGCCGCGTCGCCGCCCACGCCCACCACCTCAAACACCCCGCGCGACAAGCGCAGCAGCGAGATATCGAAGGTGCCGCCGCCCAGATCGAAGACGGCGTAAAGCCCTTCGGACGCATTGTCCAGCCCATAAGCGATGGCGGCGGCGGTGGGCTCGTTGAGCAAGCGCAACACGTTCAGCCCGGCCAGACGCGCCGCATCTTTGGTGGACTGGCGCTGAGCGTCGTCAAAGTAAGCCGGCACGGTCACCACCGCACCGTACAGATCATCGACAAAGGTGTCCTCAGCCCGGTAACGCAGCGTGGCCAAGATCTCGGCCGAGACTTCGACCGGGTTTTTCAGGCCGTCGCGGGTCTCAATGGCCACCATGCCGGGTTGATCGACAAAGCGATAGGGCAACTTGTCGCGCCCAACCACCTCGGCCAAGCTGCGCCCCATGAAGCGCTTGACCGACACCAAGGTGTTTTCCGGGTCGTCGCCCTGCGCCGCCAACGCCGCCGCCCCGATCTCGCGCCGACCTTGGCCCAGATAACGCACCGCCGAGGGCAGGATCACCCGGCCTTCGGCGTCCGGCAAACATTCAGCCACCCCGTGGCGCACACACGCGACCAAGGAATGGGTGGTGCCCAAATCAATGCCCACGGCCACGCGCCGCTGATGGGGGTCCGGCGCCTGTCCCGGCTCGGAGAGTTGCAACAAAGCCATGAAGAATCAGGATTCCAAGAGATCAAGCTGCCGATGCACATCAGCGGCGAATTTGCGCACAAACATCCAAGCGCGCACCTGTGCAGCAGCGGCCGACCAGTCTTGGCGGGTGTCGATCACCTCGGCCAAGGTGGTTTGGAGCTGGCGCTCTTGCTGTGCCACGGCCTCGGCCAAACGGTCGAGCTCGGCGCTGTCACGCGCTTGCACGGCCTCATCCAAGGCTTCGCGCCAAGCCATTTGCTGCATCAAAAAAGCAACCGGCATGGCGGTGTTGGTTTCAGCACCCACCGAGACGCCATGCAGCAAGCACAACTGCGTGGCGCGCTGGATCGGGTCTTTGAGACGCTGATAGGCCTCGTTGACCCGCACCGCCCATTGCATGGCCACGCGCTGCGCGGCAGCCCCTTGGGCGGCAAAACGATCGGGATGGACCTCGGTTTGCAGCGCTTTCCAGCGTGCATCAAGGCTGGCGCGATCTTGGGCGAAGGCCCGAGGCACACCCAACAGATCGAAATCGTTGTCGTCGAGTTTCATCGCGCAGGCGCTCAGACCCGGAAGGATTCACCGCAACCGCAACGATCTTTCTCGCGCGGGTTGTTGAAACGGAAACCTTCGTTCAGGCCTTCGCGGACGAAATCGAGCTCGGTGCCGTCAAGGTACGGCAGGCTCTTCGGGTCGATCAAGATCTTGACGCCGTGATCCTCAAAGACTTTGTCCTCGGGGGCGATGTCATCGGCGTATTCCAGCTTGTAGGCCAGACCGGAACAGCCGGTGGTCTTGACCCCGAGACGCACGCCCACGCCCTTGCCCCGACGGGCGAGGTAACGCGTGACGTGCCGGGCGGCGGCATCGGTGAGCGTGATCATGCGGCGTGCCGAGCCTTGTAGTCGTCCACGGCCGCCTTGATGGCGTCCTCGGCCAAGATCGAGCAATGGATCTTGACCGGGGGCAGCGCCAGCTCTTCAGCGATGGCGGTGTTCTTGATCGTCAAGGCTTGGTCCAAGGTTTTGCCCTTGACCCATTCGGTGACGAGCGAGCTCGAAGCAATCGCTGAGCCACAGCCGTAGGTTTTGAACTTGGCGTCTTCGATCAAGCCGGTGGCCGGATTGACGCGGATTTGCAGCTTCATCACGTCGCCGCAGGCTGGAGCACCCACCATGCCGGTGCCCACGTTTTCATCGGTCTTGTCGAAACCACCCACATTGCGCGGATGTTCATAGTGGTCGAGGACCTTGTCGCTGTATGCCATGTCGTTCTCCTTCGCGGCTTAATGCGCCGCCCACTGGATGGCGCTGATGTCCACGCCGTCCTGATACATCTCCCACAGAGGGGAGAGTTCGCGCAGCCGCGACACCTGATCCTTGAGCACCGAGACCGCGTAATCGATCTCGTCTGGGGTGGTGAAGCGGCCCATCGTCATGCGCAAGCTGGAATGCGCCAATTCATCGCTGCGACCCAAGGCGCGCAGCACGTAGCTGGGCTCCAAGCTGGCCGAGGTGCAGGCCGAGCCGGACGACACCGCCAAACCCTTCACGCCCATGATGAGCGACTCGCCCTCGACGTAATTGAAGGAAATGTTGACGTTGTGCGGCACGCGCTGGGTCAAGTCGCCGTTGATGAAGGTCTGCTCGATGCCGGCCAAACCGTCGAACAAACGCTTTTGCAGCCCACGGATGCGTTCGAGCTCAGCCGCCATCTCAACGCGGGCAATGCGGAAAGCTTCGCCCATACCGACGATTTGATGCACCGGCAACGTGCCCGAGCGCATGCCGCGCTCATGGCCGCCGCCGTGCATTTGCGCTTCCAGCCGCACACGCGGCTTGCGCCGCACGTACAACGCCCCGATGCCCTTGGGCCCGTAGGTCTTGTGCGAGGCCAGGCTCATCAAATCGACCGGCAAGGTGGCCAAGTCGATCGCCATCTTGCCGGTGGCTTGGGCTGCATCGACGTGGAAGACGATACCGCGCTCCCGGCACAGGGTGCCGATGGCTGTCATGTCTTGGATCACACCAATCTCGTTGTTCACCGCCATCACCGAGACCAAGATGGTGTCGGGCCGCAGCGCCGCTTTGAAGGCGTCGAAGTTCAGCAAGCCGTCTTCTTGCACATCAAGGTACGTCACCTCGAAGCCTTGGCGCTCCAGCTCACGCATGGTGTCGAGCACCGCTTTGTGCTCGGTCTTGACCGTGACCAGATGCTTGCCGCGTGTCTTGTAGAACTGCGCTGCACCCTTGATGGCGAGGTTGTTCGATTCGGTCGCGCCCGAGGTCCAGACGATTTCGCGCGGATCAGCACCAATCAACGCCGCAACCTCGTGCCGGGCCTTTTCCACCGCCTCCTCGGCTTCCCAACCCCAAGCGTGACTGCGTGAAGCGGGATTGCCAAAGTGCTCGCGCAGCCAAGGAATCATGGCGTCCACCACACGCGGATCGCAAGGCGTGGTGGCACCGTAGTCGAGATAGATCGGGAAGTGAGGGGTCATGATCGGCAGAAATCGGTATTGCGCATCGCGCGTTGAGATCACTTGTTGAAGACGTTGCCCAAGGCAAAGACCGAATTGGGCGCGGTGATCTTGATCGGTTTGAGCACGGGCTGGCTGGAGATGGCGCGCTTGATCGCCGCCTCTTCCACCGCCACGCCCCGGGCGAGCTGGTCATCGACCAAGCTTTTGAGGGTGATCGAGTTGAGGTAGTCCAGCATGCGGGCGTTGAGGCTGGCCCAGAGGTCATGCGTCATGCAGCGCCCGGTTTCATCGCCCATGCAGTTCTCTTCACCGCCGCAGCCCGTGGCATCGATGGCTTCATCGACGGCCACGATGATGTCCGAGACGGTGATTTCCTCGGCCTTGCGCCCCAAGGAATAGCCACCGCCGGGACCGCGTGTGCTTTCAACCAGTTCGTTGCGACGCAATTTGCCAAACAACTGCTCAAGGTAGGAAAGAGAAATCTGCTGGCGCTGGCTGATGGCGGCCAAAGCCACCGGACCGCTATGCTCGCGCAGGGCCAGATCGATCATCGCCGTGACAGCGAATCGTCCTTTGGTGGTCAGTCGCATGAGAGAACTCCTTGAACCCGAGTGATTTAGTCAATTATAGGCGAGTCCGTCACGGGTTCCGGTTCGCCACCCACTGCGGGCTCACTTGGCTCGACCGGATAAAGCCGAGCGATCAGGCCATCACACGTCACCTCGATCAGATCCAAAACCCGCTCGAAGCCCGCTGCGCCGCCGTAATAGGGGTCAGGCACAGCTTGGGGCAAACCTTCCGGCGCGAAGTCCATGAAGCGATGGATCCGCCCTTGGAGTTCCTCGGGACAGCGCTCCATCAACTCACGCAGATTGTCGTTATCCATCGCCAAAATCAGGTCGAAGGTCTCGAAGTCACCATCGACCACCTTGCGGGCCTGAAGCGTGGACAGGTCATAGCCCCGGCGAGCCGCGTGGGCGATGCTGCGCTCGTCGGGCGATTTACCGACGTGATAAGCCTGCGTGCCGGCGGAATCGAGTTCCACCCGGTCCGCCAGACCATGGCGCAGCAGCCGGTGACGCAGCACAGCCTCAGCGGTGGGCGAGCGGCAGATGTTGCCCATGCACACCATCAAGATGCGCAACTTGACCGCCGAGCGGCGCGGAGAAGAGGAAGCCATAAATCACCTTAGCCTTGGCCCACAGCGGGCCGGGGGGTTGTCGGGGTTGTGAGGGGAAAAACCGTATCGCTGCCCGGCGCGCCAAAGGCCTGCTCACGCAGCAAAGCCAGTTGATCGCGCACCCGGGCGGCTTGTTCAAATTCGAGGTTGCGGGCGTGATCGAGCATCTGCTTTTCCAGCTGTTTGATACGCCGACCCAGATCCTTCTCTGACATCGACCCCACCTCCGCCGCCAACGCCAAGCGCCCGGCTTGCGACTCACCGGCGCTGGGCCGGTCGGCGGCGTAGACCCCGTCGATCAGCTCTTTGACCTCTTTGAGGATGCCGCGTGGCGTGATGCCGTGGGCAGCGTTGTGCAGCACTTGGCGCTCGCGCCGGCGCTCGGTCTCACCGATGGCGCGGCGCATCGACTCGGTCATGCGGTCGGCGTAGAGGATCGCTTGGCCGTTGACGTTGCGCGCCGCCCGACCCATGGTCTGGATCAGGCTGCGCTCGCTGCGCAAAAAGCCCTCCTTGTCGGCGTCCAAGATGGCCACCAGCGACACCTCCGGAATATCCAAGCCTTCGCGCAGCAAGTTGATGCCCACCAGCACATCGAACGCCCCGAGGCGCAGATCGCGCAGGATCTCGACGCGCTCGACGGTGTCGATGTCCGAGTGCAAGTAGCGCACCTTGACGCCGTTTTCATCCAGATATTCGGTGAGCTGCTCGGCCATGCGCTTGGTCAAGGTGGTGATCAGCACCCGCTCGCCGACCTTGACGCGCAGGCGGATCTCTTGGAGCACATCGTCTACTTGGTGCAAGGCCGGGCGCACTTCAACCAAGGGGTCCACCAAGCCGGTGGGCCGCACCAATTGCTCGACCACCGCGCCGGCGTGGGTCTTTTCGTAATCAGCCGGCGTGGCCGAGACAAACACCGCTTGGCGCATCTTGCGTTCGAACTCGTCGAACTTAAGCGGCCGGTTGTCGAGCGCGCTCGGTAGGCGAAAGCCGTATTCCACCAACGTGCTCTTGCGCGAGCGGTCGCCGTTGTACATGCCGCCAAACTGGCCGATCAGCACATGGCTTTCGTCCAAGAACATCAGCGCATCGGCGGGCATGTAATCGACCAAGGTCGGCGGTGGATCGCCCGGCTTCGCACCGGAGAGGTGGCGGGTGTAGTTCTCGATGCCTTTGCAGTGCCCCACTTCTTGGAGCATCTCAAGGTCAAAGCGGGTGCGCTGCTCGATGCGCTGCGCCTCCACCAGCTTGCCTTGGGCGACGAACTCGGCCAAGCGCTCGCGCAGCTCCAGCTTGATGCCCTCCATGGCGGCCAGCACCTGCTCGCGCGGCGTCACGTAATGGCTGGCTGGGTAGATGGTGAAGCGCGGGATCTTCTGCCGGATCTGGCCGGTGAGCGGATCAAACAGCGACAAGGTTTCAACCTCGTCGTCGAACATCTCGATGCGGATCGCCAGCTCCGAGTGTTCGGCCGGGAAGACGTCGATGGTGTCGCCACGCACCCGAAAAGCCCCGCGCGTGAACTCAATGTCGTTGCGGCTGTACTGCATACGCACCAGCTGCGCGATCACATCGCGCTGGCCCACACGGTCCCCAACGCGCACGATGAAGCGCATCTGGGTGTAGTCCTCGGGCTTGCCGATGCCGTAGATCGCACTGACCGACGCGACGATCACCGTGTCGCGCCGCTCCAGCACGCTTTTGGTGGCGCTAAGCCGCATCTGCTCAATGTGCTCGTTGATGGCCGAGTCTTTCTCAATGAACAGATCGCGCTGCGGCACGTAGGCTTCGGGCTGGTAGTAGTCGTAGTAGCTGACGAAATACTCGACGGCGTTCTTCGGGAAGAACTCGCGAAACTCAGCGTACAGCTGCGCGGCCAAGGTTTTGTTGGGCGCAAACACAATCGCTGGCCGACCCATGCGGGCGATCACATTGGCCATGGTGAAGGTCTTGCCCGAGCCGGTCACGCCCAGCAAGGTCTGAAAAGTCAGCCCGGCCTCAAGCCCCTCGACCAGCTGATCAATCGCTGCTGGCTGATCCCCTGCTGGTGCGTAAGGTTGAAAGAGCTGGAAAGGCGAGCCTTCAAAGCTGACAAAGCGCCCTTGCGCTTCGCTCACACCGACATCGCTTGTTGCCACGTTGAAACCCTTCTCTTTGTTCGCCATGAAACCGGATCCGCAGCCTACCGCATGGTTGGATCGGTAAAATCCGCGCCCATCCTTCGATCAACCTCGACAAGCATCGTCATGACACTCTTCTCCTCCGTCGAAATGGCCCCGCGCGACCCGATTTTGGGTCTGAATGAACAGTTCAACGCTGATCCGAATCCTGCCAAGGTCAATCTGGGCGTGGGTGTGTATTACGACGACAACGGCAAGCTGCCCCTGCTGGCTTGCGTGGCTGCCGCTGAAAAACAACTCCTCGAAGCGTCCAAGCCGAAGGGCTACTTGCCGATCGACGGTATCGCCGCTTACGACAAGGCCGTGCAAGGCCTGGTGTTCGGCGCCGACAGCGAAGCCGTGACCAGCGGTCGCGTCGCCACCGTGCAAGCCTTGGGCGGCACCGGCGGCCTGAAGATCGGCGCTGACTTTCTGAAGAAGGTCAACCCGAACGCGGAGGTGTTGATCTCCGACCCGTCGTGGGAAAACCACCGCGCGCTGTTCACCAACGCCGGCTTCAAGGTCGGCACCTACGCTTACTACGACGCGGACAACCGGGGCGTCAACTTCGCCGGCATGCTGGCTTCGCTGAACGCCGCTGCCGCTGGCACCGTGCTCGTGCTGCACGCTTGCTGCCACAACCCGACCGGCTACGACATCACGCCCGCACAGTGGGCTGAAGTGATCACCGTCATCAAGGCGCGCGGCTTGGTGCCCTTCCTCGACATGGCTTACCAAGGCTTTGGCGACGGCATCGCCGAAGACGGCAAGGTCATCGCTCAATTCTTGGCCTCAGGCCTGGAATTCTTCGTCTCGACCTCGTTTTCGAAGAGCTTCTCGCTCTACGGCGAGCGCGTCGGCGCGCTGTCGGTGGTCTGCACCAGCAAGGAAGAAACGGGCCGCGTGCTCTCGCAACTCAAGATCGCCATCCGCACCAACTACTCCAACCCGCCGACCTTCGGCGCTCAAGTGGTGGCCAATGTGTTGACCAATCCCGAGCTGCGCGCGCTGTGGGAGTCCGAACTGGCCGCCATGCGCGTGCGCATCAAAGAAATGCGCACCGCCTTGGTCGCCAAGCTGCAAGCCGCTGGTGTGACGCAGGACTTGTCCTTCATCACCCGCCAACAAGGCATGTTCAGCTACTCCGGCCTGAACAAGGACCAGATGGTGCGTCTGCGCGGTGAATTCGGCATCTACGGGGTCGATTCGGGCCGCATCTGCGTGGCTGCGCTCAACAGCAAGAACATCGACGCTGTGGTCGCCGCCATCAAAGCGGTGCTCTGAGCTTTCAGCGTCTGACATCAAAAGGCCCGCTGATGCGGGCCTTTTTCTTGAGCAGCCTTACCCGCTTTACCAGCCGTCGCCGCCACCACCATCGCCGCCCGAGCCACCGCCGTCATCACCCCATTCGTTGCCGGTGCCGAAGTCGATCTCTGGCTCAGCGTAGCCCGGCCCCGAAGGGCTGAAAAAGCCCGGCTCGGCACCCCCGGACAAACCGCTCGACGCGCCAGCCGCATGGCCTTGATCGGTGGCTGATGCGTTGGATGTCGCGCTGGAAGATGAGCCATGCATCATGTGCTCGGCCAACATGCCCAGCGCCACGCCACCGACCACCCCGCCCGCCACCGCCATGCCCGTGCTGATGCCCGAGCCTGAACCCATCGCACCGCCGTGCTGCTGCGGATAGCCGCCAACAGCTGCTCCGCCCGCCACACCGCCCGGCCAGCCCGTGCTGCCCATGTTGCCCGCCACCATGGCCGGTGAGGTCTGGAACGGCACTGCTTGCGGCCGCCGTGTCCAGCGCCAGAGCCCATAGCCCAAACCGGCCAGACCCAGCACCCACACCCAACTGGGGATGCCACCGCCGCTGCTATGCGCGCTGCCGGTATCGGCCGGATTCATGCGCTGCATCGGCTGTTGCATGGGCTGCGGCGATACCGCCACCGCTGGGGATGTGGCAGGGGGACGTTGCACCGGCTCGTTGAGCCGCGCCCGAAAAGCCTTGAACTTATCGGGCTGCGTGAAGCTGAGCGCCGGATCCAGCTGGGCCGCCTGATCGGCATGCCGACGCGCCTCATCCATCCGCCCGTTGTGCGCCAAGATTTCGGCATAAAGGTAATGCGCCCGCGCGCTTTTGGGCTTGGCCTCCAGCACGTCACGCATCATCACTTCGGCCCGGTCGTAATGGCCGGCATGCACTTCAGCCGCCACCTCTTCAACCTTTGGCAAAGCCCAAGCGCCCGTCGCTGCACCCGCCATCGCCGCCGCGATCAAGGCCCCACCCAGCACCGAACGCACGCCAGAACGCCAACCGTGTTTCATCACATTCGTCTCCATCAAAGCCAACCCCTCGGCCGGCTTGAATGCTCAAGATGAGGGCGGTCAGCGGAGAAATCAAGATCAGCCCGAACGGAGGGAGGAATCCTCACCCCCTAAATACGCCGCCTGCACCGCTGGGTCGTTGAGGAGGGTGGAGGCGGAGCCGGTGAGGGTGATGAGGCCGGAGTCCATGACGTAGCCGCGTGAGGCGAGGTGCAAGGCGCGGCTGGCGTTTTGTTCGACGAGGAGGATGGTCACGCCTTCGCGGTGGATCTGGGCGATCAGCTCGAAGATGGCATCGACCATTTGCGGGGCCAGGCCCATGGAGGGCTCGTCGAGCAGGAGCAAGGTGGGGCGGGCCATCAAGGCGCGGCCCATGACCAGCATCTGTTGTTCACCGCCGCTCAAGGTGCCCGCCAGTTGGCTGCGGCGCTCTTTGAGGCGCGGAAAGAGCGTGTAGACGCGCTCAAGATCAGCGTTGATCTGGGCGGTGTCGCGGCGCAGGTACGCGCCCATGGCGAGGTTCTCGGCGATGCTCATGCGCGTCAGGGTGCCACGCCCCTCGGGCACCATCACCAAGCCTTGGCGGGCCAGATCCCAAGCGCCCTGCCCGGCCAGACTGCGACCTTGCCAGCGCACCTCGCCATCCGCCAGCGGGTGCAGCGCGGTGATCGCCTTGAGCGTGCTGCTCTTGCCCGCACCGTTCGCACCGATCAGGCACACCAGCTCACCGGCGTGGACCGTGAACGACACGCCCTTGACGGCTTGGATGCCGCCATACGCCAGCTTGAGATCGCGCACATTCAACAAAGCGGTGGTCATCGGGCGGGCCCCAAGTAAGCGGCGATCACCGCCGGGTCGCGTTGCACCTCTTGCGGGGTGCCTGCGGCGATGCGTCGGCCTTGATCGAGCACCGTGACCCGGTCACACAGGCCCATCACCAGTTTGACGTCGTGCTCGATCAGCAAGACGGTGCAGCCATCGCGGCGGATGGTGTCGATCAACTGGCGCAGCACGACTTTTTCGGTGGCGTTCATGCCTGCGGCGGGCTCGTCCAGCGCCAGCAAAAGCGGCTCGGTGGCCAGAGCGCGGGCAATCTCCAGCCGCCGCTGATCGCCGTAACTCAAGGTGCGGGCTTTGTAATCAGCCAGATGCTCGATGCCCACGTGCGCCAGCAAAGCGCGCGCGCGCTCACGAATAGCGGCTTCCTCGGCGCGAAAAGCCCGGGTGCGCAGCAACGCGCCCCACACGCCGACATGCGTACGGCAGTGGCGCGCCACCGAGACGTTTTCCAGCGCGGTCATCTCGGCAAACAGCCGGATGTTTTGGAACGTGCGCGCCAAACCCGCCTGCGCCACCTGATGCACCGCCGTCGGCTCATAGGGCTTGCCGCCCAACGCAAACTGGCCCGCATCGGGCCGATAAAGCCCGGTGATGACGTTGAAAAAGGTCGTTTTGCCCGCGCCGTTCGGGCCGATCAAGCCATGCACCTCGCCTAGCTGGATGCTCAGATCCACGCCTTCCAAGGCCTGAACCCCGCCAAATCGTTTGGCCGCACCACGGACTTGCAGCACGGGGGGCGTCATCACGAGGGGCGTCATGACAGCACCTGCGGGGCGGCACGACCGTGTTCGGGCGCAGGCCACAGCCCCCGTGGACGCCAGAGCATCACGCCGATCATGGTGGCGGCGATCAGGAGCTGGCGCAGGATGGAGGCGTCGATGCGGCCGTCGGTCCAAGCGCGCAGATCACCGGCCACGTAACGCAGCGCCTCGGGCAAGATCGCCAGCAGCAACGCCCCAAGGATGACGCCCGGCAAGTGGCCGATGCCGCCCAGCACCACCATCGCCACGATCATCACCGACTCCATCAGCGAGAACGACTCGGGCGAGACGAAGCCTTGAAAAGCGCCAAACAGCACCCCCGAAACGCCACCAAAAGTGGCCCCCATGCCAAAGGCCAGCAGCTTGAGGTTGCGGGTGTTCAGGCCCATGGCGCGGGCGGCGATTTCATCTTCACGGATCGCCATCCAAGCCCGGCCGATGCGCGAATGCTCCAGCCGGTGGCACAGGATCACCGCCCCAACCACCAAGAGCAAAAAGGCATACAGATAGAGCGTCACCGGGGCCAAGGTGACCCCGCCCAACGATAGCGATAGAGATAGCGGCTGGCTGAAATCCAGCGGCCCCAAGCGGATCGGATCGATCTGACTGATGCCGCGCGGGCCGTTGGTCAGGTTGATCGGTTGCTCCAAGTTGTTCAAAAAGACCCGAATGATTTCGCCAAAACCCAAGGTGACGATGGCCAAGTAGTCGCCGCGCAGCTTGAGGGTCGGTGCGCCCAGCACGATGCCGGCCAAGGCCGCCAGCGCAGCAGCCAGCGGCAGGATCAGCCAGATCGGCACATGCAGCCCCCCGGGAAAGACGTCGTGGAGCGAGGGCACGTTGTCGCTCAAGTGCGGCGAGGCCAGCAGCGCCGCCACATAAGCCCCGATGGCATAGAAAGCGACGTAGCCCAGATCAAGCAGCCCGGCGTAGCCGACCACGATGTTCAGGCCCAGCGCCAGCAGCACATAGAGCAGCGCCAGCGCCAAGATCCGCACCCAGCCCTGCCCCATCAGTTCGACCAAAAAGGGCACGGCCACCAAACCCGCCGCAGCCAGCAAGGCCACGCCCAAACGTTGAGAAGGTTTCATCGACATCGCCATGGAAAAAACTCCGCCGCCGCCTCAGGCCCGGTCGGCGCTGCGCTCACCCATCAAGCCCGAAGGCCGCAGGGTCAGCACCAAGATCAACACGCTGAAGGCAAAGATATCGACATAGTTGCTGCCCAAAAGCCCCCCGGTCCACTGCCCCAAATAGCCCGCGCCCAAAGCCTCGATCAGCCCAAGCAACACCCCGCCGACCATCGCGCCGGTGAGGTTGCCGATCCCACCCAGCACCGCCGCCGTGAAGGCCTTGAGCCCCGGCAAAAAGCCCATCGAGTGCTGCACCATGCCGTAATTGGCCGCCCACATCACCCCCGCCACCGCCGCCAGCAGCGCGCCCAGCCCGAAGGTGATGGCGATGATCTGGTTGGGCCGCACCCCCATCAAGGCCGCCACCTGCGGGTTCTCAGCGGTAGCGCGCATGGCCCGGCCCAAGCGGGTGCGATGCACCAACCACGACAGCCCGGCCAGCAACAGCAGCGTCACCCCCAAAATGAGGATTTGCGTCGGCGTGATCACCGGGCCATCCACCCACAGGCTCAACGTCTCGTCCGACAGCAATTGCGGATACGGCTTGGGCGAGGGTTTCCAGAGGATCATGGCCAAGGTTTGCAGCGCCATCGACACGCCCATGGCGGTGATGAGCGGGGCCAAGCGCGGTGCATTGCGCAGCGGCCGATACACCAAACGCTCAATGGCCACGTTGAGCAGCGCGCAAACCGCCATCGACACCAGCATCGAGCCGCCCAGCAACACCCACCCAGGCAGATCCCACCCCGCGTCTTGAGCCATCGACACCACCGACCAACTCACCATCGCGCCCACCATCAGCACCTCGCCATGGGCAAAATTGATCAACCCCAAGATGCCATAGACCATGGTGTAGCCCAGCGCCACCAGCGCATACAAGCTGCCAAGCACCAAGCCGTTGATGAGCTGCTGTACAAAAATATCCACGCTGTGAGGCCCCGTTCAAACCGGCGCGGATTGTAGGGCGGTGGAAGCATGAGGTTCCAGCGCCTGTTGTGGGACTCGATAATGCCGCCGTGCCGACACAGGTTGTGCTCAACCTGCCCACCGTACTGGCAACAGCCCGGTGGGCATTCGATGCCTCACATGGTGGCGTGATCGCGTTTTTTGACGCGGGCGTTGAAGGTCATGTCGGGAAGGCTGTCGTGCATTTCAACCACGTCAGAAGAGGAACGCGCTACAGCGCCGTGTTGACGATGGGCGTGGTGCAACCTGAAAACGAAAACGCACGGGTACACCGTGCGTTAAAGCCCAAAGCGTGACGGGTCGCAGCCCGCTCCACACAGGTTTCCCTGTCCGCTCGGCGAATGGGTGAGGGTCTCGCGCCTTGGGAGCCTCAGTGTAAGCCACCTTCACGTGCCACCCGGCTTGCCCCGCCGTGCCGCTGCGTCGCGCTGGCGCAGGTCGGCGAGTTTGTCGCCGATGCGGATTTCCAGACCGCGAGGCACGGGGACGTAGTACTGGGTGGCGGGGTCCATGCGATCGGGGAAATACGCCACCCCAGCGGCGAAGGCGTCGGGCTCGTCGTGGGCGTAGCGATAAGCCTGGCCCGCGCCCAGCGCTTGCATCAGCGCCGTGGGGGCGTTGCGCAAATGCATGGGCACGGGCGCACTGCCCGCTTGTTGGACCGTGCGTTGGGCGGCCTTGAAGGCGTTGTAGACCGCGTTGGACTTGGGGGCCACCGCCAGATAGATCACCGCTTGGGCCAGGCTCAAATCGCCCTCGGGCGAGCCAAGACGCTCGTAGGCTTCCAAGGCGTCGAGCACCAAGCGCAAGGCGCGCGGGTCGGCCAAGCCGATGTCCTCGCTGGCCATGCGCACCAAGCGGCGGCCGATGTAGCGCGGGTCGGCGCCGCCGTCGAGCATGCGCATGAACCAGTAGAGCGCGGCGTCCGGGTTGCTGCCACGCACCGATTTGTGCAGGGCGGAGATGCTGTCAAAGAAGACGTCGCCGCCCTTGTCATAGCGACGCAACTGCGCCCCCAAAGCGCGCTCCAGCAAAGCGGCGTCGATCACCTCCGCCGCCGGGCCGGCCACGCGGGCGACGCTTTCAAACGCGTTGAGCAAGCGCCGCGCATCGCCGTCGGCGTAGGCCACCAACTGCTCAACAGCCTCAGGGCTCAAAGGCGGTGCAGCCAAGGCTTGGCGGCCCCGTTCGAGCAAAGCGGCCAGATCGGTCGCACCAATCGGTTGAAGCACATGCACGGTGGCCCGCGACAGCAAGGCCGAATTAAGCTCGAAGGATGGGTTCTCGGTGGTGGCACCGATGAAGGTAAAAAGCCCCGCTTCGACATGCGGCAAGAAGGCGTCTTGCTGCGACTTGTTGAAGCGATGCACCTCATCGACAAACACGATGCTGCGCCGACCTTGGGCTTGCCAAAGCCGCGCCTGTTCAACCGCTTCGCGGATCTCTTTGACCCCGCCCAGCACGGCGGAGATGGCGATCATCTCGGCCCCACAGGCTTGGGCGGTCAGGCGTGCCAAGGTGGTTTTGCCCACCCCGGGCGGCCCCCAAAGGATCATGGAAGAAAGCTGGCCGGTCTCGAACGCGACCCGTAGGGGCTTGGCCGGCCCGAGCAAATCAGGCTGACCGATCACCTCATCCAGCGACTGCGGCCGCAGCCGCTCGGCCAGCGGCACGCTGCTGCTACCAGCATGGTGACCACCGTGGCTTAGAGGCTGCACCGCCGGGTTCACTGCTTGAGCACGTCCACGCCCTTGGGCGGTGTCCACTGGAAACGCTGCGGGCTGAGCGTCGGATTGGTTTCGACGCGACTGAAATCGAGCCGCGAGTGCTGCCCAAAGGCGTCGGCGATGTCCATGGCCACCAGCGCCCCGGCCTTGAAGCCGATGCGCAGGTTGCGGATCGAGCCTTCGCTCACCTTGGGCGTGGCACGCACCCACTGCACGCCGTCCAGATCGGGCTCGGCTTGCAAGGTGAAATCGCGCTCGATGCCCGAGCCCGCCAGCACCGCCGCCGGGGTGGCCCCCAAAGCGGTGTCAAAAGCGCGCACCGTGACTTGGTTGAGGTCGGCGTCAAAGAGCCAAACCTGCTTGCCGTCGGCCACGATCAGCTGCTCGTAGGGCCGGGTGTAGTCGAAGCGGAAGCGGTTCGGCCGCTGGAACTCGAAGGTGCCGGCGGAGCTTTTCTTCTTGCTGCCGTCCGGCGCGGTCACCACTTGCACAAAGTTGGCGCGCGCGGCATGCACATCACGCCCAAAGGCTTTGAGCGCCTCGACCGCATCACCACCGCCGGCCCATGCGCCAAGGCTACTGAGGCTCAAGCCCAGCGCCCAAACCACCGTTTTGAAGTTCATGCCCATCCCCGTCATCGGCTCAGTCATCGGCTCAATCGTCGGCTTAATCATCAGCCTTGGCCGGCACCAGCAGATCGCGGTTGCCGTTGGTGGCCATGCCGGAGACCAGACCCGATTTTTCCATCTGTTCCAGCAAGCGCGCTGCCCGGTTGTAGCCGATGCGCAAGTGACGCTGCACCAGCGAGATCGACGCACGCCGATGCTGCATGACGATCGCCACCGCTTGGTCGTACATCGGATCGGCCTCGCCGTCACCGCCTTGAGCGCCCTCACCGGCCGAACCACCCCCGGCTTCGTTGTCGAGCGTGCCGCCCTCCAAGATGCCTTCGATGTAGTTCGGCTCGCCTTGGGCGCGCAGGGCGCTCACCACGCGGTGCACCTCTTCGTCACTGACAAACGCGCCGTGGACCCGCACCGGCAAGCCGGTACCGGGCGCGAGGTAAAGCATGTCGCCCTGCCCCAGCAAGGCTTCAGCGCCCATCTGATCAAGGATGGTGCGGCTGTCGATCTTGCTGCTGACTTGGAATGCAATGCGCGTCGGGATGTTGGCCTTGATCAGGCCGGTGATCACGTCCACGCTGGGTCGCTGGGTGGCCAAGATGAGGTGGATCCCCGCAGCGCGGGCCTTTTGGGCCAAGCGGGCGATCAGCTCTTCGATCTTCTTGCCAACCACCATCATCAAGTCGGCCAACTCGTCGATCACCACCACCACATGGGGCAACTCTTCCAAGGGCTCGGGCTGCTCAGGGGTCAGGCTGAAGGGGTTGGCGATCGACTCGCCGCGCTCTTTGGTATCAACGATCTTCTTGTTGTAGCCCGCCAGATTGCGCACGCCCAAACGGCTCATGAGCCGATAGCGACGCTCCATCTCGGCCACACACCAGTTGAGCGCGTTGGCCGCTTGCTTCATGTCGGTCACGACCGGCGCCAGCAAATGACCGATGCCTTCGTAGACACTCATTTCAAGCATCTTCGGGTCGATCAAGATCAGGCGCACTTCGCGCGGGCTCGACTTGTAGAGCAGCGACAAGATCATCGCGTTGATGCCCACCGACTTGCCCGAGCCGGTGGTGCCGGCCACCAGCAAGTGCGGCATGCGCGCCAAGTCAGCCACCACGGGCTGTCCCACGATGTCTTTGCCCAGGACCAAGGTGAGGTGCGAGGCTGATTTGCCGTAGGCCTCAGAGCCCACAATTTCGGACAAGCGGATGGTTTGTCGGCGCAGATTGGGCAACTCCAGCGCCATGCAAATCTTGCCGGGAATGGTCTCCACCACCCGGATCGAGGTGAGGCTCAGTGAGCGTGCCAAATCCTTGGCCAAGCCCACCACTTGGGAGCCTTTGACGCCGGTGGCGGGCTCAATCTCGTAGCGCGTGATCACGGGCCCCGGTTGGGCCAAGGTGACGCGCACCTCGACGCCAAAGTCGCTGAGCTTTTTCTCGATCAGCCTTGAGGTCATGTCGAGCGACTCTTGCGGTACCGACTCCACCTTGTTCGACGGCACGTCCAGCAAATCCAGCTTGGGCAAGGTCGAATGACGTCCCACTTGGTCGGCCATGGGCAGCACCCAGTCCGGCAAGGGCGCGTTGGGGGCCACCGCTGGGGGCGACGTCCAGCTTGGCATCGGCGGCAGCGCACCCGCCGGCATCAGCAGGGTTGCGGGCTCAAGGTCAACGGCCTGATTTGGTGCCTCCAAAATCTCGCCGGTGTGCGGGTCTGGGGAGACGGGAGAAACGAGGGATGCAGGGGATGCGATTTTTTCGTTCGCCAGCGGCTCAAAACTCGGTTCACGGGTGCGCTTGGACTTCAAGGCCAAGGCATCGTCAGGACCGATTCCGGGCTCAATCCGCCCCGACTTGGCTGGATCGGCGGGGCGTGCGGGCACGGCTTGACGCTCTTGATCCACCTCTCGCTCGCGAGCACGGAAGGCCTGCTCACCAATGCGCACATCCTCCGCTTGCTCTTTGCGCAGTTGCTGACGGGTGCGCAGGCGCTCCAGATTGGCACCAATCAGCTCAGCCACCGCCAGCCAAGAAAAACCAAAGGCATAGGCCATACCGGCCATACCCAGTGCGATCCAAAGCACCCCACTGCCCAAAAAGCCGAACCACACCATGCTCCATGGACCCAGGGTTGCACCCAGCGCCCCCCCGGCCTGAGCGCCCGCCAAACTGGGTTCAAACTGGTAAAGCCGCGTCCATTCCAAGGCGGTGCTGGCCAGCAACAAGACCGCCAAGCCCAGCAAGCGCTGGCTGATCGATAAACCCGACTTGAGCAAGGCCGGCGGCGCGGGTTCGGGTTCCAGATCATGCCGAACCAAACGTGCCACTTGGATCAACCAGACCCGCAACACAAACAGCACGATCCACCACGCCGAATAGCCCCACGCCACGTAAGAGAGGTCCGAGAGCCAAGCACCAAGCACACCGGCGCGATTACGCACCAGTGCACCATCACCAGAAGTTGAGAATGCAGCATCGCCCGGGTGGAAACTCAACAGAGCCAACACCCAAACCAGCCAAAACAGCCCCAAACAGAAAACACGCAGCTGGATCTTCCAGCGCCCCTCAGACGGCCGGGCACCGATTTGCGCAAACATCACTGCGTCGTCAACCGCTCAGTCAAAACAACCCAGCCGTTTTCTTGGGTTTCAATCAGACCACGCTCTTCGAGATCCTTCATGACCCGGCTGACCATCTCGCGCGAAGCACCGACCACCTTGGCCAGATCTTGGCGCGAGACCTTGCCACGGATGGTGCGCTGGCCGTTTTCTTCCTGCGCCATGTCAAGAAGTGCGCGAGCCACACGACCGTAGACGTCAAGCAACGCCAGCGATTCGATCTGGCGGTCGGCGTTACGCAGTCGCACCACCATGCCGCGCAGCACCGCATAAGCCAAGCTGGAGGCTTCAGGCAAGCAGATGCTGAATTCGGAGCGCCCCAACACAAGCGCATCGGTTTGAACTTCGGCCCGCACCGTGGCTGAATGCGGCTCGTTGTCGATCAGGCTCATTTCACCAAAATGGTCGCCCGCCTCGAAGACTGCCAAGATGACTTCTCGGCCTCGCGAGTCAGAAGTGACGACCCGAGCCCGACCCGAGAGGAGAATGAACAGCGCATCCGACTTCCTGCCCTGCTCAACGATCAGCTCACCCCGCCGAAACCGACGCTTGACCACCCCATCGGCAATCACTTGTGCCTGCTCGTTGGTCAGCATCGAAAACAGCGGCACTCGCCGGATCAGATCAAGATTGGAAAGCATCGCCATCGTGAACTCCTCTATTTCACCAAGTTATTCGTAAGGAACGGACAACAAAAAAACACCGTTCAAACCAAGGCCCCGTTTCTACAATCACCTGTGGCAAATGAGATCGATTCAGACGATGTTTAGTCATCTGTTACGTCACATTTTCACACTCCTGAGAGCATACGACGCGACGGCACTCTAACCGAAGCATGAGCGCCTTGAACAGGCTTGTATGCTCTCAGACAGCCCTGTTACATCCGAGCACGCCTGATGAGCAACACCACCAAACATTCCAACGTTCTGATTCTGGGCTCCGGCCCAGCTGGATACTCGGCCGCCATCTATGCAGCCCGAGCCAGTCTTAACCCGGTCATCGTCACCGGCATGGCCCAAGGGGGTCAATTGATGACGACCACGGAAGTGGACAATTGGCCGGCCGATGTGCATGGCGTGCAAGGTCCGGATTTGATGCAGCGTTTTCAGCAGCACGCCGAACGTTTCAACACCGAAATGATCGCGGACCACATCAACAAGGTGGATCTGTCGCAACGTCCCTTCCGACTCCAAGGCGATAACGGTAGCTACACCTGCGATGCCTTGATCATTGCCACCGGGGCCTCCGCCAAGTACTTGGGCCTGGCCTCGGAACAAGCCTTCATGGGACGGGGCGTGAGCGGCTGCGCGACATGCGATGGCTTTTTCTATCGGGGTGACGTTGTGGCCGTGGTCGGCGGCGGCAACACGGCCGTGGAAGAAGCGCTCTATCTGTCCAACATCGCCAGCAAGGTGCATCTGATTCACCGCCGGGACAAGTTCCGCGCTGAAGCCATCATGATTGAGAAAGTCATGGAGAAAGTTGCAGCGGGCAAGATTGAACTGCATCTGTTCAACAACCTCGACGAAGTCTTGGGCGATGAATCGGGTGTCACTGGCGTGCGCCTCAAGGACAACGACAGTGTCACCAAGGAGCTGGCCCTGAAGGGTTGCTTCATCGCCATCGGCCATCACCCGAACACCGACATCTTCCAAGGTCAACTGGCCATGAAGGACGGCTACATCGTCACTCGCGGCGGTCAAGACGGCTTTGCCACCATGACCAGCGTTGACGGCGTCTTTGCAGCCGGCGACGTTCAAGACCACATTTACCGTCAGGCCATCACCTCGGCCGGCACCGGTTGCATGGCCGCTTTGGACGCTCAACGCTTCTTGGAACAAAGCGGCAATCACTGATTGCTGTACCACGTTCGCGGCGCAGGCTATAATCTCCGTTTTGCCGTAAATCGGCTCGCCGGGTGAAGGGCGTTCAGCTCTTTGCCCGAGGAGACAGTCATCAAGCAAAAGCCTGACAAAGCGTATTTGTCAGAGTCCTGCTTGCTCTGCCTGTCGTTATGAACCAACCCTGGAGAAGCGTCATGGCACGCGTCTGTCAAGTCACGGGCAAGCGCCCGATGGTGGGCAACAACGTTTCCCACGCCAACAACAAAACGAAGCGTCGTTTTCTGCCGAACTTGCAGTACCGCCGCTTCTTTCTTGAGAACGAAAACCGCTGGATTCGTCTGCGGATCAGCAACGCTGCCCTGCGTCTGATCGACAAGGTCGGTATCGACCAAGTCGTGGCCGACATGCGTGCCCGTGGCGATCTGTGATCGAACGTCAACCACGTTGAACTGAGGAACAGATCATGGCCAAAGGCGCTCGCGAAAAAATCAAGCTCGAATCCACTGCTGGAACCGGGCATTTCTACACCACGACCAAAAACAAGAAGACCACGCCCGGAAAGCTGGAATTCTCGAAGTTTGATCCGAAGGCACGTAAGCACGTGATCTACAAAGAGATCAAGCTGAAGTAAATCGCTTCCGCGCACGAAAACCCGCCACGGTTCCGCTGTTGGCGGGTTTTTCCATGTCTGAATCACTGCTATCCGCCACACATTCACCCGGATAACACACCTGCCCTACAGTGATGTTCAACAAAATGAACGTCGGTGGGGAGGCTACCGTGGCAACCGCTTCTTGGCAGCGCATGGTGACAAGCATGGCCTTGTGCGTGTGCGCATCAACATCGGCTCCAGCCCAGTCGATCGAATTCACCCAAACACATCTCTTCATGGGACAGCCCTTAGCGCTTGAGCTTCGGGTGCGTTTCGGCGACATCCTCCCCCACCAAGCACTGAATTCGGACTGTGTTCAGATCCAGATTTATCAGGGTGAAGCCTCCTTGGCAGAGGAGCTTCATGTTCAACGGGCACAGCTTCAGGGCGTGGCATCAGATGCCGTCATTCAACTACGACTGCAAAGTCGGCACCCTCTCGCCGAGCCTTGGGTGCAAGGTCGCCTCAGCCTGCACTGTGGCTCACCGTTGACACGCGAATTCACGCTGCTGGTCAACCCTCCTTCTGCCGCCGCGCCCCCCATCCCACAACATTCCGTGAGACCTCAGCGGCCCACCAAGCCTGCCCACCGACACGTGGCCCCCAAAGCGCCCACAGCCGCTCTGTCACCACCAACGACCACGCCCACCCCACTGCTCACGGTGGCCGATGTGGCCAATCTTCAGCGCAGCCATCAACACCTGATCCGAGTGGTCGCGGCCCTCGAGGCCCGCCTGGACGAACAGGCTCTTCCTCGTGATCATCCCCCCATGAGCGAGCACGCGCCTGACACCGCAGCCCCACCCACGACTGAACCATCCTCGACAGAAGCATCACCACAGGTCACTGCGCCGCCCCCACAAACATCATGGTGGTGGCTGGGCAGCGTGATGCTGCTGGCCTGTGGCAGCTCATGGTTCCTGTACCGGCCGCGTCACACGCCTCGGCAATCTCACGCCCCCGACCCTGAAGAGATCCCCGCGATCCCCCCCACCACCATCCTCCGCGCCCAAACGCAGCCACCGGCAGAACGGGTCGTCGCATCACCTGAAGCGCCGGCCACCACGCATCTGCTTTGGCCAACGACATACGGTGGCGAGCCCTCCTTGGATGAACCCGAACTGGATGTTCCCATCAGCACCTTGGATCAGGCTGCCGCCGAGGGTTACTTGGGCGCAACGCTGGCCGTTTTGGAAAATACCTTGCAAATCCGTCGCAGTAAATCAGCCGATGTCCTGCTGCGCCTCCTTGATGGCTACGAGGCGCTTCAACAACCCATGAACCGTGCACGGGTTGCTTCACAACTGGAAGCGCTCTACAACGTACGCATCACGGACACAACCAGCGGCGAAGAAGAGATGCCTGCATCGATGGCCCAACAGCTCGTGAGCGCATGGCAACAACCCGACCGACCCTTGGCGCTGGCCAAGCTGCTATTGACCAAGGACGGCTCGGTAGCACCCTTGGACCTGGCCCCATTCCGGGAGGTTTTGTGGCTGCATCACCTCTGCTTGGAGGATGAGAAAGCCATGAAAAAAGGCACCGAAACCGATGCCTTGATTCCTTTGCATGCAAAGGCCGACGACTCTGCGCTGCGCCTAGCTGAGCTGCACTGACTTTAACTGTGCGGCAAAGCGTTGCAAGGCAGCGATACCACTGTCTTCGGCCTTCTTGCACCACACCTGAAGATCCGCCACCAGTTGATCGGCGGAGACATTGGTCTTGGTCCACAGCTGCCGCAACTCTTCGCGCATCGCCACCAACTCGGTCAGGATTTCGCTTTGACTCTTGGCTTTTTCAACCAAGGCGCGTAAATCGGTGGGGATTTTCTCGATATCGCGATGCAACCAACGCTTGGCCATGCGCATCTCAGCCCAGCGCTGCGAATTCACCTCGCCCTGCGCCTTCAACCGCGCCATTTCCGCCGTACAGGCGCGACGCAATTCAGCCGCGTAGCTGGCCATGACTTCGTAGCGATTGGCGATGATGGCTTCCAAGGTCGAGCCATCCGCCACCGGCTTGAGCTCACCCAGCATCATCTGTGGGGCCGTCTTGCGCACCTTCGCCCAACCAAGCAGCTCAAACATGCGGATGTAGCCCCAACCGATGTCGAACTCAAAAGGCTTGACCGACAACTTGGCCGAGGTCGGATAGGTGTGATGGTTGTTGTGCAGCTCTTCACCGCCGATGATGATGCCCCAAGGAAGGACATTCGTCGAAGCGTCCACCGCCTCGAAATTGCGATAGCCCCAATAGTGGCCGATGCCATTGATGATGCCGGCCGCCGTGACCGGAATCCAAAGCATCTGCACCGCCCAGACGGTCACACCCGCTGCGCCAAAGAGCAGCACGTCGATCAGCAACATCAACACCACGCCCATCTTGGAATGCTTGGCGTAGAGATGGCGCTCCAGCCAGTCATTGGGCGTGTTGTGGCCGTACTTCTTGAGCGTTTCTTGGTTCTTGGCCTCGGCACGGTACAACTCACTGCCTTCGAGCAAAACCTTCTTGATGCCACGCGCCACCGGGCTGTGCGGATCGTCCATCGTTTCGCACTTGGCGTGATGCTTACGATGGATCGACACCCACTCCTTGGTCACCATGCCCGAGGTCATCCACAGCCAGAAGCGAAACACATGCGATGGAACCGGGCCCAAATCAAGCGCCCGATGCGCTTGCGCTCGGTGCAAGAAAATCGTCACGGCTGCAATCGTCAGATGCGTAAAAGCAAGGGTGCAAAGGATGATCTGCCAGACGCTGGCATGCAGGAGGCCATGGGCCATCCCATCAAGCAAGGCACCGCCGATCTGAGAAATTTCAGGCATGAAAGGCTTTCAAGGGCGAGGGGAAAACGATTGCATCATTTTAAGGCAGTCACGTTCAGACCAACTTAACGTCGTTCCCACGCTGCGGCAAAGAACCCGTCGGTGCCGTGCCGATGGGGCCACAAGCGCAGGAACTCGTCTTGGCATAGATCAGCCGCCGCCGCCACTTTCTGGCGTGTCAAGATGTCGGCCACCGGCACCACGGTGAATTCATCGTGTTCGGCCGTGAAGGCGCGCGCGACATCCTCGTTTTCAGCAGTCAGTAGGCTGCACGTGGCGTAAACCAAGCGGCCGCCCGGCTTGAGCAGACGTGCCGCGCTGTGCAAAATGGCCTTTTGCTTGAGCACCAGCTCTTCAACCGCTGCCGGGGACTGCCGCCACTTCATGTCGGGATTGCGGCGCAAGGTGCCCAAACCCGAACACGGCGCATCCACCAACACCCGGTCGATCTTGCCGCTCAGGCGTTTGACACGCTCATCGCGCTCGTGCGAAATGCCCGCCGGGTAGACATTCGACAGGCCACTGCGCGCCAGACGCGGCTTCAAGGCATCCAGTCGATAGGCCGACACATCGAAGGCATAGAGCCGCCCAGTGTTGCGCATCATGGCGCCGAGCGCCAAGGTCTTGCCGCCCGCGCCAGCACAGAAATCAACCACCATCTCTGAGCGTTTCGCTTCGGTCAGCAGCGCCAGCAACTGGCTGCCTTCGTCCTGCACTTCGATCTGTCCGGAGACAAAGCAATCCATTTTGTAGAGCGCGGGCTTGCTCACAGTGCGCAAACCCCAAGGCGAATGCGGCGTGGGGTGCGTTTCGATGCCGGCCGCTGCCAGCGTGGCTTGAATGTCTTCGCGCTTGGCTTTTTGGGTGTTGACGCGCAAATCCAGCCCAGCAGGCCGATTCAGACTTTCCACCAGCGGCCAGAAATCGTCGCCCAAGGCGGGTTTAAGCGCTTGGGCCAACCAATCCGGCAGGTTGTGGCGCAGGCGCTCCGGCAAGGTGGAGCGGTCCATATCACGGGTCGATTCAAGCCAACGCAGCTCGTCGGGCGTGAGTGCGGCCCGCAAAAAAGCCTCCTGACCCGCCCAAGCCAAGATCACCAACCGGCGCTCCAACGGGCCAAAGCCCGACTGCGCCATGTTCTGCCACAGCAGGCGTTCACGCAGCAAGGCGTAAACGGTTTCAGCCAGAGCATGACGCTCACGCGAGCCCAACGTGCGGTATTGACGGAAAAAAGCCGACACCACGGCATCGGCCGGGATCTCGAAACGCAAGACCTCGCGCAAGAGATCAACAGCCAGATCAAGCAAGGCTTTCGGGTTCATATTCAGGACTCCAAGGGCGGAAAAATAGCAAAAACAAGGGCGATCATCACTCAGGGTGCGGCCCAGAGCCACTGCGGCTCCCCATGCTGGTGCCGTACGCGGCCCTCCGGCTCAAGGCGGAGTTCATCGGCTAAAAACCAGCGCACGGCACGCGGGTACACCACATGTTCACAGGCCAGCACGCGCGCAGCCAGACGGGCTTCATCATCACCCGGCAAGACAGGCACTGCGGCTTGAATCACCACCGGCCCATGATCGAGCGTTGGCGTCACGAAATGCACCGTGGCCCCCGCCACTTTGCAGCCGGCATCCAAGGCTCTTTGATGGGTATGCAAGCCCGCAAAGGCCGGCAACAACGAGGGGTGGATATTCATCAAACGGCCCTCAAAATGCCGCACAAAACCCTCGGTCAGGATGCGCATAAAGCCGGCCAAAACCACCAGATCGGGATCGTAACGATCGATTTCAGCCGCCAAGGCGGCATCAAAAGCCTCCCGGTTGGCAAAACCGGTGTGGTCGATCACGACGGTATGGAGACCTTGCTCGCGCGCCCAGTCCAGCCCCCCAGCATGTGGGCGATGACTGATCACGGCGGCGATACGCGCTGGCCAGCGCTCGGCAGCAAGGGCCGTGGCGATGGCTTGCATGTTGCTGCCTCGCCCAGAAATGAGCATCACAATTGTTTTCATCGGGCCGCGAGTGTAGCCACTGGGGCCACCCGTCCCCATAAGCAGGTCTTAGCGTCATGTTGCCTACAATGCCGAGCTTCCAAAAAGCACCCTCACGCCTCATGCCCGGCCTGCACATTCAAGATCTTGAAGCTGCCATCAATTGGTGGCGTGAGCGCCGCCCTTCTCAGGATGGCTTGATCGCTTGCGATGAGGTGCTGGCGTTGGCGGAGATCTACGCCGACATGGTCTACCGTCGGCACACCCACCTGCCTCAAACCCGACTGAAGCCCACCGCCTTGTCGGCTTGGCTGGCTTGGTATGCGACCACCCCGGATGCGCCCTGCATCGCCATTTGCTCAACCACGCAAGGCGACGCGGTCTGCAAGGGCTGTGGCCGCAGTTTCGATGAGATCCAAGATTGGACCGTCATGGATCCGTTCGAAAAACGTGCCGTCTGGCACCGGATCATCCACGAACAAACCGCTTGGCGCTTTAACCGTTATGCCGAACGGGCTCGGAGCCCGTCACAGGATGAAGTGGTAGCGTGAGCACAAAGCAGCTGCCGCCGCCCTCACGCGCTTCACAGCACACCGAGCCCTTGTGCCGCTGCGCGATCTGACGCACCAAACTCAAGCCAAGCCCCACGCCGCCAGCGCCTTCTGTGTGACCGGGGAGGCGATAAAAGGATTCGAAGATCCGTTCCCGTTCAGCTTCAGGCACCCCAGGGCCACGGTCACAGATCGCCAGCCGTAACGCTGTGGCGCTGGTTTCGAGATGCAGACTGACCTCGTCACCGCCATAGCGCCGGCCATTCTCCAGCAAGTTACGCAAGGCACGGCGCAATAAACGCTCATCACCATCCAGCTCTGGAGCCGCTGCCTGCGTTGCGCCCACCACCAACTCGGCACCAACACGGGCGCATTCTTCAGCGGCCAAACCGAGCAGATCAACACGCTCCACACTCAAGGCCGTCCGCGCTTCCAAGCGACTGGCCAGCAGCACCTCTTCGACCAAACTGTTCAGTTCATCGATATCGCGATCAATCTCGGCTTGCAAGGCCGGCCGACGGTGCTCTGGCGTGGTCGGCAACATGGCCAAGGCCATCTTCAAACGGGCCAAAGGAGAGCGGAATTCGTGACTCGCATTGGCCAACAACGATTGGTTGGCTCGCACCAGCTCTTCGATGCGCGAGGCGGCCAAGTTGAAGCTCTGGGCCAAGGCGGCAATTTCATCTCGCCCATCCACACTGACCCGCTGCCCCAAATGCCCGGCCCCGAAAGCTTCAACCCCTTTTTGCAGCGCTTCAAGGCGGCGCGTCAGGCGGCGCACGACGGGATAAGAACCCGCCGCGATGGCCAAGAACAGCAGCGCCAAACCACCCAACACCACCGACGCGCGCTCCTCAGGCGGGGGCAAATGCCGAGCACGTCCCCCATACTCACCGGCACCACCATTCAGCGGCCGCAGCCCACCACCGCGCAGAACCCACAAAACCCGTCCATCTGAAAGCACAAATCGGCTGCTCGGGCCCACATCGTCGTTGCTCATCACGTTTTGACGCTGCGCATAGAGCGCCGATGTGGCCAACCGATGGCCCGCAGCGTCATCCAGAGCGATCCCCATGCGCAATCGTTGCGCCCAGGTCAAAAGCGCCTGGGCCTGATCTTCAGACGGTGCCTCAGCGGGCGGCAGGCTGTGCTCCAACAATTCCACCCAAGCCGACATGCGCTCGTGGATCACGGCACGTTCGATCTGACCATGTTGCGCGGCGGTGTGATGGCGCACGATCAACATGGCCACCAAGGCAAACACCATCAGCACCAGCAACACCGTGACATAAATATTCAGGTAAAGGTGGCGTAGACGCATACGACCTCAACCCCCTCGGCCGTCCTGATCTTGATCGCGTGCAAACACATAGCCTGCGCCGCGCACGGTCAGGATGCGTCGGGGCACCTTCGGGTCATCCTCAATGGCTGCACGGATGCGCGACACATGCACATCGATGCTGCGGTCAAACACATCCATGGGATGGCCTTTGAGCGTATCCATGATCTGGTCACGACTCAGGACCCGGCCCGGGCTGCGGGCCAGCACCAAGAGCAGATCGAACTGCCAACTGGTCAGCTCACGAATCTGCGCATCCACCCGCACTTGCCGCGCACTGGGATCAATCTCAAGACGACCAAAGTGCAACACCGCGTCCAGCGCCGGTGGCGTGGCCCGGCGCAGCAAGGCCTTGACGCGGGCCAACAGCTCGCGGGGCTCGAAGGGTTTGGGCAAATAGTCGTCAGCCCCAAGTTCCAGCCCCAAAATACGGTCCATCGGTTCGCCCCGGGCGGTCAGCATCAGCAAAGGCAAGGTGGCCCAGCGCGGATCGGCACGCAGCTCACGCGTCAAGCCGAGCCCATCGCCATCAGGCAACATCAAGTCCAGCAAGAGGAGGTCAAAAGGATGGCGACCCAGCAAGTCACGCCCTTGGGCCAAGTTGGCGGCCAGCGTGACCACGAATCCTGAGGGTGCCAGATAATCGCGCACCATGGCCGCAAGACGAACATCGTCATCAATCAGAAGCAGTCGGTGATTCATAGCTGGCATCATCGCCGAAGCTTGGAGGGCGTGCGTGAAGGCCCTGTGAGCGTTTTGTGACCCCGATGTAAAGCCACCCCACCGATCCCCGCATGAATGACGACGACGAAAGTTCCCCGCCCCTGCCTCAAGGGACGCGCAACTACCTCACCCCGCAGGGCTATGCCCGGCTGCGCGCCGAGCTGATGAGCCTGCTGGACGAAGAACGCCCCAAGGTGGTGGAGATCGTGTCTTGGGCCGCCAAGAACGGTGACCGCTCAGAAAACGGCGACTATCTCTACGGCAAGAAACGCCTGCGGGAAATCGATCGACGTATCCACTTCCTCACGCGCCGACTCGATATCGCTGAGATCACCGACCCCACACGGCATCACGGCAGTGATCAGATCTTTTTTGGGGCCAGCGTCACTTGGTGCAACGCGCGGGGTGAGGAGCGCACCGTCACGATCAAGGGGATGGATGAAGCCGATAGCCTCGCCGGCGAAGTGAGCTGGGTGTCACCGATTGCGCGCGCGCTGCTCAAGGCCCACGAAGGCGATGAGGTCACGGTCATGACCCCCGCAGGACCCGAACGACTGGAGATCGTGCGCGTCAGCTATCCCAAGCCCGTCACGGCTTGACACGCAGGACCCGGACCACCGAGGGGCCGCGCCGCACCACGCGAAGGACATCGGCCAGATGTTGCCGGTCGCGCACAGAGAGCAGCAGCTTGAGCTCACTGGTCTCGTCGGTGGTCACGGGGTCCATATCGATGTGAACGATGTCAGCCTGCGCCGTGCTGACCGCTTGAGCCACCTCGGCCAGCACCCCCTTGCCGTTGCGCACCAGCACCGAAACACCGGTCTCAAAGGCCCGCACCGGCTGATCCGCCCACTCCACCCCCAGCCAGCGTTCGTTGTCACGTTCAAACAGGCGTTTGCCCACGGAACATTCGGCAGTGTGCACCGTCAAACCTTCGCCGCGCCCCAAATACCCGACGATCTCATCGCCCGGAATGGGCCGACAGCACGGGGCAAGCTGCACCGTGGCGTTTTCACTGCCATCAATGACCACAGCACCTTGAGAGAAGGCACTGCCATCGTCGTCAGCGGCAAAGTGGCCCATCGACAAGGTCAAGGCATCCGGTTTATGGCCCTTTTCGACCATCAACCGAGCCAACCGCTTGGCCACGATCGACGGAATCTTGCGGCCGAGCCCCAAGTCGATCAGCAATTCACGCCGATGGCGGTTGCCGCTCCAGCGCACCAAGACTTGCCACAACGCATCGTCAGCGTCCAAGCCTTCGGGGGGCAAGGTCAAGCCTTCGGCACGCAACGCTTGGGTGAGCAACTTGAGGCCGAGTTCATACGACTCATCGGCCTCCATATTCTTCAGGTAATGGCGAATCTTGGAGCGAGCCCGACCGGTGCGCACAAAGTTGAGCCATGCCGGATTGGGCCGAGCGGAGGACGACGTGACGATATCCACCACATCCCCCGAGGACAGCTCATACCGCAGCGGCACTGGCTCGCCATTGACATGGGCTGCCACGCAGTGGTCGCCCACACGCGAGTGAATGGCATAGGCGAAATCCACCGGCGTAGCGCCACGCGGCAGCGCCATGATCTTGCTTTTAGGCGTAAAGACATAGACCGAGTCGGGGAAGAGATCAATCTTGACGTGCTCTAGAAACTCGGCGGAATCGCGCGTTTCGTTTTGAATATCGATCAGAGACTGCAACCACAAGGTCCCGAGGCGCTGTGCATCCGGCACTTCTCCGGCTTCGCGCTCCTTGTACATCCAGTGCGCAGCAATGCCCTCCTCGGCCACCGCTTCCATGGCGTCCGTTCGAATCTGGAATTCAACCGCCGTCCCGACCGGGCTGGCCAAGGTGGTATGCAATGACTGATAGCCATTGGCCTTGGGAATGGCGATGTAATCCTTGAATCGACCGGGAATGGGCTTGTAGAGCTGGTGCAAGACACCCAAGCTCAAATAGCAATCAGGCAAGGACTCGACAACCACTCGAAAACCGAAGATGTCGCTGACTTGGGCAAAACTAAGCCGCTTATCGCGCATCTTGCGGTAAATAGAGTGCACCGTCTTCTCGCGTCCGTAGACTTGCGCCGGCACCCCCGCTTGGATCAATGCTTTTTCGACTTCGGTGCGCACCTGATCGACCACGTCGCGCCGATGTCCGCGTGCCCGCGCCACCGCGCGCGCCACCGCCGCATGCCGCCACGGCTGCATGTGCTGGAAAGACAGATCCAGCAACTCGTGATACGTCGCGTTCAGGCCCAGTCGATGCGCAATCGGGGCGTAAATCTCGGAGGTCTCGCGGGCGATACGAGCACGCTTGTGCTGCGCCATCGAGTCCATCGTGCGCATGTTGTGCAAACGATCGGCCAACTTGATGAGAATGACCCGCACATCGCGTGACATGGCCAAAAGCATCTTGCGAAAGGACTCAGCTTGCGTTTCTTCGCGGGTCGAGAACTGCAATTTATCGAGTTTGGTCAAGCCATCGACCAATTCAGCGGTCGGAGAACCAAAGCGCTCCACCAATTCAGCCTTGGTGACACCACAGTCTTCCATGGCGTCATGCATCAAAGCGGCCATGATGGCTTGGTCGTCCAGCTTCCAGTCGGCACACAAACCAGCCACCGCAATAGGGTGGGTGATGTAGGGCTCACCACTGGCGCGGAACTGCCCCAAGTGGGCTTGATCAGCAAATTTGTAGGCCTCAAGCACCCGCGCAACATCGGCCGGGGTGAGGTAACCCAATTTTCCCGTCAGGGCAGCAAAGGAGGCCGCACTCGGTTCCGGGGAGTTCAGCGCAGCGGCACTTGGCGCAGGGCCAGCCGCAACCCCCTCTTGGGCCAGCAAAGCGGCGGTGTCATGGTGGACGACCGCCTCATCCGATCCGGCAACGACAGGTGGACCCCGCCGCCCCCAAGTCGGGAAAAACATTCGACGCAGAACAGCAGCGGCACGTGAAGACATCCGCGCACTGTACCGCGCCTCAGCTCAGGTCGGAACCTTGCGCAGCATCTCAATACCGACTTCGCCAGCAGCGATCTCGCGCAAAGCGGTCACGCCGGGCTTGTTACGGGTCTCAATCTTGGGGCTGTGGCCTTGGCTGAGCATGCGAGCACGGTAGGTCGCTGCCAACACGAGTTGGAAACGATTGGGGATTTTTTGCAGACAATCTTCGACGGTGATACGGGCCATGACCAAACTCCAGTGCGACCCAAACCATCACGATCAGGTCAAGTCAATTGCAGGGCATCAAACACAACCTTGCGGCTGCGTTGCTGAGCCGAGTATTTTAGTCGTTGTGCATGAACGATGGTCTTGAGATCGAAAAGCGCGGTATCAAACAGCGCGTTCACCACCACAAAATCGAAGTGCCGCGCCTGCGCCACCTCGTGGTGGGCATTGATCATGCGCTGCTCAATCACCTCCGCCGCATCCTCGCCCCGGCGCATCAAGCGCTGGTGCAATTCTTCGTAGCTCGGGGGCAAGATGAAGATCAGCACCGCACGGGGGAACAATTTTTTGATCTGCACCGCCCCTTGCCAGTCAATCTCCAGCACCACGTCTTCGCCGCCTTGCAAACGCGCTTCGATGGCATGACGTGACGTACCGTATAGGTTGCCGTGCACATGGGCCCATTCGACAAAGCCGTCCTGATCGACCATGGCTTGGAACTGCGCCTTGTCGATGAACCAATACTCGCGCCCGTTTTGCTCCTGCCCACGCGGTGCGCGGGTGGTGTGCGAGATCGAGACTTGCAGATGCGCATCAAGTTCCAGCAGCGCTTTGACGAGGCTGGATTTGCCAGCCCCCGAGGGGGCAGCCACCACAAACAGGTTGCCGGGGTAATCGTGATTCATGGCCATTCAACGTCATTCCAAGTTCTGAACCTGCTCACGCATTTGTTCGATCAGCACCTTCATGTCCACCGAGATGCGGGTCAGATCCATCGCTGCCGACTTCGAGCCCAACGTGTTGGCCTCGCGGTGCAGTTCTTGGATCAAGAAATCAAGTCGCTTGCCAACCTCGCCGCCCACGCGCAAAAGTCGATCGATCTCGTCCAGATGCACCCCGAGTCGCGACAGCTCTTCGGCGACGTCGATGCGCAAGGCAAAGGCGGCTGCCTCCGCCATGGCTCTTTCGGCCAAAGTCTGCTGCGAAGCAGGCGCCGCACTGGCACCCCCAGCCGATTGCAAGGCCTGCGCCCAGCGCTCCAAAAAACGCTCCTGTTGCCGCGCCACCACCTGCGGCAACAACGGCGCGGCCTCACGGGTCAAGGCACGCAGCTTGGTCACACAGACTTGCAAGACCTCCGCCAACCGAGCGCCTTCGCGTTCGCGCGCTTCACGCAATTGCACGATGCACTGGCGGGCCACGGTCAGGACTTGCTCATCGGCCACCACCACCGGCTTGGTGCTGCGACACCACTGCAAGACCTCATGCACGCTGAGTGCAGCGGCGTTGGGCATCCAACTTTGGATCGAGGCCTCCATGCGCGCCAGTTCGCTGAGCTGTGCGGCCGGCACGGGCTGAAGCCAACCAGCTCCTGAATCAGCCGATGCAGATCGATCCACCGTGAGCCGCAACTCCACTTTGCCGCGCCGAATACCGCTGCTGAGCACGTCGCGCAGGGCAGGCTCCAAGGCTCGGAACTCGTCGGGAAGCCTAAAAGCGACATCCAAAAAGCGACTGTTGACGGAACGCACGTCGATGCTGATCGCGCCCCCCTTAGCGGCGCCTGATGCGACGCCCGCTTCGACCGATTCGCGAGCTTCGGCCACAGGAACCACGGCTTGGGCGTAGCCGGTCATGCTGTACACTGACATTGCAGATCTCGATAGGCCAAAGTTCGATTATGTCAAAGCCCAAACCGGCACCACTGCCCCCGGGCACCGTGGTAGGGGGCTACCAAGTCGTCCGCAAGCTGGCAGCAGGGGGCTTCGGCGTTGTTTACTTGGCCGAAGACGAAGAGCGGCGTCTGGTGGCTCTGAAAGAATATCTCCCGTCATCGCTCGCTGAGCGTTCGCCGGGCGAAATGATTCCGCGTGTCAAACCGGAAAAACAGCCCCTTTATCGCTTGGGTCTGAAGAGCTTCTTCGAAGAAGGTCGCTCGCTCGCGCAGATCAGTCATCCGAGTGTGGTTTCGGTGCTGAATTTCTTCCGCGAAAACGAAACTGTTTACATGGTGATGAACTACCTTCAAGGCGATACCTTGCAGGATTTCATCGTCACAGCACGGGATCTCAAGCGCGACAAAGTTTTCCGTGAATCGTCGATTCGCTCGCTCTTCGATGAGATCTTGCGGGGCTTGCGCATCGTGCATCAGCACAAGATGCTGCATCTGGACATCAAGCCCGCGAATATCTTCATCACCAACGACAACAAGGCCGTGATGCTCGACTTCGGCGCAGCGCGCGAAGTCCTGAGCAAAGAAGGCAACTTCATCCGGCCGATGTACACCCCCGGCTTTGCCGCGCCAGAGATGTATCGCCGCGACGGCACGCTGGGACCTTGGACCGACATCTACGCCATCGGCGCATGCATCTACGCCTGCATGCAGGGCTATCCACCCAACGACGCTCCGCAGCGGCTCGAAAAGGATCGCCTGAGCTTGTCGTTGTCGCGCCTACGCAACGTCTACTCCGACAATTTGATCGAAGTGACCGAGTGGTGCATGTCCACCGACGCCTTGGCGCGGCCGCAAAGTGTCTTTGCCTTGCAAAAGGAACTGGCTCGCGAAGCCGAGCGGCGCTACACCAAGTTGAGCTTCAGCGAACGCCTCAAACTTCAGATCGAAAATCTGAAAACGGGTGCGGCCAAGGCCTGACCCTGACCCCTTGGGATCCTTTTTCCATGCGTTTTTCGGTATATCAGATCAGCCGCCGGGGTGGCCGCGAGAAGAACGAAGACCGGATGGGCTATTGCTACACCCGGACCTCTGGTTTGTTCGCTTTGGCTGACGGCATGGGCGGACACCCTGAAGGCGAAGTCGCTTCGCAGATGTCCTTGCAAATGCTGGCCACCAGCTTTCAGCGCGAAGCCAAACCCCAATTGCGTGATCCGCGTCGCTTCCTGCATGACGGCATCATGGCCGCGCATCACCAACTGCTGCGCTACGCCACCGAACGCTCCTTGCTCGACACGCCACGCACCACCATGGTGGCCTGCGTCTTGCAACAGCGCGAAGCCTACTGGGCACATTGCGGCGACTCGCGTCTGTACTTGGTGCGCGGCAACAAGCTCATCACCCGCACCCGCGACCACTCCTACGCTGAGCTGCAAGAAACACTCTCAGGCGTGATTCCTTTGGGCGACAAAGTGAACCGCAATGTGCTCTTCACCTGCTTGGGCAGCCCGGGCAAGCCGGTGATCGACATCGTCGGCCCGATGGTGATGCAACCTGGCGACCGCTTTTTGCTCTGTTCAGACGGACTCTGGGGCAGCATCGACGACGAAACCATCGCCAGCTATCTGGCAGGACGACCCATCATTGATGCGGTGCCCGAGCTGGTGGAGCGCGCCTTGCGTGTGGCCGGCGAGAAAAGCGACAACGTCACCGTTTTGTCGGTCGAGTGGGAAGCGGCCGAAGACGATGACATGGCCTCCGACACCGAAGCCGACACCCTCGGCAACGAGATGTTCGCCTCGACCATCCAAGCGGGCGGCGTCAACGACGATGAAGACGTGCTCGACGACGCCGAGATTGAACGCTCCATCCGCGAAATCAACGAAGCCATCCAGCGCAGCGGCTCACAGCGCCGCACCTGAGCCCCTTTTCTCTCTCTTCGAGACCTTCCCCATGAGCTTTGAACGCAGCGCCCAGCGCAGTCCGGATCAGATGCGCCCCGTGCGCATCACCCGCCATTTCACCTGCCACGCCGAGGGTTCGGTGCTGATCGAGTTTGGCGACACCAAGGTGCTCTGTACCGCCTCGGTCGAAGAGAAAGTGCCACCGCATCAAAAGGGCAAGGGCGAAGGCTGGGTCACGGCCGAATACGGCATGCTGCCGCGCTCGACCCACACCCGCAGCGCCCGCGAAGCCGCCAAAGGCAAGCAAAGCGGCCGCACCCAAGAAATCCAACGCCTCATCGGCCGCTCGATGCGCTGCATCTTCGACCTGAAGGCTCTGGGTGAACGCACCATCCACCTCGACTGCGACGTGCTCCAAGCCGACGGCGGCACCCGCACCGCCGCCATCACCGGCGCTTATGTGGCAGCGCACGACGCCGTGAGCTGGCTTTTGGCCAAGGGCCTGATCAGCCAGTCACCGCTGATCGACGCCGTGGCCGCCATTTCGGTCGGCATCGTGCAAGGCACGCCCTTGCTGGATCTGGAATACATCGAAGACTCAGCCTGCGACACCGACATGAATGTGGTCATGACCGGCTCGGGTGGGTTTGTGGAAGTGCAAGGCACCGCTGAAGGCGTGGCTTTTCAGCGCGCCGAGATGGACGCCCTGCTGGCCTTGGCCGACAAAGGCATCAAGGAGCTGATCGCCGCCCAAAACGCCGCGCTCGGCCTGTAACACCGCCCGCTGAATCGTCCGCTGAGATCCCATGGAACTGATCCTTGCCTCCAACAACGCCAAAAAGCTCAAAGAACTCTCGGCCCTGCTGGCACCGCTCTCGATTGAGCTGATCAGCCAAGGCACGCTCGGCATCCCCGAAGCCGAGGAGCCGCACCCGAGCTTTGTCGAGAACGCTTTGGCCAAGGCGCGCCACGCAGCGCTGTTGAGCGGCAAAGCCGCCCTCGCCGACGATTCCGGCCTGTGCGTCGATGCGTTGGGTGGGGCCCCGGGCGTGCATTCAGCGCGCTACGCCCAAACTGCGGCCGAAGCCGTGGAACGCGACATGCCGCGCGAGACACAACGCGAGCACCAAGACGCGGCCAACAACGCTCGCTTGCTCAGCGCCTTGGCGGCCTACCCGCTGCCGGCGCAGCGCAGCGCCCGCTTTGTCTGCGCCTTGGTGGCCGTGCGCCACGCCACCGACCCCGAGCCGCTGATCGCTTTTGGCCGCTGGGAAGGCCGCATCCTTGACCAACTGCAAGGCCAAGGTGGTTTCGGCTACGACCCACTGATGTTCATCCCCACGCTGGGCCACACCGCCGCCGAACTGCCCGCCGAGATCAAAAACGCCCACAGCCACCGCGCCTTGGCCGTGGCGCAGTTGCTGAGCCTGATGCGCACGGTCTGGTCCCTGTGAGCCAAGCCACCCTTGACGCCTTGGCGCGCTACCAGCGCCCCGGCACCCTGAACCTCGCCGGCTTGCCGCCGCTTTCGCTCTACATCCACTTGCCGTGGTGTCTGCGCAAGTGCCCATACTGCGACTTCAACTCGCACGCCAGCCCGAGCCTGCAAGACGGCGGCCTGCCCGAGACGCGCTACCTCGACGCACTCTGCGCGGATCTGGAAGCCGCCTTGCCGCTGATCTGGGGCCGCAGCGTGCAAAGCATTTTCATCGGCGGCGGCACGCCCAGCCTGTTCAGCCCCCAAGGCATCGAGCGCTTACTGCAAGACGTGCGCGCCCGCCTGCGCTTGGTGGCTGATTGCGAAATCACCCTCGAAGCCAATCCCGGCACCTTCGAGCGCGAGCGCTTTCGCGCCTTCCGCTCAGCCGGGGTGACGCGCCTGTCGATTGGTGTACAGAGCTTTCATGACGGCCAGCTCAAAGCCCTGGGCCGGGTGCATGACCGCCAGCAAGCCTTGGCCGCCGCCGAAGAAGCCGCCCAAGCCTTTGACACCTTCAACCTTGACCTGATGTACGCCCTGCCGGGCCAGACCTTGGCCGAGAGCGCCGAGGATCTGCGCACTGCGCTGGCGCTGGGGCCGACGCATCTGTCGCTCTATCACCTGACCATCGAGCCCAACACCGCCTTTGCGCTGCACCCGCCCGAAGTCCCGGGCGATGACGACGCGGCCGCCATGCTCGATCAGCTGATCGAGATCACCGCCGCTGCGGGGCTAGAGCGCTACGAAGTCTCGGCCTACGCCCGCCCCGGCCACCGCAGCCGTCACAACCTCAACTACTGGCAGTTCGGCGACTACCTCGGCATCGGCGCCGGCGCGCACAGCAAGCTGAGCTTTGCGCATCACATCGTGCGCCAAGTACGCTGGCGCGAACCCGCCGCTTACATGACGCAGGCCCTGCAAGGCCAAGCCGTCTCCAACGACGAAGAGATCAGCCGCCGCGCCCTGCCCTTTGAATTCATGCTCAACGCCCTGCGCCTCAAAGCCGGGTTCAGCTTGGACGACTTCTTGGAGCGCACCGGCTTGCCGCCCTCCAGCCTCGAAGCCGGTCTGCAAGAAGCCGTGGCACGCAAGCTTTTAGTGCGCGAAGGCCGCCACATCGCGCCCACCGCTCACGGCTTCGATTTCCTCAACGATCTGCAACAGATCTTCCTTTGACCGTAGACCCGTAACCCCGTAGAGCCATGGCTGCCAGCGACGACGACACCCCCGCCCAACTGGGCCCCACCCCGTTCGACTTGGTCGGCGGCGAAACCCGCGTGCGCGAGATCGTGGACCGTTTTTACGATCTGATGGACTTGGAGCCCAGCTTCAAAGAACTACGCGCTGCCCACGGCAGCACCTTGGACGATGCACGCGACAAGCTGTTCTGGTTCCTCTGCGGCTGGCTCGGCGGCCCCCAGCACTACATCGAACGCTTCGGCCACCCCCGCCTGCGCGCCCGCCACATGCCCTTTGCCATCGGCATCTTGGAACGCAACCAATGGCTGATCTGCATGCACCAAGCCATGGTGGACATCGGCCTCGACACCCCTTTGGTCGATCGCCTCGACCAAAGCTTTTTCACCACGGCGGATTGGATGCGGAATCAGTGATCCGACCTGTGGTCGCCCTCACCCCAACTCCCTGCAACACACCCGTTTCCCTTTTGCCCGTTCGCCCTGAGCTCGGTCGAAGGGCCTAAGCACCACACCCCCGTTCGGGCTGAGCCTGTCGAAGCCCAGCAGCCTGCTTGGCACACCGGCCCTTCGACAAGCTCAGGGCGAACGGGTCATGGGACGCCCCTCGCCCGCGACTTGCGGTAGACCGGAAGATACAAGGGGCCGGGGTGAGGGCTCGTGCCGCCAGCGCAACAGAAGAGCCTCACTCCAACCGCAGCAACACCAACAGCGCGCCCGCGCCGCCTTCGGCAGCGGGGGCTTGGACGAAGGCGCGGACGTGGGGGGATTGGACGAGCCAGCTGGGGACGCGGGCTTTGAGGATGGCGGTGCCGCTGGGGGAGCTCCAGCCTTGGCCGTGGATGATGCGCACGCACCGCCAGTGGCGGTGGTGGGCTTCGGCCAAGAAGGCGACCAGCAGCTCGCGGGCTTGATCGCGGCTCAGGCCGTGCAGATCGACTTGGCCTTGGGGACGCCAAACGCCGTGGCGCAGTTTGACCAGCACATCGGTGCCGACGCCTTCTTGGCCGTAAGCGATGGGCGTGTCGGTGGCGGCGGTGTGATCGCCGCGCCATGCAGGATCAAAGCCGTCTGAGAGCGCTTCTTGCATCGAGCGGGGCTCCGCCAAGCTGCGGAAGGCGGAGGGCGGCAAGGGCGACCATGCGGGCGGCGGCGGGGCGTGGATCACGCGGTGGGCCGTGCCACGCCGCAAGGGCTGCACCGCGCCGATGGCTTGGTGAAACACCTCGCGCTCGCGAGCCGCGGTGTTGCGGGCTGCCGCCCGCTCAGCAGCCAACCGAGCGGCGTGCTCACGCTCCTGCGCCTCGCGCGCTTTGCGCTGCTCACGCAGCAGTTGGCGCAAATCAGCCAACGTACCGGCCAACGTCCCCGCCAAGGGCGCCGCCGAGGGACTCAGCCCATGTTTCTTCTTACCCACAACCCGACTCACAACAAACCTCGCTCCACAAACGACACCACCGTGCCTTGTCCCACCACCAGATGATCCAACACCCGCACATCCACCAAGGCCAAGACCGTCTTGAGTTGCTGGGTCAGAAACTCATCGGCCCTGGAGGGCTCGGCCACGCCCGAGGGGTGGTTGTGCGTCAGGATCACCGCCGCTGCATTCAAACTCAGGGAGCGTTTGAGCACCTCGCGCGGATAGACGCTGGTCTGACTCAAGGTGCCGCGAAACAGCTCCTCAAAGGCGATCAGCCGATGCTGCGTGTCAAGAAACAACACGCCGAAGACCTCGTGCCCCAGGCCACTTAAGTGCAACTGCACATATTGGCGCACCGCCTTGGGTGAATCAAACACCGGGCTCTGTCGCAACTGGACGTGCAAAGCGCGCCGGGCCAATTCAAGCACCGCCAGCAATTCGGCCCGCTTGGCCGAGCCGCCCAAACCCTTGATGGCGGCCAGCGCCTTGGCGTCGGCTTGGAGCAATCCGCCCAGATGGCCAAAGCGATCGAGCAGGTTTTGCGCCATTTGCAGCACCCCCACGCCCGTCACCCCGGTGCGCAAGATGATGGCCAGCAATTCGGCGTCGGCCAGACTCTGGGGCCCATGCGCCAACAGCTTCTCGCGCGGCCGCAACGCAACAGGGATGTCCTTCATGATCTGCCCCCCTAGAATTGCGCCCAGTCTAACGATGACAGGATGTTCCCGTGGCCCAGGTTCGACCGGATTCTTTTTTGACCTTGCATTACCGCTTGAGCGGTCTCGATGGCACGGAGATCGTCAATACCTTCAACGACCAGCCCGCCACGCTCACGCTTGGCCAAGGCGAGTTGGCACCCGCCATTGAAGCGCGCTTGATCGGCCTTGAAGAAGGCTGCCGCACCACCCTCGCCTTGGAGGCGGGTGAAGCCTTTGGTCAGCGCAACCCCGAGCTAGTGCAAAAACTGCGGATGTCGGAGCTGCGCCAAATGGGCGACCCCAACGAGGTCTACAGCGTGGGCGATGTGGTGCAGTTCCCCACCCCCGACGGCCAAGGTGCTTTTGCCGGCATCTTGCGTGAGCTCGGTCCTGTCGAAGAGGACTGGGCGCTGTTTGATTTCAACCACCCACTGGCCGGCCAAGCGCTGAGCTTCGAGATCCAACTGATTGGGGTGCTGTGATGGGGCTCACGGACATCGTGCTGGCGCAGCCCCGGGGCTTTTGTGCCGGGGTGGACCGCGCCATCGACATCGTCGAACAGGCCTTGGCACGCTTTGGCAAGCCCATTTATGTGCGCCACGAGATCGTGCACAACACCTACGTGGTGAACGATCTGCGCACCAAAGGCGCCATCTTCATCGAAGAGCTGAGCGAAGCACCCACCGGCTCAACGGTGATTTTCAGCGCCCACGGCGTGAGCCAAGCGGTGCGCCGTGAGGCCGACGCCTTGGGCCTGCGCGTGTTTGACGCCACCTGCCCGCTGGTCACCAAGGTGCACATCGAGGTGGCCAAACTGCACCGCGAGGGCTACGAATTCGTCATGATCGGCCACAAAGGCCACCCTGAAGTCGAAGGCACGATGGGCCAGTTGAGCGAAGGCATCCATCTGGTCGAATCGGTCGAAGACGTGGCCCGGATCCAGCCCAAGCAGCCGGACCATCTGGCGGTGGTCACCCAAACCACCCTGTCGGTGGACGACGCCCGCGAGATCATGGACGCCCTGCGGGCGCGCTTTCCGGCCTTGCGCGAACCCAAGAAACAAGACATCTGCTACGCCACCCAAAACCGCCAAGACGCCGTCAAAGTCCTCTCGACCGAAGTCGATGTGGTGGTGGTGGTGGGCAGCCCGACCAGCTCGAACAGCAACCGCCTGCGCGAACTCGCTGAGCGCCGAGGCCTACCGGCGTACATGGTGGATCGGGCCGAAGATCTGCGCGCCGAATGGTTCCAAGACCGCTCGCGTGTGGGCCTGACCGCCGGTGCGTCGGCCCCCGAGATCTTGGTGCAGCAAGTCATTACTCGCCTGCGCACCCTCGGTGCCGTGAGTCTGCGCACCCTGCCGGGGATCGAAGAGACGATGCAATTTCCCTTGCCCAAGGGCCTCAAGGACAGCCCGACCCCTCCGAAAGATAGCCATGCTTGATTTGAACCAACTGCGCAAAAACCTCGATGACGTCGTCCAACGTCTGGAAAAGCGCAAGTCCCCCCAGCCTTTCCTCGATATCGAGCGTTTCCAAGGTCTGGAATCCGAGCGCAAGCTGATCCAGACCCGCACCGAAGATCTGCAAGCGCGGCGCAACCAGCTCTCCAAGCAAATCGGCCAACTCAAGGCCAAGGGCCAAGACACCAGCGCCGTGATGGCGGAAGTGGGCGGCCTCGGTGATCACCTCAAAGCCAGCGCCGAGCGGCTGGAGGTGATCCAGGCCGAGTTGGGCGAGATGCTGATGCATGTGCCCAATCTGCCCGCTGACGTCGTGCCCGTGGGCACGGATGAGAGCGCGAATCAGGAAGTGCGCCGCTGGGGCACGCCGCAGAGCTACGACTTCGCGGTCAAGGATCACGTCGATCTGGGCGCGCCGCTGGGCCTCGACTTTGAAACCGGCTCCAAGCTTTCGGGCTCACGCTTCACCTTCATGAAGGGCCCGATCGCCCGCTTGCACCGTGCGCTGGCTCAGTTCATGTTGGACGTGCAAACCAGCGAGCACGGCTACACCGAGTGCTACACGCCCTACATCGTCAACCGCAACGTGCTTGAAGGCACCGGCCAGCTGCCCAAGTTCAAGGACGACATGTTCTGGGTGCTGCGCGGTGGCGACGAAGACCAGCCCGAGCAGTACCTGATCTCGACGGCGGAGATTTCGCTGACCAACAGCGTGCGCGAGCAAGTGCTGAGCATGGATCAACTGCCGATCAAGCTCACCGCCCACAGCCCATGCTTCCGCTCCGAAGCTGGCTCGGCCGGGCGCGACACGCGCGGCATGATCCGCCAGCATCAGTTCGACAAAGTCGAGATGGTGCAAATCGTCCACCCGGATGAAAGCAGCGCCGCCTTGGAAGCGATGGTCGGCCACGCCGAAGCGATCCTGCAAAAGCTGGAACTGCCCTACCGCGTGGTGCTGCTGTGCAGCGGCGACATGGGCTTCGGCGCCACCCAAACCTACGACTTGGAAGTCTGGCTGCCCGCGCAAAACACCTACCGCGAAATCAGCTCTTGCTCGAACTGCGACGCCTTCCAAGCCCGCCGGATGCAAACCCGCTTCAAGAATGCCCAAGGCAAGAACGAGTTCGTCCACACCCTCAACGGCTCCGGCTTGGCCGTGGGCCGGGCCTTGGTGGCCGTGCTGGAGAACCATCAAAACGCCGACGGCAGCATCACCGTGCCCCAAGCCCTGCGCCCCTACTTGGGTGGCGCTGAGCGACTCACCGCCTAACCCTTTGCCCTTTGCCCTTTTCCGCCTGAGAACCTGCCCCCATGGACTACCCCCGCTACAACCCCGATTCGCCCAACGATCCGCTGTCCGAGGAGGAGTTGCAGGCGCTGGATACGTTGTTGCAAGACCTGCCCAGCGAAGCAACCATGCCCATCGACGCCATCGATGGCTTTTTGACCGCTTTGCTGGTCGGCCCAGCCGAGGTGCTCGGCAGCTTGCCGACCGCTGACTGGCTGCCCTTGGTCTGGGGCGGTGACGGCGACAACGGTGCGCCCTTCCCCAGCAACCAAAAGCGCAAGCGCACGACCGTGCTGATCCTGCGTCATCTGCAATCGATCGCCTGCCAACTGCGCGATGCCCCCGAAGCATGGGAGCCGATCTTCAGCGTGGCCGACGACGGTGAGCGCGAATGGGCCGATGCCGGCGACTGGTGCACCGGCTTCCTCCAAGCCACCGACCTCGCCCCGGATGCCTGGGCGCCCTTCTTCGACCACCCCACCCTCGGCCCAGCCCTGCTGCCCATCGCCTTGCTGGGCGGTGACGTCGAAGCCGACGCTGCCACCGACCTCGACAACCCCGAAGTCCGCGACCAACTCAGCCGCGCCGCCGCCGATGCCGTCATGCAACTGATGCAAGACCCGTCGTAAACATCATCCGGCCTTATCCGGTTTGAACCAAGCCTCCGTAGAAGGGGCGGTTTAACGCCAAAAACGGTGCGTGCCAGCGTGCTGTCATCAAGATGCGCTCTAGTTGCACATTCGCGGCACAGATCAGCCCTTTCGGTTCATCATGCTCGGCGGCTTATCAAGCAACATCATGCGGCACCTCTTGTCTCTCCCTCGTCCCCTGGTTCGGCTTTTTGCTGTGGGCGTACTCACTGCGGCGGGCTTGCCTGCTGCCATGGGCGTGGGCATCACGATGGATTGTGATCATGACGAACCCACCGTCCTGAGCGCCCAAGCCCAGCAAGGCCGGGCGCGGGCCGAGCGCACGGCGGACACCTTGCTCGTTCAATGGGAAAAAGGAAAGCAACGCTTCGAGGATCGCATTCCCGTGGTGGAAAAAAACTTCGACGAAGAGCACTACTTCTACTGCGGCTACAACCCCTTGGCTCGGCTGCATTTGGTCCGCAAAGACACGGTCGATCTGTTCACCGGCTTGCTGATCAACGATCACACCGGCCAGATCATCCCGGCCGGCTACACCGTGATCTTCTCCCCCGACCTGAGTCGCTTTCTGGCCATCCGGCAACCCGAGTACACGGAGGGTGAGGTCTGGGTGATTTCTAACTTTGACGGCACACCGCTGTGGGAAGGCCGCGCCGGCATGACGGCTGAGGGGGATGACAGCGAAGATGCCGATCTGATCGCCGAACTCGATAACCCCTACTGGCTGCCCAGCGGTGAACTGCAAGCCACACATACGTGCTTGGGCACCGATGAGGTCAAATCCACCCGCGTGACTTTGAAGCGCGTTCGCATCCCCGGCAAACCCAAAGGAGCAACCTATCAGTGGTTGCCCAAGGTAAGTTGCCCAACACTGCCATGAATCCACGGCTCAACGCATGGGGAACCATGGCCTTGGCGGCCATGATCGGGATGTTGGGCTGCACGCCCACGTGGGCGGATGTACTACCTTTCGAGGTGTATCAAGCCCAACAGCGCTTGGAAGCACATCCCGATCGCTACGACCGCGCTGATCAGTTCTGCCGTGGCAAACGGCTCCATGCGCGATGCACCATCCCCGACAGCATTTTTTCGGGGGGGGGCCCTGGAACGTGTCGGATCCAGATTGATCCAAGCCTGTACAGCATCGACTTGAGCTGTGTCTTGCATGACGAAGCCGTCGTTGAGCGTGATCTGCCCAAGGGCGGTTATCAAGCCCCCGACGATCTCTGCCACGACGGCCCCTCGCCCGTGGACGGCATCGACTGCGACTCGGCCAAATCGGCCCACATGCCTGTTGATCGGTTCTGCCGGAGCCACTTTGTGGGCGAGCGCTGCGAAGTGTCCTTCGTGCATCTGGGCCAAACCCTGCGCGACAGCGGCACCTGTCAGGTCGTCACCGAAGAGCGTCCGTTCTACTTCCGGGGGCGCCGCAAAGCCTTGCGCAACGTGCTGCGCTGTGAACCCATCCAGCCCGTTCAGCGACAGTTCACACCCACAAGCTGGTGGGAACGCGTGCGTCCCAAGACAAGGACCGAGTCGGCACCTTGAGCCCCCCCCAGACGCAAGCCCTGCTGCTGACCTTGCTCTGCGAGGTGCCGCTGATCCTGTGTTTGGCCGCCCCGGCCCCTTGGCGACGCCTCGGCGTGATTGCCTTGGTCGCCATCAGCGCCTCCCTCCTTACCCACCCCATGGCTTGGTGGCTGGCGGGCACGCTGGCCCCATGGGAAGTTCGGCCCGGTTTACTGCTGATCGAAACCGGGGTCGTGGTGCTTGAGGCGCTGTGGTACGCCCTTTGGCTGCGTCTTGGCGCGTGGCGCGCCGTGGCTTGGTCCCTGGCTGCCAATGGGCTGTCTTTCTGGGTCGGATCATGAAGCACCGTGGGTTCGGGCTCGGGATGGGACTCGGGCTGCTGGTCAGCACGGCGTTGCTGCTGCCACTGCCGCTCTACATCTGCGCGCTGGCGCTTTTTGGGCTGCCGCATGTGCTCTGGGAACTGGCTTGGCTGCGGCAGCGCTACGCCGGGCATCAACCACGCAGCTGGTGGTGGGCGGTGGGCGGCGTGCTGCTGTTGCAATCTGGCTCGCGGCTGGCGATTTGGTGCGACGTGCTCGACCCCCGAGCCGGGCCCGTGATTGATTTGACCAGCCTCGGCCTGCTCGGCGCAGCGGTGCTGCTGGGGCCACGCAGCAGCCGACCCACACGCTTGGCCGGCATGCTCTTGGCCATCGTCATGGGATGGGCCTTCACCAACGACCATGTCCTGATCGTGCTGCTGAGCTTGGCCGTGCTGCATAACTTCAGCCCGCTCGCCTTGGCCTGGGACTTGGCCCGCGAGCAACCCGCCCAACGCGCCACCGCATGGTTCATCAGCATCTTGTTTGCCCTGCCGCTGCTGATCGCCGTGCTACCCGCACCGCTACCGTGGTGGCTGTTGGATCTCCAAGCCACGTTGGGCGACGCCCTGAACCAGGGGCTGCACAGGTTGGCCCTGCCGCTGCCGAATCCTGACTTGCTGGACGGTCAACTCGCCCCCGGCTGGGGTGACGACAGCGGGCGGCGTCCAACGCTGCTCAGTGCGCTGGTGCTGGCGCAGTGCCTGCACTACCTGAGCGTGATCCATCTCTTGCCTGCCACGGGGCGGCCGCGGAGTGATGCACCGCTGCTCAGCCCACGCCAGCACGCCTTGGCGCTCGGGCTGAGCACCGCGCTGGTGATCGGTTTCATGATCGACTACCGCAACGCCCGAGGGCTCTACGCGGTGGCTTCAGGTCTGCACGCTTGGCTTGAATGGCCCATTCTGCTGTTGGCGATCACGGCACGACCCACGCGGGCTTGCCAGCCGCAAAATTGACGCTACAATGCGCGACTTAGCTTATTGCGAGACCACGCCCGAATCAGGAAAGGTGGCAGAGTGGTCGAATGCGCCGGACTCGAAATCCGGTATACGGTTATACCGTATCGAGGGTTCGAATCCCTCCCTTTCCGCCAAGTCAAAACGCCCAAGTCACTTCACCGACTTGGGCGTTTTTTCTTCCAGGATCGATCATGAATGCTGATGCGAATACTTCCCCCCTACTGGCAGGGCTGCGCGTCGTCTCGCTGGCGCTGAACTTGCCTGGGCCCGCCGCCCTGCGCCGACTGCGCGAACTGGGTGCAGCGTGTCTGAAGCTAGAGCCGCCCAGCGGCGACCCGATGCTGAGTTACGGCGCTGGCTTTTTTGCCTGGCTGCACGAAGGCATCCGCATCGAAACGGTCGATCTGAAAAGCACGGCGGGTCAAACGCGGCTGCATGCGGTCTTGGCGAACGCCGATCTGCTCATCACCTCCAGCCGTCCGGCCGCGTTAAGCCGTCTGAACATTCATGCGGAACGTCTTGAGCGTGATTTCCCCCGCCTCGGCTGGGTGGAGATCGTCGGCGACCATGCGCCCCATGACAACGAGGCCGGGCACGATCTGACCTATCAGGCGCAAGCGGGCTTGATTCGGGACCAGCTTCCCACCACCTTGCTGGCGGACATGGGCGGGGCGTTGCTGGCGGTACAGGCCGCGCTGGAGTTGGTGATCCGCCGAGGTGGTCATCGTCGCGTGGCCTTGGCCGAAGCGGCGCGCTATTTGGGGCTGCCCCAAACGTGGGGGCTGACCACACCGGGCGCGGTGCTGGGCGGTGGTCACCCCGGCTACCAAGTGCTGCGCTGCCGTGATGGCTGGGTGGCGTTGGCCGCGCTGGAGCCGCATTTTCAAGCGGCCTTGGCGCAGGCTGTTCAAGCCCACCCCAGCGCAGCCGATTGGTGCGCGGCGTGCGACGCTGCCACCCTCAACCAGACGGCGCAACGGCTGGATTTGCCGCTGCTAGCCTGGGTCGCTTGATCCAATCAGCGGATCAAGCGTTGAGCAGATCCACTTCAAACACCAAGGTGGCGTTGGGCGGAATCACGCCACCGGCACCACGTGCGCCGTAGCCAAGCTGGGGCGGGATCACCAGAACACGGGTGCCGCCTTCTTGCATGCCTTGCACGCCTTCATCCCAACCCGCGATGACCATGCGCGCGCCCAGATTGAAGACAAAGGCTTGACCACGGTCCTTGCTGGAATCAAACTTGCGACCCCGGTTGCCCGCTTGGGTGGGGTCATAGAGCCAGCCGGTGTAATGCACCGACACGGGACGGCCCGCTTTGGCCACCGCACCGCTGCCGGTCACGGTGTCTTCGTATTGCAAGCCAGAAGGCGTGGTCGTCATCGTCATTCGAGTCACCTCACAAGAATCAAAAAAGGTCGCGCATCATGCCATCGCGCCAGACACTCACGGCCTGGGCTAACCATGCCCCCACCGTGGCTGCGGGCGGAACGACCAACCCCAAATGCCTTGCCGCCGCCTGCAAAACCACCAACGGCGCAGACACATCCACCGCCTGTGCGCCATTTTGTTTCGAGAGCTTGTCGCCATCCGGCCCGAGCACCAACGGCAGATGGGCATAACGCGGCGTCGGCAGCCCCAGACAACGCTGCAACCAGATCTGCCTTGGGGTGTTATCGACCAAGTCTTGGCCTCGCACCACGTCGGTGATGCCTTGCGCGGCATCATCGACCACCACCGCCAGCTGATAGGCCCAAAGGCCATCGGAGCGCTTCAGCACAAAGTCGCCCACGTCGCGGCTGAGGTTTTGTTGACGAGGCCCCCAGCGCCGGTCGTGCCAGTCGATACAAACCGCCTCGCCAGCCGCCTGACCTGCCCCATCGACGGTACGCAAGCGCCACGCCACCGGGCCATCCTCGGCCACAGCACGGCCACGACAGGTACCGGGATACACCCACTCCCCGTGCCGGGAGGGCTCACGGCCCGCCGCTTGCAGCGCCAGCCAAAGGGTTTTGCGCGTACACCCACACGGGTAAGCCAAGCCTTGAAGGCGCAGCTGATCGAGGGCGGCTTGATACAAGTCAGAACGCTGGCTTTGCCAAACCGGTGGCTCGTCCGGGATCAAGCCGCAGGCGGCGAGCTGCGCCAAGATGAGGCGATCCACCCCAGGTTTGCAACGCAGCCCATCGACATCCTCGATCCGCACCAACCACTGCCCCCCCGCAGCGCGGACATCCAGCCATGAGGCCAACGCCGCCACCATGGAGCCCGCATGCAACGGGCCCGTGGGAGATGGCGCAAAGCGCCCGCGCATCAGCACGTCACCTTCAGCATCAAAACAGCCCTTGAGCGTGTTGATCGAGCAGCGCTTGACGGGTGCGCGGGCGCTCCAGTTGCTGCAACCACCACGTCAAGGCCCGACCATGCATCGCGCTGCGTCGCCAAGCGTAGTGAAGGTGGGAGGACTCGGTCGGCATCTCGGTGGGCACGAGCACCAAGCGCCCGGACGCCAGATAGGGTCGCACCAACGGCTCAGGCAGCCGGCCGCAGCCGAGGCCTCGCAGCTGCGCTTCCAACTTGGCCGCCAACGAGGGCACGCTGAGCACGTCCTGTCCCGCTTGGATACCGAAGGTGTGCGGCTCAAGATGCTGCGCCGTATCGGCAATCGCCACGATCCGGTGGGTGGACAACACTTCTGAGCGAATCGGCCCAGTCATCTTGGCTAAAGGATGATGCGAGGCCACCACCAGCACCATCTTGACCGCTCCAAGCACCGCCGTCTGAATGTCTTCGACCGCCGACACCGGAGGCTGCACCCCAATAGCCAAGTCCACCGCCCCGCTCAAAAGGGCTTCCCACGTGCCGTTGAGCACCTCGTTGCGCAGCTTGAGCCGTGTCAGCGGGGCCGCGTCTTCGAGGGCATAGAAACTTTCCATCAAATCGAACAGCGCAGTCGGTGCCACGATGCCGTCGAGCGCAATCGCCAACTCGGGCTCCCAGCCGGTGGCGACACGCTGCACGCGGTGCGCCACGGTGTGCATCTGCTGCAAAAGCCGCCGCCCTTCACGCAGCAACTCATGCCCTGCGTCCGTCAACTGGGCCTGACCCCGTCGATCAAAGAGCAGCGCATCAAGGGCCAGTTCGAGTTGCTTGACGTTGTAGGTCAGCGCTGAGGGCACCTTGCCCAACTCGCGCGCAGCTGCCGCGAAGCTGCCAGTGCGGGCAATGGCATCAACCATCTCAAGGGCTTCAGGGGTCAAAGCCAAGTAACGCGATGACGAGCGAAGAGTCATGGATAAGGCTGGTGACGCAAGCGTGACCTACGTAACAAAAAGATGGGATGAAAAACACCTAAAACATCGCATTGTCAAGGCAAGCCGAGACCAGCGATGGCAAGTGTTGTGAAAAACACATCTTTTTGCGTCTGAATGTGGCCCTTGGTCGGCGATCACCGCAGAGCGTGCGATTCCGCACACATCGGCTTTTCGTTACATCCCTCACATCCTAAGGAATCAGAGTTCACATCGTTACAGTGATTTCTCTATGCATTCAGCCCCGCTTTGGCGGTTAACCCTTCTAGTAATGTGGCTTCTAAGCGCCTGTGGTGGTGGTGGCAGCAGTCCTGCGCCGACCGCCAAACTGCCGCTGTCGGAGCTGGATATGTTGCGCACACAAATCGCGCAACAAGAGCAGCACGTCAGAGCCTTGGCCGTGGACAGCCCCTGCGACAGTCATGCGGATTGCCGCATGGTGGCCATTGATCCCCAAACGGGCTGCGCCACGCCAGCGGCCCTGCCCTATTCGCTGCGCAGTACCGACATCTTGCAACTGGGCAACGCCGCCTTTGATCTGACGCTCCTCAAACAACGGTTGTGGATTCAAGAAAACCCCAACACCGTTTGCCCGGCGGTGATCTATCCACTGCCCAACGCCATCTGCGTCAACACGCGTTGCGTCGCAGGGCCGTAAAGCCCTGACAAAATGGGCGTATGACCCGCCCCCATGCCCCCGTTTTCGTTCACCTGCGAACCCACACTGAGTTTTCCGTCATTGATGGCACCTTGCGCATCGATGACATGGTCAAAGCCGCAGCCCGTGATGGTCAGCCGGCCTTGGCCATCACCGATCTGGGTAACCTTTTTGGTGCCATCAAGTTCTACAGTGCGGCCCGCAAATCGGGCGTACAGCCCATCTTAGGGGCCGACCTCTGGCTGGAACCCGACACGGCCAGCGCCGATCCGCGCCAAGCCAACCGCCTGCTGCTCTTGGTCCAAGATCGTCAGGGCTACCTGAATCTATGCGAGCTGATCTCAAGAGCCTGGATCCAGAACGTGCAGCGCGGCAACCAAGCTTGGATCAAGTGGTCGTGGCTGGAAGAACTCAGCGGCGGACTGATCGCGCTCTCAGGGGCGCAGATGGGTGCCATCGCACAAGCTCTTGGGGTGCAAGACAGCGCGCGGGCCACCGAGCTGGCCCAGCGGCTGGCAGCTCTTTTCCCGCAGCGCTTCTACATCGAGCTGCAACGCGCTGGCTTACCGGGACAGGAGGCCTATGTCCGCGCCGCTGTGCCCTTGGCTGCTGAGCTGTGCCTGCCGGTCGTCGCCACCCATCCAGCCCAGTTTCTGAGCCCGGATGACTTTGATGCCCACGAAGCACGGGTCTGCATCGCGGAGGGCGAGACCATCGCCAACCCCAAGCGCATCAAACGTTTCAGCCGTGAGCAGCATTTCAAAAGCCAAGCCGAGATGGCCGAACTGTTTGCCGACCTGCCCTCGGCCTTGGCCAACACGCACACCATTGCCCAGCGCTGCCACCTCCACTTGGTGCTGGGCAAGCCGCAGCTACCCAACTTCCCCACCCCGCAGCTCGGCGACGGCTCCTTCATGCCCATGGCGGATTACTTCCGCCAACTCTCGGTCGAAGGCCTAGAGCAGCGCTTGGCCATGCTCTACCCCGATCCTGGCCGCCGCGACAAGGAGCGCCCACGTTACGCCGAACGGTTGGAATTCGAGATCGGCACGATCTTGAAGATGGGCTTTCCGGGTTACTTCCTGATCGTGTCCGACTTCATCCGCTGGGCCAAAGCGAACGGCTGTCCGGTCGGTCCCGGCCGGGGCTCCGGCGCAGGCTCACTGGTGGCCTACGTGCTCTCGATCACCGACCTTGATCCGCTGCACTACAACTTGCTGTTCGAGCGCTTCCTGAACCCGGAACGGGTCTCGATGCCGGACTTCGACATCGACTTCTGCCAAGGCAACCGCGACCGGGTGATCGACTACGTCAAAGAACGCTATGGCCGCGCAGCGGTCAGCCAGATCGCCACCTTCGGCACCATGGCGGCCAAGGCGGCGCTGCGCGACATCGGCCGCGTGCTGGGTATGGGCTACGGTCATGTGGATTCGATCGCCAAACTCATTCCGGCCCCGCCGGGCAAATCGGTGACCTTGGCGCGCGTCCCTGATGAGCCCGAAGGCAACGTGATCTACGCCCGCAAGGAAGCGCCTGAGCTGGAAGAGCGCGAAAAAAACGAAGAAGAAGTGGCCGAGCTGCTCAGCTTGGCGATGCGGGTCGAGGGCATGGTGCGCAACATCGGCATGCACGCCGGTGGCGTGCTGATTGCGCCGGGCAAGATCACCGATTTTTGCCCGCTCTACCAGCAGCCCGGCAGCGACTCGGCGGTGAGCCAGTTCGACAAAGACGACGTGGAAGCCATCGGCTTGGTGAAGTTCGACTTCTTGGGTCTGGCGACCCTCACCATCTTGGAGTTGGCCAAGGACTTCATCGTCAGCCGCCACGCTGAGCAAAAAAACTTTGCCTTCGAGACCATCCCGCTCGATGACGCCCGGGTCTACAAGCTGTTCTCCGATGGCCTGACCGAATCGGTCTTCCAGTTTGAATCCGGCGGCATGCAGCGCATGCTCAAAGATGCCAAACCCAGCCGGCTTGAAGACCTGATCGCCCTGAATGCGCTCTACCGCCCCGGCCCAATGGACCTGATCCCGAGCTTCGTGGCCCGCAAGCACGGCCGCGAAGTGGTCGAATACCCCCATCCGCTGGTCGAAGGCGTGCTGGCCGAGACCTACGGGATCATGGTCTACCAAGAACAGGTGATGCAGACCGCGCAGGTGCTGGGTGGCTACAGCTTGGGCGGCGCCGACATGCTGCGCCGCGCGATGGGCAAGAAAAAGGCCGAGGAGATGGCCGAGCACCGGGCGATCTTTCGCAAAGGTGCCGCAGGCAAAGGCATCAACGAGGCCAAGGCCGATGAAGTCTTTGACCTGATGGAAAAGTTCGCCGGCTACGGCTTCAACAAGTCGCACGCCGCCGCCTACTCGCTCTTGGCCTATCACACCGCTTGGATCAAGGTGCATTACGCGGCCGAGTTCTTTGCCGCCAACATGACCATTGAGCTTGACGACACCGACAAGCTCAAGGTGCTGCGTGAAGACGCCCTCAAATTCAACATCGAATTCGACGCCCCCGATGTCAATCTGGGCGTCTACCGTTTCGAGCCGGCACCAGGCCCTGCGGGCAACAAGCGCATCCGCTATGGCTTAGGGGCGGTCAAGGGCACGGGTCAAGGCGCGATCGAAGCGATCATCCGCGCCCGCAGCGAGGGCGGCCCGTTCAGCTCCATCTTTGATTTCGCCGCACGGGTGGATCGCAAAAGCATCAACAAGCGCGCGGTGGATGCGCTCATCAAAGCCGGTGCTTTCGACAAAATTCACCCCAAAAACATCGACGGCCGGGCCGAATTGCTGGCCAGTTTGAGCTTGGCCTTCGAATACGCCGACACCCAAGCCGCGCATGCCGATCAAGGCGGTTTGTTTGACTTTGGCAGCGACGACGATCACGGCAGCTCCACCCGTGAACCGGATTACGTGGCGACACCGGCTTGGGACGTCAAGACTCGCCTCACCCATGAGAAGGTAGCCTTGGGCTATTACTTCTCGGGCCACCTGTTCGATCAAGTCGCGGCCGAAGTGCGCCAATTTGCCAAACGCGCCGTGGCCGACGTGAGCGACACGCGCGAGCCGCAGATGCTGGCCGGCATCATCACGGACCTGCGCATCGTCAACGGTCAGCGCGGCAAGGTGGCGCTGTTCAAGCTTGACGACCACAGCGGCACGATTGAATCGGTCATCAACGAAGAGTTGCTCAACAGCGCCAGCCACGTCTTGAAAGACGATGAATTCATCGTCGCTCAAGGTCGAGCGCAACCGGACCGGTTTTCAGGAGGGTGGCGCTTCAACATCCACCAAGTCTGGAGCTTGGCCGACGCCCGATGCCGCCATGGGCAGTACTTGCGCCTGAGCCTTGGCGCCGAAAATACCCCACCCCCCTTTGATCTCATCTTGCGCGATCACCCCGCCAAACATCAAATCAGTGATCAGGGCGAGGTGGTGCAAGGGCTGCCGATCCGGGTGGCTGTGCGCCGCCCCACGGCCATGGCCGAGCTGGATCTGGGCGCGACCTCACGCTTTTACCCCAGTGATGCGGCCTTGGCCCTGTGGTCACAATGGGCCCAGCAAAGCGAGGAAACCGTGGAATTGGTTTACGCTGGTAACCAAGATGGCATGTTGTCCTCCTGATGCGCTGCCAAGCGTTATAGATGAAGGTTTCCACCGCAAGGAGTTTTGATGTATCCCCGTTTTCTTACCATCGGCGCAGCACTGATCGCACTGACGGGTCTGTCGAGCGCTTGGGCCGCGACCGATGTGGGTGTCTCGGTCCAAGTCAATCAACCTGGTGTCTATGGCCGCATCGACATCGGTAACACCTCCCGCCCTGCGGTTGTGAACACGGCGCCAGTCATCATCATGGCGCCACAGCCTCAACCACAACAACGCCAAGTTCAGGCGCCAGAACCGGTGTACATGTGGGTTCCGCCGGGCCATCAACGGAACTGGAAGCGCCACTGCCGCGAATACAACGCCTGCAACAAGCCGGTCTATTTTGTTCAGGACCAGTGGTACAACGACAACGTTCGAGGCTCGGGTCAAGCCCAAGGTCGCGACCATGAAGAGCGCCGCCATGAGGAACACCGTCGGCACGATCGCGAAGAGCGCCGCGATGAAGGCGACCGGGGTGATCGCGGTGAACGGGATCACGACAAACATCACGGTCGCGACTGATCTGCGTTGGTTGCGCCCAACCCGCCTCGTATTGGTTTGGTCCTGACCGGCGGTGGGGCCCGTGCCGCTTACCAGATTGGGGTCTTGAAGGCCTTGGCTCGCATGGCGCCCCATGCGGGTCCAGAAGCCCCCAGCCAGCGACGCAGTCTGCCCTTTCGCATCGTCTCAGGCACCTCTGCGGGTGCTCTGAACGCAGCCACCTTGGCCGGTCAAGCCGACGACTGGGATGCCGCCCTCGACACGCTGACCCAAGTCTGGGAGAACATCCACGCTGAACAGGTCTACCGCACCGATATCCCCGGTTTGCTGCGAACCGGGCTACCGTGGCTGCTGATGTTGATTCCCGGCTGGGGGCTGGCCTCGCGCTGGTCACGCGTACAGCCCCGGTCCTTGCTCGACAATCGTCCCCTGGCAGAACTGCTACGCCGGATGACCCGCCTTGATCGGGTCCCTGACATGCTGGCGCAGGGGCATCTGGACGCGCTGGCCGTGACGGCATCAAGCTACACCACAGGACTGCACGTCACGTTCTACGACAGCTTGCACGCGATCAGCCCATGGACACGCTCGCAGCGCATGGCCTTGCATACACCGCTATCGTTTGATCACCTTCTGGCCTCTGCCGCCATTCCGTTCCTCTTCCCCGCTGTGCAGTTAACCACCGAAGCCCCGCATCTTTGGCCCATGCAATGGTTTGGAGATGGCGCGATGCGCCAAGTTGCACCGATTGCCCCCGCCATTCATTTGGGTGCAGAACGGATCATGGTGATTGGCTCAGGACGGCTGGAAGAACCCCTTGAGCCCTATGATCATCACCATCCGGGGGGTTATCCCAGCGTGGCTCAAATGGCGGGGCATGCGTTATCGAATATTTTTCTTGACTCTCTGGCGGTCGATATCGAGCGGCTACAGCGCATCAACACCACCTTGACCTTGATTCCGCCAGAAGCCCGGGCCCATACGCCGCTGCGTCCTATTCAAGCGTTGATCATTGCACCCAGCGAACGCCTTGATGACATTGCAGCACGCCATCTGCACAGCCTGCCAAACACCATCCGCGCGCTCTTGCGTACCGCAGGAGTGACGCGATCCTTGGGGGGACCTCGTGAAGGAACCGGAACCGCTTTGGCCAGTTATCTGCTGTTCGAAAGCTCGTACACCCGTGAATTGATTCGCATGGGTGAGCGAGATGCCCAAGCCCGACATGCAGACATCGACGCTTTTTTTAACTGGTAAGAAAACGGGCCCGTCTGTCCAGTCTGTCAAGACAGCACAGGCCCGTGAACACGCCCTTCTCCCTGACAAGGGTCGTGTGGTCTCAATGGTTCATTTCTGAGCGGGTTTGCCCGCCTTGGCCACCACCGCAGGGGCAACATACGTCGCGGCCCCCACCGTCAACCCAGCCTCTGACAACCGGGCGGCATTGGTTTTACCCACCCCTTGGACGCGATCAATCAGATCTGACCAATCCTTGAACGTCGCTTTTTGGCGCTCGGTCAGAATGCGCCCAGACAGCGCAGGCCCCACCCCTTTGACGGATTCCAGTTCGGACTGGGTGGCCTTGTTGACATCGACCCCAGCCCATGCTGCCGTCATGCCCAGCACCAACGCCAGGCCTAGCAACCATGATTTCGTTTTCATCATGTCCTCCGACTCGTTGCAGTTTTGACCAACCCTGCACCTCTGACTTTGAACGGGTGGCGAGGGTTGGCTTGACTGTAGGTCGCAGGAGAAACGAAATCGTTCACCCAAAAGGGGGGGATTGAGGATTTTTTTGGGGGGGTCCACGCCTATGATGCAATCCCGTTTCGTCGATATGGATCGACGGAACGGCTTGAGAGGTTTCCATGGAAGAACTGGTCGAACTGATCGCAGTTTTTGGTGCCCTGATGGCTTCGTGGCGCTTTTTGCTGTGCGCTTTGCCCACCTCAGGGGCGGTTTGGGCCGTCGTGAACTACGTCGAGGCCGAAGAGATGCAGTGGCTGATCGGCCTGCCCATCGCCCTGATCGGTTTGGGGATTGGATTGTTCTGGGAGTGGCGCGGTAAGTAGCCGCGCATTCACCCCCCACCAGCACGGGCCTAGCCCGGCTGCCCCGCCAGCCATGCAACGTATTGCGCCACGCCGCTGGCCACATCGGCAAAGACGTGATCGCACCCCGTGGCACGTAGCCGAGCCAAGTCAGCTTCGGTGTGGCACTGGTACTTACCGCGCAGGGCATCGGGAAAGTCGATGTAACTCACCAAGCCTTGCTCGATTTGTTCTTGCAAGCTCAAGCTGAACTGGTTTTGCTGTTGGCGGCAAGCATTCACCACCGCATGGGCCACATCGTTGAAGGGCTGGGCACGGCCTGAGCCAAGATTGAAGATGCCGCTTTGCTCAGGATGCTGCAAGAACCACAGGTTCACCGCCACCACGTCGTCCACAAAGACGAAATCGCGCGACTGCATCCCAGGGGCGTAGCCGTTGTACTCGCCGAACAGCTTGACTTGGCCGGTGCTGCGGAACTGATTGAAGTGATGAAACGCCACGCTGGCCATGCGAGCCTTGTGCTGCTCACGCGGGCCGTACACGTTGAAATAGCGAAAGCCAACGATCTGGCTGGATGCGGTGGGCAGATAGCGCCGCACCACTTGGTCAAAAAGGAGCTTGGAGTAGCCGTAGACGTTCAGCGGCGCTTCAAAGGCCGGCTCCTCGCGGAAGGTTTCACTACCGCCATAGGTCGCCGCTGAGCTGGCGTAGAGCAGCCGGGTACCTTGGGCCAAACAAGCATCCAGCAAGGTTTTGGAGCAGCGGTAGTTGTTCTCCAGCATGAACTTGCCGTTGTGCTCCATGGTGTCGGAGCAAGCGCCTTCGTGCAAGATCGCGTCGATCTTGCCCAACTCGCCAGCGGCAAAGCGGCTGTAGAACTCGTCCTTGTCGAAGTAGTCGCTCAAGGTCGCACCGAGCAAATTGCGGTACTTGGGGCCATCGGTCAGGTCATCGACGGCGATCACCTCCTTGGCCCCGAGCCGATTCAAGCCATGCACCAGATTGCTGCCGATCATCCCGGCGGCCCCGGTCACCACGATTCTCATGTTGTCTCCTTGGCAAACAGTTCTTCATAGCTGCAACTGGCGGTGCCGAACTTGCCGACCACGATGCTGCCAGCCCGATTGGCCAGCGGCAAAGCCTCGCGCAACCCCAAACCACACGCCAGCATGGCAGCCAGCGTGGCGATCACCGTATCCCCCGCACCCGTGACATCAAACACTTCGCGGGCCTGGGCCGGCACATGCTGATGCGCAAGCTTGGCCGGATCGTTGCCCGCCAGATCGAACAGCGACATGCCGTCTTCAGAACGTGTCAGCACCAACCCTGCCAAACCCAACTCTTCGCGCAGCGCGTGGGCCCGGCGATGCAAATCGGCCTCGTCGCGCCAAGAGCCCACCACCTGCGCCAATTCAGCACGATTCGGTGTGAGCGTCGTCGCACCCTTATAGCGGCTGTAATCGCTGCCCTTGGGATCGACCAGCACGGGCTTGCCCGCCGCACGGGCCAGCTCAATCATGCGCGGAATGTGCGTCAAGCCACCTTTACCGTAGTCAGAAAACAGCACGGCGTCAAAGTCGGGCAACACGCGCTCGTAATCGGTCAACATCTGCTGAAGCACTTCGTGCTCCGGCTGATTCTCGAAATCAATCCGCATCAGCTGCTGTGAGCGACCAATGACGCGCAGCTTGACGATGGTGTAGAGCTTGGGATCACGGCCCAGCACCGTGCTCACGCCCTGCTCTTCGAGCAACTGACGCAAACGACGGGCCGGCTCGTCGTCACCGACCACCGTCAGCAAGGTGCACTGCGCACCGAGCGTCTTGACGTTGAGCGCCACATTGGCCGCGCCACCGAGGCGCTCTTCCTCCCGCGTGACGCGCACCACTGGCACGGGGGCTTCGGGCGAGATGCGATCGACCGAGCCAAACCAGTAGCGATCCAACATGGCATCACCCACCACCAGCACACGGGCTTGGGCAAGACGTTCGGGCGTGAGAAGAACAGAGGAGGACATGGCTCGGAGACAGCGATAATCGCGCCAAAACGGCGCGCCATTCTGCCACCTCGGCACTTGGCTCGGGGCTTGGGGCCCGCGCCTTAGCCCGGATGGAACTCTGCTATGAATGAACCTGCCGTCACTGCTGCTGCGCTTGTCGAGTTGCACGACACGCTGCTGAGCCAAGCCACTTGGCCTCAAACCGAACCCAGCCCGGCGCTGGCTCCGGACAACGTCTGGCACTGGATCAGCGCCAACCATCGCTTCAACAGCCTGCTGTGGGCGGAAGAAGACTTGGCGCGACGCACGCGGGTCAGCGACAGCGATATCGCCACCAACAAGCGCGCCATCGACGGTTTCAACCAAGCCCGCAACGACGCCACGGAACGCGTCGATGAACTGCTGCTGATCGAGTTGGGGCTGGTCGATGCGACCTCGGCCCGTACCGATGCCCCGGTCTCCATGGCACCGGCCACCGCCCGACTGAACAGCGAAACGGCGGGGGCCATGATGGATCGGCTCTCGATCATGGCGCTCAAGGTGCATGCCATGCGCGCCCAGTGCTTGCGCACCGATGTCGATGCTGAACACATCGCCAGCAGCCGCATCAAGCTGGACCGGCTCCTGACCCAACGCACCGATTTGGCCGCCTGCCTTGATGCCTTGCTGCGTGACTGCCGCACCGGGCAGGCTTATTTCAAGGTCTATCGCCAATTCAAGATGTACAACGATGCGCGCTTCAATCCGGCGTTGGTCGCCGAACAACGATGCGCATCCTGATCGTCAAGACCTCGTCGATGGGCGACGTGGTTCACGCCTTGCCCGCCATCACCGACATGCACCGTGCGCTGCCGGATCTCACCGTGGACTGGGTGGTGGAGCGTCCCTTTGCGGCCTTGCCGGCCTTGCACAAGGGTGTGCGCCGCGTCTTGCCGATGGCGTGGCGCAAATGGCGGCGCCAGCTCGGTCAGCGCAAAACGTGGGACGAGATCAAGGCCTTTCGCACCGAGCTGCAACGGGAGCCCTACGACCTTGTGATCGACATGCAAGGCCTGCTCAAGAGCGTGATGTGGGGCTTGCAGGCCCATGGTCCCATGGGCGGCTTTGATCGCACCAGCTTGCGGGAGCCGCTTGCCGCGCTTTTCTATCGCCACACCGCCCACGTCGCCCGGCCACAGCAGGCCGTAGCGCGCTGCCGGCAATTGACCGCACAGTTGCTCGGCTATCCCCTTGACCCGCAATCCAAGCCTGATTTCGGCCTGCGCGACTCCCCGCTACCGGCGTCACCTTGGCGACCCAACCGGCCTTATGCCGCGTTGATTCCCTGCGCCAGCCGGCCAGAGAAGTTCTGGCCCGACGCCGACTGGATCGCGGTGGGGCACGCGCTGCAAGCGCGGGGCTGGCAACCCGTGGTGCTGTGGGGCAGTCCGCAAGAAGAAACCATGGCCAAGCGCATTGCCGCAGGCTGTGACGGCGCAGTGCCGCCCTTTCTCAAGGTGGGTGAGATGGCCACGGTCTTGGCCGGTAGCCAGCACATCATCGGCTTGGATACCGGCTTCACCCACTTGGGTGCGGCTTACGGCATCGACACTTTAGGCATTTACTGCGACCACGAACCCGGTTTAGCGGGAGTCACGGGCTCCGGACAGGTCAGCAGCTTGGGCGGCAAGGGCCAACGGCCCAGCTTTGAGGCCGTGATGAACGCGCTGCAAGCGCAGTGGGCCGCGGCAGAAGCCGCCGTTCAGTGAACTTTTGTCAGTGATCTTCCAGCCGACGCGGCGGGTAGGTATCCCAGCCTTGGCAGCCGGGGCATTGCCAGAAGTACTGCTGCGCCTCAAAGCCGCAAGCCGCGCAGCGATAGCGCTGCAACGGTCGAGCTGCCTCGCTCAAGGCCTGCTGAATCGCTTGCGCTTCATCCGGCTGCGCTGAAGGGCCCAAACCGATCTCGCGCAACAGCGCTTGGGTGGCGGTCAGGGTGGGATGCAGCTGCAAATGCTCGTGCAGCGTCTCACGACGCTCCGTGGGATCGGTCTCCAGCTTGAGAAGCGCAGCCAACACATCGGTCGATGGGGTTTGACGCTGGACGGCACGCAGACACTCACGCGCCACATCCTCTTGCCCGCAAGCTTTGGCACTGGCGCCGTAATCGCGTGCAATGACTGAAAAGACCCCTGGGTGAATCGTCATCAACGGGGTCCAAAGCGTCAGGGCTTCTGCATGCTTGCCTTGGCGCGCCAAACGCTGGCCCGCCAAGACCCATGGTCTGGGCGATTGCGCCGAAGCTTCCCGGGCGCGTGCCAAAGCGGTTTCGGCTTCTTCCGCTTGACCGCGTGCGTCGGCCTCAAGGGCCAATTCACAGGCGTAGTGCGCAATGCGGGAACCAAAAGAGCCGCCAGCGACCGACTCCAAGCTGCGGGCCACCTCGATGGCGGACTTCCAGTCGCGAGCGCGCTCATGCAGCGTCAAGGTGGCAAGGCGAGCTTCGGTGGCGAAATCGGTGCCTTCCAGCATCTTGAAAGCCTGCTCCGCCCGATCGAACAAACCCGCTTTGTGATAGTCCTGCGCCAAGGCGAACTGCGCCCGATCGCGCTCAGAAGCCGGCAAATCACCCCGCATCACCAAATGCTGGTGCACCCGCACGGCACGTTCGTACTCGCCCCGGCGACGGAACAAGTTGCCCAAAGCAAAGTGCAAATCGGAGGAACCGGGGTCGTGCTGGACCGCTTCGATGAAGGCGTCGATGGCCTTGTCTTGTTGCTCGTTGAGCAACAGGGTCAGCCCTTTGAAGTACGCCTGAGGGGCGTCATGTTGAACCCGCCGCCACTGCCGAACATCGATGCGAGAAGCCATCCAGCCCAAGCCGAAGGCCACGGGCAAAGCCCAAAGAAGCCACTCAAAGTCCATCACGAGGCGGATGCTCCAGAACAGGGGCACGGGCTGCAGGATCGCTCTGGCCTTTGGCCTTGGTGGACACGGTGGCCGCAGGATGACCCTGCGTCGCGCTCTTGGCCGCCATGTCACGCACACAGCGTCGCAAACGCCACCAACTGGGGAGCATGACCAACACGCCCAGCACACAGCCGACCGAGAGAATGGTCAACACGATCAGCACCATCGGGGCGCGCCACTCGAAGCCGAAAAACCATTTCAACGGCACTTCGTGTCCGTTGTTCATGGCGAAGGCAAAGAGGACGAAAAAAAGAAAGGCTCGAAGGAGCCAAGTTAGAACGTACATGGCGCGGCGATTCTAGCCGGCCGTATCGGCTGCATCGACAGCCTCACGCAAGGCTTTGCCCGGCTTGAAATGGGGAACGCGCTTTTCAGGCACGGTCACTTGCTCACCCGAGCGTGGATTGCGACCCACACGCGAAGGGCGTTGGGTCACAGAAAAGCTGCCAAAGCCACGGATTTCGATGCGATGGCCTTCGGCCAGCGCATCCCCCATCGCCTCCAGCATGGCCCGAACAGCCAGCTCGACATCGCGATGGGGCAGCTGTCCGAACTCGTCGGACAGCAAGGCAACCAGCTCAGAACGGGTCATGACAACACCGAGGTGAACAAGGCAGCTTCTTCTTGCACAACAGCCTTCAAGTCAGATCAGTGGTTCTGATCAAACTTGGCCTTGAGCAGCGCGCCCAGGCTGGTGGTGCCGGCGTTTTCGCGGTTATCGGCCGCCAAACGTTGCATCACTTCTTGCTGTTCCACGACATCCTTGGCCTTGATGGACAGTTGGATGGAGCGGGTCTTGCGATCGATGTTGACGATGATCGCCGACACGTCGTCGCCTTCCTTGAGCATGTTGCGTGCGTCTTCCACGCGCTCACGGGCGATTTCAGAAGCGCGCAGGTAGCCGGTCACTTCTTCGGTCAGTTGGATCTCAGCGCCACGAGCATCCACGGTCTTGACCTTGCCCACCACGGTGGCGCCACGGTCGTTGAGCGAGGTGTAGCTGGTGAACGGATCAGCGTCGAGTTGCTTGATGCCGAGGCTGATGCGCTCGCGCTCAACGTCGATACCCAACACCACGGCCTCAACGTCTTGACCCTTCTTGTAGTTGCGCACAGCGGCTTCGCCGGGCTCATTCCAAGACAGATCCGACAGATGCACCAAACCGTCGATGCCAGCAGCCAAGCCGACGAACACGCCGAAGTCGGTGATCGACTTGACCGGGCCCTTGACCTTGTCACCGCGCTTGAAGTTCTGCGCGAATTCGTCCCAAGGATTGGCCTTGCACTGCTTCATGCCCAAAGAAATACGACGCTTGTCTTCGTCGATTTCCAAGACCATGACTTCGATCTCGTCGCCCATGGAGACGATCTTGTTCGGAGCCACGTTCTTGTTGGTCCAGTCCATTTCGGACACGTGCACCAAGCCTTCGATACCGGGTTCGATTTCAACGAACGCGCCGTAGTCAGCAATGTTGGTGGCCTTGCCGAAGATGCGGGTGCCGGCCGGGTAGCGGCGCGAAACGCCGATCCACGGATCGTCGCCCATTTGCTTCAGGCCCAAGCTGACGCGGTTCTTCTCGGCGTCGAACTTCAAGACCTTGGCGGTCAGTTCTTGACCGACCGTCACCACTTCGCTCGGGTGACGGACACGGCGCCATGCCATGTCGGTGATGTGCAGCAGGCCGTCGATACCGCCCAGATCCACGAACGCACCGTATTCGGTGATGTTCTTGACCACGCCGGCCACGATCGCGCCTTCGCGCAGGGTTTCGAGCAGCTTGGCGCGTTCTTCGCCCATCGAAGCTTCCACCACAGCACGGCGCGACAACACGACGTTGTTGCGCTTGCGGTCGAGCTTGATGACCTTGAATTCCATGGTCTTGCCCTCGTACGGGCTCATGTCCTTGACCGGACGCGTATCCAGCAGTGAGCCCGGCAAGAAGGCGCGGATGCCATTGACCAACACGGTCAGGCCGCCCTTGACCTTGCCCGACACGGTACCGGTGACGAAGTCGCCCGATTCCAGCGCCGTTTCCAGCGACAGCCACGAAGCCAAACGCTTGGCCTTGTCGCGCGACAGGATGGTGTCGCCGTAGCCGTTTTCGATGGCGTCGATCGCCACCGACACGAAGTCGCCCACTTGGACTTCGAGTTCACCTTGGTCGTTCTTGAACTCTTCCAAAGGCACATAGGCCTCGGACTTCAGGCCGGCGTTGACCACCACAAAGCTGTGTTCAACACGCACGACTTCAGCGGAGATGACCTCGCCGGTGCGCATGTCAGCGCGTTGCAGAGATTCCTCGAAGAGGGCGGCAAAGGACTCCATGGCCGAGCCGGCCATTGCTGCTTGAGACATCGGAAACTTTCTAACCGGCCACGCCGGCATACGGACCACAAGTCCCCCACAAAGGGGACCCATGGGGGGTTCAGGTTGAAGAACCGGTGCCCGATATATGCCTTGCGGCACGGCAGGAGGACACCGGACCCACACACGGCGCCGTTACTGGAACGACGCCGGACGACGCTGCTGCCACCAAGCCAGAACCTGTTCCACCGATGCTTCGATGCTCAGGGTCGAGTTGTCCAACAGCAACGCCTCTTCAGCCGGCTGGAGGGGGGCAACTGCGCGCGTTCGATCGCGTGCGTCACGAGCTTCCAAATCCGTCCGAAGGGCCGCGAGGTTAGCAGGAAATCCTATGGAAATCAATTGCTTATAGCGCCGCTCAGCGCGCGCTGTGGGCGTTGCCGTGAGGAAAACCTTCAGCGGCGCATCGGGGAAAATCACGGTCCCCATATCACGCCCGTCAGCCACCAAGCCGGGTAAACGCCGAAAGCAATGCTGCAAATCGGTCAAAGCGGCCCGAACCGCCGGCCAGGCCGAAATCTTTGAAGCCATGACGCCGATGCTTTCTTCGCGCAACTGATCGCTGACTTCGTTGCCCGCCAAATAAAGACGCGTGCCTTCAAAACGCAGATCCAAGCCCTCAGCAACCTGCGCCAAACCCGCTTCGTCCTCGGCGACCACGCCTTGCATTTGTGCAGACAAGGCGGTCACACGATAGAGCGAACCCGAATCGAGGGTGTGATAGCCAAGCCGCTCGGCCACCGCCGCCGCCAACGTCCCTTTGCCCGAAGCGGTCGGACCGTCCAAAGTCAGCACCGGCACATGGTCGGGCTCGGTCGCGGCCAGCTCGAAGAACGCCTCGAAGTAATCGGGAAAGGTCTTGGCCACGCATTTCGGATCCAAGATCCGCACCGCCACCGGCGCACCTTGGGTCGCCAAAAGCGGATTGAAAGCCGCCAAGGACAAGCACATCGCCATGCGATGGTCGTCGTAGGTATGGATCGCCGCCGCTTGCAGTCGCTTGGGCGGGATGATGACGAGGAAGTCGGCACCCTCTTCGACCTCAGCGCCGAGTTTGCGCAACTCGGTGGCCATGGCGGCGATACGGTCAGTCTCTTTGACGCGCCAGCTGCCGATGTTGGTCAGCAAAGTCGGCGAATCGGCGTAGAGCGCCATCACCGCCAACGTCATGGCAGCGTCAGGGATGTGGTTGCAATCGAGCGTCACGCCGCGCAAGGGCCACATGCCTCGGCGAATTTCCAGCCAGTTCGGTCCGCTCGCGATCTGCGCGCCCATGGCTTGGGCCGCCTCAATGAAGCGAATATCCCCTTGGATCGACTCGGTGCCCAAGCCCTCAATACGCACTGGCTCATCCACAGCGGCCAAAGCCCCCATGGCGATGAAATACGACGCCGACGAAGCATCTGCCTCGACATGCACCCGACCGGGGGTGCGATAGCGGCTGCCGGCAGGAATGGTGAAGCGCTGCCAACCCTCACGCTCGACCCGGATGCCAAAGCGGGCCAGCAAGTTGAGCGTGATCTCGATGTACGGCTTCGAGATCAACTCACCCACCACTTCGATCACCGCCGGAGCGTGCGCCACCCCCAACGGCAAAGCCAACAGCAAGGCGGTCAGAAACTGGCTCGACACGTCACCACGCACTTGCACCGGCGCACTCAGGTCCAAACTGCCTCCAGCCAGCCGTAGCGGTGGAAAGCCTTCCTTGCCCAAACAATCGACCACGCAGCCCAAAGCGCGCAAGGCATCGACCAAGTCGCCAATCGGGCGCTCGTGCATGCGCACGACACCACGCACCGTGTAGTTGCCCCCGAGGCGAGCCGCCAAGACCGCCAAGGCAGCCGTCAGCGGCCGCATGGCGGTGCCGGCATTGCCGAGAAACAGATCCGCTGTCGCCACCGCTGGCCGCCCGGCCAAGCCGGTGATGCGGGTGATGCGCCCCTCGCGCTCGATCACACAGCCCAAGGCCGTCAACGCGGCCAACATCACGTGGGTGTCATCCGAGTCGAGCAGATCGATCAGCTCGGTCTGTCCCTCGCTCAAACCCGCCAGCAACAGCAGCCGATTGGAAATACTCTTTGAGCCAGGCAACTGGACACAGCCGCCGGCAGAAGTCACGGCGGGGAGATCAAGAAAGGGAATCGCGTACATGCCGGATGCGGCGGGCCCGGTCAGGAGCCCCCGAAAGAAGCCAAAAACAAGGAAAGAACCGGTCGCCTAGCGTGGTCAACGCTGACTGCCGGGACGAGAACTCATCTGCCAACTGGCGCGCGCCGTCGAAGCGTGGCGGATCAAGTCTTCAAGCGCCTCCAGATTACCGGACTTGAGCACATGCTCAAAGGCATCCAAGGCGTGTCGAAAACGTTGCGACTGCTTGAGCACCTCTTCGCGGTTGCTCATCAAGATATCGCGCCAAACCGTTGGATCGCTGGCGGCGATCCGGGTGAAATCACGAAAACCCGGCCCCGCCAGAGAGAGGAACTCCCGCCCTGCGGGCTGCGACACCATGGCGTTGAAATAGGCAAAGGCCAAAGCGTGCGGCAGATGGCTCACGGCGGCAAAAGCCGCGTCGTGGTTCTCAGGCGTCATGCGCAACACTTGGCAGCCGATGGCTGACCAAACATCGGTGGCGCGCTGGACTTGCTCGGGATCGGTTTGCTGCAAGGGTGTCAGGATGACTTGCCGACCTTGATAAAGCTGCGCATCGGCGTGTTCGACACCGGCCACTTCCTTGCCAGCAATCGGATGCGCCGGCACAAAGTTACGAATCTTGTCCTTGAGGACGCGGCGCGCGGCATCGACCACATCGCGTTTGGTCGAGCCAACATCCATGAACAGCGTCTTGCTGTCGCCCAAATGGCGAATGGCCTTGAAGGTCGCTTCCGTCGCCGACACGGGCACCGCCAGCAGCACCAAATCAGAGCCAGAAACGGCCAACAAAGCCGACTCAGCCGCCACATCAATGACGCCCAGTTTCTTGGCCCGCTCAGTGGTTGACGGCGACTTGCTGTAACCCACCACCCACTTGACCAGCCCAGCGCGTTTAAGCGCCAGCGCAAAACTGCCGCCCATCAGGCCACAACCAATCACGCCAAGCTGTTTGAACATCTGATTTATCCGCAAATCCCGAAAAGACCGACGATGGCGTTCATGTCAGTGCACATCGATCGGGTACGTGCCCAAAAGCTTGAAGAAAGCGCACACCGCACGCAACTCCTTGAGGGCAGCAGCCACGGCGGGATGATCGGGATGCCCCTGCAAATCCATGTAGAAGTAGTACTCCCACTGACCCGAACGCGCCGGGCGCGATTCGAGCCGCGTGAGTGAAACGCCGTGCTGCTTCAGGGGCACCAGCATGTCGTGCACCGCTCCCGGCTGATTCACCACGGAGACCACCAAACTGATGCAATCATGGCCTGAAACCGCAGGAACACTTTGCCGATCCGGATGCGCCACGATCGCAAAACGCGTCCGATTGCTCGGATCGTCTTGGATGGCGGGCTCAACCACGTGCAGACCCCACTCACTGGCGGCCCGCTCGCTGGCCAAAGCCGCCAAGCTTGGATCCAGACTCGCCAGTCGAGCACCTTCGGCATTGCTCGACACCGGACGCCGCTCCACATGCGGCAGATGGGTGCTGAGCCAGCCGTGACACTGCGCCAAAGCTTGGGGATGTGCGCAAACCGCCGTGATGCTTTGCAAGGCGTCAGGACCGGTTTGCTTGCACAACAAGTTGTGCCGCACCGCCAGACTCGTCTCGCCCATGATGAACAAAGCGGTGTTCAGGAACAAATCCAGCGAACGGGCCACCACCCCTTCGGTGGAATTTTCCACCGGCACCACGCCAAAATCAGCCGCACCAGCGGTCGTCGCCCGAAACACCTCGTCGATGCTCGGACACGGCACACGCACGATGGATGAGCCGAAATAGCCCAAGGCGGCTTGCTCGCTGAAGGTGCCAGCGGGACCGAGATAGGCCACCCGAATCGGGGTTTCCAAAGCCCGGCAAGCGCTCATGACTTCACGCCAGATCGGCGCAATGCTGTCGCTCTTGATCGGACCGGCGTTGAGTGCCTTGAGGCCGTCAATCACCTGGGCCTCGCGCTCGGGCCGGAACACCACCGAGCCTTCGTGCTTCTTGACCTCACCCACCGTCTGCGCCAACCGGGCGCGCCGGTTGAGCAGCGCCAACAAATCAGCATCGACTTGATCAATCTGCTGGCGCAATTGGGCCAGCGTGGGCAACGGCAAAGAGCTCGACAAATCAGCCATGCGACACCGTGAATTCACGCATATAAGCCACCAAGGCGCGCACACCCTTGACGGGCATCGCGTTGTAAAGGGAAGCCCGCATGCCGCCCACACTCTTGTGACCGCGCAACTGCACCAAGCCCTTGGCGCGAGCACCCGCCAAGAACGCTTCGTTCAGACTTTCGTCACGCAGCGCAAAGGGCACATTCATGCGCGAACGGGCTGCCGGAGCGACCCGATTGACGTAGAAGTTAGACGCATCTATGAACTGGTAAAGCAAGTTGGAGCGCTCAATCGCGCGCCGCTCCATCTCAGCCACACCCCCTTGACGCTTGACCCACTGGAACACCAACCCGGCCATGTAGATGGCGTAGGTCGGGGGCGTGTTGTACATCGACCCGGCCTCGGCCACCTTCTTGTAGTTGAAGACCGTGGGGCAGATCGACATCGCCCGACCAAGGAGATCCTCACGCACGATCACGATGGTCAACCCTGCGGGGCCGATGTTCTTCTGGGCCCCTGCAAAGGCCAAGCCCACCTTCGACCAATCGATCGTGCGCGACAAGATGTGCGAGGAGCAATCGATCACCAACGATGCGTTTGAGCCCAAGGCGGCCAGATCAGGCAGCTGCTGGAACTCAATCCCATCGATGGTTTCGTTGCTGCACAGATGAACATACGAAGCTTGGGGGCGCAACACCCACGAAGCAGGATCAGGGATGGAGAGATGTGCCCCCGATTCGGTGGCCGCAGCAATGCCCGCTTGGCAGTAACGCGCAGCCTCTTCGGCTGATTTCTGCGACCAAGAGCCGGTCACGATGAAATCAGCTTCGGCGCCACGCGAAAGGTTCATGGGGACGATGGCGTTCTGCCCCAGACCGCCCCCTTGCATGAACAGGATGCGGAAATGCTCCGGCACCGCCAGCAAGTCGCGCAAATCAGATTCAGCCTGCTCGCAGATCGAGAGAAACTCCCGACCCCGATGGCTCATCTCCATCACGCTCATACCGGCACCGTGCCAATCGAGCATTTCATCAGCCGCCTGGCGCAGCACCTCTTCCGGCAATACAGCCGGGCCGGCAGAAAAGTTATACGGGCGGTTAGCCATGATCTTGATGCGCTGGGCGACCTTTTTCGTTATTTGCTTGCGGCAGGCGCAGCAGATGCGGCAGGCGCAGCGGCAGCTTGTGACTGCACGCCCAGATGCTCACCCATGGTTTTGTGCAACTCAAGCAGCTTGGGCTGCAACGCTGGGCCCATGTCCTTGAGCAGAGCATCGGCCAAGGCACGCTGGATATCCGGCGACACATGTTGGTACTTTTGAGCCACGGGAGACTCTAGCCAAGCCACCAACTGTTGCAGCTCTTTTTCGTCGAACTGCTCTTCGAGGGTTGCGCCAAAGGTGCTTGGAGCCAACTCGACGATCTTCTTCTTCCACGTCGGCACGTTGTCTTTGACGTATTTTTGGAAGTCAGCCTGCAAAGCCTTGACCGCAGCATCGCGCTTTTCGGCCGGGAACTGAGCCGCAAACTGCAAGCCTTGCTGCAACATGCCGCCAGCCGGGTTTTCCACCAAAGCCTGAGCCATGCTTTCAATGCCCGATTGTTGAAGCTTCAAGGCCTTTTGCACCAACGCTTTTTTGGCCGGTGATGATTTGGCTGCCGGCTTTGCAACCGGCTTCGTGGCCTGCTTAGCGGCAGGCTTGGTGTCCATAGCGCCGGTCTCTGCGGCCATGGCCACACCCACAGCAGAGACACACAAGGCAACAGCGGTGATCAGATCGCGAATGGTCATACGTTTTCCCCTCCGGTATCCCCGGACATATCAATTTCCGACTCTGTGTCGGGTGAAGACGCATCGTTTTCAACAATGCGCTGCAAGCCACAAAGCTGCGAGCCGGCATCGAGCGCCATCAAGGTCACCCCTTGTGTGGCCCGGCCAAGCTCACGAATTTCAGCCACCCGGGTGCGTACCAAGACGCCCCGATCGGTGATCAACATGATCTCGTCTTCCGGGCGAACCAAGGTCGCAGCCACCACGCGGCCATTTCGCTCGCTTTGCTGGATCGCGATCATGCCCTTGGTTCCACGCCCATGACGGGTGTAGTCGCTGATGGAGGTCCGTTTTCCAAAACCGTTCACGGTTGCGGTCAGCACGCTCTGGGTTTCGTCCTCCGCCACCAGCATGGCAATCACGTTCTGGCCCTCTTCAAGCGCCATACCGCGCACACCGCGCGCTTGGCGGCCCATCGGCCGAACATCGTTTTCGTCGAAGCGCACCGCCTTGCCGCCGTCTGAGAACAGCATCACGTCGTGCTTGCCATCGGTCAGCGCTGCACCGATGAGGTAGTCGGACGGATCAAGATCGACCGCGATGATGCCGGCCTTGCGCGGGTTGCTGAAGTCATCCAGCGCGGTCTTTTTGACCGTGCCCAGCGCCGTGCACATGAAGACGTAGTGATCGGCCGGGAAGCTGCGGAACTCGCCCGTGAGCGGCAAGACAACGGTGATCTTTTCGTCGGGTTGCAGCGGGAACATGTTGACGATCGGCTTGCCTCGGCTGGCGCGACCGCCTTGGGGCACTTCCCAGACCTTCAACCAGTACACCCGACCGCGATCACTGAAGCACAGGATCCAGTCATGGGTGTTGGCGATGAAGAGCTGATCGATCCAGTCGTCATCCTTGGTCGTTGCCGCCTGCTTGCCCCGGCCCCCGCGCTTTTGCGAGCGGTACTCGGCCAGCGGCTGGCTCTTGATGTAGCCGGTGTGCGAAAGCGTCACCACCATGTCGGTCGGGGTGATGAGGTCTTCGGTGCCCAAGTCTTGGGCGTTGTGCTCGATCACACTGCGACGCGTGCCGAGTTTGGTCTGTGCAAACTCCAGCTTCAGCGCAGTCAACTCTTGCGCAATGATGCCGGTGACGCGCTCGGGCTGCGCCAAGATGTCGAGCAGATCAGTGATCTGCGCCATCACGTCTTTGTATTCGCCCACGATGCGGTCTTGCTCAAGGCCCGTGAGGCGTTGCAAACGCATCTGCAAGATTTCACCCGCTTGATCGTCCGAGAGCCGGTACAACCCGTCGTCTTGCAAACCGAAATGCTGCGGCAGCCCTTCGGGGCGGTATGCGGCTCGCCCGCCCATGGCGTGGCCTTCGGCCCGGGAGAGCATCTCGCGCACCAAGGAGGAATCCCAGCCCTTGCTCATCAAGGCCGCCTTGGCCACGGGTGGTGTGGGCGACTGCTTGATGGTTTCGATGAATTCGTCGATGTTGGCCAGTGCCACGGCCAGCCCTTCAAGCACGTGGCCGCGCTCACGCGCCCGGCGCAACTCGTACACCGTGCGCCGCGTCACCACCTCGCGGCGGTGCTCCAAGAAGATATCCAGCAACTGCTTCAGGTTGCACAGTTTGGGCTGACCATCGATCAACGCCACCATGTTCATGCCGAAGCTATCTTGAAGCTGGGTCTGTTTGTACAGGTTGTTCAGCACCACCTCGGGCACTTCACCACGCTTCAACTCAATCACCACCCGCATGCCGGACTTGTCCGACTCGTCTTGCAAGTGACTGATGCCGTCAATCTTCTTTTCGTGCACCAGCTCGGCGATGCGCTCAAGCAGCGTCTTCTTGTTCACTTGGTACGGGATTTCATCGACGATGATCGCTTGGCGCGAGCCCCGGTCGATGTCCTCAAAATGCACCTTGGCGCGCATCACCACCCGACCTCGGCCGGTGCGATAGCCTTCGCGCACGCCGGTCAGGCCATAAATGATCCCAGCCGTCGGGAAGTCCGGCGCCGGGATGATCTCCATCAACTCGTCGATGGTCGCCTCCGGCACCTTGAGCAGGTGCAAACACGCATCCACCACTTCGTTCAAGTTGTGCGGCGGGATGTTGGTGGCCATGCCCACGGCAATGCCCGACGAACCATTCACCAACAGATTGGGCAAGCGGCTCGGCAGCACCAGCGGCTCTTTTTCCGAGCCGTCATAGTTGGGCCCGAAATCGACCGTTTCCTTGTCGATATCGGCCAGCATCTCGTGCGCGATCTTGGCCAGACGGATTTCGGTGTACCGCATCGCTGCCGCGTTATCACCATCGACCGAACCGAAGTTGCCTTGGCCATCGACCAGCATGTGGCGCAACGAAAAGTCCTGCGCCATCCGCACGATGGTGTCGTACACCGCCGTGTCACCGTGGGGGTGATATTTACCGATGACGTCACCGACGATACGGGCCGACTTTTTGTACGGTCGGTTCCAGTCGTTGTTGAGTTCGTGCATCGCAAACAGCACGCGCCGATGCACCGGCTTCAAGCCGTCGCGCGCATCCGGCAAAGCCCGCCCAACAATCACGCTCATGGCGTAGTCAAGGTACGAGCGCCGCATCTCCTCTTCGAGGCTGATCGGCAGAGTCTCTTTGGCAAATTGGGTCATGCGATGAAGAAAGCGATTCCAGATAGCCGGTAAGCCCCCCCGGGCATGCACCCGGAGGAGGGCGTGTGAGCTCGCGATTCTACGAGGCCAGACCCTCAAATGCGGGACAGGCCCATGAAATTGCTGCGTGGCAGAATCGCAACCTCGGCCAGCAGATGTGTTTTTTTCGCGCCAGCTGTGATTTTTTCCTTTTGTCACCCCCTTTCGGAGACCACCAATGACGACGATGAGCCCCAAAACCCGCGTTCTGCTGCTTGTGAATGCCCTCGCCCTGACCGCCTGCGCCACCGGCGTCGCACCCAGCACCGCCCCAGCCCGCATCGACAACTGGCGCGCCACGGACGGCACCGTCTGGCGCAATGGCACCAACGAATACTGCTGGCGTGATGCCAACTGGACCTCAGCCACCGCTGCGGCCACCTGTGATGGCGCCCCAGCACCCGTGGTCGCAGCAGCCCCGGCACCCGCCCCCGCTCCGGTCGTTCCAGCTCCGGCTCCCAAGCCAGCACCGGCCCCTGCTCCGGCACCTGCACCCGCCCCTGCCCCCGCTCCTGCGCCAGTCGTGGTGCCTGTGGTGGTGCCAGCCCCGGTGGTCGTGGCCCCTGCCCCCGCTCCAGCCCCTGCGCCTGTAGCGGCCCCGAAGCCCATCGCTCCGTTTGCGCTTGAAGGTGACAGCTCCTTCGCCAAGGGTCGCTCTGATCTGACCGCCGACGCCAAGAGCAAGCTTGACAGCCTCGTTGCCAAGCTCAAGGACGTCAAGGTGGACAAGATTGTCGTGACCGGCCACACCGACAACACCGGCAAGGAAGCCATGAACGAAAAGCTCTCCAAGGCCCGCGGTGAATCGGTCAAGAAATACTTGGTTTCCAAGGGTGTGGATGCCAAGTTGGTCCACACCGAAGGCATGGCCGCCAAGCAGCCGATCGCGGACAACAGCACGCCGCAAGGTCAGGCCAAGAACCGTCGCGTTGAGTTCGACGTCACCGGCACACGCAAGCCCTGATCGAAGAATCAAGGGGGCTCTGTTTGGTGTCACGCCACAGCCGATGAATAATCGGCCGTGGCGCGTTGCGTCGATGAGCTTTTGACATCGCTAGGAAATCCTCCATGAAACGATTCAGCCCCCTTGCCTTGACCTTGACCTGCGCGGCCGTGCTCACCTCGACCGCCGCCCCCTCTTGGGCTGCTGGCGCGAAAGTGAACAGCCAAGCGGCAGCACTCGAAGAGCAGGTTGTGGCCCGGGAGAAATCCCCGGCCTCCAAAACGGCTGCGCCGGCAATCCCCGATGGGCCCACAAGCCCTGACGGACCGAATGCCGATCTCCCGATCGCCGCCCCACCCGCTGGAAAATCTGCGGGGCTTCCCAAAGTCCTCGATCCCTCTCACGTGGTCTTTGCGGCGGACTCCTTCTTCGCTTTTGACCGTTCGGATCTGCGCGTTGATAACGTGCGCACGCTCAAAAAAATCGTCACTGAAGAAGAGCGTCAAGCCGTCGATGTTGCCCGTCGCAAGCTCGATTTGCTGGCTGACCGTCTCAAGGACATCCGTATCGAGTCGGTGGGCATCTACGGTCACACCGATTCCGATGGTCCCGAGAGTTACAACCAAAAGCTCTCACAACGCCGGGCCGAATCGATTCGGCAATACCTGATTTCACGCGGCGTGCCCGCTGAAAAAATCAAGTCCTACGGCGAAGGCGAACTCAAACCCATTGCCGACAACGCCACCCGCGAAGGTCGTGCCAAGAATCGGCGTGTCGAGATCGAGATCAATGGGGCCATGGCCACCAAAAAATAACTGGCGGTACCGCTCATGAGCACTTCGAACGTTGATCTCAAAGAACTGGCCAAGTTCAGTGAACTGGCCCACAAGTGGTGGGATCCGCAAAGCGAGTTCCGTCCTTTGCACCAGCTCAACCCCTTGCGCCTCGGCTGGATTGAGCAGATCGCCGGCCCCCTGACCGGCAAGAAGGTGCTGGATGTGGGCTGTGGCGGCGGCATTCTGAGCGAATCCATGGCCCGCCAAGGCGCCGAAGTGCTCGGCATCGATCTGGCGCAGCGCTCCTTGCGGGTGGCGCAGTTGCATGCCATGGAGCAGCAAGTCGGACACCTCCACTACCGTGAAATCGCGGTCGAAGCACTGGCCGATGCCGAGCCGGGGCAATACGACATCGTGACGTGCATGGAAATGCTGGAGCACGTGCCGGACCCGGCTTCAATCGTTCACGCCTGTGCGGCCTTGGTCAAACCGGGCGGTCACGTCTTTTTCTCCACCATCCACCGCAGTCCCAAAGCCTTTTGGCTGGCCATCGTCGGCGCAGAGTACGTGCTCAACATGCTGCCGCGTGGCACCCATGAATACGCCCGTTTCCTGCGCCCCAGCGAACTGGCCACGCTGTGCCGCGACGCCGGACTGGACGTCGAACAGCTCAAAGGCATGCGCTACAACCCCTTCACCCAGCGCTTCAGCCTAGAGATGGATGTCGGTGTGAACTACCTGCTGCACAGCCGCCGACCCGTGCTGAACGGATGAGCCGCGCCGTTTTATTCGACCTTGACGGCACCTTGGTCGATAGCGCGCCCGACTTGGCCGCTGCCGCCAACCATGTGCGCGCCTTGCGAGATCTGCCGCCCTTGCCCACCGCGCTCTATCGCCCCATGACCGGTGCCGGGGCGCGGGGCTTGCTCGGTGTAGCCTTGGGTCTCACGATGCTGGATGACGATTTCGAAACCTGCAAACAGCAGTTTCTCGACACCTACGAGCGCAACTTGGCCCAGCACACCCGTTTGTTTGAGGGCATGGACGCGGTGCTGAGGCATCTCGAACACCACGGCCAGCCTTGGGGCATCGTCACCAACAAAGCCGAGCGCTTCGTCAGCCCGTTGCTGAGCACCTTGGATCTGCACCGCCGCGCCAGCGTCGTCATCTGCGGCGACACCACGCCACGTCCCAAGCCCGCGCCCGATCCCCTGCTTGAGGCCGCTCGCCGCTTGGGCCTGCGCCCACAAGACGCGCTCTATGTGGGCGACGATCTGCGCGACATCCAAGCCGGCCACGCCGCCCACATGCCCACCATCGCCGCCGCTTGGGGCTACCTTGGCGCAGGCGAATCCATCGACGCTTGGGGGGCTGCGCACATCGCCCACACCCCAGCCGATCTGCTACCGCTTTTGAAGCTGTACTAGAATCGCCTCTCCCTTCTGGGGCCGACCTGGTTTCGACGTGGGTGCGGAATTGGAGTAGGGCATGCCGAGCACCAGTCCGCTCGTAAAACCACTGGAAACAAAGTAACTGCAAACGACTCTACGTTCGCTCTCGCCGCTTAATACCGGTGAGCCTCTCAACGGTTGGCCGATGGGCCGGGCTCGCAAGAGCTGAGAGGTAATTCACATGGGCTGGTAGGCGATGGGGTCACTCAGTCGTCTACAAGAAATAGTGACTGGCGTTGTCTGAAGGGTGTTCCTGCCCGCCAGCAGCGTAAGACTCAAATCAGAGAACTACGCATGTAGAACTGCCTGAGGATGGCTTGCGGACGCGGGTTCGATTCCCGCCGGCTCCACCAAATCAAGGTCTCACGACCAATCAGAACGGATCAAGCCCCTAGGCAAACACACTGCTTAGGGGCTTTTTTCTTGTCAGGTTGAATCAGGATCACTCTTTACAGCACACGGCAATGCGGGGAACAATGCGGGGAACAAAGCCGCCCTGCCCCACAAAAACCGTTGCTATTCCCCTCCATGCGTGTGAGTCTTCCCCGTGCTTACCGATGCCGATTGCCACCATCCGGCCTGTCTTGCTAAGCGAACGGCTCCGTGATCCTCGACTTCACCACTCTCGACGCACTACGCACTCACCACCCCGCGTGGCGGTTGCTGGTCTCACCGCACGCGCCGCTGGTAGTGAGCTTCCTACACCGTGTGTTTGTGGTTCCCAATGTGCGGGTGATGGCTGCCGCCGATCTGGCCGAGATGCTGGAAGACGAACTGTATGCTTTGCGCCTGCAACTGGATAACAAGGGCGAGACCGCTTTCCCCAAGCCTGCTCTCGACTACCTGAACGATTGGGCTGCTGCCGACAAAGGCTGGCTACGCAAGTTCTACCGCTCTGGCACCGACGAGGCGCAATTTGATCTGACTCCAGCAACTGAAAAAGCCATCGCTTGGTTGGCGCAATTGTCTGAGCGACAGTTCGTCGGCACCGAATCGCGCTTGCTGACGTTGTTTGATTTACTCAAGCAGATGAGCGCGGGCAGCGAGGCCGACCCAGCCAAACGCATCGCCGAGTTGCACAAGAAACGTGACGAAATCGATGCCGAGATCGCGCAGGTACTATCGGGCGATGTGCCCCTATTGGATGACACGGCACTGAAAGATCGCTTCCAGCAGTTCATGCAGGGTGCACGGGAATTGCTGGCTGACTTCCGCGAGGTGGAGCACAACTTCCGCCAGTTAGACCGACGCGTACGCGAGCGCATTGCTTTGTGGGAAGGTAGCAAGGGCGCATTGCTGGAAGACATCATGGGCGAGCGCGATGCAATTGCCGACTCGGACCAAGGCAAGAGCTTCCGCGCGTTTTGGGACTTTCTGCTGTCCAGCCGTCGACAGGAGGAATTGACCGAATTACTGGATCACGTCTTGGCACTACCTGCCGTGGCAGAGCTGAAAACCAACGGCCGAATGCGCCGCGTGCACTACGACTGGATGGAAGCTGGTGAGCATGCCCAGCGCACGGTTGCCGCTTTATCGCAGCAATTGCGGCGCTTTCTGGATGATCAGGCGTGGCTGGAAAACCGCCGCATCATGGACATCCTGCACGGCATTGAGAGCAAGGCCCTCGCTCTGCGTGACGTACCGCCAACGGGCACCGTGATAGAGATCGCGCAAGCTCAGGCCGACATCGACTTGGCCATGGAGCGCCCTTTGTTCACCCCAGTGATCAAGCCGGTCATCGCCCATCTGACCCTCCAAGCAGAAGAAGAGGACATCGACCCTTCGTCGCTCTTCGATCAAGTCGTAGTGGACAAAGCACGTTTGACACGCCATATCCGCCACGCCTTGCAGAACCGGGCGCAGATCACCCTGAGCGAACTGGTCTCCAGCCAGCCCTTGCAACAGGGCTTAGCCGAGCTGGTGACCTATCTTCAATTGGGTAGTGAGCTTCCCAACACCGTAGTGGATGAAGCCACACCTGAGCCCATCCGGTGGGAGACCGTGGCAGCTGATGGTGGGGCGCTGACCCGCTGCGCCCGGCTACCTCGGGTGATTTTCATGCGTTGAACAAGAACAAGATTTGAGGCTAGGGATGGAAGAAAAATTATCAAAGAAAACAACCACAGCGCATCCGATAGTCGCGCCCATCCCTGATTTATCGGTCTTGCTGATCGGGCTGCTCAAAAGCGTGCTCTACCGTGATGATGACGAACATCAATGGGCGGCACTCCTGAATCTGCAAGCACGGGTGCGTGACTACGTCGTGGTGCTAAACCTTGATTTGGTGCTAGACGAAGCCGAGGGCTATGCCTTTCTCAAAGGCCGGCCAGAGCCTGCTGACGACGACCCAGCGCCCCGATTACCGCGCTTGGTAGCACGCCGACCCTTGTCCTTTCCGGTGAGTTTGTTGCTTGCCTTGCTGCGCAAGAAGCTGGCGGAATTCGACGCTGGCAGCGGCAGCACACGGCTGGTGATGAGCCGCGACGACATCGTGGAACTGGTGCGGGTGTTCCTCCCCGACGGCCCGAACGAAGCGAAGCTGATCGACCAGACTGAAACCACAATCAACAAGGTGGTTGAGTTGGGATTTTTACAAAAACTCAAATCTGTCGGCGGGGCTTTATCTGGCCCGGCAAGCTACGAAGTGCGACGCATCCTGAAGGCTTTTGTCGACGCTCAATGGCTGGCCGAATTCGATGCCCGGCTGGCGGTCTACCAGTCCGCTTTGTCGGGTACAGGGTCCCACAAGGAGGCGCGGGATGAGTGAGGCATCGTCCTTAGGGTTGGACTTTGTGGCCGACGATGCCTTGTCGGGTTTCCGGCTCACCCGGCTGGAAGTGTTTAACTGGGGCACCTTCGACGGCCGAGTGTGGGCACTGCCATTGGATGGCAAGAATGGCCTGCTCACGGGCGACATCGGTTCCGGCAAGTCCACGCTCGTGGACGCCATCACCACCTTGCTGGTGCCAGCCCACCGAATCACCTACAACAAGGCAGCTGGCGCTGACAGCAAGGAGCGGACCTTGCGCTCCTACGTGCTTGGGCACTACAAGTCCGAGCGCAACGAGACCACGGGGGCCGCCAAGCCGGTGAGCTTGCGCGACCAGAATGGCTACTCGGTCATCTTGGGTGTCTTTCACAACGCGGGTTACGACCAGACGGTGAGCCTAGCGCAGGTGTTCTGGATGAAAGACATGCAGGGACAGCCGGCACGTTTCTTTCTGGGTGCAGAGCGCGCGCTGTCAATTGCCTCCGATTTCGCTAACTTCGGTTCCGATATGGCCCAGTTGCGCAAGAAGCTGCGTGGCTTGAGTGCCGATCTGCACGACAGTTTTCCACCCTATGCGGCTTGGTTTCGTCGGCGTTTTGGTATTGAGAATGATCAAGCGTTGGAGCTGTTTCACCAAACAGTGTCGATGAAGTCGGTCGGCAACCTAACCGACTTCGTGCGTAGTCACATGCTGGAGCCTTTCGAAGTTGCACCGCGTATTCAAGCGTTGATCGGGCATTTCGATGACCTCAACCGCGCCCATCAGGCCGTACTCAAGGCCCAACAGCAGGTGGCGTTGCTCACACCACTGATCGCCGATTGTGGCCGCCACAGTACGTTGGTCACCGACGTCGATGATTTACGCAGATGCAGGGATAGTCTTCGATCTCATTTTGCCAACCTCAAGCTCGGCCTGATCGACAAGCGCCTAGGCCTGCTGCACGAAGAATGGGAGAAGATTGACGCGCAGGTACGTCGGCTGGACAACACACGCGAAGATCAAGGCAGCCAAGTCGATGAACTAAAGCAGGCGATCAACGACAACGGCGGCGACCGCCTAGAACGGCTCGCGGCCGACATCCGAAAAAAAGAACAACTCCGGGATACACGCAAAATCAAAGCCGGGCGTTACCACGCATTGGCAACCGTGCTGGGCGAGGCCACGGCGCCCGACGACACCGCATTTACTGCGCAGCGGGCGCAGTTCAAAAACTGGCGCGAAGAGGCCCGAAACCGTGATGCCGACCTGCAAAACACCCTGACCGAACACGGCGTGACCTTGCGTCATGGCAAGCAGGAACACACGCAACTGACGACTGAAATCGACAGCCTTAAACGCCGACGCAGCAACATCGACGATCAGCAGATCCGCATCCGCTCTGCGCTGTGTACTGCACTGGGGCTGGATGTGGACGACATGCCTTTTGTCGGCGAATTGATCCAAGTGCGGGAAAACGAACGCGATTGGGAAGGTGCAGCCGAACGACTAATGCGAAATTTCGGTCTGGCCTTGCTGGTGCCCGATATGCACTACAAGGCGGTGGCCGAATGGGTGGATAGCAGCTCTCTGCGTGGGCGCTTAGTCTACTTTCACGTCCGTGCCCGCAAGACGTCCGAACTACCGGAACTGCACCGCGACTCATTGGTGCGCAAGCTCGCCGTCAAGCCAGATTCACCCCACTATGACTGGCTGGAACGCGAGCTTGGTGCCCGCTTTGATATGGCGTGTTGCGCCACGCAGGAGCAATTCCGTAGAGAGACGCGCGCCATTACCTGCGCGGGACAGATTAAAGAGCCGAGCGGGCGTCACGAAAAAGACGACAGACATCGTCTTGATGATCGCAGCCGATACGTGCTCGGCTGGAGCAATAGCGCCAAGATTGCTGTGCTGGAAGTCAAGCGTCGTCAACTCGAAAGCCACCTCGGTGACGTGGGTAGCCATATCAGCAAGATCGACGCTGAGCGCAAGAAGTTACAGGACCGGCTCGATGCACTGACAAGGCTCGAAGAGTTCACGAACTTCGACGAACTCGATTGGGCCAGCGTGGCAGCGGCCATTGCCGCTTTGGCGGATGAACACCGAAAACTAGAACAGGCTTCCGACGTCCTCAAACCATTGCATGAGCGCCTGCGGGAGCTGCAACAAGCACTCAGGAGCACTGAAAATGACCGGCAATCTGCACGTGACCGGCGTGCCAAGGTGGAGCAGCGCCGCTCGGATGCCCAAGATCTGCGTCAGCGGACGGCATTGCTGGTTGTTCAGGACGTCGCCATCGATGCCGTCCTCTTCGGCACCATGGAATCAATACGTACACAGGCCTTGGGCGAGCATCCACTGACTGTGGAATCCTGCGACAACCGTGAGCAGGACGTACGCACTTGGCTACAAACACAAATTGACGCACAAGATCTGAGACTCAAACGCCTAGCCGAGAAAATCATCAAGGCGATGGCGTCGTTCAAGGAGGCCTTCAAGCTCGAAACGGCCGACATCGACGCCAGTTTGGAAGCTAGCTTCGAATATGAAGGCTTGCTCACTCAGTTGAACCAGGACGACCTGCCGCGTTTCTTGGCCCGGTTCAAAGAACTGCTGAACGTCAACACCATCAACGAGATCGCCAACTTCAACGCTCAGTTGGCCCGTGAGCGCGAGACCATCAAAGAGCGCATCCATCACATCAACAAATCTCTGAGCCAGATCGACTACAACCCGGGGCGCTACATCGTGTTGGAATCTCAAGCCAATCACGATGCCGAGATCCGTGCCTTCCAGCAAGAATTGCGGGCCTGCACAGAGGGGGCGTTGACAGGTTCGATGGGGAGTACGGATGACACCCAGTACTCCGAAACCAAATTCCTGAATGTCAAGACGATCATCGACCGTTTTCGAGGACGGGAGGGGCTGTCAGAACAAGACCGTCGTTGGACCACCAAAGTCACGGATGTGCGCAACTGGTTCCTATTTGCCGCCAGCGAACGCTGGCGTGAGGATCACAGCGAACACGAGCATTACTCGGACTCCGGTGGCAAGTCAGGGGGTCAGAAGGAGAAGCTGGCTTACACCATTTTGGCCGCCAGCTTGGCCTATCAATTCGGACTGGAATGGGGTGCGGTGCGCTCGCGCTCGTTTCGTTTCGTGGTGATCGACGAGGCTTTTGGTCGCGGCTCGGACGAATCCGCGCAATACGGCCTGAGGCTTTTCCAGCAACTCAACCTGCAACTGCTCATCGTGACGCCGCTGCAGAAGATCCACATCATCGAGCCATACGTATCCAGTGTTGGCTTCGTCCATAACGAGGACGGGCGGGCCTCCAAACTACGCAACTTATCCATTGAAGCGTACCGGGAGCAGAGGGCCTTGACGCAGCAGCAACAAGCCAAGCGGGAGTTGGTGCAATGACACCGTGGACCAACCCGAAGGCATTGAAAATGCAATTGATGCGACTGTGGGAGCGCGGCGAACTCCTACGAGATGCGGTCACGGGTCATGTGCGCTTTCCTTTGCGCATGACACTTAAGTCCCCAAATTCAGCGGACATCACCGATCACTTTGATGCTGTTCGCGCTTGGACCGCTGAATGGACAACTGTGGATTCGGTCCGTATAGAGTGGCAGGAGGTTCGACACCGCGTCCAAGGGGCACAGAAACTGCCCGCGAGCGCTTGGGTCGAAACCATGGCGGATGCGTTGGCTTGGCTGGGCAAACGCCGCGAGTGGGATCTCTTTTGGGCGCAAGTCTCAGCAACCCGGCAAACGCACCCCGCCTTGCTGTCTTGGCTGGAAAAGCGCCCCTTGCAGGCACTAGAACTGTGCACCGAATGGCCCCGATTGCTGGCGGTTGTGGCTTGGATTGTTGATCATCCGCGCCCGAGCATTTACTTGCGACAGGTGGACTTGCCAGGCATGCACAGCAAATTCATCGAAACCCATCGCAGCGTTCTGGCCGATTTGTTTGACTTGGTGCTACCCCCGACTGCGATAGACGCGACCAAAACCGGTGTGAACCAGTTTGCTGCCCGTTACGGCTTTTTAGACAAGCCACTGCGGGTTCGCTTCCGAGTGCTTGACCCAGCGATTCAAGCCATGCCCGGCTCAACATGCCCCGATGTGACTCTGGATGCTGACAGCTTCAGCCGCTTGACACTCCCGGTGAAGCACATTTTCATCACCGAGAACGAGACCAATTTTCTAGCATTTCCCCAGGTTCGTGAAGCCATCGTCATCTTCGGCGCGGGTTACGGTTGGGAGGCCTTAGCCCGCAGCCATTGGTTAAAGAACTGCTCCATCCACTACTGGGGCGATATCGACACCCACGGCTTCGCCATCCTAGACCAACTGCGAGGCCACTTCTCCCATGTCGAATCCCTCCTGATGGATAGATCCACACTGGAAGCTCATAGCCCCTTCTGGGGGCGGGAAGACGCGCCACAACGGAGCAACCTACATCGGCTCACACCAACGGAGCTGGGCCTGTACAACGATCTGCGCGATAACTGCATCCGTGAAGGACTGCGACTAGAGCAGGAGCATCTAGGCTTTGGATGGGTAAACAAGCGAATGGATGGGTGGCTGGTAGAAGACTAGCCAGGCTGACAAAAATCTTTCAAAACAGCGTCAACCGAGGCTGATCGAGCCGCGTTGTGTGAGTACCTCCTACCAAACTCACCCCCAGGAAACCATCATGAACAAGATCCTCGCTGCCCTGATTGCCTCCGTGTTCGCCATGGGCGCCTTCGCCGCTGATATGGCTCCCGCTGCTGCCAAGGCTCCGGAAGTGGCTGCTGCTCCGGCCAAGGCCAAGGCTAAGCACAAGAAGCACGCTGCCAAGAAGAAGTCGGCCAAGGCTGCTGCCGCTTCGGCCAGCAAGTGATCTGACGCCTGCGGGCGTTTTGATTCAAGAAAGGGCCCTTCGGGGCCTTTTGCTTTTGGGCCTCCCAAACGATCATCAGACGTCGAAGCATTCGCTTGTCAACCGAATCGGTCCGTTCAGCGTTGTGTGAGTACCTCAACCTAAATGACATCTGTCACTTGATCATGAACAAACTTCTTGCTGCCCTGATCGCTTCCCTGTTCGCCGCTGGCGCTTTCGCCGCTGACGCACCGGCCAAGTCTGCTGAGGCAGCCTCCGCTTCGGCCAAGGTCGAAAAGAAGGAAGAGAAGAAGGCTGCTGCTCCGGCCGCTGCACAAGCTCCGGCCAGCGCTGCTTCGAAGGCTGCTAAGCACGCCAAGAAGGAAAAGGCTGAAGCTCACGAAGCGGCTGCTTCTGGCGAAAAGGCTGAAAAGAAGGAAGCCAAACACGCTAAGAAGGAAAAGGCCGAGAAGCACGAACACGCTGCCAGCAAGTGATGGCTGCATCCCGCAAGGGATGGCTTTCATCGCTCGCGTGACGACGCAAGCGATATCAAAAAGGTCCTTCGGGGCCTTTTTGTTTGGACGTCCCTCTTTCAGGAGTCTCCCCATGTCCATCACCCCTGAGACTTTCGTCCACACCGTGCGCGCCACCTTGGTGCCCTTGGCTGATGCCGAGCGGGCGGTGGGCATGCGCGCCTATATGCGCGACCAGTTTCCCTTTCTGGGTGTGAACACCCCACTGCGACGCCAAGCCACGAAGACGCTGGTGCGCGACCTCGCCAAGGATTCATCCAAGATGTCTGGCGCTGAGCTGCTGGCCCACGTCCAAGCCCTGTGGGCGCTGCCTGAACGGGAATACACCTATGTCGGCATCGATGTTCTGGCTCGGCAGGTGAAGCATCTGGGCTTGGATGAGATCGAGGGGCTGCTGGCCTTGGCGCAACAACGCTCTTGGTGGGATTCGGTCGATGGCCTCGCGAGCGTGGTGGGTGATGTGGTCCGCGTGGCGCGGCGCACCCACCCCGACGCGCAGCGCTGCATGGATGCCGCCTTGGAACACCCCTCGCTGTGGGTGCGACGCATCGCCATGATTCACCAGTTGGGTTGGCGCACTGAAACCGACACGCGGCGGCTTTATCGCTTTGCCCGCCAACTCGCCCCAGAGCGTGATTTCTTCATCCGCAAAGCCATCGGCTGGGCTTTGCGCGACCACGCTCGCCACGACCCCGAAGGCGTGCGGCGCTTCTTGGATCAAGAAAGCACTCGCCTGTCAGCCTTGAGCGTGCGCGAAGCCGCTAAACATCTGGCCTGAAACCAGCGTCAGCACGCCCAGCACCGCAAAAATCGCCGCTGCGATGCCGTGAACCAGCTTGACTGGGATGCGATGGGCGATGCGCTCCCCCAGCAAAACCGCTGGCACGTTGGCGATCAGCATGCCCAAGGTGGTGCCGGCCACCACCGCCACGATGGCTTGGTACTGCGCCGCCAAGGCCACCGTCGCCACCTGGGTTTTGTCGCCCATCTCGGCCAAGAAGAACGCCACCAAGGTGGTGCCAAACACGCCGCCCAACGATGCGAGCTTGGCGTCATCCTCGTCAAAGGTGTCGGGGACCAAGGTCCACAGCGCCATGGCGATGAACGAGCCCCCCAAGACCCAGCGCAACACATTGGGGCTGAGCAAGGACGTCACCCAAGACCCCAACGACGCCGCCAAAGCGTGATTGGCCAGCGTCGCCACCAAGATGCCCAAGATGATCGGCACCGGCCGGCGAAAGCGCGCCGCCAAGATCAACGCCAGCAGTTGGGTCTTGTCGCCGATTTCGGCCAAAGCCACGATGCCCGTGGAGAGAAGAAAAGATTCCATGCGACGACTGACGCCTAGCAAGTGTTGATTTGGCGCCACAGTGTGCAACACACCATGCCATGAAACGATTCTTTCTACGCGCGAAGGCCGAACTGTCGCGTTCACGAGCCTTCGATTTACGGCATGTTGTGCACCCTCATGCTTGATCAAGCAGGTCACATCTTTCGTTCATTTTTCTGACACGACACCCTAAGCGTTGTCGGTTAGTCTTGCAAAAATTCGTTGGAACAAGCCCGCACGTCCGTCTTTCCGAGCCAAAACATGAACGAGTCCACAGTCAATCCGTCCGTGATGCCCGCCGCCGTCCCGACACAGGGTTCGAATCATGGTGGTTTACCAGTGACGCCACCGCGCCACGAAGGCCATCCCACGGCGCCGGTGACACCAGCAGCACGCCATCGTCTGGGACAGACCCCTGACACGGACGGGACGGACGAGGACTTGATCGCGACGAACTCGGTCGAGACGGCAGAAACCCTCGATGAGGACACCTTCGGCGCCGACATCTCGGATGGCGCAGAGGCCGTTGATCCGGGCACGATGGGCCATGAATCGGCCGGCCGCGAAGACAGCCTGCGCTACTCGGCCTTGCACGAACCCGCCATGATGCTGACAGTCGCCGATGCCACGTTCATTGCCAGCGACCCAGCGCCTCTCGCTCTGGCCCAGCCGATGGAGTACCTGGGCAGTGCTGTCGCAAGCGGTAGCAGTGATGCAAGTGTCGCCGCCGGTAGCACGGTCATGGGCGAATTGATGCCCATGTTGGGTGCGGTAGCTTTCGGCGTGGTCGCGGCCACGTCCATGAACAACGCCACACAACCTCCAAATACGAACTCATCCCTATCTCCAACCGCGACGGGCACCACGCCGCCATTGGTCTTCTCGATCAGTCACGCGGCTGGGGCACCACATGTCATGGTGGTGGACGTCACGCTGCCGAGCACGATGGTTGCCGGCCAAACCCTGACGTTCTCGGTGGCCCAAAGTGGCACGGCTCTTGAAACGGTCAACTACGTCCTGACTCAAGCGGATATCAACGCAGGATCCATCACCAAGTTTCTGGGCTCCAACAATCTGACGGACAACACCTATCAGATCAGCGTCAACCAAGCCGGCACCACCGCCTTGGCCAGCAACACGAGCAGCTTCCATCTCGACGTCACCGCCCCATCGGCGCCCCAACTGAATCTCAGCCCCAACGGTAACGGCACCACCGTCAACGTGAGCCTGCCCATAGATGCGGTGGTGGGCGACTCACTGACGCTGACGCTGCGCGATCAAACGGGCTCAACCGTACAAACAGTGACACAAGCCGTCACGGCGCTGAATCTGAGCACGCACACGCTGCAGTTGTCCCTGAATACCGGCACGCTCCCTCCCAACACCACCTATCAGGCTCTGGCCAGCCTCACAGACGCGGCGGGCAACACCTCCAGCTTCTCAACGCCAGCAGCCCTGACCACGCCCGGCGCACCCACTCCCGGGATCACCCTGAGCCAAGACTCCGGCACCGTGGGCGACCACATCACCAATCAAGCAGGCATCAGTCTCTCTGGCATCCTCACCGGCGCGATCGTCGAATACAGCCTGAATGGCGGCGCATGGTCCGCAAGCTATACCGCCCCCACACAAAATGGCAGCTACACCCTCCAAGTTCGCCAGATCGACACCAGCACCGGCCATGTTTCCAACCCGGGCACCCTGAGCTTCACCCTTGACACCGTCGCTCCCGCTGCCTTGGGCTTGGCCTTGGCCAACGGCGCCAATGGCCTCACCAACAGCGCCGCTCTTGCAGCCTTGACCCCCGAAGTCGGCGCTTTGGTCGAGTACCGCGTCGATGGCGGCGCTTGGGCTTCGAGCTACACCGCACCCACCGCCAACGCTGCACACACCGTCGATGTCCGCCAGACCGATGCCGCCGGCAACGTCTCGCCCACCGCCTCGCTCAGCTTCACCCTCGATACCGTTGCTCCCGCTGCCTTGGGCTTGGCTTTGGCCAACGGCGCCAATGGCC
>NZ_JBFPHB010000037.1:0-15000 GCF_041083635.1 Leptothrix ochracea
GGGTGACAACGTGTCGATCACCGTCAAGCTGATCGCCCCGATCGCCATGGAAGAAGGTCTGCGCTTCGCGATCCGCGAAGGTGGCCGTACCGTGGGCGCCGGCGTCGTTGCCAAGATCATCGCTTAAGTCGATTCAGGATTTGTAGGGGTATAGCTCAATTGGCAGAGCGTCGGTCTCCAAAACCGAAGGTTGTAGGTTCGATTCCTACTGCCCCTGCCAGTATTTGGCGCTGAACTGAACAACTCAAAAAACCCGCAGGAGGCGTTGCTTTCAGCGGGTTTTTCTGCTGATGTTTTTTGGCGAGATTTTCTTTCTTGATGCTCGGATGGCACGCGGATGAGTCACCAACAAGTTGAGACGGTTGTGAGCGGCGCTGATCGCACCAAATTGGGTGCGGCGGGCGCTTTGTTGTTGGCGTCCTTGGTGGTTTATTACCTCCTGGCGAAGCAAGGTCCTTACGTTCAGTGGGCGGCTTTGTTATCGCTTTTGGCGGCGGCTGTGGTTTTGTTCTTCTCTTCAGAGCAGGGCAAGGCTTTGGTGGGCTATGGCCAAGAGTCGGTGCGCGAGCTCAAAAAGGTCGTCTGGCCAACGCGCAAAGAAGCCACGCAAATGACGCTTTATGTGTTTGCTTTCGTGGTGGTGATGTCCCTGTTCCTGTGGCTGACCGATAAGACGCTGGAATGGTTGTTGTACGACCTGATTTTGGGTTGGAAGCGCTGAATCCTTCGGGTCGAGAGAACAACACAAAGGTGGCATGAGATGAGCGATATTTCCAGCAGCACATTGGCAAATTCCTTGCGGTGGTACGTGGTTCACGCCTATTCCGGGATGGAAAAGGCGGTTGAACGCAACTTGCGTGAGCGCATTGAACGCTCTGGCATGCAAGCCAAGTTTGGCCGCATCTTGGTGCCGACTGAAGAAGTCGTTGAAGTCAAGAATGGCAAGAAGACCGTGACTGAGCGTCGTTTCTTCCCGGGCTATGTCTTGGTCGAGATGGCCATGGAAGATGACACGTGGCACTTGGTCAAAAACACCAGCAAGGTGACGGGTTTTGTGGGGGGTGCGAAGAATCGGCCGGCCCCGGTGTCTGAGCATGAGGTCATGAAGATCGTCAATCAGATGCAAGAGGGTGCTGAGAAGCCGCGTCCCAAGGTGGAATGGGAAGTGGGTGAGGTGGTGCGCGTCAAGGACGGCCCGTTCACCGATTTCAACGGTTCGATCGAAGAAGTCAATTACGACAAGAGCAAGTTGCGCGTTTCAGTGACCATCTTTGGTCGCGCCACGCCGGTCGAGTTGGACTTCGATCAAGTCGAAAAAGTTTGATCCAAAGAGCCGTGGGCGGATGCATGCATCGTGCATCGGTCCGGCGTGCTGACTTCAGGTAGGGTCCGAGAGTCAGGATGCGTGAGGTTCACTGGTTGTTGACGGCGCGCTAAGCGTCGCCGGACCCGCAGACGAGGAGCTCACTTGATGTGAGCGTTTGAACTCGAGGAGCGCCTTCATGGCAAAGAAAATCGTTGGCTACGTCAAGCTGCAAGTGCCTGCGGGCAAGGCGAATCCGTCGCCCCCCATCGGTCCCGCTCTCGGTCAGCGCGGCCTTAACATCATGGCGTTCTGCAAGGAATTCAACGCCCAGACGCAAGGTGTTGAGCCGGGCCTGAAGCTGCCGGTGGTGATCACCGCCTACGCCGACAAGTCCTTCACCTTCATCATCAAGACCCCGCCTGCGACGGTCCTGATCAAGAAGGCTGCCAAGATCGACAAGGGCTCACCGCGTCCGCACCTCGACAAGGTCGGCAAGCTGACCCGTGCTCAGGTCGAGGAAATCGCCAAGACCAAGCAAAAAGACCTGACTGCGGCCGATCTGGACCGCGCTGTCAAGACCATCGCTGGCTCGGCCCGCTCGATGGGCGTCATCGTCGAAGGAGTCTGATATGGCCAAGCTCACCAAGCGTCAACAAGCCCTGAAGGGCAAGGTCGAAACGACCAAGCTGTATGCCATCGACGACGCCCTGGCGTTGGTCAAGTCCTGTGCTGGCGCCAAGTTCGATGAATCCATCGACGTGGCCGTGCAACTGGGCGTGGATGCCAAGAAGTCGGACCAAGTGGTTCGTGGCGCTGTCGTGATGCCCAACGGCACCGGCAAAACCAAGCGCGTGGCGGTGTTCACCCAAGGCGCCAAGGCTGACGAAGCCCGTGCTGCTGGTGCTGACGTGGTCGGCATGGATGACCTGGCTGCTGAAGTCAAAGCGGGCAACATCAACTTCGACGTGGTGATCGCCTCGCCGGACGCGATGCGTGTGGTCGGCCAATTGGGTCAGATCCTCGGCCCGCGTGGTTTGATGCCTAACCCGAAGGTTGGCACCGTGACGGCTGACGTGGCCACGGCTGTGCGTAACGCCAAGGCCGGTCAAGTGCAGTTCCGTGTTGACAAGGCCGGCATCATCCACGGCACCATCGGTCGCCGCTCGTTTGACGACGCCAAGCTCAAGGGCAACCTGCAAGCTTTGCTGGAAGCGCTGACCAAGGCCAAGCCGGCTTCGAGCAAGGGCGTTTTCTTGCGCAAGGTTGCTGTGTCTTCGACGATGGGTGTGGGCGTGCGTGTTGACGTGGCTAGCGCCAACGCGACATCGGCTGCTTAAGCGCAGCTCTTCCCGCGAAGACGTTAAAAATTTGGTGGGCTGGTGAACTGTGCAAGCAGCGCACCAGGCCGTCCAAGACCGTTGGTGGGCGAAGTCCTTAATCAAGGTGGCGGCGAATGCCGGTCCCTTGGCCAGCGCAGATGGCGGTCCCGCCGGAAAGAGTCGGTGTGCTGTGAGGTGCACGGGTTTCTTGACGGTAAGGTCGCTGAACCCGGTGTGCCGCTCGCGTCGCAGGACGCAGGCGGCGCGATTTATAGGAGTAGACCTTGAGTCTGAATCGTAACGAGAAAGCAGCGGTGATCGCTGAAGTGTCGGCCCAAGTGGCTCGCGCTCAGACCCTCGCTATCGCTGAGTATCGTGGGCTCACCGTCGCTGACCTGAACAAGCTGCGCGTTACCGCGCGTGCTCAAGGTGTGTATCTTCACGTGCTGAAGAACACCCTGGCACGTCGTGCTGTCGCCGGTACCCCGTTCGAGGCTGCGGCTGAGCACATGGTCGGTCCGCTGATCTATGGTTTTTCGGAAGATGCAATCGCGGCCGCCAAGGTCATTGCTGATTTCGCCAAGACCAATGACAAGCTGATCATCAAGGCTGGTGCCTATGGTGGCAAGGCGTTGGATGCTGAAGGCGTGAAGGCCTTGGCTTCCGTGCCGAGCAAGGAAGTGTTGCTGGCCCAATTGCTGGGTCTGCTGCAAACCCCGATCTCCAGTCTGGCGCGCGTGTTGGCCGAAGTGGCCAACAAGCAAGGTGCTGGTGCCGAAGCGCCGGTGGCCGAAGCTGCTGCTGCCTGATCCTCATCTCTCGACCTCTCACTGTATTTAGGAGCCTCAAATGGCATTCGATAAAGACGCATTCCTGGCCGCACTGGACACCATGACCGTGCTGGAACTCAACGACCTGGTCAAGGCTGTTGAAACGAAGTTTGGCGTGTCCGCTGCTGCGGTCGCTGTGGCTGGTGGCGGTGCTGCCGGTGCTGCTGCTCCGGTGGCTGAAGAAAAGACCGAATTCAACGTCGTGCTGCTTGACGCTGGCGCCCAAAAGGTGTCGGTCATCAAGGCCGTGCGTGAAATCACCGGTCTGGGCCTCAAGGAAGCCAAGGATCTGGTGGACGGCGCTCCGAAGAACGTCAAGGAAGGCCTGTCCAAGGCTGACGCTGACGCCGCTCTCAAGAAGCTGGTGGATGCTGGTGCCAAGGCTGAACTGAAGTAATTCAAGTTCTTCAAAGGCCGTAAGGCCTTTGAGAACACCTGAAAGCGGACTGATCGCATGATGCGGGTCCGTTTTCAAGTGTTCTCTGAACCGACTGCAGAGAACCGGTTTGGTCGGACCCAGGTGCAATGCCTTGGGTTGTCCGCCAGCGGCTGGTAGTGGCCAGCCACCAAGCTTCAAGGCCGCCCCCCTGTGCGTGTTGCAGGCCAAGAGCCAGTCGCCGAACGACAGTGTCCTGGGCCGGGACATCGTCTTCGACACGGAGTGATCAATGGCGCAAGCTACCCCCTACAGCTACACCGAGCGCAAGCGTATTCGCAAGAGCTTCGGCAAGCGCGAAAGCGTCTTGAACGTCCCCTATCTCCTGACCATGCAGAAGGACAGTTACGTCGCCTTCTTGCAAAAGGACGTTCCCCCCAGACAGCGCAAGCCTGAAGGCCTGCAAGCTGCGTTCCTCTCAGCGTTCCCGATTGTTTCGCACAATGGGTTCGTGGAGATGAAGTTCCTTGAGTTCAACATCGCCAAACCGCCCTTTGATGTGCGGGAATGCCAGCAGCGCGGGTTGACCTTTGCTGCGGCTGTGCGTGCCAAGCTTCAAATGATCGTTTATGACCGTGAGGCCTCAACCTCGCAGTCCAAGGTGGTCAAAGAGATCAAGGAACAAGAGGTCTACATGGGCGAAGTGCCCCTGATGACCGACTATGGCTCCTTCATCGTCAATGGCACTGAGCGTGTCATCGTGTCCCAGTTGCACCGCTCTCCTGGCGTGTTCTTCGAACATGACAAGGGCAAGACGCACAGCTCGGGCAAGCTGCTGTTCAGCGCGCGCATCATCCCTTACCGTGGTTCGTGGCTCGATTTCGAGTTCGACCCGAAGGACGTGCTGTACTTCCGCGTGGACCGTCGCCGCAAGATGCCGGTCACGATTTTGCTCAAGGCCATTGGCCTCAATCCTGAGCAAATCCTGGCGCACTTCTTCCAGTTCGACAATTTCCGTCTGATGGACACCGGTGCCCAGATGGAATTCGTGCCTGAGCGCCTCAAGGGCGAAGTGGCGCGTTTCGACCTCACCAACAAAGATGGTGATGTCGTGGTTGAGAAGGACAAGCGCATCACCGCACGTCACGTGCGTCAGCTGGAACAAAACGGCACGCAGTTTGTGACCGTGTCGGAAGACTTCCTTGTGGGCCGCGTTGTGGCGCGCAACATGGTCGATCCCGACACCGGTGAAATCGTCGCCAAGGCCAACGAAGAACTGACCGAAGCGCTGCTCAAGAAGCTGCGCTCGGCCGGTATCCGTGACCTGCAATGCTTGTTCACCAACGAGCTGAGCCAAGGGGCTTACATCTCGCAGACCCTGGCTTCGGATGAAACCGTGGACCAGCTGGCCGCGCGCGTGGCCATCTATCGCATGATGCGTCCTGGCGAGCCGCCGACCGAAGATGCGGTGGAAGCGCTGTTCCATCGTTTGTTCTACAGCGGCGACACCTATGACTTGTCGCGCGTGGGCCGGATGAAGTTCAACGCCCGTGTGTTGCGCGACTCGTCGGAAGGCGCGATGACCTTGTCGAACGAGGACATCCTCGACGTCGTCAAGATCCTCGTGAACTTGCGTAACGGTAACGGCGAAGTCGATGACATCGACCACTTGGGCAATCGCCGGGTGCGTTGCGTGGGCGAACTGGCCGAAAACCAGTACCGCTCAGGTCTGGCCCGGATCGAAAAGGCCGTCAAGGAGCGTCTCGGCCAAGCCGAAACCGAAGCCTTGATGCCGCATGACCTGATCAACTCCAAGCCGATCTCGGCGGCTTTGAAGGAGTTCTTCGGCGCCTCGCAGCTGTCGCAGTTCATGGACCAAACCAACCCGTTGTCGGAAATCACGCACAAGCGTCGTGTTTCCGCCCTCGGCCCAGGTGGTTTGACCCGCGAACGCGCTGGCTTCGAAGTCCGTGACGTGCACCCGACGCACTACGGCCGGGTCTGCCCGATTGAAACGCCTGAAGGTCCGAACATCGGCCTGATCAACTCGCTGGCTCTGTTTGCTCGCTTGAACGAGTACGGTTTCTTGGAAACCCCGTACCGTCGCGTCAAGGACGGCGTGGCCACGGCACAGGTGGATTACCTCTCGGCCATCGAAGAAGGCAAGTACGTCATCGCGCAGGCCAACGCCAAGCTCGACGCCGACAACAACCTCATCGACGAGCTGGTTTCGGCGCGTGAAAACGGTGACTCGGTGCTGACCAACCCGTCGCGCATCCAGTACATGGACGTGGCGCCGACACAGATCGTCTCGGTGGCTGCTTCGCTCGTGCCTTTCCTTGAGCACGACGATGCGAACCGCGCGTTGATGGGCGCCAACATGCAGCGTCAAGCTGTGCCGACCCTGCGTCCTGAAAAGGCGCTGGTGGGCACGGGTGTCGAGCGTGTGGCTGCCAAGGACTCGGGCACCGTAGTCGCTGCTCGCCGGGGTGGCGTGGTGGACTACGTCGATACCAACCGCATCGTGATCCGCGTCAACGACGCTGAGACCGTGGCCGGTGAAGTCGGTGTGGACATCTACAACCTGATCAAGTACCAGCGTTCCAACCAAAACACCTGCATCCACCAGCGCCCGATCGTGCGCCGGGGTGACAAGGTGGCGGCTGAGGACATCATTGCTGACGGCGCGTCCACCGACATCGGCGAGCTGGCCTTGGGCCAGAACATGCTGGTCGCGTTCATGCCGTGGAACGGCTACAACTTCGAAGATTCGATCCTGATCTCGGAGCGCGTGGTCGCTGAAGACCGCTACACCTCGATCCACATCGAGGAACTCGTGGTCATGGCGCGTGACACCAAGCTTGGGCCTGAGGACATCACCCGCGACATCCCGAACCTGAGCGAGCAGCAACTGGCTCGTTTGGATGAGTCGGGCATCGTCTACGTCGGTGCGGAAGTCACCCCCGGCGACGTGCTGGTCGGCAAGGTCACGCCCAAGGGCGAAACCACCCTCACGCCGGAAGAAAAGCTGCTGCGCGCCATCTTCGGTGAGAAGGCCAGCGACGTGAAGGACACGTCGTTGCGTGTGGATCAAGGGACCAACGGGACCGTGATCGACGTGCAAGTCTTCACCCGTGAAGGCATCCAGCGCGACAAGCGCGCCCAGCAGATCATTGACGACGAACTCAAGCGTTTCCGTCTCGACTTGAACGATCAGCTGCGCATCGTGGAGGCCGACGCCTTCGACCGGATTGAGAAAATCTTGATCGGCAAGGTCGCCAACGGCGGGCCGCTGCGTCTGGCCCGTGGCACCGTCATCAGCAAGGATTATTTGGCCAGCGTGGAACATTTCCACTGGTTCGATATCCGTCCTGCAGATGACGAAGTCGCCAATCAGCTCGAATCGGTCAAGAACTCGCTGGAGCAAACCCGCCACAGCTTCGACTTGGCTTTTGAAGAAAAGCGCAAGAAGCTCACCCAAGGCGACGAGTTGCCCGCAGGCGTGCTGAAGATGGTCAAGGTCTACTTGGCGGTGAAGCGCCGCTTGCAGCCTGGCGACAAGATGGCCGGCCGTCACGGTAACAAGGGTGTGGTCTCGAAGATCACCCCGATCGAAGACATGCCGTACATGGCCGACGGCACCCCCGCCGACATCGTGCTCAACCCGCTGGGCGTGCCCTCGCGGATGAACGTGGGTCAGGTGTTGGAAGTGCATTTGGGCTGGGCCGGTAAGGGCATTGGTCAGCGCATCGGCGACATGCTGCAAAGCGAAGCCCGTGTGGCTGAGCTGCGCAAGTTCTTCGACGAGCTCTACAACCAGTCGGGTGGCAAGACCGAAAGCATCGACGATCTGAGCGATGGCGAAGTGATCGAAATGGCGGCCAACCTCTCGAACGGCGTGCCGTTTGCGACCCCGGTGTTCGACGGTGCCAAGGAAGAAGAAATCCGCGCCATGCTCAAGCTGGCGTACCCGGAAGACATCGCCAAGCGCAAGGGCTTGACCGACACCCGCACCCAAGCTTGGTTGTGCGACGGTCGCACCGGCGAGCAATTCGAGCGTCCGGTCACCGTGGGCTACATGCACGTCTTGAAACTGCACCACTTGGTGGACGACAAGATGCACGCCCGCTCAACCGGTCCGTACTCGCTGGTGACTCAGCAGCCGCTGGGTGGTAAGGCGCAGTTCGGGGGTCAGCGCTTCGGGGAAATGGAAGTCTGGGCCTTGGAAGCTTACGGTGCGGCTTACGTGCTGCAAGAAATGCTGACGGTCAAGTCGGACGACGTGAACGGTCGGACCAAGGTCTACGAGAGCATCGTCAAGGGTGAGCATTCGATCGACGCCGGCATGCCGGAATCGTTCAACGTGCTGGTCAAGGAAATTCGTTCGCTCGGTATCGACATCGAGCTCGAGCGCAACTAAGGAGAAGATGCATGAAGGGATTACTCGACCTTTTCAAGCAGTTCACGCCGGACGAACACTTCGACGCGATCAAGATCGGGCTGGCCTCGCCCGAGAAGATTCGTTCGTGGTCGTTTGGTGAAGTGAAAAAACCCGAGACCATCAACTATCGGACGTTCAAGCCCGAGCGTGATGGCTTGTTCTGCGCCAAGATCTTCGGCCCGATCAAGGACTACGAGTGCTTGTGCGGTAAGTACAAGCGCTTGAAGCATCGCGGCGTGATCTGCGAGAAGTGCGGCGTTGAAGTCACGCAAACCAAGGTGCGTCGCGACCGCATGGGTCACATCGACCTGGCGGCACCGTGCGCGCACATCTGGTTCCTGAAGAGCTTGCCGAGCCGTTTGGGCTTGGTGCTCGACATGACGCTGCGCGACATCGAACGCGTGCTGTACTTTGAAGCCTACGTGGTGGTGGACCCCGGCATGACCCCGCTGAAGAAATTCAGCATCATGTCCGAGGACGACTACGACACGAAGCGGCGTGAGCATGGTGATGAGTTCATCGCCTTGATGGGCGCTGAAGGCATCCAGAAGCTGCTCGCCGAAATGGACCTCGATCTTGAGATCGAGCGTCTGCGCGGCGACATGACCGGCTCGGAGCTGAAGGTCAAGAAGAACTCCAAGCGCCTGAAGGTGCTCGAAGCCTTCCGCAAGTCCGGCATCAAGCCGAACTGGATGGTGCTCGAAGTGCTGCCCGTGCTGCCGCCGGACCTGCGTCCGCTGGTGCCGCTGGACGGTGGCCGCTTCGCGACCTCCGACTTGAACGACCTGTATCGCCGCGTCATCAACCGCAACAACCGTCTGGCTCGTTTGCTGGAGCTGACCGCCCCTGAAATCATCGTGCGCAACGAAAAGCGCATGTTGCAAGAAGCGGTCGATTCACTCTTGGACAACGGCCGTCGCGGCAAGGCCATGACCGGCGCCAACAAGCGTCCGCTCAAGTCGCTGGCCGACATGATCAAGGGCAAGGGCGGTCGTTTCCGGCAGAACTTGCTGGGTAAGCGCGTGGACTACTCGGGTCGTTCGGTCATCACCGTCGGTCCGTACCTCAAGTTGCATCAGTGCGGTCTGCCCAAGCTGATGGCGCTGGAGTTGTTCAAGCCCTTCATCTTCAGCCGCTTGGAAGCGATGGGCATTGCGTCCACCATCAAGCAAGCCAAGAAGGAAGTGGAAGCCGGTACACCCGTGGTTTGGGACATCCTTGAAGAAGTCATCAAGGAACACCCGATCATGCTGAACCGGGCGCCGACCCTGCACCGTTTGGGCATCCAGGCGTTTGAGCCGGTGCTGATCGAAGGCAAGGCCATTCAGTTGCACCCCTTGGTTTGCGCGGCCTTCAACGCCGACTTCGACGGTGACCAGATGGCCGTGCACGTGCCGCTGTCCATCGAAGCGCAAATGGAAGCCCGCGCCTTGATGCTGGCCTCCAACAACGTGCTGTTCCCGGCCTCGGGCGAGCCGGCCATCGTCCCGTCGCAAGACGTGGTGTTGGGCCTGTACTACGCCAGCCGTGAACGCACCAACGGTCGCGGCGAAGGCTTGGTGTTCTCGGACGTGGTTGAAGTGCAGCGTGCGCTGGACAACAACGTGGTCGAAATCACCGCCAAGATCAGCGTGCGTCTGACCGAGTTCACCAAGGACAAAGACACCCAGGAGTGGGTGGCTGAGACCAAGTTGGTGGACACCACGGTGGGCCGTGCCTTGCTGTCGGAAATCCTGCCCAAGGGCCTGCCTTTCAGCAACATCAACAAGGCGCTGAAGAAGAAGGAAATCTCGCGGCTGATCAACACCTCGTTCCGCAAGTGCGGTCTGAAGGAAACCGTGGTCTTTGCCGACAAGCTGCTGCAAAGCGGTTTCCGTCTGGCCACGCGCGCCGGTATTTCCATCGCCATCGACGACATGTTGGTGCCGAAGGAAAAGCCCGGCTTGATCGAACGCGCTGAAAACGAAGTCAAGGAAATCGAGCAGCAGTACATCTCGGGTCTGGTGACGGCGGGTGAGCGCTATAACAAGGTGGTGGACATCTGGGGCAAGACCGGTGACGAAGTGGGCAAGGTCATGATGACCCAGCTCGCCAAGCAAAAGGTCCTCGACCGTCACGGCAAGGAAGTCGATCAAGAGTCCTTCAACTCGATCTACATGATGGCTGACTCGGGCGCGCGGGGTTCTGCCGCCCAGATCCGCCAGCTGGCCGGGATGCGGGGCCTGATGGCCAAGCCGGACGGCTCGATCATTGAGACACCGATCACGGCCAACTTCCGCGAAGGCCTGAACGTGTTGCAGTACTTCATCTCGACCCACGGTGCGCGTAAGGGCCTGGCGGATACGGCGTTGAAGACCGCGAACTCGGGTTACCTGACACGTCGTTTGGTGGACGTGACTCAAGACTTGGTCGTGACCGAAGACGACTGCCACACCGACAACGGCATCAACATGCGTGCCTTGGTCGAAGGCGGTGAAGTCATCGAGTCCTTGCGTGATCGCATCTTGGGCCGCGTCACCGCGACCGAAGTGCTGCACCCCGAGACCCAAGAGTTGCTGATGCCCGCCGGCAAGATGCTCGACGAAGATGCGATGGACATCCTCGAAGCGGCGGGTGCCGACGAAGTCAAGGTGCGTACACCGCTGACGTGCGCCACGCGCTACGGGCTGTGCGCCAAGTGCTACGGTCGTGATTTGGGCCGAGGCGGCCAAGTCAACCAAGGTGAAGCTGTCGGCGTGATCGCGGCGCAGTCCATCGGTGAACCGGGTACCCAGTTGACCATGCGGACCTTCCACATCGGGGGTGCAGCGTCGCGTGCGGCGGTGGCTTCGAGCGTGGACGCCAAGTCGGATGGTTTCATCGGCTTCAACAGCACGATGCGTTATGTGACCAACGCCAAGGGCGAGTTGGTGGTGATTTCGCGTTCCGGCGAAATCATCATCTCCGACCAGCACGGTCGCGAGCGTGAACGTCACAAGGTGCCTTACGGCGCGATCTTGAACGTCAAGGCCGACAAGCAAATCAAGGCTGGTACGGTCTTGGGTAACTGGGATCCGTTGACCCGCCCGATCATCACCGAGTTCGCCGGCCGGATGCGCTTCGAAAACGTCGAAGAAGGCGTCACGGTGGCCAAGCAGGTGGACGAAGTCACCGGCTTGTCAACCTTGGTCGTGATCGATCCGAAGCGTCGTGGTGCGGCCAAGGTGGTGCGTCCGCAGGTGAAACTGCTCGACGCTGCGGGCCAAGAAATCAAGATCCCGGGCACCGATCACTCGGTGACCATCGGCTTCCAGGTCGGCGCGCTGATTCAAGTGCGTGACGGCCAGGACGTGATGCCGGGTGAAGTGCTGGCCCGTATCCCGGTCGAAGGCCAGAAGACGCGCGACATCACCGGCGGTCTGCCGCGTGTGGCCGAGCTCTTCGAAGCCCGTACCCCCAAGGACAAGGGTTCCTTGGCCGAAATCACCGGCACGGTGTCCTTCGGTAAGGAAACCAAGGGCAAGGTGCGCTTGCAGATCACCGACCCGGACGGCAAGGTTTGGGAAGACTTGGTGCCCAAGGAAAAGAACATCCTTGTGCACGAAGGCCAAGTGGTCAACAAGGGCGAGTCGATCGTCGATGGTCCGGCCGATCCGCAAGACATCTTGCGTTTGCTGGGCATCGAAGAGCTGGCGCGCTACATCGTCGATGAAGTGCAGGACGTTTACCGTCTGCAAGGCGTGAAGATCAACGACAAGCACATCGAGGTGATCGTTCGCCAGATGCTGCGCCGCGTGCAGATCCTCAACGCCGGTGATTCGTCCTACATCGGTGGCGAGCAAGTCGAGCGCTCCGAGTTGTTCGACACCAACGACGCCTTGCTGGCGGCCGGCAAGTTGCCTGCCACCTACGCTGACGTGCTGTTGGGGATCACCAAGGCGTCGCTTTCGACCGATTCCTTCATCTCGGCGGCGTCCTTCCAGGAAACCACCCGCGTGCTCACCGAAGCTGCCATCTTGGGCAAGCGCGACGAGCTGCGTGGCTTGAAGGAAAACGTGATCGTGGGTCGCCTGATCCCGGCCGGTACCGGCATGGCTTATCACCAAGCCCGCCGCGCCAAGGAAGGCATGGACGAAGACGAACGTCGCGCCATCGCCCTCCAAGAGGCTCAAGAAGCCTTCGAGTTGGCCCCGTCGCACACCGACACCGGTTCGCACGACTAAGCCAAGCCTGACCTGAAGGCCCCACGGGCCCGGTGCTGAAGAGATCTTTGATCTTCCAAGCACCGGGCCCGTGGTTTTTTGGATGGCGCCTTGATCCTTGCCGGTTAACCCGGATCTTCCGTCGCTTGGGATTCTTCGCGCAGGGCGTTGAGGAGTGCGTCCATTTCGATGCGGGCGTGGCGGGAATCGATGGGCACCAAGATGCCTTCGCGGCGCAGGGCGGAGACCAGGCGGCTGGCGGTTTCAAACGTCATGTCGAGCATGGCACCCATTTCTTGGCGGCTGGGTAGCCAGATCAGGCCGGTGATTTCTTCGTTGTATTCACACAGCTTGAGCAGCAGGCGCAGCATGCGCTGGCGCACCGGGCCCCGGGTCAGTTCGGTCAGCCATTCGTCGGCGTCGTCCAAGGTGCGCTGCCAGCGTTTCATCAGCGTGACGGCCAGATCGGGTTGCAAGCGCATCAGGTCTTCGATTTGCAGACGTGGAATGCGACAGGCTTGCACGGGTGTGCAGGCGATGGCGTTGGTGGCGTAGGTTTGATTGAGCATCGCCTCAGGCCCGAGGAAGTCGCCTCGACCGGCCAAGCGGAGGATGCGACGGTCGCCTTGGGCGTCGGTTTTCTCGATGCGCACCACGCCAGAGCGGATGGTGAACACCGCCGTGCCCGGCAACTGCGCCGAGAAAAGAACTTGGCCTGGATCGAGTGAAATGGCGTCGATGCGGTGATGGATCTGGCGCAGTGCCCCTTCTTTCAACACCCCAAAGACGCACGCTGGACGCACGCAGCAAGAAACACAACGCTGGCAGGGTTGTTCGGAAACCAGAGAAGCGCGGGGCATGGGTGGACTAGCGGTGGTGATCAGGGGATGCAGCAAGGTCAGGTCCGGCGGTGAGAGGTAAGGGACGCGTGTGCACTGTGCCTGACTGTCAGCTTGGCGTCATGAGGTCTTTCCCATGCCTGATACTTTCGGCCCACACAGGCAGGAGGTCGAGATGGTGCGTTGGATGCGTGGGGTGGTGCTTGGCGTGTTGGCCGGGCTGGTCGGTTGCCACGCCACCGAAGAGGTCATGCCCCCTTCTCGCCACCTGCAAGCGGGTCTGCCGGGCTCGCTGCCGCCTTTGTCGAGGATGTCAGCGGCGGCGTTGGCCGAGGTGCACGATCACCTTGCCATGGCTGCGCCTGCCTTGTGGCCGTATGCCAACGCGCTGCGCGCCGACTACCGTGAGCGCCATCAGACCGAGATTGAGCGTGATCCAAGCACCGGGCGCATCCAAAGCTTGGCGCTTTTCCTGCATGAAGCGGCGCACGATTACGTGCCGGATTTGATCTTGCTCAGCGGTGAGGTGCTGATCTACCAGCGCCGCGTGCGCCTCGATCCGCCCTTGGCGCTGCCGCTGACGGAGCCACCGCCGCATTTTTTGCCGCCAGACCCTTTGCGCAGCAGCGGCCAGAACGCGCGCTATCACACGCTCTACGTCGCCCAAGCTCAGCCGGATCGGCGCCCGTTTGTGGTGCTGCTCAACGAACTGGACGCCTACACCATCGACTTTGCCTACGAGCTCAGCAGTTTTGAGGTTCTGCGCCGGGGCGCGCTGCTGCGCACCGAAGTCACCACCGGGCTGCCGTATTTCTTCCACGCCATCGCGCGCTATCTGGATCAGGCCGAGCATGCTGATTACGCCACCAAGACCGAGACGCTGGATGAGTTGCGCCGCAACAGCGCGGTGATTGCGCGGGTGGTGCAGCAAGCGTCCGAGTGGATCGGGCAGGGCTGCACGCGGCGCTTTGAGGGCTTTGTGATCGACGCCGGGCAGAAGCAGGCGCTGCGTCAGGGCTACGTCGATTTGGCGCATCAAACGCTGCTGCGGTCGGTGCCCGTGCTGCCCAAGGCGTGCGCCAAGGTGCTCTGAGTATGATCCCCAGCTTCGCTTGGCCCTTGAACCCCACCATGCCCGTACCATGCCCAGTCGCTTGAATGAACGCTCCACCCCAGCAGGGTTCATCTGCGTGCGTGGGGCGCGCACCCACAATCTGAAGAACATCGATCTCGACATCCCGCGCCACGCGCTGGTGGTGGTCACGGGGCTGTCGGGTTCGGGCAAATCGAGCTTGGCCTTTGACACGCTCTACGCCGAAGGCCAGCGGCGTTACGTTGAAAGCCTTTCGGCCTATGCGCGCCAGTTTTTGCAGCGCATGGACAAGCCCGATGTCGATGTGATCGAAGGCTTGGCGCCGGCGATCTCGATCGAGCAAAAGGCCACCAGCCACAACCCGCGCTCGACCGTCGGCACGATCACCGAGATCCACGACTACTTGCGCTTGCTCTACGCCCGTGCGGGCACGCCCTTTTGCCCTGAGCACGGCCAAGCGCTCGACGCCCAAAGCATCAGCCAAATGGTCGATACGGTGCTGGCCTTGCCCGAGGACACCCGCTTGATGGTGCTGGCTCCGGTGGTGCGTGGGCGCAAGGGCGAATTCGTCGAGATGTTCCAGAGCTTGCAAGCGCAGGGCTATGTGCGTTTTCG
>NZ_JBFPHB010000026.1:0-4737 GCF_041083635.1 Leptothrix ochracea
AGCCGCAGGTGCTGCGCTTTGGTGAGCGGGTGGCGTTGTCGGTGCAGGAGCACCGCCAGCGTTGGGAAGAAAAGCTGAGCTATCAGGAGCGTGAAACGGTCGATGCGTTTTTGCAGCTGCCGGCACCGCAGCGCAAGCTCATCCGCGAGGTGATCCTGACTTTTGCCAAGGTCCACAAGGACGCCGATAGCGGCGTCTGAGGGGCTTGGGGGTGGAGACGCCCCTTGTCACATCTGTCTGTCGTGTGGAACACACAGATCTCGGGCTGGGGGGGTGTGCCATGCAAAATCAACGTGTCGGATGTGACAGAAGACACGTGGGGGTTGCATGGGTTATCGGTGGCTCAAGAGCTTGTTTTGGAGCGTGGCGCTGGGTCTGGTGGCTTGTGGTGGAAGTTCGACCCCGACCAGCAGTGAGCCGCAACATCCCACCGCCGTGATCCAAGCACAGGCGCAGGTGCTGGCGACGCAGGCGGGGACGTTTCAGGCCGCGCTGGGCAGTCAGGTGCTTTTGGATGGCTCGGGCAGCAGCACGCCTTCGGGTTCGATCACCGCTTACAGCTGGGTGCTGCGCAGCAAACCGGCCGGCAGCAACGCCACGATCACCACCCCGACCCAAGCTTGGGCAAGCTTGGTGCCTGATCGCATCGGCACCTATGAGCTGACGCTCACCATCGCCGATTCACGCGCCTTGGCGTCCACCCAGACCTTGACCTTTGTGGTGAGCCAGAGCACGCCGGTGGTTGCGATCAGCCAGAGCATTGTTTTCAACGGCTCGGCCACCAATCGGCCGCTGCAAAACGTGGCGGTGGGCTCGCTCATCACCTTGGATGGCTCGGCCAGCACCAGCCCGGATGGCAGCGCTGTGACCTTGAGCTGGGTGATGCTGCAAAAGCCCAGCACCAGCCAAGCGGTGATTCAAGTCAGCGGTAGCACGGCCTTTTTCACGGCGGATGTTGCGGGCAACTATCAACTTCGGGTGCGGGGCACCAATCAGGTCGGCGCATCGACCGATGTGGTCTACAGCTACAACGCGCTCAGCAACGGGCCGTCGGTCGTGATGAGCGCCCAAATCGCCACCGCCAGCGGCTCCACCACGCTCAGTACCGCCGTGGGCAATTTCGTCTTGCTCGACAGCAGTGCCAGCTTGGTGGTCGGGGGCAACACCACGTTGCGGGGCTGGGCCTTGTTGTCCAAGCCTGCTGGCAGCACCGCGACCTTGTCCGCCAGCACGGGGGTCAACACCAATTTCATCCCTGATGTGGTGGGCAACTACGTGATTCAACTGGTGGTGCAAGACCTGCATACCGGCTTGAGTCAGGCGCACACCGTCAGTGTCACGGCTCAACAAGGCCCGGTGGCGGTGGTCAGCGGTCAGCCCACGCCGGTGGCTTTGATCACGGCGCCGGGGTTGGTGTCGGCTGCCGGGGTGCCCGTCACGCTGCGCGGCAGCGGCAGTTATTCGCCCGACGGCAGTGCCTTGACCTACCGCTGGAGCTTGCTCAACAAGCCGGCCACAAGTGCCGCCATCCTGACGGCGCTGACCCAAGCCGATCTGAGCTTCACCCCCGATATCAACGGCAGCTACACCTTGCAATTGGCGGTGAGCAACACGGCGGGCGACACCGCGTTGCGTCAAATCACCCTGTTCGTTGGCAACTACCCGCCCGTGCTGGTGCTGGACCGCACGCAGGTGCATTTGCCCTTGGGTCGCAGCGTCACGGTCTCGGCAGCCAACAGCCAGAGCCAAGGGGGCGGGGCGCTGAGTTACAGCTGGTCGATCGACGCCCAACCGCCAGGCTCGACCGCCGTGATCGTGGCTCCGACGCTATCGGCACTGACGTTCACCCCGGATGTGGCCGGCAGCTATTACCTGACAGTGCGCGTCACCGAAGGGGCCGTGAGCAGCATCGCCGGCGTCAGCGTGACGGTCATGGCCCCGGTGCCGGGCACGCTGTTGCTCAACGAAGTGCCCTTGCAGATCCAGTACAGCAAAAGCCAAGGCAAGGTGGTGATGGCGGCGGCGGGGCCAGATGCTTTGCATGTGGTGGACCCGAATGCCGGCACCGATATCTCCGTGCTGCTGCCCACCGCCGTCAAAGGTTTGACGCTCAGCCCCGATGGTTTGCTGGCGGCCGTGCTGCATGAGGGGGCGGTGAGCTTGGTCGATGTGGCCAGCGCCACCTTGCTGCAAACCTCACCCACCGGCGGCGCGCAAACCGAAGCGCTGGTCAACAACGCTGGGCGGATCTATCTGACCGGCCAGACCGGTGCCCAGTGGGTCACGCCTGACATTTCGCTCATGGATGGCCGCAGCGGTGCCATCTTGCAGGCCAGCACGGGCACCTTTGGCAATGTTTACGGCACCACGCGGGGGGCCTATGCCGATCTGATCCACAAGATTTTCATCCTCTCTCAGGGCCTGTCCCCGCTACAGATCTACGCCTATCCGGTCGATCCTTTCACGGGGGTCATCACCGGCCCCGAGGTTGGCTCACCCTACTGGGGCGACTACGCCATGGACGTGCCGTTCTGGTTGTCCTCGGATGAGCGCTTGCTGTTCACTGCTGCGGGCACTTTTTTCAGCACGGTCGATCTGAGCTATGTGCGCTCCTTCGGAGTGACCGTGCAATCCATGAGCCATTCGGCCACCGCCCAAGAAGCCGTGGTTCTTGCTCAAGGGTTGGCCCCGAACTATCCCGGGTTCTACAAGCGCTTTACGGGCCCTTTGCTGTTCCCCGCGCCGGATGTGACCCTGCCCAGCATCGCTGGCCTGCCGACCTACGGCATCGCCATCTTCCACGACAGCGCCGACCGCCACGTCCTTGTGGTCCAAGCCAACAGCGACCTACCCGGTGCAGCGGGGGCGGATTACTACGTGATGGTGCGGTGAGTGGCGACCCGGCTGCGGCATCAGCCGCGCGGCAGGGCGCCACGCGGTTGATGGCGTTGCAGTAGCCCCTGTGCCTGTGTTAAAGCGGCCCGCCACGTGAGGGTTTCAGACGATCCGGAACCAGTAGCTATAGCTCTTCGATTGACCGTTTATCAACACGTTCCTGATATTGACCATGTATTTCATCTTGGGCTGTATGGCATCTATTTTGAACTGAAGAACGTTGGGTACTCCATAGCCAGCTTTATCACCATTCACATCATGGACCTGAACTTTATTACCCGCTTCATCCACGACTTCTAGCCCAACGCCAGCATAATCTGCGTTGTTGTTGTATCTATTCAGCGGATCTTCAATGGCTGTAAAAGAAAGAATGGCATTTTTGTCAAAATATTCTTGTGGATAGTCCTTAAATGGATAAGCCACAAAGTTGTTCTCAGATCGCGAAGACGGGTTCTTGTGTTGATCGTCCCAGATAACGCGAATCATCGCCCCATTGGTTGATTCACCATTTTCAAGAACACCAGTAACTTTTCCAAATGCGATCTTCTTCAGAAATGGATCAAGCAACCATCTTCGGTGACCAACATTGTTCCCAGAGGCATTTCTAACATCCGTCATCCATCCGATGATGGCCTCATCTGGTGATTGAAATCTAAGATATGGGGATATTGTTCCGCCAAAAATATTGCTGGTTTTGGTGCCATTTGCACCTTCTGGAGAATAGCACTTTTCTGAAGATTGTGGCTCATGGGTAAGGTGGCCACTTGCGGCGATAATCAGTGACCCTTTCATGACTTGATCATCGTACTGATCGTCATATGAGACGGGTGACAAACCATGAAGAGAGCGAATTTTATTGACGGTATTTAAGACGCCATCTTTGACACTTCTTTTTAAAGTGCCAGCCTGACATTTATCAATATCTGGCAGGCTGTCATATAGCTGGCTACTTTGGTCTGAAAAATTATTGGGATTGTCCCGTTTTTTATTCTCGAATGAACTTGGTTTTATCTTTGTTTGATTTGTGTCATCATTGGTTTGATCTGTAGGTTGATTGATGTTTGCACATCCTGTGATGACAGACGCAATTAGAATAAGCAACCATCTATTGTGATGCCCACATTTTGCAATAAATCGCATGTTTTAATCGTGTTATGAAGACAGAATTAAAAAATTAATCACGCACGGAATAAGTTGGGCATAAATCATATCCATGATGATTTATGCCTGAACATTACGGCCAGATAAAATTTCAAGCAAACGCCTTACCAAAGGCCAGGCCGGTTAAGCAAGGTTTATTTTTGTCCTTTTATCTCGGGTCACATTTCACTTCATTAGCAGGCTGTTGAAATACCCAAAATGCCATTGACAACCAACTGTTGACACCTATGACGCGGGTCGAATTCGGGTAATTTTCTGTCGAAAATCACCAATTTTGGCTCGTTCATAAGTTTTTCGATAGAAATTTATGATCGGTCTACACTTGGAAAACAGTATTTCAACAGCCTGTTAATGGGGGAAATCCCACAAGCTGCCATTCGTGATGTCTCGTTCTTGGGCGATGCGCCCAAAGACTTCATAGAAGACCCCCTTCCTCCGTTGATGCCCCACCCAAGTGCACCTTGGGTCTGTCGGTACGGCATCGCCAAACTTTTTGACCGACAGAAGAATTAAACCAAAGATTTATCTTTTTGTGAACTGTAAGTTCATTTTTGTTGATCAAGAACTGAACGATCTGTTCATGAATGAGAAGCTTGAATTCGCTGAAAGACTGCGTGAGGCCATGACGCGGGCGGGCTATGCGGCGCGGCCTTCGGTGTTGGAGCGCGAGTTCAATACGCG
>NZ_JBFPHB010000024.1:0-81151 GCF_041083635.1 Leptothrix ochracea
ATGTGTATAAGAGACAGCCACCACCGCCACCGCCACCGCCACCGCCACCGCCACCGCCACCGCCACCGCCACCGCCACCGCCACCGCCACTCGTGACGGTGGTTCCCGAACCGGTGATGGCTGTGCCGGTGTCGGTCGATCCGCGCAAGGATTGGCGCCCCAAGGTCGATGTGGCGCCCGAGGTGGTTGCGCAGCTCACGCACCTTCAGCACCGCCCTCTACGTCCGGGGCAGCAGGTCTTGATGGCCTTGGCGGACACGTCGGCCGACCTTTTGACGTTGGCGGTGTTGCTGCGCACTTGGCGTGATCGAGGGGATGCGCCTTATTTGGTGCTGGTGCAACCGAATGCGCAACTCGATCTTCAGCTGTGGGATCGACGTTCCGTCCAAAGCGTGTTGCCGCAGCCCGATGCCGAGATCCTTCTGACGCTGCCGAAGGGTATTTTTGAAGATGTTTTTGCCCATGTTGCAGAGCACTTGAGTCCGCTGCTGGATTCGTATCAGCCTGCGGCCTTGCTCTCTCAGGGCGAGAGCGATGCGGCGTTGGCTTGTGCCTTGCTGGTTCATCAGCAAGGGATCAAGCTCGTGCGCCTCGACGGTGGGCGGCGTCATTCACCGCTGCTGCGTGAAAACGCGGTGATGATGGATCAGTCGGCTGACTGGCTCTATGCGGATATAACCACCCCCGCTGACGATGTGCTGCGGCATTGCGGCGTTTCACCGAAACGGGTCTGCCCCACAGGCGCACTCAGTGCCGATGCTTGGCACATGCTGCGGCCTCGTCTGCCCAGCTTGCCGCAAGTTTGGTTGGATGCGCGCGTGCCCGTTTGGCTTGGTCCCACATGGCTGGATCACCACCAAGGGGAGCCTTTTGCCGTGATCACTTTGGAGCTCAATGCCAACGATGAGACAGCGACAGAGGATTGCGTCAACTCAGTGCGTGAGTTGGCTCAAAGCACCCGCATTTTCTGGTTGATGAGCCGATCGACCCGTGTCGCCATGACCCGCTGGATGGCTCATCCACGTCGTCGACAGTGGAGTGACGTTGCCCTGCTGTGGGATCCTGCGGCGGCTCGGCTCTCTTCGTTTGCTGCTGATGCTGCGGTGAACGTGGTTCGGTTGTGGTGTGGTGAGTTGCCTGCGCTGGCTGATCAGGTGGCTGTTTTGGCTGCATCGGCAGCTTTGCTGGCGCAACCGGGCCATTTCTTGGCTGAAATGGCCCGCCCTGCCGGCATTCCAACGTTGTTGCGGTCAGGGGCCGAGTTTTGGCTCGATGCGAGTGCGCAGGAAGAGGTCGAGCGTCATGCTTGGGACGATGACACCGTGGCCCAGCATCTGCTGGGCTGGGGCCGGGATACGGCGGCGGCGAATCACCTTCGCCGTGCCGAAGCCTCTCAAACCGGTGCCGCCGTCACGATCATCAATCACATGGCGCTGCAGCAGTCCTTGGCCTCGACTTGATCTTGGATCATTCGTCGAGCAAGGCTTGGGCGAATTCGAGGGGATCGAAGGTCTGGAGATCTTCCATCTTCTCGCCCACGCCGATGAAGTACACCGGGACCGCGCCCAGACCCCGGGTCATGCGTTCCCGCACCCATAGCGCGATGGCGGCCAAGACCCCGCCCTTGGCCGTGCCGTCGAGCTTGGTGATGATCAGGCCCGTCAGCTGAATGGCGTCATCGAAGGCCTTCACTTGGGCCAAGGCGTTTTGTCCCGTGTTGCCGTCCACCACCAGTAAGACTTCATGCGGCGCACCCTCCATGGCTCTGCCCAGTGTGCGGCGAATCTTGCGCAGTTCATCCATCAGGTGAAGCTGGGTCGCGAGTCGTCCGGCCGTGTCTGCGATCACCACATCGCACTGCCGGGCTTGGCCTGCTTTGACGGCGTCAAAGCACACCGCAGCCGGGTCACCACCTTCTTGACTGACGATTTCAACGTGGTTTCGATCAGCCCAGACCCCGAGTTGTTCGCGGGCGGCGGCCCGAAACGTGTCAGCGGCGGCCAGCAGCACCTTGCCGTTTTGTTCCGCCAGATAACGGGTCAACTTGCCGATGCTGGTGGTTTTGCCCGCACCGTTGACACCTGCCACCATCATCACGGTGGGGCTGTGACGACCGACCACCAAGGCTCCTTGGAGCGGAGCCAGCAAGTCTGCAAGGCTTTGCACCAGCAATTGTTTGACGGCGGCAGGGTCGGTGGTTGCGCTGTCTTTGACACGGCGGCGCAAGTCATTCAAGAGAAATTCGGTGGCACCCACCCCGGCATCGGCCAACAACAGGGCGGTCTCTAGCTCCTCGTACAGGGCGTCATCGATCCGCGTGCCGACAAAGACCTGCGCAATGCTGGAGCCGGTTTTTTTGAGGCCCGCCTTGAGTCGTGTGAGCCATGAGCTGCGAGCGGCTGGCTCTGGCGCGGGTGCTCGCTGGACCTCCGACACAGGTGTTGGCAACGATGCCGTGGTGGGGGGCGTGGGTATGGCTGGCGGCGTCGCCGGGGGTGTGGCGGCGGGGGGGGTTTTCTTGCGGAAGAAACTGAACATGCTTGGGGGCCCTTAGGAGGCGTGGATTGTAGGCAGTGTGCTGTCTACAATCGCGCGCGTGCCAAAACCTTCTTCGATTTCTCCTCCTCCCAAGCCCGCCAAAGCGGCGGCTCCCCATGAGGTTCGTCTGATTGGCGGACGGTGGAAGCGCAGCAAGCTGCCTGTGCCGGATCGACCGGGTCTGCGACCCACGCCAGATCGGGTGCGAGAAACGCTGTTCAACTGGCTGGGCCAAGACTTGGCGGGTTGGCGAGTGCTGGATGCCTTTGCTGGAACGGGTGCTTTGGGCTTTGAGGCCGCTTCGCGGGGTGCGGCAGCGGCGGTGCTGCTTGAGCGGGATCCCAGTCTCGTGGCCGCCTTGCACGCCAGTCAGGCGCGACTCGGGGCGGTGCAGGTGACGGTTCAACGTGCCGACGCGCTCACGTGGATGAATCGGGCCAGCACGACGGCTGATTTCGATCTGGTGATGCTGGATCCCCCTTTTGGCTTGGACCTGTTCGAGGCGGCTTTGCAGGCCGCCCTCCAGGTGTTACAGCCCACTGGGCTCATCTATTTGGAGTCTGACCGGGATTGGCCGACAGCGGTGCTGGCCCCCTTGGGCCTGATGGTCCGCCGTTCAGGCCGGGCAGGCATGGTGCATTACTTTCTTCTTGAACGCTTGAAAACCCCTTTGCAGGAGTGACGTTTGTCCAAGCCCCCTTTGACCGCCGTGTATCCCGGCACGTTCGACCCCATGACCTTGGGCCACGAGGATTTGATGCGTCGCGCCAGTCGGCTGTTTGATCGCCTGATCGTGGCTGTCGCGGCGGGGCATCACAAGCGCACGCTGTTCAGCCCGGATGAGCGTTTAGAGATCGCTGGCGAACTGGCTGCGGCCTATCCCAATGTCGAGGTGATTTCCTTCCATGGCTTGTTGCGCGATCTGGTGATCAACCATGGTGGGCAAGTGGTGGTGCGCGGGCTGCGCGCGGTGAGTGATTTCGAGTATGAGTTTCAGATGGCGGGCATGAATCGCCAATTGATGCCCGAGGTGGAAACCCTTTTTCTGACACCCAGCGATCAGTACCAGTTCATCAGCGGTACTTTTGTGCGTGAGATCGCGCTGCTTGGCGGCGATGTGTCCAAGTTCGTGGCACCTTCGGTGCTTGAGCGGCTCAAAGCCAAAGTCGCTCAACGCCATGAAAGGATCTGACCGTGGCCTTGATGATCACCGATGAATGCATCAATTGCGATGTGTGCGAGCCCGAGTGCCCCAACGATGCCATTGCGCAAGGGGCGCAGTACTACGTGATTGACCCCAATCGTTGCACCGAATGCGTCGGGCATTTCGACACGCCCCAGTGCGTGCAAATCTGCCCGGTGTCGTGCATCCCGGTGCATCCGGAACACGTCGAAACCCCCGAGCAATTGATGCTCAAGTATCAGCAGTTGGTGTCTTTGGGGCGGGTTGGGGATGCTGCGCCTGATGAGGAGGGGGTCTGTTTTGGGGGTTTGGGTCGTTGAGGTTTGGCGTGTAAAAGTGCCATCGCCTTGCTCATGTCGCCGCTGAGAAAGGTCTCGGTGGCTTTGAGCGAATCCTCGATGCACCGATCGATGGCGATGCGGTCGTCCAACGACGGTTTGCCCAGCACATAGCCTGAAACCTCACCACGGGCCCCCGGGTGACCGATGCCAAGGCGCAAGCGCCAAAAATCGGTGCTACCCAGTTGAGCCTGCATGTCCTTGAGACCGTTGTGACCCGCAGCGCTGCCGCCTTGCTTCAGTTTCATCTGGCCCGGCGGTAAATCGAGTTCATCGTGCGCCACCAAGATTTCGTGCGGCGCGATCTTGAAAAATCGGGCCAAAGCTGCGACCGATTTCCCCGACAGATTCATATAGGTTTGCGGCTGCAACAGCCACACCGGACCTTGGGGGTGATTCACCCGCGCGACCAAACCGTGATAGTTGCGATCCGGTGTTAGCGTTGCGTGCCAAGGTTTGGCGAGCTGATCCATCCACCAAAAGCCCGCGTTGTGGCGAGTCTGTTCGTATTCAAACCCCGGATTACCCAGGCCGACAAAGAGCCGAATCATGCTGTTTGTGCTGATGAGAGGTGAAAAGAAAAACGGCCTGCCGTTCAGGGCAAGCCGTTTTCATGCAAGAGCGCGCGCGTTGCGCGGTGCAAGGGGGAAGAATTACTTCTTGCCCTTGGCAGCCTTGCCCTTGGCCGGAGCGGCGGCGACCGGAGCCACAACCACTTCTTCTTCTTGAGCCACAACCGTGGCAATGGCTGGGTTCTTGCGACCGTGGGTCACCACCTTGATGCCAGCGTCGAGCTTGATGTCGTTGACGTGCAGCGACTGGCCCTTGCTCAAGCCGCCGAGATCGACGGTCAGGAATTCGGGCAGCTTTTCAGCCAAGCATTCGATTTCAAGTTCGCTGACGATGTGATTGATCAGGCACTTGTCGAACTTGACGGCTTGCGATTCAGCTTCGTTGATGAAGTGCAGCGGCACCTTCTTCTGGATGCGGGTGGTGGCATCGACGCGCTGGAAGTCCACATGCAGGACTTGTTGCTTCCAAGCGTGCATTTGCACGTTGCGCAGCAGCACCTTTTCGACTTGACCGGCCAGATCCATCTCCAAGATGGAGGAGTGGAAGGCTTCCTTCTTCAGAGCGTGGAAGAGGGCGTTGTGATCGAGTTCGATGTTGGCTGGGGTGCCAGCACCGTAGACGATGCCAGGAACGCGGCCAGCAATACGCAGGCGGCGGCTCGCTCCGGTCCCCTGCAGTTCACGCGCGAAAGCGACGAATTTCATGATGTTTTCCAACGAAGAATGGAAGGTACCCGCGACCAGGTACCCGAAAAAAACCGCAGTAGGCTCGCGCCTTCAGCGGTCACGATTGGATCAGAAGTTGTTGTTCTGTTCCGAGAAAAGCGAGGTCACTGAATCCCCGTCCGAGATACGGCGGATGGTTTCAGCAAACAAGAACGCGGCCGACAGTTGCCGAATCTTGGTGGTGTTGCGGGCTTCTGGCGCCAGCGGAATGGTGTTGGTGATCACCACTTCATCCAGATGCGAGGCCTTGATGCGCTCAATGGCCGGGCCCGAGAAGACCGGGTGAGTGCAGTAAGCGTAGACGCTCTTGGCCCCACGGCTCTTGAGCACTTCAGCGGCTTTCACCAACGTGCCAGCGGTGTCGATCATGTCGTCCATGACCACACAGTTGCGGCCTTCAATCTCACCGATGATGTGCATCACCTCAGAGACATTGGCTTTGGGCCGGCGCTTGTCGATGATGGCCAGATCACAACCCAGTTGTTTGGCCAAGGCGCGCGCGCGCACCACGCCGCCGACGTCCGGCGAAACCACCACCAAGTTGTCGTAGCGTTTGCTTTGCAAGTCAGAAAGCAGCACCGGCGAGGCGTAGATGTTATCGACCGGGATGTCGAAGAAGCCTTGGATCTGATCGGCGTGCAAATCCATGGTCAGCACGCGGTTCACACCGGCCGCTTCGAGCATGTTGGCCACCACGCGGGCGCTGATCGGTACACGGGTTGAGCGCGGACGGCGATCTTGGCGGGCGTAGCCAAAGTAGGGAATCACGGCGGTGATGCGGCGAGCCGAGGCGCGCTTCAAGGCATCCACCATGAACAACAATTCCATCAAGTTGTCGTTCGTGGGCGCGCAGGTCGGCTGAATGACGAAGGCGTCGCGGGTACGAACGTTTTGTTGGATTTCGATGGTGACTTCACCATCGGAGAAGCGCCCAACGCTGGCTTGACCCATGTCAACGCGCAGTTCGGTGGCGATTTCTTGGGCCAGCGCCGGATTGGCGTTGCCCGTGAAGAGAACGGTGTCGGCGAGCATGCTGTCGATCCCGGAGTGATTCGGTGGAGAGCCGAAGAAGAAACGCCCACCGTTTCCGGCGGGCGCTTACGAGCCATGAACGAACGGTGATTAGACCGTCGATAACTTTTGGCAGGGGAAGAAGGATTCGAACCTTCGCATGTCGGAATCAAAATCCGATGCCTTAACCAACTTGGCGACTCCCCTACACCGGAAACCCCGAAAGGTTGCCTTGAAACTTGTTGTTGTCATCGACCCAATGTCGCAAAGGATGCGACACCAAGCTCTGACAAACACGATGCGTCCAATCACTGGGCAGCGTCACCAAAAGCTGCTTTTGTGCTTCAAGGGCTTCTTGAGAAGGATCCTTGATTTGAACAAACACTGCACTTCCTGAGCCACTCATCCGAGCGAAAGAACCAAAGCTGCTTAGCAGTCTGATGGCTTGACTTACTTCTGGACTGTGCTGTTCGGCACAAGCCTGTAAATCGTTGCTTCCGAAGCCGGTTGGCTGCTCAACGAAAGCCGCTATTGTAGTGGTCTTTGTGTTGCGTGGCAAGAGGGGGTTTGAAAAAATTGCCGCCGTTGGGATGGATGCCGGCGGCTTCAGCACCACGAAGGTGCTTGTTGGCAGGGTTAGAGGGCTCAGGATCTCCCCAATACCCTCCACCCATGCGTTGTGCCCGCCGACAAAAAAGGGCACATCGGCCCCGAGTTTCAACGCCAAATCGAGCAAGACCTTGCGCGGATAGTGCAGTCCCCAGAGTCGATTGAGAGCGATCAAAGTTGATGCAGCATCCGAACTACCGCCACCCAAACCTGCCCCAGAGGGGATGTGTTTCTCGATGGTGATGTCCACCCCTTGCAGGGTACCGCTGAACTCCCGCAGCCGTCGGGCCGCTTTGATGCAGAGATCTTCGTCCGGCAAAGGGGGGCCAAGGTCGATGCGATGCAGTCGTCCCGAGGCATTGCGCTCGAAATGCAGCGTGTCGCACCAGTCGATTAGTGTGAAGGCTGATTGCAGCAAGTGATAGCCGTCAGGCCGACGGCCAGTCACGTGCAGGAACAGGTTCAGTTTGGCGGGTGCCGGAACATCCAAAAAAGCCTGGGGACACATGAGCTTGGGACGGAGAAGAAGGGTTTCGAAGATCAGGGGCGGTCAAGACGAATGCGTAGTCGCAATTCTGGGTGTGCGAGGCCTGCATCGGTGTTGGCAGCTGTTGCGGCGGCCCGTTGGGCAAGGATGCGGCCCTCGTTCAAGCGTTGCAAGTCGATCGTCCAGCCCATTTGCTGAAAGCCGGGGGTTTTGTCGGGCAGGGCTTCACTCGCAGCCTGAGGCCAAGGGCGGCCTTCGATCCAGTCGAAGAGCGCTGTCAAAGGAATCGACTCCCCAAAGACCGCCAGCGCCATGTGATCGAGGCTCTGGAAGGTGTGTTGCTCGCTGCCTGTGCTGAGGGTCACCCGTGTGGGTGTCCATGTGGCTTGGGCCAACCGAGTACCGAGCATCCCGCTTAAGAGGAGTTGGCCACGATCTGCTGAACCTTGGAGTTCAAAGTCGGCGTTGAACGATCGGCTGGCATCGTTCACCACCTGCATGGCCATGCGACCGCTGGTGATCTTTGTGATCGATGGCGGCGGCGTGGCGCAACCGCTGAACAGCGTTGCTGCCAAAGCTGCACCGACGAGGTCGCGTCGAGAAAAGACAGGGCTTGCGCTCACGGATGGGCCTGAAGCTTCACTTGAAGTCGCTTGAGCGTTTCTTGCAACACCGTGTTGTGGTTGTCGCGCTGTAGGCCATCGTTCCATATCTGCCGAGCATGGTCTTGTTGACCACTGACCCACAACGCCTCGCCCAAGTGAGCGGCAATCTCCGTGTCGGGTCGGCGGTTGTAGGCTTTTTGCAGCAGATCCACCGCTTGGGGGTAATGGCCCATACGGAACTCCACCCAACCCAAGCTGTCCGTGATGTAGGGGTCACCCGGGGACAGAGACAGCGCTTTGGCGATCAGATCGCGCGCTTCCTCCAGCCGTTCGTTGCGCTCAGCCAAGCTGTAGCCCAGCGCGTTGTAGGCGTGATGATGGTCGGGCTTCAGGGTGATGACCCGGCGCAGGAGTTGTTCCATTTCATCGAGATGTTGCAGGCGCTCAGCCAGCATGGCTTGCTCGTAAAGCAGGTCAGCGTCATCGGGAAGTTGCTGATTGCCTTGACTCAGCACGTCATAGGCTTGGGCCCATGCTTGCGCATCCCGCAAAATTTGCGCCTCACTGCCAATCCGCAAGCGCAATTCGCTGGGTGTGGACTGGGGCAGGGTGTGGATGAGCTCCAAGGCGTTTTGCAGCTGACCTTGGCGCTGAAGTAACGAAGCCCGACGGATGAGGACGTTGTTGTTGTCGCTGTCCGTCTCGCTGAGTTTTTCGAGCCAAGCTTGGGCGCTTGCGTAGTCTTGGGTTTGTTCGGCGGCTTGGGCCAGCATCAAGTAGGCTTGGGCGCGCTCGCGGCGATCGGGATGCTCATCATCCACCTCGCTGGCATCGTCCTCGATATCCACCGGCATGTGCGGTGCTTCGGTCGAGGACGAGGGTGGTTTTTTCTCGTCGAGCGCTAAAAAGCGCTGCAAAGAGGCGAGGGCCTTGGCGGGTTGGTTGACTTCCATTTGCAAGGCCCCCAACAACAGCCACCCAGGCGCCATGTCCGGATGGGTGTGGGTGAGGGTCTCGGTCTGGGCCAGGGCTTCAAGGTAGCGGTGCTGGCGCGTGAGTCGGCGCGCGTAACCGATGCGAATCGAGATCGTCTGGGTGTTGGGCTGATCAAGATAGTGGGTGACCAGTTTTTCTCCACGAGGCTCGGCATCCATCAGGTCTAGGCCCAATTGCGCGGCGGGCTCAAGTCCAGGTTCGGCCTGCTGCGCTTCGTCGGCCAGACGCAGGGCGCGATCAACATCACCGGCCATCGCCCAACTGCGGGCCAAGACGGCCAAGCTGACGCCCCGCGTGGGTTTGGCCTCCCGCCACGGTTTCAGAACCTCTTCGAGCCATTGCGCCGCAGCTTTTTGATCTTGGCTGCGCAGCAAAATGCCGGTCAAGCCGGTGATGGCCGCTGAGCGTTGCGGGGCGGGTGTGATGTCGAGCATCGTTTGCAAGGGCTCCGTCGCCTCGGCGCTGCGTCCGAGCGCGACCAAGACCACCGCTTGGGTTTCAAGGGCATGCACGGAATGGGGCAACGCTTGGCGCCAGAGTCGCGCTGTGTGGAGTGCCTGTTCCCCTGCCCGGTTGTTGATGGCGATTTCAACAGCGTGCCGAAACAGCGATTCATCCCGGCTGTGCCGAGCTGCTTCCAGTGCCCATGGATAAGCCAAGCCTGCTTCGCCACGACGCAGTTCGATTTCGCTGGCGAGAAGTCGATAAAACACGTACTCGTCGAGCGCTGAATAGCTGTGTGCAGGCGCTAAGACGGGGGGCGTCGATGGGGTCTGAGCATGGGCGGTAGGCCATAAGAGGGTCAGACTACCGGCCAGGAGCAGAAAGGTCCAGGGCCGGACTTGGAGACGCAGTGGCATGGGGGAACTCCTTCAGGGCGGAGATTCTAGGTGGGCCGGTGGCCTTGATAATGTCGCATGCCTGAACTACCTGAAGTCGAAGTCACCCGCTTGGGGCTGCTGGACGCCCTCAGTGGCGCAACCATCCACGGCCTTGTGATGGGCAAAGCCCTGCGCTGGCCTTTGGGCTGTGACCCGTTGCAGTTTGTTGGCTGGCGCATCCTGACCGTGCAGCGTCGAGGCAAGTACCTTTGGATGCCCATGCGTGCGTTGGTCGAGAGGGCTCAGGGTGATGGGGGATTGTTGTGGCACTTGGGCATGTCCGGATCTTTGCGATGGGGTACCGCTTTGGGCGAACTTGGGCGGCATGACCATGTACAGATGCAAACCGATCGAGGTGAGCTGCGATTGACCGACCCGCGCCGTTTTGGCGCTGTGGTTTGGTCGCCGTCTCTGGAAGCTGCGCCGGCCACCACCTTGCTGAACCATCTTGGCGTTGAACCGTTATCAACCGACTTCAAACCAGAGGTGCTGTTCAAGGGCCTTGCAGGACGGCGTATCAGCATCAAGCAAGCTTTGCTTGCCGGTCATGTGGTGGTCGGCGTTGGCAATATTTATTGTTCTGAAGCTCTGTTCTTGGCCCGTATCGCTCCGCAACGCCCGGCAGGTTCGCTGACACATGCCGAATGTGCGCGGCTGGTTGAAGCGATTCAAGCCACATTGACGGCAGCCTTGGCGGCTGGGGGATCGACTTTGCGTGATTTTCAAAGTGCTCATGGGGTCAATGGCAACTACCAAGGCTTGGCGCATGTCTATGGTCGGGCTGGACAGGCGTGCAGGGTGTGCACCGAGGTGATTGAAAAAGAAGTCCAAGGCCAGCGCGCCACCTACTTTTGCCGACGCTGCCAATCCGCCTGATTTGCTGCCATGAGCGCATGATCGATGTACACCCCCGATTCAGGCGGGAGGCATGTCGGATTGCGTTACGAAGAGTTGTCTGCTTGCATGGGCCTTGCGCTACCATGCCGAGACCCTTTCACACCGGTCTGGTGATGTCCGAGTTTGCTTCCGAATCCGCCCATACGCCTTTTGTTCGCAGTCTGGATGCCTTGGGCATTTGGCGCCTCAATTTGGAGGTGCGCCTGCGCGATTTGGTGCGATTTCTGCGCGAGCAAAGCCTGTTGGATGAAACCGCCAAAGATCTGCTCGATTCGCTGCGTCAGCGTCTTGCAGAAGAGAAAATGGTGGTGGCCTTTGTGGCCGAGTTTTCGCGCGGTAAATCCGAGCTGATCAATGCTATCTTCTTCTCCGATGCGGGTCGTCGCATCATGCCGGCCTCGCCCGGGCGAACCACCATGTGCCCCGTCGAGTTGGGCTGGGACCCTGATGAGCCCGTGGGGATGGCGCTGCTGCCCATTGAGACGCGACTAGAAGGGGCTTCCTTGGCTGAACTGCGGGCTCAGCCCCGGGTTTGGATCCATACCCCCCTTGATATCAAAGATTCAGAAGCGTTTGCGAAGGCAGTTTCGGCCGTCATGGATACCCGGCCCGCCACCTTGGCAGAAGCGATGGCCTTGGGTTTTTGGAGCGAGGACCACCCACGTGATAACCCGCAGCGCAATGCTGACGGCCGAGTCGATGTTCCTCTTTGGCGTCATGCGTTGATCAACGTGCCCCATCCCTTGCTCAAGCGGGGGTTGGTGGTGTTTGATACGCCGGGGTTGAACGCCATCGGTGCTGAGCCCGAATTGACGGTCGGTTTGCTGCCCAGCGCACACGGGGTGGTCTTTGTGTTGGGTGCGGATACGGGCGTGACGCGTTCTGATCTTGAAATCTGGCAAGACCATTTGACGTCCCAAGCGCTGACACGCTATGTGGTGTTGAACAAAATCGATGCCTTGTTCGATCCACTCTCCCCCCCTGAACACACCGAAGCGCAGATCGCGGTGCAATGTGCTCAGGTGGCCAAGATGCTGGAAATTCCATCCGCACGGGTATTCCCGATCTCTGCACGCCAAGCCTTGAGCGCCCGCATTGATGGCAATCCGCGGTTGCTGACCGAAAGTCGGCTGCCCATTTTTGAAGAGGCCCTGGCGCAGCAGTTGTTGCCGCAACGACGGCAGATCTTTGAGCAACTCACCCTTGAAGCCTTGGGTCATGTCGAGCGTCAGACGACACATCACTTGGACGATATGCGTCGGCAGCTGAGCGATCAACTCGTCGAGTTGCGGGGCCTGCGGGGCAAGAACGTGCACAAGGTCACCGTGATGTTGGACCGTGTGAGCGCGGAAACGGCTGAATTTGAGCGCTGTATCGCGCAGTTGCAAGCCTTGCGTGGTGTGCATTCCCGCATGCTCAAAGAGCTCTTGGCCGGCATTGGTGGCGATGCCCTGCGGCGGCTGGTCGATGGCACCATGCGCACCATCCGGGAATCGTTGCTCAAGCTCGGTGCTCGCAAAGCCTTCAAAGAACTGTTCACTGAGCTGGGACTCTTGCTTGAAGAAGCCGAGCGGGAAGGGCGTGAGATTCGGGACTTGCTGGCCTCGGCGTACACCCAACTGAACACCCAGTTTGGTTTCAGTTTGGTACCGGCAACTCCCCCAGATCTGACCCGTTACCGGGATGATCTTTCCTTGATTGAGCGCAATTACACCCAGTACTTGGGTGTGACCCAAGGTTTGCGACTGTCACAGCCGCGTTTTCTTGAACAGTTTCGCCGCATGTTGCTTTCGCGTCTGCGAGTGGTGTTCGAAGGGGCGGGTAACGAGGTCGAGGTCTGGAATCGCAGCGCCTCCGGTCAAATTGATGTGCAACTGCGAGATCGGCGGCGTGGCTTCAAGCGGCGGCGTGATGCCTTGGAGCGTATTCGCGGTGCTGCGGGAGAGTTGGAGCAGCGCCTGAGCGAACTCGAAGCTTACGATCGGCGCGTCCTAGATATGGAGTCTCGTTTGGCGGAATTGTTTGCGGGGGCTCGGCGTGTTGCCACTCAGCGCGATTTCTCGGTTCACGAAGAACTGCCGTCCTTGGTCCCGCCCTTGGGACCTCGCCCCGATATCGAGATTCCCACCCTTGGCGCCATGGCCCTCTGACCCAACGATGTTGACGACCTTGCTGGCCACGCGGGCCCGAGCTTTGGCCCCCCTGTTTGCTCGGGATTTGGTGGTCTGGCAGCGCCATCAAGGGCGCCATGACCTGCCGTGGCAACGTGATCGGGATCCTTATCGGGTTTGGCTGTCGGAGATCATGTTGCAGCAGACCCAAGTGAGCACGGTGCTGGGGTACTTTGAGCGCTTTTTGCACCGTTTCCCCGATGTCCATGGGTTGGCGGCCGCCTCCTTGGATGAGGTCTTGGCCCAGTGGGCTGGGCTGGGGTATTACCGCCGTGCACGGTTTTTGCACCAGTGTGCTCAAGCGGTGGTGCGCGATCACGGCGGGGTGTTTCCGCGTCAAGCGGCGCAGTTGGTGACCTTGCCGGGGATCGGCCCTTCCACAGCAGCGGCAATCGCTTCCTTTTGTTTTGAGGAACGGGTTTCGATCATGGATGGCAATGTGCGCCGTGTGTTGTCGCGCTTGCTGGCTTGTGAGGCCGATCCAGCGACCACCGCCACCCAGCGAGCACTTGAGACCGCAGCAGCCGTGTTGTTGCCGCTTCACGCTGACGTCATGCCGACCTACACCCAAGGTTTGATGGATCTGGGGGCCACGCTGTGTACGCCGCGTGACCCGGCGTGTGGGCGCTGTCCGATGGCCGCTTCGTGCCATGGCCTGCAATCGGGTGAGCCGCAGCGCTATCCGGCCAAGGGGCGGCGACTGGTGCGCCAGCGCCGAGAGAATTGGTGGCTTTGGGCCCAATGCGGCGATCAGATCTGGCTTGAACAGCGTCCGGATCAGGGTGTTTGGGCGGGGTTGTGGACCTTGCCGTTGCTGGATAGCGCGGCTGCTTGCCAAGAACACCTGGGTGGCGGGTCGATGCAGGCGTTGCCGGTCATCCAACATGCCCTGACCCATTTCGACTGGTTTTTGCACCCTGTCAAAGGGAGCATCGCCACGGCCTCACCACGTTTCAGATCGCAAGGGCGCTGGGTGCCTTTCACGGCGCTGGCTGGGCTGGCGCTGCCGGCGCCGCTGCAAAAATTGCTGAAGTCGATCAATCCTTGACGATGCCGTGGCGGCGTAAAAAGCCATCGACCAGTTGCAGGCGGACCCGGGGATCGGGCAGCGTCATCAACTGGTATTTCAGTGGGGTGGGGATGGGCAACAGCTCGCACCAGCGATTGGCCACCCAGCCGGCATCGTGAAAACGATGGGGACGGGCCACCGGGGGTGTCTTGCCTTGGGCTTCAAAGACGTCCAGCGCCCGTGCCAAGGCTTGAACGGCCGCGCTTTGCCACTCAGCCGACGGCGCTTGGAGCGGGTCGGGATCGATCAGTCGGGCTTCGACGTGCCATAAGCCCTCGCTGTCGCAGGTTGGGGTTTCCATGTCAAAGCGCTGCACGCCTTGGCAACGCAGGTGCATGACCTCGGTCGATGGGCTATCGCAAGCCACCAACTCGGCCAGACAGCCGATGGACTCGAAGGGGACGGGGGGATGCTCAGAGGCTGGTTTCAGCGTCACCACCCCAAAACTGCGACCGCTGCGTAGACAGCTGGTCATCAGGGCCTGATAACGGGGTTCCACCACCTTGAGATTGAGCCGGCCGTCAGGAAAGAGCACGGCCTGAAGCGGCAAGAGCGCCAGCTTCATCCGGCAGCGGCGCGCGTTTCCAGTTCGCGGTGCCTGACCAAGGTCGGGATCCGGTCGCGGAAGCGTTTGGAGAGTTGTTCGGCGCAGTACACCGAGCGGTGCTGACCGCCGGTGCAGCCGACCGCCACGGTGAGGTAGCAGCGTTGATCGCGGGTGAAGGACGGCAGCCAGTGAGTCAGAAAAGCTTCAATCTGTTTGAGCATCTCGGCCACTTCGGCCTCGGCCTCAAGGAAACGGATCACTGCGGGATCACGGCCGGTTTGCGCCCGCAGTTCAGGGACGTAATGCGGGTTGGGCAGCATGCGTAGGTCAAACACCATGTCGGCGTCACGGGGCACGCCGCGCTTGAACGCAAACGATTCGAAGGTCAGCGTGAGGGAGGCCTGCGCTGCGCCGGCAAGTTGACGGATCCAAGCGCGCAACTGCACCGGGCGCAAGTCGCTGGTGTCGATGATGGTCGAGATTTCATGCAGTCCGGCCAGCATCTCGCGCTCATGGCGAATCGCTTCAATGAGCCGCGTATGCATCGCATCGTCTTGCAGGCCCTGAGACGACAGTGGATGGCGTCGGCGCGTTTCGGAGAAACGGGGCACCAAGGCTTCGGTGCGGGCATCGAGAAAGATCGGCAGCAGCTGAATACCCGAGCGCCGCAGGTCGTCGATCATGGCCAACAAAATAGGCAGCGACAAGGCGCTGCGGACATCGGCAGCGATGGCGATGAGTGGCGTGCCTTTGATGCGCTCCAAGTTCAGAAATTCGCGCAGCAACTCCGGCGGCAGGTTATCAACACAGAAGTAACCGGCATCTTCCAAGGCGTTCAAGGCCACGGTTTTGCCGGAGCCGGAGATGCCAGCAATCAGCACAACCGGGGCGGTGTGTGTCGGGGATGAAGGGGCAACGGATGTGTTCATGGACAAGGAGGGTTAAGGGCACCATGGGCCACCGTGGCAGGGCGATGCATTGTCACTCCAACGCCTGTGGCGCGTACGGGGTCAATGTCGCCAACATGGCCCTTGCGTGCGCTAAACCGACCTCGGAGTGGGGGTGGCCCCCTAACATGCGGGATAGTTCCTCGACACGGGCCTGCGGGTCCGCTGTGCTGATCTGGCTGCGTGGGCGGCCACCCGCACTGTTTTTACTGACGATGAGGTGCTGGTGAGCGCAAGCCGCCACTTGGGCCAAATGGGTGATGGCGAGCACTTGGTGCGTTTGCCCCAAGCGTTGCATCAGTCGCCCGACGGTTTCTGCCACCGTGCCGCCGATGCCCGCATCGACTTCATCAAAGATCAAGGTATCCACCCAGCGATCTTGTCGGGTGGTGACGGCCAGCGCCAAGGCGATGCGTGACAACTCGCCGCCCGAGGCAACCTTGTTGATGGCCCTTGGGGTGGTACCGGCATGACCCGCCACCTGGAATTCGACGTTTTCCAAGCCGTGGCTTTGAGGCTCGGGCAACGGCTCCAAGGCGATCTCGAAACGGCCCCCCGCCATGCCGAGGCTTTGCATGATCTGCGTGACGCTTTGAGCCAAACGCGGGGCGTGCTCTTGGCGGGCCTTGGAGACGTGTTCGGCCGCTTGACGAAAAGCGGCCTCAGCGTGTTGTGTGGCCGCGACCAAAGCGTCCACATCGGTGGCCGCGTCAAGGGTGGTCAGTTCGGTGCGCCAGGCAATCAACGTGGCGGGCAGATCTTGCGGTTGGCGGCGATAACGTCTTGCCAAGCTCATCCAAGTGGCCATGCGGGCGTCAAGTTCACCCAAGTGCTCAGGGTCCAGATCGGTATGGCGCTGCACGCTGTGCAGGGTGCGTACCACATCGGCCAGTTGAGCTTGGGCTTCTTGCAAGACGGTGACGGCTTCGGCCAGCTGTGGCTCGTGGGTGACCAAGGGACTCAGGGCGTGCAGGGCTTGTTCTACCCAGCGGCTGGCGTTGTCACTCTCCGCCTCGCTGAGGACGTTGAGCGCTTGGTGCACGCCGTCCAAGATGCTCTGGGCGTGGGCCAAGCGCTGGTGATCGGCGTTCAGCGTTTCCCAAGCGTGTTCGACGGGAGCCAGCTTGTCGAGTTCGCTGATCTGCCACGCCAAGCGTTCGCGTTCCTGTTCAAGACTGGTGGCGCGGGCGCGGGCGTTGTCGAGTTGGGTTTGGGCGTCTTTCCATGCGCTCCAAGCTTGGGTGAGCCCGGTGTTGTCGATGCCCGCAAAGGCGTCAAGAAGGGCGCGCACCGCAGCCGGTCGGGTCAGGCTTTGCCACGCATGTTGGCCGTGGATATCGACCAAGTCTTCGCCCAGTTCCTTGAGTTGCGTGAGGGTGGCCGGGCTGCCGGCGATCCATGCGCGGCTCTTGCCTTGGGCATCGACGCTGCGGCGCAGCAGGAGCGGCTCAGCGGGGTCAAAGCCTGCTTCTTCGAGGTGTTGAACCAAGGAGGGCGGCAGGTGATCGAACTCGGCGCTGATCTCAGCTCGGGCACAGCCTTCGCGCACCAAGCCAGCATCACCGCGTCCACCCAGCACCAGTTGCAAGGCGTCGATCAAGATCGATTTGCCCGCCCCGGTTTCACCTGTCAGCACAGAAAATCCCCGACCAAAGTCGATCTCCAAACTCTCGACGATGACGAAATCGCGCAGCACCAGCCGTTGCAGCATCAGAAGCCTCCGGGGACTTGCACACCACCTTCGTTCCAATGCAACTTGCGGCGCAAAGTGGCGTAGTAACTCCAGCCGCGTGGATGCAGAAAACGCACGCGGTTGGGTGAACGGCGCACGATGACCTGATCTTGCAAGATCAAATTAGCGATCGACTGCATGTCGAAGTTGGCGCTCATCTCCCGACCGGCCACGATCTCGATGCTGATGCGGCCCGAGTCGGGCAGCACGATGGTGCGGTTGGACAGGGTGTGCGGTGCAATCGGTACCAGCACCAGTCCGGCAATGCCCGGATGCACGATGGGCCCGCCGGCTGAGAGCGAGTAAGCCGTCGAGCCGGTGGGCGAGGCCAAGATCAAGCCGTCGGCGCGGAAGTTGGTGACGAACTGCTCGTCCACGCTCACGCTCAATTCGATCATGCCGATGCCACTGCAACGCACCACCACATCGTTCATGGCGGTGGCCGAGAGGATGACGTTGCCGTTGCGGAGCACTTGGCCTTCAAGAACGGCGCGATGCTCTTCCTCGTAGTCGCCCGCGACGATGGCGCACAGCGCCTCATGCAAAGAGCTGATCGGTACATCGGTGATGAAGCCCAAGCGACCTTGGTTGACGCCGATCATGGGCACATGGAACGGCGCAAGCTCGCGTGCGATGCCCAGCATCGTGCCGTCACCGCCCACCACCACCACCAAGTCGCACTCACGGCCCAACTCCGGGACAGTCAGCGACGGGTATTCCGTGATGCCTGTGGCCAGCGCGGTACGCGCTTCGATAGAGACATCCAGCCCTTTGCGTGATAGCAAATGGGCAATGTCTTCGAGCAACGGTCCCATGCCGTGTGCCTGATACTTGCCGACCAGCGCGGCATGACGAAAGCGACTCACCATGGTCGGAAATTACACCACAGCGCTCAGCTTCGACCGTGACGCGAGGAAACAAGCGCTCGCCAAGGCCTCAAACGGATCGATTCCGAGCAAATACCGACCCCTACAATCATTTCCATGTTGGATCAACGCGCCAAAATCCTGCTCAAGACCTTGGTTGAGCGCTACATCGCCGATGGCTTGCCCGTCGGCTCCCGGACTTTGTCCAAAGCAGCGGGACTGGAACTTTCGCCAGCCACCATCCGCAACGTCATGTCCGATCTGGAAGATCTGGGCCTGATCGTCAGCCCACACACCTCGGCGGGGCGGGTGCCCACCCCTCGGGGCTATCGGCTCTTCGTCGATACCATGCTGACCACGTCGGGGGCGCGGATGGAGGAAGAGTCCCAGCGTTTGGGGGCCATGCGCGAGCAACTCCAACCCGATCAACCCCGGCGCGTGATCGCCAACGCCGCACATCTGCTTTCCAATCTGTCCCAATTTGTCGGGGTCGTGACCTCGCCGCGTCATGGGGCGGTCTTTCATCAGATTGAGTTCTTGCGCTTGGGTGAGCGGCGCATCTTGCTGATCTTGGTGGCCAGCGATGGTGATGTGCAAAACCGGGTGCTGCATACCGCGCAGGACTACACCCCGAGTCAGCTCACCGAAGCCAGCAACTTTCTCAACAGCCACTACAGTGGTCGCACCATCGAGGCGGTGCGCGAGTTGCTGCACAACGAGACCGAGCATCTGCGCAGCGAAATCACCACCCTGATGCAAGCAGCCGTGCAGTTTGGCAGTGATGCGGCCAGCGCCGAGTCAGAGCAAGTGGTGATCGCGGGCGAGCGCAATTTGCTCGGCGTGCAGGACTTTGGCGCCGACATGGGCTCGCTGCGCAAGATGTTCGATCTTTTCGAGCAAAAAACGCTCTTGATGCGCTTGCTGGATGGCTCCTGTCGTGCTGAAGGGGTGCGGATCTATATCGGCGGCGAAAGCGGCGTCATTCCCATCGAGGAGCTTTCAGTGGTTTCGTCTCCCTACGTGGTCGATGGCCAGCTGGTTGGCACCTTGGGGGTGATCGGTCCTACCCGCATGGCCTACGATCGCATGATCCAGATCGTGGACATCACCGCCCGCTTGGTGGGCAACGCCTTGAGTCAGCCCAAGTAGAGGTCCTGCGTGGGCGCGCTGCGTCTACAATGCGCGCCGACTCGACAGGGGGCCGTTAGCTCAGTTGGTTAGAGCAGAGGACTCATAATCCTTTGGTCGTTGGTTCAAGTCCAACACGGCCTACCATATAAATCAAGGACTTAGGCGCGATGCCTTGGTGTCTTGACGGGTGAATCTGAATTCCGTAGCCACATCGTAGCCACGGTGAATCTGCACCCCTTCGTGCGGGCCAAGTGGTGGCGCCTAACTGCGCACCTTGAAACATTCGAATGTTCGCACTTTGGCCCTTCTTGGGGGGGGGGCTTGGGCGGATGGCAAAGAGTGGTGCAGAAAGGTGAACCCTACAGAGTCTAGGGTTCACTGTTTGTTGGTCGATAGAACCCTATATGGTTTTGATCCATCAGGGCGCTATCACGGCGTGCGGCTTCGGCGTGCGTTTTTGGCCCCTTGCCCTTGCTTGTCATGATGCTCGTGAAGCTTTCGCCGGTTTGGATGGGCTGGCGCTGCCCACCTCAAACCCTAGGGATTCGGCATAGGTGCGCGGGTCGTGTTCGATGGCATCCCGAAAGGTGGGCCAAAGTTTGGACTTCAGCACCGGGTCATGGATGGCCCGCAGGCGTCCCAAGACAGCGGCGGCGGTGTCTGTTCGGCTCCCGCCTGACATCCGGGCCGCGCCTCGTTTAAGTCCGAACTCTTGCCCTACCTTGGCGTGAAATTCGGTTTGTAAGGCTTTCAGCCGTGACGGGCCGCCCACAAGGTCAGAACCCACCATGCGGCCCTTCACCAGTGGTAGGCACAAGACATGAAGGTGGGGCGTTGCTTCGTCGTGGTGGGCGTCCGCCGATAGCACCGGGCCGAAGGTCTCGCGTGCCCACTCGATACACCGGCCAAAGTAGGCGGCGGTATCGACCCCAGCCCCATCGGCGGGCAGCGAAAAGACGGCCTCGATAGCCCGCACGGCATCCTTGCGTAGCTTGCCCACGCCTGCCGCATCCATGAGCGTTTGCGCGTATGCCGCGACCCCTTGCGGGTGTCGGCTCCTTCCATCCTCACATTCATGGCGCACCGGCTGGCGTCGATGTGGCTACCGCACCCAAGCTCCGCAGCAATGGCCCTTCGGTTGTGCTTGGCGGCCATGCTCACGATGTTGGCCCCGGTCAGCTTTTTGAGTCTGAGCACGGCTGCCGCGCTCATGGTTTGCGTGGTTTGCGACTGCGGGCCACCCATGCCCACACAAGCCGCTTTCCTTTGGGGGTGAGGTAGTAAACGCCTCGCTTCACTTCTTTGCCGTCACGGTCAAAGACGGGCGTCTTGGCGCATGGCAGGCAGTCAGACAGCCCCAGCGCTCGCAGTGCGGCGATGGCTGCCGGTCCATTGCTGGCCCCGGCGATGCTGTCGATGTCCTCGCGGGTGCGGGGCCGCGTCAGTAGTGCGGTCAGGATGCGCATATAGCGCGGGTTCGCGGTGCCGAGAAACCGTGAAGGTGCGTTCGTCTTCATGCTGCTACCCCCAAGACACGGCGTAACTCCGCAACGGGCCATGCAAGCCGCCCATTGATGCGAATCGGCCGCAGTGGGCCGCGCTCAAGGCTTGCCCACAGGCGCAAGGTTTGTGCGGCACGGTTGAGGTGAAAGGCCGCCTCTGGGGTAGGCAGCGCGGTGCGGGTTTCCTGTGCCAGCGGCACGGGTTGAACGGTCTTTGTAGACATGTTTGAATCTGTTGATTCGTTGAACATGTCCCCCATTATTTAAATAAATCGGCAGGGAGGTGCCTGCCAATCACCTGCCAATTACCTGCCGTTCAATCGTCGAATGTGCGCTTTAACATCCTCTGAGAATGCCTGCCGCGTGATGCCTTCTTGTCTGGCAAGTGCGCCGATACCCCTTGGCAGGTGCGCGTAGTCATCTGTGGGCATCGTTAGCCCCGCATCTAGGCACATTTGATAGCGCCTTGCTTGTCGGTTTTCCGTTGTTTTACTTGGCTCGGGCTTCGGTGGATGCGCTCGCTCTTGTCTGGCGGCATATGTTCCAAGGTCTTCCCTCTTCACCCTGAACGCATCAATGCTCAGAATGATGATTGCTCTCATCGTGCCTTCGATTAACTCGGCATCATCAGTAAAGCCAGTGCCGTTAACACTGGTTTCACCAGCGGCCAAGAATTGCAGGCAATCTTTTTTGCCGACTCGAATCAACTCACCTTTTTCAGCCTTCCGGTTGCGTATGCCGTAGCTCTTTACTTTGCTTGGGTCTTTCCCAAGCGCAGCATGCATGGCACGGATGCGTTCTGGGGTGGGGACCACGATTTTTTCGGGTATGAATCCATTCTCTACAACAGGGCTGTAAAGGGTTATGAGCCCTTCAGCGGCATCTTCGAGAATTTTCTTTGCGGTGCGTTGTATGCCTTGCCTAGACAGCCATTCACTGCATTCGAGCAGGCTCGCAATCAGTGGCGGTTCAGCCTCTTTAGGCGTATACGGAACGTTGGCCATCTGCACCCCTTCCGGTGCCCTTCATCGTGGTGCAACGGCAGGCTGGTGAAGGTGTCCCGCTTTTCGGCCCGGTTTCGACGCGGGCCTATCCGTGGCAGAAACTTCAACTGGGCATGCGCTCAATCCGCACCACGGCGCGGCATCCAAGGGCTTGGGCGTAGCGCTGAACGGTGCGCAGCGAGGGCGGACGGCGGCCGCTTTCTAGGCGGGCAATCGTGCTTTGTGTGGTGCCCATGCGCGTGGCCAATTCTTCCTGAGTCAGTCCGGCACGGACGCGGGCGGCGATGAGTTCCTTGGCGGCTTCGAATTCGGGCTCTAAGGCGTCGTATTCGGTGCGGATTGCAGGGTGGCTCAGCAGCTCAGCTTTGAGGGTTTTCAGGGTCTTCATGGTGCGGTCTCCAAGCGGTTGCGGGCGATGCCGTCACGGCCTTGCATCCGCATTTCCCACAGCTTGCCCTCCAAAGGGCGCACATGGGGCAACCCAACGTGATGGGGCCCGAACTGCTCCAAAAGTTCGGATATTCGGATAAATCTTGCTTGCATATCCGCAGGCAGCGCCAGCAATTCAGGCTCGGCCAGCGGGTGAAGTTCAACCGTCCACATGCTCATAATATGCCTATTTTGCTATTTTTGTGAAACCACGCGCAAGGGGGCGGGTTCCTTGCTGGCGCTGGGTTGTTGGATGCAGTCATCGGTAGCGGTCGGATTTTCTGAGCACACTCTTCACTGTCACGGGGCATGGCGGCCTAATTTGGCCTCACAGATGAAGGTCCACCCATCCTTGGATGTGTAACGCACAAACCTCGTCATGGCTGTTGGCATCATGATTTCTTGATGGATGTCAATAGTCGCGCCCCATCCGGGCGTATCGTCCCGGGGCGTGTCGGCTTTCGATCATCCGAGAATGATCTGGCCAAATCAGGTAGGTCTTTTCGAAAAGCTGCTTTGGCCTGTGATGGATGTTTTGAGTCTTAGAAGAAAATATCGCTATCAGATTTATTTTCTCGCCATTGTGTTGCCTTTTCTGGCTCTGGTGATTTATCAGATTCAGATTTCGTATCATCGTGCTAAAGATTCTGCAAGCACCAATGCGAAGAATTTGAGTCTTGTGATCGAATCCAGAATAGCGCGTGATTTTGAGGCTGCTGAGCATGTGGTGGCAACCATGGCCAGGGAGATCGATCCAAAAGCGATGAATATCGGTTATGCGGAGAAATTTCGTCCCAAAGTGACGGCTTGGCTCAAGTCTTATGTTTATGCTGTGTCATCTGCTTCAGCTTTGCGGTATTTTGATGTTCATGGGGATCGTCTTTATACGAGTTACCCGGGTGAATCTGCGGTCAACATATCGGATCGGTTATTTTTCAGAAAACTCAAGCAAAATCCATCGGCATCTATTGTGTATTCAGAAGTTCTTGTGGGGCGCTACACAGGCCGGGCTTCCATGTACATTGCTAAATCGGTGGTTGATGCTGATGGTTTATTTTTGGGTGTGGCGGTGACAGCCATTGATCTGACCGCCATACAAGATGATTTTAAAAAATTATTCGTGGGTCATCGGGGGGTGATTGCTTTGCGGCGTCTTGATGATGGCGCTTTGGTGGTTGATTATCCAAGTTCCGGGGTGTCTGATAACAAGCCTTTTTTGGCATCTCCTGCGCGGGTTGCTATTTTGGGTGACGATCTCACCGGTTCGATGGAAATGATTTCTCCCGTGGATGGCGTCAAACGTATTTATGGTTATCGCCCGATTGGGTATATGCCATTTTTTGTCGTGGTTGGTTTGGCTGATGCGTACTACTTGAAAGAATGGTATGGCGATGTGCTGATGATTGGGGGGTGTTCTTTTTTATTCGTTGCGATTTTGTCGATGATATTTTTTGCCTTGGCAAGATCAGAGCGGCGTCGAAGCGAAAGTGAAGCCGATTTGCGGTTGAGTGAAGAGCGATTCAGATTGCTGATTCAGAAGAATCACGCCGTCATCTTGCAGATTGATCCTGCCAGCGGTCAGATTACCGATGCCAATGCCGCTGCGTGTCATTTTTATGGTTGGACCCATCAAGAGTTGTGCTCCAAACGTATTGATGAAATCAATACCTTATCGCCAGAATTGATCAAGCAAGAGCGTCTTTTGGCTTTGGAAGAAAAGCGCAACTACTTCATCTTTCCACATCGACTGGCCAATGGTGACACCAGAACCGTTGAGGTGCATTCGACACCCTTGAATATGAATGATCGCGCCATGCTTGTTTCGATCGTTCACGATGTGACGGATCGAGTGCGCGACGAGGTTCAGATTGAAAAGCTACTTGCTGAACAAAAAGCCATCATTGATAGCGATTTGGTGGGTATCGTCAAGGTAAGTTACCGTCACATTGTTTGGGTCAATACGGCTTTTGCCAGGATGCTTGGTTATAAAAATCATGAACTGATTGGTCGTCCCATCAGGATATTGCACCCCACTGAAGATGCATCCTTGGCATTTTCAGCATCGGTGAAAGAGCAAGTGGCGCGGAATGCTTATTTCAGAACAACGGCGCAACTTTTACGCAAAGATGGGGGTCTTTCTTGGTTCGATATTAATGTGGGGCCGATCACGCCGGGTGTGATTCATGAATCTATTGGTGCTTTGGTCGATGTGAATGCACGGATGAACTTTGAATCGGCGTTGATTGAAAGTGAAGAACGTTTCAGAATCATCGCTGACTACACCTACGATTGGGAATATTGGCAGGGCGTTCATGGCGATATGATGTATGTCAGCCCTGCTTGTGAACGTGTCAGCGGGTACGCCCAAGCTGATTTTTATGCGCATCCGGATTTGTTGGGCAGCATCATTCATCAAGAGGACAAGAAACTTTATGATGATCATAAGCAGCATCTTTTGACGGTCCCAGAATCCGATGTGATTTTTAGAATCATTCGCAAAGATGGTGAAGTTCGTTGGATTGCGCATGGCTGCCGAAAAGTGGTGACCGATGACGGGCGCTATTTGGGCTTGCGCTCCAATGATCGTGACATCACCGATCTTAAAAAGGCTGAGCAGCGTGCTCGGGAATTGGCCTTTTTTGATCAGCTGACAGGTTTACCGAATCGAAGAATGCTGATGGATCGGCTCGAACAGGGGCTCTCACAAGCCAAGCGCTTTCATCGGGCCATGGCGGTGATGTTCATCGATTTGGATCGTTTCAAACAGGTCAACGATCGCTTGGGTCATGAGGCGGGAGACGATCTTCTGAAAGAGGTGGCTCGTCGGTTGGCCGGATGTGTCCGCGCTGCCGACACCGTTGCTCGTTCAGGCGGGGATGAGTTTGTGGTGGTTCTGACCGAAATTCAAAACCCGAATGACGCCATCTTGGTGGCTGCAAAAATCCTGCAAATCATCCAGATTCCGGTTTGCCTTGTTGGGCAGATGGTCGATGTTTCCATGAGCATTGGCATCGCTCTTTACCCCGAAGGTGGGCAAGACGATGCCAACGCCTTGATGAGAAAGGCAGACACCGCGATGTACGCCATCAAAGGCTCAGGTCGCAATGGCTACCGGGTGTTTGAGGCGGCTTCGGAGGCTGTGTAAGAGATTCCCACTGCAATCCAAATTTCAGAAGATATTTGCGCAGTCGGTCTGCATCATTGACGGTGGATCGTTGCGTGCGTGAGCGATCAAACAAGGTGCGACCCGCCTCGGATAGCGTCCGGGACGCTTGGCAGATGCCGATCACGGCTTCTAGTTGGAGGCGGTCGAAGAGATCGAGGTCTTCGATCACGTCCGCAGCCAACCATTGGCTCAGATCAGATGCGGGTGCTTTCGGCCTCTCTTCTCGTTGCCAAAGCCAGTGCAGACGTTGAATCTCGGCGTCCACCAGCCCAAGGGCAATGCGACCACCATCAGCCAGTGTGGCCAAGCGCGTCACGCTGGCTGATAGATCCCGAAAATTGCCCCGCCAGCGGGCTTCTGAGGCGTTGGCAAATTGAAGGTAGCGCGTTTTGGCTTCGGGGGTAAAGCGAATGGCGCGCCCTGCTTCGACGGCAGCTCGCGTGAGCAAGTGTTCGATGTTGGGTTCAATGTCTTCTGGGCGTTGGGCCAACCCTGGCAGGGTGTACGACCAGATGTTGATGCGTGCAAACAAGTCTTCACGAAAGCGCCCTTGCGCCACGTCCCGGCGTAGATCGCGGTTGGTGCCCGCGATTAGCTGGAAATCGCTGCTGATTTCCCGGTCGCTACCCATCGGCAGAAAACGCTTTTCTTCCACGGCTTTGAGCAGCATGGCTTGCTCATCGGGACCGAGCTCGCCAATTTCATCCAAAAACAGCATTCCTTGATGTGCTGTTCGCAGCAGACCTGCGCGGTCCGTCACGGCACCTGTGAACGCCCCTTTTTTGTGACCGAACAGGGTCGATGCAGCGCCGTCCCCCCGGAGGGTGGCACAGTTCACCTCGACAAAAGGGCCTTGAACTTGATGGCGTGATTTTTTCAGTTCATACATCCGGCGGGCCAAGTGTGATTTGCCGGCACCCGTTGGGCCGCTCAGAAGGATCGGGGCTTGTGATCGCACGGCCACACGCTCGATTTCTTCGATCAGGGCATTGAAATGCTTGTTGCGCGTTGGAATGCCGCTCTTGAGGAAATCCAGTGCTTCGGCTTGATCTCGGTTGAAACGTTGGGTGAGTACGTCGTAGCGCGACAGATCCAAGTCGATCAGCGTGTAGCTACCAGGGTGGTTTCGGCCTTGGCGCTTGGGTGGCGCAGTCTGAAGCAACACCCCGGGGATGAAACGGGACTCCACCATCAGAAACATGCAGATCTGTGCGACATGTGTGCCGGTGGTGATATGGGCCCAGTACTGCTCATGCTCCGTGTCGAAGGCATATCCCCTAGCCCAGTCGTATAGAGCAGCGTAGACCTCACCAAAGTCCCAAGGGTCCGCAATGTCCATCTGGATCAAGTGCACCTCGGTCTCTGGTGACACGCTGGCAATGTCGTCCATCAACCCTTGGGCCAAGGTGTGGGCACTGCTGGGGTAAAGCAACTCCAGCCGGTGAATGAGTGTGTCTTCGTGCTGCACCAGCGATAGGGTCGGTCGCCACTTCTCCCAGCGGCCAGCACCACGCCCAGAGTCCAGTTGTGTACCAAGAAAACCAACAACAACGTTCTTGCGGGGCATATTTTTAAATCTATAAAAATAGCCAAAATTCTAGTTTGAAACGTCAGTTTGAAGGGGTGTCCATCAAGGACAAAGAGCCTTCAATCAGAAAAATGTCTTTGATATCAAATACTTGAAAATCACATGGCCACGATCTTCACGCCATGAGTGCGTTGGCACATTCATTGCGGAGTGAAATTTCACAGTGGATCTAACAACCAATCACTCAATCTTTTGGAGATGAAAACATGTCAGCACCGACCTACACCATCGACATCGTTCCCGATGGGGTACCCATCAAGATGTGGACACAAGGTGTGCCCGTAGAAGATGAAGCTCGAAAGCAACTTGCCAACGCGGCCAAGCTGCCCATTGTGTTCAAACACATCGCGGCGATGCCGGATGTCCACGTGGGCATCGGAGCGACCGTGGGCTCGGTCATCCCTACACTTAAGGCCATCATTCCGGCGGCCGTTGGTGTGGATATCGGTTGCGGGATGATGGCCTGCAAGACAACCCTGCGTGCTGATGATCTGCCCGACAACCTCGGTCCTTTGCGTGCTGCGATCGAACAGGCGGTACCGCATGGTTCAGTGCCGAAGCATCGGGGTCGTGATCCGGGTAGTTGGGAGAACCCGCCCATGTTGGTCGATCAGGTCTGGGCCACGCTGGTTGATGAATTCAATGCGCTGTGTGAACTGCATCCACGCTTGAAGAACACCAATAACCGCAAGCACTTGGGAACGCTTGGCACGGGCAACCACTTCATCGAGGTTTGTTTGGATGAGGAAGGTGCTGTGTGGCTCATGCTGCACTCGGGTTCACGGGGGGTTGGCAATGCCATAGGTACGCACTTTATTGATCTGGCCAAGAAGGACGCCGAACGCAATCAGCGCAACTTGCCCGACAAGGACTTGGCTTACTTTGAAGAAGGGGCACAGTACTTCGGCGACTACGTGCGTGGCGTGAGTTGGGCCCAGCGTTTCGCGGCCAGAAACCGGGAAGTGATGATGGCCAACCTTCTTGCGACTGTTCGCAAGGTGATCCCCAAGCCCTTTGAATCCCATGTTGAGGCGGTGAACTGTCACCACAACTATGTTCAACAGGAACGGCATTTTGGTGAAAACGTCTTCCTGACTCGTAAGGGAGCCGTGAGCGCGAAGCGCGGCGAGTTGGGCATCATCCCGGGCAGCATGGGGGCTCGTAGCTACATCGTGCGTGGTCTGGGGAACCCGGAGAGCTTCGAGAGCTGTAGTCATGGCGCCGGAAGGGTGATGAGTCGCACCAAGGCCAAGAAAATGTTCACTGTGGCTGATCAGGTCCAAGCCACCGCCGGGGTGGAGTGCCGCAAGGATGCCGAGGTGATCGATGAGATTCCCATGGCCTACAAGGACATCGATGCAGTGATGGCCGCACAAGGCGATCTGGTCGAGGTGGTTCATACCTTGAAGCAAGTCGTGTGTGTGAAAGGTTGACAAGACCATGATCGATATCGATGGTTCTGTCGGTGAAGGCGGCGGACAGATCCTGCGCACCGCCTTGGCACTGTCCATGTGTACGGGGCAAGCGTTCACCCTGACCCGTATTCGCGCCGGGCGCTCGAAGCCTGGGTTATTGCGCCAACATCTGACCTGTGTGCAAGCCGCAGTGGCGGTGTCGGGTGCTGATGTGCAGGGCGCCGAGATGCATGCGCAACAGCTAAGGTTTGTCCCCGGTGCTGTGCGTGCGGGCTCGTACACCTTTCATGTCGGTACGGCTGGCAGCTGCACGCTGGTTCTTCAAACCGTTTGGCCTGCCTTGTTGCAGGCAGAGGGGCGCAGCTGCCTGAAATTGGGCGGTGGTACCCATAATCCCATGGCTCCGCCATTCCATTTTCTGGCGCGCAGCTATGCACCGCTGATGCGCCGACTTGGCGCCCATGTCGAATTGACGTTACATCGGCTAGGGTTCTATCCCGCCGGTGGTGGTGACATTGACGTCACGATCTGGCCATGCCATGACGCGTTGCGCCCCTTCAACCTGATTGAGCGTGGGCCATGGGTGGAAAGCTACGCCGAATGTTTGGCCCCCGCCGTGCCTCGCACGGTCGCTCAGCGTGAGCTAGCGCATGTTGAAAGTGCCCTTGGCTGGCATACGCACCAATTGCGTACGGTGGCTGTGCGCCAAAACGAGGGGCCTGGCAATGCTTTACTGGCTACTTTGGTCTATGACCACGTCACCGAGGTTTTCACGCAGTTCGGGGCCAAGGGTCTCAGTGCTGAGCATGTTGCTCGTGAACTGGTGCGTGAAGTGCGGAGCTACCAGAGGAGTCAAGCCGTGCTTGGGCCCCATCTGGCCGATCAATGGGCCTTGCCGCTGGCGCTGGCAGTGTGGAAGAGCCAGCGTGCGGCGGCTTATACCTGCACGGATCTGACGCCCCATGCCACCACGAATTTCGCGGTGATTGAGCGCTTTTTGCCGGTGCGATTCACGACAACCTCTTGTGATACGGGTTGGTACGTTGAGTTGGCACCGTGCTGAGGCCCTGTCAGTTTGCCGATCCTGTCCTCTTTTTAGCGATTCACATCCACCACCACCCGGCCGCGTACTTGGCCGGCGAGCAAGGCGGTGGCGGTGGGGATGGCGTCAGTCAGGCCGATGTCGTGGGTGATCAGGCTGAGCTTGGTCAGGTCGAGATCGGTGGCGAGGCGTTGCCACGCCTGTAGGCGCTCAGGGCGGGGGCACATCACGCTGTCGATCCCGGCCAAGGTCACACCGCGCAGGATGAAAGGAGCCACGCTGGCCGGCAGATCCATGCCGCCGGCCAAGCCGCAAGCGGTGACGATGCCCCGGTAACTCATCTGCGCGCAGACGTTGGCCAAGGTGTGGCTGCCGACCGTATCGACGGCCCCGGCCCAGCGCTCTTTGGCCAGTGGTTTGCCGGGACTGCTGAAGTCCGTGCGCGCCAGCACCTCGGTGGCGCCGAGTTGACGCAAGTAATCCGCTTCTTGGGGCCGGCCTGTGACCGCTGTGACGCGGTAACCCAGCTTGGCCAGCACGGCCACGGCCACGCTGCCCACGCCGCCAGCTGCGCCGGTGACGATGACGGGGCCTCGGTCCGGCGTGAGGCCGTGCCGTTCCAGCGCCAGCACGCACAGCATCGCGGTGTAGCCCGCCGTGCCGATGGCCATGGCCTGCGCCGGACTGAAGGCGGCAGGCAGCGGCACCAGCCAGTCGCCGTTGAGGCGCGCCCGTTGCGCCAAACCGCCCCAATGGCTTTCACCCACGCCCCAGCCGTTCAGCACCACTGCGTCACCCACTTTGACATCGGGATGGCTGCTCTCGATCACGCTGCCGGCCAAATCGATGCCCGGCACCATCGGAAAGCGTCGCACCACCGGCGACTTGCCGCTGATCGCCAGCCCGTCCTTGTAGTTCAAGGTGGAGTACGCCACTTGGACGGTGACATCGCCTGCGGGCAAGGCCGCTGGGTCGATGTCTTGCACGGCGGCGCGATAGCCCGCTTCATCTTTTTCGATCAGGATGCCTTTGAACATGGTGCCTCTGCGATGTCGCTGATGGGGGCACCAAGGTTAGCGGTTTTCTCAAGCGGCCACGAACTGCAACATCATCCCGGCGTCTTCGTGCTCCAGGATGTGGCAGTGCAGCATGAAGGGCATGGCGCTGGCGGTGGCTGGCGCTTGCACCACCACGTCCACACTGCCGTTGCCATCGACCACAAAGGTGTCGCGTTGACCCTGTTCCTGCGCTGCCACCGGGGCGCCGTTGCGGCTTAAGAGGCTCATGCGCACCCCGTGAACGTGGATCGGGTGACCCATGCCGGTGGTGTTGGTGAAGGTCCAGACCTCGGTGTTTCCGGCGGTCAGGCTGAAGTCGGTGCGGGCGATGTTGAAGGGTGTGCCGTTGATCGTGAAGCCCATGCCGCCCGAGCCCATACCGCCGCCCATGCCCCCGCTCATGCTGCTGTCCAGACTGAAGGTGCGCCGGATGGCCCCGGCTGGGGCGCTGAGGGTCGGCGTGGCGGGCAAGGTGGCGGGCAGGGCGGTGATCGCCCCGGCCTGCGCGGCTTGGCTGACGCTGAGAAACAGCGCGCTGACCTCAACGCTGCCGCTGTCCATCATGCCGCTGGAGCGGGCGTTGAGGCTCAAGCTCTGCCCCAAGCTCAGGCCGGAGAGATCGACCAGCACTTCGGCGCGTTCGCCCGGGGCCAGCATCAGGCTGCTGCGGGCCACCGGGCTGGCGAGCAGGCCACCTTCGTTGGCGATCTGGTGCAGGGTTGCGCTGTTGCTCAGGCGCAGGCTGAGAAAGCGCGCGTTGCACGCGTTGAGCAGTCGCAGCCGCACCCATTGCTGCGGCGCTTGCCAGACCGGGTTGTGGCAGCCGTTCACCAGCAGGTGATCGCCCTGATAGCCCCGGCCCTTGTCGGCTGGCGTCAGGGCGTAGTCGATCGAGCCATCGGCGTTGAAGCGCCGGTCTTGGAAGACCAGTGCCACGTCATCCACCCCCCAAACGTGCGGCAGCAGGGCTTGGGCGCTGGCGCTGTCTTCGATGATCAGCAGCCCGCCCAGCCCTTGGATCACTTGCCGGCCGGTGGCTCCGTGGGTGTGCGGGTGATACCAGCAGGTGGAGGGCGCGTTGCTGACGGTGAAGGCCGCCGTCCAACTGCTGCCCGCAAGAATCTCTTGGTGCGGTCCGCCATCCATGTCAGCGGGCACCAGCAGGCCATGCCAGTGCGCGGTGGTGGTCTCAGCCAAGGTGTTCTGCACGGTCAGCGCGGTCGCTTCCCCTTGGCGCAGCAGCAGCGCCGGGCCAAGGAGCGCGCCGTTGTAGCCCCACGTGGATGTGTTGACGCCGCTCACCAGCTGCGACGTGCCCGCTTGGGCGCTGAGGCTGTGACGCCGCGTCCCCGTGCCATCGACCGTGCCGGTCGCCAGCGGCACGATCGGCAGCGGCCGCGCACTGGCCAGATTCGGGTTGATCAGCGGGGTTGGGTTCATGGTGCCCATGCCGCCCATGCCGTTGCCGCGCCCCCCGCAGGCGCTTAAGGTGGACAGCAGCTGGGTCAAGGCCAGACCGGCGAGACCGCGCAGCAGGCTGCGACGGGTCGTGTGTATCGGTACATTTTTGAGGGGGGTTTTCATACATCAATGATGCGCGGTGGCACTGGCTGATTTTTCTGAGGCCAGAACGTCAGGGGTGGATGCTGGTGGACTGGCTGGTTCGGCCGCGTGGTCAGCGTGATTCATCATGCCCATCGGTCCCATGTGAGTATGTTTATTCGAAAAAGTCCAGATCAGCATGCCGGCCATCACGATAAGCATGATGGTGGTGATTTCGCCGCGTTGTTTTGATTTCATGATGATGAAGATGGTATGTTGTTAAAAAGATGTGCTAACACTTATGCCAGAACCCCAGTCTGGACTGCCATCTGACAGGCCTTTGACAAGATATCCCTGCACGGTATGAGTAGCTGTGATTTTGTAGGTGATATAAGCTAAAACATCTTTGAGTAAGGCATTGCCGTCAATAACGGGTTGTTGTAGTTCATAAATACCACCCCATTGGATGGTATTGCTGGCGGTATGCCCCCATCCTATAGAGCCATACCATGGATTTTTGAAATCAAGGCCATCAGGATCGCCCATCTTCCGATACCCAACGCTGCTAAAAAGCATATGGCGACCGCTTTGTTTGAGAAGATCCAACTGGGCGGAGTAATCATATTTGCCTGTGCCAAGACCTTGGGTGGCATCAGCTGTCGGTATCTTGATTTTTCCGGTTAAATCAATCGCGAAGCCATGGGCCAAATCGTGGTGAAGGTTGTGCGTACCTGTCACGATTATGTCACCTTGTCCAGAAAATGTTTGGCGAACCAAGCTGACCGTCGAAGCTGTTTGCACAGGGGTGCCGCTGTTGATGGTGTTGTCCGGGCTCGTCATTTTAATATAAGGCAGCGTCAATTTGAGTGACCATGACGGTTTTTCATATTTGACGGTGATCGGTAGATAAATGATGTCCGTTGATTGAGTCGCTCCATAGGTGCCCGATGAGTAGTCGATGCCCGTGGATAGAGTCATGTCTTTGGCGGCAACGGGTAGGCTATAGGCCATGCACAGAGGAATGACCCACAGAAGAAACTTTTTAAATCGCATGTGGGCTGAATAAATGGGGCTCATTCCTGTGTACGTATGAGATTACATCTTTGGCATTTGGGGCATGCCTGAACCAGGAGGCATCCTTGGAGGATGAGGCATGGGTGTTGAATTCATGCGCTGTGGCATATCAGGCGTTTTCATGCGATCTATCATCATGGGTTGATCCGATGGCATCGAACCACCCTGTTTAGGCATGGGCATAAGGGTATGCTTCGAATCAAATGAACGAGGTGAACTGAAGACAATGGTTTCTGCCACGATGTGATGTTTGCCATCCATATGGCCGGTGATCAGGATGCGCTGACCCTCGGCCATGGGTTGATTACCTGGTGCATTAGGCACATTCGGCATCTGGGTGCGTTTATCCAAGCTCACGTCAAAGCCCGTGACTCGCAAATGGGTGGGATTCTTGGATTCAAGAATCATGCTTTCCACGATGACACGATGACCATGCGTTGTGAATGGTGTGGCGGGACTCGGTTGTGTGCTCTGCGACTCCAGCTGTTGGCCATTCCAATGACCGCGCACCAGCATCTCGTCGGCGCTGGTTATCGGATTCGTTGAACCTTGCGTCGGCATACCGATGCTGCTGCTGACCATCAGATCAGGGGCCATCTCAATACGGGTGGCGTGAATCTGCCCTTGGGTATCTCGGAAACCTGCAATTCGCACGGGTGTTTCTAACTTCAATTGATCCAATTGACTGAATCCACCCAAGCGGGTTGAGGCATCCATCACCACGGATTGATTCATAACTGAAATTGAACCATTTTCTGTGGCTGTGTGGGTGATCGGCCCTTCCAAGACATTGATCAAATGAATTTGACGCGCAACCCACCCTTTGGGTGTTTCGACGGCATCAATGGCGGCAATTTGACCCACGGCAAGTGCATCAAAATGGGTCGAGACACCGTTTCGGCTCACAGGGGTGGTCGCATCGTAATGAACTTCTTGACCATTGAGACAGATACTGGCGAAGCCGGTGATGGTGCCAATGATGCCAACCCCACCCGCATCTGCTTTGTTGCCGGTGCCGCCAATGCCGCCGTTATCCATGATGGATAAAACGCCTGCTTCAATCTTTTTATCTGGTAGGGTCGGTGATACCAAGGGAAGCTCAGTACAAACGGGTGTTTGAGCCATCACAGACCATGACGCCGTCAGTGATATAAGTACCAAACCTATGGTGGCCCATGATTTCATCAGCATAGGTGTCGTGATTTTTAAATGGCGGTTCATGGCTTTTCGACATCACGTGGAGATGTCGCCTCGCTATAGAAGTAAATGCCACAGGTGAAACGGTGTTTCTGTGGATCCTGGGTATCGCATGATTCCAATTCAATCGCCTTGCGATTCAGAATCTGAAGCGTATCCATGCCAGTTTGCTGAGCTATGCGATGTAACTCATCAACGCTTTCGGCACTCAAGGCATCGTAGTAGACGCTCCGCTCTAACCAAGCTGGCTGTTGTCCAGATAGATTTTCTGCGGCAGCAGCGGCATGATCATGAATATTTTTTGTGAAATAAAACGATTTTTCTTCAAAACCTTGGCTTGGAATAAAAGCATGGGTATTTAAGATCACTTCATCTTGGTCATTGATGGTGGCAACCCCCAAGCGTAGCCATTCATCAAGAATCACGCGCGAACGAATATCCTTGTTGGCGATGGTGACCAAGGTTTCAAAGGAAGCTTCCCCCCCCACGCTGGCCAAGCGTGGTAACGGTTTTGGGCTGCCCATGGCATCCGAATAAGGTTGGCGACTCAACCAAATACCAACCAGTTGAGCGCCGAGGGAGACGGTCTCTGAGATGTCTGTGGCTTCACTCACCGACATTTCTCGTAAGCGTTTTATTTCTTTCCGATGGATACCGGTTAGTAGATTGATTCGGCTATCGCTGGGGGATTCATCATGAATTTTGAAATCACGTTGAGCCACATCCACACACGTGAACTTCAGGATTTCAGCCAAGGCAGGATAGGTGACGCCATGGGATAAAGCCAAACGAATAATAGGTCGCAGTATCTGTGCAAAAGCATACTCCAGCGTTTTGGAAATGGAGGACGGTTTCATGGCGTTGCACTTGCGAAAATGAGGGGGTGAATTATCTACGAACCGTGAGCTTATTTCTGAAGTGCAACGCGGGGTTCGTGTCTTCATCCTGACCGTGGATCAGCGGCCCATCTTGCCGGGCATCACCGGCTTTTGCATGGTGGCTGCCGGTGCCATGGGGGTGACAGCAGGTCTTTGCATCATCGGGGTGGCCGGTGTTGCGGTGGTGATCGCAGGTTTTTGCATGGTGACCGTGGGTTTTTGCATCACTGCTGCCGGGGCGGTTTGTGCAAAGGCGGCACCACAGGTGAGCAGGGCGATCAAGGAGAGGGCAAGGGATTGAGCGTTCATGATGCGAGGTTCCGTGGGTGGTACGAATGCCGTGGAAGAAATTTCCACGGCAATTGGATTGTGCGTGGAAAATTTTTCCACGTCAAGCGGGCGGCGCTCACGGTGTGTGAATTTCACGGCTGGGGCTTTCCAACCCCCGTCCCAGCCGCCATTGCTTGACCAAGGCGTAGAGGGCGGGAATCACGGCGAGGGTGAGGACGGTGGAGGAAAGCATGCCGCCGACCATCGGGGCGGCGATGCGGCTCATGACTTCTGAGCCGGTGCCGGTGCCCCAGAGGATGGGCAGCAGGCCGGCCATGATGGCCACCACGGTCATCATCTTGGGGCGCACGCGTTCCACGGCCCCTTCCATCACGGCGGCGTACAAGTCGGCCACGTCGGGGGCGCGGCCTGCGCTGTGGCAGCGTTCTTTGGCGTCTTCCCAGGCGTGATCCAGATAGATCAGCATCACCACCCCGGTTTCAGCTGCGACCCCGGCCAAGGCGATGAAGCCGACGGCGACCGCCACCGACAGGTTGTAGCCCAAGGCCCACATCAGCCAGATGCCACCGACCAAGGCAAACGGCACCGACAGCATGACGATCAGCGTTTCGGTCAGGCGCCTGAAGTTGAGATAGAGCAGCAAAAAGATCAGCAGCAGCGTCACCGGGACCACCACTTTCATCTTCTGGATGGCGCGCTCCATCGACTCGAATTGGCCGCTCCAAGTGGCGTAGTAGCCCGGCGGGAACTTGACCTGTTCGGCCACCGCCTTGCGGGCGTCGGCGACATAGCCGCCGATATCGCGCTCGCGGATGTCCACAAAAATGTAGGCCGAGAGCAGGGCGTTTTCTGTACGGATGCCGGGGGCTCCCTTGCTGATGCTGATCGCGGCCACTTGGCCGAGCGGCACCATCGCGCCATCCGGGGTTGGCACCAGCACTTCGCGGGCGATTTGTTGCGGGTTGGCGCGCAACTCACGCGGGTAGCGCACGTTGACGCCGAAACGTTCCCGGCCTTCGACGGTGGTGGTGACGATCTCGCCGCCCAAGGCGGTGCCGATCACGTCTTGCAGCTCGCCCACGGCCAGCCCGTAGCGCGCCAGTTGGGCGCGATCCGGCTCGATGTTGAGATAAAAGCCGCCCGTGATGCGTTCCGCAAAAGCGGAGGTGGTGCCGGGCACAGTCTTGACCACGGTCTCGATCTGCCGCGCCAGCCGCTCCATGTCCTCCAGATCTTTGCCGAAGACCTTGATGCCAATGGGCGTGCGGATGCCGGTGGCGAGCATGTCGATGCGGGCCTTGATCGGCATCGTCCAAGCGTTGGAGATGCCCGGAAATTGCAGCGCCTTGTCCAGCTCGGCCACCAGCTTGTCGATGGTCATGCCGGCCCGCCACGTGCTTTCGGGCTTCAGGTTGATGACCGTCTCGAACATCTCGGTCGGGGCGGGGTCGGTGGCGGTGTTGGCCCGGCCGGCCTTGCCGTAGACCGAGGCGACTTCGGGGAAGCTTTTGATGATCTTGTTCTGCGTCTGGAGCAGTTCGGCCGCCTTGGTGATCGACATCCCCGGCAGGGACGCCGGCATGTACAACAGCGTGCCTTCGTTGAGCGTCGGCATGAACTCGGAGCCGAGCTGCGTGGCCGGCCAGATCGAGGCGGCCAAGGCGGCGATGGCGATGGTGATGGTGGTTTTTTTCCAGCGCATCACGCCGGCGATGATGGGGCGGTACAGCCAGATCAGCGCGCGGTTCACCGGGTTTTGTGCCTCCGGCAGGATCTTGCCCCGGATGAACAGCATCATCAGCACCGGCACCAGCGTGACCGACAGCAGCGCCGCACCGGCCATGGCGAAGGTCTTGGTGTAGGCCAGCGGTGAGAACAGCCGGCCCTCTTGGGATTCGAGCGTGAACACCGGCAAGAACGACACGGTGATGATCAGCAGCGAGAAAAACAGCGCCGGGCCGACCTCCTTGCACGCCGCCAGCATGGCTTCGAAGCGCGACTCGCCCTCCTTGATGCGCTCAAGGTGTTTGTGGGCGTTTTCGATCATCACGATGGCCGCGTCCACCATCGCGCCGATGGCGATGGCGATGCCGCCCAAGCTCATCAGATTCGAGTTCATGCCCAGCAAGCGCATGGCGATGAAGGCGATCAATACGCCCACCGGCAGCATCAGGATGGCGACCAGCGCCGAGCGCACGTGCATCAAAAAGACCACGCAGACCAGCGCGACGATCAGGCTTTCCTCCATCAGCGTGTGCTTGAGGGTTTCGATGGCGCGCTGGATCAGCTCGGAGCGGTCGTAAACGGCGGTGATGCTGACCCCTTCGGGCAAGCCAGCGGAAACCTCGCGGATCTTGTCTTTGAGGTTCTGGATGACTTCCAGCGCGTTTTGGCCGTAGCGCGCCATGGCAATGCCCGAGACCACTTCGCCTTCGCCGTTCAACTCGGTCAGGCCGCGTCGCTCGTCCGGGGCCAGCTCGACCCGGGCGATGTCGCGGATCAGCACCGGGGTGCCCTTGTCGGCTTTGACCACCAAGTTTTCGAGATCCGCCACGCCGCGCAGATAGCCCCTGCCGCGCACCATGTACTCGGTCTCGGCCATTTCGATCGCTCGCCCGCCCACGTCGCGGTTCGAGTCGCGCACCACCTGCGAGACCTTGGACAGCGGGATGCCGTAAGCGCGCAGCTTGAGCGGATCGACCGTGACTTGGTAGGTTTGGACGAAGCCGCCGATGGAGGCCACTTCGGCCACGCCGTGCGCCTTGGTCAGCTGGTAGCGCAGGTACCAGTCTTGCAAGGTGCGCAGTTCGGCCAAAGAGCGATCCTTGGCCAGCAGGGCGTATTGATAGACCCAGCCCACGCCGGTGGCGTCGGGCCCGATCTGCGGCGTGATGCCTCGGGGCATGCGGCTGGAGGCGAAGTTGAGGTACTCCAGCACCCGCGAGCGCGCCCAGTAGATGTCGGTGCCGTCCTCAAAGATGATGTAGACGAAGGACGCGCCAAAAAACGAGAAGCCGCGCACCACCTTCGATTTGGGCACCGAGAGCATCGCGGTGGTCAGCGGATAGGTGACTTGATCCTCGACCACCTGCGGGGCCTGCCCCGGATACTCGGTGTAGACGATGACTTGAACGTCCGACAGATCGGGCAGCGCGTCGAGCGGGGTTTGGACGACGGCCACGCCGCCGCCCAAGATGACAAACAGGGTCGCCAGCAGCACCAAGAAGCGGTTTCTGCCTGACCAATCAATGATGTGGGCCAGCATGTTGGGGGTCCTTGCGGATGTCCTTGTGGATCAGTGCCCAGCGTGTGCCGTGGGCTGCACAGCGGTGATGACCCATTCACCCGGGCCGCGTTCGACGAATTCAAAGCTGATGGCGCTGCCGGGCTGCAAGCCTTGCAGCAGGGCCTCGTTGGCGACCTTGAAATCCATCGTCATGCCCGGCCAGTGCAAGCTGGCGACCGGGCCGTGGCTGATGCTCAGTTCTTTGTTGGCGGCGTCGATGGCCTCGACCTTGCCTTGGGCGTGGTGACCGACCGCCGCGTGGCCAAAGCCGCTGATGGCTGCTTTCAGGTTGCTTTCGGCGTCGATCAGGAAATTGGCGCTGACCACCACGGCCTCGCCGTCCTGCACGCCGCTCAGCACCTCGACATCCTTATCGTTGCGCACCCCCAGTCGAACCTCGCGGGGTTCATAGCGGCCCTCGCCGCGCTGGACCAGCACGATCTGGCGCGTGCCGCTGTCGATCACCGCCGAGATGGGCACAGCAAGGGTCACGTCACGGGGGGTGGCGTTGCCCAGCTCCACTTGGGCGAACATGCCCGGCTTGAGCCGCCCGCCCGGATTGCTGAGTTCGATGCGTACCGCCACGGTGCGCGTTTCGGCCTTCAAGGTCGGGTAGATGGTGGTCACCGGGCCTTCGAAGACGTTGTCGGGATAGGCGCTGAGATGCACCTTGGCGCGGCTGCCGGTCTTGACCCAGCGGATGTCTTGTTCAAACACCTCGGCCATCACCCAGACCGTCGAAAGATCCGCCACTTGGTAGAGCACCTCGCCCGGTGCGAAACGCATCCCTTGGACCGCTTTTTTCTCGGTCACGACACCGCCCACGGGGGAGCTCACGCTCAGGGTGCGGCGCGTTTGGCCGGCTGCGGCGGCGGCCTTGATTTGCGCCAACTGCTCGGGCGAGATGTCCCAATTTTTCAGCCGGGCCAAGCCCGCGTCGGCCAGCTGCTGCATGCCGGGTTGGAGACCGGGTAGGTTGTCCGCGCTGGCGTCCTTCAGGGCTTGGTTGGCCAGCAGGTACTCGCGCTGCGCCGACACCAGCTCTGGGCTGTAGACCTCGAACAGCGTTTGGCCTTGGCGCACCGCCTGCCCGGTGGCGTTCACATGCAGCTTCTCGACATAGCCCTCGAATTTGGCCGCGATGGTGTAGACGCGGCGCTCGTCAAGCTCAACGCGGCCCGCAGCGCGCAGCGTGCGGTCCAGCACCTTGCGTTGCACGGCTTCGGTGCGGACGCCGAGTTTTTGGACTTTGTCGGTGCTGATCTTGATCTGCTGCGCCGCACCGGGCGCTTCGTCGGGCTGCTCACCGGCGTAGACCGGGATGTAGTCCATGCCCATCGCATCTTTCTTGGGCGTGGGCGAGGTGTCGGGCAGCCCCATCGGGTTGCGATAGAACAGCGGTTTGCGCGCTTGCGCGGCGGCTTCATGGTCGGCGTTGGCGGGGGCCTGCCGGTGGCCCATCCAGTAACCGACGCCGTACACGCTGGCAGCCAGCAAAGCGGCCACGATCCCCATCCCCATCTTGGTGGTGCGAGCTGTGGTGCGAGCGGTCATAGATCTTCTCCGAGGATGCGTTCGATATCGGCCAGCCGCGCTTGGGCTTCGGCTTGGGCTTTGATCTGGCTTTGGCGCGCTTGGCGAATTTGTCGCTGGGCGTCGAGCAAGCTGGCGAAATCGCCTCTGCCGTTTTCGTAGCCCGCCAAGGCCGACTTGAAACTCAGCTCGGCTTGGGGCAGCAGGCTTTGCGCGGCCAGCGCTTCGAGGCGGCGTGCGGCGTCGAGCCCCGCGATGTTCTCGGCCAGTTCGGCGGAGACTTGGTTGCGCGTGGCTTCCCGCCGTGTTCTGGCCACCGTGAGCATCGCTTCGGCCTCGCTTTCTTGGCTTCGGCGGCTGCTTTGCTGCAAGGGGATGTTCAGCTCGATCATCAAGTCCCACTGTTTGATCGAGTTCTGCACCTGGTTGGGCACGATGCCGAAGGTGACATCGGGGTAGCGGTTCTTGTAGGCCAGCTCACGGCTCTTCTCGGCCCCTTGCAGCCGGGCGTCCTCCGTCAGCAGTTGTGGGTTGTGGGCTTGGATGCGCTCTTCCAAGCGGGTCTGATCGAGTTGTTCGTTGCTGGGCAAGGGCCGCAGTCCTTGGGGCTCAGCCAGCGCCGCGTTGCTCGGGCGGCCCAGCAGCGCGTTCATGCGGGCGTGCATGTGATGCCGTTCGGTTTCCACGCCGATCAGCTCGCCTTGCATCAGGCTTTGTTCCACCTGCGCTCGGATCACGTCTTGTTGGCCGGCCAAACCGCTGGCATAGCGGGTCTGCGCCAGCTTTTCTAGCCGGGCGAGGAGGGCCAGGATCTCGCGCGTCAGGCTTTCGTTTTTCGCAAGCACGTACTGCTGCGCGTAGGTGGTTTTGATCTTGGCCGCCACCTCGGACCACGTGCCCTGCGCCCGGCTGTGGGCGCTTTTGGCGTCTTGCTCCGCGATGTCGCGCCGCAAGTCGCGCTTGCCAAACCACGGCACGTCTTGCATCAAGGTGTAGCGCGTGCTGCCCACCCGGCTGGGGGAGACGCTGGGGCTTTGTTGTCCCCCTTGGGTCACGTCCATCAGTTCAGTCCGCAGTCGGGGGTCGGGCAAGGCCCCGGCGGATTCGACCCGTGCGGAAGCCGTGAGCGCTTCTTGCTGGAGGCTGAGGGCTTCCGGGTTGCGCTCACGGGCAAAGCGCAGCAGCTCGTCCACCTGCGCACCCAAGGCCGATGCCGAGGGCGCAATAGGAGGGTTCAGCGGCGGCGTGTCACCGGCCCGGACACCCATGCACCACGCACTCAGCAAGGCGGTGACGAGCAGCGTTTTGAGGGGGTATCTGGGCCGGTGAACATTCATGGCTGCACCTTGAGCTGGGTGACGATGAAGTTGCCTTGGCGGTCCTCGGCTTCAAAGATCACCTTGTCGCCCGCCTTGACGCCGCTGAGCAGCTCCGGCTTGGCAACGCGGTAGTTCATCGTCATGGGCGGCATGTCGAGCGAGGGGATGGCCTCATGGCGCAGGGTGAGTTTTTGCTGGCTGGCCATGACCTTGATCACCTCGCCCTTGACGGGTTCGGCATGGGCACTCACAGCGGTGCCAAGGGTGATGAAGGCGGTGCAGGCGAGCGACGTCAGCGCCAAAGCGCGGCGCAGGAGGGGCGAGATCGGCGTAAGCATGAAACATTTCCGTCAAAACGACGTGGAAGAACCTGGACGATGCAGCGCGGTGCCCAGCGGGGCAGCGCACGACTTTTCTCAGGGCCAACGGGAAATGGTTAGGCGCGCGGTGGGCGTTCTAAGGCGGACCAGCCTTGTTGGGCGTGGCCGGTCGGCACGTGGGCCGACATCACATGGCTGGAGTGGGGTTCTTCAGCGGCTGAAGTCATCGGCAGCGGCGGTGCGCTGGCGGCGTGGCACAAGGTGCAGTGCGCGCAATGAGCCTGGGTATCAGTATCGGTATCGGCCTGCGTGTTGTCGTTGCGATGCTGGTGACAGGGCGGTAAAGCCTCATCGTCAGCGGCCGTCATCGTATGCATCAGCGTGTGAGCCGCCACCGTTTTGAGCGACTCGATGCCCATCCCGGCCACTGCCCAGCCACGCAGCGGCAGCAGTGCGATCAGCACCCACAGGGTGCAGCGCAGCAGACGCAAAAACGCGAAGGCGGGGTGAATCGGTCGGCGTGACATGACGGGGGCGATTCTACGCAGCATTGCGCTCTTGCCTAGAATCCCCGCCTGTTTCGCCGATTCAAATCACGGAGTTGTTCATGTCCCACACGCCCCTTGACCTGTCGCACATTGCCGTTCGCGACAAGGCCGAAATCCTCGCCCACGCTTTGCCGTACATCCGCAAGTTCCACGGCAAGACCATGGTCATCAAGTACGGCGGCAACGCCATGACCGACCCGGCGTTGCAAGCGGCGTTTGCCGAAGATGTGGTGTTGCTGAAATTGGTTGGCATCAACCCGATCGTGGTCCACGGCGGCGGTCCGCAGATCGACGAAGCGCTGGCGCGCATTGGCAAGAAGGGCACCTTTATTCAGGGCATGCGCGTGACCGACGCCGAAACCATGGGCGTGGTCGAGTGGGTTTTGGCCGGCGAAGTGCAGCAAGACATCGTCGGCCTGATCAACCACGCCGGCGGCAAGGCCGTGGGCCTGACCGGGCGTGACGGTGGCTTGGTGCGTGCCCGCAAGATGAAGTTGCTCGACAAGGACGATCCCACCAAGGAATACGACGTGGGCCAAGTCGGCGAGATCGACTCCATCGACCCGGCCGTGGTCAAGGCGCTGCAAGACGACGCTTTCATCCCCGTGATCAGCCCGATTGGCTTTGGCGAGCACAACGAGAGCTACAACATCAACGCCGATTTGGTGGCGTCTAAGCTGGCTGAAGTCTTGAAGGCCGAGAAGCTCTTGATGCTGACCAACATCAGCGGCGTGCTCGACAAGCAAGGCCAACTGCTGACCGATCTGACCTCACGCCGCATCGACGAGTTGGTGGCCGACGGCACCATCAGCGGCGGCATGCTGCCCAAGCTCGCCGGCGCCATCGACGCCGCCAAATGCGGCGTCAACGCCGTCCACATCATCGACGGCCGCGTCCCCCACGTCCTCCTCCTCGAAATCCTCACCGACCAAGCCTTCGGGACGATGATTCGGGCGCGTTGAGCGATGTTGACCGACTTGACAAGCAACGATGCACCTTGAACCGCCCCGTGTTTCAAGGCGGCTGGCATACGGAGGAAAGGTCGATGTCGGCCTCAGGTACGCTGCCAGCCTATTTGAACCGAACTTTGTCCATGAACTCCAGAACCCCGCCACGCTCTGAATCGGAACCACTCCGCAAGACGTCTGAGGTGGAAATTGGGGTTTCTGGACCTCTTTGTTAGAGCCAAGAAAGAACGCATCGGAGAATTCTGTGAGTGAAAAATTAAGAGAGGATTTGGGTGCCCAATTGGAAAAGGTAGCCGAAGTTAAGGAGGAAAAGTCAGGTAAACCTGGAGCCAAGTCTCAGCCCATTGATTCGGTCGTTAAGATTGTTAAAGGGGGGAAGGATCCTTCTGGGTATGAAATAGTTGATGTTCTCGCTAAAGGGAACGAATACGCTGTTTACGAAATAGAACATGCGGACATAAACAATCGGTTGAGGGTGTTTATTGACGGGTTTACAGATGAATCCGAAAGAGCGTTGACGAAGCGTTTCTCTGACGTTAAGCAAAAGTACATTGAGGCAAAAGGGCTGCTCTACAGATCATCGAATTTTGGAATGATGAAGAATCGCGTAGCCCATGCTCTTGCGACAGCGTTGATCTCAGACAAAAACAACGTTGCGGAAGAGTTCGATCAGCTCATTGCATCAATTAGGGAAGAAGCTAAGGAGGTCGTTTTCAATCGCGCGTCATACATGTTTCCTATGATTATTGGCTTAGTGGTGTCTGCCGGGTTTGCGCTTAAATTCATGGGCGAACGAGCAAATTTCACTCCTATTTGGCAACTTATAGTGGTAGCGCTTGGCTCCAGTCTCGGTGGAGGGCTAGCTATATTGTCAAAAACAAAAAATCTTAGATTCGAAGAGTATGAAAGCAAATTTCACTACTTCTTGTTTGGGCTGGAACGCGTTCTTCTTGCATTGGTTGCAGGATCTATAGCTTTTGTTCTGGTGAAGGCTCGTTTTCTATTTTCAGATATCGCTATAAGTAGTTATTGGTCACTTATGGCAATAATCATTGTGGCGGGTTTTTCGGAGATGCTAGTCCCATCATTTTTGGAAACAATGTCAACAAAGAAGAGCCAGTAGGCATGGCGATGAAGTTGGCTCTAATCGGATAGCCGGAAGCATCTAACACCACCCACCGTGCGGGTCCGCAGTGGGTGGTTCAACCAAGTTGGCTCGTTTCAGGCTGGCCTTACAAACGCCACCACCGCCTTCCAGTACCCGTGCCGCTCCGTCAGAGCCATGGCCCACGCTTCAAAGCGCCGGCCAGTTTTCTCTTGTCAGCCGGAAGAAGCTTCTTCGGACTCAATCTATACGCACGGGAAACCCACCGACAATCAGTCGGGTATCAGTGCTGAACGCAGGCCAAGGTGCTCGATGAAGGGGTCGAAATCACGGTCGCTGTAGAGCAGGGGCAGATCTTTCTCAATGCATGCCGTTGCAATGAGGGTATCAATGGTTTTGCGAACCGTGACGCCTAATTGGCGAAGCGTTCGAAAGTTGCGGGCTGCTTGAATCGCCATTTCTTGCCCGCCAAGCTCGATAAGTTCAAGCGAGGTCAAGAGCTTTCTGGCTTGGTTGAATTCTCGGTCCGTGTTGAATCCTTGAAGTACTTCAGCCAAGACCAGATCACCTACGCAAACAGGCTCATTGCCCAGCAGTGCATCTAGGCGTTCTGTCTGTGGGGTCACCGTTCCACGGAAGTAGTCGATCCAGACGCTTGAATCAACAAAAATCACTTGTCCGTCCTCATCGCGGCAAGGTCACCTTGCCAGTCGAGCTTGCCTCGGAATTGCCGGATTTCTTCTTGCTGGCGAAGGCGCAAGAGCGTGCGAAGGCCAAGTTCAACGGCTTCCTTCTTGGTCTTCAAGCCCGTCAATCGCATGGCATCGGCCATGAGCTTGTCGTCAATCACGATGTTTGTGCGCATGATGTGTACACAAAGTTAATATGATGTGTATTGTAGGTGTGCTGACGGACGATACGCAATCGTGTTCTTGGTCAGCCGCTCATATCACCAGCGCACTCAAAGCACCGGCCAGTTTTCTCCTGTCATGCCGGAGAAGTCGCGGCTCATGCGGGCGAGGCGGGGGTCGGGGTGTTGGCGTAAGGGGTGGGTCGCCGGGATGGCGTGGCCTTGGTGGAGGGCTTGGCGGGTGAGGGGGTGGGCGAAGAAGGTGAGGAAGGCGTGGATGCCGGCGGCCACGTCGATGTCGCCTGCGGGGCCTTCGGAGAGATGGCAGACCAACCAAGTGATCATGCCTTTGCCCAAGCCCATGTCGCGCAGGCCTTGGAGGGTGGTGGGCCAGTCGTTGGGCTGGCGCTGTTCGAACACCCGGCTGAATTCCCACGGGCTCAAGGGGCGGATCGGGAGGCGGGTCTCGGCTCCCGTGGCTTGGGCGGTAAAGATCGGTTCTTGGCGTTGTGGCGTGGCTTGCGCCACCGTGGGCTGGTTGAGCTTGGGTGGCAGTGGGGCCATGCGCTGTTGGCGCAGTTTGAAGGTGGGCGGGCGGTTCAGGGCTTGGTGGGCGTCCTCGTGGGGGTGCACCAAGATCAGGTAGGTTGATCGCGTGGTCAGTTGGTATTGCACCGCCAACGCAGGCTGCTGCTGTTCTTGATAGCGCGCGGCTGCCACCATGCGGGCTAATTCGGTGGCTGCTGGGCGCACCGGCGGGGGGCCGGGGTGCTCGGCGCTGCTGAAGGTGGCGGACAGGGTGGCGATGCTGTGCAGGGTTTCTTGCCAACGGTGGTGGCGCGGGTGGGGCCAACCGCGCCAACCGTGCCGGCCTTGTTCACGGATCGCCCCCAAGGAGCCCCGAACCATGGTCAGCATGCGCTGCCACAGGGGCCGCTCTTCATCGGTGCGGGTTCTACCGTAGCCCAGCAGGCGGACCTTGCCTTGAGGGCGTTGATCCAAGACGGCATGCACCAGCACGGTGTCGCCGTCGAAGATCGAATGCGGCATGGTGGACTGCCATTTCGGCGTGATGCCTTCGGGCCACTGCAAGGTCAAACCGAAGCGTTGTTCGCTGCGCAGACGGTGCAGCAAGCGCTCGATCGAGGTTTCTGCTGCTTCCGTGGCTTCGAGGGTTTGGCCGCTGATCACCTGATCAAAAACGCCCCCGCTGACCTCCGCAACCTGGCGGATCAAGGTTTGGGCGTGGCTGGAAGCGGGCGGGCCAATGCAGATCACAAAAATGCGCTGCGGCCCTTGTTTGGCGGTGAGCAAGGCCGCCGCGAGGTCGCTGTTTTGCGCTTGGGTGATCAGCAAAATGTCCGCGCGTGAGCCCTGAATGGTTTGTTCAAAGGTTGACTGCAATGCGGCTTGCAGATCTGGGGGGCCCATGCGTGGGCTGAGATCGTGCGACCAGTGACGGGCGGCCAGCTTGCAGGCTTCGTTCGCCGGCCAAAGTGGTCCGGCGTGGTGTTCCACCGTGGTCCCAAAGCGCGACAGGCTGAAGCGATCTTCGGGGGCGAGAAGGGCAATCAACCCTTGTTGCAGTCGTCGGGCGGTGCGGATGCTTTCCGGGGACATGGCGCTGGAGCAGTCCACCAAAATCTTCAGCGCCAGCGGGTCTTGTCGCGCTGGCAGATCGGGTTGAAAGGCCAGCATCGCCACCACCTGATCGGTTTGGATCGGGTCGTGTTCGTACCAAGCCATGCTCATGGCTTCTTGTGCGATGTCGCTGATCACCAGCGCAAAATCGCGCTCCAGCGTGTTGCGCCGCGACAAGCTGACCCGAATCCGCTGGGAGGCGTCAGGGGCTTGGTCGCCTTGGCTGAGTTGCATCGATGGATGGGTGGGCGAGCTGATGGTGGCCTCGGCCCAATTGCCATAGATATCGATGGCCAAGTCGAAATTTTCGTCCCCTTGGGGGGCGTCGCGCGGGGTGCTGAAACGGTGCGGGCCGAGCGTGGCGGGGATGGTCAGATACAGCGCGCCGTGCTCGTAGCGCGGGGTCTGGCCGTAGCGCACCGTGATGAGACAAATCTCACCGGGTTCCAGCTCGCCCAGATGCAGGGTGTAGCTGCCATCCAAATTGCCTTCGAGCAACACATCGACGGAGTCATCGTCGTTGGGGCTGCCCACGGGGGTGTAGGCGATTTGTTGAAAGCTGGCGGTGTGCTTGTCAGCAATTTGCGCGCGCAAGTGCTGTCGGTTGGCCAAGATCGCATCCAGCCCGAGCAGCACGGCATGATCGGGCAACAGAAACGACGGGCTGATGCGCAGGGTTTGCGCTGAGGTGTTGCGAAAGGACTGCTCGATGGTGACTTCCAGCAGCATGCCTCGGAGGTGAGCCCGAGTACGTACCGAGGCCAGCGCCAAGGCAGCATGATCATGATCCCCATGATCTGGCGGGAATCGCAAGAGCGAGGATGGGTCACCACCCGTCATGGACATCACGAATATTCCTCGGCAGTTTTTGTTTTGTCTTGAATCTCTGGGGCTTCGGCCACATTTGAGCGTGGCGCATTATCTGACGTCACACCCTGCTCCACCATGCCGAATCGCTCTCTTGTTTGGCTCTTTGACCTTGATGACACCCTGCATAACGCTTCGCATGCGGCCTTTGGTGGGATCAACCGAGCGATGACGGATTTCATCGTCCGCGAACTGGGGGTGGATGAAGTCCAAGCCCAGCATCTACGCACCCATTACTGGCAGCGTTACGGCGCCACGTTGTTGGGCTTGATGCGGCATCACGGGGTGCGGGCGCAGGCTTTTCTTGAAGAGACCCATCGACTTCCGGGGCTGGAGCGACGGTTGCACAGCCACCCGCACGACGTGGCTGCTCTGCGGCGCTTGCCCGGCCGCAAGGTCATCGTCACCAATGCACCCGCCCACTACGCTGAGCGGGTGCTGAGGGTCTTGGGGTTGAGGCATCACTTTGAAGCGGTGATCAGCATCGAACAGATGCGCATGTTTGGTCACCTGAGACCCAAGCCTGACGCGCGCATGTTGCGGGCTTTGGTGGCCCGCTTGGGGGTGAAGGCTGGACAGTGTGTCTTGGTGGAAGACACCTTGGCACACCAGAAAGCCGCGCGGCGGGTGGGCATGCGCACGGTGTGGATGCAGCGCTGGTTGACCCAAGCTGCGACCTCCTCCCCGCAGATAAGCGCCCGGATGCGCCGTAAGCCGGCTTATGTGTGTGACAAAATCCGCACTTTTCAACGATTGTTGGCCCTCATCTGATGTCTGAACTCACCCCCGAAGATGTCATTGCGGCAGGTCCCGAACTCGCTGGTGCTGGCGCTGTGCCGGTGCGCAAACGACCCAAACCGGGTGAGCGGCGCGAGCAAATCCTCCAGGCCTTGGCCTCCATGCTGGAACGGCCCGGTGCTGAACGCATCACCACGGCGGCGCTGGCTGCACGCTTGGGGGTCAGCGAGGCGGCCTTGTATCGCCATTTCTCCAGCAAGGCGCAGATGTTCGAAGGGCTGATCGATTTCATCGAAAACAGTGTCTTCACGCTCATTAACCAAGTGCTGGAACGCGAGGGCACTCAGCCTGCACAGGCCGCACGTGTGGTGGCCTTGTTGTTGCAGTTTGGCGAGAAAAACCCCGGCATGACCCGCGTGATGGTGGGGGATGCCTTGGTGTTTGAGCACGAGCGGCTGCAAGTTCGCATGAACCAGTTCTTTGATCGGGTTGAAGCGCAACTGCGGCAATGTCTGCGCGGCGTGACGGACGAGCCGGGCCATGCACCGCAGCCCGTTGGCGTGAGTGCCCGGGCTTCGATGATGGTGGGCTTTGCGATGGGGCGGCTGCAACGCTTCGCCCGCTCGGATTTCAAACGCAGCCCCACCGAACATCTCGATCTGGTTTTGTCATGGATGCTGCCCTGAAGACTGTGTCTGCCACCACGGCCCTGTTGGCCCTGATCGCTCGTGCTGAGGCCGTGCTGGCGCGTTTTGAAGCCACCTTGCCCGTGGCCGCCCCGACCCCCGATTGGTCCACCGTGGTGGCCTGTCGCTGGCGCAAGCGCGGTTTGGTCGGGGTGTTGGAGCCGGTGCGGCATCTGGCCCCGATCCGACTGGCTGATCTGCAAGAAGTCGAGCCGCAAAAAGAGCGCCTGAGACGCAACGTGCATCAGTTCGTGCAAGGCCTGCCGGCCAACAACGTGTTGCTGACCGGCGCACGCGGCACGGGCAAGAGCTCGCTGATCAAGGCGTGCTTGAACGAATGGGCCCCCGAAGGGTTGCGCTTGATCGAGGTGGACAAGGCTGATTTGGTCGATCTGCCCGACATCGTCGATCAGATCGCCGGTTTGCCGCAGCGTTTCATCCTCTTTGCCGATGACCTCAGTTTTGACGACGGTGAGTCGGGCTACAAGGCGCTCAAGTCGATCTTGGACGGCTCCATCGCCCAAGCCAGTGACAACGTGCTGGTTTGCGCGACCTCGAACCGGCGCCATCTGCTGCCCGAGCACATGAAGGACAACCTCTCGGCCAAGCACGACGAGAACGGCGAGTTGCATCCCGGCGAAGCCATCGAGGAAAAGATCTCCCTATCGGAACGTTTTGGTCTGTGGGTCAGTTTCTATCCGTTCTCGCAAAACGAATATCTCAGCATCGTGGCGCAGTGGCTGCGCTCTTTCGAGGTCAGCGAGACGGCGATCAGCGCCGCGCGCCAGCAAGCCCTGATCTGGGCCTTGGAGCGCGGGTCGCGTTCTGGGCGGGTGGCGTTTCAGTTCGCCAAGGATTACGCCGGGCGGCATGAACAACGGCATGCGCAACGCCAGGAGCAGGGCCATGACTGAGTCGGCTGCAACGGCCTCCACGGCGTCCGAAGTTCGGCGTGTCACCGAGGACGAGGCCCGCGAAGGCCGGGTGCCGGTCGATGTGGCGGTGGGCGTGTTGATTGAGCGTGACGCCGAGGGCCAAGAGGTGCGCTTTCTGCTCACCACCCGCCCGCCCGGCAAGGTTTGGGCGGGCTACTGGGAGTTCCCCGGCGGCAAGTTCGAGCCCGGTGAAACCGTCGAGCAAGCCTTGCGGCGCGAGCTGCACGAAGAAATCGGCATCACCGTGGGCAAGGTGCACCCATGGAAGGTGCAGCTCATGGATTACAGCCATGCCCGGGTGCGGCTGCATTTTTGCAAGATCGACGACTGGACTGGCGCTTTCGAGATGCGTGAAGGCCAGACCATGGCGTGGCAGAGCTTGCCGGTCACGGTCGAGCCGGTCCTGCCCGGCACATGGCCGGTGCTGGAGTGGCTCGCCGAGGAGCGTGGGTAGGTGTTGTCGGCGTGGTGGCTCAGGCGCAGAGCGTGATTTCGAGCGGTGCGTCTTCGGGCACGGCCCGTAGCCGTCCTTCGGCGTCGGCGCGCATCAGCCGGATCGACACCATCAGGCGGTGGCCGCTGATCTCGGGCACGAGTTTCAGGCTGGGGTCGATGCGCAGGCGCAGCAATTGATAGCTGCGCCCGGCGCTCAGGTTGTGCTGGAACTGACCGTTGCGCGCCATGACGTTTTGGGCACTGCCCGCGTCACGCAGCAAGCCGAGGCTGACGTCCAAGCCATCCGACAAGGGGCGCAGCACGCTGATCCAGCCTTCCAGATCGCTGCGGCGTTTGGCCGGACTTTCCTGTTGCCACGCGTAGTAAGCCGGAAGATCGAACTCGCAGGTGCCCCCGGGAATGTTGATGCGGCTGCGAATACTCATCAGCCACTCGTTGGCCGTGAGCGCGTGGCCGGCTTTACCGACCGTGCCGCGCAGCGCTTGGCTGGCGGATTCAACCAAGGTGATGGCTTGTTCGAGGGCGTTTTCCGAGATGGCGGGGTTGCCGCGATAGCTGATGAGCGTGGCGCGTTGACGGTCGAGATCACCCAAGAGGTCGTTCTTGAGGTCCACGCGTGACGAGACATCCATGATCTCGAACAGGGTGGCCAAGGCGAAATGGTGATCGACCGGGGCATCACGGGCGACCAGCACGTCCAAGCGCTCGAACAGGTGTTCGAGCCGCAGCATGGTGCGGGTGCTTTCGTTGAAAGGGTATTCGTAAAGGATCAAGGCAAGGGCCTCCGGCGCAAGGGCCGAATTGTTTCATAGCAAGACGTTGGCAGGGTTCATCGAGTTGCACCAAACGTCCCAAAGTGTGCCAATCATGGCATCTAGCGTGGTCATGTCGCTGCCATCGTTGACGATCACGGCATCCGCGCAGGCTCGGCGTTGTTCGCGACGGGCTTGGCTGCTCAAAATACGGTCGATGGTGGCTTCATCCCAGCCGTTGCGTTGGCGGATGCGCGCGCGTTGCAGCTCTTGCGAGCAATCGACCACCAGCACCCGCCCGACCCGGGCGCGCCAGCGCCCAGTCTCCACCAGCAAGGGCACATCAAAGACCACCGGCTGCGTGTGAGCCGCTTGGGCCGCTTGGCGCTCGGCTTCAAGCTCAATCAAGGGGTGCAGGATCTGTTCAAGGCGTTGTCGTTGTGGGGCATCGGCAAAGACGCGTGCTCGCATGTGGGGGCGGTCCAAGGCCCCTTCAGCGGTGATCGCTTGGGGTCCAAAGGTGGCGGCGATGGCGGCGATCGCGGCGCCACCGGGGGCGGTGAGCGCGTGCGCAATGCGGTCGGTATCCACGATCAGCGCACCTCGGCGCTGCAAAGCTGCCGCCACCGAGCTCTTGCCGCTGGCGATGCCGCCAGTCAGTCCCCAACGGCGCTGGTTTAGGCCCATCCCATCCAGCCCATGACCCGCTGCGGGCCGGCCAGAATCACGACCAAGCCACCGCCCGCGAGGAAGGGACCAAAGGGGACGTAAACCCCTTGGCGCAACTGGCCGGTGGCTTTCATGCCCAAACCGACCACCGCGCCGACCAACGAAGCTGTCAGCACGATGGGCAGGATCATCGAAGCCCCGGTCCATGCGCCCAGTGCCGCCAGCAGTTTGAAATCCCCTTCGCCCATGCCGACCTTGCCAGTGGCGAGCTTGAACAGCCAAGTCACGCTCCACAGGCTCAAGTAGCCGGCCACAGCGCCCCACACAGCCGTATTCAAGGGCAGCGTCCAGCCCATGGCGGCGGCGATCAGTCCGAGCCAAAGCAACGGTTGGGTCAAACCATCGGGCAAGAGGGTGGTGTCCCAATCGATCAGCGCAGCCGCCAGCAGCACGGCGCCCACCAAGCACCAAAGCAGTGTCACGGGCTCGGTGCCAAAACGCCCACCGATCGCCGCAAACAAAACAGCGGTTGCGATCTCTACGCCGGGATAGCGCATCGAGATGGGCGCTGCACAGCTCTTGCATCGGCCGCGCAGGATCAACCAACTCAGCACCGGGATGTTTTCCCACCATGCCAGCACATGACCACAGCGTGGGCATCGCGAACCCGGGACGGCCAAGTCCAAGGGGGGCAAGGTTTGCAGGGCCTTGTCGAGTGCTTGAGCGGCCAAATCGCTGGGGCGGGTGGGTGCTTGGGTCCCAAAGATACTTTGACAGCTCTCGGTATCGGCCAATTGAGCCTGCACATCGGCCCACCAACTGCGCTGAAGCATGATCGGTAGCCGATGAATGACCACGTTCAGAAAGCTGCCGATCATCAAACCCAGCAGCGCAAGGCCCGCTGGGTGCAAGAGCCAAAACAGAGGAAATTCGGCCATGAAATCAAACCACCTGACCGATCTTGAAGATGGGCAGATACATCGCCACAACGATACCGCCGATGATCGAGCCCAACACGACGATGATGATCGGCTCCATCAGGCTCGACAGCCCCTTCACCGCTTCATCCACTTCGCTTTCATAGAAGTCCGCCACCTTCGACAGCATCTGATCAAGGGCACCGGACTCTTCACCGATGGCCGCCATTTGCAGCACCATCGGCGGAAAGAGGTTGCTGGTTTGCATGGCCGAGGTCAACGCGACACCGCTGGAGACATCGCGCTGGATTTGCTCCGTGGCGATGGTGAAAACGCCGTTACCAGAGGCGCCCCCCACCGAGTCCAAGGCCTCCACCAAGGGCACGCCCGCTGAGAACATGGTGGATAGGGTGCGGGTCCAGCGGGCGACGGTGGCTTTGTAGACCACCACGCCGAAGATCGGCAGTTTCAGCATGGCGCGGTCCACCAGCAGCTGGATCTTGGGTGAACGGCGCCAGCTTTGGAAGGCAAAGTAGCCCACACCACCGATGGAGCCGAAGATCAGGTACCAGTAGGCCACGAAAAACTCGGACATCGCCATCACCACCAAGGTCGGGCCAGGCAGTTCGGCGCCGAAACTGGTGAACACCTCTTTGAAGGAGGGCACCACCTTGATCATGATCACCGCCACCACCACAAAAGCGACCACCAACACCGCAATCGGGTAAGTCAGGGCCGACTTGATCTTCGATTTGAGTTCTTGCGTTTTTTCTTGGTAGATCGCCAGCCGGTCGAGCAGAGCTTCAAGAATACCGGCGGCTTCGCCCGCTTCGATCAGATTGCAGTAGAGCGAATCGAACAGCAGTGGGTACTTGCGGAAGGCTTCCGAGAGGCTGGAGCCGGTTTCGATATCGGCCCGAATGTCGGCCAACATTTTGGTCATGCGGGGGTTGGCGCTACCCCGACCGACGATGTCGAAGGATTGCAGCAGCGGCACACCGGCTTTCAGCATGGCGGCGAACTGGCGGGTAAACACCGCGATTTCGGCCGACTTGATCGCACTGCCACCCGAAGAGCGGCGCTTTTTGATCTTCGTGGCCATGATCCCTTGGCGCCGCAAGCTGGCGCTGATCATGGCTTCGCCCCCGCCGGACATCTCGCCGCGCACGATCCGACCCCCCCGGTCCTTGCCTTCCCACTGGAAGATCAAGTCCTTGCTTTTGGCTTTTTTTGCCGGGGCTGTTTTTGCCGCTGTCGCCATATGCCTTGAATCCCGTTATTGGTTGGTACAGCCGATCACTTCTTCAAGGGTGGTGGCACCCGATCGCACTTTGACCAATCCGGAGGTTCGCAGATCGCGCACGCCATCCAGAGCGGATTGCTTGGCGATGTCCACCGCCGTGCCTTGGGTCAGGATGATGCGCTGAATGTCTTCGGAAATGGGCATCACCTGATAGATCCCCACCCGACCCCGGTAGCCGTTGTTGCACGATGAGCAGCCGATGGCCTTGTAGGGTTTCCACGATCCATCAAGTTCTTCGGCCTTAAAGCCGGCGCGGATCAGGGCTTCTTTGGGGTAATCGGCCGGAGCCTTGCAGTTTTCGCACAGGCGCCGTGCCAGCCGCTGGGCGGTGATCAAGATGATGCTCGATGCGATGTTGAAGGGCGCCACGCCCATGTTCTGTAGCCGAGTCAGCGTGGTCGGCGCATCGTTGGTGTGCAGGGTCGAGAGCACCATGTGACCGGTTTGGGCGGCTTTGATGGCGATGTCGGCCGTTTCCAAGTCGCGAATTTCCCCCACCATGATGATGTCTGGATCTTGGCGCAGGAAGGATTTCAGGGCTGCGGCAAAAGTCAGGCCGGCCTTGTCGTTGACGTTGACTTGGTTGATGCCGGGCAAGTTGATTTCGGCAGGATCTTCGACCGTCGAGATGTTGATGCCGGGCTGATTCAGGATGTTCAAGCAGGTGTAGAGCGACACCGTCTTGCCCGAGCCGGTTGGGCCTGTGACCAGCACCATGCCGTAGGGGCGCTGGATGCAGGCCATCAGGCGATCTTTTTCTTCCTTCTCGTAGCCCAGCGCTTCAATGCCGAGCTTGGCCGAAGAGGAGTCAAGCACCCGGATCACGATCTTTTCGCCGAACAAGGTGGGCAAGGTGCTGACGCGGAAGTCGATCGACTTGGTGCCAAATTTCAGCTTCATCCGACCGTCTTGCGGGACGCGCTTTTCAGCGATGTCCATGCGCGAGATCACCTTGATGCGTGAGGCCAGCTTGTCCTTGATGGCCACCGGTGGCTGCACCATCTCGCGCAGCTCGCCGTCCACCCGGAAACGGACCCGGTAATGCAGCTCATAGGGCTCGAAGTGCAAGTCAGAGGCACGCAGGTTGATGGCATCGACCAGCATCTTTTGCAGGAAACGCACCACCGGGGTGTCGTCCGCCTCGTTGGCTTCTTCTTCGGGTTTGGCGTTGGGGTCTTGTTCTTCGACATCAAAGTCGAAGTCGCCGCCCACCATCGATTCCAGCGCTTCGCTGGTCGAGGTGCTCATCGTTCCGAGCAGCTTGGCCAGTTTGTCGTGCTCGACCAAGATCCACTCAGGCGTGAGCTGGGTGGCGAATTTGATGCGGTCGATCACATCTTGGGCGGTCGGATCGGCACCACCGATGAAGATGCGGTTGCCCCGTTTGCCCAAAGCAACCACCTGGCATTCGTTCAGGGTGCGTGCATCCACCAAGTTGGGCGGGATCTTGCGCATGTCGATCGCTGCCAGATCAACCAGCGGGATCGCCAAAGTCGATGACAACGCATGGGCCAAGTCGGACGCCGAAATGACGCCGGCCGTGATCACGGCGGACACGAAGGTACGCCGCTGCTCACGCGCACTGCGCGTCAGCTCTTCGGCCGTCTTCTGATTCAATTTGCCAGCGTTGACCAGAACGCGCGCAATGCCAGCCAAATTGGAGGAGGGGTCGGGGACGTTTTCAGCCACTGCAGCTCGATGGAATGAACGGGACGATGAAAGCAACGGATGATCCTTGATCCCGGCCGAGAAGTAAATCACGTTGCCAAGCGAGGAAGCAATGTAAGGACCGTTTCTTCACAAGATCTTCAGCCGAGTCCCTGGAATCTGGCTTATGTCCGGTTTTGCAACGCTTCGTAGCATCTTGTCGTTTGCGGGCAACGGGCTTTTTGCCGAGGTGACTTGAAAAGCTTGCAAGCGCCTCCAAGTTCTGGGCCGATGCCTTGGGCTTTCGCCCGGTCTTTTTGATCCCTTTCGACCATGACCAAACAAACGCTCTCCTTCCAAGCCGAAGTCAAGCAACTGCTGCATCTCGTCACGCACTCGCTTTACTCCAACAAGGAAATTTTCCTGCGCGAGCTGGTGTCCAACGCCTCCGATGCCTGCGACAAATTGCGCTTTGAGGCGCTGAACAACAACGCTTTGTTCGAAGATTCGCCCAACTTGGCTGTGCGGGTGAGTTTCGACAAAGCCGCCCGCCGCATCGTCATCAGCGACAACGGCATTGGTTTGTCCGCCCAAGAAGCCATTGATCACCTCGGCACCATCGCCAAGAGCGGCACCAAAGAATTCATGGGCAAGCTCGAAGGCGAGCAGGCCAAGGACGCTAACTTGATTGGTCAGTTCGGCGTTGGCTTTTATTCAGGCTACATCGTGGCTGACCGCATCACGGTTGAGTCGCGTCGCGCTGGTTTGCCGACCGACCAAGGCGTGCGCTGGAGCAGCGAAGGTACGGGTGACTTTGACGTTGAAGCCATCCACCGTGAGGCGCGTGGCACCGATGTGATCTTGCATCTGCGCGCCGATGAAGATGAGTTCCTCAGCACTTGGAAGCTGAAGTCCATCATCAGCAAGTACTCGGATCACCTCTCGTTGCCGGTGTTGATGCGCAAGGAGCATTGGGACGCCGAAAAGAGCGAAAACGTCATCACCGACGAATGGGAATCGGTCAACAAGGCAGCGGCAATCTGGGCGCGCTCCAAGTCCGACATCACCGACGCTGAGTACAAAGCGTTCTACGAACAGCTCACCTACGACCAAAGCGCCCCTCTGGCCTACACGCACAACCGCGTTGAAGGCCGCAGCGAATACACCCAGCTGCTCTACATCCCGGCCAAGGCGCCGATGGACATGTGGAACCGCGACAAGCGTGGTGGCGTCAAGCTCTATGTCAAGCGCGTTTTCATCATGGATGACGCCGAAGCGCTGATGCCGGTGTACCTGCGCTTTGTGAAGGGCGTGATCGACTCGGCCGATTTGCCGCTGAACGTGTCACGTGAACTGCTGCAAGAAAGCCGCGATGTGCGGGCCATCCGTGAAGGCTCGACCAAGCGCGTTTTGTCGATGCTGGAAAGCTTGGCCGATAGCGAGAGCGCAGACGACAAGGCCAAATACGCCGACTTCTGGAAAGAGTTTGGTGCAGTGCTCAAGGAAGGTCTGGGCGAAGACCATACCAACCGCGAGCGTCTGGCCAAGCTGTTCCGCTTTGCCTCGACCCACGCTGATGCGGGGGTGTCCTTGGCCGACTACGTCGCGCGCATGAAGGACGGCCAAGAGGCGATTTACGTCATCACCGCCGACAGTTTGGCCGCGGCCAAGAACAGCCCGCAGCTTGAAATCTTCCGCAAGAAGGGCATCGAGGTGCTGTTGCTGACCGACCGGGTCGATGAGTGGATGCTCAGTCACCTCTACGAATTTGAAGGGCACAGCCTGCAAAGCGTGGCCAAAGGTGCGGTCGATCTGGGGAAGTTGCAAGACGAAGAAGAGAAGAAGCAAGCCGAAGTGGCTGCTGAAGGCTTCAAGCCGACGCTGGATCGCATCAAGACTGCTTTGGCAGCGCGGGCCAAAGACGTGCGCGTCACCACCCGGCTGGTTGATTCACCCGCTTGCTTGGTGATGGAAGAAGGCGATATGAGTGCTCACTTGGCCCGCATGCTCAAGCAAGCCGGTCAACCCGCACCCAACAGCCAGCCGGTGCTGGAAGTGAATGCCGAGCACGCTTTGGTGAAGAAGCTGGCTGCGTTGCCCGAAGGGGCTTCGACCTTTGACGATTTGGCCCAAGTGTTGTTCGACAACGCCATGTTGGCCGAAGGAGGTCAGCTGGAAGATCCAGCGGCGCACGTCAAGCGCATTCAGGCCCTGATTCTGGCCTGATCGGATCGGCGGAAAAGCCGACTCAGTGCTCCAGCGCCTTGGCCACCAGTTCGGGCAAGGTGCTGGCGCTGTGCAAGACATCGCCGCTCAAAGCGCGGCGCATCTCTTCTTGGTCCATGTCGTGCAGGCGGACCTGCGTCGCGCCGGCTTCGCCGGTGCCGATCTCGATGGCCATGGGCAAATCAATCGCCCGGTTTGCACCACTGTGCAGCACGGGCACGACATCACAGCGATGACTCAGGACCAGCACGGTGCCTGACGGAGCGGCCCAGCGGGCATCGGAGCGTTGCGGTTGGCTCAGGCGGGTAAAAACCGACAAGCCGGAGCGGTTGGCTTGATCGCTGATGCGGCGGATGGTTTCATCCACCGAGTGGCTGCTGGTGTGAGCGCGAATCCCCGAGCGGCTGCGGCTCATGGATCCCGCCCCAAGACTGACGACGGCCATGGAACTGGTCAACCAGAGTTGACGCTGAGGACGTTGAGTGGGGGGCGATGGTGCATAGGTCATGGTGGGCTCCTGAGTGTTTTTGGTTGTTGTGATGAAGTCTCTTGGCACGCTGGCGATCATCTCTGGTTGCTGTGACAAGGCCGTGACAGCTTGATGACGGCCCGTGTTTTTAAAACGCGAATGAAGCTTGACTGAAGCGTGCGGCGATGAATCTCTGAAGGAGCGAGACTCTATCGGGGGGCGAGCGTTTGAGGGGTATGGCGCACTGAGCGGATCGCTCGCAACAGTGACAATTCCATGCTGGACGGGGCTTTTTAGCGCGGGGTGTGGCGCTTGTTTCTTCGCTGCAACATCACGCCACCAACGGTGGCTCAGCCATGGCGTCGATTTGTTCACGCAGCAGCGTGAGCTGTTGTCCCCAGTAAGACGGGCTCTCAAACGCGGGAAAAGCAATCGGGAAGGCCGGATCTTGCCAGCGGCGGGCGATCCAAGCGCTGTGCCCCAAGATGCGCAAGGTGCGCAGGGGCTCGATCAGCGCCAGCTCACGGCGGTCAAAGTCGCGCAGGCTCTCATAGCCGTCGAGCAAGGCCCCAAGTTGGGACTGCATCTCTTGGCGTGTGCCGCCCAAGAGCATCCAGAGGTCTTGCACCGCTGGGCCCATCACTGCATCGTCCAGATCGACAAAGTGTGGCCCCGATGGGCTCCAGAGCAGGTTGCCGGGGTGGCAGTCGCCGTGCAGGCGCAGCAGGTTCACGCGGCCATGGCGCTCTAAAGCGGCATCGACCCGCTCCAGCGCTTGCAGCGCCATCGCGTGCCAAGCGTCGCTGCCGGGTGGCAGCATGTTGCTCTTGTGCAGCCACTGCACGGCGGCGCGCGCCGCTTGGCTGCCCTCAAGTCGAATGCGCTGGGTAAAAGCACTTTGTTGACCCACCTGATGGAGTCGCGCCAGAAAGCGGCCGATCCAGCTCAAGGTATCAGGGTCTTCCAGCTCGGGTTGGCGGCCACCGCAGCGCGGGCTGACGGCCAAGCGCCAAGGGCCGACATGCGCCAAGGTGCTGGGTTCGGGCAAGGGCAACACCATGGGGGCCACAGCGGGGACTTCCGCCGCCGCGAGCTCAAGGGCGAAGGCATGTTCCTCCAGGATCTGCGCATCGCTCCAGCGGCCATTGCGGTAGAACTTGACCACCACCGGCCCGTCGTTTTCCAAATGCACTTGGAAAACGCGGTTCTCATACGAGTTGAGTTGCAGGATGCGCCCGTCGCCGCGCAGCCCCACCGCGTCGAGCGCGTCGAGCACCGCGTGCGGGGTGAGCCCGGCGTAGGGCGTATCGCTGGGATGGGTCATGCTTGACCTTGGCGGCCACGCATGCGGATGTTGAGCATTTCCACAATCATCGAAAAAGCCATGGCGAAGTAGATGTAGCCCTTCGGGACATGGTTGCCAAAGCCCTCAGCGATCAAGAGCAACCCCACCGCGACCAAGAACGCCAAGGCGAGCATCTTGATGGTGGGGTACTTCGAGATAAAGCGACCGATGGCGGCGGAGAACACCATCATCATGGCGACCGAGGTCACCACCGAGGCGATCATCACCGGCACCTGATCAACCATGCCGATGGCGGTGATGATCGAATCGAGTGAGAACACCAAGTCGATCAACATGATCTGCAAAATAGCCACACCGTAGGAAGCCCGTGGGCGCACACCGCCATGGCTTTCTTCCTCCGCACCTTGGATGGTTTCATGGATCTCGCCGGTGCTTTTCCACAGCAGAAACATTCCGCCGGCGATTAAGATCAAATCGCGTCCAGCAAAACCTCGGTCCATGACATGAAAGAGGGGCTCGGTCAGGCCGATGATCCAAGACAGCATGACCAGCAAACCGATGCGCAAAAACATCGCCATGAACAAGCCGATGCGTCGGGCGCTGTCGCGCATCTCGGCCGGTAGCTTTTCGACCAAGATCGAGATAAAGACGATGTTGTCGATCCCCAGCACCAGTTCGAGCCCGGTCAAAGTGGCCAGGGCGATCCAAGTCTGCGGTTGAAAAAGAAGTTCCAGCATGGGTATGTTTCGAAGGGTTGCACCGCCGATCATAGCCAGTGATCCTTGGCTGGCCCTTGGCCGACCTGTGGTTAACCCGTGGGTAAATCGGCTACCCTCAGCCCATGCCTGAACTTCGTACCCACGCCCCTGCGCCCGAGGCGCTGCCCACGGTGGTGACGCCGCCGACCCAAGGGCCGAGAAATCCGCAGAAATTTGCTGTTATCAACCAGCCCAGCGCCATCGATGGGCTGGGGGCTTTTGCGGTTGAGCCGATCCCCGCCTACAAGAAGATTGGCGAGATCCGGGGTGAGTTCATCAGCGTGCGCGAGGCCCATCGGCGGGTGCGTAGCCAAGCTCGCATCATGATGATCGAGGTCTCGGACAAGCGCGCCGTCGATGCCACCCACTCCACCGATCCGCTGCGCTACACCAATCATTCCTGCCAGCCCAACACGGTGTTGCGCGTGCGAGGCGGGCGCATTGAGCTTTTCGCGTTGAGGGCCATTGCCGTCGGCGAAGAACTCACCGCCGATTACGGCGAAACTCACCACGCTGGCCGCTTGAGCTGCCGCTGCGGTGCCCCTGGGTGCCGCAGTTTTTTGTGACTTCATTGCGTGGTATCGCGTGGGAGATGGCATGAACATGATGTGGACTCATCAAGGCTTTTTGAGGGCGCTATCTGGCCCCGTGGCCGGTGTCGTGTTGGCGACGGGCTTGTGGGCGAGCTCTGCGTCGCTGGCTGTTGCGGCTGAGCCTGCTTGTGCGCCCTTGTTGCAACACAACGTGCCGCGTCTGCAAGACGACGTGCCGCAATCGCTGTGTCAGTACCAGCACCAAGTGATCGTGGTGGTCAACACCGCCAGTTTTTGCGGCTTCACCCCGCAGTACAAGGGGCTCGAAGCGCTCTACGAGACCTACAAGGATCGGGGTTTGGTGGTGTTGGGGTTTCCTTCGAATGACTTCTTCCAAGAGTCGGAGTCGGCCAAGAAGATTGTCGATTTCTGCGAAGGCACCTTTGGCATCCGCTTTCCGATGTTTGCCAAAACAGCGGTCAAGGGAGCGGCTGCGATTCCTTTCTACCGGCAACTGGCGCAACGCACCGGCGAAGCGCCGGCGTGGAACTTTCACAAGTACATCATTGGGCGTGACGGCAAAAGCGTGAGCAGTTTCGCCAGCGACATCGAGCCCCAGTCACCGGCCTTCATCCGTGAGGTCGAAAAGCAGCTGGCTCGACCTTGAGTTCGCCTGCGCACACCCTTTTGATTCAACCCAGCGGCCACCACATGCCAGCGCCTGCTGGACGGACCTTGTGGGCCGCTGCTTGGGCTGCGGGTGTGCGTTTACCGAGTTCATGCCGCAACGGCACTTGCCGGGCCTGCATGTGCCGTCTGCTTGACGGTCAGATCCAGCACACCATCGACTGGCCGGGGCTGCTCCCCGAAGAAAAGCTCGCCGGCTGGATCCTGCCCTGTGTGGCCCAGCCTCGCAGTGATGTGGTGATCGAGGCGAAGGTGCTGGGCGAATAAGCCCGCGTGGGGCTTATGGCTCCTCAGCGTCTACCGTTCAATCCGCGCCCACGCCGAGTGGTTGTGGATCGATTCGAAGTTTTCGACGTCCACGCTGTAGCGACCGATGCGCGGGTCGGCGTTGAGGCGCAGGGCGACGTCGCGCACAAGGTCTTCGACGAATTTGGGGTTTTCGTAGGCGCGCTCGGTGACCCACTTTTCGTCGGGACGTTTGAGCATGCCCCAAATCTCGCTGGAGGCACTTTGTTCAGCAAAGCGCACGATCTCGTCCCAGCCGATGGGGGCCAACAGTTCGAGCTTCAGGCTGATGTTGGAGCGCTGGTTGTGCGCCCCGTAGTCGGAGATTTCCTTCGAGCACGGGCACAGACTTTTGACCGGCACCACCGCCTCAGCCCAGATCGTCGTGTGGCCGTCCCGGGTTTCGGCGATCCAGCCGCCTTGGTAGTCGAGCAAGCTGGTCACGCCTGAGACCGGCGCGTGCTTGCGGATGAAAAAGGGAAAGCGCGCCTCGATCGTGCCGTCGGTGGCGTGCAGGCGGCTCAGCATGTCGCTTAGTTCAGCGCGCCAAGTCTCGGCGCTCAGCAAGCGCTGCTCGGTGTCCAAGGCTTCCAGCCACGCCACGAAGCGCGACATGTGCGTGCCTTTTTGTTCGGCCGGCAAGGCGACATCCAAGGTCCATGTGGCCACGCTGGTGCTCACATGGGCGCCGACCTTGACTTGCAAGGGATAGCGCAGGGCGCGCACGCCCACACGCTGGATGACGAGATGCCGGGAGTCGCGTTCGCTTTGGGTATCCGGGATGGAAGGGGTATGCATGGGCACAAGTTTTATACGGAAGCCAAGAGCGTGCCAAAGCGTGTCCGAACAGCCTTTTCAATCCCTGCGGCATCAAAGCCATGGTGGGCGGCCAAGTACGCCGGGTCGCCGTGATCGACGAAGGCATCTGGCAAGCCGAGGGTGAGCACGGGGATCGAGACCCCGGCTTGTTGCAGGGCTTCGAGCACGGCGCTGCCAGCCCCGCCGGTGATGCAGCCTTCTTCAAGGGTGACCAAGGCGTCGTGGCTCAGGGCCAGTTCGAGCAGCAAGGCGGTATCGAGCGGCTTGATGAAGCGCATGTTGGCCACGCTGGCGTCGAGCGCTTCAGCGGCATGCAGGGCCGGATAGAGCAGCGGACCAAAGGCCAGCAGGGCGATGCGTGGCTGGGTGGGATCGGTGGGGTGGTTCAGGCGGCTGCTTTGGCGGCGGATTTCACCCCGACCCCAAGGCAGCTCATCAAGCGCTTGTGCGGGGGCGATGCCGGCGCCAGCGCCGCGCGGATAGCGCACCGCCACGGGCTCGTCACGGCGAAAGCCGGTGGTCAGCGCCCGGCGGGTTTCGGATTCGTCGGCGGGGGCCAAGATGGCGAGGTTGGGGATGCAGCGCATGAAGGCGATGTCGAACGCGCCCATGTGCGTGGCGCCATCGGCCCCGACGATGCCCGCCCGGTCGATGGCAAACAGCACCGGCAAGTTTTGCAAGGCCACGTCGTGGATGAGCTGGTCGTAGCCGCGCTGCAAGAAAGTCGAATAGATCGCCACCACCGGCTTGATGCCTTCGCAGGCCAAACCGCCGGCCAAGGTGACGGCGTGCTGCTCGGCGATACCGACGTCGAAGTAACGCTCGGGGAAGCGCTGATGGAATTCGACCATGCCCGAGCCTTCGCGCATGGCCGGTGTGATGGCCACCAAGCGCTTGTCGGCTTCGGCCATGTCACACAGCCATTGACCGAACACTTGGGTGAAGGTGGTCTTGGGCGGGGTGGCGGGTTTTTGCAGCCCGCGTGCCGGGTCGAACTTGCCGGGGCCGTGATAGGCGATCGGGTCGGCCTCGGCCAGTTTGTAGCCGCGACCTTTTTTGGTGACCACGTGCAGGAACTGCGCGCCGCGTTTGTCGCGCAGGTTTTCCAGCGTCGGGATCAGCGCGTCCAGATCGTGGCCGTCGATGGGGCCAACGTAGTTGAAGCCGAATTCTTCAAAGATGGTGCCGGGCACGACCATGCCTTTGGCGTGTTCCTCGAAGCGCCGCGCCAGCTCGAACAGCGGCGGGGCGTTTTTAAGCACGTTCTTGGCCCCTTCGCGGGCAGCAGCGTAGAACTTGCCGCTCATCAGCCGCGCCAGGTATTTGTTGAGTGCGCCCACCGGCGGGCTGATCGACATGTCGTTGTCATTGAGCACCACCAGCAAGTTGGGCACCTTGCCGTCGTGGGGCATGCCGGCGTTGTTCAGGGCCTCGAAGGCCATGCCGGCGGTCATGGCACCGTCGCCGATGATGGCCACGCAGTGCCGTTCTTCGCCCTTGAGCTGTGAGGCCAAAGCCATGCCCAGCGCTGCCGAGATCGAGGTGGAAGAGTGCGCCGTGCCGAAGGTGTCGTACTCGCTCTCGTCGCGCTTCGGAAAGCCTGACAGCCCACCTTGTTGGCGCAGCGTGTGCATGCGGTCGCGCCGGCCGGTGAGGATCTTGTGCGGGTAGGTCTGATGGCCCACGTCCCACACCAGCCGGTCGTCCGGGGTGTTGAAGACGTGGTGCAGCGCGATGGTCAGCTCGATAGTGCCAAGGTTGGACGAGAGATGCCCACCGGTCTGCGAAACGCTGTGGACCACGAAGTCGCGCAATTCTTGGGCAAGTTGTTTGAGTTCGGTGCGCGACAGCTTGCGCACGTCGGCCGGGGAATTGATGCGGGAAAGCAGCGCAGGAGCGGTCATCGCGACGGGCATTTCGGATCCATCAGGGCAAGTCAGTTCAGGACTCGCGTTCGACAACGCGGTCGGCCAAGAGGGCGAGCGCGTGGATGTCAGGCAAGCCTTGAGCCTCCAGCATTTGGAGGGCATCCAAGGCTTGACGGTGCAGGGTTCGAGCCCGTTGGGTGGCGCCTTCGAGCCCAAGAATGGAGACGTAGGTCGGTTTGTTTTGGCAGCGATCTTTGCCAGCTGTCTTGCCCAGCTTGTCTGAAGCTTGCGTCACGTCCAAGATGTCATCGACGACTTGGAAGGCCAAACCCAGCGCAGCCCCATAGGTATGGAGAGCGTGATTCACGGCAGTGTTGGGTTCACCGCAGGCGGCACCCATCATCACGCTGGCTTGCAGCAAGGCGCCGGTCTTGCGCTGGTGCATGTCTTGCAACTGCTGCTCGTCCAAGGTCTTGCCCGTGCTGGCCAAGTCGATCGCCTGTCCACCGGCCATGCCTTGTTGGCCGCCAGCCCGTGCGAGCAGCCCACACAGTCGTGCTTGCAGCCAAGGCGGGATCGGCAGGGTTTCGACCTCGGGGGTCAGGACTTCAAAAGCCAAGGCCTGCATCGCATCGCCGGCCAGCATGGCTTGGGCTTGTCCGAACTTGATGTGCACGGTCGGTTTGCCACGACGCAACACATCGTTGTCCATGCAGGGCATGTCATCGTGAATGAGCGAATAGGCGTGGATCAGTTCCACGGCGCAGGCTGCGCGCAAGGCGGCTTCGCGGCCGACGCCGTCGGTGGCCCCTACGGCGCGGGATGCGGCCAGCACCAGCAAGGGGCGCAGCCGTTTGCCACCGTCCAAGACGCCGTAGCGCATGGCTTCACCAAGACCTGCCGGAGCATCGGCCGGTACAAGGGCGTCCAACGTGGCTTCGACGGCAGCCAGTTCGGTGCTCATCCACGCTGTAAAAGCTTCTCGCTTCATGGGGCGTCGATCCAAGGTTTGAGTTGGCCGTTTTCCACGACCTTGACTTGTTGAGTCACGGCTGCAAGCTGATCGCGGCAGGCACCGAGCAGTTCGGCACCGCGCTGATAGCTTGTCAGCATGCCCTCAAGAGGGAGTTGGCTGTTTTCGAGGCCCTGGACCAATTGCTCGAGTTCGGCCAGTGCGGCGTCGTAACTGATTGGCGGCAAGGATTTGGATGGGGCGCTCTTGGGCATGACGAGGACAACAAAACGGGCCATTGTAGTAGGGCGGCTTCGTGAGTAGCCCGTGGAGCCCCTTTGACTTGAAACAAGAGTGTTGCGCTCAGATCGCTACAATCCCGGTCCCATCTTGGGCGTTTGCCCTTTTTCCTCATGCCGTTCTTTGGAGATTTCTGGGGATCATGTCCGACCTGAGCATCTCGCTCCAGCCGAGTCGCACCCAATTGCCCGTGTCCAGCTACTTCGACACGGCCCGCTACGAGATGGAGATGCGTCGCATCTTTCAGTCCGGTCCCCGCTATCTGGGGCACGAATTGATGATTCCAGAAGTGGGGGACTACCACGTGCTGTCGCAAGAAGGCGACGGGCGTGTTTTGGTGCGAACTGCCGACGGCATTCGCCTGATGTCCAACGTTTGTCGCCATCGTCAAGCGGTGATGTTGCGCGGACGTGGGCAAACGGGCAGCCAAGTGGTGTGCCCACTGCATCGCTGGACCTACGGTTTGGATGGCAAGTTGCGCGGCGCGCCGCACTTCGAGACCGATCCGTGCTTGCATCTGCGCTCGTATCCGGTCAAGACATGGAACGGTCTGATTTTCGAGGATAACGGCCGCGACGTAGCGGGTGATCTCGCCAAGCTCGGCCCGCAGGCGGAGCTTGATTTCAGCGGCTACGTCTTCCACCGTGCCGAGATGCACCAGTGCAACTACAACTGGAAGACCTTCATCGAGGTCTACCTTGAGGACTACCACGTGGTGCCCTTCCATCCCGGCTTGGGGCAGTTCGTCACGTGCGACGATCTGCGCTGGGAGATGGGGCACGATTATTCGGTCCAGACCGTGGGGATTGCTTCGACCAAAGGAGAGGCCCTGAGCCGCTCGGGCTCGAAGGTTTACGAGCGCTGGCAGCAGCAGGTGCGCAGTTACCAAGGGGGCCAAGCACCCCGCTCAGGCGCGATCTGGCTGACCTATTACCCGACCTTGATGGTCGAGTGGTACCCGAACGTGTTGGTGGTTTCCAACCTCTACCCCCAAGGGCCCGACAAGACCTTGAACGTGGTGGAGTTTTATTACCCGGAAGAAATCGTCGCCTTCGAGCCCGAGTACATGGCGGCCCAGCAAGCGGCCTACATGGAAACCTGCATCGAAGACGATGAGATCGGCGAGCGCATGGATCAGGGCCGCAAGGCGCTGATGCAGCGCGGCGACGACGAGGTCGGACCCTATCAAAGCCCCATGGAAGATGGCATGCAGCACTTCCATGCGTGGTACCGGCGTGTGATGCGCGAGACAGCGCCTGACGCCTGATTCTCTTGAACGAGGTTTGAGCCATGAGCCGACAAGATATTTTCCCCACCCCCTTGATCGGCGCTGACGTTTTGTCAGCATGGTTGGGGCGCGTGGTGCTGATCGATGTCAGTTTTGATCTGGCCGATGGGCATGCAGGTGAGGCGGCTTATCGGAGCGCCCACCTTCCGGGGGCTTTTTATGCGCACCTAGAGCGAGATCTCAGTGCGGCCAAAACGGGACGCAATGGTCGCCATCCTCTGCCCACCCGCGAAGCCTTTGCGGCCACGGTCGGGGCGATGGGGATTCGGGCCGACACCCCCGTGGTGGTCTATGACCGTCAGGGCGGGATGTTTGCCGCGCGGGCTTGGTGGATGCTGCGTTGGCTGGGTCACCGCGCCGTGGCGTTGTTGGATGGTGGCTTGCCGACTTGGCAGGCCCTGGGTTACGCGCTGGACAGTGGGCCGGGCCCCGTCGTGGCAAGCATGGACGATGCGGGCTTGCGCATCTGCTATCCCTTGTCGGCCGAACCGGGCATGCCCACGTTGGATGCTGATGCCGTGCAAGCCGGTTTGCATCAACACACGTTGATTGATGCGCGTGCGCCAGCACGGTTCCGTGGTGATATTGAGCCGCTCGATCCCGTGGCTGGCCACATCCCTGGGGCATTGAATCGGCCGTTTCAGGACAATTTGGCCGTGGATGGTCGTTTTCTCTCTGCCGGCCAACTGAAGGCCGCTTTCGATGCTCTCTGGGCCCGTACGGGGGATTTGCGCTTGCCGGTGGTGCATCAATGTGGTTCCGGGGTGACGGCTTGCCACAACTTGTTAGCGATGGCCGTGGCCGGTTTTGGTGATACGGCCTTGTATCCTGGGTCGTGGAGTGAATGGTGCGCTGACCCGACCCGACCGGTGCGCACTTGCGGCGTGTCAATCGGACACTGATCTCTACCGATCTCTACACTTCGTGGTCTACAAGGCGTGGCGCTTGCCCTGATACTCCGAGGCCATGTCCCTTTTTCAAGGAAAAAACGATATGTTCAAGCGCATTCTGTTTCCCACTGATGGCTCTGATATCACCACCAAGGCATTGGTCACCGCCGTTGATTTGGCGCGGACTCAAGGGGCTGAAATTCAGACTCTGGCCGTGAAGGAGCCTTTCCCTTACAGCGCCATCACTGAAATGCAACCGATGCCGCCGCAGGAGTTCTATGACGCGCAAGAGCGTTTTGCGACACAGCATCTGCATCAAGTCGAACTGGCTTGCCAAGCTGCCGGCGTGGCTTGCACGATGGTCAAAGTGGAATCTTTGCACCCTTGGGAAGCCATCCTTGAGCATGCGCGTCACCACGATTGCGATCTGATCGTGATGGCGTCTCACGGTCGGCGTGGCTTGGCCGGGTTGCTGCTGGGCAGCGAAACCCAGAAAGTCCTGACCCACAGCACCACCCCGGTGTTGGTGGTGCGTTGAGGGCGCGTTTCAGTCGTCGTTGTCGCTGCTGAACAAGCCGCTGAGCGCACTGCCAGTGGCGAGACCGCCCAAGAGTGAGCCTTCTTCACGCGAGCCACCCCGTTGTGGCGCAGCAGCAAACACGCGTGAGGCCAAGCGCGAGAAGGGCAGGCTCTGCAACCAGACTTGCCCGGGCCCGCTCAGACGGGCCAGGAACAGGCCTTCACCGCCAAACAGCGCAGTCTTGATCTTGCCGACGTACTGAATTTCAAAGTTGACGCTGGGTGTGTGGGCCACCAAACAGCCCGTATCCACCAGCAGCGATTGACCCGCTTGCAGCTCGCGGCGCACCACGGTGCCGCCCGCGTGGATGAAGGCCAGTCCGTCGCCTTCGAGCTTTTGCATGATGAAGCCTTCACCGCCGAAGAAGCCCACACCCATCTTTTGCTGAAAAGCGATGCCGATCGAAACGCCGCGTGCGGCGCAAAGGAATGAGTCTTTTTGACAGATCAGCATCCCGCCCAGCTGGCGCAAGTCCATGGGCATGATCTTGCCGGGGAAGGGGGCCGCAAAAGCGACACGCTGTTTGGCCCCGGCTTGGTTGGTGTAGACGGTGGTGAAGAGTGATTCACCCGTCAGCAGCCGTTTGCCAGCACCGAGCAACTTGCCGAAAAAGCCGCCTTGCTGGCCGGAGCCATCACCAAAAACGGCGTCCATGGTGATGCCGGCATCCATGAACATCATGCTGCCTGCTTCACCCACGGCGGCCTCGCCGGGGTCGAGCTCAATCTCGACGAATTGCATTTCCGAGCCACGAATGTCGTAGTCGATCACGTCCATGCTCATCTCAAATTCCTTGAACGGTGAGTGCGTGTAGCCACGTGGTGGCGTCGAAGGGCTTGTGCAAGATCTGTTGCACGCCTTGGTTGTGGGCCAGCTCGGTGTGGATCGCCGGGGCATGGGCTTCGAGGGTGAGCACGATCCGCAAATCGGGTTGGCGACTGCGCATGGCGATGGCCAACTCCAGCCCCGAGAGTTCGCTGGTGAGTTGTTGGGCCACCAGCAGGTGCTGCGGCTTGGGGCCCGTGTCGTGATCGATCGCAGCCAAGGCGGGCAGGGCCTGATCAAACGCGCGCACGGCGTAGCCTTCACGGCTGAGCATTTGGCCCAAGGTCTCACGCAAAGAAGCATCAGGCTCCACCACCCAGAGCATCGGTCGCGGGACGGTCGGGCTGGCTTGTGCTGCTGCGGGCCAGTTGCACAAGAGACGCAGACGCTCGCTCAGATCAATGCAGGTGCCAACGAGGCGTTGTGGGTGGTTTTGATCATCCCGGCCGACAAACAGGCGCAACAGGACGGGCATCTCATGCCCGTCCTTGTGCACCAAGCGCAGGGTCGTTTCGTGGTGGGCGGTTTCGCCTTGATGGCAGGCCGTCCAGATGGCTTGCAGGCGTGGGCGATCTTCCGGGTGGGCTTGCTCGATAAAGGCTTGAGCATCCAGACCGTCCAGCTCATGCTCGCTGTAACCCAGCAGAGCCTTGTAGCGGGGTGACAGCACCAAGGTGTTTGAGCGGATTTCGTAGCGCCAGAGTCCATCGGTGCTGCCCAGCAGGGCCAAATCAAGCAGCTCTTTGCTGTCGTGCAGCGCTTGCTCGGCCCGCTTATGCGCCGTGATGTCGATCACCGACATCACCATCAGGGGCAAGGGCAGATGGTCATCGCGCAGCGCCACCATCCCAACCACTGCCCAGACGGTGTGCCCGTCGTGATGGCGCAACGTCACTTCATGGGTGTGGTTGTTTTCGCCGGGTTGCCAGAGGCGGCCAATCCACGCCGTCACCGAGTCATCGGGGCCCAGTTCAAGCAGATCTTGCAAGGGCATGCCCAGAAGTTGCGAGCGACTGTGACCACAGAACTCGGCAAAACGGATGTTGGCGTCAAGAATTTCCCCGGCATCGGGGGCAATCAGGACGGTGCCTACCGCCGCTTGTTCGAAGATCTGACGGAAACGCCGCTCGCTGGCGCGCAGGGACTGCTCGGCTTGTTTTTGCTCTGAAATGTCCAAGGTGTAGCCCACGGTACCCAGCACGGTGCCGTTGTTGGCGCACCAAGGGGCGCAGTGCACCTCCATCCAACGCTCTTGTCCTGCGCGGGTGATGCGGCCGATGGTGATGTGCTCCAAGCGGTCTTGCATCGCCAACTGAGCTTGTTCTTCATGCGCTTGGGCGATGTCTTGCGGCCACAAATCGGCCTCGCTCATGCCGACAACGCTGGAGATATCGGGCCGACCGCACGCGTGAGCGTAGGGATCATTGACCGCCAGCAAGCGGCCTTCCTCGTCCTTGAGCCACACCATGAAGGGGAAGTTGTCCAAGATGGCCCGCAAACGGGTTTCGCTTTGTTGCAGCCCCTCGGTCATGGCGCTGGCGATGCGATGCGCTTGTTGATGCCGATCGGACATGATGCCGATCATCAGGAACAGCAACACATCCAAGGCCAAGCCTCCCAAGGCCACGATGATGGGCTGACCGGTATCGCTGGCGGCGATGTAGCCAGGTTGGGTGTGGATGAAAAGGGACCACGTTTCACCCCCAAATTCGAGGCGGGTGGTCTGGCTGAAATCGGGGGCGTAGTCGGTACGGCCCAAGTGGGGCTCTTCTTCACCAAGGTCGTGATAGAGCATGGTGTCGCGGCGCATGTCGGTGCCGTCAAAGACTTCAACGTCGATTTCCGCGTTGCTGGCCCCCAAGATGTCACGCAGGAGATCTTGGCTGTGCATGCTGGTGTAAATCCAGCCTTCCAGAGCGTTCTGGCGCTCAGTGGGGGTCTGAAGGGGCGCGTTTTTGCGGTAAATCGGCAGAAACATGAACAGCCGACGTTCCTTGAGAAGGTCAGGCGAGCCCACGTGATCCAAGCTGACCAAGCGAGAAAGGGCCGGCATCCCCGTGTCGCGGGCCCGGTCCATGGCACCTCGCAAGTTAGGCTGGGCGTACAGATCCAATCCGAGCGCTTGATGATTGGCCTCGGTGTCGGGTTCGAGATACGTGGTCGCGCTGTAAACGTCGCGTGGCCCTTCTGGGCGGATGACGTAATCAGGGTTGCCTGTGGTGCGAATCCGGCTCAGGTGTGCGCTCAGCTGATCGGTGCTGATGCGCTCAATGTAGCCAAACCCCATGATGCCGGGAAAGCGTTGATCGAGTTGAAGGGCCTGAACGTAGGTTTTCCATTCGCGTCGATCGACGGTTTCGCTGGCGCCAAACAGGCCAGCACCCCCACGAAGCATCGACTCGTAGGTCTGCATGCGTTGCTGGATTGCGCCCAGCACGTCTTTGACTTGGAAAGCGTAGCGATCCGAGGCGCGGTGCTGGATGAACTGATTGGTCACATACCAGCCCGCCCATGTCAGGACCAAGGAGATCACCAACGTCACCCACGCAGCAGGCGGGTGGTGACGCAGTGAACTCCAGAGGCTTCGCAGACTTTTCCTGAGAAGGTCTGCCATCGAAGAAGGGCGCAAATTCCAGCTCACAACAGTTCCTTTCCGGCCCGATCGCGCCGGCGAAGTCGGATTGTCGGTCTAGTTACGACTTTGTTGTGAGACGGGCGGTCAGCCCGTGTTGCGCAATCCGGCCGCAATACCGTTGATCGATAGATGAATGCCGCGCTGAATACGTTCCATGCCCGGATGATCCTCGCGACGGAGTCGGAAGCGACGCAGCAATTCGACCTGCAAGTGGTTGAGCGGATCCAAGTACGGGAACCGGTGTTCGATGGATCGGGCCAAGCTTGGATTGGTCGCCAAGCGTTGCGTGTCTCCGGTGATCTGGCTCAGGGCCTCTTGGGTTCGATGCCATTCATCTTGGATCGCCTTGAAGATGGTTTCCCCCAGTTCACGGTCTTCGACCAGTTCAACATAGCGCGCAGCAATCGCTAAATCGGTTTTGGCCAGCACCATGTCAAGGTTGGACAGCAGCGTGCGGAAAAACGGCCACTCGCGGTACATCTGCTGTAGCAAGGCCAATTTGTTGGCATCGGTGGCCAGCAAATCTTTGACCGCCGAGCCAAACCCACACCAGCCGGGCAAAGCGATGCGGCACTGACCCCAACTGAAGCCCCAGGGAATGGCGCGCAGATCTTCGATGGCGCGGGTGGCTTTGCGTGATGCCGGGCGTGAGCCGATGTTGAGGCCGGCAATTTCCCGAATGGGCGTGGCCGCGAAGAAGTAATCGGTGAAGCCCTCGGTCTCGTAGACGATGCGCCGGTAGGCCTTCATGCTGGCTTCGGACAGGGCCTCTGCCGTCGCTAAGAACGTCGCCGGGGCACTTTGCGTGGGATGCAGCAGCGTGGCTTCCAGCGTGGCCGCCACCAAGGTTTCGAGGTTGCGTCGGCCAATTTCAGGGTGGGCGTACTTGGAAGCGATGATCTCACCTTGTTCAGTCAGGCGGATTTGGCCGTTCACGGTGCCCGGAGGTTGCGCCAAGATGGCGTCGTAGCTGGGGCCGCCGCCTCGGCCGACGGTACCGCCTCGGCCATGGAACAGGCGCAGGATCAGACCGTTTTTGCGTCGCAGGGCGTCGAACAGTTCCACCAGTTCGATCTCGGCGCGATACAACTCCCAGTTGCTGGTGAAAAAGCCGCCATCTTTGTTGCTATCGCTGTAGCCCAGCATCACGTCTTGCTCGTTGCCGGAGCGGGCCATCATGGCCGCGATGCCGGGCAGGGCGTAGTACTCGCGCATGATGGGTGCGGCGTTGCGCAAGTCGCCGATGGTTTCGAACAACGGCACCACGATCAGATCGGCCGTTGCACTTTCATCGAGCGTGCCGCGCATCAGGCCCACTTCCTTTTGCAGCAGCAGTACTTCGAGCAAGTCGCTCACGGTCTCGGTGTGCGAAATGATGTAGTGCCGGATGGCATGGCGGCCATAGCTCGTGCGCATCAAACGGGCGGTTTCGAAAATCGCCAGCTCGCTGCGGGTGTGCTCGGAATACTCCCCTGCGATCAAGCGCAACGGGCGTGCGTCGTTGAGTAGGCGTAGCAGCAAGTCACGGCGAGCGGCCTCATCCAGCGCGCTGTAATCCGCTTCGACCTTGGCCGCGCGCAGTAACTCCGCCACCACCGCTTCGTGTTGATCCGAGCTTTGGCGTAAATCAACCGTGGCGAGGTGAAAGCCAAACACCTGCACCGCCCGCATCAGCGGGGCCAAACGCGGCACGATCATGGCTTGAGCGTGGTGGTACTTGAGCGAGGCCTCAATCGTGCGCAGATCAGCCAAGAAACTCTCGGCGTCAGCGTAGGGTTTTTGGGGGGCAACCGCATGGCGCAGGGCCTCTGTGCCGGTCAAGGCCATCAACGTGGCGGCTAAGCGGGCATAGATACCGATCAGCGCACGACGGTAAGGCTCATCTTCGCGATGGGCATTCTGATCTGGCGATTGGGTCGCCAGCGCTTGCATGGCGGCGGTGACAGGTGCCAGCATCTGTGACACCGACAGCTCGGCTCCGAGAGCATGCACTTCCGTCAAGTAGTAGCGCAACGCGGTTTCGCATTGCCGAGAGAGCGCACGTTTAAGCGTGTCGGCGGTCACGTTGGGATTGCCATCGCGGTCGCCACCGATCCAATGGCCCATGCGCAAGAAATTCGGAATGGGGTGGCCAGGCAAGGCTTGTTCGATTTCGCGATAGAGCCGGGGCAACTGGGTCAGAAAGGTCGCGGGGTAGTAGCTCAGCGCGTTCTCAATCTCATCTGAAACCGTGAGCTTGGTGTAGCGCAACATGCGGGTCTGCCACAGCTGGGTGATCCGCGCGCGTAAAAATTCTTCGTTGTCGCGTCGATCAGAGGCTGAACCCAGGGTGTCCCGTCGGCCAATCAGTTCCGCCACCGCCCGTTCGGCATCCAAAATGCTTTTACGTTGGACTTCGGTGGGGTGTGCCGTCAGGACGGGCGAGATGTAGGCGTGGTCCAGCGCATGAACGATTTGATCAGCGTGGATATTGGCTTGGGCCAAGCGCTCGAAACTCATGGTCAGCGAGCCTTCGTGCAGATGGCCTTGTTCCTCATGGTGTTCTCGCCGACGCACGTGGTGGCGGTCTTCGGCGATGTTGGCCAGATGCGAGAAATAGCTGAAGGCGCGAATCACGCTGACGGTTTGGTCGCCGGTCAGATTTTTCAACAAGCGATCCAACGCCTTGCCGGCGCTGGAATCGCGCTTGAGTCGGTAGGCGACCGAGAGTTGGCGCACGCGCTCAATCAGCTCGAAGGCGGCTTGACCTTCCTGTTCGCGGATCACGTCGCCGAGCAAACGACCCAGCAGTCGAATGTCTTCGACCAAGGGTCGATTCTTTTCAGCAGCACTGGCTTGCATGGCCTCCGTGTCGAGCAAGGTTTCTGGGGGTGTCGGTAGCGTGCTTTTGGCGCGTGGCATTGAAACCTCAAACAGGAAAAGTTGGTAACTTTGTTTCTGATCACATCCTACCATCCGTGCGTGCGCTGATCGTGGTGCGACATGCGGGACAATAGCGCCATGACTACGCACACCCTTTCTTGCACCATTGCTACCCGTGAAAGTCGTCTGGCCCTGTGGCAAGCCGAGCACGTCCGTGACCTGTTGGCCGCTCGGTTCGGCTGGTCGGTTGATTTGTTGGGCATGACGACCCGTGGCGATCAGATCCTTGACCGCGCCTTGTCCAAGGTGGGTGGTAAGGGGCTGTTCGTCAAGGAACTGGAGGTGGCGCTTGAAGAGGGTCGGGCCCATTTGGCCGTGCACTCGCTCAAAGACGTCCCGATGGACATGCCCGAAGGCTTCGTGTTGGTGACGGTTTTGGACCGAGAAGATCCCCGCGACGCCTTTGTCTCGAACAACCACGCTTGCTTGGCTGATTTGCCCCACGGTGCTCGTGTCGGAACCTCCAGTCTGCGGCGGGTGGTGCAGCTCAAAGCCCGTCGGCCCGATTTGGATGTGCAGCCTTTGCGCGGTAACTTGGATACGCGCCTGCGCAAGCTCGATGAAGGTCAGTACGACGCCATCATCTTGGCCGCAGCTGGTTTGAAACGGCTTGGATTGGCGCAGCGCATTCGCAGCTGCCTGGAACTCGATGAAATGTTGCCAGCAGCTGGGCAAGGGGCTTTGGGCTTGGAAATTCGTCAAGATGCTGTCGAAATCTCCGCCGCCATGCAAACCCTGACCCATCAACCGACTTGGTTGGCCGTGCACGCCGAACGTGCCGTCTCGCGGGCCTTGGGAGGCAGTTGCAGCATGCCTTTGGCGGCTCACGCGCGCTGGAACGGTTCGGTCTTGCAGTTGGATGCACTTCTTGGTCATCCGGGCGATGCCACGGTCCCTTTGGTCCGTGCGATGGCCCAAGCAGAAGTGATCACCACTGAGCAAGCTGAAGCGCTGGGTCTGGCGGTGGTGGCGCAATTGCGCAGCCAAGGTGGCGATGCGCTGTTGGCCGCTTTGCCGTCGGCGACGGCCTAAGACTGAGTTTTCTTCATGCCGCCAGCGGGTCGCTTTGTGACTTTGGTGGTGACCCGGCCCCAGCCGCAGGCTGACGCTTGGGTCGCGCGTTTGCATGCTTTGCAGCAGCCGGCGATGGCGCTGCCGCTGCTGCGCATTGAGGGGGCCCCGGCACACGCACATCTTGCTGCCGAGGCTTGGCGAACATTGGCGGCACATCGGTTGGTGATGTTTGTCAGTCCCAATGCGGTGGCTCAGTTTTTCCAGCGCCGGCCGGCCGGCGCGTCTTGGCCTGAGCTGACCTTGGCGGGGGCGACAGGTATGGGCACGGTGGCGGCGTTGCAAGCCCATGGAGTTCCCCAAGCACGGATCGCCGCGCCGTCACCCCAGTCACCCCAATTTGATGCTGAGGCCTTGTGGACGCAAGTGTTGGTGAGCCTGCACTGGGCTGGGCAGCGAGTGTTGATTGTGCGCGGCGAAGCCGGTCGCGATTGGCTCACGGAGACCCTTCAGCAGCATGGAGCGGATGTCCACGCGTTGTGCGCTTACCAGCGACTCGGGCCTGTGTGGGATGCGGCTGCGAGCGCACTTGTGGCGCAGTTGGCGGCAAACCCTGGCCGCCATGCGTGGCTTTTCAGCAGCTCAGAAGCCATTCGTCATCTGATGCAGCATGTGCTGCATGCCACTTCCCGTGCTTCCGATGACCTTGCGGGTGTGCGTGCCGCCATGGTGGTTGCTACGCATGAGCGGATTGCTCAAACTGCGTTGGAGCATGGATTTAGCGCCGTTCGTTTGTCCGTCCCGGATCCTGCTCAGATCATTCACGCTTTACATGCAGATCGTGATACACCGCCTTGATCGATACAATCGCGCATCTGCGGTCGTCCCTTCCCCGCCCATTGCCCCGTGAACGAAACGTCTTCTCCTCGTCGTGACTCGGTGCTGGCCGAGCCCCCTTCGCTTGATCGCCCCGCGTTCGAGCCGACTCGTCCTGCCATTGGCGAGCCCTCTTCTCATTCACCAGATCGCTTACCTTCGGTGCCTTCAAATGCGCCTTCTCCCTTGGATGTTCGATCCCCGATGCCATCGGGCGCGGGCACGTCTGCTGCTCCCACTGCTGGCCAACAGGGTTTGATCGCGCGCCAATCACCCGTCTGGGCGGCGGTTGTGTTGGGTGTGGGGTTGCTGGTGAGTAGTGCGGCCCTTTGGAGCGTTGGGTCGCTGAAAGATCAGTTTGCGACCCTCGAACAAGAGCTTGTTCGGCGGCAGCAAACCAGTGCGGATCAAGCTGGTGAGGCGCGTTTACTGGCTCGCCAAGCGCAAGACCAGACCCGAGATGCGGCGGCGAAGGTGTCGTTGCTGGAAAACCGACTGGCTGAAGTCGCCTTGCAGCGCACGCAAGTTGAAGAATTGATGCAGTCGCTGGCCCGTTCGCGCGATGAAAATCTATTGACCGATGTAGACGCCGGATTGCGGGTGGCCTTGCAGCAGACAGCCATCACGGGCAGCGCCGAGCCTTTGGTGGCAGCACTGCGTGCCGCTGATGAACGGCTGACACGCGTGAATCAACCCCGTTTAGAGCGGGTCCGTCGTGCCATCGCGGGTGATTTAGATCGCATCCGCAGCGTTGGTGTTGCCGATGTGGGTGCGCTGCTGATTCGATTGGATGAAGTCGTGCGGCTGATCGATGAATTGCCCATGTTCAATCAGTTGGAGGCGCGACCTCAAACGCCAGGACCCTCTATAAACGTTGCTGCGACCACGACTACGACTGCACCGATGGTGGGGGGGGCTGCATCCAAAGGGGGGGGCAGTTCTCTTGGTTGGGGGCCGTTGTTTTCGGAAGGTCAGTCTTTGGCCCATCAGATTTGGAACGATATGAAGGGGCTGATTCGGGTCACTCGCATCGATCGCCCTGAGGCCATGCTGATTGCACCGGACCAAGCGTATTTCCTGCGAGAAAACCTGAAATTGAGGGTGATGAATGCACGGTTGGCGCTCTTGTCCCATCAATCCGATGTGGCTCGTGCTGACTTGATGCAAGTGACTCAAACCTTGGGACGCTACTTTGATCTTGGATCGCGGCGCACCCAAGTGGTGTTGGAGTCCCTCAAGCAGGTGACCACCCAAAGCCAGCAAGTGGGCGTGCCCAAGCCAGAAGCCACCCTTGCGGCCATCGCGGCGGCAACGGCGGGTCATTGAAAGCCAATGAAGGGGCGGCTGTGCGAGGCATTGTCTGGCTATTGTTGTTGTTTGTTCTGGCGGCTGTCTCGGCGGAGACGTTTGGCCTCAACGATGGATTGGTGTCGATTTACTGGGCGCCCTATCGGATTGAACTGGGCCTGAACTTTGCCATCGTGTTGTTGTTGGCGGTCCTTTTGGTCGGGTTTGCGGTGATTCGAGCTTCGACAACATTGATCGATTTGCCGCGCCGTGCACAGGCTTGGCGCAGTTCACGTCGCGAGTTGGCTGCACAGGCGGCATTTCGGGAGTCATTGGCCTATTTCTTTGCCGCCCGATACACGCGTGCCTACCGTTCCGCCCGTCGAGCGATGAGCTTGCATGAGTCCACCCCTGAGTTGTCCTCGGATATGGAGTCTCTGGCTTTGATGCAGCTGTTGGCGGCGCACAGTCTGCATCGATTACAAGATCGTTCGCGTCGTGATGCGGCGATTGAGCGTGTTCGATCTCTGGTGGCAAACCGGTCTGAAAGCACAACGATTGCCGAAGGGGCGCACCTTCTGGCCATTGAGTGGGCCTTGGATGATCGGGATGCCTCCCGGGCGATGCAGGAGTTGGCGGTCCTTTCCCCGGGTGTTGGTCGGCGTACGCAGGCCTTGCGCTTGCGCTTGCAGGCGGCGCGCTTGGCACGAGAGCCGAAGGAGGCGCTGCATACCGCGCGATTGTTGGCCAAGCACCAAGGGTTCGCTCCATTGGCTGCACAGGGCCTCTTGCGTTCGCTGGCCTTGGAAACCATCGATGCGGGGCGTGATTTTGATCAGGTGCAGCGGATTTGGAACGACCTCGAACCCTCGGATCGACGGGATCCGATGGTGGCCGCGCGAGCCGTTGAGCGTGCAGCAGGGTTTGGAAATACCACGGATGCCCGACTCTGGCTCAAGCCGCACTGGGAGCAATGCTCGGGTTACGGTCAGCTCGAACGCGCGGCATTGGCTCACGCCTTGGTTTTGGTGCTTGATGAATTGCCTGCGGATTGGCTGGGCCTCTTAGAAGCGGCTGTGGAGGCCTGCCCACAGGATCCGATGGTGGCCTATGCGGCTGGAGCGGCCTTGATCGAGCGACAGCTTTGGGGGCGAGCGCGGCGGTTGCTGGAATTTACGGCGGGATCAACCAAGGCTGATGTTGCGACACGTATGAAGGCATGGCGGGCTCTTGGTCATTTGGCCGAGCGAGAGGGTGATTTGGAGCGCGCTCAAAATTGTTTTGATGAAGTGATCAAAATTTCTTGACCACTAAAAAATCCGTGCTATAGTTATGAACTTCAGCGGCTGTAGCTCAGTTGGATAGAGTACTTGGCTACGAACCAAGGGGTCGTGGGTTCGAATCCTGCCAGCCGCACCAAATAAAAAGCCAGCACTATTTTGTGGTGCTGGCTTTTTTCATGGGCTTCTCGGTGCTGGGTGTTTGTGGGTGCGGCTTGGGCCCTTGATTCTGTTGCTTTTTGTTACGCATGCTCCACCGAAATGGGGATGTCTCTATGAAAAGTGTTTTTGTAAAGTCGCTTCCGTTGCTGTCACACGGAACGACTCTTGATAATTTTGCTTCTGGTTGGGTGGGTGTCTTACGCGGATCATTGATAAAAAGCCTGCGAAGCCCTAGCTTGATTTGAAGTGGCGAGCTATTTTCGTCTTTGACCACCTGCGATGAGCAGGTGGTTTTTTTATGCGTGAATCGGGGCCAAAGTGTGGAATTTATGATCTGATCGTCGCCTGTGATTTGTCTTTAGGTGGGTGTCATGAGCAGCGTGGATATGCGGGGTCGGGGTGATCTTCTGGAGGCGGAGTTGGCGATCCTTGAGGATGGGTTGATGGCGTTGCCCCCGTATCTGGAGCCGTTGGATATCGTTTCTTTGGATGGGTTCTTGTGTGGTGTTCTGTTATCGCCCCATCCGGTGATGCCTGCTCAATGGTTGCCGGCGGTTTTTGATTGGAATTTTGGTGAGTCGGGTGCGGGGGTGTTTGAGGATGGGCACCCTGATTGGGGTCGGTCGCGGGCTCCTGGGCTTGCTGCGCTGGTCTTGAGGCGGTATGCCGCGATGGAGGTTGCTTTATCCGGTGATGGTTGGTTTAGTCCGATTGTTGCTGTGCCGACGGATGCTCGCGGCGCGCCCGTATTGCGTGGTAAGTCGGCGATTCAGGAGGCGTTAGGCGGCTGGGTGCTTGGGTTTGAGCATGCGCAGGACCTGTTCCCGGGTTTGGGTGATCTGCGTGCCCCGGGCTTGCCTGATCTGATGGCTTGCTTGTTACGGCATTTGCCGGAGCAAACGGAGGAGGAGTTGGCGTGCACCGAGGCTCTGGATCAAGAGCATCCTCTGGCGACTTTGGATGAGGCGATCGAGGATTTGGTTGAAACGGTGGTTGCGATTGCCCAATTGAGTTGGGCGACCCGGAAGAACTTTTAATACCCACACCCTTGACAGGGATTACGTTTACAGGCAAAATCTCGTTTCTCTGCTGATCACTGACTGATTAGCGACTCGCAAGACGGCGAGAAGTTCTTTAAAAATTTGCAGCCGATAAGTGTG
>NZ_JBFPHB010000036.1:0-14420 GCF_041083635.1 Leptothrix ochracea
CCGTGGCAGCTCTGGCAGCTGGGCGTGCGCGCATCGGCCCGCACCCCGTGCTTGGTTTGATAGATCGACAGCAGCGGCTTGGCTTCGCTCTCGTCGTGGCACTTCGTGCACACAGCGTCTGCGTTAGCGGCAGCGACAGGTCGAGCCCCCGCTTGATCTGGGGTGGATGCCCAAGCATGCCCCCATAAACCAGCAACCACCAAGGCACTGGCCACCAGCGATTTAAATATTTTCATAAAACCTCTCAAACAGTCATCAAAAACCCAAGCAGCGGCCTAACCGCATACACAGAGCATGCAGCTCGGAATCTATTGGGCAAGAATCAATCAGTACTTGGTACCACCCTCAAGGGAGAGGATCCAAGCGATGAGATTTTTAATCTCGGCAACATCTTTGGTCTTTATTTTCTTGTGGTCTTCTTGATGGCCATCGGGGAATTTGACCTTTTCACCTGATGTTATGTGGTGGATGATTTTTGCCTCGGCATCCGGTGTGCCACGAAACTTGGCAGCCACATCGCGATAGGCGGGTCCATCCTTTTTTTTGTCAACCGCATGACACTTGGTACACCCACTGTCTTTGGCCAGTTGCTCAGCGGCACCGACATCGATCGACCACACCGGCATCGATATCACCCCGACGATGACCGCTTGCAAACTTCGCTTCACGAAACAGGTGAGAAGCATTGAGCTGCGGTTCCGGCTAAGTTTGTTAAGAAATTTAATCATGGTGCGGCATTTCAATACAGGGTTGGTTCACTCGTCAAGCCCCATCAACCTTTGCGATAGATCAAGTGATTTGACGTCTTTCATGAAGAAAGCTTAATCTGAAATGAATCAACGGGGCTTTCCTTAAGCTTACTTGACCCCACCCACTTCGCTCACCAGACAAGGAATATTGCCGTGCACACTGAATTGACCCAAGCCGTATCGTTCGGTCGTTCCAGCCTTACAAACCATGCATCCAGCGCCGATCACCCCAGGCATTCACCTTGGATCATCGCGATGCACTGGTTTAGTGCACTGCTCATGGGGGTCGCAGCAGGCACCGTTCTTTTGCGTGAAATGGTGGAGATTCAATCCTTCCGAATCCTGTTGATGGACCTTCATCGTCAAGCAGGATTGATCATTCTTGTGGGTTTGGTACTACGTTTAGCGATCAGATTGCGCACGGGCATGGTTGATTACGCCACGCATGCCTCAAAAATCATGCGATTTGCCGCACTCATGGCCCATATAAGCCTTTATTTCATGCTTGCCGCATTACCCATTCTTGGATGGGCGGTTTGCAGCGCCCATGAAACCAGTCTTCATCTGCTGGGTTTGATGCCCTTGCCAAACATCACCGAAGCTGACGCTGATTTGGCGGACACCCTGACGGATTACCACGTTTGGTTGGCATGGGGCATGTTGGCTTTGGTGGTTTTGCATATCGCTGCAGCCTTCTGGCATCACCTTGTGCACCGTGATGGTGTGCTGGTGGCCATGACACCCCAACCAAGTAAAGACTGAACGACTGTTGACTGCACACAACAAACGGCGGGCCAAGAAGCCCGCCGTTTGTCTTTGTGGCGCTCAAAAGTGATGCTGTTTGACCGTTGAGTCATGTGACTTTTTTCATGACATTGATCTTTTCCAGAGGATCAAAAATCGTACAAAAACAACATCTCAAGCATCAAAAAGCTCCACGGACTCAGAGATAAGCATCCCCAAATGTTTTAACGATCAAAACACCCACCAACAACACGAAGGCGCGACGAATCAGTCGGTTGCCGAATTTCAGCCCGAGACGGCTGCCAAGCTGACCCCCAGCGAAATTGCTGACCGCCATCCCCAAGCCCAGCAGCCAGTGGATCTGGCCTTGCCAAGCAAAAACCATCAAAGCCCCGAGGTTCGAGGCCAGATTGGCGAACTTGGAGGGCGCAGCAGCGTGAAGAAAATCAAAGCCCAGGCCGCGCACAAAAAGCATCTTGTAGAACGCTCCGGCACCGGGCCCAAAAGCACCGTCGTAAAAACCGATCAAACCGGAGCCAGCGGTGGCCCACCCGAGTTCACGCTGAGGCGCGTGTTTCGGTTGATGGTGCAGGCCGCCTGAGCCCAACACCGTGAAGATCAGCAGCGCCAGCAGCAACCAAGGCAAAGCCTTGCGCAGCGGCTCAGTGGGGATCATCGCCAAGGCCAAAGCGCCCAGCCAAGCCGCCACAAAAGCCGCCAGCATGCTGGCGGCAACCACCCGCCAAGGCGGGGTGACCGAGCCGGCGTATTGCCACGCAGCCCCGGCTGTGCCCACCGAGGACGCCATCTTGTTGGTGCCAAACAGCAAAGCCGGCGGCGCACCCGGCAGAAAGGCAAAAAGCGCGGGCACTTGAATCAGCCCGCCGCCGCCGCCCACGGCATCGACCACGCCAGCGGCAAACGCCGCCAGCCCAAGCAAGGCCCAAGCCGAGCCGTCAAGCAAGGGCGCCATCAACGCTGATCAACTGCGGTAGTCAGCGTTGATCGTCACGTAGTCGTGCGAGAGGTCGCAGGTCCACAGCGTGGTGGTGGCTTGGCCCCGGTGCAAATCGATGCGGATGGTGATCTCGCTTTGCTTCATCACGCGCTGACCGTCGGCTTCTTGGTAAGCGGGATGACGACCGCCTTCACGCACCACATGCACATCATCAAGATGCAAGTCGATCAGGTTCTGATCCAGATCGTCGATGCCGGCGTAACCCACCGCCGCCAAGATGCGGCCCAAGTTCGGGTCGCTGGCGAAGAATGCGGTCTTGACCAGCGGTGAATGGGCGATGGCGTAGCCCGCCTTGGCACATTCTTCGACGCTTTGGCCCCCGTCGATGCGGATGGTGATGAACTTGGTGGCCCCTTCGCCGTCACGCACGATGGCTTGGGCCAAGTGCTGTGACACCGCCAGCACGGCTTCGCGCAGGATCTGCCCTTCGGCCGAATCAAGCGCCGTGATCGGTGCGTGACCGGCCTGATGGGTCGCCATCAGGATGAAGCTGTCGTTGGTCGAGGTGTCACCGTCGATGGTGATGCGGTTGAAGCTCAAGTCAGCCACGTCGTTGAGCAGCGGCTGAAGCAGCGCCGGATCAATCACCGCATCGGTCGCCACATAGCCCAGCATGGTCGCCATGTTGGGGTGGATCATGCCGGCCCCCTTGCTGATGCCGGTCACGGTGACGGTGCGGCCACCAATCTGCACTTGGCGCGAGGTGCCTTTGGGCAGTGTATCGGTGGTCATGATGGCTTCGGCCGCCACAGCCCACTGATCGGTCTTCAAGTCGGCCACCGCAGCCGGCAAGCCCGCGATCAAGCGCTCGCTGGGCAGGGTTTCCATGATCACGCCGGTCGAGAACGGCAGCACTTGCTCAGCGTGCACGCCGAGCAAACCCGCCACGGCTTGGCAGACCTCGCTGGCGCGTTTGAGGCCATCAGCGCCGGTGCCCGCGTTGGCATTGCCGGTGTTGATCACCAAGGCGCGGATCGAGCCGGTCGCCAGATGGGCGCGACTCAGTTGCACCGGCGCAGCACAGAAACGGTTTTTGGTGAACACACCGGCCACGCTGGAACCTGCGACGAGGCGAAACACGCTCAGATCGCGGCGGTTGGCCTTGCGAATACCGGCTTGGGTGATACCAATTTCCACGCCCGGCACGGGATGAAGGTCGGCGGGATTCGGAGCAGCAAGATGAACAGGCATGGCAGCAAAGCAATCAGGCAAAAGAGGGGACTCATTGTAGGGACCGCAGTGGCCCTTGTTGCCCCATCGATGTTGCCCTGCGAGCCAAGATCATCTGATCCACGGACCGACCATCGAGCTGCACGGCGGCACGCAACACGCCTTCACGCTCAAAACCGAGCCGCTCGGCCAAACGAATGGAGCGGACATTGCGCGTATCGCACCACACTTCGAAACGCCCCATCCCCAACGCCTCGGCCTGATCCATCACCGCCTGCACCGCTTCACGCATCAAACCGCGCCCTTGCATGGCGACATCGGCCACATAGCCGAGCTGACAACGCGAGGTGCTGGTGTCAAAACTGTGCAAGTCGATCATGCCGACAAAGCGCCCGCGACCCAAAGCATGCGCACGGCGCTCCGGCCGCTCAAACACCATGTAGCTCAACACCGTGGCATCGCGCTCCATCGCGTGACGCGTGATACGGCAAAAGTCGCGCGCCCGCGCCGGGGTCCAGTGCGACTGATGGGCCCAGTCGATGAACGACCAGTTGTCCCGAGAGCGCTGCGCGGCTTCACACAGCGGCTCAGCGTGCTCCAGAGAAATTTTTTCAAGGATCAGCCGATGGGTTTCAAAGGCAGCGGGGCTTTGGCGCAACAAGAAACGGTTCATGCCCAAGAGCATGCGCAAAACTGGGACGAAAAAACGGGGACTGTCAGTCCCCGTCGTCACGCCACTGTGCGATTGTTGCGTTCAGCTCAATTTGCCATGGCACTGCTTGTACTTCTTGCCGCTACCGCAGGGGCAAGGATCGTTGCGCCCCACCCGAGGAATCGCTGCCGAAGCGTCGGCAAAAGTGGCCGCCACCGCCGACTCAGCCTCTTGGGAGACGCTGCCATCTTCGTTCGGATGGGTGTAGGTGATGTTGCTCAGATGCGCTGCTTGAGCTTCGATGGCTTGGGCCGCCTCAGCCGCTTCATCGCGGGTTTGGATGCGCACGGTCATCAGCACGCGGGTGACATCCATACGCACCGAGTCGAGCAACTGGCTGAAAAGATCGAAAGCTTCGCGCTTGTATTCCTGCTTCGGATTCTTTTGCGCATAGCCGCGCAGATGAATGCCTTGGCGCAGGTAGTCGAGCGCGGCCAGATGTTCCCGCCAGTGGGTATCGAGCGACTGGAGCAAGATCATGCGCTCGAACCCGACGAACTGATCGCGCCCGGCCAGCTCCAACTTGGCCGCAAAAGCCTCGTCAGCAGCCAACACCACCGCGTTCAGGATGTCTTGATCGGCAATGGCTTCGCTTTGCTGCACCAAATCGCGCAGGGCCACGTTGACGTGCCACTCATCGCGCAGATTGACTTCCAGCCCCGCCAGATCCCATTGTTCTTCGACGCTATCCAGCGGCACAAAGGTGCGCACCACATCGGCCATGGCACCGTGGCGCAAATGCATGATCTGGGCTTCCAGATCCGGCGCGGCCAGCAACTCATTGCGCTGAGCGTAGATCACCTTGCGCTGATCGTTGGACACGTCGTCGTATTCGAGCAGCTGCTTGCGCATATCAAAGTTGCGCGCTTCCACCTTGCGCTGCGCACCTTCGATGGAGCGGCTGACGATGCCCGCTTCGATGGCCTCCCCTTCCGGCATCTTCAGACGATCCATGATCGCCTTGACCCGGTCACCGGCAAAAATCCGCATCAGGGAGTCTTCAAGCGACAGGTAAAAGCGTGAGCTACCCGGATCCCCTTGGCGACCGGCACGACCGCGCAACTGGTTGTCGATGCGGCGGCTTTCGTGGCGTTCGGTGGCGATGATGCGCAACCCGCCCAATGCCTTCACTTGGTCATGCAGCCCTTGCCACTCGCTGTGCAGGGTGGCAATGCGTGCGGCCTTGTCGGCCTCGGGAACGGAAAGATCAGCCTCCAAAATCTGGATCTGCTTTTCGACATTGCCCCCGAGCACGATGTCGGTGCCACGGCCAGCCATGTTGGTGGCGATGGTGATCATCTTGGGCCGACCCGCCTGGGCCACGATCTCGGCTTCGCGAGCGTGTTGCTTGGCGTTCAAGACTTGATGCGGCAACTTGGCTTGATCCAGCAAATGGCTGATCAGCTCGGAGTTCTCGATCGAAGTCGTGCCCACCAGCACCGGCTGACCACGCTCATAGCAATCAGCGATGTCGTTTTTGATCGCTTCGTACTTTTCGCGGGCGGTCTTGTAGACCAGATCCAACTCATCGCGCCGCGAGAGCACCCGATTGGGCGGAATCACGATCGTTTCCAGACCGTAGATTTCTTGGAATTCGTAGGCTTCGGTGTCGGCCGTGCCGGTCATGCCCGAGAGCTTGCCGTACATGCGGAAGTAGTTCTGGAAGGTGATCGAGGCCAGCGTCTGGTTCTCGGCCTGAATCTCAACGCCTTCCTTGGCTTCCACGGCTTGGTGCAAACCGTCTGACCAGCGCCGACCCTGCATCAAGCGGCCGGTGAATTCATCGACGATCGTCACCTCAAGCGTGCCCCCTTCACCCGGCTGCACCACGTAGTGCTGGTCGCGGTGATAGAGGTGATGCGCCCGCAACGCTGCGTACAGGTGATGCATCAACGTGATGTTGGCGGCGTCGTAGAGCGAGGCGCCCTCAGCCAACAAGCCCGCTTCCGACAACAACTGCTCGGCGCGCTCGTGACCCGCTTCGGTCAGCACCACTTGATGGGATTTTTCGTCGGAGGTGAAGTCACCCGGCTCGATGACGCCTTCGCCGGTGCGCGGGTCTTCTTCACCGATTTGCTTCTTGAGTTTGGGCACCACCGCGTTGATGCGCACATACAGCTCGGTCTGATCCTCGGCTTGGCCGGAGATGATCAGCGGCGTGCGGGCTTCGTCGATCAGGATCGAATCGACCTCGTCGATGATGGCGTAGTTGAGCGTGCGCTGCACCCGGTCCGCAGCCTCGTAGACCATGTTGTCACGCAGGTAGTCAAAACCGTACTCGTTGTTGGTGCCGTAGGTGATGTCAGCGGCGTAGGCTTCTTGCTTTTCTTCACGGCTCATCTGCGGCAAGTTGATACCGACCGAGAGCCCCAAGAAGTTGTAAAGCCGCGCCATCCATTCAGCGTCGCGCCGAGCCAGATAGTCATTCACGGTCACCACGTGCACGCCCTTACCGGACAACGCATTCAGGAAGACCGGCAGCGTGGCCACCAACGTTTTGCCTTCACCAGTGCGCATTTCAGCGATCTTGCGGTGGTGCAACGCCAAGCCGCCCAGCATCTGGACGTCAAAGTGACGCATCTTGAGGACACGCTTGCTGCCTTCACGCACCAAAGCGAAGGCCTCGGGCAGCAACTCATCCAAAGACTGACCTTGAACCGAAGCTCTTTGACGCAGTTCGGCGGTCTGTTCACGCAACTGATCATCGCTGAGCGGCTCGTAGCGCGACTCAAGGGCGTTGATCTGGGTGACGACTTGCCGATATTGCTTGAGCAACCGTTCGTTGCGGCTGCCAAAGATTTTCGTGAGGAGCTTGGGCAACATGAGGCACTGGCATCAGAACTCTTGGCGGTCGCATTCCACCAAGAATCACATTGAGAAATGAAGCAAAAGGCACATCCGGGAAAAGCGAAGGCGCCGGGCCGATTTCGCCACGACGCCCATCCGGATGACCCCAAAACAGCGGGCGAGTGTACACCGCCCCTGTTGTGGATTGGGATCAGCGCGTTTTGCGCTTCTTCGCGGCCTTGGGGGCCACCGCCGCATGTTGCGGCCCAGCCTCAGCTTTTTCACCACGCGCCAAGAAGCGCCCTGGGTCTTGGGGCACCCCGTCGTAGAGCACCTCAAAGTGCAGGTGCGGCCCCGTCGATCGGCCGGTGTTCCCCACCTTGGCGATCAATTGCCCCCGCTTGATGAGTTGCCCCGGGGCAACCAGCGCTTCTGAGACATGTGCGTAGCGCGTGATCAATCGGTTGCCATGGTCAATTTCCACCATCTGCCCGTAGCTTGGTACCGTCAGCGTTGAAATCACCACCCCACCGGCCGCCGCGCGAATCGGCGTGCCAATGTGGGCCGGGAAATCAAGTCCGGTATGCAGGGCCGAACGCCCTGTCAGCGGATCGACCCGGAAACCAAAGCCTGAACCAATCGGCCCGATCACCGGGGCGCTGCTTGGCAAGACCAACGCTTCAAGCTTCTTTTCCAGCAAGCGCGACTCAGCCAACGTGAACACGTCCGAGCGGTGATCCGCCACCTCATCCATGCGGTCCATCAATTGATTCAAGAAATCGAAAGACGGCGCGTCCGTCGGGATGTAAGGCCCGCCTTGGGCACTGACAGCGCCGATCATGGACGTCGTACCGCTTGCCGGACGACTCGGTGCCGAGGCCGGCTGGGCCAAGGGTTCCGCCGCAGAGGCGCTGGCGGAAGCCGCCACAGCGCTCTCCATGGCTTTGAGATCTTCAGGTTTCAGCCCCGCCAAACCGGCCACCCGTGAACCCACGGCGTCAAGCTTGACCATCTTGGCTTGCATCTCACCCACTTTGTGGGCCATGGCGTCCAGGTTTTCGCGCAAGAACTTGTCGCGGGCCGCAAATTCATCTTTGGCAATCAAGCGCACCAAATCACCAATCACCGGCCAGTTTTCGCGCACCGCTTTCATGAAAATCAGGTGATAGACCGCACCAGCAAGCACCAACATCAACAGAAAAGCCAGCAAACTCATCAAAACGATCTGCCAAGCCTCCAAGTGAAAGCTGCGCGTCCGGGCCGATCGGCCATGGGTCAGCAGAATATCCACGACGCTACACTCCTTGCGTGAAACCAGAACCTCCCCGACCTGCGGTCCCCAACAGCGTGCCCATGCACCAAGCACTGGCACGCTGTGAGCCGTTGCAACGCTTGCAACAGCGTCTGGCTGAATCGTCAGCACGCATGGACGCTATTCGCACCCTCTTGCCCATCGGACTGCAACGTGCGGTCACGGCAGGCCCGGTGGACGAGGAGGGCTGGACCCTGCTGGCAGCCAATGCCGGCGTGGCGGCCAAGCTCAGGCAGCTTTTGCCTCGCCTTGAACAGTGCCTCCAAAACCGAGGCTGGCCCCAGAACCCCAAGATCAAGATACGGGTTCAATCTTCGCACGCGGGTTAACCCCGATCGCCCGAAACCGGCCCTTGGTACCCGGTTCACGGGGGGCCTGGGCGGCAATACATCACTGAAGCTTTGATTAAGTAGGCTCACGCCCACCAAGGGCGTAACCATGCCAAACCGGCCGAAGTTGCGCCCTTGGGCCGGTATTCACAGCCGATGTAGCCGCTGTAGCCAAGGGCATCCAACTGCGCAAACAAGGGCTCAAAACGCACCTCACCCACATCGGGCTCATGTCGATCCGGCACGCCTGCAATCTGGATGTGCGTCACACCGTGGTGATAGCGCTCTAGGCGGCGCATCAAGTCGCCTTCGACGATCTGGCAGTGGTACAGATCCATCTGCACGCCCAGTGTTGAACGATCGTTGTCGCCCACCACTTCGCTCACGATGGCATGGGCTTGGGCTTGATGGGTCAGAAAGTAGCCGGGCATGTCACGCGGGTTGATCGGCTCAACGGTCAGGGCCACGCCCTGAGCCGCCGCCAAGCCGACCGCGTGGCGCAAATTGGCCACGTAGGTTTGATGCATCTGGGCACGCAGATGAGCATCCGCCCCCTTAGGCACCAAGCCCGCCATCACGTGCAAGCGCGGACACGCCAGCGCTTGGGCGTAGCGCAGCGCCTCATCCAAAGCGGCGGCGAACTCGGCCTCCCGGCCGGGCAGTGCCGCCAAACCACGCTCACCCGCTGCCCAGTCACCTGGGCGCGCATTGAACAGCACCAGCTGCAACGCATGCTCACGCAAACGAGCCGCGATCTCAGCGGGCGCATGGTCATAGGGGAAGAGAACCTCCACCGCCTTGAAGCCATCGCGCGCCGCCGCCCCGAAGCGATCCAGAAAGGGATGCTCCCCGTACATCATCGTCAGATTGGCAGCGAACTTAGGCATGACCCCGTCTCCTTCTTCGATCAGGCCTTGCCCTGATTGGCCACAGCGGCCGCAGCTTTGGCGGCCGCTTCAGCGTCACCCAAGTAATAGCTGCGGATGGGCTTGAGGTTGTCATCCAACTCGTACACCAGCGGGATGCCGTTGGGGATGTTCACCCCAACGATGTCGTCGTCACCGATGTTGTCGAGGTACTTCACCAAAGCACGGATGGAGTTGCCGTGGGCGGCCATCACGATGCGCTTGCCCGCCTTGATAGCCGGGGCCAAATCGTTGTTCCAGAACGGCATCACGCGCGCCACGGTGTCCTTGAGGCACTCGGTGAGCGGGATCTGATCGGCGTCGAGCTTGGCATAGCGCACATCTTGGCGCTGACCGCGCGGATCGTTGGCCTCCAAAGCCGGCGGCGGCGTGTCATAGCTGCGACGCCAAGCCAGCACTTGCGCGTCGCCAAACTCCTTGGCCATGTCGGCCTTGTTGAGGCCTTGCAGCGCGCCGTAGTGGCGCTCATTCAGGCGCCACTCGTGCACCACCGGCAGCCACGTGCGCTCCATTTGGTCCAGCGTGTGCCAAAGGGTCCAGACCGCGCGCTTCAACACCGAGGTGTAGGCGACATCGAATTCGTAGCCGGCGGCCTTGAGCAAACGGCCGGCCTGTTTGGCCTGTTCGACCCCCGTTGGGGTCAATTCCACATCGGTCCAACCGGTGAAACGATTTTCAAGATTCCAGGTGGATTCGCCGTGGCGAATGAGAACAAGCTTGTACATGAAGCAATCCGTGGTTGACTAAACGGACAAATTTTATAATCGCCTCCTTCGCAACCCTCCTGGACACGGTGCACCCACCGTTGCTGACGTGAACTTCCTCATTGACAACTGGATCTGGATCGTGACTGCCCTCGTCACCGGCAGCATGCTGTTCTGGCCCACCCTCACCCAAGGTGGCAGCGATTCGATCTCGGCCCAGGAGGCCGTGACCCTGATCAACCGCGAAAAAGCCGTCGTCATCGATGTCTGCGAACCGGCCGAATTTGCTGCGGGCCATGTGACCGGCGCGCGCAACATTCCGGTCGGCAGCTTCAGCGCAAGCGCCAAGGGCTTGCCGACCAACAAAGCTTTGCCGTTGGTGCTGGTTTGTGCCTCGGGCATGCGCGCTTCACGCGCAGCGAAAACGGCTCGCTCGCTCGGCTTCGAGCGGGTCGTGGTGCTGGGTGGCGGCATGGGCTCTTGGCGATCAGCCCATTTACCGATCGAAAAGACGGCCTAACCCGATCGAAACGCCGCACCATGAAGCCCGTCAAGATGTACACCACGGCTGTCTGCCCGTTTTGTGTCCGTGCCAAGGCCTTGCTGCAACGCCGTGGCGTGACCCAGATCGAAGAGATTCGCATCGATTTGGACCATGCCCAGCGTGAACACATGATGGCGTTGACCCAGCGGCGCACCGTGCCCCAGATTTTCATCGGGAGCAGCCACATCGGGGGCTGCGATGATTTGATGGCGCTGGACATGGCTGGGAAACTCATGCCCATGCTGCAAGAGCAAGACTGATACCGGCCAGATACCGCTCTCAGATACCGCGCGACAGCAAGACCCACCCGCACTGGGGCCCACGCCTTGGTGCGGCCTACCTCCTCACTGGATGCCCTCGGTGCAAACCTCTGACTCCTCCCACGACGCCTCCTCATCGCCCAAAGCGATGGCTGCCCTGACCTTGGGCGCCCTCGGGGTCGTCTACGGTGACATCGGCACCAGTCCGCTTTACGCCCTCAAAGAAGTCTTCCATACCGGCCATGTCGCGGTGACGCCGGACAACATCCTCGGCGTGCTCTCCTTGGTCTTCTGGACGATGACCATCATCGTCTCGCTGAAATATGTGCTGTTGATCTTGCGGGCCGATAACCACGGTGAAGGCGGCTTGATCGCCATGCTGGCCTTGGCCACCCATGCCGTGAGCGACCGCCCCCTGACGCATCGCGTCTTGATGAGCGTCGGCATGTTCGGCACCGCCATTTTTTACGGTGATGGGGTCATCACCCCGGCCATTTCGGTGCTCTCGGCGGTCGAGGGACTGGAAGTCGCCGCACCCCAGCTCCACAGCGCCATCATCCCCATCACCTTGGTCGTGATGCTTGGGCTGTTTGCCGTGCAACGCTTTGGCACCGGCGGTATCGGCAAGGCGTTTGGGCCGATCACCTTGGTGTGGTTCTTCGTGCTGATCGCCTTGGGATTGCCGCATGTGATCGACAACCCATCGGTGCTGCGCGCCCTCAACCCGCTCTACGCCGTAGGTTTCTTCGCCGAACATCAGGGCTTGGCCTTCATCGCCTTGGGCGCGGTGGTGCTGTGCGTCACGGGGGGTGAAGCGCTCTACGCCGACTTGGGCCACTTTGGTAAAAAACCGATCCGCTTGGCTTGGTATGGCTTGGTCATGCCGGCCTTGGTGGTGAACTACTTCGGCCAAGGTGCCATGCTGCTGGACGCCCCCGACGCGATTGAAAACCCCTTCTATCGCATGGCCCCAGCTTGGGCGCTGTTGCCCTTGGTGGTGCTCTCGACTGCCGCCACGGTGATCGCCTCTCAAGCGTTGATCACGGCTGCCTTTTCGGTCACCAAGCAAGCGATTCAGCTCGGCTTGCTGCCACGCATGCGGGTGCTGCACACCTCCGTGCGCGATACCGGCCAGATCTACTTGCCGTTCGTCAACTGGGGCTTGTTCGTTTTCATCATCTTGGCCGTGGCCCTGTTCAAGTCCTCGTCCAACTTGGCCTCGGCCTACGGTATTGCGGTCACGCTGGACATGACCATCACGACCGTGATGACCTTCTACGTCATCCGCTTTGGCTGGAAATACCACTGGGCGCTGTGCGTCGCTGCCACCGGCTTTTTCTTGGTCATCGACGTGGCGTTCTTCTCGTCGAACATGTTGAAGCTCTTGGCGGGGGGCTGGTTTCCGCTCGTCATCGGCATCGGCATGTTTGCGCTCATGACCACGTGGCGTGAAGGTCGCCGCATCATGAGCGAACACCTGCGCACGGAGGCGATCGATCTAAGAAGCTTCCTCGACGCCGTGTTCGTCAGCCCACCGGTGCGCGTGAGTGGCACCGCCGTCTTTCTCTCATCCGAGCAAGGCCTGACGCCCAATGCCTTGATGCACAACCTCAAGCACAACAAAGTGCTGCACGAGCACAACCTGTTTGTCACCGTGCGCCATCACGACATCCCGTGGATCGGCTTTGACGACCGGATCGCCATGGATCCCCTCGGCCATGACTGCTGGCAAGTCACGCTCAACTACGGCTTCAAAAATGACCCCGATGTCCCTGAGGCCCTGAAACTGTTGCGTGGCCGAGGTGTCCCCCTCGACGACATGGACACCAGCTATTTCTTGTCGCGTGACATCGTGATTCCGACGGCCGGGGATGGCATGGCCATGTGGCGCGAAAAACTCTTCGCCGGGATGCACCACAACGCCTCCGGTGCGGCAGACTTCCTCTACCTGCCGACCAACCGCGTGGTCGAACTGGGCTCGAAAGTGGAGATTTAACCCAAGGCTCAAGGAGCCCCCCATGCTGCACCGACTCCCCCTCGTCTCCGGACTGACTCTTGCGCTGTTCATTGTGGCCTGTGGAGGGAATGCTCCCGGACCCGCGCCGATCGGGAGCGGCAATGGCTCCTCCTCGGTCGGGGTCTGTGTGGCCTATCAAACAGAGCCGGTCTTCAGGCTGGCCTCGGCCAAAAATGCCCTGACCCTGGCCCCCATCCCAACCCTGACACTGTCAAATGTGGCGGTTTCCGGGCAATCGCTTGACCTTCAAACCGTGCCATCAAGCTTGGCCTTCGGCATTCAAATGGGGACGGGCGCGGGCGCGAACACCCTGCAATGCAGCCCACCTTGCGGCTTTGCCACCTTGGAGGGCCCCTACACCTTTGCCGTGGCGGCTTCGGGCTATCAGCCCAGCACGGTCAGGTTCGATGCGTTCTACCAGAACAACGTTGGCAACTGTCCTCTGCACCAAAGCGGCCCGACGGTGGTCGATCTGGTGTTACAGCCCCTGTGAATACGCATCCTGTGAACAACACTTGCTGTGTACAGCGTCACACCCTCTGAGTCGGATCCTGCCCGGTAAGGAAACGGTCACTCTGGCGTGATCGGCCCACCTTTATAAAGGCTCTTCATACCCGCCACCCCGATCGGAGAGCCCCCCATGCGAAGCCCCACACTCCTGCTTTGTTTCGTCGCTCTGATCGTGCTTTCGACGGACTATGGCTACACCCCGGTCAGGCATGGCATCGACCGCATCAGCGCCTACGACACCCATCCGCCGTCCTTACGCCAGCATCACACCCCGAACACCCCCATCCAAAGACGCAGCACAACAGCACGTTGGTCCGCCAAGCCCCCCATAGAGGCAATCTCCAGCTGGGTCGAATCCTCATTCAGTCGTGCCCAGTGCTGGACGTGGCGCAACTGCCGATAAGCATCCGCTGCTGCCGCCCCCGGCCCCACCCCCGGCCCACTCTTCACAAATCCCCCCAGCCCCCTTTTTCAAAGGGGGAGCAAAAAACCACGCAGCACCCAGCCCGTTCGCCCTGAGCCTGTCGAAGGGCTTGGCCTCCCCCCGTTCGGGCTGAGCTTGTCGAAGCCCCCACCGTGCGCCCAACCGCCAGCTGACTCAAAAACGCCGAATGTCCTGCCGCATTCGGTCAAGCAAA
>NZ_JBFPHB010000032.1:0-14224 GCF_041083635.1 Leptothrix ochracea
CTCGCATCCCCCAGATCCACCGTTCGCAATTCCTCTGCTGCCCACGTCATCACCACACTCCTGCTGCCCTCTGTTCAGCTTAGACACTTCGCCACAGAGTTCAATCAACTTGTGGGTAATGGATAGCAGGCGCGGGCGAGGGGAGTGGTGCCGTTGATGTGATAGCTTTGCGCCCCATGCGCTTGTTGGATGCCGCACCCAAACCCCACCACCCCGTTCGCCCTGAGCTTGTCGAAGGGCCGACACCGAGCGCATACCCCGGCCTATTCCAAAACCACCACCGGGACTACGACCCGGTGACGGGGAGGTATCTGCAATCGGATCCGATAGGGCGGGTCTGGAGATAGCTATGACTGATCGCTCGCCTCGTAGCATCGTGCTGGGTTTGATGGGGCACGTTGGGCTCGTCCTAGCAATCGTTGCCGACTTCTATCGTCGAAGTAATGATGGGAGCTTGGCGCTGTTGCTCTCTTGTGTGGGGATGGTCGCTCTGATTGCCGGTGCGATTCTGTTGGTCAGACATCCACGGTTGTTCTTCTTGGGGGCAGAGGAAAACGGGACGCACTCACGTTCGCTCCGTCTGATTGCACGAATGTTTGCATGGGTATTCGTGGTTGGTGTGCCAGTACTGTGGCTTATAGCGATGACTAGGCTGCAAAGCTGCTGCCCGTTAGGGCTAGGGATTCGAGCGATAGGCAGCTATATGTTCTTCGCATGGATCGCCGGAGCACTCATCTTGTCACCCAAGCTATTCGGAAAGCCTCGACGAGGTGTATGCAAGAAATGATGTCATCCCTTGTACTGATCGTTGTGGGGATTGGCGTGTGCCTAGACGTGTTTTCGTGCTTGGTCGAATTGAAAAGAAACCGTGGTCTTGGCAAGACTTCGGGGCTGATGGGTGTCACGCTGATTGCCTGCTATTTGCTGCCGCTTGTGCTTTCGGGTAGGCCAATCCTGACCTCTTCAGTCTGGATTGATGCAGCGATCTTTGTTGCGTTTCATTCAGGGAATGTCGTTGTGATTCCTTGGGCAGACAGGTTGTGGCATCGGGGCACGCACGGTGCGTGAAATCAACGCTACGGCCAACGCATGGAATTCAGCGTGGAAGTTTGATACCGCGAGCAATCGGTTGTTGTTTTGGCAAGATCCGGTTCAAGGGGGTGAGTCGTACCGTCACAATCCTGCGCCATGACGACTGAAATCGAACTCAAGTATCAGATCCCCGCTGAGCCCGCCGAGCGTTTGGCGGGTGTGCGTGAGCATCTTGCTCGACTCGGGCCGCTGGCTGTGTTGCCGTTGCAGGCACGCTACCTCGATACCCCCGAGCGCAGTTTGGGCGCCAAGGGGCTTGCATGGCGCTTGCGTCGCGAAGGTGGGCCGTGGGTGCAGACCCTCAAAGGGCGGGGTGACGATGTGATGACGCGCTTGGAGCACAACGTCGAGCTGGATGCTTCAGCGCTCGAAGGGCCGGATCAAGAGCCGGTGCCCAAGGTGGAGCGCCATGCGGGCACCCCCGCCGGCGAGGCCTTGGTGCGTGCGCTGGCGGCGGCGCCTGAGCAAGCTTTGACGGTGCGCTTCACCACCGACATCCAGCGCACATGGGTGCGTGTGCAGCATGGCGGGGCCTTGATCGAGCTGGCGCTGGATGAAGGCAGCATCGCTGCTGCCGGGCAGCGTTTGGCGGTGTGCGAGCTGGAGTTTGAGCTGATCGAAGGCCGGGCGGCCGACATGCTGGCCTTTGTGCGGCCGTGGATTGCCGCGCACGGCTTGTGGCTCGATGTGCGCAGCAAGGCCGAGCGCGGTGATCGGCTGGCGCGTGCTCAGCTGGGCGCCGGGCCGGTGGCGACGGGCGATGGCCTTGCGGCTCGCCTGCGCAACGCGGCGGAAACGGCTGAATTTGGTGAGCCCGCCCAAGCTGCGCTGGCCCGTTCAAGCGCGGTCCAAGAAGCGTTCTTGGACGAGCTGGCGCTGGCTCAGCGCACTTGATCAGCGCTTGATCAGCGCACCTGATCGAGCGCTGCGCCGACGCTGGGCACGATGGCTTCTTCACCCAGCAAGGCGTCAAAGCCGACCCGGCGCATCAGCGAGAGCGGTTGCTCGTTGACGTTGGCCAGCACCAAGCCGATGCCTTGGCGCTGAAAAGTGCGCCAGAGTTGCTGCAAGGCGTCGAGCCCAGAGGAGTCCATCAGCACCAGTTTGTGCATCTCCAGCACCACGGCGCGCGTGCCAGCGGGTAGTTCTTCGGGCAGATCCTCGATCTTGCCCACCGCACCGAAGAACAGCGAGCCGTAGAGCTCAAAGACATGCACGCCGGCTGGCAAGTCTTGGTCGGTCACGGGGCTGACGTCGAAGAGCGTGCCCATGCGCCAGATGAAGAAGATGCAGGCCAGCACCAAGCCGACTTCGACCGCGACCGTGAGATCGAAGATCACGGTGAGCAAGAAGGTGCCGACCATGATCACGCGGTAGGCCGGGTTGAAATGGCGCAGGCGCACGAACTCGCGCCACTCGCCCATGTTCCAAGCCACGAACAACAAAATGCCGGCCAGCGCCGCCAAGGGCACATGCAGCGCCAGCGGTGCGGCCACCAAGACGATCAGGAGCAGCGCCAAGGCGTGGATGATCCCGGCGATGGGTGTGGCGGCGCCGGCGCGCACGTTGGTGACGGTGCGGGCGATGGTGCCGGTGGCGGGGATGCCGCCAAAGAAGGGCGTGACGAAATTGGCCACGCCTTGGGCCATCAGTTCTTGGTTCGGGTCGTGGCGGCGAAACTCGGTCATGTTGTCGGCCACGCGAGCGCAGAGCAGCGACTCGATCGCTCCCAGCAGCGCAATCGTGATGGTCGGAATCAGGAGCTGCTTGGCCCCAGCCCAGCTGAAGTCGGTCATCGAAAAGTTGGGCAGCGATTGCGGGATGCCGCCAAAGCGCGAGCCGATGGTCTCGACCGGCAACGAAAGCACAAAGGTCAGCAGGGTGGCCAACCCGAGTGCGACGATGGTGCCGGGCACGTGGGCAGCGACACGCCGGGCGTGGTCGCGCGGGGTCATCGGCGCTTGCGGCATGGTGTAAGACTTGGGCCACAGCACCACGATGGCCAGACAAACCAAACCGATCAGCAGCGCAAGGGGATCCAAGCCATCAATGTGCTTGGCCAAAGTGCCGATCTGGGTGAAAAAGTCGGCCGGGAGCTTGTCGATCTTGAGCCCGAGCAGATCCTTGACCTGCGACAGCCCGATCAGCACCGCGATGCCGTTGGTGAAGCCGATGACGATCGACACGGGGATGTAGCGCACCAAAGCGCCCAGCTTCAACCAGCCCATCAAGAAAAGCAGGATGCCAGCCAGCGAGGTGGCGATCAGCAAGTTCGCCAGCCCGTAGCGCTCGACGATGCCGTAAACGATGACGATGAAGGCGCCAGCCGGGCCGCCAATCTGCACCTGTGAGCCGCCCAAAGCCGAGATCAAAAAGCCGGCGATGATGGCCGTGAAGATGCCCTGCTCAGGCTTGACGCCCGAGGCAATCGCAAAAGCCATCGCCAAGGGCAGGGCTACGATGCCGACCGTCAACCCCGCGCCGAGATCGGTCAGAAAGCGTGTGCGGTCGTAGCCCTTGAGGCTATCGAGCAGACGCGGGCGAAAGGGGTGAAAGCGGCGCAGCATGGTGGGGTCCTTGTCTCGTCTTATCGGATGCGCATCCCGGGCTGGGCTCCGGGGAAGGGCTCCAGCACGAAGATGCCAGGGTGGGTTTTCTCATCGGCGTGGCTGGCGGCCAGCACCATGCCCTCGCTGATGCCGAACTTCATCTTGCGCGGCGCGAGGTTGGCCACCATGACGGTGAGTTTGCCGATCAAATCTTCGGGCTTGTAAGCCGATTTGATGCCGCTGAAGACGTTGCGGGGGCTGCCTTCGCCCACGTCGAGCGTCAGGCGCAGCAGCTTGTCAGAGCCTTCGACGTGTTCGGCCTTGAGGATCTTGGCGACGCGCAAGTCCACCTTGGTGAAATCGTCGATCTTGATCTCGGGGGCGAGCTCTTCACCACCGGGCACCAGCTTCGGGGCGGTGGGCGGCTCGAACAAGGCGTCGAGCAGCTTGGGATCGACGCGCTGCATCAGATGGCTGTAGGTGCCGATGGTGTGCGCACCCAGCAGCTGGTCCGTCGAAGTGAAGTCGAGCGGGGCGATCTGCAAGAAGGCTTCGACGTTGGCCGCCAAGGCGGGCAGCACCGGCTTGAGGTAGATGGTGAGCAGGCGGAAGGCTTCGATGCAGACGCTGCAAACGTCTTGCAGTACTTGCTCGGCGCCTTCTTTTTTGGCCAATTCCCACGGCTTGTTGGCATCGACGTACTCGTTGACGCGGTCGGCCAAGGCCATGATTTCGCGCAGTGCTTTGCCGTAGTCGCGCGCCTCAAAAAGTTCGGTGATGGTGTGGCGATGGGCCCGCAGGGTTTCGAGCAGGCTCATGCCGTCCACGCCCAGATCGCTGGACAGCTTGCCGCCGAAACGTTTGGCCAAAAAGCCGGCGGCGCGTGAGGCGATGTTGATGTACTTGCCGACCAGATCGGCGTTGACCCGCGAGCTGAAATCTTCGGGGTTGAAGTCCACGTCTTCAACGTGTGCGTTGAGCTTGGCGGCGATGTAGTAGCGCAGCCACTCGGGGTTCATGCCGAGCTTGAGGTACTTGAGTGGATCGAGCCCCGTGCCTCGGCTCTTGCTCATCTTTTCACCGTTGTTGACGGTCATGAAGCCGTGCACAAAGACGTTGTTGGGCACTTTGCGACCGCTGAAGTGCAGCATCGCTGGCCAAAACAGGGTGTGGAAGTAGGTGATGTCTTTGCCGATGAAATGCACCTGCTCGACGCTGGGGTCGGCCATGAAGTCCTCGAAGCTGCGCGACTCACCGTATTGGGCTTTCGGTCCGCCCTTGTCGAAGTAGTTTTTCAGCGAGGCCAGATAACCAATCGGCGCGTCCAGCCAGACGTAGAAATACTTGCCCGGCGCGTCGGGGATCTCGATGCCGAAGTAAGGTGCGTCGCGGCTGATGTCCCAGTCACCCAGACCGCCTTGGCCTTGCTCATCCTTGGTGAACCATTCCTTGATCTTGTTCAGCACTTCGGGCTGGAGCTTGCCGCTTTCTTGGGTCCACGCTTCAAGGAACGCCACGCAGCGCGGATCGCTCAGGCTGAAGAAGTAGTGCTCGCTGCTTTTGAGCACCGGCGTGGCGCCGGAGAGCGCCGAGAACGGGTTTTTCAGTTCGGTCGGGCTGTAGACCGCGCCGCAGACTTCACACGAATCGCCGTACTGGTCCTTGGCGCCGCACTTCGGGCATTCGCCCTTGATGAAGCGGTCGGGCAAGAACATGCCCTTGGCCGGATCAAAGAACTGTTCCACCGAGCGCACGGCGATCAGACCCGCAGCACGCAGCGCCCGGTAGATGTCTTGCGCCAAGACGTGGTTTTCGGCCCCGTCGGTCGAATGCCAGTTGTCAAAGCTGATGTGAAAGCCGTCGAGGTACGGCTTGCGACCGGCGGCGATGTCGGCCACGAAGGCTTGCGGTGTTTTACCGACTTTCTCAGCCGCGATCATGATCGGCGCGCCGTGGGCGTCGTCGGCCCCGCAGAAATGCACCTGATGACCCTGCATGCGCTGGAATCGCACCCAAATGTCGGCCTGGATGTATTCCATGATGTGGCCGATGTGGAAGTGGCCGTTGGCGTAGGGCAGGGCAGTGGTGACAAAAAGCTGGCGGGTCATGGGCGGTGTCTGTTCTAGGGCCTTGAGGCAGGAGGGGGCGATTTTAGGCGGGCTCCGCTAGACTGCGCGCGGTCAATGATGTCGCTTCACCACTCTATTCAATCACCTCATGTTCTCTTCTTCTACCGTGACTGAAACTGCCCTTCTTGCCGCGTTGCAAACGGTGCTGGATCCCCAAACAGGGCGCGATTTCGTTTCGACCCGGCAGGTGCGCGATCTGCGTATCCAAGGCTCGTCTGTGTCGTTGGAGGTGCAGATGAACTACCCGGCCCGCAGCCTCTGGCCGAATTTGGAAGCCATGTTGAGCGCAGCGGCTCGCACTGTGCCGGGGGTGAGCGAGGTCACGGTGCGTTTTTCGACCGCCATCGTGGCGCACGCGGTGCAGCGCGGTGTGCAGCTTTTGCCGGGCGTGAAAAACCTGATCGCGGTGGCCTCGGGCAAAGGTGGGGTGGGCAAGAGCACCACGGCGGTCAACTTGGCCTTGGCCTTGGCCGCCGAAGGCGCCAAGGTCGGCATGTTGGATGCCGATATTTATGGCCCCAGCCAGCCGACCATGTTGGGCATTGACGGCCGGCCTGACAGTGCCGATGGCAAAACCATGGCGCCGATGATCGGACACGGTTTGCAGGTGATGTCGATCGGCTTTTTGGTCGATGCCGACCAAGCCATGGTCTGGCGCGGCCCGATGGTGACGCAGGCGCTGGAGCAGTTGCTGCGCCAGACGAACTGGAAGGATCTGGACTATTTGATCGTCGATATGCCCCCGGGGACCGGCGACATTCAGCTGACCTTGGCGCAGCGTGTGCCGGTGACAGGCGCGGTGATCGTGACCACACCACAAGACATCGCGCTGATCGACGCCAAGAAGGGTCTGAAGATGTTTGAGAAGGTCAGCGTGCCGATTTTGGGCATCGTTGAGAACATGGCGGTCTATTGCTGCCCGAACTGTGGCCACACCGAACACATCTTTGGCGCTGACGGTGGCAAAGCCATGGCTGAGCAATATGGGGTGGATTACCTCGGAGCGCTGCCGCTGGAACGCTCTATTCGCGAACAAACCGATGCTGGTCGCCCGACGGTCGTGTTTGATCCCGAAGGGACCTTGGCAGGCCTGTACAAAGAGGTTGCTCGCAAGGTGGCGATCAAGATCGCGCACCAAGCCAAAGACTATTCGGCCAAGTTCCCAACCATCACGGTGTTCAAGGGGACCTGACGGGGTTGGGCGTCAGGGCCGCCGTGGTGTGGGGCATGGCCCGGTCGTGGGTGCCCGGTACTTGGCGGCGGACGCCGATCAACGGCAGATTGGTGTGGCTTTGCAGCAGCACATTGGCGGTCGGGGTCACTTGCAGATCCACGGTGGTGCGTGACAGGGCGCTGTTGAGCGTCAGCGCTTGGGCTTCAGCGGTGTTCGTATTGAGGACCGTGCTGCAAGGTTCACCTCGCTGGCAGATGTAGTCGTCGTTATCGAGGTCCGCACCGGCAATGATGCTGACCCGGTTGCGCGTGTAGCCGTTGTAGCTCCATGTGTAGCGGCCATCGAGCACGGTGGCTTGGACGGTGGCCACCACATCGTTGCGGTCTGGGTCGATCAACACCACATAAAGCGGGCCATAGCTGGTGGTCAGGGCCGTGTTGCGTTCTTCGACGCGGGTTACGCTCAGGCTCAAGGACAGGGTTCGGGTGGGCTTGAGGTTGACCGTGATGCGTAAGTCATGCGTGCCCGGCGACAAGAGACTGCGATCGACGCTCAGGGTGTACGTTCCTTGACCGGTGGCATCGACTTGGGTGGGGCTGATCTGCACTGCGGGGGATGCACTCACGACTGAGGCAACGGTTTCTGTGGCGAGGGTGCTACCGATGGGGACATTGGCACGAAGTTCCAGCTGTGCGCTGGTTCGGAAGCTGCCCAGATCCAAGCTGCTGGGTTGGGCCGTGATGGGAATCAGGGTGGGGGCTGGGATGCTGGTGGTGGTTTCAAGAGCCACCTCAACGGCTTTGCGGGCATTGATCAGACCCATGCCGAAGTCATTGTCCCGCCCCGTGGCGCCCAAGTCGTCGCTTAAACGCCCCGTCGTGAGGAACATATCGATTTGCGCTGGGCTCAATTGCGGATTGATGTAACGCATCAAGGCCAAGGTGCCACTGACATGCGGTGCGGCCATGGACGTGCCTTCAAGAGCCCCGAAATTGGCAACACGTGCACCGTTGGCATTGAAGCTTCCAATCGTGCTGTAGATGGCATCACCACCGGCTGCCAGACCCAAGGCTGGATCGGCCCCGCCTCCGGGCGCCACCAGACTCAGGGCGCTGCCGGTGTTGGAGTAAGCCGCCAGTTTCTTATCGATGTCGAGCGCGCCGACGGCGATCACACCTCGGCAATTGGCCGGTGCGCTCACAGCCACGCGGCGCCCCAGATCCAATCGACTGGAGTTGCCGGCTGCGGCCACCACCATCACGCCCGCTGTGCGAACACGGTCGATGGCATTTTGGTAGGCCGCAGGGCAGTTCACATCGCTGCCCAAGCTGAGATTGATGATGTCGGCGCGACGCGGTGGCAAGGTGCCGGAGTTGTTGTCCAGTCCAGCGGCATAGAGCATGGCGTTGACGATGTCGAGCGTGTTGGCCCCATGGCCCGGTTGAAACACGCGCAGCGGCAGGATCTGTGCCATCGGTGCAATGCCGGCACCAAAGCGACCATCAAAGGTGGAGGCCGCGATCAGGCCGGCCACATGGGTGCCGTGAAAGATCGGGTTGTCGCTGCGTTGCGCCGGGTTATCGCCGTTGGCGATGTTGCCGTCGCCTGGCGAGAGATTGGTGAAAAACGTTCGACCCGCTGAAATCAGCTGAGGATAAAGGTCGGGGTGATCAAGCATCACGCCGTCATCGATGACGGCGACCAAGGGCGTGCGGGGGCTCACGATGGCGAGCGATCCGAGACGGTTCAGCGCCGCCGCCAGATTGATCTGGTCGTAGTGCCAGCGTTGCAGGCTGTAGGAGGGATCATTGGGCGGAAAAGTGCCCGCCAAAGCTTGGGTATCCATGCGCCAGTTGGGATGCACGCCCAAATAGGCTCCTGACGTTTGAATGTATTTGGCGTATTTCAGCGCCATCACGGCGGCCGGTGTGTTGCTGATGGCCGCCAGTTGGGCGGTGCTGCGCGGGGTCTGTGCCAAGCGACTGAGACCTTGGGCCAGCGCATTTTTTTGGCTGGGAAGTCTCAGCAGCATCGGCCCCGAGCCCGCACCTGAGACCAGTTGAATACCGGCGGCCAGCATGTTGGCGGGCAAGACGTGTGTCGTGTTGGCGCTTCGTCCTGAGGCCGAAAGGGTGGTGGTGCGGTTATTGATGCGCTCGGCCTTCGGGACGGCCAACAGTTCTTGCGGGTTGAAGTTGAGCGCGGCTGTCACGGTGTTGCACTGCCCGGCACCGCCGGGATCGGCGACACGCAGGTTGTAGACCGAGGCCCCCATGAAGGCGTGTACATCGATGTGATACGTACCGCTTCGGCTGATTTGAACGCACTTTGAACGGGTATCCGGGGTGTTCACAAAACCAATCTGGGCGCCATCTTTGGTCAAGACGTAGAGATCGATGTCGGCACTGCCGATCTCGGCGCTGCTTTCGAGTTCAATCGTCTGCCCGGCGAGCAAGTCGATGCTGAACCAGTCATCCACATCCCCGCTGGCTTGGCTGGCACCCGTTGGACCCGTTCCTGGCTGGTTGACCGTGCCCACCAGCAAAACGGGGCTGGTGAGCGGTTGCGCGTTGTTGGGATCGTCGTTGGCACGGCGATTCGCTTGGTTGCCGTCATTCAAGTCGGTATCGACCGCTGCAAATGGCGGCACGCTGATCGTGCCGGATAAGCGCAGACCGATTTTGCTGGTGGGGTTGAGGGTGCCGACACCACTCCCTGCGCCTGCATTGACACCACTGGCTCCACCCGTTGCACCATTGCCGCCGCCACAACCGAGGAGCGCGGCGGTGAGAAGCCAGAGTGAGCCGTACAAACGAAGTCGAACCATGTTGTTTTTGAGGCGAGGCAGCCGCGTGATAGTCGGATCGAGGCACAAAACGGACCGGTGCTCAGGTCCGCTGAAAAGCGGCAATTGTTCACGATCCCTGCCGGTGGCGTCCACCGCGTTTTACGCATGGGCACCAACAGAACGTCTGGTGCCACTGTTATCAAATGTAGGGTCCGGGGTCGTGGGTGAATGATGATCCGTTGAATAATCCGCAGCGTTCAAGCATTTCCAACGAGGAGACACCCTATGACATCCCAGACAGACGGCTTTCTGTCCAAGGAGCGCACCATCGCTGCGCCCGGTTTCAATCGCTGGCTGGTTCCTCCGGCCGCTTTGGCGATTCATCTTTGTATTGGGATGGCTTACGGTTTTTCGGTGTTTTGGTTGCCGTTGTCCAAAGCTTTGGGCATCAAGGAAGCCATCAAATGTGGCCCCGATGTCGGCTTTTGGGCGGAGTTGTTCACCAGCACCTGCGATTGGAAAATCGCTACTTTGGGCTGGATGTACACGCTGTTTTTTGTGCTGCTGGGCTCATCGGCGGCCATTTGGGGGGGGTGGTTGGAGCATGCTGGTCCGCGCAAGGCCGGGGTGGTGTCGGCGCTGTGCTGGTGTGGCGGCATGCTGATTTCGGCGTTTGGGGTCTACACCCACCAGTTCTGGCTGATGATCCTCGGCTCAGGCGTGATCGGCGGTATCGGGCTGGGTTTGGGTTACATCTCGCCCGTGAGTACGCTCATCAAGTGGTTTCCGGACCGGCGCGGCATGGCCACCGGCATGGCGATCATGGGTTTTGGCGGTGGGGCGATGATCGGTTCACCCTTGGCGGCTGAGCTGATGAAGACCTTTGCATCGAGCACGGGCGTGGGGGTTTGGCAGACCTTTGTGGTGATGGCCTTGGTCTACTTTGTCTTCATGATCGGCGGCGCGCTGGGCTATCGCGTGCCGGCCACCGGCTGGAAGCCGGAAGGCTGGACGCCGCCAGCGGTGCAGGGCAGCAACGTCATGATCACCTATGGTCATGTGCATGTGAAAAAAGTCTGGGGCATTCCGCAGTTCTGGCTGGTTTGGATGGTGCTGTGCATGAACGTCTCGGCCGGCATCGGCGTGATCGGCATGGCCAGTCCGATGTTGCAAGAGGTTTTTGGCGGCGGCCTGATCGGCTTGGACAAGAAATACCTCGAACTCGACAAGGTGCAACTCGCCGCGATTGCGGGCGTGGCAGCGGGGTTCACGGCGCTTTTGAGCTTGTTCAACATTGGCGGGCGCTTCTTCTGGGCCAGCTTGTCGGACAAGCTGGGTCGCAAAATGACCTATGTGGTGTTCTTCGTCTTGGGCGGCTTGCTCTACGCCAGCATCCCGGCCAGCGCGGCCGCAGGCAGCAAGTTGCTGTTCGTCGCGGCGGTGTGCGTGATCCTGAGCATGTACGGCGGGGGTTTTGCCACCGTGCCCGCTTATTTGGCCGACTTGTTTGGCACCCAAATGGTGGGCGCGATCCATGGTCGCTTGCTCACGGCTTGGGCCACGGCGGGGATCCTCGGGCCGGTGGTGGTGAACTACATGCGGGAATATCAGCTCAGCTTGGGTTTGCCGCGTGAACAGGTCTACAACCAGACCATGTACATCTTGGTCGGCATGCTGGTGATTGGCCTGATCTGCAACCTGATGATTCGTCCGGTCGATCCCAAGCATTTCATGAGCAAGGCCGAATTGGCCGAAGAAAAGCGTTTGGCGCATGAACGCAACGCTGCTGGGGATATTGGCCCAAGCACGCAGAGCTACCATGCCTCGCCCGTGATCTGGGTGGTGCTGGCTTGGACGGCGGTGGGCGTGCCCTTGGCGTGGGGCGTTTACAAAACCTTGATCAACGTCGGCAAGTTCTTCCAATAATGCTGAACGGACCCCGCTGACCAAGTTCAGCCACTTCATCAGGAGACCCACCATGACCGTGCGCCCCGAGCTTTCCCCTGACACCACGCAGGCCACGATTCGGGCCACGGTGCTGGCTGTGGTGGCGGAGCACGCGGGGCAGGAAGGGCCGCTGTTGCCCATCCTGCACGCTGTGCAGCAGCGCTTGGGGTGGCTACCGCCTGAGGCGGTGGTGACCTTGGCCCAAGCCCTTCATCTGTCGCGGGCGGAGGTGCATGGGGTGGTGAGCTACTACCCGCACTTTCACCTTCAGCCGGTCTTGGGTGCGGTGGTGCAGGTGTGTCGCGCCGAGTCTTGCTTGAGTCGTGGCAGCGAGGCCCTGCACGCCCAAGCTCAGGCCCATGCCGAGGCTGTCGGTGGCTGTCATGTTGAGTCGGTGTATTGCTTGGGCTTGTGCGCGCTCTCACCGGCCATCGCCATCGACGGTCAGCCCCATGCGCGCCTGACGCAGCAGCGTTTGGCCGCCTTGCTGGATCGCTTGGTCGAGAAGCCCTCTTCTGCGCCCTTGGCCTCTTCACAAGGAGCCTCGGCATGAGTCCCTTGATGACCTCGATGACCCTGTACGTGCCTTGCGACTCGGCCGCCTTGGCGGTCGGGGCGGATGCGGTGGCGCAAGCTTTGCAAGCGCGCGCCCAAGCGGATGGGGTGGATCTGCACTTGATCCGCAACGGCTCGCGGGGCCTGTTTTGGCTGGAGCCGCTGGTGGAGGTGGCTGGTCCGCACGGGCGCGTGGCCTTCGGGCCGGTCGCACCGGAGGACGTGGCGGATCTGTGGCCTGCGCTGCTGGCCGAAGGTGCTGAGGGCGCGGGGGGCTCGGTGAATCCGAGCATTGCGCATCCGCTGTGTCACGGGCTGACGGCGGCGATGCCGTACTTGGCGCGGCAGGAGCGGCTCACCTTTGCGCGCATCGGTGTGACGGACCCGCTCTCGCTTGAGGACTACGCCGCGCACGGCGGCTGGGTCGGCCTGAAAGCGGCGGTGACTCAAGCGCCTGAAGCCCTCGTCCAAGCGGTGCTGGATGCGGGCTTGCGCGGGCGGGGCGGGGCGGCCTTTCCGGCGGGCATCAAATGGAAGACCGTGGCGGCCGCCAGCTGTGCGCCGGGTGGCGTGAAGTACGTGGTGTGCAACGCCGATGAGGGCGATTCAGGCACGTTTGCCGACCGCATGGTCATGGAGGGCGACCCGTACATGCTGATCGAAGGCATGGCGATTGCCGCCTTGGCGGTCGGGGCTGAGCGCGGCTACATCTATGTGCGCTCGGAGTATCCGCACGCGGTGGCGACGTTGAACGAAGCTCTCCGGCGCGCCCAGGCGGCGGGTTGGATCGGCGCCGATGTGGCCGGTTCGGGGCGGCGTTTTGAGTTGGCGGTGCGCATGGGCGCGGGCTCTTATGTCTGCGGCGAAGAAACCGCGATGTTGGAGAGCTTGGAAGGCAAGCGCGGTGTGGTGCGTGCCAAGCCGCCTCTGCCAGCGATCCACGGGCTGTTTGGTCAGCCGACCGTGATCAACAACGTCCTCACCTTGGCGGCGGTGCCCTTGATCTTGGCGCGCGGGGCGGCGTTTTACCGTGACTTCGGCATGGGCCGCTCGCGTGGCACCTTGCCTTTCCAACTGGCCGGCAACATTCGTCACGGTGGATTGGTGGAGAAAGCGTTTGGGCTGAGCTTGCGTGAGCTGCTGTTTGACTTTGGCGGTGGTAGCGCCACGGGGCGGCCCATCAAAGCGGTGCAGGTCGGCGGGCCGCTGGGGGCCTATGTGCCGGCCGAGCAGTGGGATGTGCCGCTCGACTACGAGGCCTACACCGCCATCGGTGCGGTGCTGGGGCACGGCGGTGTGGTGGTGCATGACGACAGCATGGACATGGCGGCGCTGGCGCGCTATGCGATGGCTTTTTGCGCCGTCGAGAGCTGCGGTAAATGCACCCCGTGCCGGATCGGCTCGACCCGTGGGGTGGAGGTGATCGACCGCATCCGCTTGCTGCGGGATCGCCCGGCGGAGCGTGACGCGCAGGTCGAGTTGTTGCGCGATCTGTGCGACACCATGTTGCACGGCAGCTTGTGCGCCATGGGCGGGATGACGCCGTACCCGGTGCTTTCGGCGCTGAATCACTATCCGGCCGACTTTGCAGCTGACTTGGGTCAGAACCCGAAGGGGAGTGCGACATGAAAGACATCGACCACGGTACACCGGCGGTAGCGTGTAGCGAGACGGTCACGCTGCGCATCGACGGCTTTGACGTCACGGTGCCCAAGGGCACGTCGCTGATGCGCGCAGCGGTGGAGGCTGGCATCCAAGTGCCCAAGCTCTGCGCCACCGACATGCTGGAGCCCTTCGGCTCGTGTCGCCTTTGCTTGGTGGAAATTGAGGGCCGCAAGGGCTATCCAGCCTCATGCACCACCCCGGCCGAGGCGGGCATGACGGTGCGCACCCAAAGCCCCAAACTGCAACAGCTGCGCAAGGGGGTGATGGAGCTCTACATCAGCGACCATCCGCTCGATTGCCTGACATGCAGCGCCAACGGCAACTG
>NZ_JBFPHB010000038.1:0-71218 GCF_041083635.1 Leptothrix ochracea
GAGCCTGGCGTTAAAGTGCTCTGGCGAGGCTTGCAGCGCTTGCTCGACATCTCCAACACTTGGCAACTTCTTCAACCCCACCCATCAACGTCAGATCAGTTGGAATTTGTGGGTAATGGATAGCTTTTACAAAGGGGGAGAAAAACCGCGTGGCTCGGGGTCATTTTCTTTTTCGCCCTTTAGCAAAGGGGGCGAGGGGAATTTGCATTCACACCGTCAACCCGCCCGAGACCTCGATGACGGCGCCGTGGATGTAGCTGGCGTCGTCGCTGGCGAGGAAGGCGTAGACGTTGGCGACTTCGGCGGGGCTGCCGAGGCGGCGCAGGGGGACTTCTTCGCGCATGGCGTCGATCAGCTTGTCGGGGATGGTGGCGAGGATCGGGGTGTCGATGAAGCCGGGGGCGACAGCGTTGACGCGGATGCCTTTGGGGCCGAGTTCGCGGCTCCAGGTTTTGGTGAAACCGACCACACCGAACTTGCTGGCGGCGTAATTGGTTTGGCCAAAATTGCCGTAGATGCCGACCACCGAACTGGCGTTGAGGATCACGCCCGAGCCTTGTTCCAACATCACATGGCTGACTGCTTGGGTGCAGTGGAAGACGGCGCGCAGGTTGACGTCGATCACTTCGTCGAACTGCTCGATGGTCATCTTTTGCAGTCGGGCGTCGCGGGTGATGCCGGCGTTGTTGACCAACACATCGATGCGGCCGAACTTCTGGCGCACTTCTTCGACCACGTTGTCAAACTGCGCCCGGTCGGTGACGTTGATGGCGTAACCCACGGCGGTGGCCCCCAGCTCACGGCATTGCTCGACAGCGGCATCGACCGCTTCAAAGCGCAGATCGCACAGGATCACCGTCGCGCCTTCTTCGGCAAACTTGAGCGCGGTGGCTAGGCCAATGCCTTGGGCGGCGCCGGTGATGATGGCCACTTTGTTTCTCAGGCGCATGGCTCTTCTCCGTGGGTCAAAAAACGCATCATCGCCGGCCAATGCTCGTCGAAATCGCTCAAGGCGTGGTCACCGCCCGGCAGCCACAGCATGGGGCAGGCGGCGTAGGCCGCGCGCATCTCGTGGGCGTCCAGCACCTCGTCACCTTGGGCGATGACGGCCAAGAGCTGCTTGGGCGTGCGGGGTGTTTGAGGCGTACCAGGCGCCATGGCGCGCAGCTCGTCGATGAATTCAGCGCGGAAGAAAAAGCGGTCCAGGGGATCGTGCCAGCTGCGCTGCTCACCGATGTAGCGCGCCAAGTCCCGTGCGGGCTGCACGGCGGGATTGATCAACACCGCCCGCCAGCCCAGCGATCCCAAAGTGTCCAACAGCACCGCCGCGTAGAAGCCGCCAAGCGAGCTGCCGATCACCGCGCTCTGCCCCACCGGCCAATCGGCCACCCCGGCGCGCAATAGCGCGATGGCTTCAAGGGGGGAGGGCGGCAACTGCGGACACCAAAAGTGCAGATCCGGCCGCTCCCGCGCCACCCACTCGGCCACCTTGCGGGCTTTCATCGACTGCGGCGATGAACGAAAGCCGTGCAAGTAGAGCAAGTGGGTGAGGGCGGGCGGGTTCATCGCGCTCAGCCCGCCCGCCGCGCAGCCAAGGCGTCCAGCAACTTGCTGTGGATGCCGCTGAAGCTGCCGTTGCTCATGCACAGCACGTGGTCGCCGGGGCGGGCGAGTTGGAGGGTGGTGGCGATGGTTTTGTCGATGCTGTCGCAGACCTTGGCTTGGGTGCCCATGGGGGCCAAGGCTTCGGCGGCGTTCCAGCTCAAACCGCCGCTGTGGCAGATGGCCAGATCGGCTTCTTCGAGCGCCCAAGGCAGTTGGGCCTTCATGGTGCCGAGCTTCATGGTGTTGGAGCGGGGCTCGAACACGGCCAAGATGCGGCCGGCCCCGACTTTGCGGCGCAGGCCGTTGACGGTGGTGTGGATGGCGGTGGGGTGGTGGGCAAAGTCGTCGTAGACCTTGACGCCGTCGGCCTCACCGCGCAGTTCTAGGCGGCGGCGCACGTTTTGGAACTGACCCAGCGCCCGGGCGGCGTCAAGGGGGGCCACGCCCACATGTTCGGCAGCGGCCATCGCGGCCAAGGCGTTGAGCTGGTTGTGTTCGCCCAGCAAGCTCCATTCGACCCGGCCGATTTGCTGGCCGCTGCGCAGCACCTCAAAGGTGTGCGGCTCGCCCCGGGCACGCCACGCGCCGGGCTCTTCTTTCTTGCCGCCAAAGCGGATCACTTCGCTCCAGCAGCCTCGGGCCAAGACGCGCTGCAAGCTTTCCTCGCGGGCGTTGACCACCAGCCGACCGCTGGCGGGCACGGTGCGCACCAAGTGGTGGAACTGGGTTTCGATCGCGCCCAAGTCGGGAAAGATGTCGGCGTGATCGTGTTCGAGGTTGTTGAGGATGGCGGTGCGCGGTCGGTAGTGAACGAACTTGCTGCGCTTGTCAAAAAAGGCGGTGTCGTATTCGTCGGCCTCGATGACGAAGGGGGCCTTGGCCGCGCCGAGTCGGGCGGAGACGCCGAAGTTTTGCGGCACACCACCGACCAAAAAGCCCGGCTGCCAACCAGCGGCTTCCAGCACCCATGCCAGCATCGAGGTGGTGGTGGTCTTGCCGTGCGTCCCGGCCACGGCCAGCACATGGCGACCTTGCAACACATGTTCAGCCAGCCACTGCGGACCGCTGGTGTAGGGCAGGCCCGCGTCGAGGATGGCTTCCATGAGCGGATTGCCACGGCTGACCACGTTGCCAATGACGAACAGATCCGGCTTCAAGGCCAACTGATCGGCCGTGAAGCCTTCGATCAGCTCGATGCCCAAGGCCCGCAGCTGATCGCTCATGGGCGGGTAGACGTTGGCATCGCAGCCAGTGACGCGGTGACCAGCTTCACGGGCGAGGGCGGCCACACCGCCCATGAAGGTGCCGCAGATTCCGAGGATATGGATGTGCATCGGGGCATTTTACGGAGCGCCGATGAAGTGTCCCGTGCGACTTGGTCGGTGTCACGCAACGGTCATCAAACTGCCACAGGCGTGTCATGGTGGCCCCGCAGACTTGCGTCGAAACCCAAGAGGAGATCGATATGAGTGAACTGCCCAACCCCATGCTGCCGCTGTCTTCGGACATGCTGCCACGGAGGTCACTTCATCAAAGCGGCTTACCAGCATCAGCACAAAAGAATCCGGGAGGCCCTTTGGAAGTGGTGTGGGCCAAGCATCAGGATGAAGTTCGCGAAGCCCAGCGTCTGAGGTACGCGGTTTTTGCCGGTGAGATGGGTGCTCGGCTGACCACGCCGGTCGAGAATCACGACATCGATTTCTTCGACGACTACTGCGAACACCTCTTGGTGCGCGATGTCGCCAGCCAAGAGGTGATTGGCACCTATCGCCTGCTCACCCCGGCGCAGGCCCGCCGTGTGGGTGGTACCTACAGCGATACCGAATTCGATCTGGTGCGCCTGTGGGCGCTGCGTTCGCGCATGGTCGAACTGGGCCGCAGTTGTGTGCATGCCGACCATCGTCATGGCGGTGTGATCTTGGCCCTTTGGGGGGCCTTGGCCGAATTCATGGTGCGCAACCAGTTCGACAGCATGATCGGCTGCGCCAGCATTCCCATGAAGCACAACGGTGTGATGGGGGGCCAAGCGGCGGCGAGCATCTGGGAGCAGTTGCGTCAAACCCATCTGGCCCCGGTCGAGTTGCAAGTGCGTCCGCGTCTGCCGCTGCCCTTGGATCATTGGGCAGCGAAGGGCGGGCCGCAGGTCGAGCCACCGGCGTTGATCAAGGGTTACTTGCGCTTGGGTGCCAAGGTACTGGGTGCGCCAGCGTGGGATCCGGATTTCAACACCGCCGATTTGCCGATGTTCATGCGCATTCAAGATTTGCCGGCGCGCTATCGCAAGCATTTTCTGGGCTGAACGTCACCCACCGGGTTTTGTCACAGGCTTGTCACGCGGATTGATGACACTCACTTGCCTTTTTTAGACAGGATGCCATGAGCGTCTCCCGACCCGAATTGACCCCGACCTATCCTTTTTTGGACCGCGATCACAGCATTTTGGCCTTCAACGAGCGCGTGCTCGATTGGGCCAGGCGGCCTGAAGTGCCGCTGTTGGAGCGCCTGCGCTTTTTGTGCATCGTGTCGTCCAACCTCGATGAATTCTTCGAGTTGCGTGTGGCCGCCAGTTTGGCCAACTTGCGTGGCGTGGGCGTCAAACCCCAGCCGGGTGTGGCCTCTTTCGACGCCATCACGCAGGCGACGCACGCCTTGGTGGACAGCCAGTACGCCATTTACAACGATGCGCTGATTCCCGCTTTGACGGCCCAAGGCATCCGCGTGGTCTCGCACGGCGATCGCAACGCAGCGCAGCGCCGGTGGGTCAAGGAGTATTTCGAAGCCGAAGTGCGGCCCTTGCTGGTGCCGGTGGCGTTGGACCCGGCGCACCCTTTTCCGCAGGTGGCCAACAAGTCGCTCAACTTCATTGTTCACTTGGGTGGCAAGGATGCCTTTGGCCGCGAAAACGACATCGCCATCGTCAAGGTGCCGCGTGTTTTGCCGCGCATGATCAAACTGCCGGCCAGCCTCAAGGGTGGGGCGGCGGTGACGCATCTGTTCGTGTCGATCTCCAGCGTGATCCGCGCTCATTTGGTCGATTTGTTCGCAGGCCGCGAGGTGCTGCACTTTTCGCAATTCCGCGTCACACGCCACTCTGATTTGGCGGTGGATGAGGAAGACGTCAAAAACCTGCGCACGGCCCTGCGCCAAGGCTTGCAGCACCGCCATTACGGCGAAGCGGTGCGGCTCGAAGTGTCGGCGGGTTGCACCGATTATTTGGCCGACTTTCTGCTGACCCACTTCAACTTGCCCCCCCAAGCGCTGTACCGCGTCCATGGGCCGGTCAATTTGGTGCGTACCAACCAGTTGATCGATCTGGTCAGCGCGCCCGATCTGCTCTTTGCGCCCTATCAGCCGAGCTGGCCGCAAGACCTGACACCGGGTCAATCGTTTTTCCAGCGCATGAAGCAAGGTGATGTGCTGATTCATCAGCCCTTTGAAACCTTTGACAGCGTGCTGTCCTTCTTGCGTGAGGCGGTCCACGATCCGCAAGTCTTGGTGATCAAGCAAACCATCTATCGCGCTGGGGCGGACTCAGAAATGATGGCCTTGCTGCGTGAGGCTGTGCGCCGGGGCAAGGAAGTCACGGCGGTGGTGGAGCTCAAGGCGCGTTTTGACGAAGAGGCCAACATCAATTGGGCCGAGATGCTGGAGTCGATTGGCGCGCAGGTGGTTTACGGCGTGGTGGGTCTCAAGACCCACGCCAAGATGCTTTTGGTGACCCGGCGTGAAGGCAAGACGCTCAAGCGCTACGGCCATCTTTCCACCGGCAACTACAACCCGCGCACGGCCAAGCTCTATACCGATTTCAGTTACCTGAGCGCGGACGAAGCGCTCACGGCCGACATGGATCACGTCTTCATGCACTTGGCCAGCCAAGTGAAACTGCCCAAGCTGCAAAAGCTGCTGCTGGCACCGTTTTATCTGCACAAGAAGATGATCGAAAAGATCGATCAGGTCGGTTTGGCCGCGTCTCAGGGCCAAGACGCCCGCATCGTCGTCAAGATGAATGCGCTCACGGACGAAGGTCTGATGAACGCCTTGATCCGCGCCGGTAAGCAAGGGGCACGGATCGATTTGATCGTGCGCGGGGCTTGCATGCTGGCTGCGCAAGTGCCCGGGGTGACGGACAACATCCGGGTACGTTCGGTGATCGGCCGCTTGTTGGAGCATTCCCGGGTGTTCTATTTCCGCGCCGGTACGGAAGAGGATGTGTATCTTTCGAGCGCCGATTGGATGAGCCGCAACATGCTGCGCCGCGTCGAACTGGCTTGGCCGGTGACGGATGCGCGATTGCGTCAACGCATCTTTGACGAATGCCTCGTGGCGTACCAGGCCGACACCCAAGACGCGTGGAGCTTGGGAGCTGACGGGCGCTATACCAGCGTCAGACAAGCCGAGGATCCAACGCCGCACAGCGCTCAAGCCGCCTTGATGGCGCTGTATGGTCCCAGTGGGATGGGGAGTGGGAGCGGCGGCGCATGACGCTTGATCTGATTTTTTGGCGCCATGCTGAAGCCCATGACGCCGTGGAAGGTGGCAGCGATTTGCTGCGGGCGCTCACCCCGCACGGTGAACAGCAAGCCGCCCGCATGGCGGTGTGGCTGAATCGTCATTTGCCCGCCGATACCCGCATCCTTGCGAGTCCGGCGCGGCGTACCGAGCAAACGGTGTTGGCTTTGGATCGACCGTTCAAGCTGCACGCTGAGCTGGCCCCGACGGCCAGCTTGGCGCAGCTGTTGACCCTGACCCAAGGTCCGAACCTGCCTTCAACCGTGCTGATCGTCGGCCATCAGCCCACGCTGGGCCAAGCCATCGGCCAGCTGATCGGTGCGAAAGCTGGCGCGTGTTGCGTCAAGAAGGGCGCGGTCTGGTGGCTGCGTCAGCGCCAACGCGGTGGGGTGCCGCAGACCGTGCTGGTGAGCGTGCAATCCCCCGGGATGCTGCCCGAGGGGTTTTAAGCCCGATTCAGTCTTTGGCTTTTGCTTTGGGCGTGGCCGACTCCGGCCGACCGGTCTTGATGGCGGGCACATCGCGCAAGGCGGCCAAGAACGCCTCGTCCGACAGCGCCGCCAAGGCCTTGATGCCAGCGCGCAGCACTTCGCTTTTCTTGGCCGGTTGAGCCAAGGCCGTGGCGCGTTGCTTCAAGGCGTCGAGCACGGCGTATTCGCCCTTGGGGATGGTGAAGCTGTCGCGCACCAGCTTGGGCTTTTTGGCTTTTTCAGCCGGAACACTCTCCACCACCGCAGGCACTTCTGTGGATGCGATGACCGCCGCCGCCACTGTCGGCGCCTTGACCTGCTTCACCGCCAGTTTGGCGGTGGCAGCGCGTTTGCGTGCACGTGGGGCGGGTTGGGTGGCCACCACCTTGGCGGCCGCCGGGGTGGCTGATGCGGTCGTTGTGACCGCGACGGGGGCAACAACCTCGGCTGTTTTGACGTGAGACATGGCCATTCCTCTTTAAACGATATAAACAGTATATACCGTTTAAATCATGCCATGGCCAAGCTGAACCCCCACGGCATTTTCTGCCACGCCATCACTTCTTCGCGCAACAAATGGGCCGATTGCGGAAAACTGCGCGTCCAGTGCGCTGGGCAGCGCAGGGTGTGGTGGTTGGGGTCCAACGTCAGCGCCAGGTCTTGAATCACCGGATCACGCCGGGCGTGGCAGAGGATGACCGCCAAGCGCAAACACAGAATCTGGCTCCAGAAGGCCGGGTCTTGCGGGGCGGGATCAAGCTTTTTCAGCCGTCCACGATGACCCAGCACCAGTTGGCTCAGGCGGTGCAGTTCGGCCACGGAAAAGCCGGGCGCATCAGCGTGGTCAAGGATGTAGGCCCCGTGGCGGTGATAGCTGCTGTGGCCGATTTGGCAGCCAATTTCGTGCAGTTGTGCGGCCCAGCCCAGTTTGCGGGCTGAGCGCTGGTTCTCGACCGCGCCCAGATCCAGTTGGCGGAGCAGTTGGGTGGCGACCGTGGCGACCCGATGGGCTTGGGCATGATCGACCGCGAATTTACGGGCCAGCAGGCCCACCGTGGTGCTGCGCACATCGGTTTCGGTCTGTTCCCGGTTCAACAAATCGTAGAGGGCGCCTTGGCGCAGCGCGCCTTGGGCCGCTTGCATCTCGCGGATGTCGAGCAAGTCGAAAACCGCACTCAGGACGCTCAAGCCGCCGCCAATCACGGCGCGCCGATCATCCTTCAGGCCTTCGAGTCGCAAGCGCTCCATGCTCGGCGCTTTGATAAGGCGCTCGCGCAGCCAAGCCAAGCCTTCGCGCGTGATGCTTCCATCGGGCCAGCCGGCGGCGGTCAGGACGTGGGCCACCGCACCGATGGTGCCGGAGGAGCCGTAAGCCACATCCCAACGATGGCGCGGATAGTTCACGGCAGCTTCGTCGAGCACCGCCTTGGCGGCGATCTCGGCGCGCTCAAAGGCGACGGCGCTGAACTGGCCGTCGGGAAAGTAGTTCATCGACCAAGACACGCTGCCCAAGCGGTAGGACTCGACCTGTTCCGAACGGTAAGCCTGGCCCAAGATCACTTCGGTCGAGCGCCCGCCGATGTCCACCACCAAGCGGCGCTCATTCGATTGCGGCAACAGGTGCGCCACGCCCAGATAGATCAGGCGCGCTTCTTCGCGGCCGGGGATGACGTCGATGGGAAAGCCCAGCAATTCGCTGCCGCGCGCCAAGAAGTCGTCGCGATTGCGTGCTTCGCGCAGGGTTTGGGTCGCTACGGCGCGCACTTGCGTCTTGTCGAAGCCTGCAATGCGCTCGCCAAAGCGCGCGAGGCAGTCCCAGCCGCGCTGCATGGCCTCAGCAGTGAGTTGGCGTTCGGCGTCAAGTCCATTGCCCAGGCGCACGGTTTCTTTGAGGTATTCGGTACGCTGAATTTGGCCGTGGGCGTGGCGGCCGATTTCGAGGCGGAAGCTGTTGGAGCCGAGGTCGATGGCAGCGAGTGGGAGATCGTTTTGCATGGCTTTGCGCGTTGGGTCGGGCAGCATAGCACCCAGCCTTGACGGGGCGACTAGACTGATGGCCCCTTCGTTTTTGGAGCTTGCATGCGCATCGGTCTGCTTACCGGCGGCGGCGACTGCCCTGGCCTCAACGCGGTGATCCGCTCGGTCACCAAGTCGCTTATCAATTTGTGCGGCGCCGAGGTGATCGGCATCGAAGATGGTTTTTTGGGTCTGATCGAACGCCGGGTACGGCCGCTTGATTGGCGCGCGGTGGGTGGCATTTTGGCCACCGGCGGGACGATTTTGGGCACCAGCAACAGCGCCACGCCCTTTGCGTGGCAAGGGCAAGACGTCTCGCCGGCTGTCATGGCCTACGCGGCCGAGTTGGGATTGGATGGCTTGGTGGTGATCGGTGGTGACGGCACGATGACGATTGCCGAGCGCATGGGCCGTCTGGGTTTGCCGGTGGTGGGCGTGCCCAAGACCATCGACAACGACATCGAAGGCACCGAGCGTAGCTTCGGCTTCGACACCGCTGTGGCCACCGTCACCGAAGCGCTGGAGCGGGTTCAAACCACGGGCCAAAGCCATGGCCGCGTGATGATCGTCGAGACCATGGGCCGGTATGCCGGCTGGATTGCGCTGGAAGCCGGGGTGGCCGGAGCGGCGGACATCATCCTTATCCCGGAAGCCGAGTACGACATCGAGACCGTCGCTGGCGTGTGCCGCGAACGCGAATCGCGCCAGCGTTTCACCGTGATCTGCATCGCCGAAGGCGCCAAGCCCGTGGGCGGCACTTGGACGGTGGACCGGCGCATCGAGACCTCACCCGATCCGATCCGTTTGGGTGGTGTCGCGCACGCCTTGCGCGCACAACTCCAACCCCATCTGCACAGCGAAGTGCGTGCCACCGTGTTGGGCCACGTCCAGCGTGGCGGCTCACCCACGCCGTTTGATCGCGTGCTTGCCACCCTCTACGGCCACCACGCAGCCCACTTGGTCCGCGACCAGCAATGGGGCCAGATGGTCACGCTCCAAGGTGGACAGCTCGGCAGCATCCCCCTCAACCACGTCGCCGGCCGCAACCGCCTCGTCACCCCCACCCACCCCTTGTGGGTCTGCGCCCGCGAGATCGGGGTGTCGTTTGGGGAACTTATCCCACCTTGAGCATCGTCTGCATGCCGACCCATTCGCCGCCGGGGGCGAGCATGACGGGGTTGGCGATGCGGGCGGCTTCGATGCAGAGCATGTCGCGCCAGCCTTCGGGGGGCATGTCGGCCATGCGGGCGCAGGCTTCGGGGCCGGGGTTCCAGATGACGGCGTCTTCAAAGCCGTCCCAGCCGGTGCGAACCTTCTGCCCAAGGCCGCGCAGCATCAGGGGTTGCGGGGCGGCCCAGTAGATGCGGTCGGTGGCTTGGGCGATGCCGAGCACGTCGGACCATTGCTGGCGGGTGCTGCCTTGGAGCTTGTCTTCGTAGGTGCAGTCTTGCAGCCCTTCGACTTGCGCCTTGAGCACGTTGTCGCAGCGCAAGTAGGTGTGCAGCGCGGCGGTGAAGTCGAAGCTGGTCTCGCCGGGGTTGTTGACAGCCAGTTCGATGTCGATGCGTTGCCCCGAGATGCTGACGGTCAGCTCCAAGCTGAAGGCGTGCGGCCATTCAGCGCGGGTGGCTTCGTTGTCCTTGAGCGAGAAGACCGCAAAGGCGTGTTCGCCGCGCACGCCGGTTTCTTCCAAGGTCCAAGTGTGCAGACGGGCAAAGCCGTGACGTCGCCCGGGGCCTTGGTCGGAGAACTGCGGAAAGATCACTGGCACACCACCGCGCACCGCCTTGCCGGGGGCACAGTCGGTGAGGGGCGAGAGATAAAGCTGCTCTTCGCCACCTGCCGGTTGCCACGCAACGAGGTGGGCCCCGTGATGTAAGAGGGTGGCGCGGGCGCCATCGGGGGCGCGCAGCGTCACGGCGGGCGCATCGGCCAAGGCGCGAGCACCGAGGTCGCCGAGGTGGGTGGCGGCGTTCATCAAAGTTGAGCCAGCACGTCGCGGGCGGCGGCCAGCGTGGCGTCGATGTCGTCTGCCGTGTGGGCGGCGCTCACAAAGCCGGCTTCGTAAAGCGCGGGGGCCAAGTAGACGCCGCGATCAAGCATGCCGTGGAAGAAGCGGTTGAAGCGCTCCTTGTCGGTTGCCATCACGACATTGTAGTTCTGCGGCAGCTCGGAGGCAAAGAAAAAGCCGAACATGCCGCCTTGGCACTCGCTGACCAGCGGTACGCCCGCCGCTTGAGCGGCAGCTTGCAGGCCGTGGGCGAGCTGCGCGGTGCGCTCTGACAGGGCTTCAAAGAAGCCGGGCTTCTTGATTTCACGCAGCGTGGCCAAGCCGCAGGCGGTGGCCACCGGGTTGCCCGAGAGCGTGCCGGCTTGGTAGACCGGGCCGAGCGGCGCAAGCTGCTCCATGATGCGGCGCGGGCCGCCGAAGGCTGCCAGCGGCATACCGCCGCCGATCACCTTGCCGAAGACGCTCAGATCAGGGCGGAAGCCGGGGATCAGCTCGGCGTAGAGGCTCTGGGCGCTACCGAGTGCGACGCGAAAGCCCGACATCACTTCGTCAAAGACGAACAGCGCGCCGTGCTGGTCGCAGAGTTCGCGGATGCGCTTGACGAAGGGCACGCTGGAGCGCACGAAGTTCATGTTGCCGGCGATCGGCTCGATCATCACGCAGGCGATTTCGCTACCTTGGGTCCGAAAGGCCTCTTCGATCTGCTCGACGTTGTTGTATTCGAGCACCAAGGTGTGCTGCACCACCTCGGCCGGTACGCCAGCGCTGGTGGGGTGGCCGAAGGTCGCTAGGCCCGAGCCAGCCTTGACCAGCAGGGCGTCGGCGTGGCCGTGATAGCAGCCCTCGAACTTGATGATCTTGCTGCGGCCGGTGGCGCCGCGCGCCAAGCGGATGGCGCTCATGCCGGCTTCGGTGCCCGAGCTGACCAAACGGATCTGTTCGCAGGACGGCACCAGGCTCAGGATCTCTTCGGCCAGCTCAATCTCGCGCTCGGTCGGCGCGCCAAAGCTGAAGCCCTCTTCGATCGCCTTGCGCACTGCATCCAGCACCGCCGGGTGACCGTGGCCCAAGATCATCGGGCCCCACGAGCCGATGTAGTCGATGTAGCGCGTGCCTTCAGCGTCCCACATGTAGGCGCCTTGGGCCCGGGTGATGAAGCGCGGCGTGCCGCCGACGGCCCGGAAAGCCCGCACGGGCGAATTGACGCCGCCGGGGATAGAGATCTTGGCGCGGTCGAAGAGCTGCTGATTAGTGGACATGGCGAGGGTTTGGTGCAGAGTCGGAAAGGCGGTCATCGGGGGTTTCTTCACCCGCTTCGGCGTCAGCATCTTCTTCGGGCAAGGCCCAGAAGAAGCGGTCAGGAATGACCTGGCCCATGCCGGGGCGAAAGCCAGCATCCAGCGCTTGATCGAGGAAGGCCAAGGCTTCGGCCACGGCGGTGGGTAGATCCAAGCCGGTAGCGATCAAGGCGGCGATGGAGGCCGACAAGGTGTCGCCAGCGCCGACAAAAGAGGTCTCGAAGCGATCGAATTTCTCGCCCGCAATGGCCCCTTGGGGCGAGGCGAGGATGTTATCGACTTGGTTGTTTTGCTTGCCCTGGGGTTGGAGTCCGGTGACGAGCACATGGCGCGTGCCGTGCTCGGCTGCGGCCACAGCCAGCTCGCGCACCGAGGGCGCACGTTCGGATTCCCATTCTGGCAACAGAAAGTCGGTGAGCGTCTTGTGGTTGCCAACCAACACTTCGGTTTGCGGCAGCACCAGTTCGCGCAGCGCGTCGTGGTACGACTGGAACTGATCCTCGTCGTCGATCCAACTCAGGTTGGGCAAGTAGGTGACGAGCGGCACATCGGGGTAGTCGGAGAGCACTTCAGCCACGGCGCCGATGGTTTCGGCCGAACCGAGAAAGCCTACCTTCCAAGCGACGATGGTGATGTCTTCGAGCACTGTGCGCGCTTGTTCGACCACCGCCTCGGCGTCGAGCAAGGTCTGATCGAAGATCTCGCTGGTGTCACGCATCAAGATGGTGGTGACCACCGGCAAGGCGTGCGCGCCCATGGCAGCCATCGTGGCAATATCGCCCGACAGACCCCCGGCTCCAGTGGCATCGCTGGCATTGAATGTCAGCACGCACACGGGAGCTTGGGAAATTTCGGCTGTCAGGTCTTCGGGAGGAACAGGAGTCGTTGCAGGGCTCATCAGCTGTGATGTGATCGGTCAAGAACCGATCAGCATGTCCTTGTATGGTGCGTTGGGCGGCAGTCTTTCGTCCGCCATGAACGAAAGGATGTTGTGTAGGTGCCCACGAACCCTTGCTGATCATGCAAAGGCTGTCGCTACAATCCTCTGTCATTGTAGACAAGCTCGCTTCTACGGCGGGCCATGCGTGTGTCCCTATGCAGACTTGGATGTGTTTGATCTGTGGTTGGATCTATGACGAGGCCGCTGGCGATCCGGAGCACAACTTGGCTCCTGGTACGGCTTGGGCGGATGTGCCCATGAACTGGACGTGTCCCGAGTGCGGTGCCCGCAAAGAAGATTTTGAGATGGTCCAGATCTAGCTAGGTCGTATCCTGCGGGTTGCTTGAACGGAGGAATCGTTGTGGTGGATGAAATGACGCTCTCGCCCAGTGCAAAAACAGGGCAAATCGGTGGCGTGATGCGGGTGCTGGTGATCGACGACAGCAACACGATCCGACGCAGCGCCGAGATCTTTCTCAAGCAGGGCCATTGTGAAGTGGTTCTGGCGGAGGATGGCTTTGATGCGTTGGCCAAGATCAACGATACCGAGCCGGATCTGATCTTCTGTGACATTCTGATGCCGCGCTTAGATGGCTACCAAACCTGTGCCATCATCAAGCGCAATCCTCGCTTTTCGAGCGTGCCGGTCATCATGTTGTCGTCCAAGGATGGGCTGTTTGACAAGGCGCGTGGACGCATGGTCGGTTCTGAGGATTACTTGACCAAGCCGTTTACGAAGGATCAACTGCTGCAGACGGTGGCGCAATACCGTCGGGTGTCTTGAGGCGGTGATGTGCCTGTTCATCCTGTCTGAAACGAAGTGATCAAGGGTCAGAGGTAGTCCATGTCGATTCAGAGTATCTTGCTGGTGGATGACTCGAAGACGGAGTTGTATGTCCTCTCCGAGCTGTTGACGAAGCGTGGTTTTCGGGTTCGAACGGCTGAAAATGGTAACGATGCGATGCGCCGCATCAGCGAAGAAAAGCCGGATCTGATCCTGATGGATGTGGTGATGCCTGGCTTGAACGGTTTTCAGTTGACGCGTGCCATCACACGGGATCCGCGGTATGCGGATGTGCCGGTGATCATGTGCACGAGCAAAAATCAGGAAACCGACAAGGTTTGGGGCATGCGCCAAGGTGCCCGGGATTACGTTGTCAAACCGATCAACCCGGATGAGTTGTTGCGCAAAATCCGCGCTTTTGGTTGACGAGTGATGACGCAAAAAGAAGCACTGATGGAACTGCAGGGCCGCTTGACTGAAAAGTTGCAGGCTGTTCGGTCGGTTTCAAATACGGTGGGCTGGCTGGCCGTTGAGAGTGCCGGGAGGCCCTTCTTGCTACCGTTGGCAGAGTCTGGAGAGATCTTCCCTGTCACGACGGTTGTTGCCGTCCCCCATACCCAACCGTGGTTTATGGGCGTGGCGAATCTGCGAGGCACGTTGTCGGGTGTGGTTGACTTGGGTGGTTTCCTTGGTTTGCGCACCACCCGTGCGCAGCCGGGACGTGATCAAGCACAGGTTCGGATGGTCGCGTTCAATCCGGGGCTGGAAGTGAATGCAGCTCTGTTGATTGATCGTTTGGCGGGGCTGCGCAATCCGGCGCAACTGACCTTGGAGCCGGAGTCGGAGACGACCGATGGTGGCGCACATCCGGCATTTGCCAGTGCGTTGTATCGGGATGAGACCGGGCGTGTTTGGCAGGAGTTGCGGTTGGCGTTGCTGGCACGCGACGAACGCTTCTTGCATATCTTGGACCGCGTATGAGCTTGTCCGAAAGAGGCTTTTCGCTGAAGATCCAAGCTGGGACGAGGGCTTCATGAGTCTGTTGGATAACCTAAAACGCTTGGTTGGGCGCAAGGATGAGGCTGAATCTGAGGATGTCGGCTTCACCGATGGCTTTGTTGTGGCCGAAACGGGCAATGGACTTCTTGGGCCGGATGTTGGGCATACAGGCACCGGATTGATCACCGAAGCGGAAGCCTCGGCTGATTTTGTGAAGCCCGCGATGAAATCACCCCACAACCAATTGGCTTGGGGTCAAGGTCGCTTGGCGCATTGGTTAGGGGGCGACTTTGCCCTGCCACTGATTGGACACTGGCCTGCTGAGCGTCAGCAGCGGTTGTTGGCGAGCTTGTTGACCAGCGGGATTTTTGGGCTGGTGTTGGCTTCGGTCCTCGCTGTGATGACACTCAGTGAAAGTGCGGCCCAAGTCTCCGCAGTGGGGCGTGCCTTGACACAGTCCCAACGCTTGTCTAAATCCGTGTTGCAAGCCTTGGCGGGCGAGCCTCGTGCCTTTGATGAGGTTCGTGAATCGATTGATGCTCTGACCAAGAACGTGCGTGGCTTGCGTAGCGGGGCTTCTGACATGGGATTGGAAGCCGTGTCTGGGCCGATCCAATCCTTGCTCGAACCGTTGCAGCCTTTGGTGGATAAGGCTGAGAAGCGAGTTCGTGTTGTCTTGGATGGCGAGCGGGTCTTGACCCAAGTGGGCCAGTCATTGCGTGCGATCAGTAAGCAATCGTCTGAACTTTTGGAGGTCGCCGAAACGGTGGCGTCTCTCAAATTGCAAGAAGGCGGCTCTTCCGCAGAAGTCGCTGCTGCGGGGCAACTTGTGATGTTGACCCAGCGGATTGGCAAGTCCGCCAATGAGGCACTCAATGTCCAAGGTGTGACCAGTACGGCCGCTGTCGGGGTCGGTGTAGCGGCGTCTTCGCCCAACGGTGCTATGGTGGCGCCGGACGGCGAAGGTGGGGAAGGTGGGGCTTTTGGCGCCTTGTTCCTGCTGGGTAAGGATCTCAATACTTTCCGCGATGTCGCGCAGGGGTTGCTGGATGGCAACAGCGAGATGCGGCTTCAACCCACGCAAGATCAACGGACCCGCGAGTATTTGCAGGGATTGATTCGCGATTTCAAGCTGATTCGCGATCGTGCGACTTCGATCCTAAGTAGCCGTGATGGGCTGGTGCGTGCCAGCCAAGCGCAGGTCGAATTGCTCAACGATGGCGATCCTTTGCGCCGAGGTTTGGAAGCGGTTCAAGCTCGGTTGACCTCTGCGGGCGGGTTGAGCTGGTTCCATCTGATTTTGTTTGGGCTTTCTCTCTCGCTGGGTGTGATGGGCGGTGTGGGTTTGCTGCTTGTTTTTACCCGTGACCAACATCAGCGTGCGGCTTTTGCAGAAGAACAACGCCAAGAAGCTGAGCGCCAGCAACGCGAGGCCAAGCGGGTCAACGACGCCAATCAGGCTGCCATTCTTCGTTTGATGAATGAGTTGCAATCCGTGGCAGAAGGGGATCTGACGCAGCAAGCGACGGTGACGGAAGACATCACCGGTGCGATTGCCGACTCGGTGAACTACACCGTTGAGGAGTTGCGCTCGCTGGTGTCGCAGGTCACAGGCACGGCTTCGCGGGTGACGGAAACCACGCAGCAAGTTGAAACGACCTCGACCGAATTGCTCGCGGCTTCTGATGAGCAATTGCGTGAAATTCGCGAAACGGGCGAAGCGGTGTTGCAAATGGCCAGCCGCATCCAGCGTGTTTCTGCCCAAGCGCAGCAATCGGCTGAAGTGGCTCGGCAGTCGCTGTCGGCGGCAACATCCGGCCTGACGGCGGTGCTCGATACGATCAGCGGCATGAACATGATCCGCGATCAGATTCAGGAAACCTCCAAGCGCATCAAGCGGCTGGGTGAGTCGTCGCAGGAAATCGGTGAAATCACCGACATGATTTCGGACATCACAGAGCAGACCAACGTTTTGGCGCTGAACGCCGCCATCCAAGCGGCTTCCGCAGGGGATGCCGGGCGAGGATTCTCGGTGGTGGCGGAAGAAGTGCAACGGCTTGCCGAGCGCTCTGCCGATGCCACCCGTGCGATTGCTGCGTTGGTCAAGACCATTCAAACGGACACCGCTGATGCAGTTGCGGCCATGGAGCGTTCGACCCAAGGGGTGGTTGAGGGCGCAAAGTTGTCCGACAACGCCGGTACAGCCTTGGCGGAGATCGACCGCGTCTCCCGGCAGTTGGCCGAGTTGATCGAAGAAATTTCAGCCCAAGCGCGGCGTGAGGCCGATTCAGCCAACGTTGTCGCGTCCAATATCCAGCATATTTTCGCCGTCACCGAACAGACCGGTGAAGGCACTCGATCGACGGCCCAACTGGTGCGTCAGCTCTCTCGCACAGCTGAAGAGCTGCGCCAGTCGGTGTCTCGTTTCAAAATCAGCTGATCGTCGATCCAAGGCACGGCGGTCTTGCCACACTTAGCTTCGATGCAATCGCACAACGACACTGTCGCATCCGCCGATCTCAGCGCCATCGCCTGGGTTCAGGAGGAGTTGCGTAAGACGCTGGAGACGGCGCACAAGGCGTTACGGCGCTATCTCAGGGATTCGGAAACGACTTCCGGAGCTGACCTCGATGACGTCGAGCCTGCCGTGCTGCGCCATGCCCGCCAGCATATTCACCAAGGGGTGGGTGCGCTTGAACTGATCAATCTCCCTGAAGGAGCGCAGCTCTTGCGGGCCTGTGAGGCCATGGTCCAACGCTATGTGGGCAAACCGTATCGGCTCAACGCCGAGGGGGTGGCGGCCATTGAGCGTGCCACGTTTGCCTTGATGGATTACTTGGCTCGGTTGTTGGCCGGTAAGCCAACCGCTCCCTTGGCCCTGTTTCCGCAATTGCGCGTCTTGCTGGAGGCGGTAGGGTCGGATCGGATCCATCCGGCCGATCTGTGGAATTTCGAGTGGGAATGGCGGGCCATTGAGGGACCGACCAAGCCGCCGCGTGCTCCCGAAGCCGTGATCCTTGATGTCTTTGAGAAACGCCTGCTTGCGGTGGTCCGTTCGGATGCCACCGAGGGTGCGCGTTCCTTGGCGATGCTTTGCCAAGGATTGGCTTCCACCGCCGACTCATCGCATGCCGCCACGTCTTGGCGGATCGCCAGTGCTTTCTTCGAGGCGTGGGCTTGGGGGCACTTGACGCCCGATCTGTTTACCAAGCGCACGGCCTCACGGGTCATGGGCCAATTGCGCGCCATGATCAAGGGCGAGAAGGCAGTGTCAGACCGTCTGGCGCAAGACCTGCTCTTCTTTTGCGCGCGCGCGGGCAAGATTGATCCGGTGCAAACACCGGTGCTGGCCGCTGTCCATGCGACCTATGCTTTGTCCGATCCGGCCAACAACACGGCCGGTATCAGCTACATCCAACCGACGCTTGGGCTGTTCGATCCTGTGCTGGTCCAGCAGGGCATGAAGCGGGTGGAGGCGGCCAAAGAGGTCTGGGCCGCTGTCGCTGCCGATGAGTTGCAGCGCATGGGCTCGCTGAATGAGCTGTTCACGCTGGTTGGTGATTCGATCCGGCGGCTGTACCCGAACAGCGAGACGTTTGTCGCTGCGCTGCTGTCTGCTGTTTCACGCACGGTGGCTGCGGGCGCGAAGCCTGCACCTGAGTTGGCGATGGAGGTCGCCACCAGCTTGCTGTACTTGGAAGCCTCCCTCGAAGAAGCAGAGTTTGATGCTCCTGAGTTGAGTGCGCGTGTGGCGACTTTGGCCACACGTCTCGATAGTGTGATTCGGGGACGTTCTGCCGGTGCGGTCGAAACTTGGATGGAGGAGCTGTATCGGCGCATCTCCAACCGTCAGACCATGAACACGGTGGTCAAGGAATTGCGACAGTCGCTCTCCGACGTTGAGCAGCAGATCGATCGTTTTTTCCGCAATCCCAAGGATCCCGCACCGCTGGTGGATGTGCCCGTGCACCTGATGGCCATGCGTGGTGTTTTGTCGGTGCTGGGCATGGACCCGGGCTCGCAGACGGTGGCCCGCATGCGCGACGATGTCCAAGGGCTGACACGTCGGGTGCAAGACGGTGCAGCGCCGGATGAGGTGCAAAGCGGCTTCCAACGACTGGCTGACAATTTGGGGGTGCTGGGTTTTCTGATCGACATGCTGGCCGTGCAGCCACAGATGGCTCGATCACTGTTTGTTTTTGATCCTGCCAAGGGTGTGCTCTCACCCGTGATGGGCCGTCAGGCGGTTGCCGCATCCGTGGTGACCGCCGCGACTCCGCCAGCGCCTGTCATCACGGCGGCCCCGCCTGCTCCCGTGGTGGTGGCCGCCCCAGCCCCGGTTCCTGCTCCGGTCGCTCGGATCTTGCCCCCCTTGGAGGGGGTGCCTCCTCTCGCACCTGCACCTGTCGTGGCTCCGCCGCCGGTGATCCCTGCGACCGTGGCGGTGCAGGACGACGCGGCCGAGCACGATGATGGCGACGCGGAGATGCGCGAGATCTTCATTGAAGAAGCGCGCGAAGTGGTCACGGATGGTCACAAGGCGTTGCAGTCTTGGGTTCGTGCTCCGAGCGATGTGAGCTTGCTGAGCCCTCTGCGCCGAGCTTTCCATACGCTCAAGGGCAGCTCGCGCATGGTCGGTTTGACCGACTATGGCGATGCAGCGTGGTCGTGTGAACAGCTCTACAACAAGTGGTTGGCTGAGCCTTCATCCAGTGCCCACGATTTGCAGGCCTTGACGGGTGATGCCTTGACGTATTTCGGTGCATGGACCGAGGCGATTGCTGAACGTCGTGCCCAGTCGTTCCAACCTGAAACCGTGATCGCCGCAGCGGATGCCTTGCGGTTGGCGGGTGAATTGCTGCGTATCCATGTGCCGACCATATCGGGGGTGGGTCCGCGTGCCGTGGTGGAGGCGATGCCGTCGCCATATCCTCCGATCGATGTGGATGTGCTGGATCTGGAAGTGGCCTTCGCCGCCGATGATCGGCCCGTCATGGAAGCGTTGGAGCCCACCCAACCTGCGCCTTTGGATGAAATTCCGCCCATCGGTGCAGCCACATCAGCCTATGGCACCGCACTGGCACCGGACTTTGATCTCGATCTTGACTTTAACTTGGGGGCGGTTGAAGACGTCCCCATGCCGGTCGAACCGGCCATGGATGAGGCGGCCGTCCCAGTCGAGATGCCGGAATGGACGGACTTGCCGATTTTGGGTGGACTGTCGCAGTTGGGTGATTTGGTGGATCTGCCCCCTGCTGCTTCAGCGGCGTTGGAGCAAGACACCTCAGCGGCCAGCGATTTCCCCTCGTTGTCTGGACTGTCTCAGCTGGCCGATCTGATTGATCCGGCACCCATGCCGGCCGCCGGTGCCTCCGCCGTGGATCTGTCCGATTTGCCGCAGTTGCAGGGGCTTTCGCAGCTGGGTGATCTGCTCGATCCGTTGCCGATCATGTCGTCGGGTGTCAGTCCCTTGATTAGCGGGGCTCAAGAGGATGTTCCCCACACCGATTTCCCGACGCTGAGTGGGCTGTCGCAGTTGGCGGCTTGGCACGATGATCCTGTCGGCCCCACGGCCGCTTCCGAAGCTGAAACGGTGGCGAGCGATTTGTTGGCGTTACCTCCTTTGGAGGGGCTGTCTGGCCTGAGCGATGTTGTGATGTCACCCCCCGTGGAGGCTGCTGCGCTGCCTCCTGCGGCGGTTGTCGAACAAGAGGCGCCCGTGCTGCCGCCGCCAGCCGTATCCGCGTTTGCGCCATCGGACATGGGCGATCCCATGGCTGCGGTGCTTGGCGAAACGTTGCTGGCTCCGCCCGTGGACTTGGATGTCAGTGACTTCGACGCTTTCTTCGCGGCGGATCCGACCTCTGCCGTGCCGTTGGATCCTGCGCCAGCGAGGGTGTCTTTGAGCCCCGTTGACGATGAACGGTCTCCGGACGCAGAGGAGTCTGTTGAAGCCGTTGAGGCCGTTGAGGGCGTGACAGCCATGTTCGCGCCCTCCGAGGAGGATGCCGACGATGTTGATGATGAACAGGTCCGGGTGATCGGCTCCTTGCGGTTGCCGATCCCGCTGTTCAATATTTATCTGAATGAAGCCGATGAACTCTCGCGTCGCCTGAGTACGGAGCTGGCTGAGTGGGCGCTGGAATTGCATCGCCCAACGGGGGTTCTTGCGGCCTCCTTGGCGCACAAGCTGGCCGGTAATTCGGCCGCTGTCGGCTTCACGGATCTGTCTCAATTGGCCCGCGAGCTTGAGCATGCGATTGATCGGGTCAATGCGCGCAACACGGCGGGTCGCCTCGAAGAAGCCTCGCTGTTTATCGAAGTCGGTGACGAGGTGCGGCGCTTGCTGCATCAATTCGCCGCTGGATTCCTCCGCGTGCCCCCGGACGGGCTGTTTGGTCGTCTCAAGGGCTGTGCCCACGATGTCGATGTCGCTGCGGCCCGTGCCGCTGAGCGTGCGGTGGAGTTGAGCACCGACTTCTCCGAAGAAGACACCGTGGTTCTTGCTGGGGCCAAGGGGTCTTCGGCGGATGACGGTGACTTTGTCTTGCCGGATGTCGTGATCGATACCGGCATGTGGAGTGAGTTTGCGACTTCGAAGTCTGAACCCGAAGCGATCGATGTGTCGATGGAATTCATCGAACTTCCCGCGCCCGAGCCGGCTTCTGAGTCCGCATCAGCAGGTTGGGGACATGTCACTGTCGATCCGCCGGGGCTGACCAACTACGGTAACTTGCCGGCCCAAGCGGTGGCTGGCGAAACCGTGATGGCGTGGCCGGTTGATCTTGATCTCAACTTTGATGCTGAAGTCACCACCCATCTGGGGGTGACCGAGGATGCGGCGGTCGCACCCGCTGAGGCGCTAGAAAGTGCCGCAGCTTCGGACGATATGGCCTCGACGGATATCGTTCTCGATCACGACATGGGGCCCTCCGTGACGGTCTCGCCCGAGACCATCCATGACATCGATAACGATGCGGTGGCCTTGTTTGATCGTGAAGAGGGGCCGATTGACCACCAAGATGTGGTCGATGACCAGTTGTTCCATATCTTTGTCGAAGAGGCCGATGAGCTGATTCCGGTAATGGCCGAGCAGCTGCGTTCGTGGCAGGCCGATCCTGTCAACAGCACCGCCGCCATGGCGTGCATGCGTTCTTTGCACACCTTCAAGGGTGGCGCTCGACTTGCTGGGGCGATGCGACTCGGCGAAAAGGCCCATCGATTCGAGTCGGCCATTGAGCGTCTCTTGGCCGGTGGGGTTGTTTCCGTTGATGACCTAGAGATCTTGCAGCAGCGCTTGGATGTGTTGGCCAGTGCCTTTGAGGCTTTGCGTCGCCATAACGTTCGGCAAGAAAACTACACGATGCTGGCGGGCTTGTACGACCCATCCGTCGGCAGCGCAGCGAACTTTGTCCAAACATCGTCCACCAAGGGGGCCTCTGCACCGCTTCCGAGGGTGGCCTCGGCAGTGCCTGCTGTTCGGTCAGAGGGGGCGGGGGCGGCTTCGCCCGCGCCTGGGACGATGTCCACGGTGGTGCCGCTGACCACGCCGGTGGATTGGTCGCAATTTACGGCCCAACAGCAGCAAGCTGCGGTGGCCCCACAGACGACACTTCCAGATCGTCCGGTGGGCAATCTCCAGCCGATTCGAGTGCGGGCGCAGTTGCTCGATCGCTTGGTCAATCTGTCGGGCGAAGTGAACATCAATCGTTCGCGCGTCGAGACCGAGGTGAGTCAGTTCCGGGGCGCCTTGACCGATTTGTCGGACAACTTGGAGCGGCTCCACCGTCAGTTGAACGACATCACGATCCAGGCCGATACACAGCTTGAATCGCGTCGCGAAGCCTTCCGGGTCGCCGACCAAGCGTTCGACTCTTTGGAGATGGATCGCTACACCCGGCTGCAAGAGCTGACGCGCATGATGGCCGAGTCGGTCAACGACGTCGGCACCGTGCGCAGCGCTTTGCAGCGCACCTTGCAGGTGGTCGAAGATGAGCTGGCCACCCAAGCCCGACTGACGCGTGAATTGCAAAGCGACTTGCTGCGCACTCGCATGGTCGAATTCGACAGCTTGTCGGATCGGCTCTATCGCTTGGTGCGCCAAGCCGCCAAGGAAACCGGCAAGCAAGTACGGCTGGACATCACAGGCAGCTCCATCGAAGTGGATCGCAGCGTGTTGGATCGCATGGTTCCGGCTTTCGAACATTTGCTGCGTAACTGTGTGACCCACGGCATTGAACCCTCGGCAGCGCGGGTCGCTGCGGGTAAGCCAGCGGTTGGCAGCATCACGGTGAGCGCCGGTCAAGAGGGTGGCGAAGTCACGGTGGAGATCCATGACGACGGCCACGGGCTTGATCTGCCGAGGATCCGTGAAAAAGCCATCAGCATGGGCTTGCTGCGGACCGATGCGGTGATTTCGGATGCGGATCTGAGCCAGTTCATCTTCGCGCCGGGCCTGTCCACCCAATCCGTCGTCACCGAATTGGCCGGTCGTGGTGTGGGCATGGATGTGGTGCGGGCCGACATCTTCTCGCTGGGGGGGCGGATCGAAATCGATACCCAGCCAGGTCAAGGTACGCGCTTCAAGATGGTCTTGCCGGTCACCACCGTGGTGAGTCAGATCGTCATGTTGCGTGTCGGCACCAAGGCGGTGGCGATTCCGTCCAACCTGATCGAAAAGATTGAGCGTCCAGGGGCTGCCTCCTTGGCGGTGGCGTATCAAAGCGGCTGGTTTGCGTTTGATAACGCCAAGCTGCCGTTCTTCTGGCTGGGTGGCTTGCTCGGTCACAGCGCTCGCAGTGAAGATGAGGCCTCGTCCAAGACCCAATCGGTGGTGGTGGTGCGCTCCGCCCAGCAACGGGTGGTGATGCACGTCGATGAGGTGCTGGGCAATCACGAAGTGGTGGTCAAGAACTTGGGGCCGCAGCTTTCAGGTTTACCGGGTCTGGCAGGCATGACGTTGCTGGCTTCGGGTGAAGTCGCCTTGATCTACAACCCGGTGGCCTTGGCCGCGTTCTATGGCGCTCAAGCCCAGCATGCCGCGCAGCAAGGGGCGATGGCCGAAGCCCATGTTTCGGCGGTCGAGGTTCGCAAAGCTGCGGCCGAAGTGACGCATCACGCCACCGTGTTGGTGGTGGACGATTCGCTCACGGTGCGACGTGTGACCAAGCGCTTGCTGGAACGCGAAGGCTTCCGGGTCGAGTTGGCCAAAGACGGGCTCGAAGCGCTCGAATTCTTGGCGGGTCAACGGCCCGATATCGTGCTTTCAGACATCGAGATGCCACGCATGGACGGCTTTGATCTGCTGCGCAACATTCGCAACGACGCCAACCTCAAGTCCCTGCCGGTGGTCATGATCACCTCGCGGATCGCTGAAAAGCACCGCGAGCACGCCACCCAGCTGGGGGCGGATCATTACTTGGGCAAGCCCTACGACGACAAGGAACTGCTCGGATTGGTGCGTCGTTACGCCGGCCTGCCCCCGACCCCTGTCAAGCCGACTTGACGGGTGGGGTTGGTTTGATTTTGGCAAAGCGCGCCAAGGTTTTCTGGCGCGCTTGCTCATGGTCCACCACCGGCTCGGGGTAGTGTTGGCCCAGCTGGATGCCAGCAGCGGCCAACTCCACCGGGTGGCGCCACGGCGCATGCAGCGCCGCATCGGGTAAGGCGCTGAGTTCGGGCACGTAGCGCCGGATGAAGCGCCCCTCGGGGTCGAACTTCTCGCTCTGACTCACCGGGTTGAAGATTCGAAAGTAGGGCTGCGCGTCGCAGCCAGTGGATGCGGCCCACTGCCAGCCACCGTTGTTGGCCGCCAAGTCAAAGTCGTTCAGGTGGCGGGCAAAGTAGGCTTCACCGCGTCGCCAGTCGATGCCCAGATCCTTGGTTAAAAAACTGGCTGTGACCATGCGCAGGCGGTTGTGCATGTAGCCGGTCTGGTTGATCTGGCGCATCGCGGCGTCCACCAGCGGATAGCCGGTGCGGCCTTCGCACCAAGCGGCAAACAGCGCCTCAGCGTGCTGACCATGGTCCCAGCGCAGCGCGTCGCAGGCGGGTTGAAAACAGCGCTCGACCACATGCGCATGGTGATAGAGCACCTGCATGTAGAACTCACGCCAAATCAGCTCTGAAAGCCAGACTTCGGCCCCGCGTGAGCCAGCTTTGGCGCGCGCGTGGCTCAGTCGCACCAGCTCCCGGACCGAGACGGTGCCAAAGCGCAAATGCACGCTCAAGTAGCTCGGTCCTTTCAGGGCTGGAAAGTCGCGGTTTTGGTCATAGCGGTCGATGCGCGCCAGAAAGTTGCTCAGCAGCTGCTGCGCGCCCGAAGATCCGCTGGGCAGATGCGGGATCGGCGCGGGCTCAAAGCCCAAGTCCGCCAATGAAGGGATGCTGTGAAGCGCCGCAGGCGGAGCTGCAAGTTGGCCGAAGGGCGCTGGCTCCGGTTGAGTGGGGTGGAGCGCTTCATAGCGCTTGAGCCAAGCGTTTTTGTAGGGCGTGAAGACGTTGTAGGGCGTGCCGCTGAGGCTCAGCACCTCATCGCGCTCGAAGACGACGTGGTCTTTGTCGCTGTAAAGCGCGATGCCGTGGTTGGCCAAGTCGCCCCGGACATGGGCATCCCGGCGCAGTGCGTCGGGCTCATCGTCGCGGTTCATGAACACCGCTTGCACACCGAGTTGTTCGGCCAAGCGCGGTAGCGCCGTGCGGGCTGAACCATGAACCACGATCAGGCCGCCGCCTTGGGCGCGCAGCGCTTGATCGAGTTCGACCAAGCTGGCATGGATGAAATCGACCCGTCGATCTGCCCGGGGCAGGTCGTTCAGGATGTCGCTGTCGAAGACAAAGGCGCACCAGACTTGGCGAGCGCGTTGCAAGGCGTGACGCAGGGCGGTGTGGTCGTTGAGGCGCAAATCGCGCCGAAACCAGACCAAGGCACGGTCGAGGATGTCGAGGGTGTGAGGCATGGGTGGGAGTGTGAGGGATCGCTACAATCGACGCATGTCAGGGCCCCGATCTACCTCTACGGTCATTTCGACCAATCTCGCCAATCAGTTTCTGATTGCCATGCCCGGTATGGCGGATGAAACCTTCGCCGGGGCGGTGGTGTACTTGTGTGAGCACACCGAAAAAGGTGCTCTGGGGCTGGTGATCAACCGCCCCATCGACCTCAATTTGCGCCATCTCTTTGAGAAAGTTGATCTGAGCTTGGCGCGTGACGACTTGGCTGAGCAGCCGGTCTACTTTGGCGGGCCTGTGCAGACCGAGCGTGGTTTTGTCCTGCACGAGCGCTTGGCGGAAGAGGGCGGGCATTACGCCTCCTCGCTCACGGTCCCCGGTGGCCTGGAGATGACCGCCAGCCGCGATGTCCTTGAAGCGCTCTCTCAAGGCGCCGGTCCCAAGCGGGCGGTGGTGATGTTGGGTTACGCCGGCTGGGGTGCGGGCCAACTCGAAGATGAAATCTCGCGCAACGGCTGGCTGACGGTCAGCGCCGACGCGGCCGTGATCTTCGAAACAGCGGCTGAAGATCGCTACGCACGCGCTTTGGCCTTGCTCGGCATTGATCCGGCCATGCTGTCCCAAGACGTCGGCCACGCATGACGGGGACACCGCCGGATCTGGGCCGGCTGCACGCTTTTCTGGCGTTCGACTACGGGCTCAAGCGCACCGGGGTGGCGCGTGGTCAGCGCTTGCTGGGCATGGCGACACCGTTGACGACCGTGAAAGCCGAAGGGGATGCCCGCTTCGCGCCCATCGCCAAGCTGATCACCGAGTGGCAACCCGATGCGCTGGTGGTCGGCGTGCCCTTTCATCCGGACGGTGCCGAGCACGACAACACCTTGCGCGCCCGGCGTTTTGCCCGGCAGTTGCACGGCCGCTTTCGACTGCCGGTCTTCGAGGTCGATGAGCGTTACAGCACCGTCGAAGTTTTGTCCCAAGGGGTCAAAGACGCCGATGCCGCAGCCGCAGCCTTGCTGCTGGAACAATTTTTCAACGAACAGATCCTGAAAGAGGCGATGCGATGAGTCTTTTGCAGATCAATGCCGAGGCGCTTTACACCGAATTGCGCCAAGGCGTGCGCGCGCTGTTGCAGCCCGACAGCGCTTTGGTGGGTATCTGGTCCGGCGGCGCTTGGCTGGCCGAGCGTCTGGCGCGTGACTTGGCCCTGAAAAATGCCCCCGGGGTCATTTCCAGCCGCTTGCACCGCGACGATTTTGGCGCGCGTGGGCTGGCGCTCGGGGCCGATTCGACCCACCTGCCTTTTGCCATCGACGGCTGCCACATCATCTTGATCGACGATGTGATTTACACCGGCCGGACGATCCGGGCGGTGGTCAACGAGCTGTTTGACTATGGCCGACCCGCTTCGGTGCAGTTGGCGGTGTTGGTGGACCGAGGTGGGCGCGAATTGCCGATCCAGCCCGCTTTTGCCGCCGCCAAACTGGCCCTGCCGCCCAGCCAAAAGCTCGCACTGGCCCGTGCGGGTGAAGGTAGTTTTACTTTTTCGATCCAGGAGGCCGCTTGATGCTTTCGCGTCGCAACCCCCAACTCAACAAGCACGGTGAGCTGATTCACCTGCTCTCCATCGAAGGCCTGCCCAAGGCGGTCTTGACCCAGATTCTTGACACCGCTGGCTCCTTTCTCTCGGTCAACGACCGGGAAGTGAAAAAGGTGCCGCTGCTGCGCGGCAAGTCGGTGTTCAACCTGTTCTTTGAGAACTCGACCCGCACTCGCACCACCTTTGAGATCGCCGCCAAGCGCCTTAGCGCGGATGTCATCAACCTCGACATCGCCAAGAGCAGTGCCACCAAGGGCGAGAGCTTGCTCGACACCATCGCCAACCTCTCGGCCATGCACGCCGATATGTTTGTGGTGCGGCACAGCGAGTCGGGGGCGCCTTACTTGATTGCCCAGCATTGCGCGCCGCATGTGCACGTGGTCAACGCCGGCGACGGCCGCCACGCGCATCCGACGCAGGGCCTTTTGGACATGTACACCATCCGCCACTACAAGAAGGACTTCTCCAACTTGTCGGTGGCCATCGTGGGCGACATCGTGCATAGCCGCGTGGCCCGCTCGGACATCCATGCGCTGACCATTTTGGGCGTGCCCGATATCCGCGCCGTGGGCCCCAAGACGTTGGTGCCGGGCGACTTGCGCGAGATGGGCGTGCGCGTTTGCCACAGCATGGACGAAGGCATCCGGGATGCTGACGTGATCATCATGCTGCGCTTGCAAAACGAGCGCATGAGCGGCGCGATGCTGCCCAGCGCGGGCGAGTATTTCAAAACCTTTGGCCTGACACCCGCCAAGCTGGCGCTGGCCAAGCCGGATGCCATCGTCATGCACCCCGGCCCGATCAACCGGGGCGTGGAGATCGACAGCGCCGTGGCCGACGGTAGCCACAGCGTGATCCTGCCGCAGGTGACCTTTGGCATCGCGGTGCGCATGGCGGTGATGTCCACGATTGCGGGGAACGAGGCATGAAGATCCTGATTCAGAACGGCCGGGTCATCGACCCCGCCAGCGGGCGCGATGAACGTGCCGATGTGCTGATCGCCGCCGGGCGCATCTTGGCCATCGGCCAAGTCAGCCCCGATTTCCGTCCCGACCGCGTGATCGACGCCAGCGGCTGCGTGGTGGCACCCGGTTTGGTCGATCTGGCCGCACGCCTGCGCGAGCCGGGGTATGAGCACGAAGGCATGTTGGAAAGCGAGCTGAACGCAGCCGCTGCCGGTGGTGTGACCAGCTTGGTGTGTCCGCCCGATACCGATCCGACCTTGGATGAGCCGGGCTTGGTCGAGATGCTCAAGTTCCGCGCCCGCAAGTTGAGCCTTGCGCGACTCTTTCCGCTGGGCGCGCTGACCCGTGGCTTGAAGGGCGAAACGCTGACCGAAATGGTCGAGCTGACCGAATCGGGCTGCGTGGGCTTTTCGCAGGCCGATGTCTCGATCCGCGATACCACCGTGCTGATGCGCGCCATGCAGTACGCCGCGACCCACGGCTACACGGTGTGGCTGCGTCCGCAAGATCCGTGGTTCGGCAAGGGCGTGGCCGCCAGCGGCTCGGTCGCCACTCGCCTTGGGCTGTCGGGCGTGTCGGTCTCGGCCGAAACCATCGCCTTGCACACCATCTTTGAGCTGATGCGCAGCACCGGCGCGCGGGTCCATCTGTGCCGGTTGTCGAGCGCGGCGGGCATCGCCTTGGTGCGTGCGGCCAAGACAGAAGGTTTGGCGGTGACGGCCGACGTCAGCATCAATTCGCTGCATCTCACCGATGTGGATATCGGCTACTTCAACCCGGCCATGCGTCTGACACCGCCGCTGCGTCAGGGGCGCGACCGCGACGCGCTGCGCGCGGCCTTGATCGACGGCACGCTCGACGCCCTGGTCTCGGACCACACCCCGGTCGAAGGCGACGCCAAGAGCCTGCCTTTTGGCGAAGCCGAACCCGGGGCCACGGGGCTGGAGCTGTTGCTGAGCCTCGCTTTGAAGTGGGGCGAAGGCGCTGGTTTGAGCCTGCCGCAGACCTTGGCCCGCGTGACCTGTGAGCCGGTGCGCGTGCTGGGCGACGCCTTGGGCTCGCTGGTGTCCAGCGCCGGCCGCTTGGTCGAAGGCGGCGTGGCCGATGTCTGCGTCTTTGACCCAAGCGTCTATTGGCAGGTGTCTCCCGATCTCTTGGCCAGCCAAGGCAAGTCCACGCCCTTTGCGTTTGAGCACACCGGCATGGCCTTGCCGGGCCGGGTGCGCGCCACGGTGGTGGCGGGCACGGTGGCATTTATGCCTCCGATGGGGGCGGTGCACGGTGGCGGGAAGGCCATCACGTTATGACCACGATCCGGGCTCTTTGGCGACTGCTGCGTTGTATGGGGCACTTGTTGGGCGGGCTGTGGACTTTACGGTGGCATTTCGATCATTTGGATGAGGCTACACGCCACGCGCTGATTCAGGCTTGGGCTCTACGGCTGTTGAGCGTCCTAGGAGTCGGGCACAAGATGGTGGGCATTTGGCCTTCAGAGCCGCACCTGATGGTGATCAACCATGTCTCTTGGCTGGACATCATGGCCATCCACGCCGTGCGTCCCCAAGCCCGCTTCGTCTCCAAAGCGGAGGTGCATCGTTGGCCCATGATGGGGCGGCTCGCCGCTGGTGCGGGAACCTTATTCATTGAGCGTGAAAGTCGGCGGGATGCGCTGCGGGTGGTGCATCACATGACCGAGGCTTTGCGTGCGGGAGATACCGTGGCGGTGTTCCCGGAAGGGACAACTTCGACCGGCCACGACGTCCTGCCTTTTCATGCCAATTTGTTGCAGGCTGCGATCGCCGCTCAAGTGCCTTTGCAGCCGGTTGTGCTGCGCTTCAGCGACGCACAGCACGCGGTCAGCCCAGCGGTAGCCTATGTGGGTGACACCAGCTTGTTGCGCAGCCTGTGGTGGGTGGTCTCGGCCCAAGGTTTGCAGGTGCAGGTCGAGGTCTTGCCGCTGATGGCTTGCGCTGGCCTGGACCGACGGCAACTGGCGGCCTTGGTGGCTGAGCAGATCGGTGCCAAGCTCCGAGCTTGATCCATGGTTTGATCCAGTCGTAGGCTTTGATGAGGGCTTTCCCATGCTTTATAAGTTCAAGTCCAAGGCGGCCGGTAACGTCATCATGACGGCCCCCGTGGGGGACCGGCTCATGCGGCTGATGGGCCGCGAGCCGGCGATCAAGGGCATTTTTCTGCCCGAACAGATGCCGCCGTTGGTGGCGCTGTTGATCGCAGCGATGGCGGACGATGATGCGCGGCGTCAAGCCCTGCTGGCTGAGGCCGAAGCCGAAGGTCGGCCGTTGCCGCTGATGGAAGGCATTTCACTGCGTCAGCGCGCTTGGCCTTTGGTGGACATGATGAAACGGGCCCATGCCGAGGGCCACGAAATTGTTTGGGGCGTTTGATCGAGATGAGCAGTACTTCGACCCGTATCTTGGCGATTCGCCACGGTGAGACGTCTTGGAACGTCGATACGCGCTTTCAGGGCCAGATCGACATCGATTTGAATCCCAAAGGCCAGTGGCAAGCCGAACAACTGGCCCACAGCTTGGCCGAAGAGAACGAATTGAGCGCGCTCTACAGCTCGGACTTGCGCCGGGCACAGGCCACGGCGCAGGCCGTGGCACAGCGCCTGCGCTTGCCGGTGCAGATCGATGCAGGCTTGCGTGAGCGTCACGGCGGCGTCTTTCAAGGTCGCACCTTGACCGAGATGGATCAGCACGACGCTGATCTGGCCCGGCGCTGGCGCACCCGTGAGGTTGATTTCCGTCCTGAAGGCGGCGAGAGCCTGCGGGACTTCTACGAGCGCAGCATCGCCGCTTGGGCCCGAGTGGCCGCCCGCCATCCCGGCCAAACCGTGGCGGTGGTGGCGCACGGCGGGGTGCTCGACTGTCTCTACCGCGCCGCCACCGGCCTGACGCTCGAAGCTCCGCGCACCTGGAAAATCGCCAACGCCAGCGTCAGCCGCGTGCTGTTCCACAGCGAAGGCTTCGCCCTGATGGGCTGGGGCGACACCCAGCACCTTGAGTCCAGCGTGAGCCTGGACGAATCGAGCGATGTGAATGCGTAGGGCTTGCGTTCTTCAGTCGGCGGCTGTGGCTGCCCCGCCTTCCGGCACCACCACCCCCAAATGCCGATAGGCGGCCAGCGTGGCGATGCGGCCGCGTGGGGTGCGTTGCAGGAAGCCTTGCTGGATCAGGTAGGGCTCGATGACGTCTTCGATGGTGCCGCTTTCTTCGCCGATGGCGGCGGCCACGTTATCTAGGCCGACCGGGCCGCCGTCAAAGCGGTGAATCACCGCTTCAAGCAGTTTGCGGTCCATCAAATCGAAGCCCAGCGGGTCCACGTCCAGCATCGCCAAGGCACGGTCGGCGATGGATTGGCCGATGCGGCCGTCGCCTTTGACGTCGGCGTAGTCGCGCACCCGGCGCAAGAGCCGGTTGGCGATGCGCGGGGTGCCACGCGCGCGGCGCGCCACTTCCATCGCGCCGTCCAAATCGATGGGCGTGCCCAGCAGCTTGGCCGAGCGGGTGACGATGCGGCAGAGCTCCTCCGGCGTGTAGAACTCTAACCGCGCCACGATGCCGAAGCGATCGCGCAGCGGATTGGTCAGCATGCCGGCGCGGGTGGTGGCGCCCACCAGGGTGAAGGGCTGCAAGTCGAGCTTGATGGAGCGCGCCGCCGGCCCCTCGCCGATCATGATGTCGATCTGATAGTCCTCCAGCGCCGGGTAGAGGATTTCCTCGACCACCGGCGAGAGGCGGTGAATCTCGTCGATGAAAAGCACATCGTTGGCTTCGAGATTGGTGAGTATCGCGGCCAAGTCCTTGGGCTTTTCCAGCACCGGCCCCGAGGTTTGGCGCAGGTTCACCCCAAGTTCGGCGGCGATGATGTGTGAGAGCGTGGTTTTCCCCAGCCCCGGCGGGCCGAACAGCAGCACGTGGTCCAGCGCCTCGCCACGCTTCCTGGCCGCGCCGATGAAGATCTCCAACTGCTCGCGAGCCTTGGCTTGGCCGACGTATTCGTCAAGCAACTTGGGCCGCAGCGCGCGCTCTATGGCCTCTTCATGCGGTGACGTCGGGGCCGCACTCACCATGCGGCGCGTGGAAGATGCGCCCTGCGAGGCGGGGGTCGATGCAAAGGTGTCGGTCTGGATGGCCATGACCGGGATTGTGACCTCAGTGACCTCAGCCCAGCGACTTCAACGCCATGCGGATGCCGTCGCTCACGCTCACGCCGGGGGGCAGGGCTTTGAGGGCGGTGTCGGCGTCGCGTTCGCTGTAGCCCAAGGCGATGAGGGCTTGGACGATGTCTGCTTCGTGGTCGTGGCGGGGGACGGTCCCCAGGGCTTCGATGGGGGTGAGCGTTGGGCTGAGTTTGTCTTTCAGCTCCAGCAGCAGCCGCTCGGCGGTCTTTTTGCCGATGCCGGGTACTTTGACGAGGCGACGCGCTTCTTGGGCGGCCACGGCTTGGGCCAGTTCGGTGACCGACAAGCCGGAAAGCACCGCCAGCGCCATGCGCGGGCCGATGCCGCTGATCTTGATGAGCTGGCGAAAGGCTTGGCGTTCCTCGTGGCTGAGAAAGCCGTAGAGCAGTTGGGCGTCTTCACGCACCACAAACTGCGTCAGCAGCGTGACGCGCTCGCCCAAGGGCGGCAGGTTGTAGAAGGTGCTCATCGGCACATCGACTTCGTAGCCGACGCCGCCGACATCGACCAGCACCAAGGGCGGATTTTTCTCGGCCAACAGGCCCGTGAGCCGCCCGATCATCGGCGGAACAGCCCGAGGCGTTGGGCCTCCAGGGCGGCTTCGGCGCGTGAGCTCACGTTGAGTTTGCGGTAGATCTGCTTGACGTAATCGGCGATGGTGTGGCGCGACAAGCTGAGCTGCACGCCGATTTCCGGCAGGGTGAAGCCCTTGGCAACCCGCAGCAGCACTTCGCGCTCGCGCTCGGTGAGCTGCACGTTGGGCATCAGGTGATCCACCGTGGGCGGTTGCGCCGGGCGACTCGCTTGGGCCGAGAAGTAAGAAATCATGCGTCGGGCAATCGAGGGCGAGAGCGGCGGTTCGCCTTGGCTGATGCGCTGCAACTGATCCATCAATTGATCGCGCGGTTGCTCTTTGAGCAAATAGCCGTAGGCCCCGGCTTGGAGGGCGGGGAAGAGGTGATCGTCGTCGTCGTGGATCGTCACCACCACCGATTGCGCCTCAGGTTGGCGGTCGCGCAGGGCGCGCACCACTTTGACGCCCGAGCCGTCGGGCAAACCCAAATCGACCATCGCCAAGTCGAAGCGTTGGGCATCGACCAGTTGCAAGGCGTCGTGCACCCGTGCGGCTTCGGAAACTTGGGAGCCGGGAAACACTTGCAGCACCAAGACACGCAGCCAAGCCCGGATTTCAGGCAGGTCTTCAAGCAAGAGGATGTTTTTCATAAGGTGTGAGCAGCGTTAGAGGGGCAGCGTCAGGCGAATGGTGGTGCCGTAGCCGGGGGCCGATTCGACCAGACATTGGCCTTGCAATTGCTTGGCGCGGCCTTTCATGGTGGACATGCCGTGGCCTCGGTCAAGCCGACCGTCGAGTTCGACCGGGATGCCTCGGCCGTTGTCGGCGATGGTGAGTTCGAAATCGTTGCTTTCGACTTGGATCGAAATGCGGCACTGCGAGGCTTGGCTGTGCTTGAGCAAGTTGCTGATGGCTTCGCGCAAGATGCGGGTGGTCTGGACATAGGCACGGGCGCTCATCTTGCGGTCATCCATCAGCAAGTCATCGGGGCTGAGCCAGATGAGTTCGATGTTTCCGTGCGAAAGACGCGATTTGGCTTCGCTGCGCCAGTCGCCCACCGCGTCGGCCATTTGGATCGGTTTGCCGGTCAAGCCGCGCACCGACAGGCGCATTTCTTCCAGGGCTTCGCGCGCCAAGGTGGAGATGCGGTCGCTTTCGCTGGTGTGGACGATGGTGAGCAGTTTGGCGCCGAGGTCGTCATGCAAATCGGCCGCGATACGCTTGCGCTCACGCGCCGTGACCTGCTCGACACGCAACTCGGCCATTTGTCCGTAGTTGCGTTCCATGTCGGCCGAAATTTCCTGGACGCGCAACTCCAGCTGCTTACGGAGGTTCTCCGCCGCCTTGATGGTGTTTTTGAGCCGCTGGATCATGCGCAGCGACATGCCGAGGAAGGTGGCCAGAAAAGCGGCTGAGACGGCGGTGTGGGCCGGCCACGCACTCATCGCGCCGGGGCGCAAGAGCACATCGACACTCGCCAAACCGGCCAAGGTCAGCAAGCCGGAGGCCAGCACCCAGAAATCCACCCGTGATAGACGCCAAGCCCGCATCAAAAAGAGGCTGAGCGCCGCCGCGACTTCGAGCACCAATAACCACGTCCAAGCCTCTGTGACGGCGTGCAGTTGCGTGCGCGGTCCGATCAGCATGCCCAAAGCGGGCACCAAACTTTGGAGCCACAGCAGGCGTTCAAGGCGGCGGGAGCGGGCGCCGCAGTAGCGCAGCAAAAACAGCGATCCGGCCACAGCCACCGGAGTGATGCTCAGCGCCAGCAGCAAGTCGTTGTTCAGGTTCAGACCCGGGTCAAAAGGCAGCCACGCGCTACCCACACCGCGTGCCAAAAATTCCAGCAAGCACCAGCCCATCGCCGCCAAGCCAAAGGTCCCTAAATAAGGCAAGCGACTGAGCGGGGTGAGCAGCAAGGTGATGAGACCGATGACACCCACGGCGGCGGCCAAGGACTTGGGGACTGTGTCGTGCAGCAGCCGATGGCGTAGGTCAAGGGTGCGCAGCATGTTGTAGGTGTCGATGCGCACCGGCCCGAGGGTGGCGGCGCGTTCCCGTGCCGCCACGCTGGGCAGCGCGGTGCCGATGATGCGCACATCCAAGTGGTTGATCCCCTGGCGCAGCAAGGGGGCCGGCAAGCTCAGCAGTTCGCTGTGCTGGCAGTCGGTGTTGTCCGCGCCCACGGGAGGATGGTCCAACAGCCGATGACCATTGAGGCGAATCTCGGGGGCTCGGCAGGTGGGTTGAATGCGTGCGCCGAGCAGCAGCGTTTCAGGCGGCAAGGGGTCGAGTTGGAAATCGATGCGGTACCAGCGCGGGATGGCATCGAAGGGCAACTCTTGCACATACGGCAAGGGGATGGGTTGGGCTTGCAGGGTGGATGCCGTGTCTTGGTCTGGTTCAGGATGGGCCGTGACCAAGACTCGGGCCTGGGCGATGTCGATGGGCGTGAAAACAGGCTGATCCACCATCGGTCCGGCCGATGAGGGGCCAGCGAGCCATATCAGTAGCAGCAAAAAACCAAGGATCCTTAAGGGCATGGCGTCGCATTCTGCCGGAGTCACTGTGCGTTGCGGGTGTCGAGTGCGTGTTAAAGCACGGGGCGAGCGGTGACAATCGAGGCTTCGGGCTTTGGCCCTTTTCCCAGGCGCATCGAGAGTGATCGTTCGACATGTTTTCAGTCCGGTGGATCATCGGCAATTGGCCCATCTTTGTGGCCCCATGGGGGACCATTTGCGCGCCATCGAGGTCGCCTTGGCGGTGACGATTCGCCACCGGATGGGCAGCTTCCGGGTGGAAGGTGTGCCTGAACGGGCCGAGCGGGCCATCGACTTGCTGGTGCGCTTGTATGCGCAGGCTGAGCGAGCGATTGAGGATGAAGCCTTGCAGTTGGCGCTGGTCGAGGCGCGCCAAGGGCTGGAAGCCTTGCCCGAGCCCGAACTGCGTGTGGAGCAAGGGCCGCCGATCCTGCGTACCCGGCGCTCGGACCTGACTGGCCGCACGCCCAATCAGGTGAGTTATCTGAACAACATCTTGGCCCACGACATCAGCTTTGGCCTTGGCCCAGCGGGCACGGGTAAAACCTTCTTGGCGGTGGCTTGTGCGGTCGATGCCCTAGAGCGCAGTGCCGTGCAGCGCATCGTCCTGACCCGGCCGGCGGTGGAAGCGGGCGAGCGACTCGGTTTTCTGCCCGGTGACTTGGCGCAGAAGGTGGATCCGTACTTGCGCCCGCTCTATGACGCGCTCTACGACCTGATGGGTCTGGAGCGCGTAGCCAAGGCGTTTGAAAAGGGCCTGATCGAAATCGCGCCTTTGGCGTTCATGCGCGGACGCACGCTCAACCACGCTTTCGTCATCTTGGACGAGGCGCAAAACACCACGCCCGAGCAGATGAAGATGTTCCTGACCCGCGTGGGTTTTGGCAGCAAAGCGGTGGTCACCGGGGATACCAGTCAGATTGATTTGCCACATCACCAGCCCAGTGGCTTGGTCGAGGCCGCGCGTATCTTGAAAGATGTGCGCGGCGTGGCCACCACCCGCTTCACGGTCGAAGATGTCGTGCGCCATCCGCTGGTGGCCCGCATCGTCGAGGCCTATGAAGCCGAAGAAGCGCATTCAAAGGCCGTGTCCCCCAAGCTTTCCTCACCCAAGGCCCGTACCCATCATGGCTCGTCCTGAACTCTCTCTCTCGCTCCAATTTGCCGACCCGCGCCACCGCGCCTTGTTGCCGCGCCACAAGGTGATGCGCTGGATTCGTCATGCGCTGGAAGCCGCCCCGGCTGAAATGACCGTGCGGGTGGTCGATGCCCCCGAGGCGCAACAGCTCAACCATGCATTCCGCGCCAAGGACTACGCCACCAATGTGCTGACCTTTGATTACGCCCAGGAACCGATGGTTTTGGCCGACTTGGTGCTGTGCGCACCGGTGGTTGAGGCCGAGGCCTTGGCGGCGGGCAAGCGCATTGAGGATCACTACGCGCATCTCCTGATCCACGGCACGCTCCACGCCCAAGGCTGGGATCACCTTGAAGACGAGGAAGCCGAAGCCATGGAAGCGCGTGAGCGTGAGGTGATGGCCGGTTTGGGCTTGCCGGACCCTTATGCCGAGGCGGCCGACGGGGCCGAGGCCGCCGAAGCAGGGGATTCGGCGGCGGTGTAAACCTGCACCTTGCCGCGTCCGCTGCGCTTGACCGCGTAAAGCATGCGGTCCGTCCGCGCCAGCCATTGGCGTCGGCTGTGGATGTCGGCGCTCAGGGTGACCACGCCGTAACTCATCGAAATGGGCATCGGGCGTTGGGCCAACGCCCCTTGAATCCGCCCGATCAGGGCCAGTGCGGCATCAAGGCCGGTTCGGGGCAGCAAGAGGCAAAACTCGTCGCCCCCTAAGCGGGCGGGAATATCGCTTTGGCGGGTCTGCGTGCGCAGCACGTCGCCCAAACTTTGGATGGCTTCATCGCCGACCAAGTGCCCCATGGCGTCGTTGATGTGTTTGAAATGATCGACGTCCGCCATGACCAGGGTGGCCGTTTGGCCGGATTGATTGAAGGCCAGCAGCGCTTCATCCATGTGACGTTCAAGATACGCCCGCGTCCAGAGCCCTGAGAGCGCGTCGTGTTGACCCAGCCAATACAGCTCGCGTTTGCGCTGGCCGAGTTGTGTGGCGGTGCGATAGGTCACGACGCCGATCGTGATCGGGAAGATCACCATGAAGGGCAGGCACGCCAAAATCGTGGCCAGGTTCGAGCTGAGCTGAACATCGATGCCTGCGACGCCGCAACCGAGTCCGATGCCCAAAGCACTGGCGATCAAGCCCCGGCCAAAGAAGCGCGGTCCGCCGGTGGCGATGTTGTCCATGCTGAGCATGGTGAGGATGAGCACGCTGGGCAGCACGTTGAAACCCATCATGGGCACCCAAAAACCACCGGCGGCAGCGTCGAGCCAAAGATTACGGCGTTCGCACAACAGCGGTTCGGGGTGGTGGATCGACCACTGATAGGCCGCATGGGGCCAGACCAGCGCATGCAGCCCCAGCACGACCCAAGCCCATCCGGGGACACCGTGTTGATGCATGCCCGCAGCCACGCAAAAAGCACCCAAGCCCAAGCCGATACAGCGAGGTAGATAAATGCGCCGGGCCAGACGCAGCCCTTTGTCGCGTGTCATGGTGATCGGTGGTTGGGTGTTGGGGCGTAGCATCAGCGATCCAACGTGGATTAAGCGCGACGACCAAGGATACGCCCGTGACACCCTCTTTGAACCGTGAAAAAACTGAACCCCTGACTCGGGTGGAGTTGGTGACCCAAGAGCCCGCCGTCAATTGGTTGTCGCCGGTGCAGTTGCTCAAGACCGGGCTGCGGGTGTTGATGGCTGACATGGTGGGCGGCATGTCGGACCCGCGTCTGGTGCACGCGGCTTTGACGCCCGAGGCCGCCGCCACGCCGACGTGGCGAGCCGAGTCCAAGGATGATGGGGATGCTGCGCCGTTTTGGCTCGATTACTTGGCCGATACCGGCGACGGTTGGGACAGCACCTACAGCGTGGCGTGGAGCGTGGCGCGTGAGCAGCTGGATGTGCCCGGGGCTGGCGCTTTGCCGCGTGCGCAGGTTTTGGTGCTCGGTGGCGATCAGGTCTACCCCACACCGGCGGATCAGGCCTATCGAACGCGATTTCTTGATCCGTTTCGCAGCGCCTTGCCTTCGGCCATTCCGACGGCCGAGGATCCATCGGCCCCCAAGATGGTGGCGATTCCCGGCAACCACGACTGGTACGACGGCCTGAGCGGTTTCATGCGGTTGTTTGCCTCGGGCGGGAGCATTGGGCGCTGGCAGACGGTGCAAAAGCGCAGCTACTTTGCCTTGCAGCTGCCGCACGGTTGGTGGCTTTGGGGGCTGGATCTACAACTGGCCTCCGAGATGGACGCGCCGCAGTACGCCTACTTCAAGGCCATGGCGGCGCAGCTGAGGCCCGGTGATCGGGTGGTGCTGTGTCCGCCGGAACCCTCTTGGGCCGACCCGAATGTGCAGCTGGGTGAGAACCAGACTGCGCTGGAGAATGTCGAGCATCTGCAACCGCGCTTCACGAGCTTGCGTCAGATCGAGGCGCTCATCGCGCAGCGTCGGGATGAGGACGTGCGTTTGGCCGCCGTGATTGCGGGTGATTCGCACCACTACGCCCGTTATGCACCTTGGGCGACCGAGTCGGCCGATGCCCCCCAACGCATCACCTGTGGCGGTGGCGGCGCCTATTTGCTCGGCACCCACGGGTTGCTGGAGCGATTGCGTTTTCGTGGTGGCGCGGGCCTTGAAACACATCAGCGTGTGGCCACGTTCCCCTCGGTGGACGAATCCCGTGCCTTGCGGGATCGTGCTTGGCGGCTGCCCGTGGCTAACCCCGTGTTTGGCCTGACCTTGGCGGGGGTCTATGCCGTCGGGATCTTGCTGGCGCTGAGCGCCAGCTCGGCGGTGTGTCGCAGCCCTTGGGCGTGGATCTGGGCCTTGAGCTTGGTGTTGGGTGCGGGCCTGTTCACCCGCAATGGCGCACCGAAAACAGGTGGATCTTGGGGGCCCTTGGTGGGCGGCATGGTCCACGGGGCGCTGCATGTGGGTCTCGCTGCCGCCGTAGGCTGGCTGGGTCGCGCGTGGCCCGGATGCGGCTTGGTGGCTGCCGGTGCCGTGACGGGCTGGATCGGTGGCGGCTTGCTCTTCGGCCTGTGGCTGATGCTCAGCAACCGCTGGTTGGGCTGGCACGACGAAGAGTCTTTCTCCGCCCAAGCGATCACCGACCACCGCAGCTTTTTGCGCATGCGCATCGACGCCGAAGGGCTGACGATCTATCCGCTCGGTATCCGCAAAGCTTGCACGCGCTGGCAGCTCGGCCGGGGCATCGAGTTACTGCGCCAAGCCAAGCGCACGTGGCGCTTGCGCGCTCACACCGGCTCTGGCCCACGCTTTGAGCCGGTCGATCCCATTCAAGTCGAGCTGATTGAGGCACCGATTCGTTTGCGCCGAAGCTCACCAGCAAGGTCGATCTGAGCTTGGTCGATAACGCCGCAGTTTGTTTCTATTTCGATTGATGATGGGGTGTCGCGGTGGACGAACCAATTTATTTCTACACGAAGTCCGGCCCGTTCTACGCGCTATCTAACTTCGCCCCGTTCGGGTTCGAGTGCAATGGCGTGTTCTGGCCGACCGTTGAGCATTTTTGGGGTGCAGGTCAAGATGGTTCCGGTCGGAATCGTCTTGGCTACCTTCTTGAGCAGGTTCGCAGGGAACTTCAATGACGTTCAACGAAAAAGACTACATGGTGCTTACCAAGCGGACTAAACAACCGTGTGCTGCAATTTGCGCTTGTTGGCAAAGTCACGTTGGAAACCTTTTACGGACCACCAAACTATGGAGAGAACCCGAAGACTGATTCGCGTGAAGCCCAGATTATTCTGGTTCTGAAACAGCAAATCTGCGTAAGCGCAAATCGAAGCACCAACGACGAGGAAGAGAAGAACCAATTAAGGGTCACGCTCGTTCCTCCTGTCGGCGTAAATCTCGGCTCGTATAAAGGACGGTCTGTTACGGTTAAAGGCACGCTGTTTCATGCCATCACGGGCCACCACCACACTCCAGTGCTGATGGAAGTTGCGCATGTCCAAGAGCACCATGATTGAACGTACTAGCCCTCGGTTAACGCCTCTGCATCTCGTCCGAACACTGGTCATCACATCTCTTCTCACGTCATCCGTGAGTGCGTTCTCGCAGCGTGCGTCATCTGGCCAAGAATGCTTTGCACAAGGCGCTAATGCTGATGCGCGCAAATGTCTCGCTGCGATGGCCAACAGGAGTGATTGGGTTTTGGTTCAGGCTGAGCGCGATGTTGCCAACTCGCTGGAACAGGCCATCGAAGAACCCATGGTTCGCCAGCGTGCCGTCGTCGCCTTGGAATCAGCCTCTGCTGCATATCGTCGTTATCGGCAGGAACAATGTGGCTTTCAGGTCGCATTAGCGGCTGGCGGGTCTGGCGCTACACATCGTAGGTTGCTGTGCGAAATCGCCCTCAACGAGGAACGTACTTCGCAGATGAGGTCAATTCAAGGCATCGTCCAGTAATGGTGGCGTCTAACCATTCCGACCCCAGAAGTTGGTCCACGAGACGCTTTTCAGGAGTCTTTCATCACTCACGATGCTGACTCAGGGAGCATCACCTGCGCGATAGGCCGCGCATCCCGCAGGTTCGCCGGTGGTGTCTAAATGTAGTTACGCGGAGACTCACCATGGGCATGGTTGCCTACTTCACCGCCACAAGTCCTTCGCAACTTAGGCAATTGAGGTCTGACCCCGAATCAGATTGCAGCCGCCTTGGCGTCAGTGACCGAGGCGAAGCTAAATGGTGTCTTTGATCCTGAGGCAATGTCGGAGGCTGGCATCTATCCCGAGATTTGGGATCCAGTGGGGTGGCGACATAAGATGTCGCAACTCCATCGCCTCACCCCGGAGCGGGTGATGTTCTTTTCATTCGTTGGATCGCACATGCAGCCAACAGAGTTTCGTGGAACCTTGGATCTTGCTTCTTCAGTCGGTACAACAGTGGATGCCTATGCCCAAGACGAAGGGTATTGGCATCTGTTTGTTGCGTTGCGGCTTGGCGGGACCACAACATCGCTCGTCTTTACTACCGAAGGGCGCTCTGCTGGATATCGCTTTGAGGTCTTCCCGATCAGCGTTCAAAGTCTTGCAGAGGCAAAGCATGCTTGGCGTTCTCTGCCGCGCTCCATGCTTATCAGCAGCGCTGTTCCTCTTTGGCGTTGTGAGTCGGTTGAAGCCGGTGCCACGGGTGAAACCATGGGACTCCATCCTTCAACCCAGTATGCTGGCAGAGGCCCAGCCCCATCTACGGCGCTGGTCAGTGCACGTGTGCTCGCGGGGGTCCTACTTGAAGGCTCTTTGGGTGAGCAGTTGGTCATCGCTGCATCGGACTCCGCGCCATTCAACGTAGAGCTTTTTTCCTCTGAGCAAGCAGTTAAGCGCGCACTGGAAAACTTCGAACCCGTGCGCCCTAACAAATAAGGCTACATCGTGCTCATCAAGCTGTCCTGCGGTAGTGAAGGGTCGAGGCCGCGCGGTTTCTTTCTCCATCGATGGAATCCGTTGCCGCCGTTGACATGCAAAAAGCCCACCTTTCGGTGGGCTTTTTGACCTCAGAACGAGACTGGATCGGCGGGGGAATCAGGCGGCCAAGGCGGCTTCGATCTTGGCTTTGGTGGCGATCAGTTCTTGGGGCAGGTGGTAAGCCAGCTGTTGGAACAGGTCGCCATGCAGGGCCATTTCTTGCGTCCAAGCGTCGCGGTCGATGCCGATGACGCTTTGGAACTGGGCTTCGCTGAAGTCGAGGCCGGACCAGTTCAGGTCGGTGTAGTTCGGGCTGACACCGAAGATGTTTTCTGCACCACCGGCTTGGCCTTCGATGCGGCCGAGCATCCATTGCAGAACGCGGGCGTTATCGCCGTAGCCTGGCCAGACGAACTTGCCGTCGGCACCCTTGCGGAACCAGTTGACGCAGTAGATGGCGGGCAGCTTGGCGCCTTCGGCTTCGAGCTTGGCACCCACGTTCAGCCAGTGCTGGAAGTAGTCGCTCATGTTGTAGCCGGTGAAGGGCAGCATGGCGAAGGGGTCGCGGCGCACCACACCCATTTGGCCGACGGCCGCAGCGGTGGTTTCTGAGCCCATGGTGGCGGCCATGTAGACGCCTTCGACCCAGTTGCGGGCTTCGGTGGCCAGCGGCACGGTGGTCGAGCGGCGGCCCCCGAAGATGAAGGCGTCGATCGCCACACCCGCCGGGTTATCCCACTCGGGGTCGAGGGCCGGGTTGTTGGTGGCGGCCACGGTGAAGCGGGCGTTCGGGTGGGCGGCGGGACGCAGTTTGCCGTCGGCACCCCGGGCGCTTTCCGGTGTCCAGTCCTTGCCTTGCCAGTCGATCAGGTGGCTGGGCAGCGCGTCGGTCATGCCTTCCCACCACACGTCACCGTCGTCGGTCAGGGCGACGTTGGTGAAGATGACGTCGCGGTCCAGCGAAGCCATGCAGTTCGGGTTGGTCTTGAAGTTGGTGCCCGGGGCGACGCCGAAGTAACCCGCTTCGGGGTTGATGGCGCGCAAGCGGCCGTCCACCGGCTTGATCCAGGCGATGTCGTCGCCAATGGTGGTGACTTTCCAGTCGCCCAGGGCGGCCGGCGGGATCAGCATGGCAAAGTTGGTCTTGCCGCAGGCGCTGGGGAAAGCGGCCGCGACGTGGCTCTTTTTGCCTTCGGGCGAGGTCACGCCCAAGATCAGCATGTGCTCAGCCAGCCAGCCTTGATCGCGGCCCATGTTGGAGGCGATACGCAGCGCAAAGCACTTCTTGCCCAGCAGTGCGTTGCCGCCGTAGCCCGAACCGTAGGACCAGATTTCGCGCGTTTCGGGGTAGTGAACGATGTACTTCGTTTTGTTGCAGGGCCAAGTCACATCCTTTTGACCGGCTTCGAGCGGCGCAGCCACGGTGTGCACGCAGGGCACAAACTCGCCGTCGCTGCCCAGCACGTCGTACACGGCTTTGCCCATGCGGGTCATGATGCGCATGTTGACGGCCACGTAAGCGCTGTCCGACAGCTCAATGCCGATGTGGGCAATGGGCGAGCCCAGCGGGCCCATTGAGAACGGCACGACGTACAGCGTGCGGCCCTTCATGCAGCCTTTGAAGAGGGCCGGTGTGCCGTCTGCTTGGCCGGTTTGCAGCAGGGCGCGCATCTCGGCTGGGGCCATCCAGTTGTTGGTCGGGCCGGCCGCTTCCTTGGTGGCCGAGCAGATGTAGGTGCGGTCTTCGACCCGGGCCACGTCGCTCGGATCGGAGCAAGCCAAGAAACTGCCCGGGCGCTTGGCCGGATTGAGCTTCTTGAAGGTGCCGGCATCGACCAGCTTTTGGCACAAAAGGTCGTATTCCTCTTGGCTGCCATCACACCAGTGAATCTGAGCCGCTTCCGTCAGCGCAGCGACTTCGGCCACCCAGGCAATCAGCCGAGCGTTTTTGACGTAGGCGGGGGCCTGAAGGGCCACACCGGTGTGAGCGGTAGCGTTCATGAAGCGGCTTTGTTGAAGAAGGGGGACGGGCAGTGTAGGCGCCCCCTTTGGCAGATTACCTGACGGTTACATGCGTTTTTTGCATAACCGGATGCATGCGGCCGATCAGGGGTGCGCCTGTAGCCACGTCCCGACAATCGCAGCGCTGGCGCGAGCGGCCACCACCTCGATGAACTGCATGAAATCCACGTGGGCGCTGTCGTCGGCGCGGTCCGAGATGGTGCGCAACACGGCAAACGGCACGCCGCAGTCGTGGCAAACCTGTGCCAGCGCCGCACCTTCCATCTCGACCGCCAAAGCGTCGGGCAAGCGCTCGATCAAGGCGCGGCTTTCAGGCGCTGTGGCGACAAAGCGGTCGCCGCTGAGGATCAGCCCTTGGTGCAGACGCGGGGCGGTGACGCCCAAAGCACGGGCTTCGGCGCCGAAGGCGCGCAGCGGATCGGCCAACACGTGGGCGGCGGCTTGCGCCAAGGCGTCGGCCAAGGCGGGGTCGGTGGGGAAACGCGCCCGCCCGGAGAGCGGCACTTCGTGACGCGGGAAGAGGGGCGAGGCGTCCATGTCGTGCTGCAACAGCTCGCGCGCCACGACCACGTCGCCCACATGCGCGGGCCCCAGCCCACCGGCCACGCCGGTAAAGATCATCTGCTGCACGCCGTAGCGTTCAATCAGCATCGTGGCGGTGATGGCCGCAGCCACTTTGCCGATGCGCGACAACACCAGCACCACCGGGCGACCATGCAGCATGCCGAGGTGAAAGTTGCGCCCGGCGTGGCGCTCAATGGTGACCTTGCCCGTCACGTTGTCCAAGCTGTGCAGCAGCGCTTGCAACTCTTGCTGCATCGCCGCGACGATGGCCAGTGGCGCAGGGTGCGCGGACTTCATGGGGCCGCACCAACGACGCCACCCAGTACGCAGAGCACCATCAACGGCGCGGTCTCAGCGCGCAGCACGCGCGCGCCTAAGCTGGTGGGCAGAAAACCTAGATCGCGGGCACGGCCTTCTTCGGCCGGACTCAGCCCGCCTTCGGGGCCGCTGAGCAAGCAGATCGGCTGGGCCGTGGGCAGCAGAGCGCTCAAACGCTCAGACAAGGGTCTCGCATCGCCCAAGCTCAGGATCAATCGTCCCGGGGCCGGCACGGTGGCCTCGTTCAACCCCGCCAACCAGGCGGCCAAGGTTTGCATCGGGGCAATGTGGGGCACGCGGGTCCGGCCACATTGCTCGGCCGCCGCGATGGCCACGGCTTGCCAGTGCGCCACCTTCTTGGCGGCGCGTTCACCGCTCAAGCGCAGCACCGAGCGTTCACACATCAGTGGCTGGACGGTCTGCACGCCCAGCTCGGTGGCTTTTTCCACCAGCCAGTCAAAGCGGTCGTTGGCCGGCATGCCGGCGGCCAAGCTCACGTCTTGGGGCAGTTCGCGCTCAACCGGATTCAAGCTGCCGACGCGCACCGCCACCTCTTGGCGGCCCATGCGGGTGATGGTGGCCGACCATTCGCCGCGACCGTCTTGCTGGCGGCCGTTGAACAGCGTGATCGGCTCGCCGGGTTGCAGGCGCAGCACTTGAACGTGCTTGGCCGGACCTTCCGGCAAGACGGTGTCCAGATCGGCCTGGAGTGGGAGATCGACGTAAAAGCGCGGTGGCATGGGTAGGAATGGGGTGGGTCAGGTGCGGATGCGCTGCACCAGCGAGGTGGTCGAGTAGCCGTCTACAAAGGCGATGGCGCAGGCGTCCCCGCCCCAGCTGCGCACCAGCCGGGTTTCCTCAAGGCTTTCGATGTCGTAGTCGCCGCCTTTGACGTAAAGGTCGGGGCGAAGGATCTCCAGCAAAGCGCAGGGCGTGCGCTCGTCGAAGAAGGTGATCAGCGAGAGGCTTTCCAGCGCAGCCAGTACGCAAGCGCGGTCGAGTTCGCGGTTCAGCGGTCGATCTGGGCCTTTGCCCAGCAAGCGGGCCGAGGCGTCGCTGTTGAGTCCCATCACCAGCGAGGCGCCCAAAGCCCGCGCTTGGGCCAAGTAGCGCACATGGCCCGGATGCAGGATGTCGAAGACGCCGTTGGTGAAGACCATCGGACGCGGCAAGGCCGCCAAGCGGGTCGCCAAGTCCTCGGGATCGGAGCGCAAGCAGATCTTGTTCAAAAAAGCGGGGGGAGACAGGTGCAGCGACATGGGGCCGCATTGTCACCCGGGCCGCCGTTTGACATCTGATGTCTTCCATTGCAGACTAGTCAAATAACTAGTCAATATGGAGCGCATCATGCATACATGGCCCGTCCAAGATGCCAAAGCAAGGTTCAGCGAATTTTTGGAGGCTTGTCTCGCTGAGGGGCCTCAAATGGTGACCAAGCGTGGCACTGAAGCTGCTGTTTTGGTGCCGGTGCAGGAGTGGCAACGCTTGCAATCGGCGGCCCGCCCTTCGCTGAAGCAGCTTTTGCTGTCGGATGTCGCCCGGGGGGAGCTGAATGTTCCGCCGCGCGGCCAAGCCAAGCGTCGCAGTGTGGATCTGACTCGGTAAAGCTCATGTACTTGCTAGATACCAACGTGGTTTCCGAGCTGCGTAAGCCGCGACCCCACGGGGCTGTTGTGGCTTGGCTTGAGTCCGTGGATGAGGCCAAGCTGTTTTTGTCCGCAGTGACCTTGGGCGAAATTCAGGCCGGCATTGAGTTGACCCGCGAGCAAGACCCCGACAAGGCCGCAGACATCGAGGCCTGGTTAGAGCTTGTGGCTGCGGCGTACAACGTGTTGCCCATGAATATCGCTGCCTTCCGCGACTGGGCTCGACTCATGCACCGCAAGTCCGACACGCTGTACGAAGACGCCATGATCGCCGCCACAGCGCGCGTGAACAATTTGACCGTGGTGACGAGAAACGTCGCTGATTTCAAAGCCCTTGGCGTGACGGTTTTCAATCCCTTCGGCCAAGGGTGATTCGCACCGCTACCCCGGCAAAGCCCGGCGCAGTTGGATGGCTTCGGCCACGTGGGCGGCTTGGAGGGTGGGGCTGCCTTGCAAGTCGGCGATGGTGCGCGCCACCCGCAAGACACGGTGCAGGCTGCGGTTCGACCAGCCGAGTCGGTTGCCGGCTTGGGAGAGCAGATGGCGCGCTGCGGTTTCAGGTTGGGCGTGTTCATCCAGCACGGCACCGCTCAGATGGGCGTTGAGTTGTTGCTGGCGCTGGTGTTGATGCTGGCGTGCGCTGGCGACCCGTTCGGCAATGCGGGCGCTGGGTTCACCGTCGGGCGCGGCTTGCAATTCTTCGGGGCTGATGGCGTGGACTTCAACGCGCAGATCAATGCGGTCCAGCAACGGGCCGGAGATACGCGACTGGTAGCGATGCACTTGTTCGGGCGTGCAGCGACAGCGTTGGCGCGGCGAGCCCAAATGGCCGCACGGGCAGGGGTTCATCGCCGCGATCAGTTGGCATTGGGCCGGGAACTCGGCTTGCCGTGCCGCGCGCGAGATGGTGATGCGGCCACTTTCCAAGGGCTCGCGCAAGGCTTCAAGGGCGCTGCGCGGGAATTCGGGCAATTCGTCCAGAAACAAGATGCCGTGGTGCGCCAAGGACACCTCGCCGGGCCGGGGCGGATTGCCGCCGCCGACCAAGGCCACGGCGGAGGCGCTGTGATGCGGGCTGCGGGTGATGCGCCGACCCCAATCTTGCGGGGTGAAGCGCCCACCCGCACTCAGCAGTGCTGCCGAGGCCAAGGCTTCTTCTTCGCCCAGGAGCGGTAAAAGTCCACTCAGGCGCTGTGCCAGCATCGACTTGCCCGTGCCGGGTGGGCCGACGAGCAAGACGCTGTGGCCGCCGGCTGCTGCGATTTCGAGGGCTCGTTTGGCGGTGGCCTGACCCCGGACCTCGCGCAGATCGGCTGGGTGAGCCGAAGGGGCTGCTGTTTGCGGCCATACAGTGGGCAGTGCTTGGGCTTGGCCTTCGGGTTGCAGGGCGCGCACCACGTCGAGCAAATGGTCGGCGGCGCGCAGCGGTAGGCCTGGCACCCAAGCGGCTTCTTCGGCACTGGCGCGCGGCAAGATGAGTGTGCGCTGCGGGTTGGACTGGCGCATGGCGGCGGCCATCGCCAAAGCCCCCCGGATGGGGCGCAGATCGCCCGCCAGCGAAAGCTCGCCGGCAAATTCGAGCTCAGCCAAGCGGCTTGTCTCGATCTGACCGCTGGCGGCCAAGATGCCTAAGGCGATGGGCAGGTCGAAACGGCCGCCGTCCTTTGGGAGATCAGCCGGTGCCAGATTGACGGTGATGCGTTTGTTGTGTGGGAAGTCGAGACCGCTGGTGAGCAGCGCCGAGCGCACGCGCTCACGCGACTCTTTGACAGCGGTTTCGACCAGTCCGACCAGCGTGAAGCTGGGTAGGCCGTTGGCGAGATGGACCTCGACGGTGACTTCGGGGGCATGCAGCCCTTCAAGGGCGCGACTGTGGAGGACGGCGAGCGACATGATGGTGCAGCCAAGGGCTTGTTCAACAAGATGACACCCAGTCTGTGCGTTATCTCACGTGTTGGCTCCCCCCCAAAAGACGGTGATGCACACTTATGGTGCGCTCTTTAAGTCCCAAAGCGGTGCGCTATGGCGGGTGGTCGTGCCTGATGGGCCATCACGGGGCATGGCCTGCCCAAGTAGCGGTGCGATGTCTGGTGATTTCAAAACCTGGCACGGAAGATGCAACGAGTGAGCCGTGAGTGTTGTTTTCCTATTCCACTGTTTCTTGGAGCTTGGTATGAAAAAGATCGTTTCCTTTGCTGCGTTGAGTGCCGTTGCTGCTGCTGTTTTGGCCCCGATGACCGCGATGGCCGATGACGGCCTGTCGTACAACGTGGGTGTGGTTTCGGATTACCGTTATCGCGGCATTTCGCAGACTCTTCTGCAACCGGCGGTGCAAGGTGGTCTTGATTACGCCAAGGGCGCTTTCTACGTGGGCACTTGGGCTTCGACCATCAGCTGGATCAAGGACAACGGCGTGGATGGTCCGGTCGAGCTCGACATCTACGCTGGCTACAAGCGCGATGTGGGTCCGGTCGGTCTGGACTTCGGTCTGTTGCAGTACGCCTACGTGGGCAACAAGCTGGCTGATGTCGGTACCGGCTCGACGTACAAGAACGCCAACACCACTGAAATCTACGGCGCGGCCACCTTCGGCCCGGCCACCGCCAAGCTGTCGTACGCCCTGACCGATTTGTTTGGTAACTATGACTTCGCCAACAGCAAGAGCTCGGCGGGCAGCTACTACTTCGACCTGAGCGCCACCTTTGATGTGGCGGGCTTCTCGGTGGTGCCGCATTACGGCTACCAGAGCGTGGCCAACATCACCAACGCCAGCTACTCGGACTACTCGGTCACTGTCTCGAAGGAAGCCTTGGCCAAGGGGTTGACCTTCAGCTTGGCGCTGATCGGTACCGACGCCAACAAGACCTTCTACGTGCCTGGCGCTGCCGCCAACAGCACCAAGCTCTTGGGTGATTCCGGCGCGGTGCTGGGTGCTAAGTACAGCTTCTAAGCCCTTTTCAATCGGACCCCATCGGAGAGAACCATCATGAAAATGGTGACTGCCATCATCAAACCCTTCAAGCTCGACGAGGTGCGTGAAGCCCTCAGCAGCATTGGGGTGCAAGGCGTGACCGTGACCGAGGTCAAGGGTTTCGGTCGTCAAAAAGGCCACACCGAGCTGTATCGCGGCGCCGAGTACGTGGTCGATTTTCTGCCCAAGGTGAAGATCGAAGCCGCTGTCGATGACAGCGTTGTGGACCGTGTGGTCGAAGCCATTGAGGGCTCGGCCCGCACCGGCAAGATCGGCGACGGCAAGATCTTCATCACTTCCTTGGAACAAGTGCTGCGCATCCGTACCGGTGAAACCGGTCGGGACGCACTCTGACCCCCTACCTTCTAGAGACGATCATGTTGAAGAAATTCATCGCTTCTCTCGCCTTGGGCTTGGCTGTGTTCGGTATGACCGACCTCGCCTTTGCCCAAGCGGCTTCCGGGCCTGCGGCCAGTGCTGTGGCTGCGGCGGCCGATGTGGCCGCTTCGGTGGCAGCACCAGCCGCTTCTGCGGCGGCTTCTGTGCCGGTACCCAACAAGGGCGACACCTCTTGGATGCTGGTGTCCACCCTGCTGGTCATCATGATGACCGTGCCGGGTCTGGCGCTGTTCTACGGCGGCTTGGTGCGCGCCAAGAACATGCTGTCGGTGCTCATGCAAGTCATGGTCACCTTCTCCATGATCGTGGTGTTGTGGTTCTTGTACGGCTACAGCTTGGCGTTCACCGAGGGGGGCTCTTCTTTTGGGGCTTACATCGGTGGCTTTGACCGGCTGTTCATGAGGGGTATCTGGGATAACGCCGCTGGTACGTTTGCCAACGCAGCGACCTTCAGCAAGGGTGTTTACATCCCTGAGATCGTGTTCGCAGCGTTCCAAGCGACCTTTGCTGGCATCACTTGCGCCCTGATCGTCGGGGCCTTTGCTGAGCGCATCAAGTTCAGCGCGATGCTGCTGTTCATGGCGATTTGGTTCACCTTCAGCTACGCCCCGATCGCACACATGGTCTGGTTCTGGATGGGTCCGGACGCCTACACCGGCAAGGACGTGGTTGACGCCATGAATGGCAAGGCCGGCCTGATCTGGCAGTGGGGTGCGCTCGACTTTGCTGGCGGCACCGTGGTGCACATCAACGCTGCTGTGGCGGGCTTGGTGGGTGCTTTCGTGATCGGCAAGCGCGTGGGCTACGGCAAGGAATCGTTTGCACCGCATTCGCTGACCTTGACCATGGTGGGTGCGTCGCTGCTGTGGGTGGGCTGGTTTGGCTTCAACGCTGGCTCGGCGCTCGAAGCGAACGGTTTTGCCGCGCTGGCCTTCATCAACACGTTGGTGGCCACGGCTGCTGCGGTGTTGTCGTGGTCGGCGGGTGAAGCGGTGCTCAAGGGCAAGGCTTCGATGCTGGGTGCCGCTTCGGGTGCTGTGGCGGGTCTGGTGGCGGTGACGCCGGCAGCGGGCAACGTGGGCATCGGTGGCGCGCTGATCATCGGCTTGATCGCTGGTATCGCTTGCCTGTGGGGTGTGAACGGCCTGAAGAAGATGTTGGGCGCAGATGACTCGCTCGACGTTTTCGGTGTCCACGGTGTGGGCGGTATCTTGGGTGCCTTGCTGACGGGTGTTTTCAACTCGCCAGCGCTGGGTGGCCCGAGCTTTGTGGGTGACTGGGTGACAGCCACCACCGTGACGGCTGACGCTTACTCGATCGCTTCGCAAGTCTGGATCCAAGCCAAGGCTGTGCTTGTGACGGTTGGCTGGTCGGCTGTGGTGGCGTTCATCGCCTACAAGATCGTCGATCTGACCATCGGTCTGCGCGTGACGGAAGAAGAAGAGCGCGAAGGTCTGGACATCAGCTCGCACGGCGAGACGGCTTATCACAAGTAATCCGGTCTTGTCCGAACTCGGAAAGCCGCCTTCGGGCGGCTTTTCTTTTGTGCGCCGCGTTGGCTCCAGAGCGCGCCTGCCTAGAATGGCCCTCCTTCGCCCGTTTTTTGGTTGGCATATTCCTATGGTTCCGCATCTCGTCACCGCCCTGCATGGCCCCATCAACGATTTGGAAACCCGCATCCTGGAGTCGATGCCAGCGATTGAGCGCTGGTTCCGGCTTGAATGGATGGAGCACACGCCGCCGTTCTACACCTCGGTGGATTTGCGCAACGCAGGCTTCAAGTTGGCGCCGGTGGATACCAACCTGTTCCCGGGCGGTTGGAACAACCTGACGCCCGAGATGCTGCCTTTGGCGGTGCAGGCGGCCATGGCAGCGATTGAGAAGATTTGCCCTGAGGCCAAGAACCTGTTGCTGATCCCGGAGAAGCACACGCGCAACATGTTCTATCTGATGAACGTGGCGCGGCTGAAGCAAATCTTCACCCAAGCGGGGCTGAATGTCCGTTTGGGCACCTTGGACCCTGACGTCAAGGAGCCGACGAGCTTTGATCTGCCCGATGGCACGTCGCTCACGGTCGAGCCGCTGCTGCGACCCTCGCGGCGCTTGGGCCTGAAGGACTTTGATCCCTGCACGATCTTGCTCAACAACGATCTCTCCGGCGGGATCCCGCGCATTCTGCAAAACCTGACGGAGCAGTACCTGCTGCCGCCGCTGCACGCCGGTTGGGCCGTGCGGCGCAAGACGAATCACTTCCAGTCGTACGAAGAAGTGGCCAAGAAGTTCGCCAAGTTGCTCGGCATGGACCCGTGGTTGATCAATCCGATGTTCAACCGTTGCGGTGAGGTGAGTTTCAGTGAGAGCGGTGGCTTGGAGTGCATCCAGAGCAATGTCGATGCCTTGCTGGGCAAGATCCGGCGCAAGTACAAGGAATACGGCATCAACGAAAAGCCGTTTGTGATCGTCAAGGCCGACAACGGCACCTATGGCATGGGCATCATGACGGTGCGCGACGCCAAGGAGCTTTCCGAGGTCAACCGTCGCACCCGCAACAAGATGAGTGTCGTCAAGGACGGTCAGGTGGTTTCCGAGGTCATCATCCAAGAAGGCGTGCCGACCTATGAGCGCCTCAACGATGCTGTGGCTGAGCCGGTGGTTTACATGATGGATCGCTACGTGGTGGGTGGTTTCTACCGCGTGCATGCGGATCGCGGCGTGGATGAGAACCTCAATGCGCCAGGAGCGCAGTTCGTGCCTTTGGCTTTTGCCCAAAGTCATCAGCTGCCCAAGTTGGGCGAAAAGCCCGGTGTCAGTGCCCCGAATCGCTTCTACATGTATGGGGTCATCGCACGTTTGGCCATGTTGGCGGCCAGCTATGAGATGGAAGCCACCGACCCCAATGCCGAGGTTTATGAATGATTTGATAGAAAGAGCTTGGCGCTTAGATCTATTTGATATAGAATTGAATTCTTCAGTCGCGGAGTGGAGCAGTCTGGTAGCTCGTTGGGCTCATAACCCAAAGGTCGCAGGTTCAAATCCTGCCTCCGCAACCAAATTTAGATGCGTCAAGCATCGATCATCAAAGCCCACTTATGTGGGCTTTTTTGTGCCCTCAACTTTTTCAAGTCTCCCCCGCATTCGTGGGGCCTCTCTCTCGCTGACGGCCGATTAAGCGAAACAAAAGATACAAATAACAGAGAATCTGTTTTCATTTGTGTCTTATTCGCGTCGTGTTTTACATACATGGCGCATCACAGGTCCTTTTCTAGGACGTGTTGTTTCGAGCGCCGTTCTCCATGCACCAAGGATTCCCCCCTCACCGTCATCGTCTGGCACGTTTTCTGTCGGTGGGCCTGTTGGCCTTGGCGTGGGTGCTTCTGCCGACCTTGGCGCACGCCACGGTCTCGGTGTCCAAGCAGTTTTTGCCGTTTTTCGCGGGTACGGTGCCAGCCGGTTTGCCGGTGACCACGGCCAGTCAGGGCGATGTCTTGACCTTGGGCATCGACATCCAGAACAACAACTTGTTGTTGACGGGGGGGGTGCTGACCGATCCCTTGCCTTTGGGCATGGTGTTGGCCCCACTGCCCAATCCGCGCGCCACAGCCGGTTGTGCGCCTGCCGGGATCACTTTTGTTGCGCTGCCGGGCGCAAGCACCTTTTCTCTTTCTGGCGCACAAGTGCCACCGCAGGTGGGCAATGTGCCGGGGGCTTGTTCGATCTATGTCGATGTGACGGTGCCGCTCACGCTGGCCACGGCCCCCAACACCCTCACCACGCTCAACAACACCATCCCTGTGACGACAGGCTTCACGGCCCTGGATACCGCCACCAACGCACCCATCAATAACTTGATGCCGGCGCAGCGTTCGATCACCGTGACCAGCTTGGCGGCGTTGCAAGTGACCAAGACGTTTGCCCCCGCCACGGTGGTGATGGGTGAGAGCACCAACATCACGCTCACCCTGACCAATCCGAACGCCGTGCCGGTGGGTGTGACCGCGCTGGGCGAGAACCTCCCCGCAGGCTTGAGCGCGCAGAACCTGACGCCGCTGTTCCAAGGCGCGTGCAGCACCGCCACGGCCGTGGCCAGTGGCACCACTGGCAACGTCACCTTGACGTTCACCAATTTGACCCTGCCCGCCAACGGCGCGTGTACGTTGGTTTGGCCCGCGCAAGTGGGCATGTTTCCGGGGCTGGCCAGCACCACGCTGACCAACACCATTGCGGCCAATTCGATGGTGAACAGCCGGGGTTTGTCGCAAGCGGCCGCGACGCGCAACCTCACGGTGCAAGCACCGCTCAATCCGACCAAGACCCTCACCCCGGCCACCGCTGCGACCAATCAGCCGGTGGTGATGACGATCAACCTGCAAAACCGCAGCGCGACGCAAACGCTGAGTGCGGTGAACTTCAGCGATGTGTTCCCGGTGGCTCCCGGTGCGATGACCTTGAGTCCCGGAGCCATCACGGCGACCGGCTGCGGCGCGCCGACGCTGACGCCGGCGGTCGCTCTTGGCGGCGAAACAAGCTTGCAGCTCAGCGGGGCCACGGTGGCACCGGGAGCGACGTGCGTGATCACGGCCTCGGTGCAAGTCAATACCGCTGGGGCCTACACCAACACCGTCAACGCGGTGAGCTACACCAGCAGCAACCCGTTGGTGGGGGCGCAGACCACCGGGGCTTTTTCGGCGCCGCTCACGGCCTACTCGCAGATGTTGATCTCGGCCAAGGCGGCGCGTGATCCGAGAGTCGGCACCAACGCAGCGGCAGGCAATGTGGCCCCCGGCAACTTGCTGCGCTATCAAGTCACGCTGAACAACTACTCCTCGGCCCAGCAAGCGTTGGTGTCGTTCATCGATCCCTTGCCAGCGTCTGGGGCGGCGCAGTTGACGTTTGTGCCCGCGCCTGCACCGATCTTTGGGGCGAGTTGTGGTGCGCCGACGATCAGCCCCAATACCTTGGCCAACCCGGCGTTGGTGCAGTTCGACAACATCGCCATCGCGGGGGGCACCACGGCCGCTCCCACCGCTTGCACCATCGACTTTTGGGTGCAAGTCCCGATGAACTGGCCGGTGGGCACGGCGATCAACAACGGCAGCACGATGGATTTGCAGCAAAACGCCTTGAGCGTTTTGCAAGGCGCTCGGCCCACGGCCAACTCGGCCACGCGGGCAGGCATCACCACCGCCCAGACCATCGCGCCCGCCACGATTTTGCAAGGTGACTTGAGCCTGCTCACGATCACCTTGACCAACAACAACTATGTTGACGTGCTCAACGCGAGTTTGTTGAATGCCCCCTTGTTTGCAGCCACAGCGGCGGCTGAGGTGCGTCTGGCCGATTTGCCCGGGGCCAGCACCACCTGTGGTGGCACGCCGGTCTTCACGGCCTTGGCGGGGGCGACGAGTTTGACTGCTAGCGGTTTGACGATCCCAGCGCGCGGCAGTTGCACGGTCACGGTGCGGGTGCGCGGGGTGGTGCCAGGCACCTACCTCAACACGCTGCCCGCTGCCAACGTGAGCGGCAGTGTCACCGTCAACGGGGTGACCACCACGATCAGCCCGGTGGCTGCATCCACCTCGTCGCTGACGGTGACTTCGGTGCTGAGTGCTGCCAAGTCCTTCATGCCCACAGCGGTGTCAGCCACGGGTGGGGTGTCGCGGGTCACGGTGCAGATCAACAACGTTGGCACGGCACCGCTGACCAACGTGCAGGTGACTGACCCGCTGCCTGCGGGTTTGGCGGTGGCCAACCCGGCCAACGCCTCAACCACCTGCAATGGCTTGACGATCCTCAACGCTGTGCCGGGGAGCGCGGTGGCGCAACTGCAAGGGGCCACGGTGGCCGCTGGCATCCCGTGTTTGTTCCAGTTTGACGCGGTGACCACGGGGACCGCTGGCATGACAGCCTCGGTCAACACGGTCCCAGCGGTGACTGGGGTGGTGGCCGATGGCGGTATCTACAACATCACGGCGGCCTCGGCCACGCTGACCAAGGTGGCCGCACCGGCTGTGAGCGTCACCAAGTCGTTCAACCCAGCCACCTTGATGGCGGTGGGTCAGACATCTCGCTTGCAGATCACGATCAACAACGCTGGGCTTGGGGCGATCGCCCTGAGCAATCTGGGGTTGATCGACAACTTGCCGCTGGGCGTGGTGCTGGCCGCCACGCCAGCGGTTTCGACGACCTGCGCAGGTGGCTCGGTACAAGCTTCGCCCGGGGGCAGTGTGGTGGCGCTCAGTGGCGGCAGCTTGCCCGCCGGGGCGAGCTGCGTGTTTGAGGCCAACATCACGCTCACGTCCATCGGTACCCACAACAACACCTTGCCGATCGGCATCGTGACCAACAACGAGAACATCACCAACACGGCGGCGTTCACGGCCAATTTGCAAACCCAGTCGCCCATTGGGGTGCAGAAGAGCTTTGCGCCGACCTCGGCGGGGGTGAACACGCCGTCTCGGCTGACGATCCAGCTCATCAACGCCCGCGATGTCACGGTCAACAGCTTGACGGTGACTGACACGCTGCCCTTGGGCGTGGTGCCTGCGGTGCCTTCAGCGGCCTCGACCACCTGTCCGGGCGGTGGGGTGAGCGTCACCGGCTCGGTGCTGGCGGGCTATCAGGTCAGCATGAGTGGCGCCAGCTTGGCCGGGGTCCCGCCGGGTACGCCGGGTACGGTCTGTGAAGTCAGCTTGAATGTGCAGTCGCCCACGGCCGGGGTGTTCATCAACACGATCCCGACCAATGGGGCCAGCGCCATCGATTCGGTGTCGGGTCTGCTCATGGCCAACTTGGTGCCGACCACCGCGACCTTGGAAGTGCGTGATACCACCGTGCTGGCCCAAGCTTTTGCGGCCCCCAGCGTCAAACTGGGGGCGCCCAACCGGCTGACGATCACCATCAGCAATCCGAACAGCATCCCGCTGACGGCCGTGGCCCTGACGGATTTGCTGCCCGCGCAGGTTTCGGTGGCTTTGGTGCCCAACGCTGCCACCACCTGTGTCGGTGGCTTGGTCAGTGCCAGCGCCGGGTCCAGCTCGATTCGCTTGAGCGGGGCCACGGTTCCCGCTGCCGTCGGGTTGGTGTCGGGTAGCTGCACGGTGTCGGTCGATGTCTTGAGCAACGTGCCCGGCACCTACACCAACACCTTGCCTGCCGGCGCGGTGCAGTCCAACGAAGGCGTGAGCAACTTGCAGCCGGTCAGCGCCAGTTTCAGCACCTTCAACCTGCCGACCTTGGGCAAAGAGTTCCTGCCGGTGCAGATCGCTGCCAACGGTGCGGCCAAGCTGCGTATCGTGCTCGGCAACAGCAACCCGACCGCTTTGACGCTCAGCGCCAACATGGATGACAGCCTGCCGACCTCCCCGGCGGCGCTGGCTTTGGGCGCGCCAGCACTCGACACCACCACGCTGGATGTCTTGCCACGTTGCGTCGGTGCCGTGACCTTGGCCGCTCCGAACCGGGTGCGCGTGCCTTTGAACACCAGCATCCCTGCGGGTGGCTGTGTGGTGATCGCCAACGTCACCGGCGCAGCGGCGGGGAGCTACAACAACCTTATCCCAGCAGGAACGCTTCAGACCAACGCTGGCAACAACCCCTTGCCCGCCAATGCGACCTTGCAGATCAGCGCGCGCAATTCGATCTCCGGCAAAGTTTTCCGCGACGACAACAACGACGGTGTGCCGGCCCTGACCGAACCGGGCATCGCCGCTCAAACCATCGAGTTGCTGGATGGTTTGACGCTGGCACCGTTGGCCACCACCGTGACCGACTCGCTCGGCAATTACGCCTTCTTGGATCTGGCCGACGGCACGTATGCCGTGCGCCAGCCGGTGCAGCCGGTGTTGGGCGGTGTGCTGACCCTCTCGGGTCGCACCATGCCGGGTACCTTGGGTGCCCTTGCCATCGGCACGGTTGGCACCGCCACGCCGGTCAGCGTGACGCCCTCGGTCATCAGCGCCATCGTGTTGGTTGGTGGCCAGAACGCCACGGGTTTTTATTTCGGTGAGATCCTGCCCGCCAGTTTGGCCGGGGCGGTGTTTGCTGATCGCAACAACGACGGTGTGTTGCAAGCCAGCGATACGCCGCTGGCCGGGGTGTCGATCCAGCTCACTGGCACTGACGATCTGGGCAATCTGATCAACCAAACCGTGCCCACGGCGGCCGACGGCAGCTATCGCTTCACCACCTTGCGCCCCGGCACCTACGCCCTGACGGAACTGAGCCAGCCCTTGCTGAACGGTGTGAGCACCGTGAGCGGCAAGACCGTGCCCGGTACCGGCGTGACGACGCCGGGTTTGGCCACGCCTGTGAGCGTGACACCTTCGGCCGTGACGGCCATCAGCGTTCAAGGCAATCAAGCCGGCACCGGCTTCAATTTTGCCGAGCTGCCCGCCGAGCGCAGTTTGGCCGGGCGGATCTACACCGATCTGGCCGGTGACGGCGTGTTCAACGCGGGCGATGTGGGCTTGGCGGGTTTGACGGTGACGCTCAGCGGCACCGATCTGAACGGTCTGGCTTTGACACGTACCGCCCTCAGCGATGCGCTGGGGCGATACAGTTTTGCCCCTCTGCCTGAGGGCAGCTATGCCTTGAGCTACGTCGCCAGCGGCCCTGCTGTGACCACCAGCATGGCTGCGCAAGCGTGGGTGGGCACGGCCGGCGGTGTGGGCGGCGGCACGGCTTCAGCCGGTGCGGCCTTGCAAACCAGCGCCATCAGCCTGACCGGCATGGTCACAGCCGGCAGCAATTACGACTTCACCCGCGCCCCAGCTTCCAGCTTGTCGGGCCGGGTCTACCAAGATGCCAACAACAACGGCGTGTTTGAACCCGCCCCAGCGGGTGGCGATGTGGGCCTGCCCGGTGTGACGGTGACTTTGAGCGGCACGAATGATTTGGGTGCGGCGGTCAACCAGAGCACCACCACAGCGGCCGACGGTAGCTACAGCTTCACGGGACTGCGCCCAGGCACCTACAGCGTCACCGAGCAAGCGACCCAACCCGCTGGCACCTTGAACGGCAAGACCACCGCCGGTTCCGCCGGAGGCACCGCCACAGCCTTGGCCATATCCCCCAGCGCCATCAACGCGATCACGCTACCCGTTGGCGTCACAGCCACCGGCTATGAATTTGCTGAACTCGGCGCCAGTTCCCTCTCCGGGCGTATCTACCAAGATGCCAACAACAACGGCGTGTTTGAGCCGGCCCCAGCAGGCGGCGATGTCGGTCTGCCGGGCATGACGGTGACCTTGACTGGCACGGATGATTTGGGGGCGGCCGTCAATAAGCCGACGACCACGGCAGCGGACGGCAGCTACAGCTTCACGGGCTTGCGTCCCGGCACCTATGCGGTGACGGAGACCGAACCGGCTGGGTTGCTCAACGGCAAGACCACCGCAGGTTCAGCCGGTGGAGCCGCCACGTCGGTGATCACGGTGCCAAGCGCGATCAGCGCGATCCCCTTGACCGCAGGCAGCGCAGCGACCGGCTATGAGTTTGCGGACTTGGGCGGTACGAGTCTGTCGGGTCGCGTGTACCAAGACAAGAACAACAACGGCGTGTTTGAGCCCGCTCCAGCGGGTGGCGATGTGGGCCTGCCCGGCGTGACGGTGACTTTGACCGGCACCAACGATCTGGGCGTATTGGTGAATCAGCCGACCACGACAGCGGCGGACGGTTCGTACAGCTTCACGGGGCTGCGTCCAGGCACCTACGCGGTGACGGAGACCGAGCCGGTTGGGTTGCTCAATGGCAAAACGACGGCGGGAACGGCGGGCGGCACGGCGACACCCGTGACGACGGTGCCAAGCGCGATCAGCGCGATTGCCTTGACGGCGGGCAGTGCGGCGACGGGCTACGAGTTTGCGGATCTGGGCGGTACGAGTCTGTCGGGCCGCGTGTACCAAGACAAGAACAACAACGGCGTGTTTGAACCCGCTCCAGCGGGCGGCGATGTTGGCCTGCCGGGCATGACGGTGACCTTGACCGGCACCGATGATTTGGGGGGCGCAGTCAACAAGCCGACCACGACAGCGGCGGACGGTTCGTACAGCTTCACGGGGCTGCGTCCCGGCACCTATGCGGTGACCGAGACCGAGCCGGTTGGTTTGCTCAATGGCAAGACGACGGCGGGAACGGCGGGTGGAACCGCCACGCCCGTGGCGACGGTGCCGAGCGCGATCAGCGCGATTGCCTTGACCGCAGGCAGCACAGCCACCGGTTACGAGTTTGCGGACTTGGGCGGTACGAGTCTGTCGGGTCGCTTGTACCAAGACAAGAACAACAACGGCGTGTTTGAGCCGGCTCCAGCGGGTGGCGATGTCGGCCTGCCGGGTGTGACGGTGACCTTGACCGGCACGGATGATTTGGGGGCGGCCGTCAACAAGCCGACGACGACGGCAGCGGACGGTTCGTACAGCTTCACGGGCTTGCGTCCCGGCACGTACAGCGTGACCGAGACCGAGCCGGTTGGGTTGCTGAACGGCAAGACGACGGCGGGAACGGCGGGCGGCACGGCGACACCCGTGACGACGGTGCCGAGCGCGATCAGCGCGATTGCCTTGACGGCGGGCAGCGCAGCGACGGGCTATGAGTTTGCGGACTTGGGCAGCACGAGCCTCTCGGGCCGCGTGTACCAAGACAAGAACAACAACGGCGTCTTTGAGCCAGCCCCAGCAGGTGGCGATGTGGGTCTGCCGGGCGTGACGGTGACGTTGACTGGCACCAACGATCTGGGCGTATTGGTGAATCAGCCGACCACGACAGCGGCGGACGGTTCGTACAGCTTCACGGGCCTGCGTCCCGGCACCTACGCGGTGACTGAGACTGAGCCGGCTGGTTTGTTGAACGGCAAAACGACGGCGGGAACAGCGGGCGGCACGGCGACACCGGTGACCACGGTGCCGAGCGCGATCACAGCGATTGCGTTGACAGCGGGCAGTGCAGCGACCGGCTACGAGTTTGCGGACTTGGGCGGTACGAGCCTCTCGGGTCGCGTGTACCAAGACAAGAACAACAACGGCGTGTTTGAACCCGCTCCAGCCGGTGGCGATGTGGGTCTGCCGGGTGTGACGGTGACCTTGACGGGTACTAACGATCTGGGCGTATTGGTGAATCAGCCGACGACCACGGCAGCGGATGGCAGCTACAGCTTCACGGGCCTGCGTCCCGGCACCTATGCGGTGACGGAGACCGAGCCGGCTGGTTTGCTGAACGGCAAGACGACGGCGGGAACGGCGGGCGGCACGGCGACACCCGTGACGACGGTGCCCAGCGCGATCACGGCGATTGCTTTGACAGCGGGCAGTGCAGCGACCGGCTACGAGTTCGCGGACTTGGGCGGTACGAGCCTCTCGGGCCGCGTGTACCAAGACAAGAACAACAACGGCGTGTTTGAACCCGCTCCAGCCGGTGGCGATGTGGGTCTGCCGGGTGTGACGGTGACCTTGACGGGTACTAACGATCTGGGCGTATTGGTGAATCAGCCGACGACCACGGCAGCGGATGGCAGCTACAGCTTCACGGGCCTGCGTCCCGGCACCTATGCGGTGACGGAGACCGAGCCGGCTGGTTTGCTGAACGGCAAGACGACGGCGGGAACGGCGGGCGGCACGGCGACACCCGTGACGACGGTGCCCAGCGCGATCACGGCGATTGCTTTGACAGCGGGCAGTGCAGCGACCGGCTACGAGTTCGCGGACTTGGGCGGTACGAGCCTCTCGGGCCGCGTGTACCAAGACAAGAACAACAACGGCGTGTTTGAACCCGCTCCAGCCGGTGGCGATGTGGGCTTGCCCGGTGTGACGGTGACGTTGACCGGCACCAACGATCTGGGCGTATTGGTGAATCAGCCGACCACGACAGCGGCGGACGGCAGCTACAGCTTCACTGGGTTGCGTCCCGGCACGTACAGCGTGACCGAGACCGAACCGGCTGGTTTGTTGAACGGCAAAACGACGGCGGGAACGGCAGGCGGCACGGCGACACCCGTGACGACGGTGCCCAGCGCGATCAGCGCGATTGCCTTGACAGCGGGCAGCGCAGCGACCGGCTATGAGTTTGCGGATTTGGGTGGCACAAGCCTCTCGGGTCGGGTCTACCAAGACAAGAACAACAACGGCGTGTTTGAGCCAGCCCCAGCAGGTGGCGATGTCGGTTTGCCGGGTGTGACGGTGACGTTGACTGGCATGGATGATTTGGGGGCAGCAGTCAACAAGCCGACCACGACAGCAGCGGACGGTTCTTACAGCTTTACTGGCCTGCGTCCCGGCACCTATGCGGTGACGGAGACCGAGCCGGCTGGTTTGCTGAACGGTAAGACGATAGCGGGAACGGCCGGCGGAACCGCGACGCCGGTGACCACCGTGCCGAGTGCAATCACAGCGATCCTCTTGACCGCAGGCAGCGCAGCGACCGGCTATGAGTTTGCGGACTTGGGCGGTACGAGCCTCTCGGGCCGCGTGTACCAAGACAAGAACAACAACGGTGTGTTTGAACCGGCCCCAGCAGGTGGCGATGTGGGTCTGCCGGGCGTGACGGTGACCTTGACCGGCACCAACGATCTGGGCGTGTTGGTGAATCAGCCGACCACGACAGCGGCGGACGGTTCGTACATCTTCACAGGGCTGCGTCCCGGCACGTACAGCGTGACGGAGACCGAGCCGGTTGGGTTGCTGAACGGCAAGACGACAGCGGGAACGGCAGGCGGCACGGCGACACCGGTGACCATCGTGCCGAGTGCGATCACGGCGATCCCCTTGACCGCAGGTAGCGCAGCGACGGGTTACGAGTTTGCGGACTTGGGCGGTACGAGTTTGTCGGGTCGGGTGTACCAAGACAAGAACAACAACGGTGTGTTTGAACCGGCCCCAGCCGGTGGCGATGTGGGTCTGCCGGGCGTGACGGTGACCTTGACCGGCACGGATGATTTGGGGGCGGCCGTCAATAAGCCGACGACCACGGCAGCGGACGGTTCGTACAGCTTCACGGGGTTGCGTCCCGGCACGTACAGCGTGACGGAGACCGAGCCGGCTGGGTTGCTCAACGGCAAGACCACCGCAGGTTCGGCGGGTGGAGCCGCCACGTCGGTGATCACGGTGCCGAGTGCGATCAGTGGCATTGCGCTGACCGCCGGAAGTGTTGTGACGGGCTACGAGTTTGCTGAGCTGCCTTTGACGGCTGATTTGGCGGTGCAAAAGACCCACCAGCCGGTGCGTTTCACGGTGAACCAGACGGGGACGTATCAGATCCGCGTGCGCAATACCGGCAGTGCCGCCACGGTGGGCGCTGTGACGGTGCAGGATCGTTTGCCCGCAGGTTTGAGCTTGGCTGCAACGCCCACGGCGGTTGGCTGGATGTGTACCGGCACCGTGGGGGCCACGTCGTTCAGTTGCAGCACCTCGGACGTGATCGCAGCGGGTGCCCTGCATCCGGGCGTGATCACGGCGCGGGTCAATGTGGCCGCTGCCGCCCACACCGGCACGCCGGTGGATAACGTGGTGTTGGTCGAAGGCGGGGGCGAAGCAGTGCCGCAGCAGCCCACGGCGCAAGAGCGCGGTGCGTTCCAATCGAACCCCTCTGCCTTGCCGCTGTGCGATGGCACGCTGCCGCAAAACGCTTGTCGGGATGCGACCGATGTGCAGTTGCCGGCATCGATGTCAGGCGCGGTGTGGGTCGATACCGGCCGCACGCCGCATGTCTTCGATAGCGGTGATCAGACGCTCAAGGACTGGATCGTCGAAGTCTCTGACCCCGCCACAGGCGCGGTGGTGGCCACCACCCGAACCGGCGCGGATGGCCGCTATGTGATCGGTGATTTGGTGCCGGGGATGGTGCTGGATGTGCGTTTCCGCAATCCACAAACCCAAGTGGTGTTTGGCAACCCGGTCAATGGTGAAACCGGCCCGGGATCCTCGGGGGTGTCGTGCATTGACTTGGCCTTGTTGTCTGCGGGGCAGCAAAGCTCGTGTGTGGATACCACCGGGACGGTCAGCCAGCTCAAGGTGGTGCTGGCCCCGGGGGCCAATTTGGTGCAGCAAAGCTTGCCGATTGATCCGAGCGGCGTCACCTACGACACGCAAACGCGGCTGCCGGTGCCGGGCACGGTGGTGACGATGCAACCTGACGGTGTTTGCGCGGGCTGGGATCCGGTGGCGGGCATCGTCAACAGCGCGTCTGGGGGTTACACGGTGCAAGGCTCGGCGATCTCGATGACGACGGGCGCGGATGGTTTCTATCAATTCCTCTTCTCAGCCAACGCGCCGACGCTGTGCGATTTCCGTCTGTCGGTGACGCCGCCCGGCACGCATGGGTTCCCATCAGTGTCGATGCCGCCGCTGCCGGGGCCGCTGATCCCGCCGGGTGCACCGGGTTCGACCTACGCCGTACAACCGTCGCCCAATCCGCCCCTGACCCCTCCGGGTCCCGGCACGGGCTATTACTTGGTGGTGCGCGGTGGCTCGGGTGGCGTGAACATCGTCAACAACCACATCCCGGTGGATCCGCTCTCATCGCCCAAGCTGAGCTTGAGCAAGGTGGCGGATCTGCGCAGCGTCGAGCTGGGGGCGAGCGTGCGCTACACCGTGACCGTGCGTCAGGTGGCGGGCAACGCGCTGGCCCAAGCCACGGTGGTGGACCGTTTGCCAGCGGGCTTCACCTTCATCAAGGGCACCGCTGTGCTCGACAACCTGCCGCTGGCTGATCCGGCCGGTGGTGTGGGGCCGCTGCTGAGCTTCCAGCTCGGGGCGCTGACCCCGGGCGTGCAGCGCACCTTGCAGTACCGCGTGCGTGTCGGGGTGGGGGCTTTGCAAGGTGATGCCACCAACCGGGCGCGCGCGGTCGGCTGCGGCGTCCCTGCGGGCTGCACGAACGCTGACGGCACACCGTTGGCGGGCAGTTCGCTCTCGAACGAAGGTCAAGCCAAGGTGCAGGTGAGCGGTGGGGTCTTTGCGTCTGAGGCTTGCGTGAGCGGCAAGATCTTTGTCGATTGCAACCACAACCACATGCAAGACGCCGAAGAGCTGGGTATTCCTGGTGTGCGGCTCTACATGGAAGACGGCACCTGGCTGGTGAGTGATTCGGAGGGCAAGTACAGCTTGTGTGGCCTCGTGCCCCAAAGCCACGTCTTGAAGCCGGACCCGAGCACCTTGCCACGGGGTGCGCGGTTGACGACCTCCAGCAACCGCAATCTGGGCGATGCCGCCAGCTTGTGGCTCGACTTGAAGAACGGCGCCTTGCAGCGGGCGGATTTCATCGAGAGCAGTTGCTCGAACACGGTGTTGTCACAGGTGCGGGCGCGCCGCGCCCAAGGCGGTGTGCGGGCGCCCGAAACCGAGCGACCCCAAGGTCCGCCGCTGCGCTTTGAGAGCAAAGCCCACGGGCTGAAAGATGCGCTGGCCCCGCAGCAGGCCACGGAAACTGCCGATCAGCGCCCGGCGATTGGTGCGCCGCGTGAGGCTGAAGGAGATCGCCATGCGCGCTGAGCAAAAGTTAAAAGCCGCCGTGCTGCTGTGCGGAATGCTGGTGTGGTTGCCCACGGTCTGGGCGGCCCCGCCGTTGGAAAAGTTGAGCCCATGGGGCAAGCTGGTGATCGAGCTGGGTCGCAACGCTGTGCCGGCCGATGGTCAAAGCGCCATGCCCGTCACGATCAAGGTGCTTGGCCCCGATGGGCAACGCTTGGATGAGCGCGTCATGGTGACGGTCGAGCACAGCGGCGGGCGACTGCTCTTGCCCGGTGCGCTCAGCGATGAAGCCGGGCCCCGGGGCTTGGATGCCGACCGGGCGACACCTGGGGTCCAGGTGGCGGTGGAGCACGGCGAGTTGCATCTGAACCTCTTGGCCCCGAGCACGCCGCAAGACGTGGTGTTGCGCGTCAGCGCTGGGGATCAATCGGTGCAGGGTGAACTGCACTTTGTGCCCGATGTGCGCGACATGGTCGCTGCGGGTTTGATCGAAGGTGTGCTGAGTCTCCATGGAGGTACAGGTGGGGGTGCCGGGATTCAGCCGCTGCGGCGCGGTGATGTTTTTGAGCGCGAGATCAACCGCTGGGCGCGCGATTTCAACGACGGCCAGCGCAGCGTGGGCGCTCGGGCGGCGGTGTTCCTCAAAGGCATGGTCTCGGGCGACTATTTGCTGACCGCCGCCTACGACTCGGACAAAGACGTGCGCGCTCGGCTGCTGCGCGACGTGCAGCCGGACAAGTTCTATCCGGTCTACGGCGACAGTGCCTTGCGCGGCTTTGATGCGCGCAGCGCGGATCGGCTTTATGTGCGGGTCGATCACCAGCGCAGTTATTTGCTCTACGGCGACTTCGCCACCGGTGATGGCTTCAGCCAAGCTGCGGGCGGCGGCGGGATCATGGGCCTGAAGCAACGCAGCCTAGGGGCCTACAACCGCACCGCCACCGGCGTGCGCCATCACCTGCAAGGCGAGGGCGGCCACACCGATGCCTTTGCCTTCAACGACACCTTGCATCAGGTGGTGGAAGAGTTTGTCAGCCAAGGCTCCGGCCCTTACGGCTTGTCGAACAACGCGGTGCTGGAAGGCAGTGACAAGGTCGAGATCGTGGTGCGGGATCGCAATCAGCCGGCCCGCATCCTGAGCGTCACGCCCTTGACGCGGCTGGTCGATTACAGCTTCGAGCCGTTCTCGGGGCGGATCGTGTTGGCGACGTATTTGCCCGCCTTTGACGCCCAGCTCAATCCGCAGTCGCTGCGCGTGAGCTATGAAGTCGATCAGGGCGGCACGCCGTTCTGGGTCACCGGGGTGGAAGGGCAATGGCGCGTGACCGACGGGCTGGAGCTGGGCGCGTTTGTGGTCAAGGACCGCAACCCGTTGGCACCGCTGGATCTGGCCAGCGTGAACGCCGGCCTGAGCTTCGGGCCGCAGACCCGGGCGGTGCTTGAGCTGGCCGGGACGCGGCGCGAGATCAACACCAACACGCTCAATGCCTCCACCGCCGCGTCAAGCGCGGGCTTGTCGGGCATGGTCAGCGGCAAGGCGTGGCGCGCCGAGGTGCAACACGAGGGCGAGCTGATCGACGCCCGGTTGGTGACGGCGAGCAGCGAAGCCGGCTTTTTGAATGCTGCTGCCCCCTTGGACGCCGGTCGCCGCGATGCGGCGGCCAAGCTCGCTGCCAAGCTCAGCGCCACCACGCAGCTCTACGGCGAAGCCCTGCGGAGCGAGGACCGCAACCCCGGTGGCGGCTTACGCAGCGCCGCCGGTGCCGGTTTGCGGTGGCGGGTGGCGGCCCTTGACGGCTTGACGCTGGATGCCGGCTTGCGCCGGGTGCGCGAAACCGCTGGGGTGTTGGTGCCGTCGCAGCTCAGTCCGATCACGCCTTTGAGCGGCAGTTCGGGCTTGGGCAGCAGCTTGGGCGCAGGGGCGGGTGGCGGTGCGCTGGGCTACGGCAACAACCTGATCGACCCGGCCACCGGCTTGGCGCAGATCAGCCCCGGCAGCAGCTTGCAGGGCAACGCTGGCATCGGGGCGTTGAACGTTCCGGCCGGTACGCAGCTCGCCAGTGATACCGCCCGCTTGGGGCTGGGTTATGCGCTCACGCCGCGCAGCAGTGTGGGTGCTGAGCTGGAGCAGCAGATCAGCGGCGAAGTCCGTCAGCGCGTGGCCGTGGGCGCGGATTACGCCGTGGCTGAGCGCGCCCGGCTTTACGGTCGCTTTGAGCGTCAAACGGGCTTGTCGAGCCTGTACGGCATCACCGCGCCGGACCGACAGGTGGATGCGTTCGCCCTCGGGGCCAGCTCGACGTCCTTCCAAGACACCCAGCTCTTTTCGGAGTACCGCTTGCGCGACGCTGCCAGCGGACGCGATCTGCAACTGGCCTCGGGCGTGCGCCAAGCCTGGGACTTGAGCGAAGGTCTGCGCCTGACCACCGCCTTGGAGCGCTTGAACGTGCTTCAAGGCCCTGCGCCCGACGCTTCCGCCCTGAGCGTGGGCTTGGACATGCACGCTGATCCGCTTTGGAAGGGTTCGACCCGGCTGGAGCTGCGCCGGGCGGGGGATCGGGGTGACACCGTGGACGACGATCGCTTCCAAACCGCCCTGTGGCAGCTGATGTTGGCGCGCAAGCTGGACCGCGACTGGACCTTGCTGGCGCGCAACTACTTGCTCAACACCACCTACGCCGCCAAGGGGGCCGTGCAGCAAGACCGGGCGCAGATCGGTGTGGCGTACCGCGAAACCGATGTGGATCGGCTCTCGGGTTTGGCGCGCTACGAGCTGAAAAACGAACGCGACGCCAGCAACGCAGCCTTGGGCGAGTTGCACAGCCGGGCCCACATCGTCTCGACCCATCTCGATTGGCACGCCTCGCGGCCGTGGTGGCTTTATGGCCGCATGGCGGCCAAGTGGCAAGACGATCGCTTTGAAGGTGGGGTGCAGGACCATTTCCAGTCGCAACTGCTCTCCTCCCGCCTGAGCTACGACGTCACGGAGCAATGGGATGTGGCGGCGCTGGCTTCGGTGCAGTGGGGCCAGCTCGGGGCGCGCGAAACGGCGCTGGGTCTGGAGGCTGGCCGCTTGATGGCGCAGAACCTGTGGCTCTCGGCCGGGGTGAATGTCAGCGGTTTTGCGGGCGATGTCGATCTGACCGGCTACGAGTACACCCGGCGTGGCTTTTTCCTGCGCTTGCGCTTCAAGTTCGACGAAGACCTGTTTGCCGGTAGCGACCCGCGCATCAACCGCAGCTTGGACCGCGACCCGGACCACCTTGGCGCCCCATGACCTCTTTTGTGGATACCTTGCCATGAAGTTTTCTCTCACTCGCCCAGTTGGGTGCTTGTTGTTGTCCTCGGCGATGTCCTTGGTGATGTCGGTGTTGTTGTTGGGGGCAGTCCAAGCACAGACACCGGTCGCCACTGCGTTGACCCCGCCAGCGCAGCGCCTCAGTGATCCGGTGATCCAAGCCGATCAAAAAGGCTATGACGCCGTGCAGCAGCGCATCCGGGCCTTGAACGATGGCGGGCGGCGCTTGCGCGACTACCACCTGAGCAAGGCGCAGTGCTGGCTGGATGTTTCTTTCCACGAGTACACCCGCAACGACCGCAGTGCTTTTCCGCAAGAAGCGCTGGGTGAGGCCGAGAAACTCATCCTCGCGATGGAAGGGGGGCAGGCGTTGTCCCACGACACAGCGCTGGTGAACGGGGCTGAGCGGCTGCGACCCGATCTGTGGGCGCTTGCGCGCTCGGTGCGGCAAGGCCCGGGGGCCGAGTGCGCTCAAGCCAAAGTCGCTTGCGCCGAGGTCGAGTTGGTGCATGCCGGTAACGAGTTTCGTCAGCAGCAGTGGCGGCACGCCAAGCCCTACATCCAGATCGCCGAAGACCTGATCGCCGAAGCGCAGGCTCAGGCGGATGCCTGCCCGAAACCGGTGGTGCTGGTACCGCCACCACCGCCATCGGCTCCCACCCCGTTGACCTGTCCACCCGATCCCCTGCCGCAGCTGCCTGCCGAGCAGCTGCGCTTGGGCTTGAAGGTCTATTACCCGACGGATCGCCACACCGAGCGCGACATCAACCCGCCGGGCACGGCCGAGATGAATGCCTTGGTTCAAAAGCTCACCGCACCGGGGTTGGTCTACGAGGCGATCCATTTGGTGGGGCGGGCCGATTTGCGCGCGCCGGCCGACTACAACCGAACGCTGTCCGGCAAGCGGGTGCGCACGGTGCGTGATTACCTCATCAAGCATGGCATTCCGGCCGAGCGCATCACCGAAGAAGCACTGGGCGCGGATGAGCCGCTGATGGTTTGCGACCGCAAGACCCAGGCCACCTCGCTCTATGACGCTTGCCTGCAATCGAATCGGCGCGTCGATGTTTACGTCAACGGCGCGCGTCGGCGATGACCGGACTGCGCTGTTCGCCAAGGCCGGTGATGCCCAAGTGCAGGGTGTCGCCGTCTTTCAAGAACAGCGGCTGCGGCTTTTGGCCCAAGCCCACCCCCGCCGGGGTGCCGGTGCTGAGGATGTCGCCCGGATGCAAGGTGATGAACTGGCTGACGTAGGCGATCAGTGCCGGCACACCTTGGATCAGTTCGCGGGTGTTGCTGTCTTGCATGCGCTGGCCGTTCACCGCCAGCCAGATCTGCAGGGCGTGCGGGTCGGGGATCTCGTCGGGCGTCACCAGCCACGGGCCGATGGGGGCGAAGGTGTCGCAGCCTTTGCCCTTGTCCCACGTACCGCCGCGCTCCATCTGAAAAGCGCGCTCGGAGACATCGTTCACCAGCACATAGCCGGCCACATGCGCCAAGGCTTGGTCGGCGCTGACATGGCGTGCGCTGCTGCCGATGACCACGCCGAGCTCCACTTCCCAATCGGTTTTGGTGGAGCCGGGGGGCAGCAGAATCGGATCAAAAGGGCCGTTGATCGCCGAGGCTGGCTTCATGAAGATCACCGGCTCCGGCGGGACCGTCGCGCCGGTTTCACGCGCGTGGTCAGCGTAGTTCAGGCCGATGCAGATGATCTTGCCCACGCCCGCCACCGGGCAGCCGAGGCGGGTGTCGGGCTCCAGCGGGGGCAGGCCATCGACATCGAGTAAACGCAAGGCCTGCAAGCTGCGCGGCGAGAGATGAGCGCCGTCCCAGTCAGTGATCAACATCGAGACATCGCGGCCGACGCCATCGCTGCCCACCATGCCGGGTTTTTCAGCGCCGGCTGCGCCATGACGAATGAGTTTCATGGCGCTGGATTATCCGCATCCCCATGCGGCCATAAAAAAAGGGCCGCCCGAGGGCAGCCCTTTGAAGCATTCACCGCCGTCGCGGTTTACTGCAACTTGATTTCGACGTCCACGCCAGCCGGCAGGTCGAGCTTCATCAGCGCGTCCACGGTCTTGTCGGTGGGATCGACGATGTCCATCAGGCGTTGATGGGTACGGATTTCAAACTGGTCGCGCGAGGTCTTGTTGACGTGCGGCGAACGCAGGATGTCGAAACGTTGCATGCGGGTCGGCAGGGGCACCGGGCCCTTGACGATCGCGCCGGTGCGCTTGGCCGTTTCAACGATTTCCTGAGCCGATTGGTCGATCAGGCGATAGTCGAACGCCTTGAGGCGGATGCGGATCTTTTGCTTTTGCATGACGGTTCCTAATAAAGAGCGATGAAACCGGTCGCTTTGGCCAGCGACCGGTGAGTCATGCAATTAAGCGATGATCTTGGCAACGACGCCGGCGCCCACGGTACGGCCACCTTCGCGGATCGCGAAGCGCAGACCTTCTTCCATGGCGATCGGGGCGATCAGCTTGACGGTGATCGACACGTTGTCACCC
>NZ_JBFPHB010000007.1:0-366051 GCF_041083635.1 Leptothrix ochracea
GTGGTTATGTGCTGATGGCTCACGCGGGTCCGGATGCGGTGATCACGGCTTTGTTGAAGTCCAATGCTCGTTTGGGCCTGATTTTCTTGGACGTCAAGCGCGCAGCTGACAGCATCAGCAAGATCATTTGATCAAGGGCTTGTGACATTCGGGCCACACTTCAAGGCTCGCGGTGGGGCGTTCTCTGGCTTATTGCCCAGAAACGGGATCTGGGTGCGGATGGGATGTTTCATGAGGCGCATTCGTATGTTCAAGTGTGCGCTGACGATATCTCCGCTAACGCTCTGTCCCATGCGGCAACGTCCCACCCTTATTTCCGTGATTCCTTTTATTTGAAAGAGCTTTGCCATGCGTGCAGACGTTCTCAACTCGATTCTCAGCGAACTCAACGGCTCGACGGCCGACATTGAAGCCTCGGCTGTGCTTTCTACCGACGGTTTGATGATGGCCTCGCTGCTGCCGGCGAGCATGGACGAAGACCGGGTGGGTGCGATGAGCGCGGCCATGCTGTCTTTGGGTGATCGCACCGCCCGTGAACTGGCCCGTGGCGAACTCGAACAAGTGCTGGTCAAAGGTCAGCGTGGTTATGTGCTGATGGCTCACGCGGGTCCGGATGCGGTGATCACGGCTTTGTTGAAGTCCAATGCTCGTTTGGGCCTGATTTTCTTGGACGTCAAGCGCGCAGCTGACAGCATCAGCAAGATCATCTGAGGCCTCTGACCCAAGGCTGATGTCACGTTTTGTGGCGTAGCATGCTTGGCCATGAAACCGATACATGGTTGGGCCTTTAGCACGTTGTTGTTTTTGCTGACAAGTTGTGGTGGGAGCGCCGCGCCGGCTGTGCCCCCAACCACTTGGCCTGCCGTGACCGATCGTGCCAGTGCCGGTGCGCGTTGGGCCGCACTGGGCATACGCAGCTATCGGTTCACCCTTCACACGACCTGTTTTTGTCTTCCAGAGGAAGACATCGTGATCACTGTGCAATCTGGGAGCATGGTCTCCGCCATCTATGCGCTCAGTGGTCAGGCGGTGCCAGCTTCCCGAGTGAGTACCTTGGTCGCGACCTCGGTCGAGGGTTTGCTCGCACTCATCGACAGCGCCGCTGCTCGTCCTGCCGCCGTGTTGAACGTGACCTATCACCCCAGCCTGGGCTATCCCCAATCGATGTATATCGACTGGGTGCAGAACATGGCCGATGACGAGTTCGGCTACACAGTGGTGAACCTGACGATGCTTTGATCCATGCAAAGGCGGTGCCGGTGACCAGGCCCAACATCGGGGTGTGGTCTTTGCTGAACAGCATCGGGACCCGGTCAGGCCCAGTTGAGTTATCCACAGGCTGAATCGGACTTGTGTGAAAAAGCCGTGAATCTCCACAGGATTTGTGGGTAAACCTGTGCATAAGCTTGGGATAGATGCTCTAAAGCGCTGTCTTGAAAGGTTTTTTACTAGAGTGCTCTTGAATGAGGCACTGAGGTTGTTGAGGGTGGATTCGCACGGTTGGGGTTGACATGTGGTCTTTACACTCGGGTGGTAAATTGTCCGCCCACCATGAAAACCAAAAAGCTCCTCACCTTGTTTGTGCTCCTCGGCCTTGTCATGGCCGCGGGACTGTGGTTTTTCCGGGCGTCGCTCGGGCTCTCTTCTTCGGGCTCTCATCAGGCACCATCTGCTGCCACAGTCAAACCCCCCCAAGGCGTCGGCATGGGCGTGGCCCAGCAGCGCGATGTGCCGGTGATGGTCGATGCCATGGCCGTGGTGGAAGCGCTCAACAGCGTCGATATCCGTCCGCAGACCACCGGGGTGGTGCAGCGCGTGGCGGTGCGTGAGGGCCAAGTGGTGCGCAAGGGTGACGTGCTGTTCGTCTTGGAGGATCGTACCGAGCGCGCCAACCTCGATAAGGCGCGCGCGCAACTGGCGCGTGACCGAGCCACCTTGCACGATTTGGAGCGGCAGCTCAAACGGTCGCAAGACTTGTTGGCCAAGCAATTCATCGCTCAGAGTGCGCTCGACAGTGTTCAGACCCAGCTTGATGCCCAGCAAGCCGCTGTTCAAGGCAGTGAAGCGGCGCTACGCGCCAGCGACATCGCTTTGACGGACACCGTTTTGCGTGCCCCTTTGGCCGGTCGTTTGGGTGCGCTGCATGTCACGGTGGGCAGCTTGGTGCAGCCCACTGGGGTGGTGATGGTGACCTTGAATCAGATGGAGCCGGTGGCCTTGAGTTTGGCCGTGCCGGAGCGTTATCTGGCCGGTTTGCAAACCTTGTTGAGTGGCCCCAAGCCGCCGAGCGTGAGCGTGGTGGGGATGGCGGCGGCTTCTGGGGTGACACTGCCCGCCGGTCCCGTGACTTTCATCGACAACGCGGTCGATGCAGCGACCGGCACGGTACGGATCAAGGCCACGGTGCCCAATCCGGGCCAAGGGATGCTGCCGGGCCAGTCGGTGCCGGTGCGGCTGAGCTTGCGCATTCTCAAAGATGCGGTGGTCATCGCGCAGGCCGCCATCATTCAGCGGGGTCAGGAACGCCAGATCTACGTCATGGCCCAAGATGGCACAGCGCAGCTGCGCAGCATCAAGGTGCTTCAGCCCTTGGGCGACTTGGTCGCGGTCGAAGGGGTTCAGGCGGGTGAGCGGGTGGTGGTCGAGGGCAAGCAGAACTTGCGCCCCGGCCAAGCGATCAAAGACTTGCCGACGGCTCCGGGTGCCCCAGCTTCCGGAGCATCACGATGAATTTCACCGAGCATTTCATCCGCCGTCCGGTGATGACGGTGCTGCTCAATCTGGCCATCGTGCTGGCCGGTTTGGTGGCGCTGGGCAAGATCCCGGTTGCTGCTTTGCCCAGCTACAACACGCCGGTGATTCAAGTCAGTGCCGCGCTGCCTGGGGCCAGCCCGGACACCATGGCCAGCTCGGTGGCGCTGCCGCTGGAAAAGCAGTTCTCGACCATTCCGGGGCTGGCGACCATCAGCTCGACCAACACCCTGGGTCAGACCTCGGTGGTGTTGGAGTTTGAGTCGAGCCGAGACATTGATGCAGCGGCGGTGGACGTGCAGGCGGCGCTGTTTCGCGCTCAGCGCACCTTGCCCACCGACATGACCACGCCGCCGTCCTATCGCAAGGTCAATCCGGCCGATGCGCCGGTGCTGATTTTGGCCTTGACCTCGCCGTCGATGGCCTTGTCGGAGCTGAATGAATTTGCTGAGAACCTGATCGCCCCGAGCCTTTCGACCATCGACGGCGTGGCGCAGGTGGCGATCTTTGGCCAGAAGCGCTACGCGGTGCGCATCAAGGTCCATCCCGATGCCTTGGCCGAGCGCAATCTGAGCTTGGACGAGTTGCGCGCCATCCTCGGCAACGCCAACGCCAACACGCCGGTGGGCGTGCTCGAAGGCCCGCGCCAAACCTTGACCGTCCAAGCGAACCGCCCCTTGGCGAGCGCGCGTGAGTTCGGTCAATTGATTGTGGCCAGCCGCAACGGTGCGGTGGTGCGGCTGCGCGATGTGGCGGATGTGCAAGACAGCGTCGAAATCATCAAGAGCGCCTCGCGCTACAACGGCGAGCTCTCCATCAACTTGGCCGTGCTGCGCCAGCCCGACGCCAACACCGTGCAAGTGGTGGACCGGGTGCGAGCCTTGCTGCCGCGCTTTGCGGCGCAGTTGCCGGGCTCAGTGGTGATCACGCCCTTCAACGACCGCTCCATCTCGATCCGCGACGCCTTGCACGACGTCAACCTCACACTGGCGCTGACCATCGTGCTGGTGGTGTTGGTGATCTTTCTCTTCCTGCGCCGCATGGTGGCCACCCTGATCCCGGCGCTGTCGTTGCCGGTGTCGCTGATTGGTGCGCTATCGCTGCTGTATCCACTGGGCTACAGCTTGGACAACGTCTCGCTGCTGGGTCTGACCTTGGCGGTGGGCTTGGTGGTCGATGACGCCATCGTCATGCTGGAAAACATCGTGCGCCACGTCGAAGACGGCATGGCTCCTTTCGAAGCCGCCATCAAGGGCGCGCGTGAGATGGCGTTCACCATCCTGTCGATCTCGATCTCGCTGGTGGCGGTGCTGATCCCGATCTTCTTCATGCCGGGGGTGATCGGCCTGCTGTTTCATGAATTTGCCGTGGTGGTCGGCTTGTCCATTCTGGTTTCGGCCTTGGTGTCGCTCACCTTGGTGCCGATGCTGGCCAGCCGTTTTCTCTCGGCGCACACCGCATCCGGTCACGCTGATCACGGTGCTGTCTCGGACGAGTCCGCACTGGGTCGCTGGTTTGAACGCGGTTTTGCCACTTTGTTGCGTGGCTACGGCCGCACGTTGGATGGGGCCTTGAGGCATCGGCGCTGGGTGTTGCTCGGTGCTTTGGGCACATTCGCGCTCACGGTGCTGCTGTTCATTGAAAGCCCCAAAGGCTTCTTCCCCGAAGAAGACATGGGCCTGATTCAGGTCACGACCGAAGCGGCCGATGACATTGCTTTTCCGGCCATGCAAGCCTTGCAAGCGCGGGTGGCCACCATCTTTGAACAAGACCCTGCCGTCCAAGCGGTGGGCTCCTTCATGGGCGCGGGTGGTCCGAGTTCTTCGACACAGAACACCGGGCGACTTTTTATCACCTTGAAAGCGCGCAGTGAGCGACCTTCGATGGCCAAGGTGGTTGAAGGTTTGCGCAAGAAGTTCGCCGCCATTGCTGGCATCGCGGTCTACATGCGTCCGGTGCAGAACTTGCAGCTCGGTGGGCGCGCCAGCAAGAGCCGCTATCAGTACACCTTGCAAAGCGTGAGCGCCGACGCCTTGAACGAGTGGGCTGGCAAGCTGCAAGCCAAACTGCGTGAGGACGTGCTGTTCCGTGACATCACCAGCGACTCGCAACTGCGCGGCCTGCAAGCCAGCCTCAGCATCGACCGTGACAAAGCCGGGCTGTTGGGCGTGTCGATGGCCGATCTGCGCAGCGCGCTCTACAGCGCCTTTGGTGAGCGCCAAGTCTCGACCATCTACAACCCGAGCAACACCTATCAGGTGATCATGGAAGCGGCCGATGCTGACCGCGAGTTCGAAGACGCCTTCAACAAGATCTATATCCGCAGCAAAGCGGGCGGCTTGGTGCCCCTGAGCGCTTTTGCCACGGTGCAGCGCACGGTGGGCCCGACGGCGGTGAACCACCAAGGGCAGCTGCAAGCCATCACCATCAGTTTTAACCTTGGGCCCGATGTGTCGCTGGGCACCGCCACCGAGCATCTCGACGGCTATGTGCGCGAGCTGAAGATGCCCTCCACCTTGATCGGTACCTACGGCGGCGACGCGGCGGTGTTCCAAGACAGCCAATCGGGTCAGCTGGTGCTCTTGGGGGTGGCGTTGCTGGTGATCTACCTGCTCTTGGGCGTGCTTTACGAGAGCTACATCCACCCGATCACCATCCTTGCGGGCTTGCCTTCGGCGGTGGTGGGGGCTTTGCTGGGACTGACGATCTTCGGCATGGACCTGACCTTGATCGCCACCATCGGCATCTTGATGCTGATCGGCATCGTCAAGAAAAACGCCATCATGATGATCGACTTCGCCTTGCACGCTCAGCGCAACCAAGGCCTAAGTCCGGCGGAGGCCATCCGCCAAGCCTGTTTGCTGCGCCTGCGCCCGATCATGATGACCACCTTGGCCGCCTTGATGGGGGCTTTGCCGATCGCTTTGGGCTTGGGTGCTGGCGCTGAACTGCGTCAGCCCCTGGGTGTGGCGGTGGTGGGGGGCTTGCTGCTGTCGCAGTTCGTCACCCTCTACATCACCCCGGTGATCTATCTGGCCCTTGACCGCTGGAGCGGCCGGGGGCCGATCACCACGACGCCCGATCTCCGTTCGCCCTGAGCCTCAGCTCTTCCTCACCCGCAGCAGCTCATCAAGGATCAGGCCGGCGGCGCCGGCGCTGATGGCGCAGTCGGCCACGTTGAAGGCGGGGAAATAGCCGCCGTGGAACAGCGGCGTCAGAAAGCTCCAGTGGAACTGGAGAAAGTCCACCACGTAGCCCAGCCAGATCCGGTCGATGACGTTGCCCAGCGCGCCGCTGAGGATCAACGTCAGCGCCCATGCAAAGAGGCGCTGATGGCCGTGCTGGCGCAGCATCCAAGCGATCACGCCAGCGGCGGTGCAGCCCAAGCCGATGAAAAACCAGCGCTGCCAGCCGTCAGCCTGGGCCAGAAACGAGAACGCCGCCCCGGTGTTGTGCACCCGCACCAGATTGAAGTAGCTCGTCAGCGTCACGCTGTCGCCATACGAGAAATGACTGATCACCAGCAGCTTGGTGGCCTGATCAAGCACGATCAGGCCGAAAGCGATGCTGAGCCAGCGGGATAAAGACGGGCTGCTTGCCATGGTGGTTGTGGGTCTCGATCTGGCTTAAGCCACCGCGCGCACTTCGCCTGCACCGTCCAGATTACTGGCGCAGCGGCCGCACAGGGTGGGGTGGGCGGGGTCGGAGCCGATGTCGTCGGTGTAATGCCAGCAGCGTTCGCACTTGGTGGCGGTGCTCGGGGTGACGAGCACTTGCAGGGCTTCGCCGTCCACCACGGTGGCGGTGGAGGTGATGGTGACGAACTTCAAGTCTGCCCCCAAGCTGCGCAGCAGCGCCGCGTCATCCGCACCCGCCGTGATGGTGAGTGTGGCTTGCAGCGAGGCACCCACTTGCCCGGTGGTGCGCACGGCTTCGATTTCTTTGTTGGCCAGTTCGCGGATCGCGCGGATGCGCGCCCACTTGGCCAGCAGCGCCTCGTTGGGCGTGGTGAAGGGCCAGAAGGTCTCGAAGTAGATTGAGCCTTGGTGCTTGGCCCCGGCGAAGTGCGTCCAAGCCTCCTCAGCGGTGAAGCTGAGGAACGGTGCCATCCAGCGCAGCATGGCGTGGGTGATCTGCCACAGCGCGGTCTGGGCCGAGCGGCGCGCCAAGCTCTTGGGCGCGGTGGTGTAGAGCCGGTCTTTGAGGATGTCGAGGTAGAAGGCGCCCAAGTCTTCCGAGCAGAACACTTGCAGCTTGGCCACCACCGGGTGGAATTCGTAGGCGTCGAAGTGGCGCAGGATCTCGGCTTGCAACTCGGCAGAGCGTGACAAGGCCCAGCGGTCGATCTCCAGCAGTTCGGCGTCAGCCACCGTATCGACGGCCGGGTCGAAGTCGCTGGTGTTGGCCAGCAGGAAGCGCAGGGTGTTGCGGATGCGGCGATAGGCATCGACCACGCGGGCCAAGATCTTGTCGTCGATGTTCAGGTCGCCCGAATAGTCGGTGCTGGCGACCCACAGACGCACGATCTCAGCGCCGAGCTTGTTGGTGATGGTCTGCGGCTCGACGGTGTTGCCCAAGCTCTTGCTCATCTTGCGGCCTTGGCCGTCGGTGGCAAAACCGTGGGTCAGCAGGCCCTTGTAGGGCGCACGATCAAACAGCGCACAGCCCAGCAAGAGCGAGCTGTGGAACCAGCCCCGGTGCTGATCGTGGCCTTCGAGGTACAGATCGGCTTCAGGGCCTTCGGCATGAAAAGCGCCGTTGGGGTAGGCGTGGGCATGGGAGCCGCGCAGCACGTGCCAGAAGGTTGAGCCCGAGTCGAACCAAACTTCCAAGATGTCGGTGCTCTTGGTGTAGTGGGCGGCACCGTCCGGGCCCTCGGTGCCCAGCATCGCTTCGGGCGTGACGGCGCTCCAAGCTTCGATACCGCCTTGCTCCACGATCTCCGCCGCCCGATCCAAGATCTCCAACGTGCGCGGATGCAGCTCGCCCGAGTCCTTGTGCAAGAAGAACGGCACCGGCACGCCCCAAGAGCGTTGGCGCGAGATGCACCAGTCGGGTCGGTTGGCGATCATGTCGCGCAGCCGGGCCTTGCCGTTGTCGGGATAAAAGCGCGTGTGGTCGATGGCGTCCAGCGCCATCTGGCGCAGGGTCTTGGGCGCTTTGTCGGTGGTGAAAACACCGTCGCCTTCGTCCATGCGGATGAACCACTGCGCCGCAGCGCGGTAGATCACCGGGGTCTTGTGGCGCCAGCAATGCGGATAGCTGTGGGTGATGGTTTTGGTGGCCAGCAGGCGCCCGGCGTTGCTGAGTGCGTCCAAGATGACCGGCACGGCTTTCCAGATGTGCAAGCCGCCAAAGAGCGCGAAGTCGTCGGCATAAGCGCCGTTGCCTTGCACGGGGTTCAAGATCTGGTCGTAGCGCAGACCGTTGGCCATGCAAGAGTTGAAGTCGTCCACACCGTAAGCGGGCGCGGCGTGCACGATGCCGGTGCCGTCGCTGGCGCTGACGTACTCGGCCAAGTACACCGGCGAGAGGCGGCGATAGCCGGCGTCCACGTCATAGAGCGGATGGCGGAAGTTCAAGCCGCCCAAAGCCTTGCCGGGCGCGGTGGCCAGCACCGTGCCTTCTAGGCCAAAGCGTTGCAAGCAGGCCTCGACCAGCGATTCGGCCAGCACCAAGCAGCCCTTGGGGGTCTCGACCAAGGCGTAGCTCAGCTCCGGGTGGGCGTTCAGGGCTTGGTTGGCAGGGATCGTCCAGGCGGTGGTGGTCCAGATCACTGCAAAGCCGGTTTTGCCCTCAGGCAGGGCCGACAAGCCAAAGGCGGCGACCAGCGCGGCGCTGTCGTCGGCCTCGAAGGCGACATCGAGCGTTTCGCTCTTTTTGTCGGCGTACTCGATCTCAAACTCAGCCAAGCTGGAGCCGCAGTCAAAGCACCAGTAGACCGGCTTCAGACCGCGATAGACAAAGCCGCGTTCCACGACGCGCTTGAAGGCACGGATCTGACCGGCCTCGTTGGCAAAGTCCATCGTGCGGTAGGGCCGTTCCCAGTCGCCGAGCACGCCCAAGCGCTTGAAGTCTTCGCGCTGCTGTGCCACTTGCTCGCTGGCGTAGGCGCGGCTCTTGGCTTGCATGTCGGCGCGTGAGAGCTTGCGGCCGTGGAGCTTTTCAATCGCGTTCTCGATCGGCAAGCCGTGGCAATCCCAGCCGGGGATGTATTGCGCATCGAACCCTTGCAACTGCTTGCTCTTGACGATCATGTCCTTCAAGACTTTGTTGAGCGCGTGACCGATGTGCAGCTTGCCGTTGGCGTAGGGCGGGCCGTCGTGCAGCACGAAAAGCGGCGCGCCCTTGCGCGCTGCGCGCAGGCGGCGGTAGAGCGTGGCCGCGCTATCCGAAGCGCTATTCGCAGCGTTATCCGCCGTGTCGGTGCTGTTCCAGTCTTTTACCCACGCGGGCTCGCGCTTGGGCAAGTCGCCGCGCATCGGGAAGGGGGTGTCGGGCAAATTCAGCGTGGCGCGATAGTCCACGGGGGCGGGTGTTGCGGGGGTCGCAGGGGTTGCAGCGGTGTCAGTCATGGGCTCGGGGCGCGGATGTTCGGGGGTGGCTGGCAAACCAGGCCTGAGCTTGCCGGACATCTTGGCGGATCGCCGCTGTCAGGGCGTCAAGCCCTGCAAAACGGGCTTCATCACGCAGTTTGTGCAGCAGCTCCACATGCACCAGTTTACCGTAGCCCCCCTCGCGGCCCAGCTCAGCCGGCCAGTCGAACACGTGGGTTTCCAGCAGGATGCGCCCGGCGTCTTCCACCGTTGGCCGCACCCCCAGACTGGCCACGCCGTTCAAGGGCTCCGGCCCCAGCCCGAAGACCCGCACGACAAAGATGCCCGTGGCGGCGGATTTGTCGTAAGGGAAGCGCAGATTGAGGGTCCGAAAGCCGTCATCAGCGCCGCTGCCGGAAGCCCCCAGGCCGCGCCCAAGCTTTTGGCCGTGCACCACCCGACCGCTGATGCTGTAGGGCCGCCCGAGCAGCACGCCCACGTGGGCCATGTCGCCAGCGGCCAAGGCCTCGCGCACGGCCGAGCTCGATACCCGCAGCCCGTGAACTTCGTAGCTCATCATGCGGGCCACATCAAAGCCGCAGCGATCACCCGCCGCGTCCAGCATGGCGTAATCGCCAGCGCGTTTGGCCCCAAAGCGGAAGTCGTCACCCACCAGCACGTAGCGGGCGTGCAAACCCTTGCAAAGCACGTCTTGCGTGAAGGCGTTCGGGCTCAGATCGGCCAAGCGCTGATCAAAGCGCAACAGCACCACTTGATCGATGCCGCAGCCTTCAAGCTCTTGCAATTTGTCGCGCAGGCTGGCGATGCGTGCGGGCGCTTTTTCCGGCAGACCGGCCCGCCGGGCGAAGAAGTCGCGCGGATGGGGCTCGAAGCTCAGCACACAGCTGGGCAAGCCCCGGTGGCGAGCCTCGTTTTTGAGCAGCGCCAACATGGCCTGATGGCCGCGATGCACCCCGTCGAAATTGCCAATCGTCAACGCACAGGCGGGTGCTACGCCGGGATGGTGAAAACCTCGAAAAACTTGCATGGGGGCCGATTATCCGCGTCTCCGGCTCCTTAGAAATTTAGTAGTAATATCTACAAATATGAAATATTCACTACTTATTCTTTCATTGCCGACTGAAAGTGCCACATCGCGGATGCGTGCTTGGCGGGCCTTGAAAGCTGTGGGTGCGGCTGTTTTGCGCGATGGCGTGTACTTGCTGCCGCTGAGCGAAGATGGAACGTCCCGATTGCTGGCCGTGGCCGAGGATGTGCGCCATCACGGCGGCTCGGCCCATCTGCTCTGTACCGCAGCGCCTGAAGGTGAGAGCTTTGAAGACCTGTTCGATCGCAGCGTTGAGTTTGGGCAGTTGGTCGAGGAAATCCGGCAAACGCAGACGCATTTAACGATGTCGAATGCGTCCAAAGCTGTCCGCAAGCTGCGTAAATCTTTGGCGCAACTGATCGAGATTGATCACTTTCCTGGGCCGGCTCAGGTGCAAGCTTGTGCGGCGATGCAGGATTTGGAGCTCGTTGCTGAGCAGCTTTTGGGGCTTGGCGAACCAACATCGGGGCTGGGTGCCCTCTCGCTGTTGCAACGCAGCGACCATGAGGGCCGGGTCTGGTTCACACGTTCTCATCCTTGGGTGGATCGTCTGGCCAGTGCTTGGTTGATCCGGCGGGCCATTGATCCCAAGGCTCGGATCTTGTGGCTTGATGCGCTTGAACAGGCCCCCCCCGGAGCGTTGGGATTCGATATCGATGGCGGGGCCTTCTCCCATGTGGGCGCCAAGGTGACTTTTGAGGTTCTTGTGACCCGTTTCGGGCTGACCACACCGGCCTTGTCGCGTTTGGGGGCCATCGTGCACTACCTTGACGTCGGTGGCATTTGTCCGACGGAAGCCCCCGGCATCGAGCAAATTCTCGCGGGCTTGCGTGCGGTGAGTGACAGCGACGATCAGCTGTTGGCCCGCGCCACCCCCATTTTTGAGGCGTTGCTGCTTGCCTTTGAAAAGGAACTCTTGCCATGAACACCCCTCAACCTGCCGTGAGCCTGCGTGAGGCGCTGCTTTTCTGGCTCAAGCTGGGTTTCATCAGCTTTGGCGGCCCGGCTGGGCAGATTGCGTTGATGCATGCTGAGTTGGTCGAGCGGCGGCGCTGGATCAGCGAGAAGCGTTTTTTGCATGCACTCAACTACTGCATGGTGCTGCCGGGCCCGGAGGCGCAGCAGCTGGCGACTTATTTGGGCTGGTTGATGCATCGCACCTGGGGCGGGGTGGCGGCCGGGGTGCTGTTTGTCCTGCCCTCACTTTTCATGTTGATCGGTCTGAGCTGGGTCTACATGGCTTGGGGACACGTGCCGTGGGTGACGGGGGTGTTTGATGGCATCAAGCCCGCTGTCACGGCCATCGTGGTGCAAGCGGCTTATCGCATCGGCACCCGCACGCTGAAAAATGCCTGGCTTTGGGCCATAGCTGCGGCGGCGTTTGTGGCGATCTTTGCCGCCAACGTGCCTTTCCCCCTCATCGTGCTCGCCGCCGCCGTGCTGGGTTATCTGGGCGGACGCTTCAAACCGGCCTTTTTCACGCTGGGTGCGGCCCATGCAAAGACGCATGCGCATGCTCCTGTCGCCCCCGCTCTGATCGACGACCACGGGCCCCTGCTGGCGCATACCCGTTTTAGCGTTTGGCGGCTGATCGCGGTGCTGGCCAGTGGCGCGCTGTTGTGGTCGGCGCCGATGGTGGCGGTGATGGTTTGGCAAGGAAGCGCAGGCACCTTGGCGCAGATGGGCTGGTTTTTCACCAAAGCCGCGTTGCTGACCTTTGGCGGGGCCTATGCGGTGTTGCCCTACGTCTGGCAAGGGGCCGTGGTCGAGCAGGGTTGGCTGAGTGGCGCGCAGATGATCGACGGCTTGGCGCTGGGTGAGACCACGCCCGGACCGCTGATCATGGTGGTGACCTTTGTCGGTTTTTTGGGCGGCTGGCAAAGCTCAGAGCTGGCGCTGTGGTTCGGGCCGGAGCATCGCTGGCTGGCTGGGACGGTGGCTGCTTGCTTGGTGACGTGGTTCACCTTCTTGCCGTCGTTCATCTTTATCTTGGCTGGCGGACCCTTGGTCGAGGCCACGCATGACGCGCTGCACGTCACTGCACCACTGACCGCTATCACGGCAGCGGTGGTGGGTGTGATCCTCAATCTGGCGCTCTTCTTTGGCTACCACGTGCTCTGGCCCGAAGGCTGGCAGGGCGCGTTCAATGCGCCTTCCGCCCTGATCGCCGTGGCTGCGGCTGTGGCCTTGCTGCGCTACAAGCGCAACGTGATGCACGTCATTGCCGCTTGTGCGCTGGCCGGTTGGCTGCTCAAGACGTGGCCGACACTGCTGGCACCATGGTTTGCTTAAGCACCCGGCGCAAGCGCGTGCGGGTGGCGGCCAGCGTGGTTTGGTGCACGGGGTCGAGCTTGTGCCAGCGCGCTTGGATGCGGGCGGGGTTGGGCTGCCATGGCGCGGCGCGGCTGGCAAAAAGGATGCGGTTGGTGTCGCGCTCAGAAGGCACCGAGAGGCTGCGGCTGTCGAAGGTGGCGTCGATGCGGGTTTCAAGCACCGCGCTGTCGTCGGCTTGCATGTTCACCACCATCAACCCTTCGGGCGCAAGGGCCGCGTGGCAGTGGGCGTAGAAGCTGGCCGAACACAGCGCCTCGGGCTGGCCTTCACGGGTGAAGCCATCGACCAAGATCAGATCCCAGTCGTGGGTTTCGTCTTCGTCGCGCACAAAAGCCGCCCCGTCGCCGCACACCACCCGCAGGCGCTCGTCGTCCGCTGGGATGAAAAAGTCGTCGCGCACGGCGATGACTTGCGGATTGATTTCAACCACCGTGATGCAGGCTTGGGGCAGGTGGCGGTAGCAATATTTCACCAGCGAGCCGCCGCCGAGGCCGATCATCAAGATGCGTGTTGGGGGCGTGTCCGCCAGCAGCAGAAAACCCATCATCACCCGCGTGTAATCCAGATCCAGTGCGTCGGGGGCCTCTAAACGCATGGCGCTTTGGATCGCCATGATGTCGAAATGCAGGGATACCACCTCGTCGGAGGCGTAGACAAAGGGGGTGTCGAGGGTGATCTCCAGCGTCGGCTCGGTTTCGACGGTGGCTTCATCTTCAAAGGGATAAAAACCCTCGAAGCCGTCGAACGGTGTGGCGGGGAGGTCCATGGTCTTGGGCTCAGACATGGCCGAGTTTGCCACGCAGGTCGCTGAGCAAGGGCAGCACGGCCATGCCGGTCAGCAGCATGGCAAAGGGCAGGGTGGCGCTGAAACCCAAGGTCTTGAAGGCCATGGCACCGATCAGGCCGCCGCTGAAAAACAGCCCCAAGATGATCAAATGGATGCGGATTTTGTCGCGATTGGCGACCACGCGGTGCGCTTCATCGGCTTCAGCCAGCCGGTTCCAGTAAAGCAGTCGGCCCAGTTCAATGCCGAGATCGGTGATCACGCCGGTCATGTGGGTGGTGCGGATCTCAGCCTTCGAGATTTTGGTCACCATGGCGTTTTGCAGGCCCATGATGAAACACAGCAGCGCCACGGTCGAAGGCACGAACAGATCGACGTAGAGATGCAAGTTGGCCCCCATCAGGCCAAAGAGCAGCAGCAAGGCGGCCTCAACCATCAAGGGCAGGGCAAATTCACCGCGCAGATGTCGGCGTCGGCCCCAATTCACCAGCACGGCCGAGGTGATGGCCCCCAGCACAAAGGCCAGCAAACAAGCCAGCCCAGCCATGGCCAGCAGCATCTCGCCGATGACAAGGTTGTCGGCAATCGACGAGACGATGCCGCTCATGTGTGAGGTGTAGCGCTGCACCGCCAGAAAACCACCGGCGTTGATGGCGCCAGCCACGAAGGCCAGCACGCCCCCAAGCTGCCGGTTGGCACGCTGGGTGCGCTCCGGGGCGGTGAGGCGGTGTAGAAGTTGGGCGGCCATGAGAGCGGCGCATTGTAGGTAAACACCCTCTGCGTGCAAACCCGTGTTTCAGGGTGAAGGTTCAGACCCTGACAAATGTCACGTTCAGGGTCGTGCGGATGAGGATTCAGGCAAGATGCCCGGTTTTGGTCTTTCTTGACGGCATGAAGCTCAAACCTCGCCTTTTGCTGCTGACCGCGTTGATCGTCGTGGGGTCTGCGGGTGCGGCTTTCATGGTGGCGCGTGCGCTGGCGGAAGACATGATCGAGGATTGGGCCCAGCGTTATGCCATCAGGCAGGTGCTCTATCAAAAGAGCCACATGTTGCAGCCGATCCTGCGCGAGATGGATCTGGCCAGAAATCTGGCGCATGCCGCGCCGATCTTGGCGTGGGCGCATCACCCTGAGGACCCTGAACTGCGCCGGGAAGGCCTGCGGGAGCTGGAAGCCTATCGGCAGAATTTTCACGAGCACAGCTACTTTCTGGCCTTGGCGGGCAATCGGCACTACTACATGAACAACGCCGACAACGCCTTTGCCGGTCATGAGTGGCGTTACACCTTGGATCCTGATCATCCCAACAGCCGCTGGTTTTTTGAGTTGCTGCGGCAAAAGCGCGATATCCAAGTCAATGTCGAGCAAGACATGTCGCAAGAGACCGCCAACGTCTGGATCAACGTCTTGGTGCGTGAGGGCGATCAGGTGCTGGGGGTGACGGGCACGGGGCTCAATTTGCAGAATTTCTTGCACGACGTGGTGCAAAGCGATGAGCCGGGGGTGACGAGTCTGTACATCGATGATCAAGGCGCCATCCAGCTCCATCCCAACCGGGCACTGATCGATTACGCCTCCATCACCAAAGCAGCCACTGAACACAAAACCTTCTTCGCTTTGCTGGAAAGTGCCGCTGATCAGTCGGCGGTGAAACATGCTTTGGAGACGCTGCGCGTCGGTGAGCGAGCCTTCATCACCCAGCGAGTTCAGCTTGGCGAGCGTACTCACTTGCTCGGCATGGTGGCCTTGCCAGAAATCGGCTGGTATCAGATCACGTTGATGGATCTTTCGGTGATGTTGCCGCTCAGTCGCTTTGGAGCCATGGGCTTGGTTTATTTGGTGACGCTTTTGGTGGCCATGAGTTTGCTGGCGTGGTCGTTAAGTCGGTTGGTGTTGCGTCCCTTGGCACGGCTCAATGACGCCATGGCGCGGGTTTTGGCCGGTCAGCCGGTACCGCCGGAGCTGGTCCGAGAGGGCTCGGGCGAGATGCGCGATGTGATGCGCCACTTCAGCCACATGGCTGGCGTGGTGTTGGCATCCCGGCGCGAGTTGGAGGAAAAAGTGCGTGAACGCACGGCTGCCCTTGAGCATTTGGCCCAAGTCGATCCCATGACAGGCATCTTGAATCGGCGCGGCATGAGTGAACACATGGCCGCAGCCATCAGTCGTTCCCTGCTCGGTCAAGGCCAGAGTTTGGGCATCCTGTGGCTGGATGTGGATGATTTCAAACTCATCAACGATCAGCACAGTCATGCGGTGGGTGATGAAGCTCTGAAGATCATCGCGGCCCTGATCAGAGCCCATCTACGGCCGCACGATGAGGTCGCGCGCTGGGGTGGCGATGAATTCGTCGCCATCCTGTCATGGGTGGATGCCGAGCAGCTTGAGCAAGTGGCAGAGCGCATCCGCAGCGCCGTGGCGGCCCATGAAAGCCTGTTGGATGCAAAGGGTCAGCCGGTGCAGTTGCACCTCAGCGTGGGCGGGCACATCTTGCAACCCGGCGAAACCATGGCGACTTTCCTGCACTGCGCCGACCAAGCCCTGTATCGCGCCAAGGCGGCCGGGCGCAACTGCTATTGCAGTGCCTGAGATCAAGCGCCCAGCAAGGCCCGCTCGGCTGGGCCGACCCAGCGCCACTGACCCATGGGCAGATCGGCGGGCAGGACCAAGTTGCCCATTTGGCTGCGATGCAAGCTCTCCACATGGTTGCCGACCGCTGCGACCATGCGGCGCACTTGGTGGTATTTGCCTTCGCCCAAGGTCAGCGACAGGGAGCATTCGCCCGTGGCTTGGCAAGCGATGGCTGCCACCGGCTTGGGGTCGTCCAGCAAGACCACCCCGGCCAAGAGTTTGGCAATTTGCTCCGGGGTGACGGGGCGGGCGCATTGGGCTTGGTAGACCTTGGGCACATGGCGCTTGGGGTGCGTGAGGCGATGGATCAGCGCACCGTCTTCAGTCAGCAGCAGCATGCCGGTGGTGTCTTGATCCAGCCGACCGATGGGCTGCACGCCCCGGTTGCGTAGCGGCGGCGGTAACAAGGTCAGCACGCTGGGGTGGTGCTTGGGTTTTTGCGAGCACTCGTAATCGACCGGCTTGTTGAGCATCACCACGGCCTTGTCAAAAAACGGCCACGCGATGTCGTCCACCGTCAACACCAGCCCTTCGGTGTCGAACTCGGTGCTCGGGTCTTCGATCACCTGCCCACCCACAGCCACATGGCCTTGCTCAATCAGACCGGCACAAATCCGGCGTGTGCCGAAGCCTTGAGAAAACATCACATCCGATAAACGCATCACAGCCCATCCAGCCTTGTCTTGAAAAGTTAGGCGAGATTCTGAGGCAAGTGCCGACCAACGCGACAGGCCCGCTGATCAGCGCTTGATCAGCACCATCTGGCTGCCTTCGCGTTGCATGGCAAAGCGGCTGAGGAAGCTGTTGCCGAGCAAGACGACGGGCATGTCGTGTTCGACGACGATGGCGTCGATCTGGTGCAGTTCGACGTCACGTACTCGCAGGCTGCTTAGGCTGAGGCGCCAAGCAGGGGCTTGACCGTTGGCGGTTTGGGTGACAAGCGGTGTGCCTTTGCGGTAGTCGAGGCCCAAGCGCTCGGCCACCTTGGCCGACATCGTGACCATGGTGGCCCCGGTATCGATCAGAAAGTTGACCGACTGATTGTTGATGCTGCCGGGGACTTGAAAGTGTCCGCCCGAGCTGGCCATCAGCACGATGCGCCCACCGCTGCTTGATTCTCGGCCGCCGTCACCGCTGCCGCCCAAGGCCGTGGGGCTGCCGAGGTTGAGCCACAGGCTGCGACCGTTCAAGCTAACTTGAGCGCGGTCGTCGCTCAAGGCCAGCAGCCGCAAGCCTTGGTTTTCTTGACCCACGCCCAGCATGCGCGTTTGACCATCCACCACCAACAACGCCCGCTCGCCCATCCGCCCGCTGTAGCTCAGGCTTTGACTGAGGGCGGGCAGGGCATGGAGGAGGGTGCAGAGCAGGGTGATGAGGCTGCGCATGGTTGTCATCTCAGTCCTGCCAGTTTTCGATCATCAAACCCGGAACTCTGGCGAATTCACGCACGTTGCGTGTGACAAGTACGAGTCCGTGCGCCCGAGCAATAGCAGCAATTTGGGCGTCATAGGGGCCAATGGGGGTGCCGAGTTTTGCCAGATGGGCGCGGATTTCGCCGCAATGTTGCGTGGCCTCCCCCGCGAAGGGTAGAGAGGTGAGCCAAGAGAGCAGGGTCTGAACACGGCGGCCGTTTTCGGTGGGACGCTCACTTTTGGCGACCCCAAACCAGAGTTCGGCCTCTACCGGCGCACAAAGACGCAAGGCCTCATGTCCGGCGCGGTGAACTTGGCCAAGAACGGTGGGGTGCTCTTTGAGGATGGCGATCACGACGTTGGTGTCGAGTAGGTCGGCCATGATCAGAATGCATCCCGAGGGACATCCATCGTGGGCGAGGACTCGGGGATGTCATCGGGAAAGTCGGCACTCAGGCCACCGGCAATGGCCGCCAGAAAGTGCTCGGTACTGGGGGCGGCGTGAGGGGGCTGAACCCATTCCGATGATGTTGTTGGGGAGCCATAGCGTCGAGCAAGAAACTCGATGAAATCCAAGGCCTCACGTGCGGCAGCCTCAGGAAGTGTGAGGCTGCGTTGATAGATGGTCTGGGCATAGTTCATGGCATGGCTCCCAAGTAATAGGGTGAGGGTGAGATCAATCCCGAAAGTTGTTGAAGCTCAGCGGGGCTTCGGTGATTTCTTTTTTGAGCAGGGCCATCACGGCTTGGAGGTCGTCGCGTTTGGTGCCGGTGACGCGCACGGTGTCGCCTTGGATGCTGGCTTGGACCTTGATCTTGCTTTCTTTGATGGTTTTTTGGATTTTTTTGCCCAAGTCGCCTTCAATGCCCGCCTTGACGATGATCTTTTGCTTGAGCTTGTCGTGGCTCATTTTTTCGGGCTTGGCGCTGCTGTCGAGAAAGCGGCTGTCCACGCCGCGCTTGCTCATTTTGTTCAGCAGCACATCGGTGACTTGGCCGAGCTGGAAGTCGCTGTCGGCAAACAGCGTCAGCTCTTTTTCCTTTTGTTCGATGCGAGCGTCCGAGCCCTTGAAATCGAAGCGCGTGCCGATCTCTTTGTTGCTCTGTTCAATGGCGTTTTTGACCTCGACGAGGTTGGGTTCGAGCACGGTATCGAAGCTGGGCATGGGGTCTCTTTTCTGGGTTGAAGCGATGCAAAAGCCGCTGAGCAAGCGGGTATGAAGGAAAATTCTGCCATGCGTATTGAAACCGGCGTCAATCTCCAGCCCCACAACACCCTCGGCCTGCCTGCCATGGCCGAGACGTTGATCCATATCGAGACCGAACGGGGCGTGCGCAGCGTGGTCAATCACCCGGTGTACGGCAGGGCGCCGAAGTTCATTCTGGGTGGCGGCAGCAACGTGGTGTTGGCGCGCGATCTCTCGGCCTGTGTGCTGAAAATCGAGATTGCGGGCCGGCGCTTGCTCGAAGAGCGCGAGGATGCTTGGATCATCGAAGCCGGCGCTGGCGAGCCTTGGCATGACTTGGTGATGTGGACCTTGGCGCAAGGTTGGCCGGGCCTGGAAAACCTCGCCCTGATCCCCGGCACGGTGGGTGCTGCGCCGGTGCAAAACATCGGCGCCTACGGCCTAGAGCTGGCGGATCGGCTGGAGTCGGTGATTGCGGTCGATCTGATCACCGGCCGCACGGTGGAGTTGGATGCACGCCAATGCCGCTTTGGCTACCGCGACAGCGTCTTCAAGCAAGCGTTGGCGGGCAAGAGCGTGATCACGCGGGTGCGGCTGCGGCTGCCCAAGCCGTGGCAGCCGGTGCTGGGTTATTTGGACTTGCAGCGCAAGCTCGAAGAAAACCCTGGTGTGGCACCCAGCCCCGATCAAATTGCCGCGTGGGTGTGCGAGATCCGCCGCGCCAAGCTGCCCGATCCGGCCCTGATCGGCAACGTAGGCAGCTTTTTCAAAAACCCAGTGGTCACGGCTGAGCAGTGCCGCGACATCATTGCTCGCGACCCGCATCTGGTGCATTACCCGATGGACGACGGTCACTTCAAGCTGGCGGCGGGTTGGTTGATCGACGCCTGTGGCTGGAAGGGCAAAGCCATTGGCCACGCAGCGGTCCACGACCGACAAGCCTTGGTGCTGGTGAACCGGGGCGGGGCGCGTGGGGCGGAGATCATCACGCTGGCCAACGCCATCCAGGTGAGCGTCTACGGCCGCTTTGGTATCCGTCTGGAGCCCGAGCCGATCATCGTGGCGTGAGGCCTAGCGAGGAAGGCTCCGGAAAGACCCGCTCGATCTCGACCTCGCGCACGCCGTTCAACACGCCCAGACGCAGCGCAGCGGTGTAGGACAAATCAATGATCCTGCCGTCCACAAACGGCCCCCGATCGTTGATGCGCACCACGACTGAGCGTTGATTGGCGGGATTGCGCACCCGCACATAGCTGGGCAGTGGCAAGGTGGGGTGTGCGGCGCTCATGGCGAACATGTCGTAGCGCTCACCGCTGGCGGTGGGTTGGCCGTGATAAGCGCGGCCATACCAAGAGGCCAGGCCTTGTTCTCGCAAGGGCGCGTCTGCCGCCAAAGGGACGTAGAGCCGGCCGTTGAGCCCGTAAGCCTTGTTCGGCCCCCCAGCCCGGATGGGTTCCGGCCGGGGTTGGGCATCCGGGGTTTGCAGCAGCCGCTCAAGTTGCTGCGCTGAGAGCCCCAGCGGTGGCCCATCTGGCACCGCCGGCCGACTGGCGCAACCGGCCAGTAGCGCCAAGGCGATGACGACACTGCGCCCTAGAAGGTGACCAAGGCGACGACGATCCACCACCCTCTCAGGTTCCTGGTGCCACGCAGTACACCTGAGCGGTGCGCGGCGTGAAGGGGTTGATGAAAGGGATCGGGATAAAGATCGAGGTCAGCGTGTTGAGCAACACGTCGGTGAAGGCCAGTGAGGATTCGACACGAGCGACTTGGTTGGCTTCATGAGCACAAGCTGCTGCTGCATCGACTTCCTGTGTTTGGCCGATGCCACTCAGAAAGAACGGCTGCATCCGGTCCACCCGGGGGGCCGACATGGCCGGGGAGTCTGAAACCCGGAACGATTGGGTGGCGCAGCCACTGCTGAGCGCCACCACCAAGGCGAGTACGGTCATGCGCTTTTTCATGGTTTGGCCCCGGCATGGATGCAATAGACCTGCGCGGTTCTTGGGGTGTAGATCCCCAAGGTCAGGCCGGTCAGAAGGATGTCGAGACCGGTTTGTACGGTTTCAAGGCGAGCGATGTTCTTGGCCCCGTGACAGACCTCGACCGCATCTATCTCACGACTTTGGCCGATGCCCGAGAAGAAAAAGGCTTGGCTGGTGCTCAGATCCGGTTCAGGGGCACCGCCACCACGCAGGGTGTAGCCCTGTGTGGCGCAGCCGCCCAAGCCCCCAAGAACCACGATCAAGGCGGTCAGAAATAAAGTTTTATGCGTCATGGAAAAGAGGTTTGTTGACGATTGGGCGTCAGAACTTTTGGGCTATCGAGATCGCCACCCCCGCCGAGCGCGGCACGGAGCCAGTGTCGGTGCTGTTGGTGGCGCTGCTGACATGCGCGTCGAAGTTGAAAATGCCCCAGCTCATGCCCAAACCGTAGCTGGTGAGCTTGGTGCCGACCAAGTCTTGACGATAGCCCACGCGCAGACTGGGCACGATGTGGCTCAGGAGGGCCCCGACATAGGGCACGTCATAGCGTTCGGCGTTGTAGCTGGCCCCCAACGTCACGACTTGATGGGCTTCACCCACAAAGTCGGTGGTCTCATTCAAGGCCATGCTGCCTTGGAGTAACCAACGCTGGTTGCTGCTACGCACCGCCCCTTCGACCACCACGTGCGGTTTGAGCGAGACCGAGTCATCCAGCTTGACTTTGCCCATGGCGGCCAAAGTCTGGGCTGCCAGATTGTTGGCCGGGTTGGGGTCGCTGCGCAGATCGGGGTAGCGCAGCGACGGATTGTTCAGGTTGTAAAGCGTGGCCCCGAGTTGGTAGTTTTCGTGGTGCCAAGCCACCCCCACGTCCAAGCCGATGGCGTTGGCTTGGCTGCGCAGGGCTGGATCGTTGCCATTGCCGTTGAAGGTGGTGGCATTGCCGTTGGCGTCCACCACCGCAGCGAGTTGCCGGTAGAGCTGGGCGTTGTAGTTACTGAGCCGCATACCCACATCCAACTGCGAGGCCAGCTCGGTGGGGATGCGGTCCTTGTAGCCCGCAGGGATGACCTGCGAGATCTTGGCGGCATAGCCCAAGCTGACTTGCTGCACCACTGCGCCCTTGATATCGAGCCCGGAAGCGGTGGTCACCGCATAGCTGGTGGTGGCGGTGGGCGGTGTGGCCGAGTTGAACTTGGTGATCAAGGTCTGAGCCGTGGCCTGATCGGCTGGGCTCAACATGCCTTGAATCGCTTGAAGGGCACTGCTTTGCGCGGCTGGGGTGTTGGCGCTTTGCAGGTTGGTCAACTGCGCGACCAGTTGATTGGTGGGCACATTGAGTTGCAGATGGTTGACGCTGGGGTCCGTACTGGCGAACTTGACCAGCACGGCAGCGTCCGAGGTCCGTAAAGCACCCCCGCCTTGCATCTGCGCGCTCATGTTGAAGGTCCAGACTCCCGGCAGCCAATCCTTGCTGCGCACGATGATCGGTGACAGCAGCGAGGTGTATCCCTGCACGTTGACGTGCAGACCGCGCTCAAGCAAGGGCAGGAAACGAGCATTGATCTCGTTGACGGTGGTTTGCGCCGAGGCGGCGCTGTTGGCCGCTTGCGCCGCATCAATCTTGGCTTTGAGGGCGTCGGTTTCCTGCTTGAGGTTATCGATTTGCCCCATTTCAGCCTGAAAGCCAAAGTCCAACAGCCCAAAACGCACGTGGCTGTCTTGATCGATCAAGCGCTCAGCGTTGGCGGGGTTAAAGACGGAGGAGCCGAGATTGGAGCGGTTGAAGCCAGGGCCCACCGTCATGCTGTAGCCGGGGCTGGCCAAGGACTGATTGGCGCTGGCCGCTTGGGCCCACAGCAGCAAGACAGGCGCAAGCGCGAGAGCCAGAGGGCGACGGGCGTGCAACGGACGTAAGACGGTGATGCTGTTCATGTCGATGACTCCACAGTTTTTTCGAGTGTAGAGGAGCCATCAGGCGCCATGAGCTGAGGCGTGTCAACAAGCCTCGAATTGATCCCATGCTTGAAGGGCCTCGGCGGCGTACATCAGGGACGGACCCCCTCCCATGTAAACGGCCACGGCCAAGGTTTCATCGAGCTCGGCACGCGTGGCCTCAAGGCGTTTGAGGGCCTTGATGTGAAAACCGATGCAACCCGCACAGCGCTGACTCACGCCGATGGCCAAGGCCATCAGTTCTTTGTGTTTTTCCGACAACACCCCAGCGGCCATCGCCCCTTGTGCCATGGCAGAGAAGCCTTGCATCGTGGGCTTTTGGGACTGGCGCAGGCTGCTGAGTTGGCGGTTGATCTGTTGGGTGAGTTCGGGATAGTTCGTGGCGGACATGGAAAGGGCATCAAAAGTCAGTACACCCTACAGGGTATGCGAAAAACTAAGTAATTACCCTGATTTGCATCAAGACGCACGGGTTACGGCTCAAGGCTCACAACCACCGGTGCGTGATCGCTGGGGCGCTCGTTGCGGCGCGGCGCTTTGTCGATCGTGCAGCTGCTGACACCCGCGTGCAGGGCGGTGCTGACCAAGATGTGGTCGATGCGCAGGCCTTGGTTTTTGCGAAAAGCCAAGTTGCGGTAATCCCACCAGCTCCAACTGCGCGGTGCTTGCTCGAAGAGCCGGAACGCATCCACCAGCCCCAGACCCAGCAGGTCTTGGAAGGCTTGGCGTTCTTCGGGCGTGCAGTGAATTTGCCCCGCCCAAGCCACGGGATCAAAGACGTCACGGTCTTCGGGGGCGATGTTGAAGTCGCCCATCAGCACCAAGCGTGGGTGCTGGCGCAGTTCGGTGCGCAGCCAAGCGATCAAGGCGGCAAGCCAGCGCTTTTTATAGACAAACTTGTCGCTGTCCGGCGCTTGGCCGTTGGGGATGTAGACGCCGATCACCCGTAGGGGACCGCTTGGGTTGGGCAGCGTGCCGGCGATGACGCGGGCTTGGTCGTCTTCCAAGCCCGGGATGTTTTTCACCACGTCCAAGATCGGTTGACGGGTGATGAGGGCCACACCGTTGTACGTTTTCTGACCAAACCACGCCGCTTGCCAGCCAGCTTCAGCCAAGGCTTCAACGGGGAAACGGTCGTCGGTCAGCTTGGTTTCTTGCAGCACCACGGCATCGGGTTGTGCTTGGGCGAGCCAATCGATCAATTGCGGTAAACGCACTCCCAAGGAGTTGACGTTCCAAGTGGCGAGCTTCATGGCTGCTTTCCTTCAATTTTCTTGCGTCATACTGACGACTCAGTGGCGTAAAGACCGAGATCCGATATGAAAACTTTGATTTTGGGCCTGGTGCTTTTTCTAGGTCCGCATGCTGTGCGTATCGTGGCCGATGAATGGCGCAGCCAACAGATCGCCCGTTGGGGCGAGAAACCATGGAAAGCGGTGTTTTCTTTGTTGTCGTTGCTCGGACTGGTGCTGATCGGCTGGGGTTATGGCGCGGTTCGACTTGAAACGACAGACCTCTGGGTTCCTCCGGTGTGGACCCGTCATTTGGCCGCTTTGTTGACCTTGCCGGCCTTTGTGCTTTTGGCCGCAGCCCATGTGCCTGGCTCACGCATGAAAGCCCAAATCGGTCATCCGATGTTGTTGGGGACCTTGTTATGGGCTGTGGCGCACCTGTTGGCCAATGCCCGTGTGGCCGATCTGCTGCTCTTTGGCAGCTTTGCCCTGTGGTCAGCGCTGGCGTTCCGCGCGGCCCGCCGCCGCGACAGCCGTGACGGGGTGATTCGTGAAGGCCGAGCCGGGCGCAATGCCATCTCAGCCCTCAGTGGTTTGGTCGCTTGGGTGGCGTTTGCCTTCTGGTTGCACCCCCTCTTGATTGGGGTGCGGCCTTTCGGGGGAGCCTGATCGGTTGATGCTGATTTTTAGATGTGCAGCATCGCTGCAATGCCGACGATCACGCCGGCAGCAGCGGTGCCAAACATGCCCCATTCCAGCCACTTGCGCCGCGTCAGCAAAGCGATCGCGGCCAAGGCGATGGCGATCTGAAGCACGGTGGTGGCCTGCGCCCAGCGGTGATGCAGGTGCAACTGCTCATCGGACTTCTTGTCCCAATCGGTGGACTCGGTTTCAAGCTTTTCAGCCGCCACCTTGATGTCGGCTTTTTCCTTCTTGTAGCGGTCCACTTCAGCGCGGTAGGGTTCCTTCTTGTCCTCGGCCACCAGCACCATGGCCAGTTCCGCCATGTTTTGCTTGCTGCTCTTGGACTGATAGAAGTTCCACTGGTTGGACGCTTCGGTCTTTTTGATGGCCGCGTTGTTCTTGAACAAGCTGGCGTTGGCTTGGGTCGCCCCGCCCATGTAGGAAAACAGCGCCCCGATGGTGGCCAAGATGGCGGTCATGACGGCGACTTGACCGGCAAAACTGTCATCGCTACCGCCGTGAGCACCGCCGTGGGCCGCGTGCTCAACAGCGTGATCGTGGGGGCCGTGAACGTGAAAACCGTGGTCAGACATGGATGAGTCTCTGCTTAGTTTGTGGGGATGGATAAACGGGTGTAGGTGACAAACGCGATGTCGGTGTGGGGCAGCGCGGCCGAATGGATCAAGCGGCGATCACTGACGCGGAAAGCGCGCCGATTCCAACTCGGAAAGACCGCATCACCGTCTTCGTCGCGGTCCACCTCGGTGAGGATCAATTCATCGGCCATGCCGATGGCTTGGGCGTAGATTTGCGCGCCACCGATGATGCAAATGCGGGGTGGACGGGTCTCGGCCGGCGTGCTTGCGAGGCACTGTTCGGCCAAGCGCAGCGCCTCAGCCAAAGAGTCGGTGCGCGTGGCGCCCACGGCTTGCCAGCTGCTTTGGCGCGTCAGCACGATGTTGTGCCGGCCTGGCAGCGGCCGGAAACGCTCCGGCAGCGAGTCCCACGTCTTGCGGCCCATGATCACCGGGCAGCCTTGGGTGACTTGGCGGAAATGCACCATGTCTTCGGGCAAGCGCCACAGCAGTTGGTTGTCGCGGCCGATGGTGCCGTTGCGCGCCACGGCGGCGACCAACGTGATGCGTGGGGGGCAGGTCTTCATGGCGTCAAAATTTGGCAGCGTCTTTATACCGCCACCGGGGCTGAGATGGCTGGGTGATGCTGGTAGTTGTGCACCACAAAATCGGCCAAGTCGTGATCGAAGATCGACGCTGGCCGGCGCAGGATCTCCAGCTTTGGCAGCGGCAAAGGTTCGCGGCTCAGTTGCAGATCGACTTGCGCAGCATGGTTGCTGTAGATGTGGCAGTCGCCGCCCGTCCAGATGAAGTCGCCCACCGCCAAATCGCATTGCTGCGCCACCATGTGGGTCAGCAGCGCGTAGCTGGCGATGTTGAAGGGCACGCCCAAGAACAAGTCGGCGCTGCGTTGATAGAGCTGGCAAGAGAGCCGGCCGTCGGCGACGTAGAACTGGAACAGCGCGTGACACGGCATCAGCGCCATGGCGTCCAAGTCGGCCACATTCCACGCACTGACGATCATGCGGCGCGAGTCGGGGCTGCGGCGGATTTGCTCGATCACTTGGCTGATCTGGTCGATGTGACGGCCGTCGGCGGTCGGCCAAGAGCGCCACTGCACGCCGTAGACCGGGCCCAAATCACCGTCTTCCTTGGCCCACTCGTTCCAGATCGAGCAGCCGCGTTCTTGCAGCCAGCGCACATTGCGCTCGCCACGCAGGAACCAGAGCAACTCCAGAATCACCGATTTGAGATGCACCCGTTTGGTCGTGATGAGCGGGAAGCCTTCGGCCAGATTGAAGCGCATCTGGTGGCCGAAGATGCTCTTGGTGCCGGTGCCGGTGCGGTCGGTCTTGGGGGTGCCGTGGTCGCGCACGTGGCGCAGCAGCTCTTCAAAGGGATGGTGTGCGGTCATGGGCAAAAAACAAAGGGTTCAGGCGCTGAACTGCATGGCGGCCAAGCGGGCGTAAAGGCCGCCCCGGGCCACCAGCTCGGTGTGCGTGCCTTGGTCGATGATCCGGCCGGCGTCGAGCACCACGATGCGGTCGGCGCGTTGCACGGTGGCCAAGCGGTGCGCGATGACCAAGGTGGTGCGGTCTTGCATGGCGGCTTCTAGGGCGGACTGCACCACGCGTTCGCTTTCAGCGTCGAGCGCGCTGGTGGCTTCGTCGAGCAGCAGCAGCGGCGGGTTTTTCAGGATGGCGCGTGCAATGGCCAAGCGTTGGCGCTGACCGCCCGACAAGCGCACGCCGCGCTCGCCCAGATAACTGCCGTAGCCCTCGGGCAGCGCCATGATGAAGTCGTGAGCGTGCGCGGCCTTGGCTGCGGCTTCCACGTCAGCGATGCTGGCTTCGGGCCGACCGTAGCGGATGTTTTCCAGCGCGCTGGTGGAAAACACCGTGCTGTCTTGCGGCACGATGGCCATGCGTTGGCGCAAGTCCGCCAGCGAGGCTTGGTCGATGGGCACGCCGTCGAGCAAGATGCGTCCCTGCTGAGCGTCATAAAAACGCAGTAGCAACTGAAAAACAGTGCTCTTGCCGGCCCCACTGGGCCCCACGAGGGCCACGGTTTCACCGGCGCGGATATCGAGCACGAACTGGCTGAGCGCGGCTTGATCGGGGCGCGAGGGGTAGTTGAACTGCACGCCCTCGAAGCGCACCGTCGAGCCATGCGTGGTTGGCGGCAAGGCCTGCGGTTGGCTGGGTTCTTGCACCGACGAGCGCGTGGCGAGCAACTCCATCAAGCGCTCGGTGGCACCGGCGGCGCGCAGCATGTCGCCCCAGACTTCCGACAGCACCGCCACCGAGCCCACCAAAAGCATCACAAACACCACCGTCTGACCGAGGTGACCGGCGCTGATCTTGCCGTCCATCACCGCTTGGGTGCCTTGGTACAGGCCCCAAAGCAGCGCGCCAAAGGTGGCGCTGATGATGAAACCGACCAAGGCCGCGCGCACCCGTGTGCGCCGTTTGGCGGTGTCAAAAGCACCTTCGGCCGCGACCAGATAGCGCCCGGCTTCGCGGCTTTCTTGGGCGTAGCTTTGCACCACCGGAATCGCGTTGAGCACCTCAGCGGCGATGGCGCTGGTGTCGGCGATGCGGTCTTGGCTGGCGCGTGACAGGCGGCGCACCCGGCGGCCAAAGTAGATCGAGGGCAACACCACCAGCACCAAGATGCCCAGCACCTGCGTCATCACATAAGGGTTGGTGACGATCAGCATGCCCAGCGCACCCAGACCCATCACGGCGTTGCGCAGACCCAAGCTCAAGGAGGAGCCGACGACGGTTTGCACCAAGGTGGTGTCGGTGGTCAGGCGGGAAAGGACTTCGCCGGTGGCGGTGGTTTCGAAGAAGCCGGGGCTTTGGCGCACCACGTGGGCGTAGACGGCGCTACGCAGATCGGCCGTGACGCGCTCACCCAGCCACGTGACCATGTAAAAGCGTGCCGCTGAGAACACACCCAAAGCGACACCCAAGCCGAAAAGGGCCAGAAAGTGTTCACGCAAGGCCACCAAGCGTTGGCCGGTGGCTGCGGGGTCGGGCGCACTCCCTTGAGGCAGGCCTTGATCGATCAGGGTGCGTAAGGCCATGGGCACGGCCAAGGTTGCCAAGGCGGCACCGACCAAGAAAAGCAGCGCCAAGGCGATGCGGCCACGGTACGGTCGCAGGAACGGCAGCAGTCCGCTCAAGGAGCGCACCGGCGCGGTGGCGGGCGTCGATGGCATCGCTGGGGTGGATGCTTGAGTCATGGTGTTTTTCAGTGCATGGCCTGGGCCCGCACCATGTTGGTGTAGAGCCCGTTGTGGGCGATGAGTTCGTTGTGTGAGCCTGATTCCGCCACCCGACCGTCCAGCATGACGACGATGCGGTCGGCGTTGCGCACGGTGCTCAAGCGATGGGCAATCAGGATCAAGGTTTTTTTGCCGTGCCACTGCTCGATGGATTGCTGCACCGTGCGCTCCGATTCGGTATCGAGGGCCGACGTGGCCTCGTCGAACAACCACACCGGCGCGTCTTTGTAGAGCGCCCGCGCGATGGCCAAACGCTGGCGCTGACCGCCGGAGAGCCGGCTGCCGTTGGTGCCGACCGAGGTGTGGATGCTCTCGGGCAGCGAGACGACGAAATCCCACAGATTGGCCGAGCGCAAGCACTCTTCGATGCGTGCTGGATCAATCGGTTGGGCGTAGGCCACGTTGGCGGCAATCGAGCCCTCAAACAGCACGATGTCTTGCGAGACCACCGCGAACTGGCGGCGCAGATCGGCCTTGCGCACTTCCGTGAGATCCACCCCATCGAGGCGGACCGTGCCGCTGGTGGGGGCGATAAAGCCCAGCACGGTGCTGATGATGGTGGTTTTGCCTGCGCCGGAAGGACCGACCAAAGCGATGGTCTTGCCAGCCGGGATGTCCAAGTTCAAGCCTTGCAAGGCCGGCTTGTCGGTGCCTTCGTACTGGATGGCCACTTGATCAAAGTGAATCTGGCCGGTAAAGCCGGGCAGATCCTTGGTGCCTTGATCGGGCTCAGGCGGGGTGTCCATCAGTTCAAACGAGGCCTTGGCCACGATCAGGCCGTTCAGGATCGGCTGCGAGATGTCGGTGAGGTGCCGCATGGGCGAGATCGTCATCAGCAAAGCGGTGAGGAAGGCGACGAAATCACCCACCGAGGTGCCTTGTTGGGCCGACTCCACCAGCGCCAAGGTCAGGATCAAGGCCACGCCGGCGCTGGCGATGATTTGAGTCAACGGCGTCATGGTCGAGCTCGCGGCCACGTTTTTCAGCGTCAGGCGGTGCAGTTGCTCGGCTTCGTGTTGGAAGCGCTGCTTTTCAAAGTCAGCGGCGTCGAAGGTCCGCACCACGCGCCATGCGCGGGTCACGTCATCGACGATGCCCACCAAGCGAACCTGCGATTCATACCAGAGCGTGCCTACCGCGTTGACGCGTTTATGCACCAAGCGCACCACCACAGCCAGCAGCGGCAGCGTGATGAGCGACAGCAGCGTGAGCTGCCAGTTGACGTAGAACAAGTAGCCCATCAAGGCCACCAAGGTGGTGCCGTCACGCAGCAAGGTGGTGACGGCGCTGGACAAGGAGCTGGCGGCCGATTGCGGGTCGTTGATGACTTTGCTGGCTGCCACACCGGGGCTGAGGCGGGTGTAGAGGCTGGCATCAGCCCGCAAAATCGCTGCGATCAAGTCAATCCGGATGGCCATCACGGCTTGCGAGGTGGACCAATTGAGCAAGTAGGTGCCCAAAAATGCCAGCAAACCCCGAACGGCAAACAGGCTGATCACCACCACCGGAACCACCCACAAGGGGTAGGGCAGCTTGCCTTTGAAGCCGGTATCGAGCAGTTGTTTGAAGAGCGCAGGGACAGCCGGTTCAACCGCAGCGGAGAGGAAGAAGAACAGCACCCCGAGAAGGCCGCCCCACTTGTAGGGCTTGATGTAGCGAAGGAGGCGAGAAGCGGTGGCTGGATGTGTCATGAGCGGCTGGGGCCGGAGGGAATACCGCTGCGGCGGGGTGTCGGTCTGCACAACCCCACAGCATGGGGACGGGCGATTGTATATTGGCCGACATGGCCTCTTATCCTGCGAATGTGCTGTTATCGCGTCGGCGTTGCCTTGATTCTCTCGGTTGTTTAGGGGCCGGTCTGGCTTTGGGCGTGGCTGGGTGTGGTCCTTCTGAGACACGTCACCAAGGTCCTGTGTACCGGGATCAGCCCGATGCCACGGGTCGTCCGGTGTGTCGCTGGGCGGTGCATCCGCTGCATAACCCCCGCAAATTGTTTGAGCGCTATCAGCCACTGATCGAGTGGCTCAACTTGAAAGTGCCCGAAGTGCGCTGGGTGCTGGAAGCCTCCAGAGACTATCCCGAGTACGAACGCAAATACCGCGCCCGCGCCTTTGAGTTCATCTTGCCCAACCCGTGGCAGACCTTGGACGCCATCAAATTTGGCTACCACGTGATCGCCATGGCCGGCGATCCCAAACAGTTCAAGGGTATTTTGATCGTGCGCCGGGACAGCCAGTTCAAGTCACCGCTGGACCTGAAGGGGCGCACCATCAGCTATCCGGCCCCCACCGCGTTGGCCGCATGCATGATGCCGCAGCTGTGGTTGCGTTCCCAAGGACTGAATGTGATGCGCGAGACCCGCAGCATGTTCGTGGGCTCGCATGAATCGACCCTCATGAATGTGTACTTGGGCAACTCGGCGGCTGGCGGAACGTGGCCGCCGCCGTGGAAAGTGTTTCAAAACGAGCACCCCAAGGAGGCTGCCGAGTTGATGCTGGCGTGGGAGACGCCGTCGCTGCTCAATACCTCGGTGATGGTGCGTGACGACGTGAGCCCGGCGGTGCGTGACGCCACCCGTCGGGCTTTGTTGAGTTTGGCCGATGCCCCGGAGGGCGCTGCAATGTTGGTTGGGCTGGACATGGATCGCTTTCATCCGGCCCAAGACAGCACGTACGAGGTGGTGCGGGACTATGTGGCCCGCTTTGAGCGCGAGATTCGGCCGGTGGAGGCGCTGTGAAAAAGATGTTGGGGGGGCGCTTAGGGACCGTGCGAGCGCAGCTCATCGTGACGGTGGCCTTGGTGCATGCCTTGCTGATGAGTCTGTTCATTGCTGATTTGTCTTGGCGGCAGAAAAACATGTTGCTTGAGCAACAAGCTGCGCATGGTTTGGCCTTGGCACAGAGTGTGGCGACCTCGTCTGCGGGCTGGTTGGGCGCGATGGATATCTCGGGGTTGCAAGAAATCATCGAATCGCAGCGACGCTACCCCGAGCTGGTGTTTGCCATGGTGCTGACCCGGGAGGGTTTGGTGGTGGCACACACCGATCGGCAGCATGTGGGCCGCTACGTCGATATGGCCGACCAAGACGCTGCGACCCACGAGCCCTCGGCGTCGTCCTCGGTGCTGCCGTCTCGGGTGGTCAGCCGCTCCCCTGAGTTGGTCGATACCGTGGCCCCGGTGATGCTGGCAGGCAACACGATTGGCTGGGTGCGGGTGGGCATCGGGCAAAAAGTCACCCGCGCGCGCTTGGAGCAAGTCATCCGTGATGGCATGTTTTACGCCTTGGTCGCGGTGGTGTTGGGCTCATTGATGGCGTGGTGGCTCGGAACGCGGTTGACCCGGCGTTTGGCCTTGATTCAGAGCATGACGCATCGGGTGCGCTCGGGCGAGGCCGTGCCGGAGGTCGAGCTGGATGGCGGTGATGAAGTGGCGCTGCTGGCGCATGACTTCCAGCGCATGCTGCGCACCCTGGAGTCGCAGCGCCAAGAGTTGGTGGCTTCGCAATTGGCCTTGGCCGAAGAATCGACCCGGCGACGCACCATGGTGGAAGAGTCCAACGACGGCATCGTGGTGTTGAATGAACAAGGCGCGGTGTTCGAAGTGAACCGCCGTTTTGCCGACATGCTGGGCTACACCCCCGCCGAGATGCTCGATCTCCATGTCTGGGATTGGGAGGATCGCTGGCAGCGCGAAGATCTGCTGGATGCCTCCGGGAGCTTTGCGCCCAAAGGCGGGCATTTTGAGACCCGCCATCGGGGCAAAGACGGCTCAACCTTGGAGGTTGAAGTCAGCAGCAGCAAGATCTTGATGGGGGGGCAGCGGTTTTACTTCTCGGTGGTGCGCGATGTCAGCGAGCGCAAGCGCATTGCCTTGGAGCTGGATCACTATCGGCACGGTTTGGAAGAGCGGGTGATGGCGCGCACGGCTGAACTTGAGCTGGCCCGCGAGCAAGCCGAGGTGGCCAACCGGGCCAAGAGTGCGTTTCTGGCCAACATGAGCCACGAGATTCGCACGCCGATGAACGCGGTGATCGGGCTGACGTACTTGCTGCAAAAAACCCCGATGCAGTTTGGTCAGGCGCAGCGACTGGACAAGATCGCTGCGGCGTCCAATCACCTCAAGGCCATCTTGGACGACATCCTTGAGCTTTCCAAGATCGAGGCTGGGCGGGTTCAACTCGAATGTGGCGCTTTTTCGGTGCCTTTTTTGCTGGGCCAAGTGCTGGCGCTGGTCGAAGAGTCCGCCAGCACCAAGGGCTTGAGCATCAACACCGTCAACACCGTCCCACACGACTGGGTGCTGTGTGGTGACGTGACACGCTTGCGTCAAGCCTTGCTCAATTACGTCAGCAACGCCATCAAATTCACCGAAGGCGGTGGCGTGCAGATGCGCGTCTTTGTCGAAGGGGATCCGCCCAAGGTGGATCCGCAGCAAAGCGATGCCCCGGTGATGCTGCGGCTGCGTTTTGAGGTTCAAGACACCGGCATCGGTTTGAGCCAAGAGCAGCAGTCGCGCCTGTTTTCTGATTTCGAACAGGCCGACACGTCCATCACGCGTAAATACGGCGGCACGGGGTTGGGGCTGGCCATCACCCGCCGGTTGGTGACGCTGATGGGCGGGGAAACGGGGGTCAGCAGCGAGCTGGGCCGAGGCAGTACCTTCTGGTTCACCGCGCAGGTTCGGTGGCGCGCTGAAACCTTGGCCGATCTCGACCTCATGCGCTCCTCTGAACCGGAGATCGCCCCCGTGCAGTCGGTGTTGCCGTCCATGTGCACCGACCCCGAGACGTTGCTTCGGCAAGATCACCAGGGCGCCAAGATCTTGCTTGCCGAAGACAACCCCATCAACCGCGAAGTGGTGTTGGATCTGCTCGACAGTGCCGGTCTGGGGGTCGATGTGGCGGAGGATGGCCAAGTTGCCTTGGCGATGGCGGTTGACAAGGCTCGATCGGAATCGGGGGGCTATGACCTGATTTTGATGGACATCCAAATGCCGGCGATGGACGGCCTGAGCGCCACTCGGGCCATCCGGGCGATCCATACCGTGCCCGGTTTGACCACGGTGCCGATCCTTGCCATGACCGCCAATGCCTTTGCTGAAGACCGTCAAGCGTGCTTTGACGCTGGCATGAACGACTTTGTCGCCAAGCCCGTGGACCCTGACGAGCTGTTCGCCCAGCTGCTGTATTGGTTGAGGCCGCGTTAATGGGCCGTGGTGCGCTGGCGCAGCGTTTCGTAAAGGTTCCCTGGACCGAGCAAGAGACTTTTGAGCCCGCTGCGCACGCGCTCGGAGTTGAGTGCTTGCTTGCTCATCAAGGTGTGGGCGCTCAGCGCGTCCATGATGGCGTTGAGCAACTCCCCTGAAAGATCGGGTGAGTTGGCGAACTGCTCCTTGGTGTTGTTCGCCGCTTGCTGCACCAACACCGCTGACGCCAGCAGCTTGCCGCGCAGCACGCGGTGGACGTACACCAGCTGATCGTCCTCGCTCAGTTCGCCCTCAAACAGCCCGTTGAGCTGGGCCAAAATCTCGGCCAGTTGCGCCTTTTCGGGGTCGTGGACGGCACCGCTGCCGGGCTCGCTGAGGGGCTGGAGCCGGTGATCGTCCCGGTGATCGTCCCGGTAGTCCGCCGCTTTTTTCCGCACCTCGCCCAGCGCCAAGGCGCGCTGGCCTTGGTCTTGGAGGCGGTGATGGGTCATCACCACTTTAGAGAGATCGATGCCGCTGCGCTCGCGGCCAAAGTCGAGCAGCGGCAGCAGGCGCTTGAAGAACAGGGCGCGCTTTTCGAGCGCGGTGTTGCCGTAGTCGAACAACTGGCCCAAGAAGGCGTAGACCCGCACAAAGGTGCCGAGGTCGCGCTTGAACAGCAGCAGCGCCTCGCGTTCGTCTTGGGGGTGGGGATGGTGGGCCGCCGCCTTGTAGCGCTGCAGCAGTCGCTCGGCCACCGGCTCGATGGCGGCGATGAGCTGCTTCTGTGTGGCCTTGGGGTTCAGTTCGACCAAGGCGACCCGTTCCACCTCCACGTCGTCATAGTGACCCTTAGCGTCGAGCTTGGCGCGCAGGTCATAGATCAGGTCCGGGTCGGTGACCCCGGCCAGTTCGGCGGTGTCGTGATAGGTTTTGAAGGCCGCCAGCACCTCGTCGGGATCGTTGACGAAGTCGAGCACGTAGGTGGTGTCTTTGACGCCGTGCGCTCCGCTGTAAGCCCGGTTCAGGCGCGAAAGGGTTTGCACCGCTTGGATGCCGCCCAAGCGTTTGTCCACGTACATGCCGCAGAGCAAGGGTTGATCAAAGCCGGTTTGGTACTTGTTGGCCACCAGCAGGATCTGAAACTCATCCGTGGCCAGCGCTTCGGGGATCGGGCGGCCTTTCAGGCCCCGATTGAGCGCGGTGCTGTGCTCGCTCACCGCTTCGGGCAGCGAGTCGGTGTCGTGAACGTCACCAGAAAAAGCCACCAGCGTGCCCAGCGCGTAGCCGCTGTCACGGATGTAGGCGTCCATCGCCAGCTTCCAGCGCAGCGCTTCTACCCGGCTGCCGAGCACCACCATCGCCTTGGCGTGGCCTTGGAGCAGCGGCTGCACGTTGGCTTGGAAGTGCTCGACCACCACCGCCACTTTTTGGCTGATGTTGTACGGATGCAGCCGCACTCAGCGCATCAAGCCCTTCATCGCTGCGCGGCGTTCGACCTCCTCCTCGCTGACTTCATGGGCGCCATGCGCCAACTTGAACGCCAGCTTGTAGGGCGTGTAGTTCTTCAGCACGTCAAGGATGAAGCCTTCTTCGATGGCTTGGCGCATGGTGTAGACGTGAAACGCTGCGGGCAGGTTCCCCGGTCCGGCCGGTGCGTCGAGGTTGGGGCGGCGGCCAAAGAGCTCCAAGGTTTTGGCCTTGGGCGTGGCGGTGAAGGCGATGTAAGTGATGCCGGCGTGATGGGCGCGTCCCACCATCTGCATGGCAAGCACGTCTTCATGGCTGAACTCGCCGCCGTCGGCCAACTCTTGGCGTTCTTCGGCGCTGAGCACTTGTTTGAGCTTCGAGGCCGCTTCGCCGGTTTGGCTGCTGTGCGCTTCGTCGGCGATGACGGCAAAGCGTTTGCCTTGGGTGGCGGCCAGTTCTTGCACCGTTTGGAGCGCGAACGGAAAGGTCTGGATGGTGCAAACCACGATCTTTTTGCGACCCGAAAGCGCCTCGGCCAGCTCGGCGCTCTTGCTGTGACCCTCGCCCCTGATGGTGGCAACCACCCCGGCGGTGCGCTCGAAATCAAAGATCGCCGCCTGCAACTGCTTGTCCAGCACCGTGCGGTCGCTGACCACCAGGACGCTGTCAAACACCTTGCGCTGGTGGGCGTCGTGCAGTTCGGCCAAAAAGTGCGCGCTCCAAGCGATCGAATTGGTTTTGCCCGAGCCTGCGCTGTGCTGGATCAAGTACTTGCCGCCCGGCCCCTCGGCCAAGACGGCTTGCACCAAGGCGCGGGTGGCGTCGAGTTGGTGAAAGCGCGGGAAGAGGATGGCGCGCGGCTGCTTTTTGGCGTCGAGTTGCATGACCAGATAGCGGCCGATGATCTCCAGCCACGAGTCGCGCTGCCAAACCTGCTCCCACACGTAGGCCGTGCGGTGGCCTTGGGGGTTGGGTGGGTTGCCCGCCGCGCCCCCGTCGCCCATGTTGAAAGGCAAGAAGTGCGTGTTCAGCCCTTGCAAGCGGGTCGTCATCATCACCAGCCGGTTGCTGAGCGCAAAGTGCACCAGCGCGCCGCGTGGAAAGTCGAGCAGCGGCTCGGTGCTGTTTTTGCCCTTGGGGCGCGGCTGGCGGTCAAAGCGGTACTGATCGACCGCCGCTTGCACGTCTTGCGTGAAGTCGCTCTTGAGCTCAGCGGTGGCCACGGGCAGGCCGTTCAAAAACAGCACCAAATCGATGATGTCGTCATGATTCGTCCGCACTTGGCGCACCACCCGCAGCCGGTTGGCTTGGTAGCGCGCTTGCAGTTCGGGGTTCATGGCCAAGGCGGGGCGAAACTGCGCCAACTTCAGCGGCCCTTTGGCCCCGGTGATCTCAAAGCCCACGCGCAGCACCGCCAAGGTGCCTTGCGCGTCGAGCGCCTTGCGCAGCCGCTCCAACACCATCGCCCCCGCAGCCGGGCCATGCATCTTTTCAAGCGCCGCCCACGCTTGCGGCTGGGTGTCTTGGATCCAGCCCAACACATCGGCCGGGTAGAGCGCCCGCAGCGTGTCATACCCCCGCGCATCGCCCTCCGTGCCCGGCGCCGCATAAAGCCAGCCGTGCGCGCCGAGGTGGCGGCAGATGTCGTTCTCGAACTCGATTTCGTGGTGCAAGCTCATCGCGGCGTCATGTCCCTGAAGTGCGCAATGTATGGAGGGATGGGAGTATGACCCGAGCCCGCTCTATGCTTGAGCACCATGAAGCCCGCCCACCCGCGCCTCATCCCCATCATCAACACCGCCCGCTGCACCGGCTGCGGCTGGTGCGTGCCGAGCTGTCACCTGCACTTGCTGTCGCTGGAGGTGGAGCACGGGCGCAAAACTTCGGTGCTGCACGACGCCGACACCTGCACCGGCTGCCGCAAATGCGCCGCCAAATGCCCCTTCGGGGTGATCACGATGGGCGATGCACGCTCGGCTGAATCGTCAATTGGAAGCCCAAGGCCCGCATGACCTTGAAGAGCGTTTCCGAGCTGGGCGCACGTTCGCCGGACAGGCTTTTGTACAGGCTCTCGCGTGACAGGCCGGTATCGCGGGCCAGTTGGCTCATGCCCCGTGCGCGAGCAATGTTGCCCAGCGCCGCGCCCAGCTCGGCCGGATCACCGTCTTCCAGCACTTGGCGCAGGTACTCGGTGATTTCTTCTTCGCTACCGAGGTAGTTGGCCATGTCAAATGGCTGAATCTTGATGGTGCTCACAGATCGATCTCCTTGGCGATGATCCCCCGCACATCCATCTTCCCCGTCACCGCCGCCGAAATCAGCGCCGTGCGGCGTTCTTGCAGCAAGGCGATGGCGGATTGGGCTTCGGCGATCAGGGTGTCAAATTTAGTAGTCTCATTTGACAGGTACGCCAGCAAGTTTTCTTGCTCTTGCAAGTGTGGAAGTGGGATTTTAAATTCAGACAAAGTTCCTAGATAAATACCTGGCTGGGCAGAGTAACCTACGTACTCCCAAAGTAACGCTTGAAATCCTTTGGATTGGAATAAATACCAGAGCCAATGTGGATGTAATATGCCAAGTGTACGAAAAATTGCCAGACTGCGCTGGATATGAAATTTGCCGAGATTATTTGGAATGACTGCGGTTTTGCCAAGTGTTGCGCCAACAATCGCTAACAGAACATCATTTGCTTGCGGAATAAACCCGCGACAGAGTTCATTGTAGCTTTGTTCTGATATGAATGAATCATCATCAAGTAAGCCGAAGATGCCTTCTTGAAGATTTCGAACGCTTAACAGCGGAATGCCATCATCAACTCTTGGCGGTGGCAGATGTGTGCCATCCTTTAAAAGGCCGCATGCTCTTTTCATGGGCACAACATCCCAATGCTCCGGCACCTCCCCCAGCCACTCCACCCCTGAATCCTTCATCGGCACCGATGGGTCCAGCCCTTTGGTCACGGCGTGCGAGATGACGGCTTGGCGCTTTTCCTTCAGCAACGCGATGAGCTTTTGCTGCTCGGCGACCAAGGCGTCGATTTTGGAGGTTTCGCGGGTGAGGAAGGTGGCGATGGCGGATTGTTCGGAGAGTGGGGGTGTTGGGGTCAACATATTTCCCAAGAATTCCCAGCTCACGCGTGGCATTTTCGACCCGAAGGTTGAACCATCCACCATATCAATAAAGCTTCGATTAAGTATGGCGTACTGTGCGAACCTCGGTTCAATTTGTGCCTGCGGGCGCATAACATGAAAATCACCGACAGCTTCGCCTGCTTTATCAGCAAGAAGTGCTTTTGCTAAATAAGGTCGCAGTTTGCCAAATAAAATATCACCGCGCTCAAATGCTATGCCGTCACCTTCAAATTCTGTTTCAGTGGAAATAAAACGACCTGACCAACTTTCTATATTTTCAAGCGCGACAGGATTATTTCTGCTGTTTGTTTTCTCGGTGAGTAAACACAAGTTGTATTTGAGTCGCTTCACCTCCCAATGCTCCGGCACGTCGCCGAGCCAAGGGACGCCGCTGGGTTTGTAGGCGGGATATTTGGGGAAACTCATCAGTTGGACTCGGGTTGGGGCAGAGGCACGGAATCGTCGTACAGGGTTTCTGGAGCGATATCGATTTCGCCGGGCCAGACGGCGGTGCCGTAGTCCACCCGAACGCGTTCAAACAGCGCAGGCGTGGCGATGCGGTTCCAGGGTTTCATCACCAACAGCGGACGCATATCAAAGCGGCGTTGTTCGCCGTTTTCAAATTCAAGATCGAGCTGAAAGTTCGGCAGAGGCGAGACGGTTTTCAAGTCCAGCAACATGATTCACCTCATTGCAGCGAGCGGACGTGGATGTGAGGCAAATTGTGGCGCCGATTGTCACGGGAGAACATCAAGACCAAGATGCCGTAGAACATGCTGATAGTGGGCATAGGACACCTGCTTTGTTGGGATAACGCTTAAAAGTAGATATCGCCGATGAGAACGGAGGTATCCCTCCGCCATTCGACGCCGCTGGGTTTGTAGGCGGGATATTTGGGGAAACTCATGCGATGCTCCCTGCCCGGGCTTGCGCGACGGCAGGGCGCCAAAGTGGTTCCGACTCCCATCCCGGCACGAAACCCATGTGCGGGCGAGACATGCGGGGGTGGCGATCCAGCAGCTGGATCAGGCGTGAGGCCCAGTGGCTCCCGGGGCTGACGGTGTTCATCAACGATTGAATGGCGACGAGTTGCATGTAAAGGCGGCGGCGTGGGTCGAGCGTTTGGCCGGGCGTGCGCTGTGAACCGGTCGGAATCGCGGCCGGAAGGTCGGGCCAGTTCGGTGGCAGGCGTTTCGGGATCTCCGGGCGGCTGCCGAATTCCCGGTTCCAGACGCGGGCATGGTGGGCGCACAGGTTGCGCAGGTCCGAGAGGCTGCGAAACCACGATTTCAGCAATGGAAACCGCAGGCCGAAATGGGTTTCGATGCGCTGGGTGTCTGTAGCCAAACGCAGGTTCGCAAACAGGGTCGAGACTTCCTTGAAGGTCAGCAGTTCGACGGCCATCCAGATCGGCGGCTGGGTCGGCGCGGCGGTGTACTTGCTGCGGTAATGCGCCAAGAAAGCCTCGACCTCGCGTTCCCGGGACGCCTGTTCTAGCTTGTCGAGCAGCCAGCTGTGCCGGTAGCGGCTGTCGAACACGGCGGGATCCAGATAGCCGTGTGGCCCGTGATGCACCGCCAGAGTGTTGGCGAGCTGGGCGCGCAAGGCGACTTCCAGCCGCTCGATGGCATCCAGCAGCAGCAGCCGCAGTTCCCGATCGAAGGCGTATACGGCCAGCACGTCATCAATCGTCGTTCCCGCCAAGAAGTGATGTTCGGTCTCGGGACTCAGATAGAACGGCCGGGTGTAGGCCGACAGGCGGTAGTAGCCGATATGGGTCAGGACGTGCCGGGTATAGGCTTCGTCAGTGATCAGCAAGCCACGGTCACGCAGGGTTGTCAGCTGCCCATCAATGTCGAGCGCCGGCTTGTCGAAGACCGTCACAGGTCGCTCCCGAACGTAAAAAACCCGCCAGAGTGTGCATCGTTGAGAGGCATGGCGGGTGTGTTGCGGAAGATTCTAGCGCATTGCGCTACCTCAGCAGGGCGGATGCAGGCAGAAAACAGCACGTGGCTCACGCCGACAGCCCCCGAATCATCTCCAGAATCCGATCGGTGCTGGCCTTGAGTTCGGCGTCGATCTGTTCAAGCGGGCGCGGCGGTTTGAAGACGTAGAAGTGGCGGTTGAAGGGGATCTCGTAGCCGACTTTGGTTTTTTCGGGGTCGATCCAAGCGTCGGGGGCGTGGGGCAGGACTTCGCGGGTGAAGTAGTCGGCGACCGATTCAGACAGCGGCACGTTTTCGGTGTCGCGCAGGGCGGGGTCGGGTTGGGGTTTGCCTTTTTGCTTACCTTTGGTGCCCAGCACCGGCTGGCCGTGCTCGTCGCCGTGGCGCAAGGGGCGCTCGACGGTGATGCTGTGATAGCCGAAGGCTTCGTTGTCAAAGATGCGGCTCACGGGCTTGCCGTCGTCGTCCTCGGCCGCCACAAAGTCGCCAAAAAGCTGCGTGATGCGCTCGATGTGGGCCTCGCCCAGCTCCTTGCGCTTTGAGCCCAAGCTCTTGCGCATCTTTTGCCACCAGCCGCTGGCGTCGATCAGCTGCACTTTGCCCCGGCGCGCTTCGGGCTTGCGGTTGCTGAGGATCCAGACGTAGGTGCTGATGCCGGTGTTGTAGAACATGTCGGTCGGCAGGCCCACGATGGCTTCGAGCAGATCGTTCTCAATCACAAAACGGCGAATCTCGCTCTCGCCGGAGCCGGCGCCGCCGGTGAACAGCGGTGAGCCGTTGAGCACGATGCCAAAGCGGCAGCCGCCTTGATCGGCGGGCCGCATCTTGGCAATCAGGTGCAGCAAAAACAGCATCGAACCGTCGGACACACGCGGCAGACCGGGGCCGAAGCGGCCGTCGAAGCCTTGCTGCTCGTGCTCGCGGCGCACGTCTTTTTCGACCTTCTTCCATTCCACGCCGAAGGGCGGGTTTGAGAGCATGTAGTCGAAATGTTGATGCGCGTGGCCGTCGTCGCTCAAGGTGTTGCCGAAGGCGATGTTGGCGACGTTCTGGCCCTTGATGAGCATGTCTGCCTTGCAAATCGCGTAGGACTCGGGGTTCAGCTCTTGGCCGAACACGCTCAGGCGGGCCTGCGGGTTGTGTTCAAGCAGATATTCACCCGCCACGCTGAGCATGCCGCCGGTGCCGGCGGTGGGGTCATAGAGGGTGCGCACCACGCCGGGCTTGCTCAGGATGGCGTCGTCTTCGATGAAGATCAGGTTCACCATCAGCCGGATCACCTCACGCGGGGTGAAGTGCTCGCCAGCGGTCTCGTTGCTGATTTCAGCGAACTTGCGGATCAGCTCCTCAAACACCAGCCCCATCTGCATGTTGCTGACCCGGTCGGGGTGCAAGTCGATTTGGGCGAATTTCTCCGTCACCGGATAGAGCAAGCCCGCCTTGGCCAGACGCTCTACGTGGCTTTGGAACTCGAAGCGCTCAAAGACATCGCGCACTTCGGCTGAAAAGCCATGCACGTAGCTGTCCAAGTTCTGAGCGATGTGATCCGGGTCGCCCAGCAGTTTGCTCAGATCAAGCGCATGGCGGTTGTAGAAGGTGTGCCCGGCCTTGCGCAACACAAACGGCTCGGGGTTGATGTCCACGGCGGCCTTGCTCGCCCACTCGGCCAACACAGCCTCTTTGGTCGGGGCCAGCACGCAGTCGAGCCGGCGCAGCACCGTGAAGGGCAGGATGATCTTGCCGTAGTCGCTTTGCTTGTAGTCGCCGCGCAGCAGATCGGCCACCGACCAGATGAAGGCGGAAAGACTGGGTTGGTTCATGGAATTTTTGGGGGACAAGATGTTAGCGGTGAAGACTGGGGGTTGTAAGCCTTCAGGGAGAGGTTCCAAGCTTAAGTAGAGATAAGTTCACACGTTTAGATCAAATCGCCCCCCTTATTCAGGGGTTTATATTCGGTCAAGTGATGTAAAAAAAAGTTTGTAACTCGGCTATAACGTCGCGATTCAAATTGTCAAGGGAGAAAACTTGATGTTTCCTTATCTATCAACGCGCCGTGCACTCGTTCTGAGCCTCTTTCCTTCCATCGTTTTTGCGGCGGCACCCAATGCCGGTGATTTGATGCGGGCCGTGCCCGGAACGGTGATCGTACCGACCCCGCGCCCAGAAATTGAAGTGCTGCCCCGCACGGAAGCCGAGTCACGGCAGATGACGCAGACCGAGGAATTTCGGGTGGTGGTTGAGCTGAAAGTCCCCGTCAAGGGCTTCAAGATCAACGGGGTCTCGGCCTTTCCTGACAGTGAGATTCAGGCCTTGGTGGCTGACGCACGCGGCAAGCAGTTGAGCTTCAAGGAACTGCAAGCGCTGCCCGAGCGCATCAGCACGTACTACCGTGCGCGCGACTACTTTTTGGCCCGCGCTTTCTTGCCGGCGCAAAAGATCACCGACGGGATCGTGGAGATCACGGTGCGTGAAGGGCGCTTGGGGCAGCTCAATTTGGCGGTCGAGCCAAGCAACGAGACCGACAGCGTTCGGCCTTACTTGAGCGCTTTCCACCCCGGTGACTTGTTGCAAGGTGAGCCGTTGCAGCACGACTTGCTGATCCTGAGCGATGTGCCGGGCGTGCAGGTGCAGTCGCTGCTCAAGCCGGGCGCGGTGGTGGGCACCACCGACCTCGACGTCAAGGTGAAGAACGAACACATCTTGGCGCGCCGGGTGCAACTGGATAACTACGGCAACCACTACACCGGCGAATACCGCCTCAGTGGTTACTTGAGCATGACCAGCCCCTGGCGCTTTGGCGACCAGCTTGATCTGGTGGCCATGACCACGGGTGCGGGTTTCAATTTTGGCCGTGCCTCTTGGCAAACCCCGTATGGCCATGACGGCACCCAAGTGGGGGTGGCGGGTGCGTTGATGACCTACAAGCTGGGCTCCAACTTCTCGTGGCTCGACGGCCATGGGCTGGCGACCGATTTGACGGTGTTCGGCGCCAAGCCGCTGCTGCGCAGCACCACGCGCAACGTGCTGGCTCAAGGCGCTTTTGATTTGAAGAGCTTTGATGACGTGGCCAACACGGCGCCCATCTCCAAGCACGCCCAAGTCTTGTCGCTGGGGCTGTTGGGGGCGTGGACACCGGCAGGCGGCGATACCGCCCAAGGCTTGCTGAGCATGAATCTGGGGCATTTGGTGTTGGACGCCCTCGGTTCGGCCACCGACGCTTTGAACACCGAGGGCTACTACCTGAAGTTCGGCTTCAACGCCGAGTACCGCATGGCGTGGTCGGGCGGCCTGTCGTTGGGCTTGCGCGCCGCCGCTCAGATGGCGGGCAAGAACCTCGATACCTCCGAGAAGTTCAGCCTTGGCGGCCCACAAGCGGTTCGGGCCTACGCCACGGGTGAGGGCGCGGCCGACGACGCCACGCTTGTCAGCGCTGAACTGGCCCAAGCGTGGGGCGATGACTTGAACGCCAAGCTGTTTTTTGACAGCGGCTCGGGCCGTGTGGCTCACAACCCCCTGCCGACCGATCTGAACAACCCTTTGAAGATGGCTGGGGTGGGTTTGGGTCTGGATAAGAAGTGGATCCCCGAGCGGATCTTGTTGCAGACCGCCGTGGCGATGCGCTCGACCGGCGTGGTGAACGCCGATGTGGATCGCCGTCCGCGTTTCTGGTTGCTGGTGTCGAAGAGTTTCTGAGTTCGGTCCAAACCGTACGTGCAAAAAATTCAAGGAGTTTTGTCATGAATCATTCATATCGCTTGGTTTGGAACGAAGAAGTTCAACGTCATGTGCCCGCGCCGGAGTGCGCTCGGGGCCGTGGCAAAGGTGGGCGCAAGGGCCGTCAAGCGGTCGTGAGCTTGGGCCTTGGTGTGGGGCTGCTCGGCCTATCCATGGGCAGCTTGGCTTTGGCGCCGAACGCCTTGCCCACCGGGGGGGTGGTGCAGCCTGGGGGCACAGCGGTGATCGCCAACCCCACACCCACCAGCCTGACCATCACCCAGTCCACCACGCGGGCGGTGATCAACTGGGGCACCTATGACGTGGGTAGCAGCTCGGTGGTGACTTACGCGCAGCCAGCGGGTGGTGTGACGCTCAACCGGGTGGTGGGATCCACCCCCAGCCAGATCATGGGTCAGATCAATGCCAACGGGCAGGTCTACTTGATCAACCCCAACGGGGTGTTGGTCGGCCAGGGCGCAAGCGTCAACCTGCACGGTTTCTTGGCTTCAACCTTGGAGACCTTGGACAGCGACTTCATGGCGGGGACGCTGAAGTTTGCCGGCCCCAGCACGGCGGCGGTGCGCAACGACGGCCACATCACCACCGACACCGGCGGCACGGTGGCCCTCATCGGCAACCAAGTGGTCAACAGTGGGCAGATCACCGCCCCGCAGGGCAATGTGGTGCTGGCCGCTGGCAGCGATGTGGTGCTGAACGTGGGGGCCAACGGCTTGCTCAAGGCCGTGATCAACACGGGTGCCTTGCAAGCTTCGGTGACCAACGCCGGGCAGATTCAGGCCGATGACGGCCATGTGCAACTGAGCGCGGCCGCAGCGACCAACGCGCTCATCAGCGCGGTGGTCAACAACACCGGCTCGGTGCTTGCCCAAGGCATCGCGCTCAAGGGCGGGGTGATTGAGCTTACCGGCGACGTGGTGTCCCAAGCGGGCACGCTGGATGCGTCTGGGATCCAAGGGGGTCAAGTGCAGATGGCGGGTCGCAGCGTGTTGCAAAGCGGGGCCATCCATGCCGATGGTAGCGGCGGCCCCGGGGGGCAAGTGGGTCTCCATGCCACGCAAACCCTGCTGCAAACCCAATCAGGGCTGATCACTGCCAACGCCACAGGTGCGGGCATGGCGGGGGGGCAGGTGGTGCTTGATGGCGGATCGACGGCTTCGTCGAGTGCTTTCCTTTCGGGTCAAGCCCAAGCCAAGGGGGACGTCGGCGGTCAAGTGGTGGTGAGTGCCACCACCTTGACCTTGGCGGGTGCTGCATTGAACGCGGATGGGGTCACGACCGGGGGCACGGTGTTGGTCGGGGGTGATGCGCCGACGGGCAGTGCCACGGCAGGCTGGACCGCCACCGCACCGGGCACCTTGACCAAGGCCACGGACGTGAGCGTCAATGCCTCCAGCACGCTGAGTGCTTTGGGCGCGGGCGGCAAGATCGTCGTCTCAGCCGACGGTTTGGGCACCTACGACGGCTCCGCTGTCACCGGCCCGAATGGTCACATTGATCTCTACAGCAACAAGGCCCCGCAGTTGCTGCAAACCACCCCGCCCCCGGCGGTGCTGGTGACGCAGCCCTTTGCCATGCGCGGCTCGGCCAATGCGGGGACTGGGGGCGTGGTGCGGGTGAGCTCGAACGATCCGATCATCATCGACGCCACACCGGCCAAGCAGAGCTACACCCCGCTGGTCGATCCCAATCCAGCCACGGGTGATATGCACGGCTCGGGTGGTGTGGTCGAAGTGGGCGGCGGCAACATTTTGGTGGCTTCGCCCAATGACAACTTTGGCGGGCCGGGCGCCGGTGCGGCGTACCTCTATAGCGGTAGCACGGGCAGCCTGATCTCGGCCGTTTACGGCGCGCGCGCGGGTGACCACGTGAGTTCGGGCGGCGTGACCAAGCTGAGCAACGGCAACGCGGTGATCAGCAGCCCAGCTTGGAGCAACCTGGCCCAAGCGGAGGCCGGGGCGGTGACGTGGGTCAGCGCCAGTGCAGGCGTCAACGGTTCGGTGTCAGCGACCAACTCGCTGGTGGGCGGTGCCGCCTTGGATGCCGTGGGCTCCGGTGGTGTGACCGCCTTGAGCAATGGGCACTACGTGGTGGCCAGCCCGATGTGGGGCTCACAGATGGGGGCGGTGACGTGGGGCGATGGTTTGGCGGGCAGCACCGGCGTGGTGTCGGGCGCCAATTCGCTCACCGGCAGTGTCTTTGGTGACCGCGTGGGTTCGGGCGGTGTCAAGGCCTTGCAAGGGCCCAGCGGCAATTACGTCGTCAGCAGTCCGAACTGGGGCGGTGCTTTAGGGGCCGCCACATGGCGTAGCGGGCTTGGGCAGGGGGCGGCGGCGGTGGACGCCACCAACTCCTTGGTCGGCAGCACGGTGGGGGACGCAGTCAGCTCAGGTGGCATCACCGCCTTGAGCAACGGCAACTACGTGGTCAGCAGCCCAGCGTGGAGCAACGGCAGTGCCACTTCGGCCGGCACGGTGACGTGGGGCTCGGGGGCATCTGGCGTGGCCGGCGCAGTGAATCCGGCGAATTCGCTGGTTGGCACGGCTGCTTTTGATCAGGTGGGCTCCCAAGGTGTGACGGCCTTGAGCAACGGCAACTATGTGGTTGATAGCCCCATGTGGGCTGGCTTGGGTTCGACCAAGACCCAAGTGGGGGCCGTCACATGGGCTGACGGTGGCGCAGGTCTGGCTGGTACGGTAAGCCGCACCAATTCGTTGGTCGGCAGTCTCGATAACGACCAAGTGGGTTCGGGTGGCGTGACGGCGCTGAGCAACGGCAACTACGTGGTGGCTAGTCCGATGTGGGATGCCACCTCGGCCATGTCTAACGTCGGTGCTGTGACTTGGGGCACGGGTGCCACGGGGGTGAGTGGCGCGGTGAGTGCCGCCAATTCGATGGTGGGCGGCACGACCAATGACCGCATTGGCTCGGGCGGTGTAACCGCACTGAACAACGGCAACTACGTGGTGGCTAGCCCGTTTTGGTCCAGTGCGACCGTGCCGCAACTCGGGGCGGTGACATGGGCCAACGGGGCGGCGGCTGCGGCAGGTAGTGTGAGCACAGCTAACTCGGTGGTCGGTCGGACAGCGTTGGATCAAGTGGGCTCAGGCGGCGTGACCGCTTTGAGCAATGGCAACTACGTCATCAGCAGCCCCTTGTGGGACGGTGCCGCGCCCAACGTGGGTGCCGTGACGTGGGCTTCGGGCACGGCCAGCACCGCCAGCGTGGTGGCCGCGACCAACTCCTTGACCGGCTCGGTGGTCAATGACCAAGTGGGCTCGGGCGGCGTGACGGCGCTGAGTGCGGGCAATTACGTGGTCAGCAGTCCGCTGTGGAACAGCAGTGCGGCGCCGATGGTTGGCGCGATCACGGTGGCCACCAACGGCACCGGACCGGGCGTGGGGTTAGTCACCTCGGGCGCGACCGGCAATTCGTTGGTCGGTAGCACCACCAACGATTTGGGCGGATCGAGCATCAAAGCACTCAGCAACGGTGACTTTGTGCTGAGCAGCCCGAACTGGAGCGCCAACGGCATGACGCAGGTGGGGGCGGTCTGGTTGGCCTCGACGCAGCCGGCGCAAGCCATGTTGCTGCCCAAGCTGGCCCCTGCCGGCACGGCTTTGCAAGTGAGCACGCCCAAGAGCATCACCAACAACGTGCAAGCCACGCTGGCGGGCACCTTGCTGATGGAAGCGGGTCAAAGCTTGACCCTCAACCAGGGCTTGAGCTCCACCGCTGCGACGTCAAGCACGGCCCCGGTGGCGATGACCTTGGTGACGCATACGAACTTCTCCAACCAAGTGGCGGGTACGGCGTCGGCGTTGACCGCACCCAACAGCACGTGGCAGCTTTGGTCGGTCGATCCGCGCTCGGATGTGCGCGGCAATCTGGCCTATGACTACAAGCAATACAACGCGGTCTACGGCACCACCACGCCGCTGGGCACCGGCAACGGCGTGTTGTATGTTTTGGCACCCCTGATCACGCCGACCTTGGGCGGCGCGGCGCAAAAGGTCTATGACACGACCAACACCGTCTTGACCCCCAACGGCTTGACCTTGATCGCTGGTCCGGTGGCGCCGACGGCTGCACCGACCGTGCCTGCGACACCGGCCACACCGAGCATGGTGGGCGTGGGTGTGGTGGATGGGGATGTCGTGAATCTGGGGCTGACTTCGGCCACTTACGCTTCGCCCAATGTGGGTACAGCCATTCCGGTGACCGCTACAGGTGTGACCGTGGCGAGCGCGACCAACGGTGGGGTGGGTGCAGCGGCCAAGCCGGTGTACGGCTACCAAGTCGATCCGGCCAGCGTGAGCGGCGGCACCATCACCGCCAATGTGGGGGTGATCACCCCGGCGCCGCTGACTGTGACGGGCACGACGGTCGCTTCCAAGGTCTACGACGCAACCACCGCCACCACCATCACCACGGCCGGTACCTTGCAAGGCGTGTTCCCGGCCGATGCTGCGGCGGTGGCCTTGGTCACGCCGCAAACAGCGGTGTTTGCGAATAAGAACGCCGGCGTGGCCAAGACGGTCAACATCACCAACGTCATCAATGGTGCTGGGGCGGCCAACTACGCGGTTCAACCCAGCACGACCACGGCGGACATCACGCCCAAGGCGCTGACTGTGACGGGAACTTCGGCTGCGCAAGACAAGTTCTTCAACGGCAACACTGTGGCTCCCGTGGCTTCGACCGCGACGTTGGTGGGTGTGATCGGTACGGATCAGGTCAGCTTGGTGCAGAGCGGTACCTTTGTCGATCCGCTGGTCGGCACGGGCAAGAACGCCACCATTGCCCGCGCCTTGGGCGGAACGGACGCGCTGAACTACACCTTTGCGGACACGGTGGCCAGCAACGCCAACATCTTGGCTTTGGCCAGTGGTGCGGTGCCGGTGGCTCAGGCGGTGCCGGCCATCAAGGCTGACGCGGCAGCGGCTCGTTTTGGCCACCCGAAGATGTTGGTGAGCCGCAGCGCGGCTGAAGATCAGGTCATGGCTGCCCCAACCTACAAGGCTGAGCCGGCAGTTGCGCCGGTCTGTGCCCCTGCACCCAAGGTCGAAGTGCCGGCCTGCGCACCGGAGGTGAAGCCGGTAGCGAAGGATCCGTTGCCGAACAAGGAAGTCGCCAAAGAACCGCCGCCGATTGTGATTTCTGGCGATGTGCTGTTCGACGTGGATCAGTCGGTCATCCGTCCCGAAGCCAAGCAGGGCTTGGCGGATTTGGTGCCGCGCATGACGGGTCAGCAGAAGATCAACATCGCCGGTCACACCGACAGCACGGCATCACACGCCCATAACGTGAGGCTCTCCGAGCGTCGGGCCAATGCGGTGCGGGAGTACTTGGTGTCGAAGGGTGTTGCACGCGATCGCATCAGCACGGTGGGCCGGGCTGAAACGGTGCCGGTTGCGCCCAACACCACGGCCGAGGGCCGGATGAAGAACCGTCGGGTCGAAATCCGCATCCAGTGATCAGCGTCCCATGGCCTCGCGTGCTTGGCGCGCGCGGGTCAAGGCGGCTTCGACCACGGCCCGCTTGCGGGCCAACTCGGCCTCGTCGTTGGCTTTGGTGAGCGTGTCGAGGTGCGCCAGTTTGTCGTGCGCTTTGGCTTCGAGCCGCTGCGCATGTTCAGCCTGCGCCCGCGCCTGACGGACGTTGCGCTCGGTGTAGCGCTTCAGGGCTGAAGCTGCTTCAGCAGGGCTCCATGCCGCCCAGCCGACTTGGCCGGGGGTGATGTCGATCCAGTCGATGCAATCCACCGGGCAAACGGGGATGCACAGACCACAGCCGGTGCAGTCGGCTTCGATGACGGTGTGCATGTGCTTGTTCGAGCCGAGGATGCAATCCACCGGGCAAGCCTTGATGCACAGCGTGCAGCCGATGCACCACGCTTCGTTCACTGCCGCGACGTGGCGTGGACCTTCGCCGCCACAGTCGGGATCAAGGGGCTGTTCAGCTTGGCCCGTGAGCTGGGCCAAGCGCTGCATACCTTGCGCCCCTCCCGGGGGGCAGCGGTTGATGGCCGCTTCACCCCGGTGGATGGCTTGAGCGTAGCTCAGGCAATCCGGGTACCCGCAGCGGGTGCATTGGGTTTGGGGGAGCAGCGCGTGAATCTGCTGAACCGACGGGGCCGATGGAAGCGACTGGATGACAACGACATTCATCCGGCCGATTTTAGGGCGCCGCCGCTTCTGGGCTTACTTCTGGTGCGTGACGATGAACTTGCGGATTTCCGGGTAGGCCATTTCGCGCCAGCGACGGCCCGAGAAGATGCCGTAGTGACCGGCGCCGATCACGTCGTAGTGTTCGCGGCGGTTGGCCGGAATGCCGGTGCACAGATCATGCGCGGCACGGGTTTGGCCGGCGCCTGAGATGTCGTCAAGCTCACCTTCAACCGTCAGCAAGGCGGTGGTGGTGATGTCTTGCGGCCGCACCAGTTGGCCCTTGACGTTCCACGTACCGTTGACCAAGGAGAAGTCTTGGAAGACGGTTTGGATGGTTTCAAGGTAGTAGTGAGCGTCCATATCGAGCACGGCGTTGTACTCGTCATAGAACTGGCGATGGGCGTCGGCGCTGTCGTCATCGCCGCGCACCAAGTCCAGGAAGTAATCCCAATGCGAACTGGCGTGGCGGTCCGGGTTCATGGCCACGAAGCCGGTGTGCTGCATGAAGCCCGGATAGACCCGGCGGCCGGCGCCTTCAAAATTTTGCGGCACGCGGTAGATCACGTTTTGCTCGAACCAGTCCAAGGGACGGTTCATGGCCAAGTTATTGACGGCCGTCGGGCTCTTGCGAGCGTCGATCGGGCCGCCCATCATGACCATGGTGCGCGGCGTGGCTTCACCGGCGCTGGCCATCAAGGAGATGGCGGCCAGCACGGGCACGGTGGGCTGGCACACCGAGATCACGTTGACGTCCGGGCCAATCAAACGGATGAAATCTTGGACGTAAGCGATGTAGTCGTCCAAGTGGAAATCACCGTGCGCCATCGACACCATGCGGGCATCGACCCAGTCGGTGATGTAGACCTTGTGGTCTTTGAGCAGCGTGCGCACGGTGTCGCGCAGCAACGTCGAGTGGTGACCTGACAGCGGCGCCACCACCAGCACGGCCGGTTGGGCGCGCATGGTGTCGAGCACTTGGCTGTTGTCGGTGTAGCGCTTGAAACGCAGCAAGCGGCAGAAGGGTTGGGTCTTGATGACCTGTTCTTGCACCGCCACGTCGGTTTCACCGACTTGGATCGAGGTGATGCCGAATTGGGGCTTTTCGTACTCTTTGGTCAGGCGATGCAGCAGATCAAACCCTGCCGAGAGTCGTTGCGAGCCCGGGGCATGGTTGAACGGCGACAGCGGGTGGCTGTAGAGCTTGGACGTGGCGCTGGCGAACTCAGCAAAGGGGCTGAGCAGGGCGCGTTGGCTTTCGTAGAGCTGGTAGAGCATCGTGGTGTCCTTGGGCGTAGGTGGCAACGGATCGGCGGAAGAATCGCCAGCGTGCTTCAGCGTAAATTTGTTGCAGCGCAGCAATTCTAGGGCAATTCCCTATAGAGGGCAACTCAAGGGGTGCTTTGCGCAGAATTTTCAGGCCAAAAGGGGCACGATCAACAGCGCCACGATGTTGATGATCTTGATGAGCGGGTTGATCGCCGGGCCGGCGGTGTCTTTGTACGGGTCGCCCACGGTGTCGCCGGTCACGGCAGCCTTGTGGGCTTCGCTGCCTTTGCCACCAAAGTGGCCCTCTTCGATGTACTTTTTGGCGTTGTCCCAAGCACCGCCGCCGGTGCACATCGAGATCGCCACAAAGAGCCCCGTGACGATGGTGCCCATCAAAAGGCCCCCTAAAGCCACGGGCCCCAGCAGCAAGCCCACCAAAATCGGTGCGGCCACGGGCAACAAGCTGGGCAGGATCATCTCCTTGATGGCCGAAGCGGTGAGTAGATCGACGGCGCGGCTGTAATCGGGCTTGGCTGTGCCGGCCATGAGCCCGGGGATCTCCCGAAATTGCCGGCGCACCTCTTCGACCACCGCACCCGCAGCGCGGCCGACCGCTTCCATGGCCATGGCGCCAAAGAGGTAGGGGATCAAGCCACCCATGAACAGGCCCACGATCACTTGGGGGTCGGCCAGCTCAAAGTGGACGTGCAGTCCACGTGTTTCTAGGGCATGGGTGTAATCGGCAAAGAGCACCAAGGCCGCCAAGCCGGCCGAGCCAATGGCATAGCCCTTGGTCACGGCTTTGGTGGTGTTGCCCACAGCGTCGAGCGGATCGGTGATGTCGCGCACGCTCTCGGGCATGCCGGCCATTTCAGCGATGCCCCCGGCGTTGTCGGTGATCGGTCCGTAAGCATCCAAAGCCACGACGATGCCCGCCATGCTCAGCATCGCGGTGGCTGCGATGGCGACGCCGTACAAACCGGCCAGTTGAAAGGCGCTCAGGATGGCGGCACAGACAAACAGCACCGGCCAAGCGGTGGATTTCATCGAAACGCCCAGACCCGCAATGATGTTGGTGCCGTGGCCGGTGGTAGAGGCTTGGGCCACGTGCTGCACGGGCGCGTAGTCGGTGCCGGTGTAGTACTCGGTGATCCAGACCATCGCAGCGGTCAAGAGCAAACCGACCGCGCAGGCACCGAACAGCCGCAGTTGGGTATGGGTGTGAGGGCCCAAGGCATCGTCAGGCATCACAGTTTGAGTGACGAACCAGAAGGCGATCAACGAAAGCCCGCCGGCCACGATCAAGCCCTTGTAGAGCGCGGGCATGACGTTTTTCATCCCCGGGCTGGCTTTGACAAAGCTGCTGCCGACGATCGAGGTCAGGATCGACACGCCCCCCAGCAGCAGTGGGTAGAGCACCGCAGCCATGGGGGCGCTGGTGATCAGCAGGGCACCGAGCACCATGGTGGCGATCAAGGTCACGGCGTAGGTTTCAAACAAGTCGGCGGCCATGCCGGCGCAGTCCCCGACGTTGTCGCCCACGTTGTCGGCGATCACGGCGGGGTTGCGCGGGTCGTCTTCGGGGATGCCGGCTTCGACCTTGCCGACCAAATCGGCGCCGACATCGGCCCCTTTGGTGAAAATACCGCCGCCCAAACGGGCAAAGATCGAGATCAAGCTGGCTCCAAAGGCCAGACCCATCAGGGGTTGCAGGGCCGCGTTCAGCGCAGGGCCGTCCAAGGTACCACCGTGGCTCAGCACCCCAAACACGCCGCCCACGCCCAGCAGCCCCAGCCCCACCACCAACATGCCGGTGAGGCTGCCGCCCCGAAAGGCCACATCCAGTGCTGGACCCATGCCGCGTGTGGCGGCCTGAGCGGTGCGAACGTTGGCGCGCACCGACACGTTCATGCCGATGAAGCCGCAAGCCCCCGAGAGCAGGGCGCCGATCACGAAGGTCAGGGCGGTGAGGGGGCCGATAAAGACGCCGAGCAGCACGGCCAAGCCCAGTCCGACCCAAGCGATGCTGCGGTACTGCCGCGCCAGATAAGCCGAAGCCCCTTGTTGAATGGCGCTGGCAATGGCTTGCATGCGCTCGTTGCCCGGGTCTTGGCGCAAGATCCAGCCCCGGGTGAGGAGGCCATGCACGACGGCGGCTGCCCCGCAGAGCAACGCTAAAACAAGCGCGGTGGTGGCGTTCATCAAGATCTCCTCGGCAAAAGGGTGTTCGGCCTCATCCTAGGCGCAACAATCCGAGGCAGCAAGGTGCGTTGCGCAAGGTGTCCGCAAGCGCAGTCCGTAGAATCACCATCCACCCTTTTTCAATCCGATGGATATGAGCCTGCACAACGTCACCCCCGGTAGCAAAGCCCCTGAACAGTTCAACGTGATCATTGAAATCCCGATGAACGCTGATCCGATCAAGTACGAAGTGGACAAGGAAAGCGGCGCGCTGTTCGTGGACCGTTTCATGAGCACCGCCATGCACTATCCGTGCAACTACGGCTATATCCCCCAAACCCTGTCGGACGACGGAGATCCGGTGGACGTGTTGGTCATCACGCCGTTCCCGCTGGTGCCCGGCGTCGTGGTGCCTTGCCGCCCCATTGGCGTGCTGATGATGGACGACGAAGCCGGTGGCGACGCCAAGCTGTTGGCCGTGCCGACCGACAAGATCTTGCCGATCTACAAAGATTGGCAAAAGCCGGAAGACCTGCACGAGCTGCATCTGAACCGCATTCAGCACTTCTTCGAGCACTACAAGGATCTCGAAAAGGGCAAGTGGGTCAAGGTCAAGGGCTGGGAAGGCCCGGAAGCGGCCAAGCAAGAGATCCTGAGCGGTATCGCCAGCTACAACAAGGCCAATCAGCCGGCCTAAAAGCTTAAAAGCCTAAAGCCCAACGATTGAGCGCATCAAAAAAGCCCGCCCGGGGTGACTCGGGCGGGCTTTTTCTTGGCCCCATGACGGGACCGGATGTCTTGATCAGATCACTTGAACAAGCCCTTGAGCTTGTTTTGCACCTGATCGCGGGCTTGCTGTTCAAGCTGCTGCTTGACTTGGGTCTCGCTCGGTAGCGACGCTGCTGCTGCGGCCAGTGGGGCCTTGAGCTTGGCGGCGGCACCGCTGTTGTCCAAGGCTTGCTTGAGGGCGGCACCGGCGTTGGCGCTGCCCATCGAGATGTCGCTCCACTGGATCTTCCAAGCCATGGCGCTGAAGGGGCCGCTCAGGCGCACCGGCACGGTCAAACCTTGCAGTGCAGGGTCCATCCCGTCTTGACCCTTGGCCACCGAGGTGACGGTGGTGCGTGCGGTGTAGTCGAGTGAACTTTGGGGCAGATTCACAAAGCCACTGCCCGCCAAGCGCAAGAACGGACTCTTCATGTCCAAGTCGCGGTTGTTGGCCACCCCGTCGAGGATTTGGAAGGAGGCCGAGAGCTCGGAGAAGTCGGTCTTTTCGGTCTTTTGCGCTTCTTGGATGGCATCTTTTTGCAGCGTCAGCTTGGCTTTGAACTCGCGCAGCGAACGCGCCAAGTTGATGCCGTGCAGCGCGCCGTCACGCAACTGCACCGCAGCCGTGCCGTTCAAGGCCGCCTTCATGGCGTTGACGGTCGCGCCGTGGGTGCTGACGTCGGCTTGAACATGGCCCTTGCCTTCGACCAGATCCAAGTTAGCCACGTCTTTGAGCGCGCCTTGGATGTTGATGCCGGTGGCTTTGGTTTTGACGGCGACGAGCTGCTGAGCGGCGTCAGCCACCACTTGGGCGTCCAAACCGCCATCCCACGCTTTGAGCGACAGCGGTGCCAACACCAGATGCCCGCCTTCGAGCTTGGCTTGGGCCAGCAGATCGCGGATGACGAAAGGCTTGTATTTCAGGCTCGCGGCCTTGAGGCTGACATCGGCGTTGATGGCGCGTAGACCCGCCAGGTTCACCGGGATGTCGGCAGCGGATGCTGCCGGTGGCGGTGCCGGGGCGCGCGGTGGCAGCAAGGCATCAAGGTCAAGCTCGCCAAACTGCGCCTTGGCCACCAGGCGCGGCGGGGCACCCTTGCTCATGCTGATCTGGCCGTCAAGGTCGAACGCTTGACCGTTGAGTTGCCCGGCCAAGGCCCAGCGGGTGGTTTGCGGTGACGCCGCCACGTCGCCCTTGGCTTGGACCGTGAGCGGTTTCAGGTTCGGGTCTTGCACTTGAGCGTCGATGCTCAGCGCCGCCAGTTGCACCTGCGACGTGGGCGGCTGAACCTTGATGTGGGTTTGGATGGTGCCTTGCAGGCGCGTCGGCCCCGTGCCGCCGCCCAGCACCAGCTTGAAGCCGGGGATGTCGAGGGCGTCAAAGCTGCCGGTGGGGGCGCCCGACTCGATTCGGCCTTGCACGGCGGCAGGGCCTTGGAGCGAGAAGTTGCCCGAAAGTGGCGAGCCCTGCAGCGACTTGCCGTTCACGGCCAGCTGCGGCCAGTTCAGCTCCACACTCATCGGGTGGCTGCCTTGGGCGTCGGTCAACTGACCACGCAGTTGTACCAAGAGCTTGTCGAGGCTGATTTTTTGGTGGGCCGGTTCAAGTTGCAGTCGGCCCAGACCCAGATGGGTGTCTTGCAGGGCGATGGCGCCGGTGGCGGCGTCCAGCTTCAGGTCCAAGTCCTGCACATCGAGCTTGAAGGGGCGCAGCGCGGCTTGTTCGGTGGCGGGGCTGCCGGGGTCGAGTTGCAGCTTCAGTGTGGCTTGCACATGCGCTGAAGCAGCGGGCTCACTCAGTTTGGCCAAAGCGGCGATGCGGATGGGGGTCAACACGTCGGGGCTGAGCCGGCCGGTCGTGAGGTTTTCCAGCGTGATGTCGCCGTGCAGATGGCCTTGGTCGTCATCGATGCGCGCTTGGAGATTTTCCAGCGTGATGCCGCTGACATCGAAGTTGAGCGGTTGTGCCGCCGCCTTGGGCTCTGCCGGTTTGGCGGAAGGTTGCAGCAGGTCGTCGATGTTGCTGTGGCCTTCGGCATCACGCTTGTAGTGCAGATTCAAGCCGCTGGCGTGAATCTCATGGACCACCAGTTGCTGGTGCAGCAAGGGCATGAGCTGGATCGAGAGACTGGCGGATTCCAGCTTGACGAAGGGCTCGGCCTTTTGGAATTCGCTCAGGGCGACTTGGTCAAGGCGCACGGCCAAGCGGGGGAAGACGCTCAGCCGAATGGGGCCTTCCAGACTCAAGGTGCGCTGCTTGTGTTCGCGCACCCAGTCGATGGCCACACCTTTGTAGCGGTTCGGATCGAAACTCAGCACCAACCAGGTCACCCCGATCAGCACCACTACCAGCAGACCCGCCGCAGCGAGTAAAAGTTTTTTGGTCAGGCTCATGCGCTATTGTCCCAAGACTGATGTGGAGAAGATGTGCAAACTGTTAAGAATGTAGAGCAAGCCGTGCAAGCCCGATGTGTGGTGATTGGCGGCGGCCCGGCGGGGTTGATGGCGGCCGAGGTGCTGGTGCAAGCGGGCGTGCCGGTGGATCTGTATGACGCCATGCCCTCGGTGGGGCGCAAGTTCTTGCTGGCAGGCAAGGGCGGCTTGAATTTGACCCACACCGAGCCGCTGGCGAATTTTGTGGGCCGTTACGGTGCACATGCCGCTGAAGTGGGTTCGTGGCTTGATGCTTTCGGGCCGCAGGCGCTGCGGGATTGGGCCCAAGGCTTGGGCATCGACACCTTTGTCGGTAGCTCCGGCAAGGTCTTCCCGGCCGAGATGAAAGCGGCCCCGCTGCTGCGGGCTTGGTTGCATCGCTTGCGGGTCAGTGGCGTGCGCTTCCATATGCGTCATCGCTGGAACGGCTTGCTGGAGCAAGTAAAGCAAGTAAAGCAAGTGGAGCCAGTGGAGCAAGGTGATCAGGGCACAGGCTGGACCTTGGCTTTTGACACCCCAACGGGCGAGCAGCGTGTCCAAGCGGCGAGTGTGATTTTGGCCTTGGGCGGCGGCAGTTGGGCCCGTTTGGGTTCTGACGGTGCTTGGCAGCCGTGGCTGGCGCAACACGGTGTGGCTGTGTCACCGCTCAAACCGCACAACTGCGGCTTTGAGGTCGCTTGGAGCGCTTACCTGCGCGAGCGTCATGCGGGGGCACCGCTGAAGAACGTCCGCTTGAAAGTCACGGATCGTTTGGGCCAACGTTTTGATCGGCTGGGCGAAGCGGTGCTCACGGCCCATGGTTTGGAGGGCAACTTGATGTACGCCGCATCGGGCTTGTTGCGTGATGAGATCGAGGCCACAGGTTCCGCCGCGATCACCTTGGATCTGTTGCCCGCCCGCGATGAGGCTGAGCTGGCGCTGGCGCTGGCCAAGGGGCGGGGAGCCCGTTCCATGGCGAACCATTTGCGTGAGCACGCGGGTTTGCACGGCGCCAAGGCGGCCCTGCTGCACGAGGGGCTTGATACGCCGGCTTGGAACCTCCTCAGCAAAGATCCGGCCCGCTTGGCAGCGCGCATCAAGGCGCTGCCGCTCGCACTCTTGGCCCCACGGCCCTTGGATGAGGCGATCAGCAGCGCTGGGGGGGTTGAGCTGGGCACGGCCTTGAACGAGCACCTCATGCTGCGCGCTTTGCCGGGGGTGTTTTGTGCGGGCGAGATGCTCGATTGGGAGGCCCCCACCGGCGGCTACTTGCTCACCGCCAGCTTGGCCAGCGGCCGGGTGGCCGCTGAAGGGTGCTTAGCCTTGGGCTGATGCGGCGATCTCTGGTGGCTTCTTGCGCCAGCGGTCCAGCGAGTGGATCGCGTCATCGACGTAGGTAAAGACCACCGGGATCACCAGCAGGCTTAGGAAGGTCGAGGTGATCAACCCACCGATGACGACGATCGCCATGGGCGAGCGGAAGCTCGGGTCCACCCCCCAGCCCATGGCAATCGGCATCATGCCGGCCGCCATGGCGATGGTGGTCATGATGATCGGCCGAGCGCGCTTGCGGCAGGCATCCAGCACGGCGTGCCAGCGGTCGAGGCCATGTTCGCGGCGCGCCAGAATGACGTAGTCCACCAGCAGAATCGAGTTCTTGGTGGCAATGCCCATCAGCATGATCAAGCCGATCATGGACGGCATCGACAGGGCGGTGTGCGTGACGAACAGCGCCAAGAAAGCGCCCGGAATCGACAGCACCAGAGCCGCCAAGATGGTGGCCGGCTGGATGAAGTCTTTGAACAGCAGCACCAAGACGATGTAGATGCAGAGCACGCCGGTCAGCATCGCCAAGCCAAAACTGGCAAAAAGCTCGCCCATGGCCTCGGCGTCGCCCACTTCGGTCTGGATCACCCCCGGCGGCAGTTCCTTCAAGCTTGGCAGGGCCATGGCCGCGTCTTTGACTTCGCCCAGCGGCTGCTGATTGAGTTCAATCTCGAAGTTGACGTTGCGTTGGCGGTTGTAGCGCCCGATTTCGGCCGGGCCGCTGCTGATCGACAAGCTGGCGACATTGCCTAGCAACACCGGGCCGTTCTTACCCGGCACCGGCAGACGGGCCAGCAAAGCCAAGTCGGTACGCGCCTCAGCGGGCAAACGCACGATGATGGGCACTTGGCGCTGGCTGAGGTTCAGTTTGGGCAGGGCCTGATCAAAGTCGCCCGCTGTGGCGATGCGCAGAGTGTCGGCGATAGCACTGGTGCTCACGCCCAAGTCGGCGGCTCGGGCGGTGTCGGGCACCACGATCAACTCGGGTCGCACCAAGCTGGAGCTGGAAGTCACGGCCCCGATGCCCGGGATGCTGCGCAGTTCGCGTTCCACCACAGCGGCGTGCGTCATCAAGGTGGCACCGTCTTCACCGGCCAAGACCAGCACGTACTTTTCGCTGCTTTGACCAAAGCCCACCTTGACGCGTGCGCCCGGCAGCTCCTTCAAGGCTTCGCGCAACTGGCCTTCGATGCTTTGCTTGGAGGTGCCGCGCCGCTCAGTGCGATGCGTCAGGTTGATGGTCAGCGTGGCGGTGCGCACATCGGGCAGGCCGGCGCCCGGCGTGAAGGTGTCTGCCCCGGTGCTGCCGCCACCCACCGTGGTGTAGATCAGCTTGACGTGCGGATGCTTTTGCACCAAAGCCCGCGCGTGTTCAGCGGCGGCCAAGGTCTGGCTGAAGGTGCTGCCCGGGGGCAGGGTCAGCGTGACTTGGGTTTGGTGGAAGTCATCGGGCGGCATGAAGCCGGTGGGCAGGGCGCTGAGCAGACCGAAGGAGCCGAAGAAGAACGCCACGGTGGCTAGCACGGTGACCACGCGGTGCTTCAGGCACCACGCGGCCCAGCCAAGGTAGCGCGTCATCCAGCGCGGTTCGGGGTGGCTTTTCTTGGGGGGACGCAGGATGTAGGCCGACATCATCGGCGTGAGCATCCGGGCCACGACCAGCGAGAAGAACACCGCGATGGCGGCGGTCCAGCCAAACTGAACAAAGAATTTGCCCGGCACGCCGCCCATGAAAGCGGTGGGCAAGAAGACGGCAATCAGCGTGAAGGTGGTGGCGATCACGGCCAAACCGATCTCGTCGGCCGCTTCCATGGCCGCTTGAAACGGTGTTTTGCCCATGCGCAGGTGCCGCATGATGTTTTCAATCTCGACGATGGCGTCATCGACCAGCACCCCGACCACCAGCGACATGCTCAGCAAGGTGACGATGTTGAGCGAAAAACCGAACAGGTAGTACATCGTGGCGAAGGTGGGCAGCACCGACAGGGGCAGGGCCGTGGCGGCCACCAGCGTGGCACGCCAGTCGCGCAGAAACAGCCAGACCACGATCACGGCCAAGATGGAGCCTTCGAGCAACAAATACATCGAGCCGCTGAAGTTCTCGACCGTGGCATCGATGAAGTTGAAGGCTTCGGTGACGCTTACATCGGGATGCTCGGCGCGCAGCTTGTCGAGCGCGGTCCGCACGCCCTCGGCCACGTCGGTTTCGCTGGCTCCGCGTGAACGCACGATCTCAAAACCAACCACTGGCGCGCCGTTGAGCAAAGCGGCGCTGCGTTTCTCCGCCACCGTGTCGCTGATCTTGGCGATCTGATCCAGACGAATGCGTCGGCCGTCGGGCAGCGTGATGTCCATCCGGCCCAGCTCTTCAGCACTTCTGACGGTGGCCAAGGCGCGCACCGATTGCTCGATGCCGCCGACATCGGATCGTCCCCCCGAGGCGTCTTGTTGCACGGCCTTGAGTTGGCGCGAGACATCGGCTGCTGAGGCCTTCAAGGCCAGCAGCTGGGTCGGATCGAGCTCGATATCCACTTCACGACTCACGCCGCCCACGCGGGTGACCGAGCCCACGCCGCGCACCGAAAGCATCGCTTTGGTGACGGCGTTGTCCACGAACCACGACAGGGCTTCGTCGTCCATGCGGCTCGAAGCCACGGTGTAGGTCAGGATCGGTGAGCCAGCCAGATCAAGCTTGTTGATCACCGGATCGCGCAAGTCAGCCGGCAGATCCGCACGGATGCGGGCCACAGCGCCGCGCACGTCGTCGAGCGCTTCTTGGCTGGGTTTTTCAAGACGGAATTCGACCGTGACGAGGGCCACGCCGTCTTGCACCTTGGTGTAGATGTTCTTCACGCCTTGGATCGAGGCCACGGCGTTTTCGATTTTGCGCGCGACCTCCGTTTCCAACTGGGCGGGCGCAGCGCCAGCCAGCGAGGCGGTGACGTTGATGGTGGGCAGGTCGATGTCCGGAAACTGCTGGACTTTCATCGACTTGAAGCCCATCAGGCCGGTGAGCGTGAGCATCAAAAAAAGCATCACGGCCGGGATGGGATTGCGGATGCTCCAAGCGGACACATTCATGGCGGGCTCCTGGCTCAGTGCGCAGCGGCGGGTTGGGCGGTGTTCGCCGTCGCAGGGCTTTCAACCACCCGCACGCCGTCACCGTCACCCAAGAACGCCCCGCCTGAAGCCACGACCTTGGCCGTGGATGGCAGTCCGGCGGTGATTTCGATTCGATCGCCTTGACGGCGTCCCGTCACCACTTTGGTCTGCGTGACCTTGCTGTCGCCGCCCACTTGGAAGACATAGCTGAAGCCGTCACGCAGCAGCACCGCTGATTGCGGCAAGGTTTGGGCCGCAGCACGTCCAAGCTCGAAATCACCCTTGGCGAACATGCCCGCGCGCGCTGAGCCGTTGGCCGGCAGATCGACATACACCAGCCCGTTGCGGGTGGCAGGGTCCACGGTGGGAGCCACCATGCGTACCTTGCCTTGGATGGGCTGTCCACCCGCTGGGGTCAGGCTGACTTGGGTGCCGGGTTGAATGCGGACTAACTCGGTGGCGGGTACTTCGGCACGCCACTCTAAGCGCCGCTGGCGGATCAAGCGGAACAGTTCTTGGCCGGGTTGGACCACCGCGCCAACGCTGGCTTGGCGTGCGGAGATCACGCCGTCGTCCAAGGCCGTGATGCGGGTTTGGCTGAGACGCAGTTCGTCGGCACTGAGGCGCGCTTTCAAGGCCTCTAGGCGTGCCGCAGCAGTTTGTTCCGCCGTGAAGGCTTGTTGGCTTTGCTGCGTGCTCATGGCCCCACCGGGCTGAAGTTGGCGGGCCCGATCTGCGTTGGCTCGGGCTTCAGTGAGCACCGCTTGGGCTTCGGCCAGATTGGCGCGCGAAGCGGCCACATCGGCGGAGACCGATTCCGATTGCAGTCGTGCCAAGAGTTGACCGCGTCGCACGTTGTCGCCCACGTTGACCAAGACGTCCAGCAAGCGCAGCCCGCCCGCTTCGGCGCCGATCACGGCTTCTTGCCACGCCATCAGATTGCCGTTGGCGGAGATCGTGAGCGGCCAGTCCGCCGCTTGCAGGCTGGTGACGGTGACAGTCAATGCTGGGCGAGCCTTTGTTTTAGGCGCGGCCGCTTTGTCAGCGGGGGTGTCATTGGCGGCATGCACCCACACAGCGGTGCCACCCAAGCCAAGTCCCACCAGGGTGGTCAAGATCAGGGCGCTGCGATGGCGGGGCGTCAGAAGGAAGGCGGGCAGACCAGTCATGTTGGAGTCCTAGAAAGGTTTGAAGCGCTGTGGAAGCGGTGTTTTTCGTGGTCAACCAAGGCCAAGGCCCAATCCACCAGTCGCTCAAGATGGGCGGAGTGGTCGTCGGGTGGGGGGGCTTGGGTGGCTATGCGGCAAGGCAGGACACGGCGCGAAAGCTGGTCATGGGCCAAGGCCACGATGGCAAAGGCGAGTTGATGCAAGGAGGGGGCGTCGGCGGGGGTGCCCACATGGCGCGCTAGGCAGCTCACCAAGCGTTCGTGCTGCGGCTGGATGTGCTGGAAGATCAGATCAGCGCAACCGGCGGTGGGTTCGATCAACTCACGCAGGTAAAGCCGCATCATGGCGGCCCGTTCGACCTGATTGTCTGGGCAGCAGATCGCTCCAATCACGTGGTGCAAATGACGGGCAAGACTGATCGAGGGGTCATCCAAGTTTTGGAAAGCGCGATCAGCGTTTTGGATCGGACGCAGCAATACCGCACGGTAAAGCCCATCCTTATCGCCGAAATAGTAGTGAATCGATGCAACGTTGACGCCTGCGGCTTGGCAGATTTCGCGTGTCGAGGTGGCTCCGAAGCCCTTATCGGCAAAGAGCAACGTGGCTGCTTCAACCAAGCGGGTGCGTGCTTCTGCGCCTCGCAGGGTCGTGATGACCGGATGGGGGGTGTTGGCGCTGCTCATGCCCAAGGGTCAAAGAAGAGGGAAGACGGAGGACATCAATGATGTTTGATCATAGATCAAATCAAGCAGTCGCTTGAAAGATGTGGATCAGCGCCCTGTTTGGGCTGCTGTGCCACCCAAGGTTCGAAGTCCGAACTCAAAACACTACAATGCGCGCCGTATGGGGCTCTTCTGCCCGAATCTGGATCGAAGCGAAATGCCGACACTGGAAGAACTCGCGGAGCGCGTCGAACGATTGCTGCTCCGCCACCAAGAGTTGAAACAGACCCAAGCGTTGCTGGAGCAACAGGTGGTCGCCTTGATGGATGAACGTGACATGCTGCGATTGCGTTTGAACGCGGCTCGCGATCGTATGGATGCGCTTGTTGGGCGTGGTGTATCGCCGCCCGCCCCCGGTCTTGGGGCCTCGATCCAATCGTTTGAGCCATCAGGCGCCGTCCCTGAATCGTTTTCTCCTGCGAGCCAGCCATGAAGCAGCTTGAAGTCCTGATCATGGATCAGACCTACGTTCTTGGTTGTCCTGAAGGGCATGAGCAACGCTTGTCCGAAGCTGTCAGTCGGGTGGATCAAGCCATGTCCGTCATTCGTGACCATGGCAAGGTCAAATCTCGGGAGCGTATTGCTGTGCTTGCCGCTCTGAATTTGGCATTTGCCGCCTCTGAATCCAAAGCGTCGGCCAGCGATGTTGCCGAGAACGCCACCCAAGGTGAGGCTGGGGCTGCCGATGAGTGGCAAGGTACGACGGTGGATATCGAAAGCTTGATTCGTCGCTTGGATGTTGCTTTGGGGCTGTGAGTTGCAGCGGTTAGAATGGGCGTGTCCGTCGCTTTCGTGAGGGCTTTTATTTCCTTGAACCGATGCTTTCGCAAGCATGGGCTTGGAATATATCCCGGCTGGTGCGATCGTCTCGCGTCAGATGAACCCGAAGCCTGGCTGACCTCGCCCACCTGGACCCCTGGGTTCAGGAATGCGGCTCTCAGTTAGCGGCGGACTCCTTCTCCTTCCTCCGCACCTCCTCCCCATTCAATGATGCTCGATCCCTACTTGGTTCTAGGGCTACTGCTGCTTGGCTCTTGCACTGGCTTTATGGCTGGGTTGCTGGGTGTGGGTGGCGGTATGTTGCTGGTGCCGTTCATGACCCTCTTGTTGGCCCGTCAGGGCGTCGAGGGCTCTTTGGCGGTCAAGATGGCCATCGCGACTTCGATGGCAACGATCTTGTTCACATCGCTTTCCAGCGTGCGTGCACATCACCGTCGCGGCGCCATCCGTTGGGATCTTGTCACCAGCCTCGCCCCGGGTATCTTGCTTGGCGGCTTGGTGTCTGGGGTCGGTGTCTTTGCGATGCTCAAGGGCACATCGTTGGCGTTATTTTTCGCCTTGTTTGTCGGCTTTTCGGCCACGCAAATGCTTTTCAATCGTCAGCCAAAGTCGTCACGGCAAATGCCTGGCTTGGTGGGACGTTGGGGCGCTGGTGCTTTCATTGGGACGGTTTCCGGGTTGGTGGGAGCCGGCGGGGGATTTTTGTCCGTACCCTTCATGACTTGGTGCAATGTGCCCATGCACCGTGCGGTGGCAACCAGTGCTGCCCTTGGTTTTCCGATCGCGTTGGCCAATACCGTTGGCTATGTGATCGGTGGTTGGCAGATGGAGAGTCATGTCGCCGCCAGTGTGGGCTATCTATGGCTTCCGGGGTGGCTCATCGTTGCTTGCGCCAGCGTCGTAACGGCTCCTTGGGGCGCTCGGATGGCGCACAAACTGGATGTTGCGCAACTCAAGAAGATCTTCGCCCTGATGTTGTATGGCTTGGCGGGATACATGCTCAGTCGGGCATCGCTCTGATGCTTGATGGAGATGGATGTTTCGACGCACGGGAGTGTTGGATCTATACAAATAGGGCCGTTGCGCCTGAGTCTCAATAATCAATGCAGATGGCATCAATTCCATCATTTTTGTTGCATTTGAGACATTATTTGTTACATAAATGCCGCCGAAACGCGTATTTAAAACGCTTTTATCCAGTGTGTTGATGTTGCCCTTTGAAACGGGATATTGATTTGTTGGGCTTTCGGTAGCATTTCACTCTGATTTCAATTCTTCTGGGGGGGCCGGTGGGTCTTCTCCACTATCATTTCTGAAGAAATCATTGTCAGCTCTGGATGTTGTCCATTCATCATGCCGGGCGTGTGTCGTTTTTTTTGAGTCTGTATTGGGGAAATCATGTCTACCAGATATTTCAGGTTCTCGCGCCGTCCCGTCGCAGCCGCCGTTGCAGCTGTTGTGGTTCAGATGGTGGCTTCGTCAGCTCAGGCCGGCCCTGGGTTTGTGTCATCGGCTGACACACTTGGGAATCCGATTCGGCTCCAGACCTATTTCGCCCATAGCCCTTCTGGTCTGCGAGGTTTTCTTGCTAATGGTCAACCCGACCCGAACGCTGTGCTACCGACATCGGCTGAGATTGTCAGTATTTACGGTTCGGCAGCAGCCTATCCTGGTGCTCCTGGCGGGCTTGGGACAGGGAAGGCACTGCGCAAGTTCGTTGATCCGCTGCCTCGATTTGGTCGGCCAGCCACGGGTGCTGTGCCCACGCTTGCTGATGGCACCACGACAAAGTACGTGCCGATTGCTGTTCCTGAAAAGTGGGTTGACACCAATGGTGTGACCACGACAGATGACTATTTCGAGGTCGCAGCCGTTGAGTACACCGAAAAGGTGCATACCGATCTACGCAAGGCGACCACGTTCCGTGGTTATGTGCAGTTGGAAACGGCGCGCAACCCAGCCCCAGCTGCGACCCGTTGGCCGCTCTTTTACCCAGATGGCATCACGCCCATCTTGATTCAAGATACGAACCCGGATGGGTCGTTGAAATTTGACAACGCGGGCAACAAGGTCCTTAAGCAAGCCGTTGCCATGGACAAGCCTCACTACATGGGGCCTGTGTTGAATGCGACCAAAGGTGTTGCGACACGGCTCAAGTTGCTTAACCTGCTGCCTGTGGGCCGTGCTGAGTTAGCTCGTGATGCTGCTGGTGCACCGCTTCTCGTCAAGGGGCAGGTGCAGGTGGTGAAGCGTAACGGTGACCTTTTCTTGCCAGTCGATTCGTCTTTGGCTGGTTCTGGGACGGGACCCGACGGCAATCGCTATACGCAAAACCGGATTTCGCCCCACGTGCTGGGTGCTGACGCGCCTTGGATCAGTGCGGGCTCCCCCCATCAGTGGGTGGCTGCTCTCGGTGAAGAAGATCCTGCGCGCCCAGGATCGCTGGCAAGTCAGATCATTGACCCGTTGTCTTTGGGGGGCTACCTGAAGGGGGCCAGCGTTGCCAACGTTCCTGACATGTATGACCCCGGTGCAGGTGCACGGACGCTGTACTTCCCCAATCAGCAAACCGCCCGCTTCATGTGGATTCAAGACAGTGCCAACGGCATGGGTCGTCTGAATACATACGCAGGCTTGGTGGCCCCCATGATGTTGACGGATGCTGTTGAGCAAGACTTGATTGCTCGGCAAATCATCCCGGGACCGGCAGAAACGATCCCCCTTGTGCTTCAAGATAAATCGTTTGTTCCTGACGACATTGCGTTGCAAGACGCGCGTTGGAACACGACCGCTTGGGGCGCACCGGGTGATCTGTGGATGACCCACGTCTATGAAACCCTCCAAGATCCGGCACAGCAAAACGGCTCCAACAAGGTTGGACGTTGGTTGTATGGCCCTTGGTTCTGGCCGATCTTCCCAGCCCAATACGTGCTGCCCACAGGGGCCTATGGCAATGAAACCATGGTGCCTGAGGTCTATAGCGACACGCCCGTGGTGAATGGGGTGGCTTACCCTTACGTCGATGTTGAGCCCAAGGCGTATCGGTTGCGATTGGCGAACGGTGCGGTGGATCGTTCCTTCTCGTTCAGCCTTTTCGAAGCCGATCCCAATCCTGCGCTGAGCTTCCCATCACAGGGTGCGACTGAAGTACGCATGGTCCCGGCGGCTGTCCCCGCCATGCAGTGCGCCAATGGGGAGACGCGTTGGACGCCAGCCAATCCATGTACACCTTTCGACTGGCCGACCGATGCTCGTTTAGGTGGAGTCCCTGACGCATCGTTGCCAGGGCCGACGCTTTATCAATTTGGTTCCGATGGTGGGTTGATCCCCCATATGGCAACCATTGACCCGCTGCCAACCAATCCTTTGTATGACAAGGGTCGCATCACGGTGTTGAACGTGAATACCACGGGCTTATGGTTGGCTCCGGGTGAGCGTGCAGATTTGGTGGTTGACTTCTCGCAGTACGCGGGCAAGACATTGATCGCTTACAACGACATGTTCTCGCCTGTTCCTGCGGCAGACAATCGTGATGATTACAGCGTCGGCATTGGCGATCGCTCGCCCAATGGGGGCGCTGAAGACTCCAAGCCGGGCTTCGGACCCAACACGCGCACCTTGATGCAGTTCCGTGTCAAGGCGGCCGTGACAACGCCAGGTATTCCGTTCAACGCGGCAGCACCGGCGCTTGCCACTGAAATTCCCAAGTCGTACGTGGGTCAAATCAACGGTATCGCCACAGCTGGTGCTGGGCAGCCCCGTCCGATCGTGGCGCAGTCGGCTTACAACGCAGCCTTTAATGCGGCGGGCAATTGCCCGGCAGTGGTTCAGCCCAACACGGCGGGTTGCTGGGACAATGTCAAAGCGTTTTCAACGATTTATGCCGGCACCACCAAGCAGCCGTTGTTCTCGTTTGTGCCGGGATCACCGAATTTCTTTGATGCGGTGGGTGTGACCGCACCCGGGCTTGGATACGTGACGGCACCGACCGTGACGTTCAGTGGTGGCGGTGCAACGGCACAGGCTACAGCGATTTCCTCGCTCAAGATCGCATCGATCACCGTCACCAATCCGGGGTCGGGTTACACCACGGCACCGTTGGTGACGATCGCTGTGAATGGCGGTGTTGCCGGCGGTGGTGCCCAAGCTTCGACCAAGCTTTTGGTGAATAACGTCACAGTGATCAATGGCGGTGCGGGATACATCAGTGCACCGGCAGTGACCTTTGCCTTACCGCCGAAGGGTGGCGTTCAAACCCAAGGTGTTGCCGTCGTGACTGCCGGCAAGGTCACCGGCATCACGATCACCAATCCGGGGTCGGGGTATGACCGTGTGCCTGCTGTCAGCATCGCACCGCCGCCGGTGAAGGCTGGCAATGTGCGCGCTACCGCTACGGCCACAGGCGGGGTTGCCGCCTTTGTCATGGTGCCGACCGACCCAACCAATCCCTCATCGATGGGCGGTTTGGGTTACACGGATCTGACCCAAGTGCTGTTGACCATCGGTGTCCCACCGACGGTTGGTGGCGTTACGGCCACGGGTACACCTGTGGGTTCGGTCTATGACGTTAACTTGACGGACCCTGGGGTGGGTTACACCTCAGCTCCGACGATCACCCTGTCTGGTGGTGGTGGTGCCGGTGCCTCTGCACAGGTCTTGCCCACCAATCAAGCGACAGCGACGGTGCAGGCCAAGGCTGAGCAAGAGTTGCATGAAGCCACCTATGGTCGTACCAACACCTCGTTGGGTGTGGAAATGCCCTTCGTGAATGCAGGCGTGCAGACCACCATTCCGCTTAACTTCCTTGACCCTGCCAGCGAAGTGATTGGCAGCAACGAAATGCAGGTCTGGAAGCTGGTGCACAACGGCTTGTACAGCCAAGTGCTTGGCTTTGACGGCATGGATGTTCAGCTGATCAACCGTGTGGGTTGGGATAACTTCATTGAAGCACCGTTCCCCAACGAAGTGGGTTGGAAGGACTCGGTTCGTGTCCATCCGTTGTCGGATGCCATCGTTGCTCTGCGGCCGAAAAAACCGACGATGCCGGGGTTTGGCTTGCCCACAAGCACTCGATCTTTCGATCCGACCCAGGTTTTGGGTTCGAGTTTCGGCTTTACCCAGTTGGCATTACTGGGTGGCGGTATCTTCCCGGGGTTGCCACCAGCCGCCACCGTGAATCAAGTCGGCAATTACGGTTGGGAATACACGTGGGGTAACCGCGTGTTGAGCCACGCTGAAAACGACATGCGTCGCCCGGTTGTGGTGAATGCCGTGCAGGCCGTGCCTGTGGCGCCTTCAGCGCTTGCAGCAACGGTCCCGGTGTTTACACCCGGTACACCGTACCCCGGTGTGACCCTGACATGGACCGACAACTCAAGCACTGAAACTCAGCAGTTGGTTCAGCGGGCAACGGGCGCAACGAGCACGGTCTTCAAGACCATTGCCACGTTGCCAGCCAACAAGAAGTCGTTTGTGGATACCACCGTTGAAGGCGGTATGGTTTACCGCTATCAAGTGGTGGCCGTTGGTGCGGCAGGCCAAGCGGCTTCCCCCATCTTCAACACAACGGCGACACCTGTGTTGCCGCCGGCTGCGCCAAGTGGTTTGAATGTTAGCCAGTCATCGGCCACAACCATGCAGGTGAGTTGGACGGATAACTCCACCAACGAGACCAACTTCGTGCTTGAGGCTTCGGCCAATGGTCAGGCTTATACAGCGGTGCCCGGATCGCCTGTGGCCAGCACCACGATGGCCGGTACCGCGACAGTGGTGACACTGCCGAGCGTCGGTTTGGGCGGGGCGACAGGTTCGGTGATTTATCGTGTGGCCGCGAATAACACCTTGGGTAACGCGAACTACAACTCGGCGTTCACCTATTCGTCGCCTATCGCGTTGAATGCGGTGCCTGCTGCACCGACAACCTTGGGCGCCACCGCCGTCTCTGAAACGCAAGTGGACTTGACTTGGACCGATAGCTCCAACAATGAAGCTGGCTTCGTGATTCAGGCGTCCGATAACGGTGGGGCTTTTGCTCAAATCGGGACTGTGGCGCTGTCTCCAGGGGTGGGTAATCGTCTGACCTTCGCCGCTCCGGTGTTGAATGGGCATAAGTACACCTTCCGTGTTGCTGCGCAAAGCTTTACGGGGATTCCGTCTGCGTGGTTGACTTCGGCGTTGGTGCCGGTCAGTTTCTTACCGGCTCAGCCGGCTAACTTGACGACCACGCTGAACTCGGCAACTCAGATTGCCTTGAGCTGGACCGATGCCTCCAACAACGAAACCAGCTTCTTGCCCCAAGTCTCGGCCAATGCCGGCGTGACGTGGACCTCCTTGCCCACGGTTGCTGCTGTGGTGGGTTCGGGGACGACGCTGACGACTAATTTCATCCCGGCCATGGGCAATGCGTACTTGTTCCGCGTGAATGCGGTCAACGCGGCAGGGATGAATGCCTCGCAAGTGTCACTGCCTGTGGTGATGTTGCCGACGATGTCTGGTCTGGTGGGTACATCGACTGCGCCGACCACCGCCACCCTGACGTGGCTCGATGGTGGCCCCTTGGAGACCGGTTACAAGGTGGAGCGTAGTGTGGCTGGTTCCACCGTGTGGACCTTGTTGGGGACGACCGCAGCCAATGTGGTGACCTATACCGCGATTGGGTTGACACCCAACACGGCTTACAACTTCCGGGTGACTCCGGTGGCGGTGGCTGGGTTGCTGACTCGCCCGGGGGCTTCGATGACGATCCCCGTTACCACCCAAGCCTTGCCGTCCGCGCCGACAGGGTTGACGGTGACTCCGGTGGCAGCGCCGGTGGGTGGTATGCCGTCAGCCAACCTGAGCTGGGTGGATGCTTCGGTCAACGAAACCTCCTTCCAAGTGCAGCGTTGTACGGTTGTTGCACCGGCAGTCGCTTGCTTGCCGACCTCTGTTTGGGCAGCGGTGGGGACGGTGGCTAGCACCACCTCGGCAGCAACCGGCGCGACCATCAGTTTCGCCAACACAGGGCTGGTGACCAAGACGACGTACAGCTTCCGGATCGTGCCGTTGATCGGCGCGGTGACGGGTTCACCGAGTGCGATCGTGACAGCAACCATGCCTTGATGGATGGTTTGAGGGATCGTCAAGGGTGACGTCCCTCGCGTGATCGCGCACAATCGGGGCTGCGCTGACTTCATCGGTCGGCGCAGCCCCGATTTCATGTCAAATTCTGTTTTGTACCCTCGCCGAGTTCCAAGATGTTTCGCACCCTGTTGAACGCCAAGATTCACCGCGCCACCGTGACTCACTGCGAGTTGCATTACGAAGGATCCTGCGCGATCGACCAAGACCTGTTGGATGCTTCTGGCATCGTTGAAAACGAGCAGGTCCATATCTGGAACATCGACAACGGTGAGCGGTTCATCACCTATGCGATTCGTGGTCCGCGTGGCAGCGGCATGATCTCGCTCAATGGCTCAGCCGCACGTCGAGCCACGGTGGGCGACTTGGTCATCATTGCCAGCTTTGCGCAACTCAGCAGTGAAGACATGGCGACTTTCAAGCCTAAGCTGGTTTTTGTCGATGGTGATAACCGCATCACCGAGCAACGCAGCGAGCCGGCCAACGCCATTCCGCCGCTGCATGCCCACAATCCCCACCCGAATCATCCACGTTGAAGCGCGTGGGCATGAGCGTGCGTCCGACCCTGTTGCTGGTAGATGGTTCCAGCTACCTCTACCGTGCTTTTCACGCCATGCCCGATCTGCGCAACGCGCAGGGCGAGCCCACCGGGGCCTTGCACGGCATGATTTCGATGCTGGAGCGGCTGCGTGAGCAGTTCCCAGCCAGCCACGCGGTCTGTGTCTTTGATGCCAAGGGCCCGACCTTTCGGCACGATTGGTACGCTGATTACAAAGCCAACCGGCCGTCGATGCCGACGGATCTGGTGGCGCAACTGGCGCCGATCCACGAGATGGTTCGGCTCATGGGCTGGCCGGTGCTGGAAGTGCCCGGTATTGAAGCCGATGATGCGATCGGTACCCTGGCCCAAGTCGCCGTGGCGGCTGGCTATCAGGTGGTGATCTCGACCAGTGACAAGGATCTGGCGCAGCTGGTCAATCCGCATGTCAGCTTGGTCAACACCATGACGGGCGAAACCCTCGATGAAGCCGGTGTGCTGGCCAAGTTTGGTGTCGCTCCTGATCGCATCATTGATTACCTCAGTCTCATCGGCGACACGGTGGATAACGTACCGGGTGTTGAGAAGGTGGGGCCCAAAACGGCCGTCAAATGGCTCGCTGAACACGGTTCGTTGGACGGTGTGATGGCCGCAGCAGCCAGCGTCAAAGGCGTGGCGGGCGAGAACCTGCGCCGGGCGCTGGATTGGTTGCCGATGGGCCGCCGCCTCATCACGGTGCAGTGTGACGCTGACCTTTCCGCCCACGTTTCTGGCTGGCCGCAGGTCGGATCTTTGGCGTTCAAGCCGGAAGACAGCGAGGCTTTGCTGGCCTTCTATATCCGCCACGGTTTTGGTGCGCGGCGGCGCAAGCTCGAAGACGAGCAAAAAAAGGCGGCACAAAAAGCAGCCGTGAAAGCAGTGGCTTTAGCTGAGCCCGATTTATTCGGTGCGTCAGAGCACGCCGCTCTTCCTGATGAGCCCGCCGTGCTGGACGTGCTGGATCTTGCCAAACAGTACGAGACGATCCTCACCGAGGCGCAGCTCGACGCTTGGATGGCCCGCCTCCTCGCTGCTGAGCTGGTGGCGCTCGATACCGAGACCGATTCGCTCGATGCCATGCAGGCCCGCATCATCGGTATCAGTTTTGCCGTCAAGCCCGGTGAAGCCGCCTACATCCCGGTGGGCCATGACTATCCCGGTGCGCCTGAGCAGCTTGAGTTGCATGCGGTGCTGGCACGGCTCAAGCCTTGGTTGGAAGACGCCAAGGCCTTGAAAGTTGGGCAAAACATCAAGTACGACACCCACGTGTTGCTCAATCACGCCATCACGCTGCGGGGTTGGGCGCATGACACGATGCTGGAAAGCTATGTGCTCGAAGCGCATCGTCCGCATGGGCTTGAAAGCCTTGCCTTGCGGCATCTGAACCGCAAGGGCCTGAGCTACGAGGATCTGTGCGGCAAGGGCGTGCATCAGATCCCGTTCTCGCAGGTTTCAGTGGAGCAGGCCACGACCTATTCGGGCGAAGACAGCGACATGACGCTGCATGTCCATCAGACCTTGTGGCCACGTTTGCAAGCTGAACCCAAGTTGTGTGAGGTCTACACCCGCATGGAGCTGCCCACCGCTGCCGTGCTGGGTCGCATCGAGCGTCACGGGGTGTTGATTGACGCTTCGGTGTTGCTACGCCAGAGCAACACCTTGGCGCAACGCATGGTGGCCTTGGAAGCCGAGGCTCACGCCATCGCTGGGCAGGCTTTTAACCTCAGCAGCCCGAAGCAGATCGGCGAGATTTTGTTCCATCGCTTGGGCCTGCCGATCAAGAAGAAAACCGCCACCGGCGCACCCAGCACCGATGAAGACGTGCTGCAAGAGTTGGCGCTGGATTACCCCTTGCCCGCCAAACTGCTTGAATACCGCAGTCTGGCCAAGATCAAGAGCACTTACACCGACAAGTTGCCGCAGATGGTCAACCCGGCCACCGGCCGCGTCCATACCAACTATGCCCAAGCGGTGGCGGTAACAGGGCGTCTGGCCAGCAACGAGCCCAATCTGCAAAACATTCCTATTCGCACCGCAGAGGGTCGGCGTGTGCGCGAGGCGTTCATCGCGCCGTCGGGCCATGTGATGGTGAGCGCCGATTATTCGCAAATTGAGCTGCGCATCATGGCGCACCTTTCCAACGACGCCACCTTGTTGCGAGCCTTTGCTGAAGGCTTGGATGTGCATCGCGCCACGGCGGCTGAGATCTTTGGTATCACGCCGGTGGACGTCACGAGCGAGCAGCGGCGTTATGCCAAGACCATCAACTTCGGACTGATCTACGGCATGGGTGCCTTTGGTCTGGCGCAGAGTTTGGGCATCGATATGACCTCTTCCAAGGCGTATATCGAGCGCTATTTCACCCGCTATCCCGACGTCAAACGCTACATGGACGCAACGCGTGCCCAAGCGGCGGAGCATGGTTATGTGGAGACTTTGTTCGGGCGGCGCATTGAATTGATGGATATTCGCGGCGGCAGTGGCCCGCGTCGGGCAGCAGCCGAGCGACAGGCGATCAATGCACCCATGCAGGGCACGGCGGCCGATCTGATCAAACTGGCGATGCTGGCCGTCCAAGACGCCATCGACGTGGAGGGCCGCGCCAGCCGCCTCATCATGCAAGTGCATGATGAGCTGGTGCTTGAGGTGCCTGAGGCAGAGCTCGATTGGGCCCGCGAGGCCCTACCGCGTTTGATGGCGGGCGTCGCGGAGCTCAAGGTGCCGCTGCTGGCTGAGGTCGGCGTCGGGCCCAATTGGGAGCAGGCGCACTAAGCAGATGCACTAAGCAGGTGCTCTGCGTCAGGGCTGGGGGGGCACCGCCACAGCTTCGGCCTCTTTCTTCCTGCGCAGGCTGTTGGCCAGCTTGACCACCGTGAAGATCACGAAGGCCACGATCAAGAAGTCGATCACGGTCTGCGCGAACTTGCCATAAGCAATCACCACGGCAGGTGAGTTGGCTGTGGCCGCCTTCAAGGGCCAAACCAACTCTGAAAAATTCACCCCGCCCATCAGCATGCCGATGGGGGGCATCACGACATCGGCCACCAAGGATGAAACGACCTTGCCGAAGGCTGCGCCGATGATCACGCCGACGGCCATGTCGATGACATTGCCCTTGACGGCAAATTCCTTGAACTCTTGAAGCACGCTCATGGTTGGATGATGGTCTGGTGGTTGAAAGCCTTAATGTACGGTTACCGGATGCTTTGTGCGTCAACGGCAGCATGCACAGGCCGTTGTGCATGGGTGGCGATGGCGCCACGTAGGAGAACAAAGTGAATGTGATGCGTCGTATGGTCAAACTCGGTCTTCTCGTCGTCTTGGGTGTGGCGACAGTGGGTTGTTGTTTCAACCCCTTTAATCCGTATGGTCGGGAGCATGGCGGCTATCAGGGAGGAGAACACCACGAACGTGGTGAACGTGGCCGCTAAGTCGGTTCCCGAAACAAGACCCATCCGTTCTGACCCGAACGTTTGACACGGTACATCGCTTGATCAGCTTGGGCCATGACCTCACGGGGATCTTGGCGGTGCTTCGTGTCGGGCAGGGTGATGCCCATGCTCATCGTGACGATGAGGGCGTGTTCACCCAAGCGCACCGGCTCCACAAAAGCTTGAAGAATTTTGTCAGCCACCCGGGTGGCATCGTCGGCATGACTGAGTTCGGTCAGCAAGATGACAAACTCATCACCGCCAAGGCGCGCTACGGTGTCGCTGGCTCGTACGCATTGGCACAAACGTTGGGCGACTTGACGCAGCAATTCATCACCTGTGTCGTGGCCCCATTGATCGTTGACCCTTTTGAAGTCATTGAGATCGATGAAGATCAAACCAAGGGGTCGATGAAAACGCTGGGCACGCAACAAGTTTTGCGTCAGGTGTTCCATCAACATGCGCCGGTTGGGGAGGCCCGTCAGAGCGTCAGCATGGGCCAGTGACTGGGCGAGTTGCTCGGCGTGCTTGAGTTGGGTGATGTCGCGGTCATTGGCCCGTAGACCCAAAGGGCGGCCATCGGAGGCGTGTACGGGTCGTATGCCTCGCGCGATCCAGCGGAGATCGCCATTTTTGCAACGAATGCGAAAACTCATATCGTGCGGAGCATCCTCGGGGCCGAGTCGGCAGGCTGCGGTGACACGCTCACGGTCTTCATCCAGCACGATTCTGTCAAGCAGGCTTGGGTCGGCCATGTAGTCAGACGGTGTGTAGCCGCTGACGCGTTCGCAAGCCGGGCTGATATAGATCAGTTTGCCATCCGGGCCGATCCAAGTTTCCATGTCGTAGGTGTAGTCTGCCAGCGTGCGCAGGCGCTCTTCGCTTTCCTGCAAAGCCAACTGCGCGAGCATCCTCGGGGTGACATCAACCAACGCCATGATGGCGACGTCACTGCCCGGAAACAGGGGGGCGATGTTGATATCGAACCAGCCTGTGCTGCCGTTGCTCCGTTGGAGCTGAAGCGTTTCCCGGTAGCAGCTGCCGTCTTGAATCGCTGGATAAGCTTTTTGACCGAAAGCGATGAAATCGGCCTCCTCAACATAGAACGTGCGCGCCGCTTGACCCACCATCTCTTCGGGGGTGTAGCCAACATGTCCGCCATGGCCTGATTGCTCCACAAGATGTGGCGTTGATGCAATTTGGCGATACCGATCAAACGCCCCTCAAGAATGGCTTTTTGCTCTTGCATCAGTTGCGTCAGCGCCGCTTCATTGCGGAGGCGCTCGGTGATATCAAAAATGATCGCCACCAAGATGATGTGACCATCGATATCGATGGGCGTGGCATGCACATCGACCGTTCGCACCTCACCGCTGCGTAGGCGATGTGGAAAAACAAAGTGGGTGCAGGAGCCATGCTTGGACTGCTTCAGGGCTTGTCGAATCTCCGCAGGGGGCAGGTTGTTGATATCGCTGATCGATAGATCACGCAACTCTTCGCGGCTCCAACCATAAAAATCTGCGGCAGCCTCATTGGCATCGACAATGCGGCCAGTGTCGGGATTGATCTGAAGAATTACGGCTCGGTGGTCATCGATCAAGTGGCGAAAGCGACGTTCGCTGGCCCTGAGTTGTTCTTCGGAGCGTTGGCGTGCGCTGGCGGCACGATTCATCAGAAGCAGAGCCGTGGCCAAGATGAGCAGGAAGATTGCTCCCAAGGCCCCGGATGCACGCCCGAGCCGTGAGCCTTCCTTTTTCGGCCAAACCAACCGCCACATAGAGGGGCGAATGGTCGATGACACGGTAGCCGTACATGCGTGTGATGCCGTCGGCTGGTGAAACGATCTCCAGGTGTCCTTGGGGCGTCCCTTGCTGGATGGCTTGGGGAATCACCATGCGCCGCTCCGGAAAGGCGTCGGTCACCAGCGTTCCTAGGGAGCGAATCACCAAACTGCCATCGTCGATCCGCCGCAGCGTGACGACGCTGTCGGGCCCCAGATGAAGATCTTGAAACTCATGGAGCAAGGCGGAGATATCCGTGGTGACTGTCGCCATGCCAAGGAAACGTTGCTGCTCATCATGCACAGCAAGTGCGATGACCAAGGAACCTTGGCCAGTGTGGTGGACTTGCGTCTTCGTCGCGTCAACGAGGATGTCTTGGGGGTGTTGCTTGAGTTGCTGAAAATACGCTTTATCAGCGATGTTTTCGTCCGCTGTCGGTTCAGAGGCGTACAGCCGCCGCCCCCGAGCATCGAAATAGCTCAGTGTTGAGTGTGGAATCAGCGCGTAGCTGTGGGATTGCAGCCACGCTTCGAGGGTGGCGCGGTACTTTTTTGGCATCTGCCCCTGCGCCATGGCGGCCGTGGGGACTTGCTGGGTCAGCAGCTTGAGCACGTGCTCGGCAGCACGGAAGTGTAGGGACAGTCGATGCTCGATCACCAAGCTCAGGTTTTCCGCCCGGTTGATGGCGATGGATCGTGCATGCGTCTGGGCGGCATGCAGATTCAAGACCAACAAGGCCATGAAAGGCAGGCTGATGGCCAGCAAAACGATCAAATAACGGTGCTGCCCCAAGGGGTGAGGGGGCCCAGACATGGCCGCCGAGACTGATTGGGATCGGAGCGACATGCGGCCATCGTAGCCAGATATCCATCCATGAACCACTTATGGCTTGGGAAGACAGGCTTTGAAACTGTCGATCTCAGCTTGGTTATTGAAACAATGTTTGGGGAACAAGTTGAAGTGGTTGGTGTCTTGATAGATCAGGAGCACCGAAGCGCTTTCCTTGATCTGTTTGACGTTTCGCCATGCGATGTGGTGCGCCGTATCTTCCGCGTGGATACTGATCTGCTCTTCATCCCAGCGGAAGCTTTGTTTGCGTCGCAAGCTGGTATCTCGCTGGTAGAGCTGCCGGGCTTGCTGAGGAATCAGGATCAAGAATTGAATCATCACCCAGCTCACCAATCCGATGATCGTGCCGAGAAAAAGGGTGTTGGTCAGCTGGTCAGTCTGAGCGTAATACACCATGACCAAAATAAAGATGCCCGAAACCAGCTTGCGCATGGTCGGGCCTGGCACGGCATGCAGACGCTGGGCGTCGATCAGATCTTGTTCGGTGTAGTGGAGCGTACGGGTCATGTTGAAGCCGTGGAAGAAACCAAGGTGGGGTGCGACCATAGCAGAATCGCACCCCCACCCCGACGTCATTCCAAGACGTCCTCTCGGTGCTTATCTCACCCGTACATTCATGGTCAACGATGTGGCCGCATTCCATGTCACATCGCCAGCTTGGCTGGCTGTGATCCGGCAAATGCCCGCCAGCAAACCCGTGACGACGCCACCGCTTACTGAACATACCGTTGGTGTTGCGGAGACCAGCGTGACGGGGAGTCCAGAGGTTGCTGTTGCGGTAATCACACCTGTGCCACCCACTGGCACCAGTGCCGGTGGTGCCATGGTGATGGTCTGCAACTGCTTCAAAGTGAAGGTGACGTTGCGCACCATTTGGGCGGCAGCGTACACCGCGTCCCCAGCCTGACTGACGCTGATTCGGCAAGTGCCGGGCGCCACGCCTGTCAAGGTGTTACCCACGATGGAACACACTGTGGCCGGTGTCGCTGTGATGCTGACAGGCAAGCCAGAACTCGCCAGAGCGCTGACGGTGCCGGTTCCTGTGCCCACCAAGGACACAACGTTGGGGGCAGTCAGACTGATCGTCTGGGGTTTGGCCGTGATGGACACAGTCTGCGAGAGTTGCGGTGCTGGATTCCAGTTGGCATCCCCACCTTGATCGGCTGTGACCGTACAGATCCCCGTGGATAGACCCGTAAGTGTGGTGCCATTCACCGAGCAGGTACTGCCTGTGGTTGTTCCGAAGGTCACTGGAAGACCTGAGGATGAGGTGGCACTTAGCGTCCCCACCCCTGTGGCCATCAAGGTAGGTATCGTCCCGATGCTGATGAGTTGATCAGCACGGTTGACAACCATGTCTTGACGTGCAGGCGGTGCGGCACTGTAGGTGTTGTTGCCAAGTTGCTCACCCATGATCGTGCATAAGCCTGCGCTTAAGGCCGTCACCGTCGTACCGCTGACCGTACAGATCGACGGGGTGCTGCTGCTCAGCGTGACGGGGAGGCCTGAGCTGGCGCTGGCCCCGAGTGTGGCGCTGGCACCAAAGCTCAGCACCGGGATGGGACCAAAGCTGATGCTTTGCGGCAGGACCACGGGGATGCTGATCGGCGCCGCAGCCACCCAAGCAGAGCTGGTTGCTGGATCCGCGTTGGCCGAAGCGTTGGCGGCCAACTCGTAGCGCACGGTCGCACCCGGTGTGGTGACGGGGATGCTGGCTTGGACTGGGCCGCGTTGCGCCGTGGTGGTGCTGATCACCCCCGGGACCACATCCACGGCCGGTCCGTAGGTGTTGGTCACGGGATCAAGCACCGCTTGGCGGAGGGTCCACAGCACTTCGGAGACAGAGTTGTCGGTCCAGCTGAGCTGAACCTGCGAGCCGATCTGGTTGGCGATCAGATCAGCCGGGGCTGCTGGCGGCAGTCCCGTGGGGGTCAATGTCGATGTCGGTGCTGAGGTGGTGGATCCCGATGCTCCGATCGCCACCACTTGGTAGGTGTAGCTCACGCCGCCTTCGACTTGGGTGTCGGTGTAACGGGTGAAGTTGGCCGGCAGGGTCACCAAGGGCGTGAAGACGGGCGCAGCGGTGCTGCCGCTGAGGACTTCGGCGCGTTCAATGCGTTGTTGGTATTCGGTCCGGGCGTTGTCGGTCCACGTGAGTTGCACGCCGCCATAGGTGCTGCCAGCGCTGGGGGTTAGACCCGCATCGACGCTCAGTTGGCTCGGGGCCAAGGGCACAGCCTCTGTCACGTTGAAGACCACAGGGCGCATGAAGTCGTTTTCTTCATGACCCAAGATGTGGCAGTGCCATGTGTATTCCCAACCAAAGTTGGCGACAGCGTTGACCACCGGGGCGGGCAGACCCGTGTTGACATTGAGCTGGGTGAAGCCGAAAGGCGAACCCAAAGGCTGGCTTGGGTCGAGCGGTCGGATGCTTTGGGGCAGACCAAACCCTGCTACTTGATCAAGGTGCGGCTGCTTGGGCCGCAGCGCCACGATGATGTCCTCCAGCGGATTCATCTTGATGGTTTCTTTCCAGCCCACTTCGCTGGGGTCGGGTGCGGTGATGAAGCCGTCCCAGCCCACGCGGTTGATCACCTGCACGTTCATGAGGTGGAAGTGCACCGGATGGGTATCGACGCCGTTGTGGGTGATCTTCCAGATCTGCGTTTCGAAATCGTTGATGATTTCGGTCGCTGGATCGATGTTCAGCAGCGGAATGGTGGTTTGGGTGACTGCGCTGGTGAAAGGCAGCTCAATCCCGAGGGTGGCGTTAAGGCGACCAAAGGTGGGCTCAAAGAGCTCTTGGATGGCCTTGGTTTTGACGAGGAAAAGCGCCTTGCCCGTGGGGCCCACTTGGGCCGCAGCACCCGTGCCACTGCCACCGACCAAGGAAAGGGTGGGCACGCTGGTGTAGCCACTGCCCGCGTTGTTCAGTGTGATGTCATAGAGCGCGCCGCTGGCTTGTGCCGAGGCGTTGGCCCAAGGTGCATGACCCAAGGGGAGCGTGGCGGTGGGTGGCGTGACGGTGATCGTCACGCCGGTAAAGTCCACGTAGCCGCCGCCCCCAGCGCTGGCCGGGTTGGCGGGATCGGGGGCCACCAAAATAAATTGCCCCACACCGCAGGTGGTGGTGGCCACGGGCCGCGTACCACCCAAGGGCGGTAGGCTGAAGGACACCATCGGGGCGGCAGTGTAGCCACTGCCCGGGTGGGTGATGGTGATGCCGGTGACTTTGCCCGCAGTCAGCACGGCCACGCCGGTGGCGCGCACGCCGCCCGGCTCTTGCGGCAGGGAGAAGACCACGGTTGGCGCAGTGAGGTAACCCGAACCACCGTTGAGGATCTGCACCTCATTGACGGCCAAAGTGGTGCGTGCTGCTGCACCGCCGCCGCCGGTGCTGGCTGCGATGGTGACCACGGGTGCGACGGTATAGCCGCTACCCGGATTGACGACGTTGATCTGACCGATCTTCAGCGTGGCCGTGGCGCTCGCTGGCGTCGTGGCCCCACCCCCGTTGAAGACCACCGTGGGCGCGGTGATGTAACCGCTGCCGGTGCTGGTGACCAAGACCGCATCAAACAGACCCGGATTGCCGGGGACGAAATCGAACTGCGGTGCTTTGATGGAGCCCGTGAAAATGCTGGCATAGGCCTTGACATCGTCCCAGCAGCCCGCTGTTCCGGGAGTGATGGTGGCTGGGCAACCGGGATTGAACGCGGCGTTGTAAGCCGACTGCGCCACCACGGGGCGCTCTTGAGTCCGAGCGTAGGACTTGGGCAGCTCGGCCGCCAGCACCGCTGGGTCGAAGCTGATGCCGGGGGTGGTGACGGCTGACTTGACGCGGAACTGCATCAAGGTGCGGGTGTTAGGACCGTAGCCGGGCCGGGTGTCTTCGGCACCCCCTTGACGGCTTTGATCGCCGACGCCGGTGTAGTAGGTGTTGCGCGGATCGCCGGCGGGCACCGGCTCATTCATGTCGTTGTAGGCGATGAGCGTCTGACCGGCGTACTTGCTGAAGTCCACCACCACGTCGGCACGCTCGGCGTTGGCCAAATACAAGCCGGTGGTGTTGATGTTCAACACCGTGATTCGGCCTACGTCGTAGAGCGGGTTGGTCGGCAGCGGGTCGATCGGGAAAAGCTTGGCCAGCAGGCCGCCTTCGTTACCGAACATGTACATCGTCGGGCCTGCCGTGGCCGGGTTCGGTACGCCGCCGGGGCGACCGTCGGTTGGCCAGTTGGCGGGGGTGCAGCCGCCGGGAGTCTGATCAAAGCGCGTTTCGCCGTTCAAGCACGGGTTGCTGGGGATGGAGGCCGGCACCATCGCAACTTCGGTCGGATACGTCGCGCCGACAGGGCCCGCCACGGGGATGCCATGGCCATCCACCCAGGTCCGCAGGCCGGTGGCATCCGGGGCACTGCCCATGTTGCCGACCGAGTCGGTCAAGGCGCCGTTGGGATCGCCTTGGAACAAGTTGAAGGTGAAAAAGCGATCGTTGGAGCCGTTCAGGATGCGCAGGCGATACGGTTTGGGCTCCACTTCGACGAAGGGGTACGCCACGCCGTTGACCACCGCTGTGTCACACCAAGCTTCGGGCGTGGTGGTTTCATCGCCAAAAGCGCCGCTTGGCAAGGCGTACAAGGCTGGGAACACCGGCCAGAACCACGGGCCGTAGTGCCAACGGCCCACAGCGTTCCAGTTGTTCAACTGCGCCGGGTCTTGAACGGTTTCATAGACGTGGGGAAACCACAAGTTGCCGTGGTCGCCCCAAGCGCTGGTGTTCCAGCGAGCGTCTTGCAAGGCGATGTCCTTGGGCACAAAGCACTTGTCTTGCAGCACCAAGGGCAGCGTTTCCGCCAAGCCGGGCAGGATGCTGCGCGCGATCGGGGTGGTATCGACCGTGCCCGCCGGGTTGGGGCTGGGGGTGAGGCCCGCAATGACGGTGCCGCTGGCCAAGATGTCGGCCTTGAGGGGTGGCATGAGCGAGAGCTCTTCCGTGTCGGTCAGCCAGTAAGGCGCCGCCATACCGGCGTAGGCATTCAGGCGCGTCAGGCCGACGGCGTGATCGTGGTACCACATCAACCGCGCACTTTGGCCGTTGACGTAGTAAAGCGTCACCGCTCCCGGTCCTGGGTCGATCATGTCGGGCACGTTGGCGTAACTGGCGCCGCGAAGATAGGTTGGCAGCAAATTCGGATCGTTGATTTCAGCCGCCAATGAGGTGCCGCTGAAGCCGTTGTTGACGGTGTGACTCAGGTCTTCTTCACCCAGCGGGGCCAACCATTGCTGGGCCGTGCCGTCACTGATCCACGGGGTGTCGCCACCGTGCAGGTGCACCGCGATACGGTTTTGGCTGAAGAGCGTCATGCCGTCGGGGCCCAAACCGGCACCGGACAGGGATTTGTCCACGGGGATGAAGAGATCGCCATTGCGTTGCAGCACGCTCATTTGGCCGTTGGCGGCTCCGACGGTGCCAGCATCGATCTGGGCGCGACCCACGGGCAGCAAGTTGTAGAACTTGATGCGGGTGGGGGTGCCACGCAAGGCCAGAATCGCTGGGCCCAAGTAATGGGGATCGTTCACCGCCCAAGCATCTTTTTTGAGCCGATGGCCCGTAGCGTCGAGTTTGGGCGAACCGTCCAAGCGGGTATCCCAGATCTGGATGCGACGGCCATCGGGGTAGTAGAGCGGCTTGAAGGCTTGATCAAAGCTGAGTCCAGCGAGCAAAGCGTCGGCTTCCATCTGCGGGCTGGCGATCTGCACGTAGCCGCGCAACACCGTACCGCCGCTGGCTGGGCCGGTGGGGCCGCTCAAGCCCGTGGTCTTTTGGAGGGCCGGCAAATCCGAATGCATCTGCTCGCGGTATTCGACGACCGCCAGTTCGAGGTAGTCGTCTGCGCTGGCCAGACCGCTGGAGGGGTTGATCCACTTACCCGGCTTGGCGATCGGGATGTGTTTTTGTGCTGCGGGGTTGCTGCTGAGGGTGTTGGCAGCGGTGGCAAACGGGCTCAACGGGGCCAGCGGATCGACGAACTTGCGGATCGCAGCCCCTGTGCCAGGGTATCCGGCGGGGAAAAGGGTATTGGCTTCCGGGGGAACCACACCTTGGCGAGCTCCAGATGGGCTATGGGCAAAGAAGGTCTGAAGACGCAGCGGTTGACCGTTGGCATCCAGCGCATCCACAAAGCCGATACCGGCATGGGCGTGGGTGGCAAGAAGCATGTGCGCTGCGATAGCAGCGGCGATGCGGGTCAAGGGTTGCTTCTTGGCACGGGCCAAACATTTGCTTGCCATAAGGTGGTTTCTCCTGAAGATTGTGGACACACGTCTTCAGGGTGCCTTAGGGTGGGTTTATTTGTAAATAGATGTGATTTTTGTTTGTGTTGATTGTTGAGGGTTTCGCATCTTTTTTGAGCCTGTATTGGGGCGTGCGGCCCTAGGCTTTCTCCAAGAAGAACGGCGTGATGGCGGCCTTAAAAATGACAAAAATCACGAATGATCCCTTGTTTAAGGGGGTGTTCATCTTTTGAGGGTGAAAGTGTTGCGCAAATGCATCTTTTTGAGGGTGGTTTCCACCCAATGAAGCCTTGCAATGAGACCTCAAAAAAGCATTAAAACGCGTCAATATGGGTCGATATCTTTGTTTATTGTTAGCAAGCAGAAAACATTAAGAAAACAATTTAATTTGACATATAAAAAAACAGCACCCGAAGGTGCTGTTTGATGGGGTGTCAACGCATCAAGGGACGGCGATCGTTTGGGTGGCTGTCGAGGTATTCCACGTTGCATCACCCGCTTGGGTGCCAGAGACGATGCAGTTGCCCTTGGCCTTGCCGGTCACGGTCGCCGTGGTTCCTGCGATGGTCAGGGTACAGATGGTGGGGGTGGTCACGGTCAGGGTGACGGGCAAACCAGAGGTCGCCGAGGCGGTCACGGTGACGGCGCTGGTACGGGTGGCCATCGTTGTGGGTGTGAAGGCCAGCGCGATGGTTTGGGCCTTCTTGCTGATCGTCACCTGCTTGGTCGCGGTCACGGTGTTCCACAGGGTGTTGCCGGCTTGCGTTCCCGTGACTGTGCAGGTGCCCACAGCGATGGGGGTGATGACACTGCCGGCCACCGAACAGATCGTGGGGGTTGAAGTTGTGGTCAGCGTGACGGGCAGGCCCGAGGACGTGGTGACCGTGCCTGTGCTGCCCAGTGCGACCGATGTCGGGGCCGTCAACGTCTGATTGACCTTGATCATGGTGATGGCCAGCGACGCATTGCTCCAAGCCGACGCGGTATTGGGTGAGGGCAGGGCAGCGACTGCCATGGCGTTGGCCGCCATGCGGTAGCTGACCGACCCACCGCTGGTGGCTGTCACGGTGATGGTCTTGCCCTTCCCCGTGGTGGCTGAGGTGGTGGAGGCCACGCTGCCCACATCCGTCCAAGCGCCGCCGGCCACCAATTGCTGCACGCTCCACGACTTCTCGATCTTGGAGTTGTCGTCGAACGTCAGTGTGATTGAGGCGGTGCCTGCTTTCTGGGCTGCGCCTGTTAACAAGGGTGCATTGGGTAGACCTAAGATGCTGACCGCCGTTGAGGTGGCCGAGCCCGCTGCACCCACAGCGGTCATCCGGTAGCTGCGCAGGGTCTCGGCCAGCAGCGGCGTCGTATCTTGGTAGCTGGTCAGGTTGGCCGGAAGGGTGACCAAGGGTGCCCAAGTGGTGCCATTGCCGCTTTCAACGACCTGCTGATATTCCGTCGAAGCGGTGTCGGTCCAGTTCAACTGAACACCGCTTGCGCCCAAGGATTGGGCGGCCAATCCCGTGGGGGCGGTCGGTGTGGCTTCGCTGACTTGGAACACCAGCGGACGCATGAAGTCGTTTTCTTCGTGGCCCAAGATGTGGCAATGCCAGACGTATTCCCAACCGAAGTTGGTCATGGTGTTGACCACTTGGGTTGGCAGGCCCGTGTTGACATCGACCTGCGTGAAGCCAAACGGTGAGCCCAGCGGTTGGCTTGGATCCATGGGACGCACACTCAGCGGCAAACCGAAGCCTGGCATCTTGGGATGCTTGGGCTTCAAGGCCACGATGATGTCCTCCAGCGGATTCATCTTGATGGTTTCTTTCCAGCCCACTTCGCTGGGGTCGGGTGCGGTGATGAAGCCGTCCCAGCCCACGCGGTTGATCACCTGCACGTTCATGAGGTGGAAGTGCACCGGATGGGTATCGACGCCGTTGTGGGTGATCTTCCAGATCTGGGTTTCGAAGTCGTTGATGATTTCCGTGGGCGGGTCGATGTAGAGCAGCGGGATGGTGGTCTGCGTCAGCGCGCTGGTGAAGGGCAACTCAATGCCGAGGGTGGCGTTCAAGCGGCCAAAGGTCGGCTCGAACAACTCTTGAATGGCCTTGGTTTTGACCAAATAGCTGCCTTGGCCGGTTGACAATGCGGTGGCTTTGGCTTTTGTGGTCGGGGTTCCGCCAATGAAATCAATTGTTGGGATCGCGGTGTAGCCGCTGCCCGGATGCACCAAGGTCACATCAAAGACCTTGCCGGTGGCCGAGCCTGTGGCGCTGACGCCGCCCGTGGGTGCCGCCGTCAGCGTGATGGTCACGCCGGTGAAGTCGGTGTAGCCCCCACCCCCTGCTGCGGCCGGGTTGGTCGGGTCCGGTGAGGTCAGGATAAAGCGTTCAACACTGCCGCTGGAGGTGGCCAAGGCCTTGGTACCGGCCGCAGGCGGATCGATGGTGATGGTGGGGGCAGTCCAGTAGCCCGTGCCACCACCATTGGTGAGCGTGATCCCCGTGACCTTGCCTGCTTTGATGATGGCGGTGCCTGTCGCCGTGATACCACCCACTTCTTGGGGCTTGGAGAAAGTCACCAGCGGTGCAGTGGTGTAGCCGGTGCCGCCATTGGTGATCTTGATCCCCGAAACTTTCAAGGTGGTCCGGGCCGTTGCCCCAGTCCCCCCGCCCGTGATGGTGGAGATCTTGACGGCTGGGGTGATCAGATAGCCGCTGCCGGCGTTGGTCACCGCAATCTGATCCATCTTGAGTGAGGCGTTGGCGGTCGCCGGGACGTCGCCGGTCAGCCCTGACAGACCCCCTGTGAAAACCACGGTGGGGGCCGTCACATAGCCTGACCCCATCACGTTGACTTTGATCTGGTCGAACACACCGGGGTTGCCGAGTGTGAAGACGAACTGGGGTTGCTTGAGCGAGCCCGTGAAGATGGAGGCGAAGGCTTGGGTATCGTTCCAGCTCGTACCCAACGCTTGGTTGTAGGCCGACTGCGCCACCACCGGTCGCTCTTGGCTGGCAGCGTAGGCTTTGGGAATCTCTGCGTTAAGGGTGGTGGGGTCGTATTTGTTGGCAGGCGTGGGCACGACGCCGCTGGCAAGGGCCGACTTGACACGAATCTGCATCAGCGTGCGGGTGTTCGGACCGTAGCCCGGAAGGGTGTCCTCCGCACCGCCACTGGCGGTTTGGTCGCCCACGCCGGTGAAGTAAGCGTTGCGGGGGTCAGCGGCCGGCACCGGGGCGTGCATGTCGTTGTAGGCAATCAGCGTCTGACCGGCGTACTGACTGAAGTCCACCACCACGTCAGCGCGCTCGGCATTGCCAAGGAAAAGACCGGTGGTGTTGATGTTCAGCACGGTGATCCGGCCTACGTCGTAAAGCGGATTGGTCGGCAAAGGCTCAATCGGGAAAACCTTGGCCAAGAAACCCGCTTCATTGCCAATCATGTACAGGGTCGGTCCGGCGGTGGCGGGATCCGGCACCCCACCATTGCGGCCATCGGTGGGCCAGTTGGCAGGGGTGCAGCCGCCCGTCACTTGATCGGAGCGAGTCACGTTTGCCGGGCAAGGGGTGGTCGCTGGCTGAGCGGGGACCATCCGCACATCGGTGGGGAAGAACTTCGTCGGTAATGACGTTATCGGATCAACGGGGGGGCTCGCCATCGGCGCCCCGCTCGCACCGACCCACGTCCGATGGCCTGTGGCATCCAGCGGACTGCCAACGTTACCTGCTGTGTCGATCACCGCCCCGCTTGGGTCGGCTTGGAACAAGTTGAAGGTGAAGAAACGGTCATTGGCACCGTTCAGGATACGCAGTCGATACGGTTTCGGTTCGACCTCGACAAATGGGTAAGCCACGCCGTTGACCACCGGGGTGTCGCACCACGATTCGGGCGTGGTGGTTTCGTCACCATAAGCGCCGGTGGGCAGCACATAGAGCGCTGGGAACACGGGCCAGAACCATGGGCCGTAGTGCCAGCGACCGACCGGATTCCAACTGTTGAACTGGGTTGGATCTTGCACCGTCTCATAGACGTGGGGGAACCAGAAGCTGCCGTAATCTCCCCAAGCGGTGGTGTTCCAGTGCGCGTCTTGCAAAGCGATGTCCTTGGGCACAAAGCACTTGTCTTGCAAGACCAAGGGCAGGGTGTCCGATGCGGCAGGGATCACTTTGGCAGCGATCAAGCTTTGTTCGGTGGCATCAGACAGCACATAAGGTGCTGCCATGCCCGAGTAGGCATTCAGGCGCGTGATGCCGACGGCGTGGTCGTGGTACCACATCATGCGGGCGCTTTGCCCGTTGGTGTAGTAGAGCGTCATGGCACCCGGGCCGGGGTCGTACATGTCCGGGACATTGGACGCGCTAGGGCCGCGCAAGAAATCTGGCAGCAGTGTTGAGTTGAGAAGTTCGGACGCCAATGAGTTGCCGCTGAAGCCGGCCCCTGTGGTGTGCAAAGCATCTTCTTCGCCAAGCGGTGTGAACCACTGATGCGCGGTGCCGTCGCTGATCCACGGCGTATCGCCGCCGTGGAGGTGCACGGCGATGCGGTTTTGGCTGTACATCGTCAGGCCATCGGCACCGACACCGGCACCTGCCAGCGATTTATCGACCGGAATGAACAAGTCGCCGTTGCGTTGCGTCACTTGGCCCGTGGCGTCCAATTGGGCACGGCCCACGGGCAGGAGGTTCCAGAACTTGACGCGCAAAGGCGTGCCTTGGGTGGCGGTGATGACGGGGCCCAAATAGTGCGGATCTTCCACGGCCCAAGCGTCTTTTTTGAGTCGCTTGCCGGCGGCATCAAGCTTGGGCGAACCATCCAGATTCGCATCCCACACCTGAATGCGTTTGCCGTCCGGGTAGTAAAGCGGTTTGAAGGTTTGGGCCAGTGTTTGGCCTGCGGCCAAGGCTGCGGCTTCCATCTGCGGACTGGCGATTTGCACGTAGCCGCGCAGCACCGTGCCCCCGGTGGCGAGCCCCGTCGGGCCGGTGGTCGAGATCACGGCTGGCAGATCCGAGTGCATTTGCTCGCGGTATTCGACGACAGCCAGTTCGAGGTAGTCATCCGATCCGGCGGCTTGCGTATTGGGGTTGATCCACTTTTCCAGCAACGCCACAGGGATTTTTTTGGTGGCGGCCGCATTGCTGCTCAGCGTATTGGCAGAGGTGGCATACGGGCCCAAAGGTGCCAGCGGATCGACAAACTTGCGCAAGGCCTTGCCGGTATCTGGGGTGGCTCGATAGCCCGGAAAGAGGGCATCAACCTGCTGCCCAGCCAAGGACGCCGCATCAAGCGTACCGCCAGAGCCCATGGTGGCGGCTTGACGCAGCCCGGAGGGACTGTGAGAGAAGTAGGTTTGTACCCGGATCGGGTTGCCCAGCGCATCTGCTGAATCGACAAATCCGGTGCCTGCGTGGGCGTAGGTTGCAATCAGCGCCTGAACTGCGATTGCAGCTGCGATGCGTGTGGACGGAATTTTCTTCGCCGAGGCGATCACTTGGCTTGCCATAACTTCCTCCCGTGGATGTTTTGACAAGCTTCTGACGGCTTAAAAAGAATGTAAAGCGCGATTTATTGCGCTATCTCATTCGGTATTTGGTGGTGATGTGTGTTATTTGCGACGCATGTCATGATTGCGTCAAGAATGTGAATGGAATCTTCAGGTTGTTCTTCTGGGCACTCTTAAGCGTTTTGAGAGTATTTCGAGGATGGTTCGCCTGTGTTGCTCTGAGGAAATAACCGCAATCAGTCGGTAAGACCATTTTTGGATCAGTGGATGTTGCTTTTTGGCATTCATCGACCACTCTTTAAAAATGGCTTTTATGTGTGATCCATGAAAAACGGGCCGCAGTTGCGGCCCGTGATCGTTGGTTTTAGATCGTCAGATCTTGCCAACCAGTTCCAGCGACGGGGTCAGGGTGTCAGCACCTGGCGTCCACTTGGCCGGGCACACTTCACCGGGGTTTTCGGCGACGTACTGCGCGGCTTGCACCTTGCGCAGCAGCTCCTTGGCGTCGCGGCCGATGCCCAGATCGTGGACTTCGATGATCTTGATTTCGCCGGCCGGGTTCACCACGAAGGTGCCGCGTAGCGCCAGACCTTCTTCTTCGATCATGACTTCGAAGTTACGGGTGATCTTGCCGGTCGGGTCGCCCAGCATGACGTACTTGATCTTTTGGATGGTTTCCGAAGCATCGGCCCAAGCCTTGTGCACGAAGTGGGTGTCGGTGGACACCGAGTACACCTCGACGCCGATCTTTTGGAATTCAGGGTACAGATCGGCCATGTCGCCGAGTTCGGTCGGGCACACGAAGGTGAAGTCGGCCGGGTAGAAGAAGAACACCGACCACTTACCCGCCAGATCGGCGTCCGAAACATCGACGAACTGACCGTTGTGATAGGCCGTGGTCTTGAAGGGCTTGACTTTGGTGTTGATCAGGGAAGACATGGAATGACTCCTAGCGGGTTGAAGAGGAACAAGAACCGTAAAAACGATGACGCTTGGCGTTCATCGATGGACGCGATCTTAGAGGGGGATCTGAGATAGTCAAAATTGAATCTATTTCTGGATTCATAGTCTTTGACTATAGACATCGTTGCTGGCGTGTCGCTTGCCCGTGGCTCTCTGTATGCACCGCAGACGGGGCATGGTCCAAACGCCCCAACAAAGCGCTGGGTTTCACCCGGGTTACATGGCAAGATGCCCGCTGTCAGTTCAATGACAGTTAAACGATGATCGTTCAGTGGCAAATTGATGGCGGCGCATGCAATCGAACAGTGAAACAAGGTCTTGGTGGCGCGGGGCGGTGATTTATCAGATCTATCCGCGCAGTTTCCAAGACAGCCACGGTGACGGCATCGGTGACTTGCCGGGCATCACGCGACGGCTTGAGTACGTGGCGCGGCTGGGGGTCGATGCGATCTGGATCTCCCCTTTTTTCAAGTCGCCGATGAAGGACTTCGGCTACGACGTGGCTGACTACCGCGACGTCGATCCGATCTTTGGCACCTTGGCTGACTTTGACGCGCTCTTGGCGCGTGCCCATCAGCTTGGGCTGAAGGTGATGATCGATCAAGTGCTTTCGCACACCTCAGACCAGCATGCTTGGTTCCAAGAAAGCCGCTTGAGCCGTGACAACCCCAAAAGTGATTGGTACGTCTGGGCCGAAGCCAAGTCCGATGGCACGCCGCCGAACAACTGGTTGAGCGTGTTTGGCGGTTCAGCGTGGCAGTGGGACTCGCGCCGCCGCCAGTACTACCTGCACAGCTTTCTTACCAGCCAGCCTGATCTGAATTTCCATTGCCCAGCGGTGCAGGACGCTTTGCTGGGCGAAGTGCGCTTTTGGTGCGAGAAGGGTGTGAACGGTTTCCGCTTCGACGCCTGTAACCACCAAGTTCACGACGCGCTGCTGCGCGACAACCCGCCCGCCTTGGCCGACGATGGGCCGGTCAGCACCGTGCGCGCTGACAACCCCTACGCGATGCAGCGGCATCTGTTTGACAAGAGTCAGCCGGAGAACCTGCGCTTTCTGGAACGTTTGCGCCCGCTGCTGGACGAGTTTGGTGCGGCCAGCATCGGTGAAGTGGGCGATGAGAATGCGCCGCCGTTGATGGCGCTCTACACCGCAGAGGGCCAGCGTTTGCACATGGCCTACAGCTTTGCGCTGCTCACGGCCAATGGTTCGGCTGAACACATCCGCCGCGAGGTCGAGCGGCTGGAGCTTGAGATCGGGCAGACCGGCGGCTGGGGTTGCTGGGCGCTGTCGAACCATGACGTGCCGCGCATCGCCAGCCGCTGGGCACCCGCCAAGGCTGAAACCTTGCTGGCGCTGCTGTTGAGCTTGCGCGGCAGTGTTTGCCTTTATCAAGGCGAAGAGCTGGGGCTGCCGGAAGCCGACGTGCCGTTCGAGTTGCTGCAAGACCCCTACGGCAAAGCGTTCTGGCCGGAGTTCAAGGGCCGCGACGGCTGCCGCACGCCCATGCCTTGGCAGCGTGACGCCGTGCAAGGCGGCTTTTCCAGCGCTGCGCCATGGTTGCCGATGTCAGCTGCGCATTTGCCGTTGGCGGTCGATGTGCAAGAGGCGGATGCGACATCAACCTTGCACGCCACCCGCGTCTTGCTGGCTTGGCGACGCCAGCATCCGGCTTTGCGTGGGGGCGCGATGCGTTTCTTGCCCGCGCCGAACGGGGTGCTGCATTTCGAGCGCTCGACCGCTACGGATCGCCTAGAACTGGTTTTCAACCTCAGCGATGAGGCCGTGACCATCGAGCCTTTTGGGCTCATCCCAGCTTGGGGCTGGGCTTGGGTTTCAACCGCAGAAAGCATCTCATGAGCGTTGCAAGTATCGATATCGAGCCACAACGCCTAGAGCGGCTGATGCACGCCCAAGAGGGCGACCCGTTTGGTGTGTTGGGGCGGCACTTGGATGCCCAAGGGCAGAGCGTTGTGCGCGCCCTGTTGCCCCAAGCGGTGGCGGTGGCGGTGGTCCGCCCCAGCGGTGAGTGGCTGGGTGATTTACAGCGTCAGAGCCACAGTGCGTTGTTTGTCGGTGCCGTGCCGGCTTTGGCTGCCGATCAGGCGTATCGCCTGCGTGTCAACTGGGGTCATCACGTCGAAGATCACGACGACCCGTATCGTTTCGATCCCTTGATCGCTGACATGGATGTTTGGCTGCTGGCCGAGGGCACGCATCACCGGCCCTATGAATGGCTGGGCGCGCATCCACAGATGCACCAGAACGTGCCTGGCACCCGCTTTGCTGTCTGGGCGCCTTCGGCCAAACGCGTTTCGGTGATCGGCAGCTTCAATCAATGGGATGCCCGGCGGCACCCGATGCGCCTGCGCCATGAGTGTGGCGTGTGGGAGCTGTTTGTGCCGCAGGTGGGTGAGGGCGATGTCTACAAGTTCGACATCCTTGGCGTGGATGGCGTCTCAAGGGTCAAGGCGGACCCCTTTGCCTTTCGGGCCGAGATGCGCCCGCAAACGGCCTCGGTGGTGCAGCGCTTGCTGCCGGGCGTGGCGATCAGCGACGAACGCCGCCAAGCCAACGCGCTTGATGCGCCCATCAGCATCTATGAAGTCCATCTCGGTTCGTGGCGCCGGTCGGCGGATGGGCGCTGGCTAAGTTACGCCGAACTGGCTGAGCAGCTGATCCCCTACGCGGTGGACATGGGCTTTACGCACCTTGAATTGCTGCCGGTGCACGAACATCCCTTCGACGGTTCTTGGGGCTATCAGCCGGTGGGCTTGTACGCACCGACCTCGCGTTTTGGTCGGCCCGAAGATCTACGCGCTTTCATCGAAAAAGCCCATGCGGCCGGCCTTGGCGTGCTGATCGACTGGGTGCCCGCGCATTTCCCGAGCGATGCGCACGGCTTGGCCAACTTTGACGGCACGGCGCTTTATGAGCACGCCGACCCCAAAGAAGGCTTCCATCAGGACTGGAACACGCTGATCTACAACTTTGGCCGCACGGAGGTGCGCAACTTTCTGGCAGCCAATGGTCTGTACTGGATCGAGCGCTTTGGTATGGATGGCCTGCGCGTCGATGCGGTGGCTTCGATGCTTTATCGCGACTACAGCCGCAAACACGGCGAATGGATTCCCAACCGCCACGGTGGGCGCGAGAACTTGGAGGCGATCGACTTCCTGCGGCGCATGAATCATCTGGTCGGCACCGAGCGGCCCGAGGCGATCACCTCGGCTGAAGAATCGACGTCGTTCCCGTTGGTCACCCGTCCGCCCAGCGCGGACTTGAACAGCGGCGGTCTGGGCTTCCACTTCAAGTGGAACATGGGCTGGATGAATGACAGCCTGAGCTATATGGCGCTCGACCCGATTTACCGCAAGCATCACCACGACCGGCTGCGTTTTTCGCTGATGTACGCCTTCAGTGAGAACTTTGTGCTGCCGATCTCGCACGACGAGGTGGTGCACGGCAAACGCTCACTGATCGGCAAGATGCCGGGTGATGCGTGGCAGCGCTTTGCCAACTTGCGTGCTTTCTACGGCTACATGTGGGGCCACCCCGGCAAGAAGCTGCTCTTCATGGGCTGCGAATTCGCCCAAGAGCGTGAGTGGAACGCTGACGCTGCCCTCGACTGGGGCCATCTGGATCAGCCAGAGCACGCGGGCGTGCAACGCTTGGTGCGTGATCTGAACCATGTGCTGCACCATTACAGCGCGCTGCATGAACAAGACGTGGACGCCGCCGGCTTTGCCTGGTTGAGCCACGAAGACGCCGATCACTCGCTGTTGGCGTTTGAACGCCGCGCGCGTGACGGCTCAAGCGTGCTCGTTATTTGCAACTTCACGCCGGTGCCGCATCAGCACTGGCAATTGGGTGTGCCGCAAAGCGGCTTGTGGCGCGAGTGCATCAACACCGATGCGCGAATTTATGGCGGCACCGGCATGCACAACCCACCGATGCTGAGCTACGCCGAAGGTCATCAGGGCCGGGACCATTCGATCTGGATGACGATCCCGCCCTTGGCGACCGTGATGCTGGTGCGCGAGCCCGATGTTGAGATCGACGCGGAGCATGAGGCCGAGATTGATCGCGACATGAAGGGGCCGCTTCTTTGATGCAAGTCGGCGCACCTTGGCCCTTGGGCGCTACCTTGGATGCCACGGGTTTGAACGTGGCGGTCTGGGCACCGGATGCGACCCAGCTTTGGCTCTGTTTGTTTGACGATCAGGGCCACACCGAAACCCGGCGACTGATCTTGCCCGCCTGCACCAACGGGGTGTGGCATGGGCATCTGGCCCGCGAGGACGGTGGCGTGGCGGGCTTGGTCTACGGGCTGCGCGCCCAAGGGCCGTGGGCGCCGCAACGTGGTCAGCGCTTCAACCCCGCCAAAGTGCTGTTCGACCCGTGGGGCCGCGAGGCGGTGGGCAGCTACAGCCGAACCAACGTGGCCGAACTGGAGATGTTTCGGGGCGATGACCCCCGCGACAACGCAGTGGTGGCGGTGAAGGCGAGGGTGTTGGCCATGGGCCCTTCGACCAGCTCAGGGCGAACGGAGGCGGTGAAACCTGCCTCTGCGGCCCATCGAGTCATCGCCGAAGTCCATGTGCGCAGCGCCAGTCGCTTGCACCCGGAGGTGCCTGCTGAGTTGCAAGGCAGCTACGCCGGCCTCAGCCATCCGGCGCTGATCCGCCATTGGCAAGCATTGGGCATCACCACCCTCAGTTTGTTGCCGATCCAGTTGCGCGCTGATGAAGAGCGCCTGCAACGCTTGGGGCTGTCGAACCATTGGGGTTATTCGACCTTGGGCTATTTCGCGCCTGAGCCGCGTTACTGGAGCGGCCGCGCCGGCACCAGCCCGACGCAGGAGTGCCGCGCCATGGTCGAGGCACTGCACCGTGCCGGTCTGGAAGTGATTCTGGACGTGGTGGGCAACCACAGCGCCGAGACCGACGAAGACGGTCCCACCTTGAGCTGGCGCGGCCTGAGCAACGCCCGCAGCTATCGGCTGGAGGCGCAAGACCCGGCGCGTTACGTCAATTGGGCGGGTTGCGGCAATGTGTTCGACTTCAGCCAGCCGCGTGTGGTGGAGCATTTCATCGCCGCGCTGCGCTACTGGGTTGAGGCGATCGGCGTGGATGGCTTTCGCTTTGATCTGGCGCCGATCTTGGCGCGTGATCGCCACGGCCAGTTTGATGCCGGAGCACCGTTGTTGGCCGCCTTGCAAGCCGACCCGGTGCTCGCACGGGTGGTGTGGATCGCTGAGCCGTGGGATCCGGCGCCCGGGGGCTATCAGCTGGGACGCTTTCCGGCCGGCTGGCTGGAATGGAACGATCGGTTCCGCGACACCATGCGGGCCTTTTGGTTGCATCAAGGGCGGGCGGGCGATGCTGTGAGCCGGGGTGACTTTGTGCATCGCTTTGCAGCGTCGAGCACCGAGTTTTGCCACGATGGCCGCGCTCCGAGCGCCAGCGTCAATTTCATCACCGCCCACGACGGCTTCACGCTGCGCGATCTGCTCAGCTTCGAAGAGCGCCACAACGAAGCCAACGGCGAGCACAACCGCGATGGCCACGGCCACAACCTTGGCTGGCACTGCGGGGTTGAAGGGCCGAGCGCAGATCCGGCTGTGCTGGCGCTGCGCTTGACCTTGTCGCGTGCGCTGCTGGCCACGCTGCTGTTGGCCCAAGGCACACCGATGTTGTTGATGGGTGATGAACTGGGGCACAGCCAGCAAGGCAACAACAACGCCTATTGCCAAGACAACGCCCTGAGCTGGCTGACTTGGGCCGCCGACAACGCCGACAACGAAGACAGTTTGAGCCGTGATCTGTGCGCGACCGTGGCGCGGCTTTTGCGCTTGCGTCAGCAGACGCCCGCCTTGCAGATGGATCGCTGGTGGACGCCGGCTGATGTGACTTGGCTGGAGCCTGACGGTGTCCCGATCAGCGCTGCCGCGTGGGGCGATGTGGCACGTCGGGCCTTGGCGGTTTGGTTGCATCCACCGGGTTTGTCAGCGGTGATGATCTTGATCAATGCTGCTGATCGGCCTTGCTGCTTTCATCGGCCCGAGGCCGCTTCAGCGCAAGCTTGGCGCTGGGTGTTTGCCAGCGACCAGCCGGGTGGTGACTCGATGTTGAGGGCCGACCCCGGCTCGACCATGCTGGTCCCGGCACGATCTGTGCTGGTGGCTGCCCCGATCCCAGAGAACCCAGAGGAGACACGATGACTTTGAAAGCTGTGTTGACCGTTCAACCGACCACCCCCTTTGCGGGTCAGCGGCCCGGCACGTCGGGGTTGCGCAAAAAAGTGACCGTTTTTGCCCAAAGCGGCTACCTAGAAAACTTTGTTCAAGCGTTGTTCGACGTCTTGCCAGCGGTGCAGGCATCGCCCCAAGGCCAGACCTTGGTGCTGGGCGGTGACGGGCGCTTCCATAACCGGGTGGCGGTGCAAACCATTTTGCGCATGGCCGCTGCCAATGGTGTGGCTCGGGTGCTGGTGGGCCAAGACGGGCTGCTCTCAACCCCAGCAGCCAGCGCAGTGATTCGCAAGCGCGGTGCCTTGGGCGGCATCATCTTGTCGGCCAGCCACAACCCCGGCGGGCCCGACGGCGACTTTGGCATCAAATACAACATCGCCAACGGTGGCCCGGCGCCTGAGAAAGTGACGGAAGCCATCTTTGCCCGCACCCAAACGCTCTCAACTTACAAGATCATGTCCGGCACGCCGGACGTCGATCTGTCCCGCCTTGGCGAAAGCTGGCTGGGCGAGATGGTGGTGCAGGTGATCGATCCGGTGGACGACCACGCCGAGTTGATGCAGCAGCTGTTCGATTTCGACGCCATGCGGGCGTGGTTCCAAGCGGGCCACCGCATGCGCTACGACGCCATGGGTGCCGTGGGCGGGCCCTATGCGCGGCGCGTGCTTGAAGGTCTGCTGGGTGCACCTGTCGGTACGGTGGTCAACGGTGAGCCGCTGGAAGATTTTGGCGGCCATCACCCCGACCCCAATCCGGTGCATGCGGCTGAGTTGATGGCCGCCATGAGCGGTGCTGCTGCGCCCGATTTTGGGGCGGCCTCTGACGGTGATGCGGATCGCAACATGATTTTGGGGCGTGATTTCGCGGTGACGCCATCCGACAGCTTGGCAATTTTGGCGGCCAACGCCACCTTGGTGCCGGGTTATCGCGCCGGGCTGGCGGGCGTGGCGCGTTCGATGCCGACCTCCCAAGCTGTCGATGTGGTGGCCAAAGCGCTGGGCGTAGCGGCCTTTGAGACGCCCACGGGCTGGAAGTTTTTCGGCAACTTGCTCGACGCCGGTCAAGCCACGCTCTGCGGTGAGGAAAGCTACGGCACCAGTTCGAACCATGTGCGCGAGAAAGACGGCCTCTGGGCGGTGCTTTTCTGGCTCAACTTGCAAGCCGTGACTGGCAAATCGGTCGAGGATCTGGTGCGGGCGCACTGGGCGCGCTTTGGCCGACACGTTTATTCGCGGCACGACTGGGAAGGTGTGGCGGTGGCCAAGGCCGATCAGCTCATGGCCGCTTTGCGCGCCAAGTTGCCGAGCTTGGCCGGGCAAACTTTGGCCCCGGGTCTGACGGTGCGTTTGGCCGATGACTTTGCCTACACCGATCCCATCGACGGCTCGGTTTCGACCGGGCAGGGCGTGCGGCTGCTGTTTGAAAGCGGTGCACGTTTGGTGTTCCGTCTCTCGGGCACGGGCACCGAGGGCGCCACCTTGCGGGTGTACCTGGAGCGCTTCGAGCCCGACCCAGCGCGCCACGATGTGCCCGTCCAAGACGCATTGGCTGATCTGATCACTTTGGCCGATGTGCTGGCCGACATTCGCCACCTGACGGGCCTACCTGGTCCGACCGTGGTGACCTGAGCCGTCAAGATTGACCGATATTGAGACCGAGAACGAGGAGACCATCATGACCACCCATCCAAACATCAGTCCGTCCACCCTGACCCTGACCAAGCGCACCATGGCGCTGGTGTTGGCCGGTGGGCGGGGTTCACGCCTGAAGGACCTGACCGATCGCCGCGCCAAACCGGCAGTGCATTTCGGCGGCAAGTTCCGCATCATCGATTTCGCGCTGTCGAACTGCCTCAATTCCGGTATGCGCCGCATCGGTGTGATCACGCAGTACAAGTCGCATTCGCTGTTGCGCCACATGCAGCGCGGCTGGAGTTTTTTGCGCAACGAGATGAACGAATTCGTGGATCTGCTGCCCGCGCAGCAGCGCGTCGATGAAGAAAGCTGGTACCGGGGCACGGCGGATGCGATCTATCAAAACCTCGACATCATCCGGGGCTCGATTCCGCCGGAGTACATCGTGATCTTGGCAGGGGATCACATCTACAAGATGGATTACTCGCTGATGCTGGCCGACCATGTGGCGCACAAGCGTGGTGTGACTGTGGGTTGCATCGAGGTGCCGCGTGCCGAGGCTTCCGGTTTTGGTGTCATGGCCATCGACGAGCAGCGCGGTATCAGTGAATTCGTTGAAAAGCCGGCCGATCCGCCGGCCATGCCCGGCCACCCCGACATGTCGCTGGCCAGCATGGGGATCTACATCTTCACATCCGACTACCTCTATCGCTTGCTGGAAGAGGACGCGCATGACGAAACCTCAAGCCATGACTTTGGCAAGGACCTGATCCCCAAGGCGGTGCGTGAAGGTCAAGCCTTGGCGCACCCCTTCTCGATGTCGGCCATTGCCAATCCGCCCTATTCACGCGCTTACTGGCGCGACGTTGGCACGGTCGATGCTTACTGGGCCGCTAACCTCGACTTGGCCTCGGTGACCCCCGAACTGAATATGTACGACCGCGACTGGCCGATTTGGACCTATCAAGAGCAACTGCCGCCGGCCAAGTTCGTGCATGACGAAATCGGTCGGGTCGGTACCGCCATCAACAGTTTGGTGTCGGGCGGCTGCATCGTCTCAGGCGCGTCGGTACGCCATTCGGTGCTCTTTTCCAACGTGCTGGTGCGCTCCTTTGCCTCGATTGAAGACTCGGTGGTGTTGCCGGACGTGCAGATCAATCGCCATTGCCGCGTGAGCAAGGCCGTGATTGATCGGGGCTGCAAGTTGCCCGAGGGCTTGGTGATCGGGGAAGACCCGGTGCTCGATGCCCAACGGTTCCATCGCAGTGAAAACGGTGTCGTGCTGGTGACCAGCAGGATGCTGGCGGCTTTGTGAGCAAAGGGGCTGTGATGCGTGTCTTGCAAGTCTGCGCCGAGATTTTTCCGCTGCTTAAAACAGGCGGTTTGGCGGATGTGGCCGGGGCCTTGCCTGCGGCCTTGGCTCAGCAGGGCGTGGATGTGCGCGTGTTGTTGCCCGGCTTTGATGCCATCTTGGCCGATCTGACCGAGGTCGCCGAAGTGGCGACGCTCTCAGCCCCTGCGGGTTTGCAGGGGCGGGTGGCGGCGCGGCTGCTGTACGGGCGCTTGGCTTCGTGCGCGGGGGTGGTGGCTTATGTGATCGACGCCCCTGATTTCTATCACCGCCAAGGTGGGCCGTATGCCGATGCCGCACAGCGGCCTTGGGGCGATAACCATCGCCGTTTTGGTTTGCTGGGTTGGGTGGCGGCGCAATTGGCCCAAGGGCTGGATAGCTATTGGCACCCTGAGGTGGTGCATGCCCACGATTGGCATGCTGGTCTCGCCCCGGCTTACTTGCGTGCCGCCGAGCGCGCGCTCGGGCGCAAGTTGGCGTCGTCGGTCTACACCGTGCACAACTTGGCTTACCAAGGGTTGTTTCCATCGGGGCAGTTCAGTGATCTGGCGCTGCCTGAGGATTTCTTCGGTGTGCACGGCCTTGAGTTCCATGGTCGCGTGAGCTTCATGAAGGCGGGGCTTTACTTTGCCGATCAGATCACCACCGTGAGCCCGAGCTATGCGCGTGAGATTCAGGGCGGTGAACAGGGCTGCGGTCTGGATGGCTTGCTGCGTGATCGCCGCGATCAGCTCCACGGCATCTTGAATGGCGTCGATCCGGCGGTTTGGCATCCGGGGCACGACAAATTGCTGCCTGCACGGTTCAACCAAGGGCGGTTCACGGGCAAGGCGCAGTGCAAAGCGGATCTGCAAACCCAGCTTGGGCTGGCGGTGGATGCGAACCTGCCGTTGGCTTGCGTGGTCAGCCGCCTGACCAGCCAAAAAGGCTTGCATTTGGTGACCCAAGTGTTGCCTTCGTGGCTGGAGCGCGGTGGGCAGTTTGCTTTGTTGGGCAGTGGTGACGCGGAGCTCGAAGCGGCGTTCAGGGCCTTGGCCCAGAAGCATCCGCAAGCGGTGGCGCTGCATATCGGTTACGACGAAGCTTTTGCACACCGGCTCATCGCGGGCAGTGACCTGATCTGGGTGCCTTCGCACTACGAGCCCTGCGGCCTGACCCAACTTTACGGGCTGGCTTACGGCACCTTGCCGGTGGTGCGCCGGGTCGGGGGTTTGGCCGATACGGTCCACGACACTCGCCTTGAAACCATCGATACCGACGCGACCGGTTTCGTTTTTGACGACTTTCACCCTGCTGCGTTGCATCACGCGCTCAACAAAGCTTTGGCCTTGTGGACGCGGCGCAGCGATTGGCGGCGTGTCCAGCGCCGGGCCATGCAGCAAGACCACACTTGGGACGGTGCAGCCAAGCGATACCTCTGGGTTTATCGCTGGGCGGCCGGTCTCACTTCCTCATCTTGAGTTCTTAGGGACACTTTCGTCCAAGGATATTTGTCATGACCATGGATCTGACCCAGTTCGAGCACCAATACGACCATCTCACCCACGACGTGGCCGATGTCAAACGTGCCATCTCCAACAAGCTCATGTACACCGTGGGCAAAGATCCCGTCTCGGCTCGCCCCGAGGACTGGCTGCATGCCGTGTCCTACGCTGTGCGCGACCATTTGGTCGAGCGCTGGATGAAAACCACCCGTGCGCAGTACACCCAAGATGTGAAGCGGGTTTATTACCTCTCGGCCGAATTCTTGATTGGGCGCACCTTCACCAATGCCATGCTGGCGCTGGACATGATGTCGGTGGTGCGCCAAGCCTTGGCGGAGCTCGACGTTGATCTGGACGTGCTGACCGAGCTGGAGCCTGACGCGGCGCTTGGCAATGGTGGTTTGGGTCGTTTGGCTGCGTGTTTCCTTGACTCGATGGCCACGGTGGGCGTGCCGGGTTTTGGCTACGGTATTCGCTACGACTACGGCATGTTCCGTCAGCGCATCATCGACGGTCGCCAGATGGAGTCGCCCGATTACTGGCTGACGCACGGCAATCCGTGGGAATTCCAGCGGCCGGAGATCACTTACACGGTGCGTTTTGGCGGTCATCTGGAATCGGTCGGGCAGGGGACAGACAGCCGTGTGCGCTGGGTGGGCACCGATGATGTCTTGGCGATGGCCTACGACACCATCATTCCGGGCTACGGCACGGAGGCGACCAACACGCTGCGGCTCTGGTCGGCCAAGGCCACCGAGGAAATCAACCTCAACGCCTTTAACCGGGGTAATTACTTCGGCGCGGTTGAGGGCAAGAACCATTCGGAAAACGTCTCGCGCGTTTTGTATCCCGATGACTCCACCCCCTCGGGGCGGGAGCTGCGCTTGCGTCAGGAGTACTTCTTCTGCTCGGCCAGCTTGCAAGACATCGTGCACCGCTACTTGCGCACCCACACCGGCTTCGATGCCTTGCCCGACAAAGCCAGCATCCACCTCAACGACACCCATCCGGTGCTGGCCATTCCGGAGCTGATGCGCATCTTGGTCGATGAACATCAGGTCGAATGGACCAAGGCGTGGTCGCTGTGCAAGCGCATCTTCAGCTACACCAACCACACCCTGATGCATGAGGCGCTGGAGACGTGGCCGATCGAGATTTTTGGTCGGGTGCTGCCGCGCCATCTGCGCATCATCTTTGACATCAACGCGGTGTTCTTGGCCGAAATCACCTCTCACGTGGGCAGCGATGCCGATTTGTTGCGTCGCGTCTCGTTGATCGATGAACGGGGTGAACGGCGTGTGCGCATGGCTTATTTGGCGGTGGTGGCGAGCCATTCTGTCAACGGTGTTTCGGCACTGCATTCCGACTTGATGCAGCAGTCGATCTTTGCTGACTTTGCCCACCTGTGGCCGGAACGCTTCAACAACAAGACCAACGGGGTGACTCCGCGCCGCTGGTTGGCTCAAGCCAATCCGGGCCTGGCCAACTTGATCGATCAGCGTGTCGGTCGCGGCTGGCGGCGGCAGCTCGATCAGCTCGATGGCCTGCGTCACGCCATGGAGTTGCCAGGCTTTTTGGGCGCGGTGCGCCGCGTCAAGCGGCAGAACAAGGAACGTCTGGCGCGCTACGTGCAACAACACTTGGGCGTCACGCTCAAGCCCGAGGCGCTGTTTGATGTGCAGGTCAAGCGCATCCACGAGTACAAGCGCCAGTTGCTCAACGTGCTGCACGTCATCACGCGCTATCAGCGCATCCTCGACAACCCGGACGCGCAGTGGGTGCCGCGTGTGGTGGTCTTTGCCGGCAAGGCCGCGTCGGCATATCACACCGCCAAGCTGATCATCAAGTTGATCAACGATGTGGCGCGCGTCATCAACAACGACGAGCGCATCGGTGATCGTTTGAAGGTGGTGTTCATCCCGAACTACAGCGTCAGCTTGGCCGAGATCATCATCCCGGCGGCGGATTTGTCGGAGCAGATCTCGACCGCCGGCACCGAGGCTTCGGGCACCGGCAACATGAAGTTCGCCCTGAACGGTGCGCTCACCATCGGCACACTCGACGGCGCCAATGTTGAAATTTTGGACAACGTCGGTGCCGACAACATCTTCATCTTCGGCAACACCACGCCGCAGGTGGCTGAGATTCGGGCCCATGGCTACCAGCCGCGCCAGATCTACGAAAGCAACCCCGCTTTGGCCCAAGCGCTCAACGCGATCCGGGACGGCGTGTTCAGCCCCGACGAGCCGGGTCGCTTCCAGCAGATTTTCGACACCTTGGTGAACTGGGGTGATCACTATCTGCTCTTGGCCGACTACGCCAGTTATGTCGAAACCCAGTCGAAGGTGGATGCGATTTACCGCAACAGCGACGAATGGACCCGCCGCACGGTGCTCAACATTGCGGGTATGGGGCCGTTTTCGTCAGACCGGACGATTGCGCAATACGCCGATGAAATTTGGAAAAGTCGTCCGGTTGTGCTCGATTTCGGGCCGGAAGGCATCTGAGTCGGTGTAAGCGGGGCATGGCGTACGGGGGAGGGCATTAAACTCGCGGCTCTTTCCCGTCATGCCGAGGACGTTCCCATGCCCATGCACTCCACCGTCTCCATGCCCATGCCCCGATCCCGTCGCCGAGGAGTGATCTCGCAGCGGGGCTTCACCCTGCTCGAATTGCTGGTGGTGATGGTGATCATCGGCTTGCTGGCGGGGATCGTGGCGCCGCAGTACTTCAATCAGCTCGGCAAGAGCAACGCCAAGGTGGCCAAGGCGCAGATCGAGTCTTTCGGTCAGGCCTTGGACCAGTACCGGCTGGATTTGGGCCAGTACCCCAGCACCGAGCAAGGCTTGGCGGCGTTGCGCCAAGCGCCGCCGAACGCCGCGCGCTGGCAAGGTCCGTACCTCAAGCGCGAAATTCCGAACGACCCTTGGCAGCGTCCTTATCAGTACCGCGCTCCGGGTACGCATGGGGATTACGACTTGCTGAGTTTGGGCTCCGACGGCCAGCCCGGTGGCGATGGCGAAGCCGCTGACGTGACGTCTTGGTAAGCCGGCCTAGGACACAAAACCCATGCCGATGGCCGGACAGTCGGTGCTGCAAAGCACCCCGAGCCCACGGGCTCGCAACATTGATGAAGAGCTGTTTGCCCAAGACGTCAGCTTGATGCTGCGCTCCGGCTTGGGCGTGATGGAAGCGCTGCGCACCTATCGCGAACGGGCCAACGGGGCGGCGGCGCTGACCTTGGATCGCCTCACGGGACGTTTACAGCAGGGTGAATCGCTCTCAGCGGCGATGCAGTCCGGCGCCTTTGGCCCGGCCATTTTGGCGTGCGTCAAGGCCAGTGAGATGACCGGCGATTTGGGCGAGAGCTTGCACCGCTTTGCGCTCAACGCGGCGCGTCTGCGCGTGATGCGCGGCAAGCTGGTCTCGGCCTTGGTCTACCCGCTCATGCTGGTGTCGGTGGCGATGTTGGTGGTGCTGTTTTTGCTGATTTATGTGGTGCCGCGTTTTGCCTTGGTGCTGGAAAGCACCCAGCAGGAGCTGCCGATGCTCTCCAAAGTGCTGATCGTCTTTGGCAAAACCTTGCACGGCGTGCAAACCCCCGTCTGGCTGAGCCTTGCAGCGATACTGGGTTGGGTGGGCTGGTCGCTGGTGCAGGCGGTGCGCAACGGTCGCATCGAGCAAATGGCGGTGAACGTGGCCATCCGCATGCCTTGGCTGCGTGAGTTGGTCTTGCTTTTTGGCCACAGTCAGATGACCCGCAGTGCTGCCATGCTGGTGCGCTCCGGGGTGCCGGCGCTCAAAGCGTTGGCCATGTGCCGCGATTTGTTGGCGCCGCCCGATCGGCCCCGGCTCGATCTCGCTTTGGCCCAAGCCACGGCTGGGGCCCCCTTGGCAGCGGCGCTGCACCAAGAAAAGCTGCTTGATAACTTGGGTCTGCGGGTCTTGCGCGTGGCGGAACAAACCGGGGCGCTGGATGTCGCTTTGGACCGGCTGGCCGATGTGCATGACGCCATCGTCGAGCGCCAGCTTGAACGCGCCGGCCGTTTGATCGAGCCCATCGTCATGCTGGGTATCGGTTTGGTGGTGGGCGGCATCGTGGTTTTGATGTACCTGCCGATTTTCCAATTGGCTTCCAGCATCCAGTGATGACGACCTCTTCCGTGACCTCTGTGAATCCTGTCAGTCCTGTCAGTCCTGTGGCCCCGGTGGATCTGGGTCTGCCGTGGAGCCACCTTGCCGAGTGGGATACCCAGCACATCAACTCGCAGCTGATCCCCTTTGCTGAAGGGCGGCGCCGCTTGGTGCTGGCGCTGCGCGATGAGCTGGCGGGCGATCTGATCATCCTCACCGATCCGCAAGATCGGGCCACCCGACTTTGGCTCGAAGCCCGTATCCGCTCGGCAGGCCACCCCCGGGTGCGGTTTGCCGTGGCCGACCGCGAGGAAGTTCAGGCTTTTTATGTGCGCATGGAGCGCGACATGCGCGCCTTGGACGCCCAAGGCAGCGATCTGGATCTTGATCCGAGCGGGGCGAGCAGCGAGGATTCAGATGCCTTGCAGCTCTCGCTGGCCGACATCAGCACCGACGACAGTCCGGTGGTGCGCTTCGTCAACTCGACGCTCTACGACGCCCTCAAGGCGCGTGCCAGCGACATCCACTTGGAATGCGCGCTGCGCGGCTTGGTGGTGAAGTACCGCTTGGATGGTGTGTTGCAAAACGTGGTCCGACAAGATGGCCAAGACTACGCCGCACGCGTGATCTCCCGCATCAAGGTGCTGGCCAATCTGGACATCACCGAGCGCCGCCTGCCGCAGGACGGTCGCATCAAATTGCGTATGGCGGGGCGCAACGTCGATGTGCGGGTTTCGATCATGCCCAACCTCTACGGCGAAGACGCGGTGCTGCGGATCCTCGACCGCTATCAGCTCGCCGCTGACGACCGCCTGAGCCTGACACACCTCAGCTTCAACGAGGTGCAGTTGCAATTCATTCGCCGCATGGCTCAGCTGCCGTATGGGCTGTTTCTCGTCACCGGCCCGACGGGTTCGGGCAAGACCACCACGCTTTACGGTGTGCTCTCTGAGGTCAACAGCGGTGAAGACAAGATCATCACCATCGAAGATCCGGTCGAATATCAGCTCTCCGATGTGCTGCAAATCCCGGTGAACGAGGCCAAGGGGCTGACCTTTGCGCGCGGCCTGCGCTCCATCCTGCGCCACGACCCGGACCGGATCATGGTGGGTGAAATGCGCGACGCCGAAACCGCCCAGATCGCGGTCCAAGCCGCGCTGACCGGCCACCAGGTCTATGCCACGGTGCACGCCAACAATGTGTTTGACGTGATCGGCCGCTTGGCGACCATGGGGGTCGATCCTTATAACTTGGTCGCGGCCTTGAACGGGGTGCTTGCGCAGCGTTTGGTGCGCAAAATCTGCCCCGAGTGCGCTGAGCCCGAGATTGTTTCTGAGGAACGTCGTCAGGCCAGCAGCTTGCCGCCTGAAGCCGAAGGCTGGCGTTTCATGAAAGGGCTGGGCTGTGTCAACTGCCGGGGCACCGGCTATAAAGGCCGACGCGCCATCGCCCAGACCATGGCGCTGGACATCGGCCTCAAAAGTTTGATTGCGGAGCGCGCCAGCCCGGCCGTGTTGCGCCAAGCCGCCGAAGAGCGCGGCCTGAACACTTTGCGTGACGCTGCTTTGCAATGCGTTGCCGACGGTCTGACCACTTTGGAGGAAGCCAATCGTGTCACTGCTGTGGAAGAGTGAGCTGCGCTTGCATCTGGCGCCGCATCACTGCGATGCGGCTGTGTGGGTGCGTGCGCGCCAAGGCTGGCGCTGGCAAGCCCAGCTGACATATCAGGCACGGGGGCAGGGCAGTGGCCGGGTGGCGGTGGAAGCCGCGCTTGAGGCCCTGAGCTTGCAAGGCGTCGAGATCCCGAAGCGGGTTCGGGTGGTGCTGGGTGACGATTGCCTGTATTTCGAACTCATGCCGGTACAACTGGGTGCGTGGGCCGAGGTGCCCAAGCAAGCCTTGGCGCATTTCGCCAAAGCCTTGGGTCATGAGGCGCTCTACGTTCGCCATGCCATGGCTCCCGGTGGGCGTGCTTGGTTGTTGGCGGCCATCGAATCGACGTTGTTGGATGCTTGGTTGGCTGTGTTGTTCGAGCGTGGCTTGCGCCCCGTTGCCATCCAGCCTGAGCTGATGGTTGATCTGGCTCGGGTGCAGCGTTTGATGCCTGCTACGCGTCGGCGCATGGTGGCTGGCGGCGGCCGAGTCTGGGCCTTTGTGCGTGAGCACGGCGTGATGGTGGTGCCGATGTCGGCGGCGGGGTTGGACGATGTGATTTGGCACCGGCTGGATTGGCGCCAGACCGAAACGCTCTGGCAGCGCTTGCAACCTCTGGCCGGTCCGCAAGCTTTTCTGATCGCCGCCACCCCGGCCCAGCACCAGTTGCTGGCACCTCAAGCGCGTGAGCAGGGTTGGTTGATCTTGGGTTCTGGTGTGGGAGCGGTGGCATGAGTTGGCCGAGTCTCGATTTCGCCCGTCAGGGCACGGGGGGCGATCACCGCGTGGGTTGGGCGTGGGTGGTGCTGGGTGTCAGCTTGGCTGTTTGGCAGGGACTCGCTTGGTACGAGCTTCACACCCGGGTGCAAGCTGAGCGACACAACATGTCGGCGCTGTTTGTGCCGGCCAAGGGCACTCGCGGTGCGGCGATGGCCACCATGAGCCCTGAGGACCGTCGGCGCCACGCGCAGATCGATGCGGTCGCAGGCTATTTGGCGGCCCCTTGGGAAGATCTGATGGCGATCTTCGAGCAAAGCCGCAACGGCATCACCTTGAAGCGCTTGGAGCCGGATGCCGGTTCCGGGCTGCTGCGCGTCACGGGGGAGGCGACCGATTTCAAAGCCATGGCGGCGTATCTGATCAGCCTTGAAACCCAGTCGGGTTTGGGTCAGGTGGTGTTGTTGCACCATGAACGGCTCAAGGACACGCCGGGCAATCCACTGGAGTTCTCGCTCACAGCGTCGTGGAAGGATCGGCTGAGTGCTTCTTCCTCGTTGCTGGGGGCACCGGCTGCTTCCTCGCCCGCTTCAGCGGCTTCCACCTCGACGGAGGCGCGGCCATGAACGTGCGCTTGAACCAGCTGCGTTGGTGGGCCCTTCAGCACCTCGGTTGGCCCGGCCTGCTGGGCTTGGGACTGGTGCTGCTGGCGGCCTTCTTGGCTTGGCAGGCGATGCCAGCGCTGGAGGCCGAACAGGCTGACATGCTGCATCAAAAAGTGGCACAGATGGCTTTGCAACGCCAGCGCAGTGATGCCTTGGTGCGGGCGGGGCGCGATCCACGCGACGAGATGCGCGACGGCTTACCGAGCCTGAAAGATCGAGGCCGTTTGATCGATGAACTGCTCCAAGAGCTGGAGAAAAGTGGCCTCAGCCCAGACCGAGTCGATTATTCGGTGCAAATCGAGGAACCGCGTTTGTCACGCCTGCGTGTGACCTTGCCGGCCACCGGGAACTATGTCCAACTGCGGCGCTTCATGGCTTTGACACTGAACCATATGCCCAATGCGGCTCTGGACAGCATGCAAATTGACCGTAGCGCCAGCACCGACCCAAGTCAGTTGCGGGTGGTGCTGCACCTGAGTCTTTTCTTCCGGAGTGACCTCTGATGGCACCGATCCGTCCCGAGGGCATGGCCTCAAAACGGCGATGGCTTTTAGGCACAGCTGCCTTGGTGGTGGTGGCGTGGTCGGGTTGGATTCAGTTCGTCCAACAACCGGATGAGGTGGTCGTTCCTGTGGCACGACGGGACCGGGCTGCGACATCGACCTCGTCGGCCCCATCATCGTCGCGCGCTGCTTCGAGCGCTGATGATGTGTGCACCACGGCGCAAGTACCCCTGCGGCGGGTGTTGATCGAGGTGCCGGCGCGGAGTCCCTTCGGCGCTTTGCCACCGCCCGTGCCGCCACCGTCCAAACTTGCCGTGGTGGTGGCACCGCCGCCGCCGCCTCCTGCCCCGGTGGTGGCACCGCCGCCACCCCCCCCTCCGAGGCCCGTGCTGCCTTATCGCTTCTTGGGCATGCTTGCCGACCGCGATGGCAGTCAGCCGCAGGTGTTCTTGCTGATGGGCGAAAAAATCTTGTTGGCTCGTCCTGGGGAGATGCTTGAAGGTGGCTTCAAGCTAGAAGGAGTGGGTGCACGTGAATTGCGTTTTGTCTGGCCTGCTGACAACACGATCTTGAAATTGGGAATCGACGGAGTTTCGTCATGACAATAAGCAAAAGCCTGACTGTGACTGCGATGGCTGTGTTGATGATGTTGGCCGGCTGTGCGGCTCAGCGCCATCACAGCGAAGGCTTGGATATGGTGGCCAACGGCAAGGTTCCTGATGGTTTGGAGCAACTGCGCCAGGCTAACGAGCTGGAACCTGGCAATGCGCGCTACCGTGTGGACTATCTGACCCAGCGTCAGATCGCGGTGCAACGCTTGCTGCAAGCGGCCGATGTCGCGTACGGCCAAGGTCAGCTTGATACGGCGGCAGAGCGGCTCACGGATAGCTTGAAGATCGACCCGAACAACGACCGAGCTTTGCGGGCTTTGCAGCAAATTGAATTGCGCCGGCATAGCGAAGAGCAGTTGCAAGAGGCCGAACGTCAAGCCCAAGCCGGGCATTGGGAGCAAGCCCAAGACTTGGTGCGCAAAGTCCTGCGGGACATGCCCAATCACCCGGGTGCACAGAGCATGCAGCGGGGTTTCAACGATCGAATGGACGCTGAACGGCAGGCCAAGGAAGATCGGCTGGGGGCTTCGAAGTCGGTGCTCAGAAAGCCGGTGACGTTGCAGTTCCGTGATGCGGCTGTGCGGCAGGTGTTTGAAGCCATCTCGCGCTCAACCGGCATCAACATCGTGCTCGATCGCGATATCCGAACCGATTTGCGCACCACGATCTTTGTCAAAGACGCGAGCGTCGAAGATGCCATCGATCTGATCTTGCTGCAAAACCAGCTTGAAAAGCGCACGCTCAACGCCAATTCGCTGATGATTTACCCGGCCACGCCCGCCAAGCAAAAGGATTACGCCGAGTTGCGGGTGCGCACCTTCCAGCTCAGCAATGTCGATGCGGCCCACATGGCCAATGTGCTCAAGAGCATGCTGAAGATCAAAGACATCGTCACCGATGCGCGCACCAACACCTTGGTGATGCGTGAAACGGCCGATGTGATTGCGGTGGCTGAACAACTGGTGGCCGCCAACGATGTGGCTGACCCAGAAGTGATGCTCGAAGTCGAAGTGCTGGAAGTCTCATCGACCCGTTCACGCGCTTTGGGGTTGCAGTGGCCCAATGCGGTGTCGATTTCGACACCCGGGGTGAGTTCATCAGCCACATCGACCACCGGCAGCACGAGTACTGCGGGGAGTGCCCTGACGATTGGTGGCATGCGGGCGGTGACGGGCAATGATTTGCTGGTGACGCCGTTGTCGTTGGGACTGAACCTGAAGCTGGTTGATTCGGATGCCAATATCTTGGCCAGCCCGCGCATTCGTACCCGGCACAAGGAAAAGGCCCGGATCATGGTCGGTGACCGGGTTCCGGTGATCACCAACTTGATCTCGCCGGGGAGCGGAACGGGGGGCACCAGTAACGTGATGACCGGCTCGATTCAGTACCTGGATGTGGGGCTGAAGCTTGAAGTCGAGCCCCAGGTTTACGCAGATAACGATGTCGGCATCAAAGTGAATTTGGAGGTGAGCACCATTGCCGGCACGATCACCACGGCGTCAGGTTCTGCTTACCAAATTGGCACGCGCACAGCGCAAACGGCCCTTCGGTTGCACGATGGTGAAACGCAGGTGTTGGCGGGTTTGATCAATGATGAAGACCGTAATGCGGCCAACAAGGTGCCTGGTCTGGGACAGTTGCCGATCATTGGGGCGCTTTTCCGCAGCGATACCGATGACTCGAAGAAAAGCGAGATCGTGCTTTCGATCACCCCGCATGTGATTCGCCCCTTGGCTTCAGCGGGGCAGCGCACAAACGATATCTACACCGGTAGCGAGTCGGCCGTTCGTAGTCGGCCTTTGCGTGTGGATGCCATGGAGGTGTTGAAGTTGGGTGATGGCAAGGCAGGGGCTGCTGCATTGACGCCACCACCATCGACCGTACCTGCTGGGGTGATGACACCTGCTGCACCTGCGGCCGCCGCCGTCCCCCCCACGGTGATGCCGCAACCGCCGCAGAATACGCCCCCGCGTCCTGTGCATCCGGGCAAATTGTCGGTGGGGGAAACGGCTCCAGCCACGAGCACTGGGACTGGCGGTATCGCCCCGATCCCGTCGGGCATGCCCGGGTTGCCAACGGTGATGCCCATTCGCTTGCCGGGGCGGACGCTGATGCCGGCACCCGGTACGCCGTATACCCCCGGCGCTTATGGTGGCGCCGGTTCAGCGCCGACACCGCCAGCACCTGAGCCGGCGGCTGATCCAACGCCAGCGCCTGAACCACCAGCGGCTGAACCGGCGACCCCCACGCCCTCCGGCACCAAGCCTTGATCCATGGCATGGCTACCGCCTGTATGGTGAACCGCCGACAGCTTTGGGTGGGCAGGCCCGGGCCTCGATCACGCGGCTTCACCTTGATGGAACTGGTGGTGACCTTGGCTTTGCTGGGGTTACTTGCCTTGTTGGCGGCACCGTTGGTGGAGTTGAGCGTGCAGCGCGCCCGAGAGGTGGCCTTGCGCCAAGCACTTTATGACATCCGCAACGGCCTTGATCGCTACAAAGTGGCCTTCGACCAAGGCTTTATCCAACGTCGGCCTGGGGATTCGGGGTATCCCCCCAATTTGATGGTGCTGGTTTCAGGGGTTGAAAACCAGCGCTCGCCAACCCATGAGCGGATGTACTTCTTGCGACGCATCCCGCGTGATCCGTTCGCCCCCAACGATATGCCCCCTGAAAATACGTGGGGGTTACGGGCTTACAGCAGCCTGCCTGACTCACCGTTTCCGGGCAACGATGTTTTTGACGTTTATTCTCAAGCCAAAGGCAAGGGACTCAATGGTGTGCCCTATGAAGAGTGGTGATGCGTTCAGGCTTCGGTGGCAGCGCGGGTTCACCATGATCGAGTTGATCGTGGTGATGACGGTCATCGGCTTGCTGCTTTCTTTGGCCATGCCCCGATATTTCCAAGCCTTGGAGCGGGGGAAGCGCCAGATTCAGCAGCAGGATCTAGCGTTGATGCGCGAGGCGATCGACAAGTATTACGGCGATAACGCGCGCTACCCTGACCAGCTCGAAGACTTGGTGACGCGACGCTATCTAAGAGCTATTCCCATCGATCCCCTGACCGAAAAAATGGACTGGACGGTCCTGCCACCACCGGATGCTGGCAAAGGCAATGTGTTTGATGTGCGCAGTGCAGCGGCCACGCCTGAGGACTCGTTCGGTGCGGGTGTGCCGGGCCTCAGTCCTGCCGCCTCGGAGTAACACGCATGTCTCGTCGTTGTCGCCAAGCACCTGCAAGGCTGCGATCCCCGTCGCGCGGCGTGCTTCTTCTTGGGGTGCTGGTGTTTTTGGCTGTCGCTAGTTACACCACCGTGCTGATCAGCCAGCGGTGGGCCGATGAGCGTCAGCGCATGGCCGAAGAAGATCTGCTCTATGTCGGGTTGCAATACCGATTGGCCATCGAGTCGTATTACCAACGCCCGCCCAATGGCCTCCGACAGTTGCCTTTGCGGCTGGAGGATTTGGTGTCTGATCCCCGTTATCCCATGCCCGTGAGGCATATCCGCAAACTCTACCGCGACCCCTTGGCGCCCAACCAGGACTGGGGGTTGATTCGTTTGGGTGGGCGTATCGCAGGGGTGTATAGCCAAGCCAGCGGTCAACCTTTTCGCACTGCTAACTTTGATCCGCGACTGCCCAATTTTGGGACGGCCAAAACGTATGCCGATTGGCGATTTACTTTTTCTGCGGCAGTAGCTGCCAGCGGTGCCGCATCCGGGGGGACGACGACGGTCATGCCCCCGCGTGTTTTGACGCCGATGATGCGCTGAGTGATTTCATGCAGCGGCTGTTTCAGATCGGTGGCCTTGCGGCTCACCGCATCTCACCTCACTTCATGCAGGCCATCACATCTTCCTTGAACGCCTGATCGCGCAAGCCCTTGTCACGAGCAGCCTTTTGGCAGGCTGCGTCTTTGGCATGACGCGTTTGTTGCGACTTGGCTGTCGCGGTGACATGGTTTGGCGCCACGGTCGAAGTCGGTGTGGTTGGCGCTGTGGGGGCTTGTTGTGCTTGAGCGGCCGCGAAAGGCAACAGCAGGCAAGCCAAGATGGAGAGTTGCTTATTCATGGTGGACATCCTTGGTTTTTACCGGCACACCGTGTGCTGGTGGTTCAGTGGGAGAGCTTATTTCTTCCCTGCGGGCAGGGGCACTTGTTGACGGTATTGGGTCAGTAGATCTGTCGGACTTAAGAACCCGTCGATTCTGATCCAAGGTTGACCGACGGCCGCGCGGATAAATGTCACGGGCTGGTGATTCATTTTGTCCCCACGCCAGACATTGAAGGCGCGCTGAATGGTTTCCGAATCTTTGGTGCTACCCGTGTAATGCGCCCAAGTGCCGGCACTGCCAAAGCGTTTGGCGTACTTGCTCAGTTGGCGGGGCGTGTCTTGTTCCGGGTCGATGGACACCGAAACCATGTTGACGCTATCGCGTTGTGTCGGCCCCAAGAGTTCCCGGAATTCCATGAAAACCTGACTTGTGACCGGGCAAATGGCCGTGCACGAGGTGTAGATGAAATCAAGAACGACCGGGCGACCATCATCGATGGCTTGAGGAAAACGCATGCGTTGACCGTCATCACGGACCACATCCACGTCTGGCAATGTGATGGCTTGCGATCGACTGCTCAGCGCCATGGCATCGGCGTTGACATGGGTGGCGGCGTGATGGCTGTGATCGTGTGCCGAATCAGCCGCCAACGAGCCCACAGACGCCGCAGTGAGCAGGGCGGTGATCACAAGACGAGGAAGAGTGATGGGACTCATGGGACGATCCAATCGGTCTGTGCCGTCACATCGATATTGCCGGCCGTAGGGTTGGTGAAACGCACAATGTATCCGCCCTTCGATGCTTGACGCTGACCTTGGGCCAAGCTCAGCCGTGGATAAATCGTGGTGCTTTCACGTTTGGTCATGGATGAATAAGATTCACCGCGATGCGCTTGAGGGCGAGGCATGCGTGCTGATGGTGTGCCATAGGGGAGGGCCCGTAAAGGCTCACCGCTGTGAACAGCCTGCTGACGAGGACTGATCCAATCCCGGGCCTGATCTTCGGCCCGTGAGGCCTCGCGCAAACTGAGCATGTTTTCTGCCCGTTCTAGCAAGTAGTCGCGGTGCAGGTTGTCCAGCATGTCGACGACGGTGTCATTGAGGTAGTCAAGGGCGAAATAGACCTCGGACTGCAAGATTTCGTCCACCAACGCCAGCTTGCGCGTGCTCAGCCATTGCTTGAAATAAAGCAGCCCTGCTTGGCGTTTCTGCGGTAGTTCGTAAGGGTAGACCAGCTGCAACTGGGTTGTCCAAGCCGTGGGATAGGCGGCAGCTTCACCGCCTGTCAAACGTGCAGAGAAGAAAACGGCCCCTTTGGGAACAGGCCACTTGGCCAAGGTCTCCAGTTGAGGCGTGGAGAGCCAAAACATCACCGCCTCATCGGCCTTCATGCCGCCAAGCATGCCCTGGGTATCAGCACCCAGGGGGTGTTGTTCGACGGTGATGCCGCTGCCTTGTAGCGCCGTGCTCAAGGCTTGCGCGGCCCGACGGTGGGCTAACTCAGGACCCACGATCTGAATCAAGCGCCGAGTAGGCTGAGCTTGCGCTTGCAAGGTGCGCAGATGGCGTCCCAAGACGTCCGCATCCAGCATGACACCCCGCGAAAAGTAGATGTTGTAGAAACCATCCTCCGCCTGATCGGGGGCCGCCGTGACGCTGGGGAACCAACAGGGCAGGCCCGTGCGTTCAGAGAAATCGTGAATGGGCTCCCACGTATCGCCCCCCAACCCGGAGATCAAGGCAAACACCGGACGTTCACGGTAAAAGGCCGTCAACTGATCGTTCCAAGTCGAAGCCGGGCCTTTGAGCTCCCAAACATCAAGATCCCAGACGCGTTGTGTTTTGAGCACCATCTCCGCGGCACTCGACATGGTGCGTTGGCCGGGAACAAAGTTACTGTTCTTTTGCCGAATAACGGCTTGCAAGGTTTCTAAGAAAGTCTTCTTGCGTTCAGCGGCAACATCGGGCGTGATGACGGTGGCAAAGCGAATGCGATCTTGTGTGACACCCGGTGACCAACTGGCCGACAGTTGACGCAGGTAAGCGGAGATGCCTTGCACGTCGTGATCGCTCAGTTCAAAACGCGGCATCACGGGATTAAGTTCTGTGCCGCTGACATGAACACCGGAACGCAGGGCCTGAGCCAAGGTCTCGAACGTGTACGGTGCGTGGCGCTGGTTGAAGGCTTTGCGAACGCGCAGGTTCATATTGACCACGGCGCGTGCATCTTGGTCAAACAGATATCGACCCGAGATCGGGCTGATTTGCAACGTCCCTTCGACCGCACCCAAGCCGCTTCGGCGGTGGCACATCACGCAAGCAACGGCTTCTCCCGAGGCTTGCACATTGCCGTAACGCATCCCTCGCACCCACTCGCCGTTGGGCCGACGGCCTTCCAGATAAATCTTGCGCCCCCACGCCACCAAGTCAGGATCTTGGGCGGGGATCCCTTGGCTCCAGCCCACAGAAGCAGGTCGGTTGTGGACCGGTGAGGTGGGTGACATGGCTTGCGAGGCGGCGGCGGTCACGGGCTGAGCCAAGAGCACTCTGGGCGCCGCGCATGCAGCACCGACCAAGATCAGCGCCCACGCCGTCAGTTGGGGGGCTAAAGCTAAAGCCATGCGGGGGCGCATGATCTTCATTGCTGCGGTCGCACGGCAACCAGTTCGATCATGAACCGGAACGTTTCATTGGGTGCCAATTTACCGTTGATGCCGCGTTCGCCATACGCCAACACCGCCGGAACGATCACCTCCCAGATGGAGCCCACGGGCATTGCTTTAAGGGCTGTTTTCAGTCCCATGATTTGATCGGCAACGCGTGTGATTTGGGGCTTGCCAATTTCGGTGACGTCATATTCGGTGCCGTCGAGCAGCACCGCTCGGAAGTTCACCGCAATGGCATCTTCTTCAAGGGGTTTGACGCCGGTGCCCGTCTTGATCGGTGTGACCATGACGTTGCCGGTAAGAACCTGCACGCCGGGTTTCTTGCGGTAATCCGCCAAGAATGCTTCTTCGCGCAACTTGTTTTTTGCGCTGAGATGCGTCCGGTCAGAGGCAAGTCGGCGTTGTATTTTGACCTGCATGTCACTCAATGTGGCGTTCATGTCACGCTCAGAAAGCAGCAATTGACGGCCATCCAAGACATCACGCAGACCTTGAATCAGCATGTCCAGATCGTAGGCGGTGTCGTTTTTGAGCAAACTTCGGGCCGTTTGGACGCCATAGGTGTAGCTGAGCCGATCTTTCGGGTCAGGAAGTGCGCCCTTGGCCCGACCGATGATCAGATCACTGGATGATGCCGCCGCCGAAGCCGGTGAGGCGCTGTTTGCCGCTGCTGCTGGGGGGGCTGCGGAGACAGCACCGGCCCACATGACCAAGGCGCTTAACAGCACCCCATGGGCCCGATGACGGGCGACGCGTGACATTGAACGATGAGAAAGCATGAGCGGCCACATAAGAGGACAGGGGATGACTCTGAAACGGGTGCTGAAAATGAAAGAGGGTTGGAAAGTCTCACCTCTTTCGAGGTGGGTCTTTCCAACCCTCATCATGCGCTTTTAGAGCGCAACGCTGACCGTAGCACTTGGCGTGCCCGGCAAGGTACCCGCCATGGGCACCACACGGAAGCTGTGAGTGGTCCCGATCGCCAAGTTGGCAATCGTTGAACTCAGCAACGTACCGATGGTCGCGGCGTTGGCGCTCGTGACCGTCGCGACCGTCGTCCAAACGGCACCGTTCAAGCGTTGAACTTGGAAGGCCGTTTCGTTGGTCGAGCTATCGACCCAGCTGACTGTGACGGACGTTGGCGTTGCTTTCACCCCAATCACACCCGTCGGGGCGCTCGGCAGCGCTTGGGTGGTCACGGGAGCAACCACGGGCGAACCAGCTCGGGTCACCACACCTGCAACATTGACCGGAGTGATCCGGAAGTTGTAGGCCGTGTTGGCCGTCAGACCGATGGCGGTGTAGGTCTTGATGTTGGCTGCTGTCGTGCCGAGCAATGTCCACGCACCGGCTGCACCGATCTGACGCTCAATCTTGTAGCCCGTTTCGAGGGGCCCACCGTCAACCCAGTTCAGGGTCACGGTATTGGGTGCATTCGAAACCGCCGTCAGGTTGGCCAGACTGGGTGCAAAGATCGCCACCGGGGACTGCATGGACGTTTGACCCGCAGCATTGACTGCGTTCACACGGAACAGGTAGGCATTACCAAACACCGGTGTGGTGAAGTTGCTGCTCAGTGCCGTACCTGTGCCTGTCACACCCGCTACGGTGGCCACTGGCGCCCAAGTCACACCACCGTCAGCCGAGACTTCAACGGTGTAGTTGGTCTCATTGTTGGCCGCATCTGTCCACTTCACCGTGATCAGGGTTGGCGAGACGATGGTCGCGTTCACCCCTGTTGGCGCAGCCGGCAGGAACTTCACGGGCACGATGGCCGATGTGCTGTAAGCAGAGGTGGGTTGCGGTGCAGCACCCAAACCAACCGCCGCCACTTGGAACACATAGCTGTGGCCATTCAAGACCGGGGCGATAAAGCTGGCCAAGCTGCCCTTGTTGGGCAAACCAGGCACCGTACCCACAGTCGTGAACGGCGTGACAACCGCTGGGTTGGTCACATCGGACATTTGCACCACGAAGCTGCCTTCGTTGTTCGATGCATCGGTCCAAGTCAACTGAGCTTGGGTTTCAGAGATGGCCACGCCAGTCAGCGAAGTCGGCGGGAGCGGAGCGCCATTGACATTCACCGGTGCCGACATCGCAAAAGCCGAGTTGTAGTTGGCGTTGCCGGTCAAGTTATTCGACGCCACACGATAGACCACGCTGCCCGTGACGGCTGCTGGGATGGTGTAGCTGATCGTGCCACCCACGGCCGTCTTGGTCGCGCTGTTCATCGTGGCGACCGCTGTAAAGGCGCCACCGTTGACAGACTGCTGGATCACGAAGTTGGTTTCGGTGGTCGAGTTGTCCACCCAGTTCAACTGCACACCGGCACCCACCTGACTGGCCACCAGTCCAGACGGCGCTGCTGGCGGAATACTGGGTGTGGTGACGTTAAAGATCGGCGAGACGGCTTGACCGGCCGCACCCACAGCGGTGATCTGGTAGCGATACGTGACCGGACCGTCCACCTTGGTATCGACGTACGACGTCTGATTGGCCGGCAGTGTTGCGATCGTGGTGAAGGTTGTGCTGGTCGCGCCTTCAGCACGTTGCAGGATCTGCTGATATTCGGTCGCAGAGTTGTCGGTCCATGCCAAGGGCACGCCAGCGTAGCCTTGACCCGGTACGAAGGCAGGCATCACACCTGTCGCCGTATTGACCTTCAGACCTGAGGGTGCCACCGGCGGAGCTTCGTGGATGTTGAACACCAAGGCGCGCATGAAGTCGTTTTCTTCGTGGCCCAAGATGTGGCAGTGCCACGTGTATTCCCAGCCAAAGTTCATCACCGCGTTGACCACCTGAGTGGGTAGACCGGAAGTGATGCTGATTTGGGTGAAGCCAAACGGTGAACCTTCTGGTTGGGTCGGATCCATCAAGCGCACGCTTTGTGGGAAACCAAAGCCACCGCCAACAGCAGTACGCTTGGGCTTGAGCGCCACGATGATGTCCTCCAACGGATTCATGATCACCGTTTCATTCCAACCGATTTCCTTCGGATCTGGCGGGGTGATGAACCCGTCCCAGCCCACACGATTCACCACTTGAACGTTCATCAAGTGGAAGTGCACGGGGTGGGTATCGACGCCGTTGTGGGTCAACTTCCAGACTTGGGTCTCGAAGTCATTGATGATTTCGGTCGGCGGATCGACAAAGGCGAGCGGAATCGTTGTCTGTGTCAGCGCGCTGGTGAAGGGCAGTTCGGCGCCGAAGGTGGCGTTCAAACGACCGAAGGTCGGATCGAACAACTCCTGAATGGCCTTGCCCTTGATCATGTAGCGGGCCAAGGTGGTGCCGTTGGTCGGCGGTGTCACCAAGTTGCCGTTCACATCGGTGATGGCGGTCGTACCCAAGATCTGCGCCACCGCACCCGCACCACCACCACCGACCAACGTGACCGTCGGCAGCGTCAGATAGCTCTTGGTGTCGGTGGCCAAGGTCACGTCCATGACGGAGCCCACCGGTTGCAGCGTCGGTGCCACACCACCCGCCAAATCCGGCGGTGTCAGGGTGATCGTCACCGTTGTCATGTCGGTGTAGCCGCCCCCACCCGCTGAACCCGGATTGGTCGGATCGATCGGGATCAGGTGGAAGGCAGAGACACCACCGCTGGCGGTTGCAACAGCTTGGGTTCCACCGGCCGGAGGGGCTGCAATGGTCACAAGCGGCATGGCCGAGTAGCCCGAGCCCGGATTGGTGATCGTGATGCCCGTGACCACGCCGTTGGTCAGAACAGCCGTACCGGTCGCACGCACCCCCGTCGGTGTTTGGGGCAAACCAAACATCACGGAAGGGGGTGTGGTGTAACCCGAACCGCCGTTCGCGATGATGGCGCTTTGAACCAGCAGGGTGGCTTCAGCGACAGCACCGCCACCGGCCAAGGTGGTGGCGATTTGCACGCCTGGAGCCACGCTGTAACCCGAGCCAGGGTTCAAGACGTTGATCTGACCGATTTTGAGCGTGGCGTTGGCGATGGCCGGTGTCGGTGCGCCGCCGCCGGTAAAGACGACCTGCGGTGCTGTCACGTAACCCGTACCACCGTTGGTCACGATGATGGCGTCGAACTTGCCGGGGTTGCCGGGGACGAAGTCGAAGTAAGGCTGCTTGAGCGAACTGAGGTAGATGCTGGCGTAAGAGCGCACATCATCCCAGCAGCCCACGGTGTTCGGCGTCACGATCGCCGGGCAGTTGCTGGTGGGATGGAAGGCGGCGTTGTAGGCCGCCTGAGCCACCACCGGCGGTTCTTGGGTCGCTGCGTAAGCCTTCGGAATTTCTGCCTTCAGGCTGGCTATGCTGGGCAAAGTGGTCTTGGCCGGATTGGTGATGGCATCCACTGCTGTGGGGGCTACACCACTGGCCAAGGTTGGCAGCACCCGGAACTGCATCAAAGTGCGGGTGTTCGGTCCCATGGCGGGCAGCGTATCTTCTGCGCCACCTTGGAGTGTTTGGTCACCCACGCCCGTGAAGTAGTCGTTACGCGGATCCCCTGCCGGTACCGGCGCAAACATGTCGTTATAGGCGATCAGCGTGCGGCCCGCGTACTGCGAGAAGTCCACCACCACGTCAGCACGTTGAGCGTTGCCGAGGAAAATACCGGTGGTGTTGACGTTCAACACGGCAGCACGACCCTTGTCGTAGAGCGGGTTGGTCGGCAGGGACGGGGTTGGCGCCAACTTGGCCAGCAAACCACCTTCGTTCATGAACTGATACAGGGCTGGGCCGACCGTGGAGGGGTCGGGCACGCCACCGTTGCGACCGTCGGTAGGCCAATCCACCGGAATACACGTGGTGGTGAGGAAACCATCCGGACGAACGGGCAGACCGAGGGTCGGCTCTTTCACGCCAGGAGCGCAACGCGGTGTTGCCGAGAGGGCGGCGGGCACCATTTTGACTTCAGTCGGGTAGTACTTGCCTGCCACCTTGGCATCGGCCACCCAGCCCGCGTTGATGGTCAGGTCGTACGTGGGCAGACCTTTGGGATTCAGCACCGTGGTGTTGATCTTGGCCCACGACGGTGTGGGCACGGGCAGATCAGCGCCGACGTCGGCGTTGTAGGTGGTGGTCAGGCTTCCTGGCAGCATCAACCCATCCGGGAAGGTGGCAACCATCGCATCCGTGGCCGTGACTGGAGGACCCGCATCAAACAAGTTGAAGGTGAACATCCGGTCGTTCGAGCCGTTGAGCATGCGCAAGCGGTAAGGCTTGGGCTCGACTTCGACGTACGGATAGATCACGCCGTTGATGATCGGAGTGTCGTTCCAGTTTTCAGGGGTGAGCGTTTCGTCACCGAACGCCCCGGTTGGCAGCGCGTAGAGCGCTGGGAACACTGGCCAGAACCACGGGCCATAGTGCCAGCGTCCCACAGGGCTCCAGCCGTTCATCAATGCGGGGTCTTGAACGGTTTCGTAGACGTGGGCGTACCACAAGTCACCCGGTTCACCCCAAGCGGTGGTGTTCCAAGCGCCATCTTGCATGGCGATGTCGTCGGGGACGAATGCCTTTTCTTGCAGCACCAAAGGGATGGTGTCGAGCAGACCTGGGATCACGCCCCGGCCCGCAGGATTGATCCCGGGAGTGGGGCCCATCAGATCCAGTTCGGCCGGACTGGTGAGCCAATACGGGGCAGCCTCACCCATGTACGCATTCAGGCGGGTGATGCCCAGGGCGTGGTCGTGGTACCACATCAAACGGGCGGATTGGCCGTTCGGGTAGTAATGGGTGGTCGCACCCGGGCCTGGGTCGGCCATGTCCGGCACGCGGGCGTAGCTGGCACCGTAGAGGAAATGATTCAGCAGTGCTGGGTCTGCACCGAGATCACTGGCCAAGGTGCCAGGCACAGTGGCGTCGTGCTCGCCCACGGGGGCGTACCACTGGTGGGCGGTACCGTCGCTGACCCACGGGGTGTCGCCACCGTGCAAGTGGATCGCAATGCGGTTTTGGGTGTAGGTGGTGATGCCGTCAATGCCGATCCCAGAACCAGTGATGGAGCCATCCACCGGAATGGGCAAATTGCCATTGCGTTGCAGAACGACCAAGTTGCCTTGGGCATCGCGCACAGGATTGCCCGCCGCGTCGGCTTGCAACACCGGACGTCCAGCCGGGAGCAGGTTATAGAACTTGTAGCGCGTGGGGGTGCCTTGGACCGCCAGCACAGCTGGGCCAAGGTAATGGGCTTCATCCACACCCATGGCCTGTTTCAAGACTGGCTTGCCAGTAGCATCAAACAGCAAGGCACCGTTGATATCGGTGTCTTGGATCATGATGGGGCGGCTTAGGTCGCGATAGTCATCCTGACCGCGCCAATCAGCACCCGGCATGGTCGCGCCGGGAGCCAAGTTGGCCACGGTTTGCGTATTGGGCCAATGCTGCAAGGGGTAGAACAGCGGAATGCCCTTGCTGACGGGCGTGATCTGTGGGCCGGTCGGATTGGCGGCATTGGCCGTTGCAGCGGCGATCCGCGCCGCCTTCATGGCGTTGGTTTCGATCTGCATGTAGCCCCGGAAAGTGGTGGGCTTACGGATATCCGAGTGCACGCGTTCGGTGTACTCAATGCAGGCGAGTTCGTAATAGTCGTCGGTGGTGACGACACCGTTCGGGCTGCGCCACTTTTCAGCGCTGGCCAGAGGGATGTATTTGGATGTCTTTTGCAGCGACTTCGGTGATTGATCCGTCAGCGTGTTCGCTTTTTGCGACGGCAAAATGCCCAGCGGTGAGAGCGGATCGACAAATTTTCGGAACGCTTTGCCCGAGCCTTGATAGCCGTTGGGGTTGTACGCATTGGGGAACAGGGCGGGGCGGGCAACGCCATTTTTATCGATCCACGGTGCTCGCGTTTCCGGTGGCACAGGCACATGGTGGTACAGCCCGGACGGACTGGTCGAAAAATAGGTCTGAACCCGGATCGGGTTGCCTTGCGGATCTGCCGCATCCACGAAACCAATACCCGCATAGGCGCTGGTGGCCGCTGCGATCTGAGCTACGACGGCAGCTGCAGTAGCGACCGGACGACGTTTGAAAAAATGCTTCTTAGAAGCCATGATTCCCCCGAAAAAAGACGGATCAGATAAAACTGACGAAGCCGGCGAACCGGGCACCCAAGCACCCCGAAAAGTAGGCCAACACAACGAACGGCCCTGCTTTTCCACTGATTGGCGCCAATTCGACATCACGTATCTTAAGATGTCTTTAAGAAAGTGAGGGGGTGGCGCCGCAGGTTGGGTCTGCAACTCCTTTATCTTGAGTGACTTCAGGAATCGTGACAACTCCGTCACGGAGCTGAGTTTCAACTTTGTTGCTCAGAGGCTGCATTACGTCACGAATCAGTAATTGATGCCGGGCGTTGTGTGGTTTTTTGCCGGTTAACCCTCGAAGCCCTCCATTCTTCCCACCAATATGTTGCCAAACGTGAATTTGAGTGAATCACGTTAACCAGCAGGCTGTTTTTGAGGTCCAAGCAGCCAATCGACAACGCTGTGTAAGAAGTCCATGACACTTCAAACATCACTAATTTATAATATTGTGAAAATGTCGAACCCAGACGAAACTGTCGTCCGTCTGCTTGCCCCTGTGAGCCGCTTTGGAGCCGTGCATGAACCAACCTCTCATCCAGTCCTTTTTCGACCCGGCGACCTTCACGGTCAGCCACATCGTCTCTGATCCGGAGACCCGTGCTGCTGCGGTGATCGATAGCGTGCTTGATTTCGATCCGAAGTCAGGCAGAACCTCGACAGCCAGCGCTGATCGGGTCATGGCCTATGTCCGAGACCATCAACTCCATGTGATCTGGCATTTGGAGACCCATGCTCATGCCGATCACTTCTCGGCCGCGCCCTATTTGAAGAAGCATCTTGGCGGCCAGATCGCCATTGGCTCGCACATCCGTGATGTGCAAAAAGTCTTCAAGGGCGTCTTCAACGCCAAGGATATGAACACCGATGGCGTTGAGTTCGACCACTTGTTTGAAGACAACGAAATCTTCGCGATTGGCAACGTCCAAGCCACCGCCATGCATACCCCCGGCCACACGCCTGCTTGCATGGTTTATCTGATCGGTGAAAGCGATGCTTTTGTCGGCGATACGCTCTTCATGCCCGACTACGGCACGGCACGCTGCGACTTTCCGGGCGGGGACCCACGCATCCTCTATCGTTCCATCAAGCGGGTGCTCTCCATGCACCCCGAGACACGCCTGCACATGTGCCACGACTACATGCCCGGTGGCCGAGAAGTGAAGTGGCTCACCACGGTGGCGGAACAACGTGCGGCCAACGTGCATGTGCGCGACGGCATCAGTGAAGATGAGTTCGCCGAGATGCGCAATGCGCGTGACAAAACCTTGTCGATGCCGGTTTTGATCTTGCCAGCGGTGCAAGTCAACGTGCGTGCCGGCAACATGCCGCCGGCTGAAGACAACGGTACCAGCTACCTCAAGATTCCCATCAACTTGCTCTGATCTGTTGCACCGCTGACACCATGACGTCTACTGCTTCGTTGTCTTCCCGCTGGCAAAGCTATCGATCCGGGCCTTTGGGCGACGATGTGGTGGCCGCCGTGATCGTTACCATTTTGTTGGTGCCCCAAAGTCTGGCTTACGCCATGCTCGCGGGTCTGCCGCCCGTGGTGGGCGTCATGGCCAGCTTGTTGCCCATCGTGGCCTACGCCCTCCTTGGGTCGAGTTCGACCTTGGCGGTGGGGCCGGTGGCGGTGCTGTCGATGATGACCGCCCAAGCGATTCTGCCGGTGGCCCAAGCGCAGGGCGTTGCCCCGCATCTGGCCGCGCTGGTGTTGGCCCTTGAAATCGCAGCGGTCTATCTGATCGCCGTGGTGCTGCGCCTTGAAGTGCTGGCTGCTTTGTTGGGGGCACCGGTGTTGCATGGCTTCATCACGGGGGCTTCCATCGCCATTGCACTGGGGCAGTTACCTTCCTTGTTGGGGGTGGCCGTCAAGGGCAATACCTTGACGGAGATGATTGCTTCGGCCTCCAAGGCTGCGACGTTGATGCCGCAAGGCACCACCGCGTTGATTGGTCTGGGGGCCTTGCTGCTGCTGTGGTTGTCGCGCAAGTACGGCACCAAAGCGGGCAAAGCGCTGGGCTTGTCACCACGCGGGGCCCAGATGGCGGCGCGCATGGCCCCGATGTTGGTGGTGGTTTTTGCCTTGGTGCTGATCGCTTCGACGCCCGTCTGGAGCCACGGCGTCTCCTTGGCTGGCCGCATTGATCTCAAGGATGGTTTGCAAACCCCGTCGTTGCTTGATGCGCCCATGGGCGTATGGACGGCACTGATGGCTCCTGCCACCTTGTTGGGGTTGGTCGGTTACGTTGAAAGTTTGGCGGTGGCTGAGGCCTTGGGCTCGAAGCGCGGCGAGAAGATTTCGCCACGGCGTGAGTTGCTCGGTTTGGCTGGGGCCAACGCTGTGGCTGGTGTCACGGGCGGTATGCCGGTGACCGGCGGTTTCTCACGCAGCGTGGTGAACTTTGATGCCGGTGCTCGCACGCGGGCGGCGGGGATCTGGACGGCACTGTTTTTGGGTATTGCGGTCTTTTTGCTGGGCGATGTGCTGCGGTTTTTGCCCAAAGCGGTGCTGGCGGCCACGATCATCATCGCCGTGCTGTCGTTGATTGATCTGCATCCCTTCCAGCAAGCCTGGCGTTTTGCCAAGACCGAGTTCGCCCTGATGAGCGCTGTCACGCTGCTGACCGTGGTGAGTGGCGTCGAGGAGGCTTTGCTGGTCGGTGTGTTGGTCTCCGTGGCGCTGCTGTTGCAGCGCACCGCTCGGCCGCACTGGGCCGAGGTGGGCCGGGTGGCCGGGACCGAAACTTTCCGCAATGTGCGCCGTTTTGAGGTTGAAACTCAGCCCGAGATTCTGTCGATCCGTATCGATGAAAGTCTGCTGTTCACCAACAGCCGCTGGGTCGCTGAAGAACTCAATGACCAAGTGCAAAAGCGCTCGGGCTTGAAGCACGTGGTGCTGATGATGTCTGGCGTCAATGACATCGACCTCACGGGTTTGGATGGGCTGATTCAGCTCGACAAGGATCTGCAACTCCAAGGCATCACGCTGCACCTGTCCGAAGTCAAAGGTCCGGTGCGTGATCGGCTCCATGCCGTGGGCTTGGATGAGTGGCTGAGTGGTGATCTGTTCAACACCCAGCACGAGGCGCATGCGGCGCTTGCCGGGGCACGCTAAAAGCGTACCCGCTGGCTTTTCTTCCGGTTTATTTCAGAAGGTCGCCCAAGCAGAGGTACTTCATCTCGATGTAGTCCTCGATGCCATGGTGCGATCCTTCCCGGCCCAGGCCGGACTGTTTCATGCCGCCAAAAGGCACTTCGGCCACTGAAATCAGCCCGGTGTTGATGCCGACCATGCCGTACTCCAGCGCCTCACCGACCCGGAAGATCCGGCCGATGTCGCGGCTGTAGAAATAACTGGCTAGGCCGAATTCGGTGGCATTGGCGGCTTGGATGGCCTCCGCTTCGGTGTGGAAGCGAAACACCGGTGCCACCGGGCCGAAGGTTTCTTCACGGGCACAAAGCATCTCAGCGCTCACATCGGCCAGCACGGTTGGGCTGTAAAAACGCTCGCCCAGTGCCCCACCAAGCCGGCTGCCACCCACCACCACTTTCGCCCCCTTGGCCACGGCATCGGTGACATGGGCTTCGACCTTGGCCAAGGCCTGTGCGTCGATCAGCGGACCTTGGGTGACGCCCGCATCAAAGCCGTTGCCCACCTTGATGGCGCTTGCTTTGGCCGCCAGCTTGGTCACAAAGGTGTCATAGACACCGTCTTGCACATAAAAACGATTGGCGCAGACGCAGGTTTGCCCAGCGTTGCGGTATTTGGAAATCATCGCGCCTTCGACCGCTGAGTCGATATCGGCGTCGTCAAAGACGATGAAAGGCGCATTGCCGCCGAGCTCTAGCGAGAGCTTTTTGATGGTTGGGGCGCATTGCTTCATCAGGATGCGACCCACTTCGGTCGAGCCGGTAAAGCTCAAGTGGCGCACCACCTCAGAATCGCACAGCACCTTGCCCATGGCCACCGAAGCCTCAGCATCGCCCGTGATCACATTCAGCACCCCCGCCGGCATGCCGGCGCGCTGGGCCAGCTCCGCACAGGCCAAGGCTGACAGCGGCGTGGCTTCGGCCGGTTTGATGATCACGGTGCAACCGGCCGCCAAGGCTGGAGCCACCTTGCGCGTGATCATGGCGATGGGGAAGTTCCACGGTGTGATCGCTGCGCACACGCCGATGGGCTGCTTCAGCACGATGAAGCGCTTGTTGGGGTCGGTGCTGGGGATGGTTTCGCCGTAGATTCGTTTGGCCTCTTCAGCGAACCACTCGATGAAGCTGGCACCGTACATCACTTCGCCACGCGCCTCCGCCAAGGGCTTGCCTTGCTCGGCCGTCATGATGCGGGCCAGATCGTCGGCGTGCTCCACCATCAAGCGGTACCAAGCCATCAAGATGGCGGCGCGTTCTTTGGCGGTTTTGCTGCGCCAAGCGGGCCAAGCGGCGTTGGCGGCTTGAATCGCTTGTTCGGCCTCTTGAGCACCCAGCAAGGCGACATCGGCCAACTTCAAGCCGGTGGCTGGATCGGTGACTTCAAAGCGGTGCTTGCTGGCGACCCACGTGCCGTTGATCAACGCATCGGTTTGGAGCAAGTCCGGGTGCTTCAGTGTTGCCAAGGGGGTATCAAGCTGCGTCATGGTTTCATCCGTGAAGTCCGGGTACGAAAAAGACGGGCACAAAAAAGGCCCCGAAGGGCCTATTTTGAAGTGCTTTGCTGCTTGATAGTGGGGTGGATGATGGGACTCGAACCCACGACAACCAGAATCACAATCTGGGACTCTACCAACTGAGCTACATCCACCGCAGCAAAGACGGCTATTGTATCAGAAGAAATTCATGAAAATCAATGGCTCTCTGTCGAAGTCGTTGCAGCAGCTTGAAGAAGTTTGGTCTTAAAGCGTGTCCGCAGGGCCGATTGATAGGCATCAGCCTCAGCTTGACCCCACAAGCGAGCGTATTGACTCTGAGCTTGGGTGGGCGAGCCCACCACGGTTTGATCAGCTGGCAACACTTTCAAGACCTTGATGACGGCGTAGCCGCCGGTGGCCAACGGCACACCGGTCCAAGCGGGCAGGGCACTGGCGGGAACACGCAGCGCAGCGTCCACCAAGTCCCGCGAGGCGGCTGGTTTGCCCTGAGGCGCAGCGCGTGACATCAGCTCGGTTGCGGTCAAAAGGGCGGTTTCGTCTTGAAGCTGACCTGCTTGCCATTGCTTGAGCTTGGCTTGGCCCTCGCGAGTGGCTTCAAGAGCGGCCTTCTGTTGCAGGGCACGTTCGCGCAGTTGATCCTTCACGTCGTCAAAGGAAAGGCGATGGGCCGGGCTGTGCTCGATGATGCGGGCCGCTGCGAGTTGATTGGCACCGATATCGATGGCCGTGGTATTGCGCTTGGTGCGCACGCTGTCGGCGGCGAACAGGGCTTCGAGCAATTTGGGTTGGGCCAAGGCACCGGTGGTTGCCGAACCAGCTTGCGAGGTCACGCCTTCTGCGGTTTGCAAAGCCAGTTTCATCTTGGTCGCTACCGGCGCGAGAGTTTCTTCGGCCTCAACGGCTGAGGTGAATTGTTCGGCGATCTCCGCAAAACGTTTTTGAGCCACTTGGTGCTTCAGTTCTTGTTCGATCGCTGCTTTGACGTTGTCGAAGCTGCGAACGTCACCCCCGCGTTGTTCCAAGACCTCGATCAGATGAAAACCGAATTCGGACTCGACCAAGCCGCTCAATTCCCCCTTCTTGAGGGCAAAAGCGGCGTCTTCAAAGGCTTGCGTCATGTCGCCCGCTGCAAACCAGCCCAGATCACCGCCTTGAACCGCAGAACCCGAATCGCCGGACTGCTTGCGCGCTACCTCAGCGAATGAGCCCCGGTTTTTGCGCAGATCGGCCAGCAGAGCTTCCGCTTGAGCGCGGGCTTTGGTTTTTTCCTCAGCGGGGGCACCCTTCTCAGCCTTGATCAGGATGTGGCGGGCGTGGACTTCCTTCTTGTCGGTGTAACGCGCAATGTTCTGGGTGTAGTACGCACGCATGTCATCTGCGGGGACAGTGACACCACGCTCCACGCTTTCCAAGTCGAGCACCACGTATTCCACCTTGGCTTGCTCAGGCTTCATGAAGGTCTGCGCTTGGGCTGGATCTTCGTAGAAAGCCTTCAAGTCGGCGGGCTCAACACTGACGCGGCTCAAGTAGGCCTTCGGTTCGAAGCGGGCGACTTGGACTTCCCGGCGTTGAAAGAAAGCATCCAAGGCAAGACTTGCCACACCCGCCGTGGCCAAGGAGGAGTCAGCCAGGCCTTGAGTCACTTGCTTGGTCGCCAATTCTTGGCGCAGTCGAGCGACGAATTGGTCAGAGTTCATGCCCTGAGATGCCAGCCATTCCTTGCGCACCGTGCCATCTTCATTGCGAATCGCGGCAAATTTCGGATCTGTTTGGAAGATCCGTTGCAGGCGCTCATCGCTTGGCAAGAGGTTGAGCCGATGGACCGCTTCGAGCAGGACGCGTTCACGCACCATGTCGTCCAAGACCCGCGCCTTCATTTGCGGCGTGTCGAGCAACTTCAGGTCGATGTTGGGCATCTGCGCCCGCATGCGCTCAATTTGGTTGCGATAAACCGCATCCAGCTCAGCTTGGGTGATGGCGCTACCCGCCACTTCGGCCACCGTGGCATGACCTTCATTGAATTTGTTGTAGCCCTGGATCCCAAACACCACGAACGAAGGGAAGATCAGCAGGATCAGGACAAACTGCAAAACACGGTTGTGTTGGCGGACAAATTCAAACATAGGTGGAAGGATCTCGAACCGTGTGTAGAACCGTGGAGCCGTGTGCGCGAAATCGAACGGTGGTGGGTGCTGAGAGGCTCGAACTCCCGACCTACGCCTTGTAAGGGCGCCGCTCTACCGACTGAGCTAAGCACCCCGCTCGATGCATCGGCTTGCACGTTGCGCGCATGTCGCACGCTTGCTCACCGAAGAGGAGGCGAATCCTACCAGAAGTTCAGGGCCCTCTTGGCGCTTCAAAGGCCGAGTTTTGCAAGTTCGCCCCGTCCAATACGCAGCACTTCCGGCTCAGGGCCACTCAGATCGACCACGGTGGTGGGCTCCATTGGGCAGGCACCGGCGTCCACAACGGCTTGGATCTGATGTTCAAAGCGTTCGCGGATCTCTTGGGGATCGTTCATCGGTTCGCTTTCACCCGGAGCGATCAAGGTGGTGCCGATCAGCGGTTGACCCAGAATTTCCAGCAAAGCTTGAGCGACGCCATGCTCTGGCACACGCAACCCCACCGTGCGACGCGAGGGATGAGACAGTCGCCGAGGCACTTCCTTGGTGGCTTCAAGGATGAAGGTGTAGGGCCCCGGTGTGGCCCGTTTGAGCATCCGGTATTGGTGGTTATCGACCTTGGCGTAATTGGCCAATTCGGCCAGATCGCGGCACAGCAGTGTCAGGTGATGCTTGTCATCGATTTGACGGATGCGGCGCAACTGATCGGCGGCGTTTTTGTCATCGAGACGACACACCAAGGCGTAACTGGAATCGGTCGGGATCGCGGCGATGCCGCCCTTATCGATGATTTGCGCGGCTTGCTTGAGCAAACGCGCTTGAGGATTGTCCGGATGGACTTCGAAGTACTGAGCCATGGTTCGGCATTGTGCGCTGAGACCGTGACAGTGCCTTATCCCGCAAGTCGTGGGTGGTGGATGCGGTCCGCCAGCAGATCCCAGACCTTGGGTAAGTCGTCCGGCATGGCAGGCAAGTCGCCCAAATCGATGCGACTTTCGCCGGGGGCGTGGAAGTCGCTGCCGCAAGAAGCTGCCAGTCCGGTCTCGCGTGCCACTTGAGCGTATTGGATAAATTCGGCGGGGCTGTGGCTACCGGTGATGACCTCGATGCCCAAGCCGCCCAAGGTTTTGAACTCTGACAGCAGCGCGTACTCTTGGTTGGCGGTCAGGGGATAGCGCCCCGGGTGCGCCAAGATGGCCATGCCACCCGCGCGGCGAATCCACGTCACAGCATCCGCCAAGGTGGCCCATTGATGTGGCACAAAACCCGGCTTGCCCGGTGTCAAGTAGCGGCGGAAGACCTCGTTAGGGTCGCGGCACACCCCGGTTTTGACCAAATGCCGCGCGAAATGGGTGCGAGAAATCAGGTTCGGATTACCGGCGTATTTCAAGGCCCCTTCAAAGGCCCCTGTGATGCCGGCCTGTGCCAACGACTCGCTCATCAGGCGTGCGCGACGCTCTCGGCCCGTGCGGATCGAGGTCATGCCAGCACACAGGTCCGGGTGGGTCGGATCCACCCCCAAACCGACAATATGCAGGGTGTTGGCCCCATAAGAGGCTGAGATTTCAACCCCGGTCAGAAAATGCATGCCCAGATCAAGGGCCGCTTCTTGGGCTCGGGCGACGCCACTGAGCTCATCGTGGTCGGTCAGGGCCCAAAGTTCCACGCCGTTGGCTTGCGCTCGTTGGGCCAGAGTTTCGGGCGTGAGGGTGCCATCAGAGATGGTCGAGTGGCAGTGCAGGTCAACGTTCACCTGCTCATTGTAGGGAGGGCCATGCCCCTTCATGGTGCAAAAGGTCTTGTTTGCGTTCCAAACCTCCGGCATAGCCGCGCAAGCGACCGTCCGAGCCGATGACCCGGTGGCAGGGGACCCACACCAACATGGGATTGAGCGCCAAAGCCCGTGCCACCGCTCGAACCGCGCTGACTTGTCCTAGGCGTTGGGCCAGCTCGCGGTAGCTACACGTTTGACCCACCGGTATTCGGGCCACTTCAGCCCAGACCCGCTGCTGAAAGGGTGTGCCTTGGGGCGCAAGGGCCACGGCTGTGCGGTCGCCGATGGCGGCGGCTTTGGGGTTTTGCCAGTAGGCGGCGAGCCCAGCGGCCACGGCTTGCAAGACGGGGTGATCGATGGGGTGATCGATGGGCGAAGGAGTCGGTGCGGACTCTTTCTTGTCCATCAAGTCGTCCACAAAGCGCAGTTGGGTCAGGCCCGCATCGGTGGCAACCGCTGTCATCCAGCCCAAGGGCGTGGCGATGCGGGCATAAAACGACAAGGGGCACGACAGGGGTAAAGAGGGTGGCGTGGTGCTGTGCATGTTCTACCTACAATGGCCGCCATCCTACGACTTCATTCCAACCCTCATGCAAATCGACGCAGGTGTATTCAAGGCCTATGACATCCGTGGCATCGTGGGCAAGAGCCTCAACGAGGCCTTTGCTGAACATCTTGGCCGTGCCTTTGGTACCGAAGCTTTGGCAGCGGGTGAGCGGGCGGTGGTGGTGGGCCGCGACGGGCGTCTTTCCGGGCCGCGTCTGGTGCATGCCTTGATCCGTGGGCTGACCGCCACCGGCATTGATGTGGTCGATTTGGGGGCCGTAACCACCCCGATGGTTTATTACGTCGCGGCCACACGCGGCTTGCACGGTTGCAGCAGCGGCATCCAAGTGACTGGCAGCCACAACCCCAAGGATTACAATGGCTTCAAAATGGTCTTGGCCGGAGTGGCGATCCACGGCCCGGCGATCCAGGCGCTGCGCCAGCGCATGGAAACCAAGGACTACACCGTCCCAGCGGATTCGGCCCGTGAAGGGCAAAGCGGCCAGATTGACATCCTGCCCGAGTATCTGCACCGCATCACCCGCGACTGCAAACTGGCTCGGCCGATGCGTGTGGTGGTCGATTCGGGCAACGGCATTGCTGGGGCCTCGGCGCCTTCGGTGCTGCGCGCGCTGGGCTGTGAAGTGATCGACCTCTACAGCCGGGTCGATGGCAATTTCCCGAACCACCATCCTGATCCGTCCCGCCCAGAGAATCTGGCGGATTTGATCCAAGTGGTGCGGGCCACCGAAGCTGAACTGGGTTTGGCCTTTGACGGCGACGGCGACCGTTTGGGCGTGGTGACCCGTGACGGTCACAACATCTATCCAGATCGTCAATTGATGCTGTTCGCGCAAGACATCCTCAGCCGTCATCCCGGTGCGCCGATCATTTATGACGTCAAGTGCTCGCAACGCCTGCCGGTAGCTATCCGCGAAGCCGGTGGTGTGCCGCTGATGTGGAAGACCGGCCACTCGCTGGTCAAGGCCAAGCTCAAGGAAACCAACGCCCCGATTGCCGGTGAGATGAGCGGCCACATCTTCTTTGGCGAGCGCTGGTACGGTTTTGATGACGCGACCTACACCGCTGCACGGCTGTTGGAAATCCTCTCGCGCAGCGACAACCCCAGCGCGGTGCTCGACGCCTTGCCCACCAGCCACAGCACGCCAGAAATCAACGTGCCCACGCCGGATCCGCACGCTGTGGTGGAGGCGTTGCGCGCCCGCCTCAATTGGCCGGACGCTGAGATCGGCACCATCGACGGCATTCGGGCCGATTACGCTGACGGCTTTGGGCTGGTGCGCGCCTCGAACACCACGCCGGTGTTGGTGCTGCGCTTTGAAGGTCACACCGCTGAAGCTTTGGCGCGCATCCAAGCGCAGTTCCTCAGCTTGCTGCGTGAAGTCTTGCCGGAGGCCACGTTCCAGGCCGCTGCGCACTGATGATCTTGGCAAAGAGCTTGGCAGAAACACTGGCACGGGGTCTCTACAGCACCTTGATGCGTGCAGTGGTGGCGCCGCTGTTGCCCCTGCGGCTGCGCTGGCGGGCTCGGGCCGAGCCGCTGTACGGGCGCTTTATCGCTGAGCGCTATGGTTTCTACGGCACCGATGCACGCGGGCCCAAGGGGGCTGGGGTTAATCCGTTGCGGTTGCCGTTACGGCTTTGGCTGCACGCTGTCTCCTTGGGCGAAACCCGGGCCGCTGAGCCCTTGTTGCGCGCCTTGCGTCAGCAGCAGCCGGATCTCCAACTCATCGTGACCCACGGCACCGCCACCGGGCGCGAGACCGGGCAGGCGCTGTTGCAAGCGGGCGATGTGCAGCTTTGGCTACCGATCGACACTCCCGGGGCGGTGCGCCGTTTTTTGCGCGCTTGGCAGCCTCAGGTCGGTGTGTTGATGGAAACCGAGGTTTGGCCAAATCTGCAAGCCGAAAGCGCCCGCGCCGGGGTGCCGGTGGTGTTGGCGAATGGGCGCTTGTCAGAGCGCAGTCTGGCCAAGTCCTTACGACTGCATGCGCTGATGCGCCCTGCGGTGGCAAGTCTTAAGGCGGTGTTGGCGCAAACCGAGGCTGACGCGCTGCGTTTTCGTCAAGCCGGGGCCGCTCAGGTCGAGGTGTTGGGCAACCTCAAGTTCGACATGACGCCGGACCCTGCTTTGCTCGCTTTGGGCCAGCGTTGGCGCAGCCATGCCGATCCCAAGCGTCCCCTGATCTTGGCAGCCAGTTGGCGCGAAGGCGAGGATGCACCGCTCTTGGCTGCTTGGCAGCAACTCTGCCAACGCTGTGACGCCGCCAAGCGTCCTCGACCGCTGTTGGTGTTGGTGCCGCGCCATCCGCAGCGCTTTGATGACGTCGCAGCGATGGTTCAAGCCACAGGTTTGAGTTTGGTGCGGCGCAGTCGCTGGACAGAGGTGGAGGCTCATCAAGCCTTGGCCACGGCTGATGTTTGGCTGGGCGACTCGATGCGCGAAATGCCGGCCTATTACGCTTTGGCCGATGTCGCCCTTTTGGGCGGCAGCTTTGCCCCGCTGGGCGGCCAAAATCTGATCGAAGCTGCCGCCTGCGCTTGCCCGGTGGTGATGGGACCACATACCTTCAACTTCAAGGACGCTGCCGAAAGCGCCCAGACCGCTCAAGCTGCCCGCCGTTGCGTCGATCTGCCTGAAGCGTTGGATTTCGCCTTCCACTGGGCCAGTGATCCACCCGCCTTGGCCTTGGCTCGCCAAGCCGCCACCACCTTTGCAGGTGCCCACCGAGGTGCGGCAGAGCACATGGCGCGGCAGATTTTGGCGTTGAGTACCCTCAAAGGGGCGTAGGGATCACCCATTCAAAGTCTTGATTTTTGAAATTCAGACAAAGTTGCGTTTAAACTTTTCGTGATTCCGGATGTTGTTTTGAAGGTCTTTGTCATCCCAGATTTGCAGTTCCCACGGGAAATAAAAATTGCTTTTGTTTTTGAAGTAAATGTGTAAGCCGCGATAACTTTCTTTATCGCGCAAATACCAATTTTTCAACCCCAGCCCTTCTTGCCAGTCATCGAGCAAATTCATAACAACATCAATCTCATCGGTGGCCAAAATGATGCGGGCCCCAAAAATATCATTGAGCCAGTTGTTGACCGGGTATTGGTCTTCCCGAACAGAAAAGCGCCCGATCTTGTCATCAATGCTTTCGCGGGTTTTGACGCGGTAAAAGTATTTGATGTCAATGTTCGCCGTCATCAGGTAATCATTGATGCTTTCGTGCAAGGTCAGGCGGTATGTGTAGATGTGAGGCACCGGCACATGACCGATGGTTCGGGATAGATTGATCTTTTCAATTCGCCCCGCCTCGAAATAATCTTTGGAGAACTCAAGATGCAAACGGTTGATTTCTCTAACCAATTGTTGAACTTGGCTGATTTTTTCCATACAACCCATCGTGTGGTTCTTGTTGTCAGGCCTCATCCACCCGGATCCACGTTGTCTTGAGCTCCGTCACCTTGTCGAACGCGTGCAAGGATTTATCGCGGCCGTTGCCGCTTTGTTTGTAGCCGCCGAAAGGTACGGTGATGTCGTCTTCGTCGTATTGGTTGACGTGGACGGTGCCGGCGCGTAAGGCGCGGGCGGTGCGGTGGGCGCGGTTCAGGTTGTCGGTCCAGACGCTGGCTTGCAAGCCGTAGGGGCTGTCGTTGGCGATGGCGATGGCTTCGGCTTCGGTGGCAAAGCGAATCACGCTCATCACCGGGCCAAAGATTTCCTCGCGGGCGATGGCCATGCGGTTGGTGACCTGATCAAAAACCGTGGGCTCGACGTAGAAGCCACCGCTCTCCGCCCTGGCCCGTTGGCCCCCGGCCACGCAGCGCGCGCCCTCGGCTTGGCCTTGTTGGATGTAGCCCAGCACGGTGTTGAGCTGCGCTTCGTCCACCACCGCCCCCATCACGGTGTCGGCCAGCAGCGGGTCGGCGGGCGGGTATTTGGCCGCTTCAGCCGCCACTTGTTCGATGAAAGCGTCGGCCACGCTGCGATGCACCAGCACGCGTGAAGGGGCGTTGCAGCTCTGGCCTTGGTTGAAGAACAGGCTGGCAGCGGCGGTGCTGGCGGCGCGCGATAAATCGGCAAAATCTTCAAAGACGATCAGCGCGCTTTTGCCGCCGAGTTCGTTATAGACGTGCTTGAGGTTGGAGCGGCTGGCGTAGTCGAGCATGCGCCGGCCCGTGCGGGTTGAGCCCGTGAAGCCCAGCACATCCACGTCGTTGTGCAACGCCAAGGCTTCTCCGGCCTCCGCGCCAAAGCCCGGCACCACGTTCAACACGCCCGGGGGCAGCCCCGCTTCCAAGGCCAGATCGGCCAAGCGCAGGGCGGTCAGGGGTGACTTTTCGCTGGGCTTCAAGACGACCGAATTGCCTGCTGCCAAGGCGGGAGCGATCTTCCATGCCGCCATGATCATCGGGTAGTTCCACGGCACGATGCAGCCCACCACGCCGATGGGCTCGCGCTGGATCAAAGCCAGGCCGTTGCGCGGTGTGGGGGCAATCTCGCCGTAGATCTTGTCGATCGCTTCGGCGTACCACTGCATGCAACGCGCTGTGCCGCCCACATCGACGCTCAAGGCGTACTGAATGGGTTTGCCCATGTCGAGGGTTTCGAGCAGGGCCAGTTCTTCTTGGTGGCTGCGGATCAGGTCGGCAAAGCGCGCCAGCACGCGCTTGCGCCCCATCGGCGAGACGTGGGACCAGCGCCCGTCTTCAAAGGCCCGTCGGGCTGCGCTGACGGCGGCGTCCACATCGGCTGGGCCGCAACGTTCAATTTCAGCCAACCATTGACCTTGGATGGGCGAATGGTTGTCAAACACCGCCCCGGAGCGGGCGTGGACGCGCTTGCCGTCGATGAAGCAGCGGCCGTCGATGCTGAGCTCCGTCGCGCGGGCGTGCCAATCGTGGGTTGGCGTAGGCATAGCGTGATTCCTCTGGCTTAGAACGCCACCAACAGCGAGACGCCGAAGATGTCGTTCTTGGGGCGATAGATGCCGTCTTGGATGTAATAGAACACCGGCTGCGAAGCGTAATCGACGCGGTACTCCGCCTTGAGTGTGGTGCTTAGATCAAGCATGAACGACGTGCCGAAGGTCACGGCCGAACGATTGGCACCCACATTGGGATCACCGCCATACCCCGGCCCCACGCCGTTGCGGCTATCCGCTGCGTAATAACCCAGCAGCCCGCCGCCGTTGCGTTCGTTGTTCAAATGATCGATACGCAGCGTGCTCTCCATGCGCGGTGTCAAACGGTAGGCTCCCAAGACCGATGCGCCGTACCAACTGGCGTCGCGCAATTCACCGTTGGGTCCGGGGGTGATGGCTGCTTTCTGTTGGCCGCCGATGCTGAACTGGCCTTGCAAGGTGATGTCGCCCCGAATGAAGTAGCCGTCCACCTCAAACAGATGCAATTGGGTATCGAGGCCGGCATCTTGGGGGAAAAGAGCTAAGCCTGTGGTGGTATCAACTTCGTTGGCCCGGCCATTCGAAGCTTTACCCAAGACCCCGGCAAAACCCACCCCTTGGAATTCACCCCGCGAGTAATCGACCCGATAAGCCAGCGCTGGGGCATGGTTGTGGGGGTTTTTCTTGCTGGCGTTGACGTTGGCCAACACCGATTTGATGCTCCACTTGCCGCGTGTGATATCGATCCCCGCTCCGGAATAGGCCGCAGGCAAGGTGAAATCGAACAGCAGGTTGTGGGTGATGAGTTTGTTCAGGGTGGGCTGGAGATACTCATAGCCCGACCAGTCGGGAATCTGGCCGGCGATGAGGCGGGTTTGCAAGTCGGTCAGGGGCACAGAAATGGAGGCTTCGTGCACGGGCGAGGAGGCATCAAACACCGAGCCCACGCCCCGGTTGGGGGCCAAGGTCAGGCGCCATTTGACGGCGCTGTCCGTTTCCTTCTGGAAATCGATCACCGCCGTGCCGAAGTACGAGTTGTCGTAGTTGTAGCCATCGCCCCCAGCAGCGGTGTCGGCTCGGTTGAGGAACTGGAAGCCACCCCGGTCTTGGGAGCGGTTGATCACAAAACTCGGATCCATGTAGCCGCTGGCCTTGAGCATCTTGTGACCGGCAGCGTCGCGGGCGTCTTCCAACGCTTCGGCTTTGATGGTGATGCGATTGAGTTCTTGCAACTCACTCATCAGCTCGGAGGAAAGTTGGCTGCGATGGTGACGTAACTCGGCCAACTGTTCTTCCATCAGTCGCAGCCGTTCCTGCAAGCCTTGCACTTCCTTCTCCAGTGCGTCGGATGAGGCGGTTGCCGCTTGCGCTTGGCAGGGTGAGGCGGCCAAGCCGCACATCAGAAGCGTGGCAGCGAGGGTGACAACGGTGCGGGACGTCTTCGTCGGATGGTGAGGCATGGGGTTCTCCTAACAGGGTGTACTTGTTGTGGTTCTATGCAATTCGCGTGCGAACTTTTTGGGATCGAGCCATGAAGTAGCTGGCTGCGATCACGCCCGCTGAGACGACGAAAACAATCAAGGCGGCCACGGCGTTGATGCTGGGACTCAGGCCAAGCCGGGCGCGCGAAAAAATCACCAAGGGCAGCGTGGTCGAGCCGGGACCGGAGAGGAAGGCTGAGAGCACCACATCGTCCAGCGAGAGGGTGAAGGTCAGCAACCACGCTGAGAGCATCGCCGGCAGCATCAGGGGCAAGGTCACCAACCAAAAGACTTGCGAGGGGTGGGCGCCCAGATCCATGGCAGCTTCTTCAAGCTGCGGGTTCATCTCCACCAGCCGCGCCTTGATCACCACCGTGGCATAGGCAAATCCGACCAACAAGTGTCCCAAGACCAAGGTCAGCACACCGCGTTCTGGAAAGCCCAGCAGCCGCTGCACAGCCACCAAAAAGAGCAGCAGGGACAGCCCAATCACCACCTCCGGCATCACCAAGGGGGCGCTGATCATGCCGGCAAAAAGCGCTCGGCCCTTGAAGGCTGGGTACTTGACCAGCGCATAGGCCGCCAAGGTGCCGAGCACGATCGAGATGGAGGCACTGATGAACGCGATCTTCAACGACAGCCATAGGCCTTGGATCAATTCCTCATCCGCGCCCAAAGCGTGGTACCAGCGCAAAGTCAGGCCACGCCAGACGTTGGGCAGTTCGGAGTCGTTGAACGAGAACAGCACCAGCGAAAAAATCGGCAGGTACAAAAAAAGAAACACTGCCACCAACCAAAACCGAGCGAGCCGTCCTGTCATGGGTGCGCTCCAAGGCTGTTTTGGGATCGGCTGAACAAGGCCAACGGCACGATCACCAGCAAGACCATGACGACCGCGACCGCAGCAGCCATGGGCCAGTCGTTGTTGGAGAAGAACTCATCCCACAAGACCCGGCCAATCATCATGGTGCGCGGTCCGCCCAGCAATTCAGGGATGACGAACTCACCCACGCACGGGATGAAGACCAACATCGAGCCCGCCACGATGCCGGGCTTGGACAGCGGAATGGTGATGGTCCGAAACACGGTCCAAGGTTTGGCGCCCAAGTCGGCCGCCGCTTCCAAGAGTCGCAGGTCCATCTTCGACAGATGGCTGTAGAGCGGCAGCACCATGAAGGGCAAGTAGGTGTAGACCATGCCGATCACCAGTGAGAAGGGGCTGTTCATCAACTGCCCCGGCTCTTCAATCGCGCCCGACCACCAAAGCAGTTGCCCCAAGCCGCAGGCCATCACCAGCTCATGCACCCAGCCATGCTCAGCCAGCAGGCCTTTCCAGGCGTAGACCCGCAACAGGAAGGAGGTCCAAAACGGCAGCATGACCAGCATCAGCAGCACGGGTTGGATCTCGGTGCGTGCCCGGGCCATGAAGTAGGCAAAGGGATATCCGAGCCCCAAGCAGATCAGCGTGGTGATGGCGGCATAACGCAGACTGGCCAGATAGGTCTTGACGTAGAGATCGTCGCCCGCCAGTGCCAGATAGTTGCCCAGCTTGACCTTGATGTGCAACACACCATCGGTGTAACTCAGCAAGTCTTTGAAGTGCACCGTCTCCATTTCGGAGACGCTGATCTTGAACAGGATCAAGAAAGGAATCAGGAAGAAAGCGATCAGCCACGCGTAGGGCAAGCCCACGACCCAGTGCCGGCCTTGCATCCACAGGGTCATCCGCTCTTTCATGAGGTCAGCACCACATGGGCCAAGGGTGACCAATGGGCCCAGACGTTTTGGCCCCGCTCGAACAAGCCTTCGTGCTGGCGCTGTGCCGCAGGGGGTCCGACATGCCCGACGTGCACCACCATCTTCTGACCGCTGGGTAGGCGGATTTGGTAGTGCGTGTGGCTGCCGAAATAGGACTTGCCTTCGATCACCCCGGCGACGCGGTTGACCGGGTTTTCTGGCATGCCCTCTTGGTCTTGGGGGGAAAGATGAATCTTTTCAGGGCGCAGTGCCACGGTCACGCTCATGCCGGGTGTGCCGCTGATGCCATGACCCACAAGTTGCGGGCCATCAGCGGTGTTGATCAGGGTGTGATCCGGGGCGATCTCGACCACAAGGCCTTCGATCAGATTGACGTTGCCGATGAAGTCCGCCACAAAGCGCGAGCAAGGGGTTTCGTAAATCTCGCTGGGCGCCCCCACTTGCATCAAGCGGCCTTCGTGCATCACAGCGATCTGTGAGGCCATGGTCATGGCCTCTTCCTGATCGTGGGTGACCATCACACACGTCACGCCAACCTTGCCCAAGATGTTCACCAGCTCAATCTGGGTTTCCTCGCGCAGTTTTTTGTCCAGCGCGCCCAAGGGCTCATCGAGCAGCAGCAGTTGGGGTTGTTTGGCCAAGCTGCGTGCCAAGGCCACACGCTGTTGTTGGCCTCCCGAGAGCTGATGCGGTTTGCGTCGGGCCAGCTTTTCCAGTTGCACCAAGGCCAGCAGGCTCTCGACCCGCTGCTGGATCTCAGCGCGCACTATTTTTTCGCGTTGCAGACCGAAGGCGATGTTGTCCCACACCGTCAGGTGTGGAAACAGCGCATACGACTGGAACATCATGTTGATGGGCCGCTGGTAGGGCGCCATGCCGCTCAGGTCTTGCCCATCAAGCACGATGCGTCCCGAGGTCGGCGTCTCGAAACCCGCCAGCATGCGCAGCAAGGTGGTTTTGCCGCAACCTGAAGGGCCGAGGAGCGCGAAGATCGCGCCGCGAGGCACCTCCAGCGTGATGTGATTGACCGCGCGGCTGCCGTCAAAGTCCTTGACGACATCTTGGATGTCGAGGAACGCCACGTCACATGCCCGTCTTGAAGGCGGTGTAGGTCCGGGTCATGAGCCGGCGCAGATCGTTGTTCAAGGCATCGGGCGCGATCATCTTCTTCATGTCGGCATCCGACAAAAACACCGTGGTGTTGCTGGCCACTTCGGGTTTGATGAACTTGCGCGACTCTTTGTTCGGGTTGGCGTAGAACACCTTGTTGGTCAGGCTGGCGTGCACTTCCGGGCGCAGCAGGTAGTTGATCCACTTGTGGGCGTTACCCGGGTGGGGCGCGTCGGAGGGGATCACCATCACGTCAAAGAACAACAAGCCGCCGGTGCTGGGCAGCAGGGCTTGGATGTTTTGGCCGGTTTTGTTGTCGATGGCGCGTTGACGGGCGATGTTGATGTCGCCCGAATAGCCCAGTGACAGGCAGATGGAGCCGTTGGCCATGTCGTTGATGTAGCCCGAAGAGCTGAACAGCGTCACCGAAGGTCGAATGGTTTTGAGCAAGTTCAGCGCGGTGGTGTAGTCACCCGCGTTTTTGCTGAACGAGGGCTTGCCAAGGTAGTGCAGGGCCGCAGGCACCACTTCGCTGGCCGAATCAAGGAACGAGACACCGCAGGACTTGAGCTTGGAGATGTACTCGGGCTTGAAGACCAAGTCCCACGCGTTCTCTGGCAGCGGGGTACTGCCCAAGGCAGCCTTGACCTTTTCGACGTTGATCCCCACGGTGGTGAAGCCCCAGAGCCAATTCACGGTGTACTCGTTGCCCGGATCCATGCGGGCCAGCTGTGCCAACACCGAGGGGTTGAGATTTTTCAGATTCGGCACTTGGGCCTTGTCGATCTTGCGCAGCAAGCCGCCGTCGATCTGCAACTTGGCCCAGTGCGCTGAGGGCACCACGATGTCGTAGCCGGTACGGCCCGCCACCAGCTTGGCGTGCAGAAACTCGTTGCTGTCAAAGTTGTCGTAGCGAACCTTGATGCCGGTTTCTTTCTCGAAGTTGTGGATCGTGTCTTCGGCGATGTAGTCCGACCAGTTGTAGATGTTGAGGACTTTTTCTTCCTCTTGGGCCTGCACCGCTGGGGCGGTCAAACACCCCAACCAGGCCACGGCAGTCGCAGCCATCGAGCGAATGAACATCGATTTCATCAAAGGAACTCCGAAAGGCAATGGGGGATGTGAGGAACTCACGACTCACGACAGGGTCATGAAATGGCCGTGAGTCTATCGGTGTCTCTGGGTGATGGGCGCGTCAGACCCACAGATTGCGGGTGCGCAGATCCACCAAGGTGCGATCAAGGCAAAGGCGGATCAGCACCATCATGTCGTCGATCTGGGCGCGGGTCATGATCAGGGGCGGGGCAATGATCATCCGGTCGCCCACGGCGCGCATGATCAAACCGTTGCCGAAGCAGTGGCCCCGGCAGATCATGCCAACACCGAGTTGCGGATCAAACACTTCAGGCCCGCTGCTTGACTTGGACCGCACCAAGTGCAGGGCGGCCATCAAGCCGCAGCTTTGCACATCACCCACCAGCGGATGGTCACGCAGCGACTCGAACCCTTGGGCTAGGTAAGGTCCGATGTCGTCGCGCACATGCTCGATCAGCTGCGTGCTTTGCATCAGATCGATGTTGGCCAAGGCCACAGCACAAGCCACCGGATGGCCCGAGTAGGTGTAGCCGTGCTCAAACTCGCCGCCTTGCTCGATCAGCACCTTGGCCACGCGCTCGCCCACCATCACGCCACCCAAGGGGATGTAGCCCGAGGTCACGCCCTTGGCGAAGGTCATCAGATCAGGGCGGGTGCCCATGGTTTCGCAGCCAAACCACGACCCGGTGCGGCCAAAGCCGCAAATCACTTCGTCGCTGACCAGCAAGATGCCGTACTTGTCGCAGATGCGCTGGATCTCCGGCCAGTAGGTGGCGGGCGGCACGATCACCCCGCCAGCGCCTTGCACCGGCTCGCCGATGAAAGCGGCCACTTTGTCGGGGCCCACCTCCAAAATCTTGTCTTCCAGCCAGCGCGCTGCCATCTGGCCAAACTCGGCTTCTTCCACCGTGGGCAAGCCCGCACTGCGGCGCTGGAGGTTGAACTCAAACAGATGCGGCTGGCCGATGTGGGTGATGCCTGGAATCGGCAAACCGCCTTGGGCGTGCATGTACGTCATGCCGCTCAGCGAGGCCCCGCCCATGGTTGAGCCGTGATAGCCGTTCCAGCGGCTGATGATCACGTGGCGTTCCGGTTGGCCGAGCAAATCCCAATAACGCCGCACCACGCGGATCACGGTGTCGTTGCCTTCGGAGCCCGAATTGGCGAAGAAAACATGCTGAAACTGCGCTGGCGTGATCGCGGCCAGCTTCTCGGCCAAGGCGACCGCCGGTGGCGTGGTGGTTTGAAAGAAGCTGTTGTAGAAGGGCAGTTGGCCCATTTGCTGGGTGGCGGCGTCGATCAGCGCTTGCTGGCCGTAGCCGACATTGACGCACCACAGCCCGCTCATGGCGTCGAGGATGCGTTGGCCCTCGGTGTCGCGCAGGTAGATGTTGTGGGCGCTTTCGATGATGCGCGAGCCCTTGTGTGCCAAGGCTTGGAAGTCGGTGAAGGGGTGCAGAAAGTGCGCCGTGTCGGCGTCTTGCCATGCACGGGTGCTGCGTTGGCCGATCAACTCAGTCATGACTGGTCTCCGTCTTCAAACGTTTAAACAGGCTTCAAACATGCAAGAGCAGGTGCTCGCGCTCCCAAGGCGAGATCACCTTCATGAATTCGGCGTACTCAGCTTCCTTGACCTCGGTGTAGACCGTGATGAAGGCTTCACCGAGGATCTCGGCCAAGTCCTTCTCGTGGCGCAGCATTTCCAGCGCTTCGCCCAGACTGCGCGGCAGTTGGTAATCACCAAGGTAGGCATCGCCCTTGCATTCCGGGGTGGGCTTGAGGCCTTTTTTCATGCCCAAGTAACCGCAGGCCAAGGTGACCGCCAAGGCCACATAGGGGTTGGCGTCAGCGCCGATCACCCGGTTTTCAATCCGCCGTGCTGCCGGGGTCGCCACGGGTGAGCGGATGCCCACGGTGCGGTTATCGGTGCCCCACTGAATGTTGATGGGCGCAGCGGTAAAGCGTGACAAGCGCCGGTAGCTGTTCACGTAGGGCGCAAACAGCGCCATCGCCGCCGGGATGTAGCGCTGCAAGCCGGCGATGTAGCCATAAAACAGCTCGCTGGCCGAGCCATCGGGGTTGGAGAAGATGTTGCGTTTTTCACCGCTCAGCGTTTCAACCACGCTTTGATGCACGTGCATGGCACTGCCGGGCTCATCCGCAATCGGTTTGGCCATGAAGGTGGCAAACATGTTGTGCCGCAGGGCCGCTTCACGCACCGTGCGTTTGAAGAAGAACACCTCGTCGGCCAACTGCATCGGGTGGTCGTGGAAGAAGTTGATCTCCATCTGCCCCGCGCCGATTTCATGGATCAAGGTATCGACGTTGAGTTCCATCTTCTCGCAGTAGTCGTAGACATCTTCGAAAAGCGGATCGAACTCATTGACTGCGTCGATGGAATAGGCTTGGCGCGAGGTCTCGGCCCGCCCGCTACGGCCTACCGGGGGGATGAGCGGAATGTCAGGGTCGGTGTTGCGCGCCACCAAGTAAAACTCCAACTCGGGTGCGACCACCGGGCTCCAGCCTTCGGCGGCGTAGAGATCGCACACTCGCCGCAGCACCGAGCGCGGTGCAAAGGGCACGATCTTGCCGTGCTTGTCGTAGCAGTCATGGATCACTTGCGCCGTGGGGTCGGCGGCCCACGGCACGATGCGCACCGTGCTCGGGTCCGGCTGCAAGTGCATGTCGTGATCGGTTGGGCTGATCACGTCGTAATACGGTCCTTCCAGCGGAAAAACCCCCGTCACCCCCATCGCGACCACCGCTTCCGGCAGGCGCATGCCCCGGTCTTCGGTAAATTTTTTGCGCGGCAAGATCTTGCCGCGGGCCACGCCGGTCAGATCGGGCACCAAGCATTCGATCTCGGTGACCCGGTGCTCGTTGAGCCATTGCTCCATGTCACTGAACGTGAGGTTGGCTCGGGTCACCATGATTGAGTCCCTTTCTTGTGAGCACACGCGGTACCAAAGGCTTGCAACAAGCGCATCGATACCGGGTTGTTCTGGGCTTGCCACTCGGGATGCCACTGCAACCCGAGCAAGAAATGGCTCGGCTCCAACCCTGAAAATGCTTCGATCAGCCCATCCGGTGCGAGCGCTTCAATGCGTAGGCCGCTGGCCAAACCGCTCGGCGCCACACCTTGGCCGTGCAGACTGTTGACCCGAAAGCTGTCTTGGTCATCGATCAAACCATCGAGCATGGGGGCCAGCACGCCGCCGTGCACCACTTGGACGCCGTGCGCCGGACCGTATTGCTGCTCGACGGGCTGGGTATCGTCCGAGCGGTGGTCTCGGTAAGGGCCAGCTTCTTGCACGGCTTGGATCAACGCGCCGCCCAGAGCGACATTGATTTCTTGAAACCCACGGCAAATCGCCAGCAAGGGCGTCTTGCTGGCGATGCATTGGCGAATCAAAGGCAGGGTCCAGCCGTCGCGCGCTGGGTCCAGCGGCAGGCTGGGGTTGTGCACCGCCTCGCCGAAATGGGACGGGTGCACGTTGGAGGGCGAGCCCGTCAGCAGCACCCCGTCGGCCAGGGCCAGAAGCTCGGGCACATCTTCGGCGGTGGCCAAGGGCACCACGAGGGGCAGACATCCGGCAAGCCGGACCGCATCGACATATTTCTGCCCCACCACATGGAAGGGATGTTGGCCCAACCAGCGATTGCAGGCCGGCACCAAAACAACGGGGCGACGAGGGACGGGAGAAGCTGCTTTGGACGTCATGGAGGAGCTCACAAACTGTAGGCAATGCACCGTATGCCAAGGCATGAAGCAAAGTGTATACAGTTTGCAGGGCCGGATAGCGTGTTCCAACGCCAGGTCCGATTTCTCCTTGGCCCGCGCCTTTATCATCGCCACCCATGTCACACGCTGCTACACCTTCTTCGTCCGCTGCATCGGTTCAGCACCTGCATCTTTTTTCACCCGCTGGGGTGGTGCGCAGCGTGGTGCCGTTGCGCCGAGCGGTGAAGCGCCTTGAGGCGTTGGGTTTTGCGGTGACGGTGGATGAGGGCGCCAACGCCCATCACCAGCGCTTTGCGGGCGATGACGCCACTCGCTTGGCCGCTTTGCACCGGGTGGCTGAGGCAGCACCGGAGATTGCGCTGGCGACACGCGGCGGCTACGGGCTGACACGCTTGTTGGATCAGATCGATTGGGCCCTTTTGGCGCGCAGCGTGGAGCGTGGCACGCATTGGGTGGGGCAGAGCGATCTGACCGCCTTGCATCTGGGCTTGCTGGCGCACACCGGCTCGATGAGCTGGGCCGGCCCCTTGGCGCTGGAGCACTTTGGGCGCAGCCAGACCGAAGGCGGGGTGGACGAAGTGACGCAGGACTGCTTTGTCGAGGCCATGTCGGGCGAGCTGGAGGCGGTGGGCTTTCGCACCGAGGCGGGTTTTGACGGACTCGAAGAGGAGGGCGTGCTCTGGGGCGGCAATCTTTCGATGGTGTGCTCGCTGCTTGGCACGCCGCACTTTCCGCTCATCAAGGGCGGCATCCTCTTTCTGGAAGACGTCAACGAGCATCCCTACCGGGTGGAGCGCATGCTGCTGCAACTGCATCAAGCGGGTGTGTTGGCTGAACAGTCGGCCGTGTTGCTGGGCGACTTCAGCGGCTGGCGCAAATCGCCGCTCGACCGGGGCTACAGCCTGAAAAGCGCGGTCGAGCATCTGCGCTCGGTGTGCGACACCCCCATCCTGACAGGCCTGCCTTTTGGCCATGTTCAAACCTTGGTGACCCTGCCGGTGGGCGAGCAGGTCGAACTGTTCGCCAACGGCCGCAACGTGATGGTGGCGTGGGGGTGATGCGCGCATGCCTGTGGGGCCTGTTGGCCTGGATCGCCTTGTGGCTTGGGGGCTGTGACAACAGTCCGCATGAAGACGGCGCTGCGGCCAGCAACACGCTGTACACCGCGTTCAGCGAGCGCTCGCCGCGCCATCTGGACCCGACGGCCTCGTACTACAACAACGAGACGCCTTTCACCTACAGCATCTACGAGCCGCTCTACGGCTATCACTACCTGAAACGGCCCTACGAGTTGGTGCCCAAGGCGGCTGAGGCCGTGGTGGCCCCGCGTTATCTGGGGGCCAAGGGGGAGGTTTTGCCTGAGGACGCCCCCGGCGAGCAGGTGGTGGAGAGCGTGTACGACATCCGCATCCGGCCCGGCGTGCGCTATCAGCCGCATCCCGCCTTTGTGCCGCGCTACCAGCATCTTGATGCCCAAAGCTTGGGCGAGCGGCGCTCACCGTGGGACTTTGAAGAGCAGGGCAGCCGCGAGCTGGTGGCCGAGGATTTTGTCTATGCCTTGAAGCGCCACGCTACCACGCGCATCACCGCGCCGGTGTTTGGCGTCTTTTCGGAATACGTCATCGGCTTGAAGGCCTACGGCGAGCTGATTCGTCAGCAAGATAAGGTGCTGCGCGCGGGCTTGGACCCGGCCAGCCCGGATAAACCGTTTCTGGACTTTCGCCGCTGGCCACTCGAAGGGGTGAGCGCGCCGGAGAAGTACCTGCTGCGCATCCGTTTGCACGGCAAGTACCCGCAGTGGAAGTACTGGATGGCGATGACCTTCCTCGCCCCGGTGCCTTGGGAGGCCGACGCTTTCTACAACCAGCCGGGCATGGCAGCGCGTGGCCTCTCACTGGATCGCTGGCCGGTCGGCACCGGGCCGTACATGATGGCCGAGTCGGTGCAGGACCGCCGCCATGTCTTGAAACGCAATCCGAACTACCACCCCGACACCTATCCCTGTGAAGGCACCCCAGAGGACCGCACCAGCGGCATGCTCGACGACTGCGGCAAGTCGGTGCCCTTCATCGACAGCGTCGTCTTCAAGATTGAAAAAGAAGCGGTGCCGCTCAAGGCCAAGTTCCGCCAAGGCTATTTGGATGTGCCCGAGGTCGAGCGGCCCGATTACGGTGTGGCCTTTGCGGTCGAGAAGGACGACTCGCCCGAGGTGGCGCGTGAGTTTGAGGAGCGCGGTATCCGCCTGCCGCGCTTTGTCGATCTCTCCAGCCACTACCTCGGCTTCAACATGAGTGACCCCGTGGTGGGCCAAGGCAGCACGCCGGCGCAGCAAGCGAGTAACCGCGCTTTGCGCCAAGCGATCGCCATTGCCATCGACTGGGAAGAGTACCTGCGCATCTTCCCCAAGGCTGCGGGCGAGCCCGCGATGGGGCCGTTGCCAGCGGGGCTCTTTGGCTCGCATCACGGCACGCCCGAGGGCCTGAACCCGATCACGCATCGGCTGAAAAACGCCCCGAGCCACCCGAACAATCCTAACGACCTGATCGAGCGCCGCCCGATCGAAGACGCTCAGGCGTTGATGGTGCAAGCCGGTTATCCCGAGGGGCGCGATCCGCACACCGGCAAGCCCTTGGTGCTGAACTACGACTACAGCGCGCAGCCTTCGCCCGAGCGCAAGGCCGAGTTCGACTGGATGATTCGGCAGTTCGCCAAGCTCGGGATCCAGCTCGACATCCGTGCCACCGACAACAACCAGTTCCAAGACAAGGTGCGCCGGGGCCAGCACCAGATCTTTGTCTCGGGCTGGCTGGCGGACTACCCGGATGCTGAGAACTTCCTCTTCTTGCTCTACGGGCCGAACGGCAAGACCGCCTCGGACGGCGAGAACACCGCCAACTACGCCAACCCGGCGTTCGACAAGCTCTATCAGCAGCTCAAACTGCTCGACGACGGCCCGGCCAAGCAGGCGGTGATCGATCAGATGGTGGCTTTGGTGCGCGAGGACGCGCCTTGGGTGTGGGGCACCTTCCCCTACGCGTCCAGCGCCTTCCACGCTTGGGTGAAGAACGGCAAGCCGGCCATCATGATCCGCGACATGCTGCGTTACTACCGGCTCGACACCGTGGATCGGGTGACGAAGCAGCGCGCCTGGAATCAGCCGGTGCTTTGGCCGCTGCTGCCTTTGGCCGCTTGCGTGGCCGTCTTGGTTGGGCTGGGCCGACGCGCTTGGCGCCAGCGTGAGCGGGCCGTGGCGCTGCGCCGGGGTTCAGCCGCAGATCGAGCAACGGATGCCATGAAGGAGGGCGCTTGAGATGCTGAGCTTTGTGCTGCGCCGTTTGGGCTACGGGTTGTTGATCCTGATCGGCGTCAATTTGCTGACCTTTTTTCTCTTTTTCACGGTGAATACGCCCGACGACATGGCGCGTCTGAACATCGGTGGCAAGCGGGTCACCCCCGATCAAATCGAGAAGTGGAAGCACGAGCGCGGCTACGACAAGCCGCTTTATCGCAACGACGCGCAAAGCGGCGCGGCGCAGTTCACCGAGACGATTTTTTGGGAACGCTCAGTCTCGCTGTTCACCCTGAACTTTGGCCGGGGCGACTCGGACAGCTCGGGTGACATCGGCAGCCAGATCGCCTTGCGCATGGGTGTGAGCCTGCAACTCGCGCTGCCGATCTTTGGGCTGCAACTGCTTGCCAGCACGGTGTTTGCATTGGTGCTGGTGTTTTTCCGGGGCACGCGCATCGATACTTGGGGCGTGGTGCTGTGTGTGGTGATGTTGTCGATCTCCAGCCTGTTCTACATCTTGGTCGGCCAAGTGCTGATGGCGCGGGTGCTGAAGTGGGCCCCGATCTCGGGCTATGTCGAAGGCTGGTCGGCGCTGCGTTTTCTGCTCTTGCCCATGGCGCTGTCTCTTCTGGCGAGGCTCGGGGGCGAAGCCCGCTTTTACCGCGCTTTGTTCATCGAAGAGCTGGGGCGCGACTACGTGCGCACCGCCCGGGCCAAGGGCTTGCCCGAAAGCATCGTGCTCGGCCGGCATGTGCTGCGCAACGCCCTGATCCCGATCCTGACCAACGCTGGGGCCTACATTCCGGCGGTGTTTTTGGGCAGCTTGGTGTTTGAAGGCTTCTTCGGTATCCCCGGCCTAGGCTCTTATGTCATTGACGCCATCGGCGCGCAAGACTTTGCCATCGTGCGCACCATGGTGTTCTTGGGCGCGGTGCTGACCATCGCATCGTATTTGCTGGTCGATATCGCCTACACCTGGGTCGATCCCCGGGTGCGCCTTGGGGCCATGTCTTGATGAATGTCTCGATGAACGCCATGCCGACCTTCGCCTTGCTCTGGACCGATGCCGTGTTGCTGGCGGCCTTGCTGGCTTTGGGCCTGTACGTGCTGTGGGTGCGCCGCACACCCGAGCGCCGCGCCGCTTGGGCCAAGGTGGGCCAAGACGCCACCGCCTTGGGCTCGGCCTTGGTGCTGGCGGGCTTTGTGCTTTTGGCCGCGCTGGACAGCGTGCATCTGACCATGGATGGTCGCACCACGTCCTTGCTCGACAGCGTGCTGGCGCGTCCTTTGGCGATGCGCGAGGTGAGCTATTCAGCGCCGCTGGCCTGCTACGGCTTCCAAAAGGAAACCTTGCCTTCAGGCCAGCGCGGTTTCCCGCGTCTCAAGTTCGGCTGCAAGCATCTTGAGCAACCTGAACAAGACTGGCTGCCCGATGTGCTGGGGCGGGCGGCGCTGGGTTTGGGCGGCGGGCTGGCGCTCGCTTGGGGTGTTTGGGCGGTGCTGTTGCGCTCTTCCGTGCCCGCCTCACCGGCCTTGCGTGCGGCCCGCTGGACCTGTATGACGTTGGCTGGGTTGACCGGCTTGGTGGCCGCTTTGAGCGGTCACTACCACGTGCTGGGCACTGACCGCACCGGCAACGACGTGCTCTATCAAGCTTTAAAAAGCGTGCGCACCGCCTTTGTGATCGGCACGCTTTCGACCGTCGCCACCTTGCCTTTTGCGGTGGTGCTGGGTCTTTTGGCGGGCTACTTTCGCGGCTGGGTGGATGCGCTGATCCAGTACCTGTACACGCTGCTGTCGTCGGTGCCCAACGTGCTGCTGATCGCCGCCTTTGTCTTGATGGTGCAAGTGCAGCTTGACGCCCACCCCGAGCGTTTCGCCACGGCGCTGGAACGCGCCGACGTGAAGATCTTTTTGCTCTGCGTGATTTTGGGCGTGACCGGCTGGGCGGGGTTGTGCCGGCTGCTGCGCGCCGAGACCTTACGGCTGCGCGAGATGGATTACGTCCAAGCAGCGCACGCTTTTGGTGTGGGGCACGGGCGTATCTTGGCGCGCCATGTGTTGCCCAACGTCATGCATCTGGTGCTGATCACCACGGTGCTCGATTTCTCGGGGTTGGTGCTTTATGAGGCGGTGCTGAGTTATGTGGGCGTCGGGGTGGACCCGAGCCTGAACAGCTTTGGCGGCATGATCAACTTGGCCCGCAGCGAGATGAGCCGCGACCCCTTGGTGTGGTGGTCTTTTGCCTCGGCTTTTGGCGTGATGGTCAGCTTGGTGCTGGCGGCCAATTTGTTTGCCGACGGGGTGCGCGATGCCTTTGATCCGCGTGACAACCGCCGCTCCACCACGCATTGATTCCATGGAGCCCTGAGATGTTGAGCCTTGACGAGCTGAGTGTGGATGTGCCGGTCCAAGGCGGGCACGGTGGGCAAGGCGGCGAGGGCTGGTTGCATGTCTTGGATCGTTTGCAGCTCAGCTTGGCGCGCGGTCAAACCTTTGCGCTGGTGGGCGAATCGGGCTGCGGCAAGAGCATGACCGCCTTGGCCTTGATGCGGCTGTTGCCGGGTGGCGCGGTGGTGCAGGGCGGTCAGATTCGGCTGGATGAGCAAGCATTGCTTGATTTGCCGGAGAGCGCCATGCGCCGGGTGCGCGGCGGGCGCATCGGCATGATTTTTCAAGAGCCCGGCACCAGCTTGAATCCGGTGCTGCGTGTGGGTGAGCAACTGCTGGAGGCCATTGAGACCCATACCGCCTTGCGTGGTGCCGCCGCCCGTCTCAAAGCCATCGATTGGCTGCGCCGGGTCGGCATCCCTGAGCCAGAACGGCGCATCGATGACTACCCCTTTCGGCTCTCTGGCGGCCAAAAACAGCGCGTCATGATCGCCATGGCGTTGGCCGCCGAACCCGAGTACCTCATCGCGGATGAGCCCACCACGGCGCTCGATGTGACGATCCAGCGCCAAGTGCTTGATCTCCTCAAGGACTTGCAGCGCGAGCAGCACTTGGGTCTGTTGTTGATCACCCATGACTTGGCGGTGGTGGCCGGCATGGCGCATCACGTCGCCCTGATGTATGCCGGTCAGATCGTGGAGGTGGCCTCGGCCGAAGCCTTCTTTGCCGCGCCGCGTCACCCTTACGCCCGGCTGCTGCTGCAAGCGCTGCCCGCACGGGGCCGGCCCGGCGGACAACTGGCGGCCATTGCCGGCAGCGTGCCGCCGCTGACTCAGCGCTTCACGGCGTGCCGTTTTGCCCCGCGCTGCCCCTCGGCCCAAGCGCGTTGCCAAGAGGGTGAGCCGGCTTTGCTGGCGCTGCCCGGGGATGCCGACCACGCGCTGCGCTGCGTGATGGCGCCCTTGGTCGCCCCGGAGCTGAGCGTGGCGCCGGCAGCCACCTCAGCGTTGTCGGCATCGACAGCGGTGCTGCCCCAACCTGTCTTAAAGGTCGAGCATCTGGGCGTGGCCTATTCGCTGCCTGCCAACGTGTGGGCGCGCTTGCGCGGTGAGCAAGCTTGGTTTGAGGCCGTCAAAGACGTGAGCTTCGAGCTGCACGCTGGTCAGACCTTGGCTTTGGTGGGCGAGTCGGGCTGCGGCAAGACCACCACGGGGCGGGCTGTGTTGCAACTGCTGCGTGGCAGTGCGCGCCTGACGGGCGCGGTGCGGCTCGACGGGGCGGATCTGTGCGGCTTGGAAGGTGCCGCTTTGCGCGCTGCACGCGCCAAGATCCAAATGATTTTTCAAGATCCCTTTGCCTCGCTCAACCCGCGCTGGCGCGTGGGTGAGATTTTGGAAGAGGGCTTGCGCGCCTTGCGGCCTGAACTGGGCACTGCGGCCCGGCGACAGCGCATCTTGGCGATGTGCGACCAAGTGGGCCTGTCCGAGCACGTCTTGGCCCGTTGGCCGCATGAGTTTTCCGGGGGGCAGCGCCAACGCATCGCCATCGCTCGCGCTTTGGTGGTTGAGCCGCGTGTGCTGGTCTGCGATGAGCCGACTTCGGCGCTCGATGTCTCGGTGCAGGCGCAGATTTTGAATTTGCTCAGCCACTTGCAAGAGCACACCGGCATTGCCATGCTCCTGATCACCCATAACATTGCGGTGGTTGAGGCTGTGGCCCAGCGCATTGCTGTCATGCAGGGTGGTCGGATCGTCGAATCCGGGACACAAACAGCCGTGTTGGATCAGCCTCAGCAGCTTTATACGCAGACGCTGCTTGCCGCAGTGCCGAGAATCGCTCCCTCCTCTCAAACCAACCGATCATGACATCCACCACTGCACTGACCCCGATGAGCAGACCGCTGCAAAACATCTTGCAGCACATTGGCGAACCGACCCAAGAAGGCGTCGCGGACATCCAAGTCGAGTTGCTTCGAAAGATGCCCGTCTTCAAAGGGGTTCGGGTGGAGGCCTTGAAACGTCTGCTGGCAGATGCCCGGGTGCTGCACTTGAACCCGGGGGACCATGTGTTCCACCAAGGGGATGCCGCTTCGAGCATGTATGTGATCGAGTCGGGTTTGGTGGGGATTCACAAAATCATCCAACCTTCAAGCGCCAGTCTGTTGATTTCTCCCGAGGCGGCCTCCCCAGACTATGTGGAGCTTGGCACCTTGGGTCCGGGGGACTGTTTTGGGGATGTGGCCTTGATCGATCCCTCGCCGCGCAGTGCGTCTATCCGGGCCGATACCGCATGCGTGGTTATTGAAATTCAAGCCGATAGCCTGCTTGGTGTCTATCAGATGGATGCCAATCAGTTCATCTTGATCATCTCCAGCTTGGCCCGAGGCCTGTGCCGCAAGATTCGTGATACCGATGACCGATTGATCAACCATTTGCCCAAGAAAAAGATCGATGACGATACATTGGTTTGGCCGCAGCTGTTGTCTTACTGACCATTCATCCCAAGGAGCCGTCCCACAATGAGACTAAGGGCTGCTGCCGCATGGTTTTTTGCGGGCCTTTTCGGGGCTTTGTGGGCCAATGCAGCCTTGCTGTGGCGGATCGATACGGCCCATGACCGCATGGTCGCGGCCCACGCCCATCGGGCCGGGATTCTTTCACTCGGTGGGGCCCTGCAACGTGAAACCGAGCAGCTCACCCAGTTGGTCCGGATGTACACCGTGACCGGTGAATCCCGTTTCCTGATCTATTACTACGACATCCTCAAGATTCGTGAAGGCAAGGCGGTGGCGCCGGCGGGCATGGCCTCGGCGACCTATTGGGATGAAGTGATCGCCCATACGATTCCGCATCAATTGGACAATCAGGGCGTCAAGCTTTCGATCCAAGAGCGCTTCTTGCGCCTCGGGGCCACCGAAGAGGAGAGTCAAGCGCTTGACGAGGTGCTGCTGGCGACCAAGGCGATGGCCCATATCGACCAAAAAGCCTTTGCCTTGACACAAGGGCTGTATGACCTCCGTAAGGGTGAACTTGTTTCTGAAGCCGTGCCACGCCTCGATGTCGCCCGTCGGATGGTGAACAGCCCGGACTACAACTTGCTCAAAGCTCACTTGGCCAAGGCGGTGGCACGGTTGTTGGACTTGAGTGATCAACGCACGTTGGAAGAAGTGCAGTTCGCGACCAACGAGGTGCGACGCAATATCCAACTATCGATGGCCTTGTTGCTGATCGAACTGATGGCCATCTTGCTGGCGTACAAGCTGATTCGCTACGGTGTTTTGCATCCCATTCGTCGGCTCTGGGGGGTGGCCAGTGATCTGGAGCAGGGCCTCTACAACGCGCGTACCGGGCCTTTGCCTCAGGCGGTGGTCGAGTTGCAGTCGTTGGCCATCACGTTGGATGCCATGGCGCATGCCGTTCAAGATGACTTGAATCGTCGCCAAGTGGTGCAACAGGCCTTGGAACACGCTCGCCAAGAGGCCGAGAGTGCCACGCAGGCCAAGTCACTCTTCTTGGCCAACATGAGCCATGAAATTCGCACGCCGATGAATGCCATCATCGGCATGACACATCTGGCCCTGCAAACAGAACTGCATCCTCGGCAGCGCGATTTCATTGCCAAGGCCCACGGCGCGGCGCGGGCCTTGCTGGGCGTGATCAACGATGTGCTCGATTTTTCCAAAATCGAGGCCGGCAAGATCACCTTGGAGCATCGGCGTTTTCAACTCGAAGAAGTCTTGGCCCATGCGTTTGTGATGGTGCGCTTGCGCGCTCAAGAGCAGGGCATTGAGCTGATTCTTGACCCCCCGGACATTCGCTTGGTGGGACCCGACCCCGTGCTGAGCGGTGACCCCTTGCGTTTGGGCCAAGTGCTGACCAATTTACTGGGCAATGCGGTCAAGTTCACGCACCGAGGGCATGTGCGGTTGCGTATCGAATGGCTTGATGAACTGGCGGATGGGTGGTTGCATCTCGGGTTTTCGGTCGAAGACAGCGGGATTGGCATGACCCCTGAACAAATGAATGCCTTGTTTCAGGCATTCACCCAAGCGGATCGCACCATCACGCGACAGTACGGGGGCACAGGCCTCGGGTTGACCATCGCCAAGCGATTGGTGGAGGCGATGGGCGGGTCCGGGATCACTGTGGAAAGCGTGTTGGGGCAAGGGTCATGTTTCCGCTTTGACGTCTATTTGCAGCGGCTCAAGGTCTCGCTCGCCCCCTTGCCGGGGGGGCTTTTGCACCCGTTCAAGCCCCCTTTGCGGATCTTGGTGGTGGACGATCACCCCTTGGCTCAGGCGGCTTTGGTGGGCTTGTTGCAGGCCTATGACGCGGGGGTGATGGACACCTCATCGGGGGGGCAGGAGGCGTTGGCGCAGCTTCACAAAGCGGCCAAGGATGGCCAGCCGTATGACGTCGTGATGCTGGACTGGCGCATGCCTGACATGGGGGGTGAGGCCCTGCTCAAGGCCATCCATGCTGCGGAAAATCTCCAGCCCGCCGTGGTGGTGGTGTCGGACGAAGACTCGGACGCCATGCATCAGCGGGTGGCTGAGCTGGGGTGTCATACCGTGCTGATGAAGCCGGTATTGCCACAAGCGATTCGCCTGCTGGTCGAATCAGGCATGGCCAAAACCACCTTCTCCACGCCTTCGTCCATCACGCCCGTACCGCCGCCGCTTTATGGTTTGCACGGCATGCGCGTGCTGTTGGTCGAAGACAACCCGCTCAACCAAGAGCTGGCCTCTGAGTTGATGGCGAGCCAAGGTGTTGACGTGGTTTTGGCCCGGGATGGTCAAGAAGCGATCGACTTCCTTCAGCAAGTGCCTGATGGCGACATCGATGTTGTGTTGATGGACCTGAACATGCCGGTGATGGATGGCTACGAGGCCACCCGGCGCCTGCGGGAGCTGCCTCGGTTTGATGCTCTGCCCATCTTGGCGCTGACGGCGCATGCCATGTCGCAAGAACATGTGCGCTGCCTGAATTTAGGCATGAATGGCTACTTGACCAAACCGATCGATCCGGAGGCCTTGTTCGAGCTGCTGCGCACCCATGGTCGGCCTTGGATCTTGGCGGACGACCCCACGCCTCAGCCCCTTCCAGAGTCCGCACATGGGGCACCCGTGAGGGTTGAGGTCGCTTTGCCCGATCTGGCGGATATGGGTATCGACACGGCCAAGGGCCTTTTCCATGCCGACGGTCAACCGGACTTGTATGTGCGCATCCTGCATCGTTTTGTCACCGAAGCACAAGAGATCAGCGAGGCCTTGCCCGTTCATGTCCAAGCGTGTGATTGGGTCCGGGTGCATCGGCTGGCTCATACCCTCAAAGGCTTGAGTGGCTTGATCGGCGCGGTGTCTTTGGCCGAGGAGGCGCATGCCTTGGAGACCTTGGCCGCTTTGGCGGGTGAGGGCGCGACCACGCAAGATGTTTTGAAGATCGCCTTGGATGGCTTGTGTGCGCATCTAAACCCGGTGTTGCTTTCTTTGACGCACCGTTTGGCCTTGATCGAGCGATGACAAGAGGTGAGGTTTTGAGGGGGTGCTGGCTTTTCAGCTTCGTGTGCTCCGATGAGCCTGTGACGCCCTATCATGGGGCCTATGTTCACAATACCCACACAACGTATCAGGATGATCGCTATGCGTACAACCCCAGCCCGTTCCTTGCTGACCCGTCTGCTGGGTCTGACTCTGCTGCTTGGCGCGACCGCCGGCGGCCTAGGTGGCTGTGCCAGCACCAAGGACTTGGCCACCTCGTTGCGCTACGCCGACAACCGCCCGGTGGGCGTCGAGAACATCCGTTTCTCGGATCTCAACAGCATGAAGCGCGGCAAAGCCTGCACGGTCAATTTCTTCTATTTCATCCCCATTTGGGGTGACGGCTCGATCCTGACCGCTGCGGATGACGGCGGTATTGGCACTGTCAAGCTCATCGGTGAAACCGGTCGTTGGTACTTCCCCTTCAGCACCAACTGCACGGTGGTGTTTGGCGACAACGTGACACCCCCCGCTGCAACACCCGCTGCAACACCCCCTGCGGTGGCGGCTTCCAAATAACGCAGGACTCACGCCATGGCCACCCGGCAAAGCACCATCGATTTTTTGCTGGATCAGTTGAGCGATGCCGGTGTGGTCTCAGCCCGCAAGATGTTTGGCGAATACTGCCTTTATCACGCTGGCAAACCCTTTGGACTGGTGTGCGATGACCAGCTCTATCTCAAGAACACGCCCACCAGCCGCAGCTTGATCGAAGCCAGTGGCCCGGTGGTTGAAGCCCCGCCATACCCCGGCGCACGTCCCCATCTCCTCATCAGCGCTGACCTCTGGGACGAGCGCTCGTGGCTCTGCACCCTCGTCCAAGCCACCGCCCGCGATCTGCCTGCACCCAAGCCGAAGGTCTCCAAGGTACCGAAAGCGGCCAAGGGCACTAAGTAGATCGAGGCCCCCGCCCGCGCCGAAACACCAACCGATCCGGCGTGGATGCGGCTGGGTCGTGGGCGTAGTCGGCGCGGTCGAAACCGGTGAGGGCTTCAGGCGTGCTGGCGCGGTGGTCGATGGCCCAGCGCATCATCAGGCCCCGGGCGCGTTTGGCGTGGAAGCTCACGATGCGCCAGCGCTCGCCTTGCCACTCCTCAAACACGCACTCGACCACCCGGGCGCGCAGCACCTTGAGATCGACTGCCTTGAAATACTCCTGCGAGGCTAGGTTGATCAGCACCGGCTTGGACAGACGCTGCTGGCGCTGATTCAGGTCGGCGGCGATGATGGCGCGCCACCAAGCGTAGAGGTCTTTGCCGCGTGGGTTCGCCAAGCGAGTGCCCATCTCCAATCGGTAGGGTTGCAGCGCATCCAAGGGGCGCAGCACGCCGTAAAGCCCGGAGAGGATCAGCAGATGTTGCTGCGTCCAAGCCAAGTCCTCGGCGTTCAGGCTGCGCGCTTGCAGACCGTCATAGACATCACCGTTGAAGGCCAGCACGGCGGGCTTGCTGTTGTTCGGGGTTGCCTTGGGCCGCCATAGGGCGTAGCGGGCCACGTTGAGCTGCGCCAGCGCCTCCGACACATCCATCAACTCAGCCAGTTGTGCCGGGGTGTGCGGGCGCAGCAGCTCCATCAGCGCCGCCGCCTCGTGGCTGTAAGCCGGCTTGGTGGCGTGGACCGCCGTGGGGGTCTCGAAATCAAGCGATTTGGCAGGCGAAAGCAGAAATAGCATGGGGCGGGATGATAGCGGCGGCCCCCGATAATCAGGCGTATGTCCCGAACAACCTCGACCCATACCGCTCCTTCTGCTCTCGCCGCCAAGGATGCCTGCCCCTGTGGCCGGGCTGCGGCTTATGCTGACTGCTGCGGGCGCTATCACCAAGGGGCGCTGCACCTGCAAGCCCCTGACGCCGCCAGCCTGATGCGTTCGCGTTACAGCGCCTACGTGCTCGGTTTGCTCGACTACGTGCGGGCCACGTGGCACCCCGACACCTGCCCCGCTGATCTCACGCCCAACGAACCCGGTTTGCGTTGGCTTGGCCTCGAAGTCCGCCACCACCACATCGACGATCCCGACCACGCCAGCGTCGAATTCGTCGCCCGCAACAAACTCAGCGGCCGCGCTTTTCGCCTGCACGAAACCAGCCGCTTTGTGCGCCTCGAAGGCCGCTGGGTTTATGTGGATGGAGATGTGAGCTGATCTGGATCAGTGCGGCCGGGGCGCGGCCCGAAGGGGAATAGTCCGCCCCTACGCACAACCAGCGGCGCTTTAAAAGCGCGCAGTGAGCTTTCTCAGCCCCCAAACAGCCTTTGCGCGAAGAGGCCGAGACCCGTGGCGACGCTGGCGAGGCGTTCGCCGTGGACGGGTTGGGCGGCGGTGAAACGGGCGGCGAGGGCTTCGGTGAGCGGTTTGAGGCCGGTGGAGCCGCCGGTGAAGTAGATGGCGTCGATCTGCGAGGGTTGCAGGTGGGCCATGGCGACGGTTTCAAGGGCGGCGTGGGTGATGCGGTCGATGTCGGTGCGCAAGGCGTCCAAGGCGTGGTGGCCGTCCAGCTCCATGGTCAAACCGCGCTCGACCAAGCCCAAATCGATCTGGGTGTTGCCGCCAGCGGCGACTTCGATCTTGGCGCGTTCGGCGCGGCCAATCAGGTCGTGGCCGAGTTGGTCGGTCAGCACTTTAAGCAGCCGGCTGTGGTGCTTCGGGTTGGCGTAGTCGCCCTTCATGGTGCGCACTTCGTGGATGTGTGATGCGCGATAGAGGGGGTTGATCAAGTGCCACGTGGCCAGATCGAAATAAACCCGGCTGGGCACTTCACGCGGCGGTTTGCCGTGGATGGACGGGCCCATGGCGCCAAAGCCCAGCTCGCGCAGGATGCTGGCCAGCTCGATGCGACGGTCAAAATCGGTGCCAGCGATGTGCACCCCGTGATTGGCCAACACATCGTCGCGCCGGTCCAAGCGTTGGCGTTGCTTCGGCCCGACCCGCACCACCGAGAAGTCGGAGGTGCCGCCGCCGATGTCGGCCACCAACACCAAGCGCTCAGCGTCGATCTGGGCTTCGTAGTGGAAGGCTGCCGCGAGCGGCTCAAATTGGAAGTGGATCTCTTCAAAACCGACGGCCTCAGCCGCTTCGGCCAGCGAGGCCTCGGCTTGGGCGTCGCGTACCGGATCACCATCGACAAAGTAGACCGGCCGGCCCATCACCACTCGGCGCAGCGGCTGCCCGGCTTGCTTTTCAGCGGCCGATTTGAGGTGCAGCAAATAGGTGCCGATCACTTCGGCAAAGCGTACTTGACGCCCGGCGCCGATGTCGGTCGGCTGATCCATCAAGCTCGAACCCAGCACGCTTTTCATGGAGCGCAACAAGCGGCCCTCCATGCCTTCGACATAGGCGGCCACGGCGGCTCGGCCGTACATGCGCGGAAAATTCTGTAAATCCGGGCCTTCGGCGAGGTAAAAGGCAGCGGTCGGCATGGTCGGCAGGCCCTGTTCGAGCGGTACCAATTGCATGACACCGGGCTGCGTTGGGCTTGGCACGGTGATGACCGAGTTGGAGGTGCCAAAGTCGATGGCGCAGAACGCGAGGGCGGGATCAGTCTTCAGGTGTGTCATCGGGGCAGCTGTGCGGGTGTTCAAGCACGGGAGGCAGCAAGGGGCGCGCATCATACGTGGGCGAGCTGAGGCCATCTCGGGGACAATGCCGCCCCATGAGCGACATTGCATCTTCCCCATCCTTTTCTTCGACAACTTCTTCGTCAACGTCTTCGGCACCGCGCATCGGTTTTGTATCGCTGGGCTGCCCCAAGGCGCTGACTGATTCCGAGCTGATCCTGACCCAGCTCTCGGCCGAGGGCTACACCACCAGCAAGACCTTCCAAGGTGCTGATCTGGTGATCGTCAACACCTGCGGTTTCATCGATGACGCGGTCAAGGAAAGCCTCGACACCATCGGTGAGGCCTTGGCCGAAAACGGCAAGGTGATCGTCACCGGCTGCTTGGGTGCCAAGATGGCCGAAGGCGGTGAAAACTTGGTGCGCCAGATTCACCCCAAGGTCTTGGCCGTGACCGGACCGCATGCCACCCAAGAGGTGATGGACGCGGTGCATCAGCATGTGCCCAAGCCGCACGATCCTTTCCTCGACTTGGTGCCCGGTGGCATCAAGGGCGCGGGTGTCAAGCTGACGCCCAAGCACTACGCCTACTTGAAGATCAGCGAAGGCTGCAACCACCGTTGCAGTTTCTGCATCATCCCGAACCTGCGCGGCGATTTGGTCTCACGCCCCGTGGGCGATGTACTGAGCGAAGCGCGCGCGCTGTTTGAAGGCGGCGTCAAAGAGCTGTTGGTCATCAGCCAAGACACCTCGGCCTACGGTGTGGACGTTAAATACCGCACCGGCTTTTGGGACGGCAAGCCGGTCAAGACCAAGATGCTGGACTTGGTGGCGCAGCTGGGCGAGCTGGCCAAGCAGCACGGCGCTTGGGTGCGGCTGCACTATGTCTACCCGTACCCGCACGTCGATGAGATCGTGCCGATGATGGCTGAAGGGCTGGTGTTGCCCTACCTCGACGTGCCGTTTCAGCACGCGCACCCTGACGTGCTGCGGCGCATGAAGCGCCCAGCCAGCGGTGAGAAGAATCTGGAGCGCTTGTTGAAGTGGCGCGAGATCTGCCCCGAGATCGTGGTGCGTTCGACCTTCATCGCTGGGTTCCCCGGCGAAACCGAGGCGGAGTTTGAGTACTTGCTCGACTTTTTGAAAGAGGCGCAGATCGACCGTGCGGGCTGTTTTGCCTATTCGCCCATCGAAGGCGCCCCAGCCAATGCCCTTGAGGGTGCGCTGCCGGACGCTGTGCGCGAAGAGCGCCGGGCGCGCTTCATGGCGGTGGCTGAAAGCGTCTCGACCGAGAAGCTCAAGCGCCGCATTGGCGCGACCATGCAAGTGCTGGTGGACAGCGCACCGGCCATGGGCCGCCGAGGTGGGGTGGGGCGCTCGTTTGCCGATGCACCAGAGATCGACGGTACCGTGCGTTTGCTGCCGCCCGAGAAGATCAGCAAGCAGCTCAAGGTGGGTGAGTTCACCCGGGCGCGCGTCGTTGCGGCTGAAGGCCATGACTTGATCGCGTTGCCGATCTGAACCCCTTTCTCGTTCAGGACTGCGCGATGCCCACCTCGCTGATTCATCATCCCTACACACCGCCGGCGGACTTTGAAGCCGTGCCGCCTGGCGTGTTCAAGGCCAGCAGTGTGCTGTTCCCGAACGTGGCCGCTTTGCGCGAGCGCCGTTGGGACGACAAGAGCGCCTACACCTACGGCCTGCACGGCACGCCGACCACCTTCACGCTGGAAGCCCGGCTGGCCACGCTCGAAGGCGCGCGCCACGTGCTCTTGGCCCCGAGCGGGCTCGCGGCCATCACGCTGGTGGACATGGCTTTGCTCAAGGCGGGCGATGAGGTGGTGCTGCCGGACAACGTCTACGGCCCGAGCCTCAGTTTTGCCGCGCACGAACTGGTGCAGTGGGACATCGCGCATCGGCTCTACGACCCGATGGCGCTGCCCTCACTGGCAGCGGCGCTCACGCCCGCCACCCGCTTGGTTTGGCTCGAAGTGCCCGGCTCGGTGACGCTGGAGTTCCCTGACCTGCGCGCCTTGGTGCACTGCGTGCGTGAACGCGCGCCGCAAGCCGTGATTGCGCTGGACAACACCTGGGGGGCGGGGCTGGCTTTCAACGCCTTTGAGCTTGGCGAGGAGGGTGGCGTTGATCTGACCGTGCATGCCCTGACCAAATACCCCTCGGGGGGGGCGGATGTGTTGATGGGGTCGATAGCTTGCCTAGACGACGCGCTCTATCAACGCTTGGCGTGGTGTCACAGCCGCTCAGGCGTGGGTGTGGGCATGAATGACGTCGAGGCGGTGCTGCGCGGGTTGCCGTCGTTGGCGCTGCGTTACGCCGCCCAAGACGCGGCTTGCAGACGCATCGCTGCTTGGTGTTGCACCCAAAAGACCTTTGTGCGCGTGCTGCATCCTGCTTTGCCCGAGGCCCCCGGCCACGCGCATTGGGCCGCGCTGTGTCAAGCCGCTGCTGGGTTGGTGACGGTTGAGATTGATCCGCGCTTTTCTCAAACGCAAACCGACGCCTTTGTCGATGCCTTGCGGCTGTTTCGCATCGGCTGGTCGTGGGGTGGGCCGGTGAGTTTGGCGGTGCCCTACGAGGCCGCCCAAATGCGCCGCCTGCCCACACCCTACCGAGGCACCTTGGTGCGGCTGTGCATCGGCCTGGAGTCGGTCGAAGATCTGATCGCCGACTTGACCCAAGCGCTGGCGGTGCTTCAGTCCTTGGCCGGGCCTGAGACCTTGTGACGCATCAGGCGGCCCTTTTCGCGCTCCCAATCGCGTGACTTTTCGGTTTCGCGCTTGTCGTGCAAGTCCTTGCCCTTGGCCAGCGCGATATCGACTTTGACCAAGCCGCCCTTGTAGTGCAGGTTGAGCGGCACCAAGGTGAAGCCTTTTTGATCGGTTTTGCCGATCAGCCGACGAATCTGGTCTTTGTGCATCAAGAGCTTCTTGGTGCGGTCCGGTTCGGGCTTGACGTGGGTTGAGGCACTGCGCAGGGCGTTGATGCGCGCGCCGATCAAGAACAGCTCGCCGCCCTTGACGACCACATAGCCGTCGGTCAGCTGAACTTGGCCGGCGCGAATGGCTTTGATCTCCCAGCCGGTCAGCATGATGCCGGCCTCGAAGCGTTCTTCGATGTGATAGTTGAAGTGGGCTTTGCGGTTCTCAGCGATGCTCATGGCGATGGTTCTCTGGATTCTTCTCTCTACAATGGCGCGATTGTATGAAGCACGTCAAGAAACAAGTTCTGCTCTGGTACTCGCCCCGCGAGATGTATGACCTCGTCGTGGCTGTGGAGGACTATCCGAAGTTCTTGCCTTGGTGCCAGCGCTCTGAGGTTCTGGCGCAGGATACCTTGGGCATGACCGCTCGGCTGCATCTGTCGTATGCCGGGGTGCGCCATGCGTTCACCACCCGCAACATCCACCGCGAAGGTGACTTGGTGAGCATGGAATTGGTCGATGGGCCTTTTTCGCTGCTCGAAGGGGCATGGCATTTCACGCCGCTCACGCCACCCAGTGACAACACGGCCGCAGCACCGAAGGCCTGCCGAATCGATTTCGAGCTGAGTTACGCCTTTGCCAGCCGTCCTCTTGAGGTGGTGGTAAGCCCTGTTTTTGATCGCATCGCTAACACCTTTGTGGATGCTTTTGTCGCTCGGGCCGAGCAGGTCTATGGGCCCCGTTGATCAGACCTTGGGCATGACCCAGCAGATCAACGTACAGGTCTACCGCAGCCCTGCTGCCCGTCAGATCGAACACATTGAACTGGCGTTGATCGAAGGCAGCACGGCTTGGGATGCGGTGCAGGCCAGCGGCTGGGCAGACGCACTCGGGGGGTGTGAGCAAGTCGTCGCGGTATGGGGCCGACGGGTGCCCCCGGATCACGTGTTGCGTACGGGTGATCGGGTCGAGATCTTGCGGCCCTTGCAGGTGGACCCGAAAGAGTCCCGGCGCCTGCGCTATCACGCTCAGGCCCGACCCCGCAAGCAGCCGCGCTAGGCGCGGCCTCGCTCAGGAGCACTCGGCATCCATGACCTGTCGGGCCTTGTCGCGTTCCCGGCTGCGCTGACCTTCATCGAGAAATTCACGCTCACCTTGGGCGTTGACGCGTTGCACGCGCTGACCTTCGTCAAGCGTGCGGGCGTATTCCTGAGCACGGTGGCAGTTGTCCGACCGTTGTTGTTGGCGTCGCGCTTCGTCCGCTTTGTTCGGATGGACCGAGGCGGGTTCACTGGCACGCCGCGCAGCTTCCGCCGGACTCGATGCCTTGCCCTGAGGGCTGCTGGCAGCCGACGTCGAGGGAGACTCTGCCACGAGGCGCAAGGGGGCATGGGCCGGGCGGGTCAGGATGTCTTTGTCGGCAGTGCCGCGCGGGGGGGCACGGTCGCTGTATTGCATGCGACCCTCCGCGTCACGCCATTTCCACTGGCCCTGCACCAGCAGGGGGATACAGGCCGTTGCGATCAAAACGCCAGCCTTCAGAGCTTGTCTCATCATCACGTCAATCGATCGGGGGATACCCGGTTATTCAGGCGTTCAGTGTATGCGGGCTGGAGCTCGCTCTTGGCTCCCGCTTACACTGCTCAATTGTTGCAAACTGAACACACACCGCTGTAATGACGCTCACGACATTGGCTTGGACCTTGGCATTTGCGCTGGTCGCTTATTTGATGGGATCTCTCTCTTTTGCGGTCATTGTCAGCCGTGCGATGGGGCTGTCTGATCCGCGCTCCTATGGTTCAGGCAATCCGGGGGCGACCAATGTGCTGCGCTCAGGCAACAAGAAAGCGGCCATCCTGACTTTGGTGTTGGATGCCGTGAAGGGCACGATCGCGGTGCTGATCGCAGCGGCTTTGATTCCCCGGCTGAATGTGGGCTTGGGTGAGGGCACTTTGGCGTGGGTGGGTTTGGCCGCATTTGTGGGCCATGTGTGGCCGGTGTTTTTCAAGTTTGAAGGCGGCAAAGGCGTGGCGACCGCTGCGGGCGTGTTGTTGGCCTTGAATATCTGGCTGGGCTTGGCTGTTTTGGGCGTGTGGCTGGCTGTGGCCTTCACAACACGCTACTCCTCGCTGGCCGCGATTCTTGCTGCGCTGGCGGCACCTTTTCTACACGTGATGGTCTGGGACCCCTCCGCAGCAACTTTGCCGATGGTGGTCATGTGCGTCATCTTGGTGTGGCGGCATCAAGGCAACATCGCCAAGCTCATCAAGGGGACAGAAGGGCGGATCGGTCAAAAAGCTGCGGTGGTTAAGCCTGTGGTGACATCGCATCACCCGCATTCAAGTCATCACAAACATTGAGGTTGCGAAAGCAGTCCGGCGGCCCAAAGCCAACCTCGATGGTTGCGTGACGTCGCATCCATCGCTGGACTTGCCGCTCACCGCGATCGAGAAAATTTTGCAGATCCTGCGCCAACGCCGTGGGTAAGAGGCAAAACACCGGATGAATCCGCTCCGGGCTGCGGGCCATGATGACGGTGTCTGGGGTGTGGGGGCTGGCGTGCTGCGCCAAGTGGGCCACCAGATCGGTAGGGAACAGCGGCACATCACAGGGCACGCTCACCAGCCAAGGTGTTTGGGCGTGGCGCAGTCCGGCCAGCAAACCCGCCAAGGGGCCTTGGAAATCCAGCCTTCCATCGACCCGTTCATCCACGATCACGGGCCAGCCCCAAGCGCCGTAGACATCAAGGTGGCGGTTGGCGCTGATGAGCAGCGAGCCCACCTGCGGTTGCAGGCGTTGGCAGGCGCGTTGGGCCAAGGGTTGACCGCGCCAAAGTTGCAAGCCCTTATCCACCCCACCCATGCGTCGGCCTTCGCCGCCCGCTAAAACAAGCCCGGTGATGTTTTCGGGGAGCAGCATGAGTGTGTTCGGATCCTTAGCCGCCGATGTAGCTCATCTCAATGCGGCGGCGTGAGCTCGGTTCGGTGGGGTCGGTGGATCCGTCGGTGGATTGGGCGGGTTGTGAGGAGTGTGCTTGGCGCAGCTCCGAGTAGTGATCGTCACGCTGCTGCCAAAGGTGGGCGATCACAGCGGCAAGACGATCATCGTCGGGGTCGTTGCGCAGCATGAAGCGCACGTCGTGACCTTGGGTGGCGAACAGGCAGGTGTAGAGATGGCCGTCGGTGGACAGGCGCAAGCGATTACAGTCATGACAAAAAGCTTGGGTGACACTGCTGATGACACCCACTTCGCCACAGCCGTCGGCAAAGGCCCAGCGGCTGGCGGTTTCTCCGGTTTGACTGGCAGCGATGGGGTGCAGCGGATACACGGCAGAGATGCGCCGGATCACTTCAGCGGAGGCCATGACCTCATCCATGCGCCAGCCGTTGCTGCTGCCCACGTCCATGTATTCGATGAAGCGTAGGGTGACGTTGCTGCCATGGCGTTCGCGGAAGTACCGCACCATCGGCACGATCTGATCATCGTTGGTGCCCCCTTTGACCACCATGTTGATTTTGATCGGCCCAAGTCCAGCCGCCAAGGCGGCATCAATACCGTCCATGACGTCGGCGACCGGAAAATCGACGTCGTTCATGCGCCGGAAGACCGCATCGTCCAAGGCATCCAAGCTGACCGTGACGCGTTGCAGACCTGCGGCCTTCAGGCTTTCCGCCTTGCGAGTCAGCAAGGACGCATTGGTGGTCATGGTCAGATCAAGCGCGTCCCCTTCGGGGGTGCGCAACTCCGCCAGCATGCCGATGAGGTTCTCGATGTGCCGTCGCAGCAGCGGTTCTCCTCCCGTCAGCCGAATCTTGCGAACACCACCTTGCGCGACGAGTATCCGGGCGAGGCGGGTGATTTCTTCGAAACTGAGCAACGAAGCATGGGGCAAGAATCGGTGTTCTTTGTCGAACACTTCCTTGGGCATGCAATAGCTGCAACGGAAATTGCAGCGATCTGTGACGGAGATGCGTAGATCACGCAGCGGCCGATCCCGGCGATCCGTCCACGGTGTGTTCCGTGTTGCTGTTGTCTTGGGCAGCACAGCGGCTGAACGAGGCACGATCAGCTCTTGGGGGCTGATCCGTGCATCTTGGATCGTGATGATCTTGCGTGGACTCATGAGGCTAGATTGTGCCCATGAGCCGCCCAAGATGCATCAGGGGGTATTTGTGGCCTTGGTACTGATGGAGGGCAGCGTGGGTGCTGCTTGAACCAGTTGGCTGAAAAAATCGATGGATGACGACGCCGACGATTCCGCTGGCAGCGCTGCTGCAAGGGCGGGCACTCGACGTGCACCGTTGAAGCGTTTGCTCCAGTAGGCTTGGCGCATGTCCTCAACCTGAACAGCCTTGCCGGTGCGTGGCGCGTGAATGAACTTGCCTTCACCGACATAGATACCGACATGGGAGAAAGCGTGCTTCATGGTGTTGAAGAACACCAAGTCACCGGGCTTCAAGTCGTCGCTATGGATGGCGAGCAGGGACGGGTCGTTGGCCTGCTCAGCTGCTCGACGAGGCAGCAAGCGCCCGAGACTCTGCTCAAAGACGTAGCGGGTGAAGCCGCTGCAATCAAAGCCATTCATTTCTGAATTCCCGCCGCGCCGATAGGGAACGCCGAGGAAGTTCATCGAATCCAGCACGAGATCCGAGGCTTTGTCACGCACTTGCTCAATCACCGCTGTCGCGCTGGGCAGGGCATCTTTCAGCATGTCGGCATCTTGCCAAAAGCTGTGAGATGGTTGCTGGGTGGTGTCCGGCGCAGCCATTGCGGGCGAAAGGTGGCACGCCAAGGAGACGCAGCACGACAGGAGCAAATGCTTTGAAGTCATGGAGCCGATGTGAAGAGGGGTTTTCTCAACAAGGTCGCGAGGATAGGTGGCGCCGTTCGTGATGTCAATCACGCATTTCAACGAATGTGCGATGAATGAGCCACTTTGGTATCAAAAATGTATCGCTCAAACAAAAGCCACCCGAAGGTGGCTGATGGGGGCGGATCGATCTGAAAGGAAGAAAATCGTTCCTTCAGATCGATGCCAAAAATCAGAGCGCGAACTCTTCGATTTTGCGACCATTTTCGAGGGCAGCCTTGAGCCACTTCGGCTGCAAGCCACGACCCGACCAAACTTCGCCCGTCACGGCGTCACGGAATTTGGGGGCGACTTTGCGAACACCTTCCGCCGGGGCTGCCTTGCCTTGACGCGTGGTTTTCACGGCCAAATCTGCCACGGTGATTCCGTGCTCAACCATCAACGTCTTGATCTGAGTAATGACACCGGTGCGTTCGCTACGCAGTGCGTCATTGATTTGTTTATCGAGATCAGCACGTTGTTTTTCAAGTGCATTCTTCTGAGCGACGAGTTCTTGATAGGTAGCCATGGAAAGTCCAATAGGTTTTAGGTTCGCGCCATTCTAGTTGAATTTTTGAGAAACTCAAGATGGGCGCCTGATAAATCAGGCCGAGGGAGGGACGTATCCCGTCGGTTGATCGGCTCCTTCACCAAAAAAATAACGCTCCATTTGCCGTGCCAGATATTGGCGTGCCCGAGCATCGGCCAGATTGAGCCGATTCTCATTGACCAGCATGGTTTGATGGCGCAGCCATTGTTGCCAAGCTTCTTTGCTGACATGGTTGTAAATACGCTGACCCAGCACGCCCGGATAAGGGGCGAAGTCCAAGCCTTCACCTTCTTTTTTGAGCAGGGTGCAATGAACAGTTCGTGTCATGGTTTGATTCCTTTTTCAGACTTTCTTTACAAGAATCTGGGAGCGTCGATCCCAGTTGTATTTGCGCTTGCGTGGTTCTGGTAACCAGTTCGGGTCCACAGGCTGGAAGCCTCGTTTGATGAACCAGTGCATGGTGCGGGTGGTGAGAACAAAAATGCTATCGAGGCCCAGCGACCGGGCCCGTTGTTCGATGCGTTTCAGAATGCGTTCACCGTCGCCTTGGCCTTGAACTTGGGGCGAAATGGTCAAAGCGGCCATCTCTGCCGTGCGTGATTCAGGATAAACGTGCAGAGCGGCGCAACCAAAAATGACCCCGTCATGCTCAATCACGGTATAGCTGGCGATGTCACGCTCAATTTCGTTGCGGTTACGTTTCACCAAGGTGCCATCGCGCTCAAAAGGCTCGATCAAAGCAACGATACCGCCAACATCATCACTGGTGGCTTCGCGAAGGCTTTCCAGTTTCTCATCGACCACCATGGTGCCAATGCCATCGTGGGTAAATACTTCCTGAAGAATGGCGCCATCCACACCAAACGGCAGGATATGTGATCGTTCAACGCCGCCTTCACAAGCTTTGACGCAATGACTCAAGTAAAAAGCAGTATCCGTTGGCTGCGTGGGAATCGGTAAACGTGCCAAGAGACGTTTTGCATCCGCTAAAGCAAGCTCGGTATCGATCGGGCTTTCCGGATCATTCAGGTCTTCTTGGATGCCGGGTACTTCGGTCAAGAACAGTAATTTGTCGGCCTGAAGAGCAATGGCGGTCGAAGTCGCAACATGCTCCATCGTCAAATTGAAGGCCTCACCGGTCGGTGAAAAGCCAAAAGGTGACAAGAGCACCAAGGCGCCGATATCGATGGCTTTGCGAATGGCGGTGCCATCGACTTTACGGACCACGCCGCTATGAATGAAATCCACGCCGTCAACAATGCCGACGGGGCGAGCGGTCAGGAAATTGCCGGAAACAACCCGAACCGTGGCATTGGCCATCGGTGTATTGGGTAATCCCTGTGAAAAAGCGGCTTCGATCTCAAAGCGCAATTGCCCGGCAGCTTCTTGGGCGCAATCAAGCGCCACAGCATCGGTGATGCGTAGGCCATGGTGAAAACGTGAGGTGTGACCTTTGGTGCGTAATTGCTCATTCACCTGGGGCCTGAAACCATGCACCAGGACAAGCTTGATCCCCATCGCGTGAAGGATGGACAGATCTTGGATGAAAACATTCAGTTTCCCTGCTGACACCAGTTCACCCGCCATGGCCACAACAAAGGTTTTGCCGTGGTAGGCGTGGATATACGGCGCAACAGCGCGAAACCAAGGGACAAAAGTATGGGGGAAGACCAGGCTCATCGTGGCCGGAATTGTGCCCCAGCTTGGCGACCGTGGTTGGGCTGGATAATTGCCCCCTGTGAGTATTGACAAAGCCCCGACCTCCCCAGCCGTTGCCCCCCGTTTGAGACGCGTTGCCAACCCCATTCCACCGATCCATTTCCCCGAGGCCTTGCCGGTCTCGAGTCGGCGAGAGGACATCGCCCAAGCGTTGCAGGAGCACCAAGTCATCATCGTTTGTGGTGAGACGGGCTCGGGCAAAACCACCCAGCTGCCCAAGATTGCCCTCGAATTGGGGCGTGGTTGGGGCGCTGGGGGCCACGGCTTGATCGGTCACACGCAGCCGCGTCGGATTGCGGCCAGTTCGGTGGCCAAGCGCATTGCTGAGGAGCTGAAATCGCCGCTCGGTGAGGTGGTTGGCTACAAGGTCCGGTTTCAGGATCGTCTGCAACCGGGCGCATCCGTCAAGCTGATGACCGACGGTATCTTGCTGGCCGAGACGCAGACTGATCCGTTGCTCAAGGCCTACGACACGTTGATCATCGACGAGGCCCACGAGCGCAGTCTCAACATCGACTTTTTGCTGGGGTATCTGCGTCAGATCCTGCCGCGTCGCCCCGATCTGAAGATCATCGTCACTTCGGCCACCATTGATGCTGATCGCTTTGCCGAGCACTTTGCCAGCACCAAGGGCAAGGCACCGGTACTGATGGTCAGCGGCCGATTGTTCCCGGTTGAGCAGCGCTGGCGTGCTTTCGAGGAGTCGAAGGAGTTCGATCTCAACGACGCTATTGCGGACGCGGTGGATGAGTTGTGGCGTGGTCCTGGTGGCGGCGATATTCTGGTTTTCCTCCCGGGTGAGCGCGAGATTCGCGAGGCTGCCGATCATTTGCGCAAGCACCTGAGTCACCAGCCGTTGAATCGCAACGCCGACATCTTGCCGTTGTTCGCACGGCTCTCGCAGGCCGAGCAGGACCGCGTTTTTGAGACGGGCCACGGTCGGCGCATTGTGCTGGCGACCAATGTGGCCGAAACCTCGCTGACGGTGCCGGGTATCCGGTACGTGATCGATTCGGGCCAAGCGCGTGTCAAGCGCTACAGCTACCGCAACAAGGTGGAGCAGTTGCAGATCGAGCCGATCAGCCAAGCGGCGGCCAACCAGCGTGCCGGGCGCTGTGGCCGGGTCGCCAACGGCATCTGTATCCGGCTCTACGACGAGAAGGACTTTGCCGGGCGGCCACGCTTTACCGATCCAGAAATCCTGCGTTCATCGTTGGCGGGGGTGATTCTGCGCATGAAGGCACTGCACCTTGGGCTGGTGGATGACTTTCCTTTCATCGAGCCCCCACCGCGTAAGGCGATTGCCGATGGCTACGCTTTGCTGGGTGAACTGGGTGCCGTGGATGATTTCAATGAGCTCACCGCCATCGGGAAAGAGCTTTCCAAACTGCCGCTCGACCCGCGTGTCGGTCGGATGATCCTTGAAGCACGTTCGCGTCAAGCGCTCGAAGAAGTACTGATCATCGCCAGTGCTTTGAGCGTGCAGGACGCGCGCGACCGACCGCTGGAGGCGCAGCAGGCGGCCGATGAGAAGCACAAGAAGTTCGATGACGAAAAATCAGAATTCGTCGGTTACTTGAAGTTGTGGCAATGGATCGAGGAAGGGCGCGGACACGCTGAAGGCGCGCACAAGCTCAGCAATCGCCAGCAGGAGCAACGCCTGCGCGACAGCTTCGTCAATCCGCGTCGGGTGCGCGAGTGGCGCGACATTCATACCCAGCTGCACACCGTGGTGGCTGAGCACGGCTGGCGACTCAACACCACGCCAGCGAGCTACGAACAGCTGCATTTGTCGATGCTGGCGGGGTTGTTGGGCAACATCGGCTGCAAGTCGGACGACGAGGATTGGTACTTGGGCGCACGCGGCATCAAGTTTTGGCGTCATCCGGGCGCGCATCTCTCGAAGAAACCGGGCCGCTGGCTGGTCGCCGCCGAGTTGGTCGATACCACGCGGTTGTTCGGCCGGGGTTTGGCGGCGATTGAGCCGCAGTGGCTGCCGCAGATCGCCGGGCATTTGCTCAAGGTTCAGTTGCTGGAGCCGCACTGGGAGAAAAAGGCCGCCGAGGTCATTGCGCTGGAGCGCGCCACGCTCTATGGCATCGTGATCTACAGCAATCGGCGAGTGAATTTTGGCAAGGTGGATGCGCCAGCCGCGCGCGAAATCTTTATCCGTGAAGCGCTGGTCAACGGGGAGTGGGAGACACGGCTGCCGTTCTTGGCCCACAACCGCAAGATGATTGCGCAGGTTGAGGAGCTGGAGCACAAGTCGCGTCGCCAAGACGTGTTGGTGGACGACGAGCTGATCTTTGCTTACTACGACGCGCAGTTGCCGGAGCACGTGGTGAGCGGGGCCACTTTTGAGCGCTGGTATCGCGATGGGCAGCGTCAGAACGCGAAGCTGCTGCATCTGACGCGTGACGAGCTGATGCGCCACGAAGCGGCTGGCATCACCACCAGCGCCTTCCCCAAGACGATTCGCCTCGGTGGCATTGATTGCGCGGCCAGCTATTTGCACGAGCCCGGCGACGCCAAGGACGGCGTGACGGTGACTGTGCCGATCTATGCGCTGAACCAAGTCAGCGAGGAGCGTTGCGACTGGCTGGTGCCGGGCATGCTGGACGCCAAAATCACGGCGCTGCTCAAGAGCCTGCATCAGAAGCCGCGTTCACGGCTGGTGCCTTTGCCCGCCTTTGTCGCCGAGTTCATCGAGCTGCATGACTTTGCTCAAGGGGCGTTGATCGATGTGCTGCTCAAGGCCGTGCGCGAGCGCACTCAGCTCGCGGTGCAGAAAAACGACTTCAAACCCGAGATGCTTGCGCCGCATCTGTTCATGAACTTCCGCGTGGTGGATGAACACGGGCGCCAGCTCGGCATGGGGCGGCAATTGGCCTCCTTGAAGGCTGAATTGGGGGGGCAAGCTCGTTCAGCGTTTCAAGCCTTGGCAGCGTTGAAGGTGGGGGCGAGCGTGTTGCCTGCCTCGTCGTCCCCCTCATCACCTCAGCCGTCGCTCTCGCTTGCCCCTGCGGTGGAAACAACGCCCCAGACCTACACCGCTTGGACCTTCGGCGAGCTGCCCGAGTTGATGGAGATCCGCAAAGCGGGGCAGACACTGATTGGTTTCCCGGCCTTGATCGACAAGGGGACCCACGTCGAGATCGAAGTCTTCGACGAGCCCGAGGCGACCGCGCTCAAGCACCGTGCGGGCTTGCGGCGGCTGGTGGCGTTGCAGATCAAGGAGCCGCTCAAGTATTTGGAGAAGAACATTCCTGACTTGCAGAAGATGGCCGTGGCCTATATGTCCTTGGGCACGCAAGAAGAGTTGCGCGCTCAGATCGTCGATGTCGCTTTGGACCGCGCCTTTTTGAATGATCCTTTGCCGACGGATCGCATGGCTTTTGAGCGTTGTCTGACCGAAGGCCGTTCGCGTTTGAACTTGATTGCGCAAGAGGTCGCACGCCAAGCGGGGCTGATCCTGACGGACTACGCCGCATCCTTGCGCAAGCTCAAAGATGCCCGCGCCCCCAAAGAGGTGGGCGATGACATCCAAGCCCAGTTGCAGCGCTTGATCCCGAAACGCTTTGTGGCGCAAACACCGTGGGCCCAGTTGCAGCATGTGCCGCGCTATTTGAAGGCTGTGACGTTGAGACTCGACAAACTGCGTACCGACGTCGTCCGCGACGCGCAGAAGATGGCCGAACTGCGTCCCATCGAGCAGCGCTATACCCGTCGATTGGCAGATCTCAAAGGCGTACAGGACGCACGTTTGACGGAATACCGTTGGTTGATGGAAGAACTACGGGTCAGTTTTTTTGCGCAGGAGCTGCGCACGCCCCAGCCGGTCAGCGTCAAAAGACTCGACAAGGTGTGGTCTCAAGTGATCGGATCTTGAGTCGGTCGTGATGTATGAATGTAACGGGTCGAATCTTTCGCGCCGTTTACTCGGGGTCGAACCACAGAGCGAAGTATTCTTCCAAGCTTTACAAGACGTCGCAAAGACGTCACAAAACGTACCGTTTCCCGTATCCCTGTGGAGTTGTCATGTCCCTCACGATGAAGTCTCTCCGCTGCTGTGCTTTGGCTTGGCTGGCAGGTATGCCCATGGCTCACGCGGCGGAGAATTTCTGCATCAACTATCAAGGCACCACCGGCGAGCCGATGGCCTTGGGGGTTCGCGATTGGTCCGGCGGTAGTCTTGTGGCTGAGCGAGTGGCCTCGGTGAGCACAGAATGGCCACCAGCTCCGGTGGCTTTGGGTGCGCGTAAGTGGGAGCCGATTTATATGGTGGCCACCACAGCGGCTGACGTACAAAGCTTGGCCCAAGGCTTGCGTGAAACCACCGCACATCCCAGCCACTTTGCCGCTCCCAGCGGTTACCTTGAACTGGTAAGTCTGGGCCCGAAAGGGCTACCGGTGCACGCAACGCGCTTTACCAACCCGGTGGTGGTGGGTGTGGGCGTGCCGTCCTTGCCAGATCGCGCGCCGAAGTTCGAGTTCGAGCTCATGCCGGACCAGCAACTGACCGTGGTTGCCAAGTGCGTTACATCGGGTCGTGAAACGGCGGGTGCAGGCCACCCCATGGTGGGTGGTGATGTGGTGACGTTGAGCGCGGATGGCTTGGCCTCGATCTCTGCGTTACGCATGGCGGGCTTCAAGTACGGGGTCAATCTGGCGGGCGAATCAGGTGGATTGCGCTCGGGTCAGATGCGAATCAGCCCCAAGGCCCGTCCTGAAACGGTCAAATTCACCTTGGCCGCTGGGACGCACGCATCGTGGTTTCAATGGTTCCAAGACGTCGTGGTGCAGTTCCGAGATGTCCGGAAAAAGATCCAAGTGACGTTGGTGGATGCTGCCGGGCGACCCGCGCTTCATGTGACGCTGTTGGATGCTTTACCTCTGCGTTGGTCTCCCATCGTCAGCGACGCCGAGCCGTCGGAACGATATGTGCTGGAAGTGGCACCGACCCAGATTGAAATTTCGCTTCCAAAATAAACCCGATACATGTCAGCGCTAGATTGCCTGCTGACTGCATCGCTGTTTTTCATTGATTAGAAATAGGAGGGGCGAATGGCCTCATGTGTTCGAGCTTGGATGGCATTGCCGGTCCTGTCAGTCACCTTGTCGGTTTTGGTGGCCTGTGGTGGTGGCGGTGGCGCCGCCCCCGCGCCGACACCCACACCGACTGCCGCGGCTTTGGCGGCTTCGCAGTACACGGTGTACAAAACGGGCGCCGTCGCTTCGGTGCAAGGCAGCGCTGTCTTGACGGCGTCTGGGGCTGTCAGTGGGGTGGCGGCGACAAGCGCGGTGGTTTCTTTGGGTGCCGATGGCAACACCACCCTCACTTTGACCAGTGGCTCGGCTGCTGTATCCACCTTTAGTGCGGTGACCTCGGCCGGGGGGGCCGTGACGCTGTGGAGCGCTCGCAATGGTGGCGTGTTGATGTTGTGCGATGGCACCGCCGGTATCGGCGGTACGCCGACCACGCATTACATCGGACTGGCCACGGCTTCGAGCGATGCCGAGGGCACCGCGACGGCGATCACCAGTGCCACAGGCTTGGCCGGCAAGTCGTTCCGAGCGGTGCATGACTGTGTCGCTGACACCATGCCCACGATGAGTTTCGATGGCGTGGGGGCACGCGTCCAGCCTGATCCGGTGGTTCCTGGCGATGTCGCCACTGTCAATCAGTTGCTGGGGGCGGGCTACACGGCGTCTTTGGGCAATGACCCTGTGACTGGCAATCCTCTGGGCAGCACGGTCTATAGCCTCAAGGCTTATCAGTTCATGGTCGGGGGTGTGGCCAAGGTGTATTTGGTTGAGCAAGTCAATACGCAAGATCTGACGGGTTTGCCCGTGGCCTCGCTGCGTTTGCTCACGTCTGAATAACCGATCCAACACCTCCTTTTTCAGGGATTTCAACCATGTCTCGTCTTGCCATCATTGATGCCAGCATCGCGAATTCCGCTGGACTGATTGCCAGTTTTGGTGCGGGGGTCGATGTGCTGATCCTGAACCCGGCCCAAGATGCGCTCACTCAGATCAACGCTGCGTTGCAAAGCTACGCCAACCTGAGTGCCATCGATATCTTCAGCCATGGCGCTGCCGGACAGCTGACGCTGGGCAGCACCGTGATCGACAGTCTTTCGTTGTCGGGGGGCGCACAAGCTCAAACGTTCTCCACCATGGGCAGCCATTTGGCACCAGGCGGGGCGCTGATGTTTTATGCCTGTGACATGGCGGCCGGGTCCACGGGCCAAGCTTTCGTCAATCAGTTGGCACAAACATCCGGAGCAGCGGTGGCCGCTTCGACCGATCTCACCGGTTCAGCCGCCCAAGGCGGTAACTGGGTGCTTGAAGCCAGCAGTGGTGCTTCCAATGTGTCGGCTTTGGCCGCCGTTGGTTGGCAGGGCACTTTGGCGCATTTGGCCACCGCCACTTGGACACCCCCTGTGTTGGTTGACTTGACCGCCTTGGGGGCCACCGTGCCCGTTGGCTTGGCTTTGGCCGATCTCAATGCCGACAACAAGCCGGATTTGGTCGTGCTCGATCAAGCTGCGGGCCAAGTGGTGGTGATGGCCAACAATGGTGCGGGGGGCTTCAATCCGGCGACGGCCACCGCTTATCCCGTGACCATGCTGGGTTCGCAATCGATCAGTTTGGGTGACGTGAACGGTGATGGCTTGCCGGACATCGTGACGACGGACACGTCCAACTCTCAGGTTTCGGTCTTGCTCAATGCCGGCGGGGCGACCTTCGGTCTTGCGAAGGCCTTTCCCGTCGCTGGGGCCATGCCTTATGGGTTGGCATTGGCTGACCTGAACGGTGACGGTGCCCTTGATATCGTTACGGCCGATGCCGACACCGGTGATACCGTGTCTGTGCTGTTGAACGACAAGACGGGTAACTTTCCGGTACCTGTCGGCTATTCGGTGGCTCCTGCGGGCTCGAAGGTATTCCACAGCCCCAAGGCGGTGGTGGTGGCCGATGTGAATGGTGATGGCAAGTTGGACCTCATCACGGCCAACAACGCCAGCGGGGATGTGTCTGTGCTGCCCGGTACGGGATTGGGCACTTTCGGTGTCGCGCAAACCTACACCGTGGGCGTTTTCCCTTTGGGGGTTGCTGTCGCTGATTTGAATGGCGATACGTTTCCCGATATCGTGACGGCTAATAGCGGCAGCAACGCTGTGTCGATCTTGATGAACGACAAAGTTGGCGGTTTTGCGCCCGCACAGTCGGTGGCCGTGGGTTTCAACCCGATGTCTGTCAAGTTGGTGGATGTCAATGGCGATGGTGCTATCGACATCGTCTCGGTGGATCAACTGAGCAACCAAGTTTCCATCCTGACCAACAACGGTACCGGGGGTTTCGGGACCGCCACCGCCCAAGTGGTTGCTGGCGTGAGTCCTGGCGCATTGGCCACCGCTGATCTGAACGGCGACGGCCGCCCTGATCTGGTCACCGTGGATGCCGGTAGCGCCGGGGTTTCGGTGTTCTTGAACGCTGGTTTGGGAGCTAACACGGCTCCTGCTCAGACCGGTGCGCTTGCACATTTGCCCAATGTCTTATCCAACACGCAAGTGGTGTTGTCGAGTGCGCAGTTTTTGCAAGGCTACACGGACGCAAACGGCGACACCTTGTCGGTGGCTAATGTAGCCTCGCCTGATGGTGTCGTGGTTGATAACCTGAACGGCACATGGACGTTTACGCAAAATGTGGGTGTTAAGGGGGCTGTTGGTCTCAATTACAACGTTTTGGATGGCTTTGGTGGTGTGACGGCGGCTTATCAAAGCTTTGTCATCAACGATCCGGCCACCTTGACCGGTACTTTGGCTGCCTTGCCCGTGGGGACCGAAGACACGGCCTACACCGTCTTGGTCAGCGACTTGTTGGTGGGGTACACCGATCCGAATGGTGACGTACTATCGGTGGCCAATCTCAGTACGGCCAGTGGTACCGTGGTCAACAACCTCAACGGCACGTGGACCTTCCACCCGACGTTGAACTTGAATGGCCCGGTGAGCCTGAGCTATGACGTGGTCGATAGCTATGGGGCGGTCACTGCTGCAACGCAATCGTTGACGCTCACGCCGGTTAACGATCCACCCGCGCTGACGGGAACACCTGCTGTCTTACCCTACGCGACCAGCAATTTACCCGTGATCCTCAAAGACGCTGATCTTTTGAAGGGTTGGACGGATGTCGAAAATAATCCGTTGGCCGTGGTCAATGTCACGTCGTTGGCCGGAACAGTGGTTTCGAACAACAACGGCACGTGGACGTTTACACCCACAGCCGGTACCACCAACGGCTTGGTGACCCTGAACTACAACGTGATCGATGGCCAAGGGGGTATCACACCCGCCACGCAATCATTTGCGTTGAATGACCCACCGTTGTTGACGGCACCCTTGGCTGTGCTGAACAACGGGGTAGAGGATTTCACGGTGGTGTTAGCGGCCCCTGATTTGTTGACCGGCTATACCGATCCGAACGGTAACACCCTGTCAGTGCTTAACGTGCAATCGAGCGTCGGTACGGTGGTGTCGAACGGCAATGTCAACGGCACCGATCTGTGGACATTTACACCCCCGTTGAATTTCAACGGGCCGGTGACGCTGACCTATACCGTGGCCGATAGTTTGGGGGCCACAGTGGCGGCCACCCAATCGTTCACCGTTTCACCGGTGAACGATGCGCCGATCTTGACCGGAACACCGGCCACGTTGCCCACCCAGCAAGAGGGCCAAGCGGGTCTTTTGAAAGCGACGGATTTGCTGGCGGGCTGGACCGATGTCGAGGGCGATGCCATCTCGGTGGCGAACCTGCGCTCGATTGCTGGTCTGTCGGTGGATAACGCTAATGGCACGTGGTCTTTCACGCCGGTGGCGGGCAGCAGTGGTGTGGTTAATCTGTACTACGACGTGGTCGATGTATGGGGCGCTGCTTCGACGGCGTTGTTACCTGTCTTTGTCAACAATGCCCCAGCATTGACTGGGACAGCAGCCTCGCTGCCTGCGGGGATCGAAGATACGGCGTATACGATCAACGCCTCTGACTTGTTGGCGGGGTATACCGATCTGAATGGGGATGTGTTGTCGGTGGGGGCTCTCAGCAGTAACGGTGGCACCGTGGTCAATAACGGTAACGGCACATGGACCTTGACGCCGACGTTGAATCTCAATGGCCCGGTCAGCCTGAGCTACAACGTGCTTGATACCCATGGGGCGGTTACGCATGCGACCCAGACGTTTTCGCTGACGGCAGTCAATGACCCCCCCATCGTGGCTCAGACCTTGGCGGCCACAGCCACGGCCAACGCCCAAGTTTTCAGCTTTACTTTACCCAGTGGTGTGTTCACTGATGTGGATTCGCCCATATTGACACTCAGTGCTGCACAGGCTGACGGCACGGCATTGCCAACTTGGCTTAACTTTGATGCTGCTACGGCCACATTCAGCGGGATGACCCCCAACGTTACTGCGGACACGGTGTTGTCACTGAGTATTCAGGCTTCAGATGGGCAGTTTGCAGTCTCGACTCCTTGGAGTCTGAGTGTGAATTTGCCAAGAACTCTGACAGGTACGGTGGGCAACGATGTGCTCGCTGGCGGTGGAGCCAACGATACGCTCAACGGTGGTTTGGGTAGCGACACCATGATCGGTGGTCCGGGTAACGACACTTATGTGGTCGGTACGGGAGGGGCGAACGGGGATGTGGTGATCGAACTGGCCGGGCAGGGTACTGACACGGTGCAAGCGGGCGTGAGCTATGCCTTGCCGATCAACGTTGAAAACCTGACCCTGCTGGATGCAACCGCCACTCTCGGTGGTGTGACGTTCACCGCAGCCTCCTTGGCCGCTTCAGGGGTGACGTTGGCCGCTCAGATCCAGAGTCAACTCTTGACCAAGGCTTCGACTATCAATGGCGCGGGTAACGATTCGGACAACGTCTTGGTGGGCAATGCCTCCAACAACGTGTTGGGTGGCGGCTTGGGGCATGACACCTTGACGGGGGGCGCTGGAGCGGATCAGTTCATCTTCAACACCTTACCTTCAGCGGCCAACGCGGACACCGTGACTGACTTTGTGGTGGGAACGGATCATCTGGTCTTGGATACCACCGTCTACACGGCGCTCAATGGCTTGGCTCCAAACGCCAATCAGCTGGTGAGTGCGCCGGGTGCTGTGGCAACCAGCGCCACCACGGTGCTGCTCTTTGACACCACCACCGGGACGCTATCGTGGGATGCCGATGGCAATGGCCCAGGTGCCGCTTTGCCAATCACCACCCTCACCGGGGTGGCCGGGTTGACCATCAGCTCTTTGGCGTATGTCAACAGCGGTGCTCCCACCGCGATCCTTGATCCCTTCACGCATTTGCCGATCGCGGTGGTTTGAACGTCTTTGTTTTGAAAGGTTCATGCATGAGCAAAACCCCTTGGATGATCGCGCTGGCGATCTTGAGTGCTCCGGCATTCGCTGCGCCAACCACCTGCCCACAGTTTTATGCGGGCGGGGTCGCGCCCGATATCAACAAGCCAGCGATGGCCAAAAAAACCAAGGAGTTTTGCTATTCAGCTTTTGATGTGATGAATAGCGGCGTGACTTTGACGCCCCTGTGGTCGGCGGAGTACCTCACGCCAAAGTCGATCGCCGCAGCCGCCAAACTTGATCGCAAGGGCAATTTCCACGCCGAAGATCGCTTGCCGGAGGCTGAACGTGCCGAGCTCGATGACTATGAAAAATCGGGCTATGACCGGGGGCACCTGAGTCCTAATCACGACATGCCCGATCGTGATGCGCAGCAAGAAAGCTTTGTGCTGACCAACATGGTGCCGCAGGCACCCAAGGTCAACCGAGGTTTGTGGGCTGAGATTGAAAAAACGGTGCGTCAGCAGGTTCAGGCGGGGAACAGCCTGTATGTCATCACCGGGCCGATGTTCGAAGGCTCCTCACTGACCCAACTCAACAAGCGGGTGATGGTCCCCACGGCGGTTTTCAAGGCGGTCTACGATCCAAAATCGCAGCGGGCAGGGGCTTATGTGGTGACCAATGACCGCAATGCTCCTGATATCAAGGCCGAAATCATGTCCATTGCGGCCTTGGAGCAACGTTTGAAGATCAATTTATTCCCAGCGATACCGGATAGCGTCAAGAGTACCCGTTGGCCCTTGCCGGATCCGACGGGGCCAACGACCACCGGACAGAGCAAAGCGACTGCTGCCACGACATCGACGCATGGCCGCCGTGCCCATTGAGAGTGAGTGACTGAATGAATCCTTTTGCAGATAACTCATCCAGTGAGAGCCTTGATGAGCTCACCATGGAAAACCGCAGTGATCGGTTTGAGCTCTACGGTAGCCTCTCTATCACGCGGGATCAGCAAGGTTTAGAGCGTGCTCGGGCTTTGCGAGCCGTGCTTGATCAGGCGATCCAAGCCCTAGAGGCCGGGCAGCCCTTGCCGGAGCAGTTGGTGGAGCCACCCACTGAACAGGTGAGCAATCCATTTGCCGACTAAGGGAGCATCGTGCTGTGGGTGCTGGATTGAACGGCTGCCGCTGCCGCTTTCGGCTGCGGCAGTTCAATCCGGGCCCGCAGTCCGTGCGGGCTCAAGGGGGCGAGGTGAACGCCCCCGCCGTGACGCAGCACGATTTCACGCACAATCGCCAGCCCTAAGCCACAGCCTTGGCTGTCTTGGTGGCCACGCACGAAGCGTTCAAACACCCGGGGTAACAGCGCAGGTTCGATGCCGCGCCCGGAGTCATCGACATCCAGCGTCACCCACTGCGCGCTAGCCCGCACTCGTACGGTCACTTCTGTCTGCGATCCGGCATAGCGAATGGCGTTGTCGATCAAGTTGATGATGGCCTCACGCATCAGCAGGGGATGGCCCAGCACCACGGTGGGCGATCCTGAGGCGGGAAGATCCTCGGCCCCATCGTCTTCATCCATGCCCAGATCGATGTGCGCAGACAGAGCCCGTGGCACCCACTCGGTGGTGATCTCGCGCGCCAGTTGATGCAGGTCGAAACTTTGCTGCCCAGCCACCAAGGCTGACTCGGGTTCTGCGCGGGCCAAGGTGAGCAATTGGGTGATGAGATGGCTGGATCGAGTGGCGCTTTCTAAGGCCATCTGGAGGCGAGCATGAAGTCCTGGGTCGGGATAGTGACGTTGTTCCAGCTCTTTCAGCGCCAGTTCGGTTTGGCTTTTGAGCCCAGCCAAAGGGGTCCGAAGCTGATGAGCGGCATCGTTGATGAAACGCCGCTGTTGGATGAGACTTTCTTGGACGGCTGCGAGCAGGGTGTTGAGCGCACCGACCAAATCTCGCACTTCTTCTGGGGCGACATCAAGCCGCAGCGGCGCTAGATCGCCAGGGGCCCGTCGGCTGACGGTGTCGCGTAGACGTGCCAGTGGGCTCAAGCCGGAGCGGATCCCCATCCAGACCAAGGCCGACATGATCAGCACCAAGATGCTGAGTGGCACGGCGGTATCTCGCAGGATGTGGCGCGCCAAAATCTGACGACTGTGGCGACTTTTGGCCACTTGGACCAACATGCGCTGGGGGGCCTCGGGTTCGCCCCAATTCAGACTGATGGCGGCCACCCGAACAGCGACGGTCTCGCCTTGCTCTTGCACATAGGCGTCGTAGAAGTGCTGGGTGTCCGTACCCGGATCGGGGTCAGGTGGCAGGGGGAGCTGGTGATTGCCCAGAATGAACTGCCCTGGCGGGCTACTCACCATGTAGTAAACCTGCTCGTCAGGATCGGTTTCGAGGATGTCACGGGCGGCACGGGGGAAGTCCACCAGCAGACCACTCCCCATGGGCTTGACTTGCCGAGCCAAGGCCTTCGACGCCTGAAACAAGCTCCGATCGATGGCGAGGTCAGCGTAGCGCACGGCGACGCTGTAGGTCACCAAAGCCGCAGCCAGCCAAAGAACCAGTTGAGGGACCAGCAACCAGATCAGCAGGTGATGGCGCAGGGCGACACGCATGCTTCTGGACGGACGTGCTCAGTCCTGCGTTTCGAGCAGATAGCCCAAACCACGCACTGTTCTGATCCCCATGCCGGAGCCCTCAAGTTTGCGGCGAACTCGGTGGATGTAGACCTCAAGTGAGGCGGGGCCACCACTTTCTGACATGTCTGCCGACCACACTTGGGCAATTTGCTCTTTGCTGATGACTTTACGGACATGGCTGACCAGTAAATCGAGCAGCAGCCATTCGCGAGGTGAGAGGTCAATCATCTGGCCACGGACACTGGCTCGGTGAGCTTCGCGGTCGAAAACCAACCCTCCAAGATGGACCTTGGCGTCAGCACCGTGGTTGGGGGCTGCCTCGATCGGCAAGGCTGCCGAACCATGCGCTTGGGCGCGGCGAAGAAGGGCCCGGATACGTGCTTCGAGTTCTGGAAAATCAAACGGTTTGGTGAGGTAATCATCGGCACCGGCATTCAGGCCCGCCACCCGATTTTCCATGCCATCCAAGGCCGTCAGAATCACCAACGGCAAGGTTGGCCGCGCAGCCCGAACGCGTTGCACGACCGTGAGCCCATCGACCAACGGCAAGCCGAGATCAATGATCCCGAGATCAAATCCAGGTCGAGTCAGGAGATATTCCGCAACGGCTCCATTGGTCGCCACTTCGACCTCGAAACCTGCATGACGCAAATTGGCCGACAGTGCGTCGGCCAAGATGACATCGTCTTCAGCTAGTACGGTACGCATGGGGCGTGATTGTGCGGCACGCCCGCCTGTGTTGCCGTTGGTGGTGATCAGTGTGTCGTGCTATCGACGGGCGTGATGCCTGCGATGGCCCATTCGCGGCTGCCGTCCATGGGGCGGATGAAGTGCCAAAGTTCAGCAAAAGACTCGACAGTCGTCTGACCTTGGCTGCGTTCGCTCAGGCGACCATGGAAACGTACGGAGACGATCTGTTGATCGTGCTCTTGGGCGGCATCGACGATTTTGGTATGCAACTCCTCAACGTCCGTGTGCTGCTCGATGTTGCCGCGTTCTTGCAGATCCACGCGCAATGAGGCGAACAGCTCGGGCGTGGTGAACTTGCGCAAATCCTCCACTTGACCGGAGTCATTGGCGGCTTGCATGCGGATGAAGACGGTCTTGGCGATGCGCTCAAAGCCGGCCAGATCAAAGTCAGCGGGCAACGCAGTCAAGCTTCCCGTCGGGGTTGTCGAGGCGAGTGTTGTTGTTCCAGCTGGGGCTGATAGGGCTGATGGGGCGACTGCTGATGGGGTGGGTGCTGTTTGCCATGTCGGGACGGTGTCCATGGTGTTGCCATGCGCCCCAGCTCCTGCAAATTGCATCCCGTTGACGGCGGTGGATGCACTGGCTGGTTTCGCAAAGCGACGGATCAGCCAGCCAATGGCGAGCACGGCCACCATGGCAAGCAGGGCAAACATCATCACGTTGGCAAAGGCTTCACCCATACCAAAGTGGCTCATCAAGGCGGCAATCCCCAACCCAGCGGCCAAACCTGCCAACGGGCCCATCCAGCTGCGCTTACCGGCCGCCGCAGCAGCACCAGCGCCCGCCGTGGCAGCACCGGCCGTTGCGCCAGGGTTCGGTGTGGGTGTTGGCGTGGCGGTGGGTGGTGTTGCCGCTGGCGGGGTGTTGGTTTGTTGGCGCTGCATCCCTGCAGGCTTGCCAGCACCCAAGCGTTTGGCGTGGGCGTCTTGGGGGGCAACACCGAAAGTGAGCGCGGCGACAGCCATCGAAAGCGTGACCAACAATGTTTTCAAGCGTGTCTCCTGAGAGGAATCAAAGTCATGAGAAAGATTTCTCTAGAAATTGTGTTTTTAAGCACAGCCGCTTAAGTTTGGCTTTTCGGCCCTTTATCAAGGCCCACGTGAGATCACGGATGGCTGCCCAGAAACCTGCCAGCAACATGGTGGCATTGCGGCCGAAACTTCGGGGGGGCATGCTTGTGTTCATGGTGACAACGCTCGCAATGAGCAACAAGAAGGACGGACCATGAACAAGATTGTTCGCAACACATTGAAGCTTTCTGTCTTGACCGGTTTGGTGGTCGTGGCGCTGGTGGGTGTGGCTCATCCCAAAGGTGAAGAGGGCGATGGCATGTGCCCTGAGCATGGCGGGCTCATGGGCATGACGATGGGGCACCACGGGTCGGGCGGCGATGAGCAAGCGCGCAACAAACATCAAGAGCGCATGATCGAACGCGTCAGTGATGCCTTGGTTTTGGATGCCAATCAGAAACAGCGCCTCACGGTTTTGAGTCAGAAGTGGCATGCGTTCCAAGAAGCAGAGCGCGCTAGCAGCCATGACAAAGATCCTCGTCAGGCGATGCTGGGCTTGCTGGCCGGGGATCATCTGGATCAGAAGGGGGCTCAGGCATGGGTTGAGCAGCGTACGCAGACCCTGCGATCGCAAAGTCCTGAACTGATCAAGTCGGCTGCCGACTTTTTTGACAGCCTTCGACCTGAGCAACAACAGAAAGTGCGTAAATTTATTGCGCACAGATCACACGCAAAGATGGGTGGGAAAGGCATGATGCTGCGTCAAGAAGCGTCGGATCATGCCGATGTTCCCGCGCACTCCGGGCACTGATTTGGCTGAAGAAGGTGTCTGCCGACTTGGCGGACTTCTGGGGTGCGGGTATGCTGCGCCGCCATGGTTACAAATAACCGCACCCCATCGTCCCATCGACAAGCGCTGCTCCAGACGCTGATCTATCTCCTGCTCGCGGGGGGGTGGGTGATCGGTACAGACTATCTCTTAGAACGTTTGCCAGACCTCCGCAGCGTGCTGTGGTTCAGTGCTGTCAAAGGGCTTGTCTTGGTGGTGGTCACGGCTGTTTTGCTGTACCTGATTTTGACCAAGCATGCCTCGCCGGTGGTTTTGTCGGAGCCTTCCGACATCCTTTCAACGGCACCCGCCGCCACGGCGGGGCATCGTTCCGGACGCATGTGGTGGGGCATCGGAACGAGCTTGGTGTTGATCGCCGTGACCGCCGTGGTGTTGTTGCGTAACGAGATCGTTCAGGCGCGCAACGACCAGCTTGAAGAGTTGGCGTCCCACGCCATGGCCAAAAGTCAGTTTTTGTCTGACTGGTTGCGGGATCGGCAGACGTTGGCACGGAATTTGGTGGAAACCGATCGCCTGCGTCAGGAGATCAGCCAAGGGTTGCAGGCCAGCGATTTGCAACGGATGGCCAAAGACTATGGCTGGGAAGCCGTTGAGTTTTGGAGCACCTCGGGCCAACGTGTGGTGAGCAGCCTGGCCGAGTTGCCCCCGGAGTCGGAGCACGCCACCTCATGGGCTTCAGCGGTAAGAGCTGTCATTGCGGCGGATGCCTTGCCCGTGGCGGCCGCATCGACGCTGGCCTCTAAGAGCGATTCAACCGCTATTGAGTTGGCCGTGGCCGCAGCAACGTCGGGTCCCTCACATCTCGCATGGGTGGTTGCGGTCCATGCTGAGCATCAACCCGAGGCCGGACGCGATGCTGCGCGCGATCCCCGCCGACTGATCGGTGTGATGGTTTTCCACACTCCGGACGATTGGGGTTTGCTCGGTTCTGAGTCGATCCTTCACCCTGAGGGCGCGGATCATGGTGAAACATGGGTGATGCGAGTCAATCAACGCCAAGCAGAAGTTCTCAACACGCCGCATCTCGCTCATAAAGATCAAAAATCGCTGAACCTGACGCTCATCGATGGCCGTGATTGGGTGGGGGCCTTGACGAAGGGCAGCGAGCCACTGTCGCGTTTCCGGGCCGTGGATGATCGGGGTGTGGCTGTGCTGGCGGGCGTGGCCCCTGTGGCCAGGGTGCCGTGGTACTTGGTCGTCAAGTTGGACGAGTCTCACGTGATGGCGGCGACCTATCGCTTTGTGCTCAACATGATCGTGATGTTGATGTTGTGCATGGGGATGTTGGTGATGGTGGGGTTGCTGCTGCAAGGGCGGGGCAACATGCAGTTGATTCAAATGCGCGCTCAAGTGGCGGCACGATTTCGCCGTTACGCTGAGCAAGCCCCCTTGGGGATCGTCGTGCTGGATAACCAAGGTGCCATGGTGGAGGCCAATAAGGTGATGGCCCACATGCTGGGAAAGACCTCGGTGTCTTCCATGTTGGGGCAATCCCTGGTGGGGTTTTTCCCCGACGAGCAAGCTCGGGTGATGGTTGAACAGTCTTGGCGAGCGATGGCCGAACGGGACAGCCGCAAATTCGATATCGCATTGCTCGGCGCTGATGGCAAGCGCCGCTGGATCAATGTGACCGCGACTCGGGTGGAAGTCGATCGGACGGTGGTTTTTGTCGATGACATCAGCGTACGGCGCGCTGAAGAGCTGCACATGCGCCAAGCCGAGGCCGTGTTCAAGCACACGCAAGAGGGCTTGGCCGTGACCACGTCAGACGGGCACATTTTGATGGTCAATGCGGCGTTCTGTGCCATGACCGGGTATGCCGAAGATGAGCTTGTCGGCCAGCGCATGCAAATTCTGCGTTCTGGCTACCAAGACGATGCGTTCTACGCCACGTTCTGGCGAGCTTTACGCGAGTCCGGGCAATGGCAAGGGGAGGTGTGGAACCGACGTAAGAACGGCGAGGTTTATCCGGAGCGCTTAAGCGTGAATGCGGTGCGCGGTAGCGACGGTGAGATCGTGAACTATGTCGCGGCATGTGTCGATATCACCAAAGCCAAACGGTCTGAGCAAGATCTGAAGTATTTGGCACACCACGATCTCCTGACCGGTTTACCCAACCGGGTGATGTTGATGAGCCATTTATCGCGGTCCATGGCCAATGCGCGTCGCAATGCCTTGCGGGGTGCTGTTTTGCTGCTTGATCTGGATCGTTTCAAGAACGTCAATGACAGTCTTGGCCATGCTGCCGGGGATCAGTTGCTGCGCGCGATGGCTGAGCGCCTGCGTCAGCGCCTGCGTGAATCGGACATGGTGGCTCGCTTGGGGGGCGATGAATTTGTGGTGGTGCTTGATAGCGTCGGAGAACCGCAGGGGGCTGGTTTGGTGGCGCATCAAATCATTGAGGTGCTGAGTCGATCGTTCACCCTGCGCTCTGGCCATGAGGTCTTTGTGGGTGCCAGCGTGGGGATCAGCCTTTTTCCGGATGACGCTGATGATGCGCACCAGCTCTTGCAGCAAGCCGATGCCGCGCTCTATCAGGCAAAGGGGTCCGGCCGGGGTACGTACTGTTTCCATACCCAAGTTTTGACCGATACCGCCCAACGTCGTTTGGAAATGGAGACACGGCTACGTCATGCTTTGGACAACGATGAGTTGCAGTTGCATTACCAGCCGCTGGTCGAGGCACGTACACGGCAAATCGTGGGGGTCGAGGCTTTGGCGCGTTGGCATCACCCCGTCCATGGCATGGTGTCCCCCGCTGAGTTCATCCCTGTGGCCGAAGAGACGCGGCTGATTCTGCGTTTGGGCGAATGGGTGCTGTACCAAGCCTGCTGGCAGATGGCTGCATGGATGCGTGATGGCATCGCTCCAGAGGTGATGGCGGTCAACTTGTCCACGCTGCAATTCGCTCAAAGCGATTTGCCGGACAAAATTGCTCGCATTTTGGAGCGCACAGGCGTCCCGGGGGATCGCCTAGAGCTTGAGCTGACTGAAAGTGCGCTGATGGATGCCGCACAAGCGGTTGAACGTCTGACGGCGCTCAAAGCGTTGGGTGTTCGCTTGGCGGTGGATGACTTTGGGACGGGGTATTCCTCCCTGTCTTACTTGAGCAAGTTCCCTATCGACAAGCTCAAAGTTGATCAAAGCTTTGTGCGCGGCATTCCCGCTGATTCAGTGGCGAGTGAAATCGCATCGGTGGTGGTGGCTTTGGGGCATAGCTTGGGCATGGAAGTTCTGGCTGAGGGGGTCGAAACCGAGGCGCAGTTTGACTATCTATTGGCCAAGGGCTGCAACACCTTGCAAGGGTGGTTGTTTGCGCGGGCCATGGATCCTGCCGACCTCACGCCCTTGTTGCGTCTGGGTCGAATTGATCCGGCGCAAGCGTTGCCCTCGTCACCGTCATTGGGGTAGGCATTGCGTCAGGGTTACGACCGAAGATGCAGGCTCGATTTTTTAAGAGATATCAAAACCATGAACAAACTGGACGTTTTTGTTGTTGGTGCTGCACGCACGGCCATCGGTACTTTTGGTGGTTCCTTGAAGGATGTGCCGCCCACCCGTTTGGGCGCCATCGCCGTCAAGGCAGCTCTGGAGCGCAGCGGTGTGGCGGGAGACGCCGTGGGGCACGTCGTGATGGGTCAAGTGGTCGTGACTGAACCGCGCGATGCTTATCTGAGCCGCGTGGCTGCGATGGAGGCTGGCATTGCCCAAGAGACCCCCGCTTTCAACGTCAACCGTTTGTGCGGTTCGGGCTTGCAGGCCATCATTTCCGCCGCCCAAGCCATTGCTTTGGGCGACACTGAGATCGCCGTTGGGGGTGGGGCTGAATGCATGAGCCGTGGCGCTTATCTGATGCCGGGTGCCCGTTGGGGTGTGCGCATGGGTGAAGCTGCCATGGTGGATTACATGGTCGGTATCCTCCATGACCCATTCCATAAGATTCACATGGGTGTGACGGCTGAGAACGTGGCTGCTCGCTTTGGTATCAGCCGGGAACAGCAAGACGCTGCGGCTGTCGAAAGCCACCGTCGTGCTTCGCGGGCCATCGCTGAAGGTCGCTTCAAGTCGCAGATCGTGCCCGTGGAAATCGCTTCGAAAAAGGGCAGCGTTTTCTTTGACACCGATGAGCATGTCAAGCCTGACACGACGATGGCGTCGCTGGCCAAGATGCGTCCCGCTTTCAAGAAAGACGGCAGCGTGACTGCAGGCAATGCCTCGGGTATCAACGACGGCGCTGGCGCTGTGGTGCTGGCCTCCGGCGCCGCTGTGGCTGCCCGTGGCCTCAAGCCGTTGGCGCGCTTGGTGGCCTATGCCCACACCGGTGTCGAGCCTGAGGTCATGGGGATCGGTCCGGTTTCTGCCACCCGCAAGGTGATGGAGCGTGCTGGCTTGACGTTGGCCGACATGGACGTCATCGAAGCCAATGAAGCGTTTGCGGCTCAGGCTTGTGCGGTGGCTCAAGAACTGGGTCTGGATGCTGCCAAGCTCAATCCGAACGGTTCCGGCATCTCGTTGGGCCACCCTGTGGCGGCTACGGGGGCGATCATCACCGTCAAGGCGATTTATGAACTAGAGCGCATCCAGGGCCGTTATGCCTTGGTGACGATGTGTATCGGTGGTGGTCAGGGGATCGCTGCAATCTTTGAACGCACCTGATTCATCTTGTCGCTTTTTGTCGTTTTCCCCCTTGTTTCAGGGGTAAAACGATGGTGATCTGCCACGAACGAACCCCATTGTTGAGGGAGGTTCGTGTGCACTGAGGCTCTTGCTTCGGTACGCTCAGTTCCATGGTCAATGTGATGACAATGGAGCTGACGTGAGATATCAAGGGCACATCCAATCTTGGGACGAGTCGCGCAATTGCGGCATCGTCTTACGTGAGGGCAGTCATGAGGCCCTCTTTGTTCGACTGCACGATTTCCCTTTGGATGAGAATCCGCCGATCAAGGGGGAGAAGGTCAGCTTCATGCTTGGCCTCGATGCTCGGGGGCATCGTCGCGCCAACAAACTGCTGTTTGTTGATCGCCCACCGGCCTTGAACATGGTCGATCCCGAGACGGCCCAGTGGTATCACCACCCTGTGGGTGCCCGACTTGGCCGTCCCAAAGAGGGTGGGCCTTTGACGGATTTGCAAGATCTCACCGTGCCGGTGCCGTTTTACGGTGCCATGAGCCCCAGCAGTCTGGGCGGCATGTCATCCCGTGGTAAACGGGATGACATGGATTTGCGGGATCTCAGCTATCCCCCTCCATCGCGCAGTCGTGTGGTGCCGATGCTGCTGTTAGCGACCTGTGTGGTGGCGCTGGTTTGGTCTGCCCAAGCCTTGCTGCATCACGCCATGGCTTCTGAACTTCGGCCTGTCTCGGATGATCGGGCCAGCTTGGCGCAACCCGCTCCAGCCCCAACCCCCACCCACAAGCTACGCGACACGGTGCGACAGGTTTTTGGCTGGAGTTGAGATCACGCGTCAAGGTTCAATGCTTCCCTGGGCGTGTGGACGATGGGCAACAAATCCGTCATGGGGCCTACCCATGGTTCAAGTGTCGAAGCTCTACAGGTGTTGCCGAGTGTCAGCCTATGTGTGATCAGCAATAGACAGTCGCGATTTGAGGTGCCGATCCGACGGTCTTGGGATGGCCCAAAACCTAAAGTGCAGCGGTCACTTTTTAAATATTGAGTCAAAGGGCTTGGCTATGACTGATTTGCTGAACACGATGGAGTCCATTCAGGTCAAGAGAGTCGAGCATTTACCGTTCACGGTTCGTTTGGTCAAAAACGATGTTGAACTGCGTAAAGCCGTGGCGATTCGCCACCTTGCCTATGCCCGACATCTGCCGGAATTCGCTCAGATGCTGACAGCGCCTGAGCCGATGGACTACAACGAAAGCGTGGTTATTTTATTGGCCGAGTCCAAAGTCGATGGCTCACCCATTGGCACTTTGAGAATCCAATCCAATCATCTTCGACCGTTGGAGATTGAACGATCCCTGAAGTTACCCGTCTGGCTTCAAGGTACTTGCTTGGTCGAAGCCACTCGGTTGGGTGTGACCAATCGCCAAGTGGGTCATCTGGTCAAGACGGTCTTGTTCAAGGCGTTCTACCAGTACTGTCAACAGAGGCATATCGACTGGGTGGTCGTGACAGGTCGGTCACCGATTGATCGGCAATATGAACAATTGCTCTTTTGCGATGTTTATCCAGGGCAGGGCTACATTCCCATGCGCCATGTTCACAATGTGCCGCATCGAGTGATGGCCCTGCACATCCAGAGCGCTCAGGCGCGATGGACGGCCGTGAAGCACCCATTGTTGGATTTCATGTGCCATACCGATCACCCCGATATCGATCTAGGCCCGACTCAATGCAAATTACGCGCCGTCGATAAGATGCCATCCGTCTGTGGGGTCAAGCGGGACTGGATCTGATGTGCCAACGCCTGCAATGCGGTGTCTTGGATAAAACTTGCCGACGACGGTGCTTGCAACAGGACGTCAGGCATCAAAGCGGGTGAGATCACATAGCCTTGAACGTAATCCACGCCGATATCCGTCAAGGTCTGGACCGTGGCAGCATCTTCGGCCCATTCGGCGACAGTTTTCATCCCGAGGTTGCGCGCGAGATTCACGATCGCCTCCACGATGGCAATGTTGGCGGGATGTTCGTTCATGTTCACGATGAAGTTGCCATCAATTTTGAGTAAATCGCTGGGCAAGTCCTTCAGATACGAAAACGACGTATAACCGGCCCCGAAATCATCCAAAGCGACACGCGCACCGTAGTAGCGCACCCGATCAATGAAACGACGGGTGTTTTCCAAATCGTGCAAAGCCACGCTTTCCGTGATCTCTAGGCAAAGGTAATGGGCCACGTCCAGATGATTTTCAAGCAAGACAAAAACTTCTTGTGTGAAGCGTTCGTCATTGAGGGACGCACCGCTGAGATTCATGCAGACGAATTGAGTATGGCTCAGGCGGTTTTGGTTACTTGACAACCAGCTCAGGGTCGAGGCAAGGACCCAGCGATCAATCATGCCCATGCGTCCGCTACTTTCTCCGGCTGCAATGAGGCGATCCGTCGAGATGCGTTCACCATTCGGGTCACGCATGCGTAGCAGAACTTCAAAGTTGAGAGAGCTGTGGGGGGCTGTCAGAGACATGATGGGCTGCATCTCTAAGAACAAACCACGAATGTCTGAGTGTGCGGAGAGTTGTTCCACCAACCGCAATTCGGCCTCGTGCTCCAGAAACACGCGAGCACCCTTGCCAAAAACCACCAAACCGTTGCTGTTGCCGGACTTCGCTTCGTGACAGGCACGATCCGCCGTCGAGACGGCGTCCTTGGTCGATGAGCCCCCTGAGACTTCAATCAGGCCGATGGAGCCTCTGACATGAAAGGCTCGGCTGCCGACTTTGTACGGCGTTTGACCAATGCTGGTGACCAGTCCTTGACAAATGGCGTGAGCCAAGGTGAGGGACGTATCTGGCATCACGATCACGAATTCATCGCCACCCACGCGGCCGAGACTCATGGTCTTGGAAAGCAATGCGCGGACACGGCCACACACTTGTTGAAGCACTTCATCGCCGGCGCTGTGACCAAACAGATCGTTGATGAGTTTGAAACGATCCAAATCCAAGTAAGCCAAGGCCAGGGGGTGCTCTTCGGTGGCCTCAGCCATGGCGGCATCGAGAATTTTTTCAATGCCGCGACGGTTAAGAACTTTGGTCAGTGGATCGTTGCTGGCGAGAAATTGCAGGTGTTTGGTGGTCTGAGACTTATCGGTCACGTCTTGCAAAGAGCCTTCCACCCGATCGTGAGCCAACGTTGCCTTCACCAAATAGGCACGAGAAAGGTTCAGATGGACGGGGGTGTCGGTGAGAACTTCCATCTCCATTTCTGCATCACTTTGGGTGCTCACCAAGTGCTGCAAGCGCTGCCATTCGGCGGGTGGGAAAAAAGCGCCCCAAGCTTCAACGGCCTCTTCCAAGGTGGAGGCCCCCAGCGTTGTGAGCAAGGCTGGATTGGCACTCATCAACTGCCCGGCCAAATCAAGGGTGAATAAGCCAATGGGCATCGCTTCATAGGTGTGTTGCAGCTTGGCTTGCATGGCCACCCGAGCATCGTGCTCTTGCTTCATCTGTGCAGCGATGGCCAGTGAAGCCAGCAAACTCGATGCAAGAGCTGCCGTCACGCTATTGATGGCGCCAATCAAGCCGCGCAACCCCAAGGATGCTGAAACGACTTCATACAGACTGGCAAACAGGGTAAAGGCCAATGAAGCGCCGTACCACATGGCGACCCGGGAGCGGGTCTTATGCAGGATGCGTACCAAAAGGTACACCAACATCACCACCCCCAGACCTGTCGCCATCCATAGGAGCGGCAGGTAGTGCGCATAGGACAACAGGGTTGAGAGCAGCAGCAGGGGTATACAGGACCAACGGGCCACTTGAATCAGTCGCCGGTGGCCGAGTTGATTCAGTTCTTCTTTAAAAAGCGTGGTGAAGAGGACCAAGGTCAAAACATAGTAAAGCGTCAGTGTCAGCAGCCGGCCTTGAGAGAGGCCTTCATGGGGAATCGTGTACCCCAGCCAGTGTTGATCCCAGCCCGCTGACAAAGAGGCCATGCGCAGGTTGACGACCAGCCAAGCGGCGAACAGAACATAGGTACTGTTGCGATTGATCAACGCGGTGATGAAGACAAACAAGGCCAAGATGATCAGGCCACCTTCAAGCAAGCCAGCGCTGTGATGGAACGCTTGGGTGGCCGAGGCAAGCTCAGCGGCGGACCATTGAAGAATCGTCAGCCGTGCTGGGCCAATGAATGTCGTGCGACACACCACCGCTGTCGGTTGAACGGCGGGTGACGGCGGTATGGTCAGAAGAAAACCGGCCCGGCTGGTCGAGATCGCGCCATGCAATACACCTGTACGCAGCCCTTCACCGAGCAGACGAGCATCGTCTGCCGACCAGCAGGTGATGCTCGTGGCATGTCGTGAGGGAAATTCGACGAGTGGAACCGTTCCATCGGCCTGTGTCTCAGGAGGCCGAAAAGAGAACCAGAACGGCGACTCGGAAAGCCGGTTTTCTGCAAAAAGGAGGGGAGGCTGACCTTTTAAAGCCGCTTGAGCGTCGGCCAAACTCCACCCGCCTTTTCCAGATTCTTTGATCATCTGAAAGGGCAGTGTGCTTGTTTGGTTGGGAATGGGATAGTGCAAATCCCAAGCGACAATAGCCCATAGCGATATCAGGGCAATGCTGATCGGTACGGCATAGGCGGAGAGTCGGTATAACCAGCGTTCCAAACTTACACGCCAAGCGTCAGACTTTAGATCGAGTGTTGTCTGCATCAGCCGGGTAGGTATTCATTCGAGGGGGTCATTATGCGGTGACTTGGTCGGCGGAGAGTCTTCCAGTGGGACATAAAACGAAGCCCTATAGCCTTGCACCGATACATCGATCTAACGTCATGAGAAAGCGCAAAAAATCTTCAGTTTTGATTCATAAACCGGTGCTGCCATCAACACGGAGACTTGTGTTGCCTTTGATTTTTGGCCTGATGGTTCTCATCGTGGCGGTGTTCGCACGCCACGGGGTGGATCATGGGGGCGTGGTCTCACGCGCAGATGGGGGCACCGCTGGTCTGTTGATTTGGATTTTGACGCCTGCCTTGCTGGCATGGGTGTTTCGCCGCTTGGATGCCGATGTTCGTACCACGCAGCCTTTTGCCTTCCAGCGCGCATCGTTGCGGTTGGCCGTGGGGGTGATGATCTTGGCCGCGTTAGCGGTTTGGATGGTGATCAAGCTCGGTCTGGCTATGGGCGGCTTGGTCATGGATCTCGTGACAGCGCCACCGCCTTTCGCTCGTCGCATGCTCGATCTTGCGAGTGTTGCCGTCTTTGCTTTGCTGGAAGAATCGGCTTGGCGAGGTTATCTGATGCCGGCTCTGCTGGCTCGTTTTCGCTATACCGTGGTTCTCGGTGTCGGTGCAGTGATCTGGTTTGCTTGGCACTTGCCGTACTTGGATGTGCTCTCGGCCAGTTACACCGTGGAATCGACGACGACTTTGGCGCCCCGATTATTTCTAGGCGTACTTGCGATGCAACTGGTCTACATCGAGCTTTTTCTCAAAAGCCGATCGGTGTGGCCCGCTTTTGCATTGCATGCCACCCTGAATATCGTCGCCCAAATCAACCTTTCCTCGGGGCTGACGCTGAATCGGACGCACACATGGGCGTTTTCACCCAGTGCGGATGGCCTACCCATCATGGCGTTGTGTACCGTCGTGGGGTTGGCCATGTATTCAGTCCGGATGAGTCGTGAAAGACGTCGTGAAAAACCTGCTCAAGGAAAACGGCATGCTGGCTAATTCATTCGAAAAGATGGCGATGACCACGCTTCAAACGGTTGTGGCATTCATGACAACGGAATTTCCTCAAAGCCGAGTCACCGTCGAGGCGGTGGGCTCAAAAGCATCGGTGGTGCGACGCGATGTCGGTGTTGACGCACTGCGCCCCGGCGGCACAGTCTCTGGGCCCGTCATGATGGAGGTGGCAGATGTGGCGCTTTATGTCGCCATTCTTGGTGAGGTCGGTATCGTGCCCTTGGCGGTGACCACCAGCCTGAACATCAATTTCCTGCGCAAGCCGGTCGCCAGTCAGGCACTGATTGGCCGCTGCGAACTGCTCAAGGTCGGCCGCTCTTTGGTCATTGGGGAAGTTTCGATTTACAGCGAAGGCACCGAGGAGCCAGTGGCTCATGCTGTGGGTACCTACGCTTTGCCTCGCTAAAAGCCAGTTCAGGGGATGAAACTGGCTATTGGCGGAAGCGGTGAGATTCGAACTCACGGAGGGCGTCAACCCTCGCCGGTTTTCAAGACCGGTGCCTTAAACCGCTCGGCCACGCTTCCTAGGAAGGCCGCGATTGTCGCAGATTTTTGCGGCGTTTTTTCATTTCTAAGCTTTTCATCATGCACAACGTCACAGGCGGGGGGGTGTCGAAAAGTAGAATGCCGGCCTAACGAAGAAACCATCCGAGGAGCCTTCATGGCAGGTCATTCCAAGTGGGCCAACATCCAGCATCGCAAAGGCCGTCAGGACGAAAAGCGCGGCAAGATCTGGACCCGCATCATCCGTGAAATCACGGTCGCAGCTCGCCAAGGTGGCGGTGATACCAGCGTCAATCCACGTTTGCGTCTCGCCATCGACAAGGCCAAAGCCGCCAACATGCCGGCTGATCGCATCAAGTACAACATCGATAAGGCTTCAGGCGCGCTGGAAGGCGTGAATTACGAAGAAATCCGCTACGAGGGTTACGGCATCGGTGGTGCCGCGATCATCATCGACACCATGACCGATAACCGCGTGCGCACGGTGGCTGAGATTCGGCATGCTTTCAGCAAGTACGGTGGCAACTTGGGCACCGAAGGTTCGGTCGCTTTCCAGTTCAAACATTGCGGCCAGATTGTTTTTGCGCCAGGCGTGAGCGAAGACAAAGTGATGGAAGTCGCTTTGGAAGCCGGGGCTGAGGATGTCATCACAGATGACGACGGTGCCATTGAAGTCCTGAGTTCGCCGGTTGATTTCGAGGCGGTGCGCAATGCGCTTGACGCCGCAGGGCTCAAGCATGAGCTCGCTGAAGTGACGATGCGCGCTGAAAACACCATTGAACTGAGCGGCGATGACGCCGCACGCATGCAAAAACTCTTGGACGTTCTTGAAGATCTCGACGACGCCCAAGCCATTCATCACAACGCGGTGCTCTGACCATGAAAGTGCTAGTTATCGGTTCAGGCGGGCGTGAACACGCTCTGGCTTGGAAACTCACGCAAGCCGAGCGTGTACAAAAAGTTTTTGTGGCCCCTGGCAACGGTGGCACGGCAGCAGATGCTCGTTTGCGCAACATTCCTTTGAGCGATCTTGAGGCGCTGGCTGATTTTGCCGTGAGCGAAAAGATTGCCCTGACCGTGGTGGGCCCTGAAGTGCCGCTCTCGGCCGGTGTGGTGGATGCTTTCCGCGCCCGTGGTTTGCGCATCTTTGGCCCGACCAAGGCGGCTGCACAGCTTGAAAGCTCCAAGGCTTTTGCCAAGGACTTCATGAAGCGGCACAAGATCCCGACCGCTGCCTACGACACCTTCAGCGATGTGGCCGCAGCCCATGCGTATGTGGACAAGATGGGGGCCCCCATCGTCATCAAGGCGGATGGCTTGGCTGCTGGCAAGGGGGTGGTGGTCGCGATGTCGCTTGAAGAGGCGCATCAAGCCGTGGATTGGATGCTGACTGACGACGCCGGCAACAACACCTTGGGCGTGAAGCACAACGCGGGCGGTGCGCGCGTGGTGATCGAGGAGTTCTTGCTCGGCGAAGAGGCCAGCTTCATCGTCATGGTCGATGGCAAGAACAACATCCTGCCTTTGGCCACCAGTCAAGACCACAAGCGGCTGGGTGATGCAGATACTGGGCCGAATACCGGCGGCATGGGCGCTTACTCACCCGCGCCGGTGGTGACACCCAATGTGCACGCCAAGGTGATGCAAGACATCATCCGCCCGACCATTGAAGGCATGGCCAAGGACGGCATTCCGTTCACCGGTTTCCTCTACGCTGGCTTGATGATCGATGCCAAGGGCCAAGTCAAGACGCTGGAATTCAACACCCGCATGGGAGACCCCGAAACGCAGCCGATCATGATGCGTTTCAAGAGTGACTTGTTTGAGGTCTTGCTGCACGCCACCGATGGCACCTTGGATCAGGTGCAGCTCGATTGGGATCGTCGCGTGGCCTTGGGCGTGGTGTTGGCGGCCCATGGCTATCCCTTGGACCCTCGCAAGGGCGATCCCATCACCGGTCTGCCGGAAGAGAGTGAAGACTGCATGGTCTTCCATGCGGGCACCAGCTCAGCCGTACCGCTGTCACCGGCCGCAGGGGTGGTGACCAGCGGTGGGCGTGTGCTGTGCGTGACAGCACTGGGTGATACGGTGAAAGCGGCGCAGCAGCGTGTTTACCAAGACGTGCGTTCAATCCGCTTTGACGGTATGCAGTTCCGCAGCGACATTGGCTATCGGGCGATCAAGCGTTGAGCACGTTCGATCCCGTGGTGCCGCCGCAAGGTCGAGCTTGGGTGGCTTGGTTGTTGCGGGTGATGGGCTGGAAGGTCCATTACAGCGGACTACCAACCCGCCAAGGCGTGATCATCGTCGCCCCCCACACGTCCAATTGGGATTTCGTGGTGGGTGTGCTGGTCAAGTGGGCCATGGGGATCCCCGCCAATTTTTGGGCCAAGAACAGCCTGTTTCGCTGGCCGATCTTGGGCCCGTGGCTGCGTTGGCTTGGGGGCGTGCCCATCGATCGGCAAGCCTCCACCGGGATGGTCGGCAGCGCCGTGCAAGCCATGCGCCAAGCCCGCGATACCGATCAGGTGCTCTGGATCGTGCTGACGCCTGAAGGCACGCGCAGTCGCACCGAAGGTTGGCGCTCGGGCTTCTATCACCTTGCCCATGGGGCTGACGTGCCCTTGGGATTGGCGGTGCTTGACTTTGGCCACAAGGAAGTCCGCTTGGTCACGTTCATTCGACTGAGCGGTGATGCTGAAGCGGATATGGGGCTGATTGCCCAAACCTATGCGCAAGTCCAAGGTGCGCATCCCGCGTCTTTTGGACCGGTTCGCTTACGTGGGTAAGCGTTGTTATTGAAGAAAACGAGGAGATCAACATCATGACGACCCCCATCACGCCTGCCGATGTGCGGGCTTATTTGCTCGGCCTGCAAGAGCGTATTTGCAGCACTGTGGGCGCCGAAGACGGCAAGAGCTTCATCCACGACGCTTGGCAACGTCCGGCCGGTGGCCGTTTGGAGGGCGAGGGCATCACGCGCTTGGTGGAAGAAGGCCACTTGCTGGAGCGTGGTGGCTGTGCGTTCTCGCACGTGCGCGGTCCGGCTTTGCCCCCTTCGGCCACCCAGCATCGGCCCGAGTTGGCGGGTGCGCCGTTCGAGGCCATGGGCGTGTCGCTGGTGTTCCATCCGCGCAACCCGTATGTGCCGACCGTGCACATGAACGTGCGCATGATCTCAGCCAAGAACCCGGCCGGTGAAACGGTGGCCTGGTTTGGGGGCGGCATGGATCTGACGCCGTACTACGGTTTCGAAGAAGACGCCGTGCACTTCCACCAAGTCTGCCGCGATGCGCTGGCACCCTTCGGTGCCGATCTGTATCCGCGTTTCAAGGCGTGGTGTGACGAGTACTTCTTCCTCAAGCACCGCAACGAGCCGCGTGGCGTGGGTGGCATCTTCTTTGATGACTTCTCTGAGCTGGGCTTGGAAGGCAGCTTTGCCATGCTGCGTGCGGTGGGCGACGCTTTCCTTGAAACATGGCTGCCGATCGCCAAGAAGCGCCGCGACACACCGTATGGCGAGCGCGAGCGCGAATTCCAAGCCTTCCGTCGGGGTCGCTATGTCGAGTTCAACTTGGTCTGGGACCGGGGCACGCTGTTTGGCTTGCAATCGGGCGGCCGCACCGAATCCATCCTGATGTCGATGCCGCCGCTGGCGCGCTGGGGCTACCAGTGGGCTCCTGAGGCGGGTTCGGCCGAGGCGCGGCTCTACAGCGACTTCTTGCGTCCGCGTGATTGGGCGCATGGGGGTTGAACCTCTTCGTATCGGACTGTTCGGCGGCAGTTTTGATCCGGTGCATGCCGGTCATCTTGCCTTGGCTTGTGCCGCCCAGCAGCAACTTGGTCTCGACCAGTTGCGCTGGATCCCCGCCGGTCAGCCTTGGCAAAAACCTCGGGGGCTGCTGGCGGCGGAGCATCGTTTGGCGATGTTGGCGCGCGTCCTCAAGGGTCGCCCTGAACATGTTCTTGATGCCTGCGAAATCAACCGCGCTGGTCCGAGCTACACCGTGCAAACCTTGCGTGAGCTACAAGCTTCGGCCCAGAACGTTGAATGGTTTTTGCTGATGGGCCAAGACCAGTACGCTCGGTTGAACACTTGGCACGCTTGGAGCGAGGTGGTCCAGCGGGTCGATTTGGCGGTGGTGGCGCGTGATGGCGAGCCTCCTGAGACCACACCCGAGGTGCTGGCCGCCCTGCGTCAAGCAGGTCGTTCGGTGCATACCGTCACAATGCGGGCTGCGGCAGTGTCTTCGACGCTGTTGCGCGAGCGCTTGCATGCGGGTGTGGCCGCGCATCAACTGGTGCCTTTGGGGCTGGATGAGCGTGTGGCTGACTACATTGAGCAGCACGGTTTGTACCGTCCGGCGCTCAAATCCTTAGATTACAAACAACAGAACGCATCAAACTGAATGGATATCCGCAAGCTGCAACGTGCCATCGTCGATGGCCTGGAAGATGTCAAGGCCCAGGACATCGTGGTGTACAACACCGAGCACCTCTCACCGCTGTTCGAGCGCATCGTCGTGGCCTCCGGCACCAGCAACCGGCAGACCAAGGCCTTGGCCGCCAGCGTGCGTGACGCAGTGCGGGCGCGGGGCGGCGAGGTTCTCAGCACCGAAGGCGAGGGCAACGGCGAATGGATCATCGTGGATTGCGGTCAAGCCGTGGTGCATGTGATGCAGCCAGTGATTCGCCAGTACTACCACTTGGAAGAAATCTGGGGTGGCAAGGCGGTGCGCATGAAGCTTGGCACAGTGACCCAAGGTTTGGTCAAAGCGTCGGACGACGCGATGGACGACGACACTGAAGCCTCGCCCGTGGTGAAGAAGAGTCGCTCAGCTGCCAACACGGCTGCACCGGCTGTGCCGAAGAAGCGGGCGGCCACCAAGACGACAGCGACTGGCATCGCTGCCAAGAAGGCTGCGCCGCGCAAGAAGGCCTCTCCCACGACCATTGAAACCGTGGTGGCGCGCACGCCTTCGCCGCGTCCGACAGGTCGCAACAAAGCCGGCTTCAAGGCGATTGCTGAAAAGGCCGCTGGCAAGCCGGCTCGCAAGGCCCCGGCCAAACGTACCAAGACCACAACACGGGCATGAAGCTGCTGCTGGTGGCCGTTGGCCAGCGCATGCCGGCTTGGGCGGAGACGGCCTACGAGGATTACGCCAAGCGTTTCCCGCCTGATCTGCCCTTGACGCTCAAGGCGGTCAAGACGGAGCCGCGCACCCAAGGCAAACCTGTGTCGGCTTTGATGGCGGCTGAGAAAAGCCGTATCGAAGCAGCGCTGCCCAAGGGCGTGCGCCGTGTGGTGCTGGACGAGCATGGCGCTCGACTCACCACGGTGCAGTTGGCGGCGCGTTTGCAGGCGTGGCAACACGATGGTCGCGACGTGGCGTTGCTCATCGGCGGCCCCGATGGGCTTGATCCCGAGCTGCAAGCCAGTGCGGATGAAGCCTTGCGTTTGTCCGATCTGACCTTGCCGCATGCTTTTGCGCGGGTGTTGTTGGCCGAGGCGCTTTACCGCGCTTGGTCGCTCAACACCGGGCATCCGTATCACCGGGAATAACGTGGGTTCGTTCCTCATGACAGCCCTTTTGCCCGTGCTTTATCTCGCCTCGCAAAGCCCGCGACGCCGCCAGCTGCTCGACCAGATCGGGGTGCGCCATGAACTGCTCTTGCCTTTGGCCGGCGAAGACGCCGAAGCCCTTGAGGCGACCCGCCACGGCGAGTCACCCCGGCGTTATGTCGAGCGTGTGACACGCGCTAAATGGGCGGCGGCCTGTGCCCGGCACAAGGCCTGCGATTTGCCGCCGGGCTGTATCTTGTGCGCCGACACCACCGTGGCCTTGGGCGATCTGATCTTGGGCAAACCGGAGGACTCGGCCGACGCGGCACGTATCCTGCAACTGCTTTCTGGGCAGACCCATCGGGTGCTGACCGCTGTGATGGTGGGGCGCTCCGATGGGCTTGATGCTCCGAAGGCCGCCGCCTTGGCGGTCAGCGTGTCACGGGTCCGGTGGGCGCAAGTGTCGCAAGCTGACATCGACGCCTACGTGGCCAGTGGTGAGCCGATGGGCAAGGCCGGGGCGTATGCCATCCAGAGCCGTGCAGCGATGTGGATTGAGCGTATTCAGGGCAGTTATTCCGGCATCATGGGGCTGCCCTTGTTTGAAACATCGCGTTTGCTGCGGCAAACCGGTTGGACCCTCTAAAAAGAACATCACAACACCTGCTATGCAAGACATCCTCGTCAACTGGACGCCGCAGGAAACGCGCGTGGCCACCGTGGAGAACGGGGTCGTGCAGGATTTGCACATCGAGCGCACGCTGGAGCGCGGTCTGGTCGGCAATGTTTATGCCGGTCGCGTGGCGCGGGTGCTGCCCGGCATGCAGTCGGCTTTCATCGATATCGGCTTAGAGCGCGCGGCCTTCTTGCATGTGGCCGATGTGCATGTGCCGGGTGTCGGTCACCATGGTCGGGGACCGCAGACGGACGCGGGTGTTGCGCCACCGCTGATCGAAAAGCATGTGTTTGACGGTCAAACCCTGATCGTGCAGGTGATCAAGGATCCCATCGGTACCAAAGGTGCTCGGCTCTCCACTCAAATCTCGGTTGCCGGGCGTTTGTTGGTTTATTTGCCGCAGGACGAGCACATCGGGATCTCGCAAAAGATCGGCTCTGGCGAGTTGCGCGATCAATTGCGCCAACGCCTGAACAAGCTGGTGGGGACGCGCGAGGAGGGCGGCGGTGGCGGTTTCATCCTGCGCACCAACGCCGAAGATGCGACCGACGCTGAACTGGCCGATGACATTGCTTATCTGCGCAAAACGTGGTCCGAGATCCGCGCTGCGGCCATGCGTACCCCGCCGGGCTCGCTTTTGCATGAGGACTTGCGCTTGGTGCAGCGGGTTTTGCGTGATTTGGTGGGTGAGCAGACGCAGTCGATTCGCATCGATTCAGGCATGCAGTTCGAGGCGCTGCGCTCTTTTGGTCAGCGTTATATGCCAAGTGCTGTGGCGCGTTTGCAGCATTACCAGGGCGATCGACCGCTGTTTGACCTGCACAACATTGATCAAGAAATTGAACGTGCCTTGGCGCGCCGGGTGGATCTGAAGTCGGGTGGTTATCTGGTTTTTGATCAAACCGAGGCCATGACCACCATCGATGTCAATACCGGTGGTTTTGTCGGTGCGCGCAATTTTGACGACACCATTTTCAAAACCAATTTAGAAGCGGCTTGGGTGATTGCGCGCCAATTGCGGTTGCGTAATCTGGGCGGCATCATCATCATCGACTTCATCGATATGGTGAAAACCGATCATCAAGAGGCGGTGCTGGCGGAATTACGCAAGCAACTCGGGCGCGATCGCACCAAAGTGACGGTGAGCGGGTTTACCCAGCTTGGTTTGGTGGAACTCACCCGCAAACGTACGCGCGAATCCTTGGCACACATGCTTTGCCAACCTTGCCCGACGTGTCAGGGGCGGGGCCAAGTCAAAAATGCCCGCACTGTTTGCTACGACATCCTGCGCGAAATTCTGCGCGAAGCGCGCCAGTTTGATCCGCAGGAATTTCGCGTCATCGCCGCCCCGGCGGTGGTTGAAATGCTGCTGGATGAGGAAAGCACCCATCTGGCCGGACTGTCCGAATTCATCGGTAAACGCATCTCCATGCAAGCCGAAGCCACGATGAATCCGGAGCAGTACGACATTGTGTTGATGTAAGGGGCTGATGGATGGATCTTGCTTTGGATCCGGTGAGCCCTTGGCCTGTGCTTTTGGTGCTCTGTGTTGCCATCGTGACGGCACGCTTGTTGGAGCGTTTCTGGGGCGTTATCGCACCGGTGGGGCGATATCGATCCATTGAGGGTTTACGGGGTTATCTGGCGTTGAGTGTTTTTCTACATCACGCTTGTATTTGGTATTTCTATCAACGTGATCATGTTTGGGCGGTGCCGCCATCGCGCCTGTATACCCAACTGGGTCAGGTAGGCGTTGCCTTTTTCTTCATGATCACGGGTTTTTTGTTCTTTTCAAAATTACTCGATCACCGTGATCGGGGTATCCCGATCGACTGGGCGGCGTTGTTTCGATCCAGAGCAAGGCGTTTGGTGCCGCTGTATCTTTTCGCCATGCTTCTCATGGCGTTATGTGTGGCTCAAGTCTCTGGCTGGCAACTCCAAGACCATCTCCTCACCTTGATTCGCCATGGGTTGTCATGGGTGTTTTTCACGGCGTGGGGCGCACCGAATCTGAACGGCGTTTCTCATACGTTCACCATCGTCGCTGGGGTCACATGGTCGCTGCCCTATGAGTGGCTTTTCTACGCATCGCTACCGGTCCTTGGAGGCATGGTCGGCCTTCGGTCGTCCCGAAAATGGACGGCGATGGGGGCACTGGCTTTGTTGTTGCTCTTGGCCCGCCAACCGGTATTGATTCATGTGACCTCGTTTCTTGGAGGCATTTTGGCGGCTTGGGCTGCACGCCATCCCAAGTTACAAATGTTCGCCTCAAGCCATCTGGCGTCATGGCTCATGATCTTGTTGCTCGGCATGGAGGTGATGATGTTCGATACCGCCTACGGTGCGATTCAGTCGATCATGTTGACCGCTGTTTTTGTCTTGATTGCTTCCGGTAATACGCTGTTTGGATCTTTGACGACAAATGTTTCATACATCTTGGGCCAAATGGCGTATAGCATTTATATGCTTCATGGCCTGTGCTTGTTTATGGCGTTCAATGCGATCAACGGGTACGTTGCCCCAAGCCATCTATCAGGGCATGATCATTGGTTAACGATCATGATGATCGTTCCTTTGCTTGTTCTATTTAGTTTTGTTTCATTCGTTTTTTGGGAGAGACCATTCATGAATAAAAATCATCAAAGGTGGTCTGAATGATCTGGCTTGAGCGATTGTCATCTTGGTTGAAATCTGTCAACAGGACTCGGCTTATTCGGCGTCGACTTGGTCGGGAATCTTTTCTAAAATCGGGCGAATGCTCCTACAGTGAGTGGATCAAGTTAAACAGTCGTAAGGAGGCTATAAATAGTCTTGACTTGGCCAAAACATCAGCCACATATGATTCGCCCACAGTCAGTTTAGTGGTTTCTTGTAAAAATCCACATCCCTTTTATTTTACGGAGTTTTTGCGCTCTGTTTTAGGGCAAAGCAATAAGTGTTGGTATCTTTGGATTTGTTGCTCAGTACTGGATAAAGAGCGAATCCAAAATTGGATGCATATTATGAGCATCAAGGACGATCGCATCAAGTTGATTGAACCAAATGATTTGAATTGCGCAGTTTTAAGTGATTATGTTGGATTTACTCGGCAGGATGATATGTTGCATCCAGATGCCTTGAGTTGGATATCGTGCGCTATCCATTGCAAGCCATCGGCGGCGATCATCTATGCAGATGAAGATCAGATTTCTGATTCCAATGCACGCATGAATCCTGATTTCAAACCTGATTGGAGTCCCGATTTTTTCAGATCTGCTGGGTATATCGGGCCTTTTGCTGTTCTTCGGAAGCATGTGATTCTTGAAGCGCACCTGTGGGATGCCATTGATCGGGGTTTGATGGGCTCACAGCTGATCTTTCACGCGGTTGAAGAAGTGCTGGATGCGAAGTGCATCGTGCATGTGCCACAGGTTTTGTATCACGTGCGCTGCCTCCCGCAGCGGCAGCGGTTGGGTGCGATACAGCGCGCCACATCGGCCTTGCAGGCCCATTTGGATCGGGTGTTTCCTGGTGCCTTGGCGCAACATCATGGGGAAGACTTCTCTGGACGACCATGGTTTCGGGTGCGCTATCCCATGCCGGCATCCGTGCCCTTGGTTTCGATCATCATTCCGACGCGCAACGCCAAGTCGCTTGTCGAGCAATGCATTCAAAGTTTGGTTGAAAAAACGACGTATAAAAACTATGAAATCATCTTGGTTGATAACGGATCTGATGATCCTGAGTCATTGCAGTATTTTGAATCATTGAATGGTTTGCCAAATATTACTGTTGTCAGGGATGATGGCGAGTTTAATTATTCAAAGTTGAACAATGATGCTGTTGTTAAGGCTCGCGGAGATTATATTGTTTTGATGAATAATGACATTGAAATCATTCATGATGATTGGTTGGATGAAATGATTTCATTGGGCTCAAGGCCTGGCACCGGTGTTGTTGGTGCGAAGCTTTTATATCCAGATGGTCGGGTGCAGCATGCTGGTGTTATTGCTGGATTGGGCGGCGTAGCTGGCCATATTCATCGATACCTTGAGTCCGATCAGGCTGGCTACCAAGGCCGGGCGGTGCTAACGCATAACCTCTTGGTGGTCACTGCGGCTTGCTTGTTGGTGCGTCGATCCATTTATGAATCCATGGGTGGTCTCAATGACGTTGATTTGAAAGTCGCCTTCAATGATGTTGACTTTTGTTTGCGTGTGCATCAGGCTGGTTATATGAATGTGTGGACACCTTTTGCAACGTTGATTCATCATGAATCAGCGACACGGGGTCTTGATGACCATCCTGTGAAAAAAGCTCGATTTTTGCGCGAATGTGATTTCATGCATAAAACCTATGATGACCTACTAAAAAACGATCCTTTCTATAATAAAAACTGTACCTTGAATGATGAGTCTTTCCATCGTTCAATGCCGACACGTTTTTCGAGTGTTGCGTTTATCGATCAATTGAGTGCCTAATGCAAAACAGCGGCTATTTCAAGTTTCGCGCCTTTTTATGGCATCTCAAGCAAAAACTACCTTATGTGCGTCGGCGTGAATATGCTGTGATGGCCCAGCGCTACGAGCAAGCACTCTTGGCGTTCATGGCCAAGCCGTCGATGGCGACCGATGCCGGTTTCACGGTGGTGCATCAGCGTGCGGATGTGGCTGGTGAAGCAACAAGTGCCGGCCGTGATCTCTGTTTGTTTGTCAGCTATGCGCCGCAACCCACGGTTAAAGCGCATGTGTTGCATCACATCCAAGCTTTTCGTCAGGAAGGTTTTGAGGTCATTCTGATCTTGAACAGTCCTCATGCGGCTGAGACGTTCACGTTGGACCCGGCGTTGGTGGTCGCTTGTGAAGCCATCTGTGTGCGCGAGAACACCGGGCTTGATTTCGCCGCCTGGGCGCATGCCGTGGATCACTTCAAGCTCGGCACCGTTGAGCTGGACCGGGTGGTGCTGGCCAACGACAGCATCATCGGGCCGGTGTCGCAGCCGGCGTTCAAAGCTTTGGTGGATCGGGTGCGGGCTTCAAAGAGCGATGTGATTGGTCTGACCGAGAACTGGGCACCGCGCTGGCATCTTCAAAGCTTTTTCTTGGTCTTTCAGCGCGAAGCGTTGCAGCGCGGCCTCTTTGCGCAGGCCATGGCCTCCATCCAGAACCTGCCCAACAAGGATCTGGTCATTGATGTCTACGAAACCCATTTCACCTTGGCGATGAAAGCGCAAGGCTTGCGCTGTGAGGCCTTGTTTGAGGCCGATCCGCACAATCTCTACAAGGCCAACAGCATTTACTACCGTTGGGCCAGCTTGATGGAGCGCGGTTTTCCGTACTTGAAGGTGAGCGTGTTGGCTGAAGGTCAGCACAATCCGGCCGTGCGTGCGGCACTCCCGGCGGAGATGCTTCAGGCTTGGGAGCGGGAGCAGGTTAAGCCGAAGTGAGGTTGATGTCCTTCAGCAAAGCCGCTTCGGCATCCTTGGTCGCCAGCAGCGGTAGGACACCCAAGTCCGGCCACTCAATACCGATCGCTGGGTCGTTCCAGCGCACCGAGCCTTCGGACTTGGGCGCGTAGTAATCGGTGGTTTTGTAGAGGAATTCGGCGCTGTCGCTCAGGGTTAAAAAACCGTGGGCAAAGCCGGGGGGCATCCAGAGTTGGCGGTGGTTGTCGGCGCTGAGTTCAACCCCCACCCAGCGGCCGAAGTGGGGGCTCTCCGGGCGAATATCGACCGCAACGTCAAACACGGCGCCCGATGTGACCCGCACCAGCTTGCCTTGGGCGTGGGGCGCCCGTTGAAAGTGCAGGCCGCGCAACACGCCGCGTTGCGAGCGCGATTGGTTGTCCTGCACAAACGTCACCTCGTGGCCCACCGCCTGGTTGAAGGTGCGTTGATTCCAGCTCTCGAAAAAATGGCCTCGGGCGTCGCCAAACACGCGGGGCTCAAAAATCAAGACGTCGGGGTGATCGGTGGGGATGACTTTCAGCATGATCTGGGGGGTCTTTGTCTCGGTCTTTGAGGCTTTAGTAAATGGTGTCGTGCAGCACCTTCATCAGGTACTGACCGTAGCCATTTTTGAGCAGCGGCTGCGCCAAGCGTGCCAGCTGTTCAGCGTCGATCCAGCCTTGGCGAAAGGCAATTTCTTCTAAGCAAGCCACCTTCAAACCTTGGCGTTTTTCGAGCGTGGCGATGAACTGACCCGCTTCGAGCAAGCTGTCGTGCGTGCCGGTATCGAGCCAAGCGTAGCCCCGGCCCATGATTTCGACGTTGAGCTGGTTTTGCCGCAAGTAGGTGGCGTTCACCTCGGTGATTTCCAGTTCGCCACGCGGACTTGGTTGGATGGACGCGGCGATGTCGCAGACCTGTTCGTCATAGAAATACAGCCCGGTGACGGCGTAGTTGCTCTTGGGTGCCTTGGGTTTTTCTTCGATGCTCAGCGCGCGCTTGTCGGCATCAAACTCAACCACACCGTAACGTTCGGGATCAGTGACGTGATAGGCAAAGACGCTGGCGCCGCTGGTGCGGTGGGTGGCATGGCGCAGGATGCGCGGCAGATCATGGCCGTGATAGATGTTGTCGCCGAGCACCAGCGCGCTGGGTGAGCCGCCCACAAACTCGCGCCCCAAAATGAAGGCTTGCGCCAGCCCATCTGGGCTGGGCTGCACGCAGTAGCTCAAGTTCAAGCCCCAGCGGCTGCCGTTGCCCAGCAAGGCCTCGAAGCGCGGCGTGTCTTGCGGGGTCGAAATCACCAAGATGTCGCGAATCCCAGCCAGCATCAAGGTGCTGAGCGGGTAGTACACCATCGGCTTGTCGTAGACCGGCAGCAACTGCTTGCTGATCGCCAAGGTCGCCGGATGCAACCGGGTGCCGGAACCCCCGGCGAGGATGATGCCTTTGCGTTGCATAAACGTTTCCTTGGGTTGTTGTTGTGCAGTAGGTGTGCCGCGTTCAGCCCAGCACTTCCGCCAGCATCCGTTCCACCCCCGGCTGCCATGGGGGCAGGGTGAGGTTGAAGGTGCTTTGCAGGCGCTGGGTCGAGAGGCGCGAGTTGAGCGGGCGCTTGGCCGGCGTTGGGTAGGCGCTGGTGGGGATGGGCAGGACGGCTTCGGGCACGGCTTGCAGCGCGTGGCCGTGGGTTTGGGCCCAAGCGATGACGTGGCGGGCGTAACCGTGCCAGCTGGTTTCACCGCCGGCGACCACGTGGTACAGCCCGGAAACCTCCGGGCGGGCTTGGGCGCTGCGCAAGGCGTGGGCAGTGACATCGGCCAGCAGATCGGCTCCGGTGGGCGCACCGATTTGGTCGTCGATGACGCTCAACTTGTTGCGCTCACCTGCCAGCCGCAGCATGGTCTTGGCGAAGTTGGACCCGCGTGCGCCGTAGACCCAGCTGGTGCGCAGGATCAGGTGTTGGCAGCCGCTGGCTTGGATGAGTTGTTCACCTTCGAGCTTGGTTTGGCCGTAAACGTTCAAGGGGCCGGTGGCATCGCTTTCCAGCCGGGCGTGGTCACCTGCGCCGTCAAAGACGTAATCGGTGCTGTAGTGCACCAGCCAAGCGCCGAGTGCCGCCGCTTCGCGAGCCAGCACGCCGGGGGCGGTGGCGTTGATGCGCCGCGCCAAATCAGGTTCGCTCTCGGCTTTATCGACAGCGGTGTGGGCTGCTGCGTTGACGATCACGTCCGGGCGCAGCAAGCGCACGGTTTCAGCCAAGGCGCTGGGATGTGCAAAGTCGCCGCACAAGCCGGGATGCTGAACGCTGCCGTCTTGGTCCAAGCCGATGACATGGCCCAGAGGGGCCAACGCACGCTGCAACTCCCAGCCCACTTGGCCGCCTTTACCGAGCAGAAGAATTTTCATGGAAGGTCCCTTCTTTCTTGCTTTGAACGACTCAACGGGCCGCGTAGTTTTGCGCCACCCAGTCGCGATAAGCCCCGGTGCGCACGGCGTCGGTCCAGACGGTGTTGTCCAAGTACCAGCGCACGGTCTTGTCGATGCCCGACTCGAAGGTCTCGGCCGGTTGCCAGCCGATCTCGCGCTCCACCTTGCTGGGGTCGATGGCGTAGCGCCGGTCGTGGCCCGGGCGATCTGCCACATAGGTGATCTGCGCTTCGTAGCGGCTGCCATCGGCCTTGGGGCGCAGCTCGTCGAGCTTGCGGCAGATGGTGGTCACCACGTCGATGTTGCGCACTTCGTTCTTGCCGCCGACGTTGTAGGTTTCGCCGACGCGGCCCTTGGCCAAGACCTGTTGGATCGCCTCGCAGTGGTCGCGGACATACAGCCAGTCGCGGATGTTGAGCCCGTCACCGTAGACCGGCAGGGGTTTGCCGTCCAAGGCGTTCAAGATCATCAGCGGGATGAGTTTTTCCGGGAAGTGGTACGGCCCGTAGTTGTTGCTGCAATTGGTGGTCAGCGTCGGCAAGCCGTAGGTGTGGTGATAGGCGCGCACCAAGTGATCCGAGCCCGCTTTGCTGGCCGAGTACGGGCTGTTGGGCGCGTAGGCGGTGGTCTCGGAGAAGGCAGGGTCGGTCTCGGAGAGCGAGCCATAGACCTCGTCGGTCGAAACGTGCAGGAAACGGAAAGCCGCTTTGGCCTCGGTAGTCATCGCACCCCAGTAAGCGCGCACCGCTTCGAGCAGCTCAAACGTGCCGACCATGTTGGTCTGAATGAATTCGCCGGGGCCGTGGATGCTGCGATCGACGTGGCTTTCGGCGGCGAAGTGCAACACGGCGCGCGGTTGATGCTCAGCCAGCAGTTGGGCGACCAAAGCGCGATCGGCGATATCGCCCTGCACCAAGGTGCAACGACCGGCGTCGAGGTGTGCCGCGATGGTTTGCGGGTTGCCAGCGTAGGTCAGTTTGTCCAGCACCAGCACCGGCTCGGTGCTCTTGTCGAACCAATGATGGATGAAGTTTCCGCCGATAAAGCCGGCCGCGCCTGTGATCAGAATCATGGGTTCAGGGGTGTCAAAGGAGTGTCAAGAGGTGGGCAGAGGGTCAGAGCGAAAAAGCGTGGGCGAGGCGGGTCCAGCCCCAGTGGGTGGCGAGCCGGAGGGTTTTCCAGTCGCGCATGCCCAAGGCCCAACGCCGGCCAACGATTTGGCCGGCGACCTGGGGGCGCTTCAGGCGCAGCAGGTTGCGCGCCAAGTTGCGGGCATCAACGCCGCGCATCATGGCGTCGGGCAGGTCGCGCACAAACACCGCCAACTCGGCGTCGTCCATGAAGTCGCCAAAGTTGAAGAAACCGTGGACGCCAAAGGTCGGCTGGGATGGTCGGCGCGGCTCGTAGGAGAAACGTTCCCCCAACGCAAAATCGCCGAAGCGGATGCCGTGGCGCTGTACCAAGAGATCGCGGTTGCGATGGCAGATGGCCAGATCTTCGGGATTGCTGCGCACGAACGCCGGGTCGAGCAGGGCGTCGAGCAAGCGCTTGGAGCGCAGCGAAAAGCCGCCGTTGCCCACGGCGATGTCCCGGTCGCACCAGATCCACGGCGCGCCGAGGTAATCGGTGTCGAGAAAGGCCGGCTCCCAAGCTTCGGGGTGGATGACGAAGCCGTCCCATTGGGTGATCAGCACATGGCTGGTCGCCACATGGGGGGCCAAGCCCTGCAACATGAACGCTGAGTAGGTCGCTACCGAATCCACGCCGGGCGCGGGCAGCACGCGCACACGTGGGTCGTGGACATCGTCCAGCCGGTCCGGCGCGGTGAACAAAATCGCATCACCGAAGTCGATCTGCGCCATCGAGCGCTGCATGCCGGCCAGCGCGGCACCGGGGGTGCGGGTATCGACGGCGCAGATCGTGACCTGCGGCAGGGCCAAGCGTGATGCTGATTCAGCCATGGTCAGCGCGGGCCTCGCGGCGGGCTTCTTGCAAGTCGGCGTCGGCCATCTCTTGCACCAGCTCATCAAAGGTGGTGCGTGGCTTCCAGCCCAGCTTGGCATGCGCGTGGGTTGGGTCGCCGAGCAGGGTTTCAACTTCGGCGGGGCGGAAGTAGCGCGGATCGACCCGCACCACGGTGTCGCCGACCTTGCAAGCCAAAGCCGGATCCAGCACGGCCTCAATCAAGCCGACCTCCTCCACGCCTTGGCCTTCAAAGCGGATTATCAAGCCCATGCGCTGAGCCGCTTTTTGCACAAACTCGCGCACGCTGTGCTGCTCACCAGTGGCGATCACAAAGTCTTCGGCTTGCTCTTGCTGAAGCATCAGCCACTGCATCTCGACGTAGTCCTTGGCGTGGCCCCAGTCGCGCAGCGCGTCCATGTTGCCCAGGTACAGGCAGGGCTGGCGGCCGATGGCGATGCGCGCCAAGGCGCGGGTGATCTTGCGGGTGACGAAGGTCTCGCCGCGCAGCGGGCTCTCATGATTGAACAAGATGCCGTTGCAGGCGTACATGCCGTAGGCCTCGCGGTAGTTGACCGTGATCCAGTAGGCGTAGAGCTTGGCCACCGCGTAGGGGCTGCGCGGGTAGAAGGGTGTGCTTTCCTTTTGCGGCACTTCCTGCACCAAGCCGTAGAGCTCAGAGGTCGAGGCCTGATAGAAGCGGCAGGTTTTTTCCAGCCCGGCAATGCGGATGGCTTCAAGCAAGCGCAGCGCGCCCAAACCATCAGCGTTGGCGGTGTACTCGGGCTCTTCGAAGCTCACGGCGACATGGCTTTGGGCGGCCAAGTTGTAGATCTCGTCCGGGCGAATCTGCTGCACCAAGCGCACCAGATTGGTCGAATCGGTCAGATCGCCGTAGTGCAGCACGAAGCGGCCGTCGCTGACATGCGGATCGTCATAGATGGCGTCGATGCGCTGCGTGTTGAAGATCGACACCCGCCGACGCACGCCGTGCACTTCATAGCCCTTGTCGAGCAGCAGACGGGCAAGGTAGGCACCGTCTTGGCCGGTCACGCCGGTGATCAGGGCTTTTTTCATGGGGCGTTTCTTCCGTTCATCGTCAATTCAAAGTCGCACATCTCGGCAATCAAGGGGGCCAGCGAGGGGGTCGGCTGCCAATGCAGGGCCTCAATTGTGCTTCGGAGATCGACCGGCATTTGATCCGGATCGGTGGGGCGGTAAAAAGCGGGGTCCACGCTGACCCACACATGGCCGTCGCGTGGGCAGCGTCCCACCTCATCCAGCCCTTGGCCCTCCCAGACCATATCCAGCCCCACGTGAGCGGCGGTGAGGCTGACAAAGTCGCGCACGCTGTGCAGGCGCCCGCTGGCCAAAACATGATCCCCGGCTTGGGGATGTTGGGCAATCAGCCACAAGCCTTGAACGATGTCACGCGCATGCGACCAGTCGCGCAGTGCGTCGAGCTTGCCCAAGCGCAGTGGGGCGGGTTGGGTGACACCCGCATCCAACTCGCGCCGGATCCGCACCAACTCACGCACGATCTTGCGGGTGACAAAAGCGTCGCCACGCAGGGGGCTTTCGTGGTTGAAGAGGATCGCGGTGCTGATGGGTGTGGCCATGCTTTGGCGATAAACCCGCGCCATCAGATGGGCAAACGCTTTGGCGGCACCGTAGGGGCTTTGGGCACCGATGGGGGTGTGCGCATCAATGTGGGTTTGGCCCTGCAAATCAAGGATCTCGGCCGAGGAGGGCTGCACCACCGGCACACCGCCAAGCTGACGAGCCGCTTCAAAGATCCGCACTGCGCCCATGCCGGCGGACTCCGCAGTGAGCAAAGGCTCAGCAAAGGAGCGCGCCACCGAGCTTTGCGCCGCCAGATGAATGATTCGGTCTGGGCGCAAAGCGGCGATGCGCGTGAGCACATCGTTGCCCCTCGTGTCCAAGTCCAGCTCGACCAAACGCACCTGATCGTGCACGCCCAGATAACGCAAGCGCCACAGCCGCGCCGGATCGTCAAACTCGCGGCCCAGGCCGATCACGTCATGGCCAAGATCCAACAGATGCCGGGCCAGATAAGCGCCATCTTGGCCGAGGATGCCGGTGATCAGGACGCGTTCTTGCATCAGGCTTGGGCGTGCTGCATGAGTTGCTGATAGAGCGCGAGGTATTCGTCGGTGCAGCGATCCCACGAAAAGCTCAGCGCTCGGGCCCGGACCCGCGCCCCCGCCTGAGCATCGAAGTGGGCGAGGCCTTGCTCGACACAGCGCTTCATGCTTGCGGGTTCGAAGTCGTGCCAGTAGAAGGCTTCTTCGCCGCCGATCTCGGGCAGGCTGGTCAGGTTGGACAAGAACACGGGTCGGCCGAAGTACATCGCTTCCAGCGCTGGCAAGCCAAAGCCTTCGGTGAGCGAGGGGAACATGAAGGCGGCGCAGTGGGCGTAAAGCCACGCCTTTTGGCCTTCGTTGACGTCGAAATGAAACTGCACGTTGTGCAGACCCCGGGCTTGGACCTGCGCTTGCAAGGCTCGCCCATCGGCGCTGTCGCCCCCCGCCAGCACCAAGGTTTTTTCGGGCCAGAGCGCCATCATGTCGATCAAGGTGACCAGATTCTTCGACGGGGCCATGCGGCTGATGTGGAAGAAGAAGCTGCCGGGCTCCAAGCCGGGTAGACCGGGCAGGGGGGTCTGCGGCTGCTGACTGAAATCGCGCGAAGCCAAGTGGATGACATGCACCGGCCTTTGGGTGGCCAAGTGGGTTTCGATGTCGCCTTTGACGAAATGGCTGATCGTCACCACCGCATCGCTGCGCTTGACTTGGGTGTCGATGCGCCGCAGGTATTTCTGGATCTTGTCGCCGGAGCGGAAGTAGAGAAAGTTCAGATCCATCACACCTTGCAAGACCGCCTTGGCCGAGCTTGGCGCGCGAAAGGGGTTGAACTGGTGCAGCGAATGCCACAGATCAAAGCGCTCACCGCGCAGATGCAGCCAGCGCTGCCAATGGGATGTCCCGAGGTAGCGCACTTGGGGGCCAAAATGGCCGTGCAGCCGCTCGGGCAGATGAAAGCACAGCTCCAGCCCGTGTTCTTCGAGCAACTGGGGGGCCCGTTCGGCCAAACGCTGACCGAGCTGTTGCGACACTTCGCCCAAGCCGTCATGGAAAGTCCGCAATTGGCCAAAGCTCAGACCGATGCGACGTAGGGGCGGACGATTCATGGGGGCTGCTTCGTGATGCGTGAGTGGGACGAGGTCGGCATTATCGCGGCCCTTTCTTTCGACTCCCTGTGTCTGCTGCCTACAATCCGAGCCTTGCGATGCCACCCTTTGTGCTTTCGTAACCTGCCATGACCTTCGAATCCTCCAAGTTGCTTTGTTCACCGCCGGCATCTCCTCGCCGCCGTTTCCTTCGCCAAGGTTTGACGTCCGGCTTGGGCCTTGGGGCAAGCTGGGCCGGCTTGGCGTGGTCGCCGGCTGCTCGCGCCGAAGAATTCCGTGTCGAAATTTCTGGGGTCGGTGAGACCCAGATTCCGATCGCCTTGCCAGCCTTCAAAAATGAGGACCGCTCACCGGTATCGCTGACCGCCATCATTCGCGCTGATTTGGAGCGCTGCGGGCTCTTCAAACTGATGGATGTGGGCAGCATCGTGTTGGATGACGCAACGCGTCCTGCCATGGCGGAGTGGCGTACCCGGGCCACGGATGCGCTCTTGGGGGGCTCCGTGACCAAGTTGGCCGACGGCCGCTTTGACATCCGCTATCGGCTGTGGGACGTGGTGCGTGGCACCGAACTATCTGCGCAGTCGATGGCGGTGACCAAAGACGATTTGCGTCAAGCGGCCCATCGCGTGGCTGACGATATCTACAAGCGCTTGACCGGTGAGCGCGGTATTTTTTCGACACGCATCGCCTACGTGACGAAGCAGGGGGCGCAATTTGCCCTCTGGGTGGCTGATGCTGATGGCGAAGCGGCCCATATCTCGGTGTCCAGCTCGGAGCCGATCATTTCGCCCTCATGGTCACCCGATGGCCGCGAGCTGGCCTACGTTTCGTTCGAATCACGCAAGGCCGTGGTCTTCATCCAAGATATCGCCACCGGCAAGCGCCGTCAGATGGCCAATTACCGGGGCTCAAACAGTGCGCCGGCGTGGTCGCCGGATGGCACTCAGTTGACGGTCACCCTGTCTCGCGATGGCGCTTCGCAGCTTTATCTCATCAATCGCAATGGTGGCGAAGTGCGGCGGCTGACCCAGTCGGGCGCCATTGACACCGAGTCGGTGTGGGCTCCGGATGGCAAAACGGTGTATTTCGTCAGCGACCGGGGCGGTAGCCCACAGATTTATCGCCTCACGGTGGCCGATGGCAATACCGAACGCGTGACGTTCCAAGGCGCCTACAACATCAGCCCGGATATCAGTCCCGATGGCCGCTATCTCAGCTACATCAATCGCCAAGGCAATGTGTTTCGGTTGACGTTGTTGGATCTCAATACCGGCGTCATCACCGCGCTGACTGAAACGGGGGATGACGAAAGCCCCAGCTTTGCACCGAATAGCCGCATGATCATGTACTCCACCCGTGTTCAAGGGCGCGAGGTGTTGATGACGACATCGCTGGACGGTCGCATCAAGTCGCGTTTGGGGGGTGGAGCCTCTCAGGCCGATGTTCGCGAGCCTGTTTGGGGTCCTTTGACGGTCCGTTGAAAGCAAGAGTCATGAACATCATGCGTTTGTTGGGTGCCGTGGCCGTGACTTGCGGCGTGCTGTGGTTGGGTGGTTGTGCAACAAACACGCGTTTGGAGCCACCCGCTGCTGTCGAAGATCGTCGCTCCTCGGCCGGGGGGGTGGATAGCAAGGGTGTTTCGCCCTTTGGGGCCAGCACCGCTGGGGTGGGTCTCGATGGGGTTCAAACCAGTGGCGTCATGGATCCCAGTTCTGTGGCACGGGTCCAAGTGGGCGATCCTGCCGCAGCCCAAGGGGCGTTGCGCAACCGGGTGATCTATTTCGACTTCAACAGTGATTTGATCAATGACGAAGGCCGCAACGTCATTGAAGTCCAAGCGCGTTATCTCAAGGCGTCACACCAACGGCGCATGCTGGTTGAGGGGCATACCGATGAACGCGGTGGACGGGAATTCAATCTGGCGTTGGGGCAGCGTCGCGCCAATGCGGTGGTGAGGGCGCTCCAGCTGCTCAACGTGGCCCCTGAGCAGCTTGAAGGCGTCAGTTCGGGCAAGGAGCGGCCTGCGACTCCGGGGCATGACGAGGCATCTTGGGCCAAGAATCGTCGCGTTGAACTGAAGGATCAGTGACTATGTTTTCCTATTTGTTATCCCGGTCATCCTTCCCCTTGCGACCTGTTGGGGTGCTCATGTTGAGCCTGTGGGCTTGCTCTGCAAGCCAAGCCGGTGTGTTTGATGATGATGAAGCTCGCAAAGCCATCAACGATTTGCGCGTGCAATCCGAGCAAAACAACGCCCAGCATTTGAGCCGTTATGAGCAACTGGTGGCCAAGATGACGGAGCAGTCCACCCAGCAAACGGAGCAAAACGCGCAGTTGCGTCGCAGTCTGCTGGAGTTGAACAATCAGATTGAGCAGTTGCGTGCTGATGTCGCCAAGTTGCGTGGCCAGACGGAGGTCACCACCCAAACGCAGCAGGCCACCGTGCGTGATTTGGCGGAAACCCAGCGCCGCATGACCGATATCCAGACCAGCTTGGACGCCCGCCTGCGCCAAATAGAGCCGCAAAAAGTCAGCATGGATGGTCGAGACATCGTGGTCGCGCCTGAAGAGCGCAAGGCCTATGAAGATGCGATGCACACGCTGCGCACCGATTTCGGTGCGGCTGCCCAGCAGTTGCAAGCCTTCCAGCGCCGTTTCCCTGGCAGTGCTTATGCCGGTGATGTCCAGTACTGGCTGGGCAATGCGTTGTATGGCAAGCGGGATTTGAAAGAAGCCATCGTGGCGTATCGCGTGCTGGTTTCTACGGCACCTCAACACCCACGCTCACCGGAGGCCCTGCTGCAAGCCGCCACGTGTCAGGCCGAGTTGAAAGATCGCAAAGCGGCCAAGATCACGCTGGACGAGTTGATTCGGCTGTATCCCAAGTCAGAATCGGCGCAGACCGCCAAGGAACGCCTCAATAGCCTCAAGACACCGGGGTGATGATGTCAACGACGGTCCAAGAACTGACTTGGCAGGTACTGGGCGCAGTTTTTCTGCTTTCAGCCTTGTTGGGCGCCGTGGGGCAGCGAACGCACTTTTGCACCATGGGTGCTGTGGCCGACATCGTCAACATGGGTGACTGGAGTCGCATGCGGATGTGGGCCATGGCGGCTGGCGTGGCCATTGTTGGCTTCAACACGTTGGTGGCGCTGGGGTGGGTACGCGCGGATCAGTCCATGTATGCGGGACGGGTTTGGCAATGGGCGTCGGCGTTGGTGGGCGGGATGCTTTTCGGTTTTGGCATGGTGCTGGCTTCCGGCTGTGCAAGCAAAACCCTGATTCGACTCGGTTCCGGCAATCTCAAGGCCTTGGTCGTGTTGTTGGTGATGGGGTTGTCCGCATGGGCTACGTTGAGGGGGATCACCGCCGTGTTGCGTGTGGCCACTGTCGATGCTTGGGCTTGGACGCTACCGGCATCGCAAGATCTTCCGCATCTATGGGCCTACGTTCTGAAAACGGATGCTGTGCGTTGGCTGGCCGGTGGATTGGGTTTGATCGTTGGCGGTGGACTGTTGATGTGGTCGTTGGCCCACGAAGAAGGCCGGACCTCGGAGTCCTTGCTCGGTGGGTTGGTCACGGGGGGCGTTATCGTGGCCGTTTGGTATGTTTCTGGTGTTTGGGGTCACTTGATCGAACATCCAGAGACCCTGCTGGAGGACTTTGTCGGTACGGGCACGCATCGCATGGAGTCCTTGTCTTTTGTCTCATCGGTTGCGGCGACCTTGGAATGGCTGGTGTTCTTCAGTGACAGCAATCGGCATGTCAATTTGGGCATGGCTTCTGGTGTCGGGGTGGTGGTTGGTTCGACGATCGTGGCCTGGCAGACGCATCGTTTTTCTTGGGAAGGATTTCGTGACCTTGAAGACTTGCGCCGTCATCTGCTGGGTGCTGTCTTGATGGGTATGGGCGGGGTGACCGCCATGGGATGCACCATCGGGCAAGGCCTCTCGGGTCTTTCAACGTTGAGCCTGACGAGTTTGGTGGCCGTCGTCGCCATCATGGCGGGTGCAGTGGCTGCATTGCGCTACACCGCTTGGCGACTCGAACGGGCAATGGCAGGTTCATGACAACCATGATTGAGAACGACGACGAGAGGCCTGATTTGGAGCGTCGCTTTGGCGGCTTGCGCCGACTTTGGGGCGCTGAAGGCTACCGGCGTGTGCGAGCGGCGCGTGTTGCGGTGATTGGTGTCGGTGGCGTGGGTTCTTGGGCCGCAGAGGCCTTGGCACGTTGTGGCGTGGCCGAGCTCACGCTGATTGATTTGGATCACGTCTCCGAGTCCAACGTGAACCGACAGATTCAAGCGCTCGGTAGCACCTTGGGTGCGGCCAAGGTGAGCGTGTTGCGTGATCGCTTGCTGGATATTCATCCGGGCTGCCAAATTCGAACCGTCGAAGATTTCGTGACCCCAGAGAACTGGCCCGCGCTGCTTCCAGCGCCCGTGGATGCTGTGTTGGATGCTTGTGATCAAACCAAGGCCAAGCGGGCGCTGATGGTTTGGGCCATGCAGACGCGCCAGCGCTTGGTCACGGTGGGTGCGGCAGGGGGCAAGTTGCATGCTGACAAGGCCCAAGTGGCCGATCTGGCGGATGTGACCCATGACCCGCTGCTTTCGGGCTTGCGGCAGCAGCTTCGTCGGGATGGGTGGCCGCGCCAAGGTGCCATGGGTGTCCGATGTGTGTACGCTGCCGAGCCGGTTTTGCCGGCTCAAGGGCTCTGCGAAAGTGATGGCACCCTGGGGTGTCACGGTTATGGATCGAGCGTGATGGTGACCGCAACGTTTGGCATGGTGGCTGCCGGCGAACTTTTAGAGCAAATACGCTTGCAAATGTGAATAAATACGCTACAATCTCGTTCTCTATCTGATGTGGGGGTTGTTAGCTCAGTCGGTAGAGCAGCGGACTTTTAATCCGTTGGTCGTGGGTTCGAGTCCCGCACAACCCACCAAAGTTTTTGCAAATTTTTTATAGAAAATTTGACAGCCTTAAAATTGTTGAGATACAATCTAGGGCTTACGAATTGAAGGGCTCTTAGCTCAGTTGGTAGAGCAGCGGACTCTTAATCCGTTGGTCGAGTGTTCGAGTCACTCAGGGCCCACCAACAAGAAGGACTTGGTCTTTGAGGCCAAGTCCTTTTTTTATGGCCCTCTCGAAAATGGATCAGAACCCGGCTAACAAGTCCCTCAGAACACAACGTTCTACTTTTGGCGCCGATCCTTCCGCCCAAGACAAGCGACGTCGATGGTTTGGCGTGGGGGTTGTGATGCTGGTGCATGGGTTGGCCTTTTGGCTGATTTCATCCGGCATGGCCCGGCAGGTGTTGGAGGTGATCCACAAGCCTGTCGAAGTGGCGATCATCACGCAAGCGCCCACGCCGGCTGAGCCACCGCCGCCGCCCAAACCCGTACCGCCACCGCCTAAAACACCGCCACCGGTCGATACGCCACCGCCGCCAGCCTATGTGCCGCCGCCGGACATCGTGCCACCCCCAGCGGTTCAACCTGTGATTCAGGCCGTGGTCAGTACGCCACCTCCCGCTCCACCGCCGGTGGCTCCCCCACCGCCAGCACCGGCCCCTACGGCACCCGCATCACCGCTGCGGCGTGATGTCAGCGTGGCTTGTCCGGATTACGCCCAAGTGCTGCGAGATGCCTTGGCGGGGGTCTTCGACCGTGTGGGTGTGGTCGGGGTAGTGAAGGTGCAGATCCGTATTCAGGGCAGCAAGATCGTCGATGTCACCCCCGTGTCTGGGCCGCGCGAGTATTACCGCCCGGTGCAAAACGCGGTGCGACGCATGCGCTGCGGGGTCGATGGTGCCAACGAAGTGCTGGTGCCGCTGGAAGTCTCGTTTCGTGAGGACTGATCACGAGGTTAGGGCCAACGGCACATCAAAAAACGGACACCGAAGTGTCCGTTTTTCTTGGCGCAACAAAAAATGGTCGTCAGCGCTTAAACGCGCTTGCGGTACTCGTTGGTCCGGGTATCGATTTCAATCTTGTCGCCTTGGGAAACGAACAGCGGCACCGGGATTTCGAAGCCGGTGGCGATCTTGGCAGGCTTCAGAACCTTGCCCGACGTGTCGCCCTTGACCGCTGGTTCGGTCCACGTGATTTCGCGCACCACGGAGGTGGGCAGTTCGACCGAGATGGCCTTGCCGTCGTAGAACACCACTTCGAGTTCCATGCCATCTTGCAGATAGTTGATGGCGTCGCCCATGTTCTCGGCTTCGACTTCGTACTGGTTGTAGTCGGCATCCATGCAGACATACATCGGGTCAGCGAAGTAGGTGTAAGTGCAATCCTTCTTGTCGAGGATGACTTGGTCCATCTTGTCGTCAGCCTTGAAGACAACTTCGGTCCCAAAGTTAGCGATCAAGCTCTTGAGCTTCATGCGCACGGTGGCGGAGTTGCGGCCACCACGGCTGTATTCGGTCTTGAGCACGACCATGGGGTCCTTGCCATGCATGATCACGTTGCCGGCGCGGATTTCCTGTGCGATTTTCATATCGGTGGCCTCTAGCCTGAGAGATGCAAAACCGCCGATTCTAATCGGTGGGCGAATTCAAAAATGCACCCGACCCCATTCCTCTTCGAAGACACGCACCAAACTTTGATCCGATAGTCGATTGGGTGGCATCTCTAAGCGAGCCATGTCGGGCGGAAAGTCGAACAAGGTCGGCAGGCCTTGCAGCGTGAGGAAGCGCAGCTTGGGGGGTAAAGCAGAGGGTGAGTGCCAAGGGCGATGGCTGGCAAGGATGTAGCCCCATTCGCCGAAGCTGGGTACATGGGCGTGATAGGGCGTGACCTGCAAGCCCACGGCTTCGAGGGTCGAGGCCACCGTCCAAAAACTCTGGCGGGCGATCAGCGGTGAGGTGGTCTGGATCACGGCATAACCGCTGGCGGATAGGTGCTGATCCACCACCTGATAGAAGCTGGTCGAGTAAAGCTTGCCGATGGCGAAGCTGCTCGGGTCGGGGAAGTCGATCACCATCACATCCCAAGTCGCGCCTTGCTGGGCCGGATCTTCCAGCCAACTGAAGGCATCGGCGTTGACGATGTGCAGCTTGGGCGAGTGCAGCGCATCCTGGTTCAGGGCACGCAGACGCGGCTGCTCGGCAAAGAGCTGCGTCATGTGCGGATCCAGCTCAACCAAGGTGATGTGCTCGACGCTGGGGTATTTGAGGATCTCGCGCACCGCCAAACCGTCGCCGCCGCCCAACACCAAGACGCGCTTGGGCGCACCATGCGCCGCCATGGCTGGATGCACCAAGGCCTCGTGATAGCGGTATTCGTCGCGTTCGTGGAATTGCAGATTGCCGTTCAAAAACAATCGAAGGCCCGCTTGGCCGCCGGTGACCACGATGCGTTGATAGTCGCTGGTGGCTTTGTAGATCACCCGGTCGCCGTAGAAACGGTCTTCCGACCACGTGGTGAGTCGCTCGGCTCCAGCCATGGCAGCCAGCAGCACCAGCATCACCGCGCCACAAGCGATGGCGTAAGCGCGCAGCCGGCGCAGCTCGGCCCGGAACAGCCACAGCGCCCACAGTGCCACGGCCGCGTTCAACACCCCGAACAACAACCCCGTGCGGATCAGGCCCAGATGCGGCACCAACAGCAGCGGGAAGGCCAGCGCCACCACCAGCGCACCCAAGTAATCGAAGGTCAGCACCTGCGAGACCAAGTCTTTCAAGGCGTAGCGCTGGCTGAACTGCTTTTTAAGGATGCGCATCACCAGCGGGATTTCCAAACCCACCAGCGCGCCCACCCACAGCACCAGCCCGTACAGCAGCACCTTGAACCCCGCTTGGGCGCTCCCCGGCAGGAGGTTGTGCGCCACAAACAGTCCCGCCGGCATCAAGCCGCCCACCAGCCCGACCAGCAACTCAATGCGCAAAAACGCAGCCACCAGTTGGCGCTCGATGAAGCGACTCAACCACGAGCCAAGCCCCATGGCGAACAAATAGGTGCCGATCACGGTGGAGAACTGCAACACCGAGTCGCCCAACAAATAACTGGCCAACGCCCCCGCCGCCAGCTCGTAGACCAAGCCGCAGGCTGCAATCAGAAAAACCGAAGCGAGGAGGGTGAGTTCGGTGAGGGAAACTGCTCCAACGGGTGGGCTGGCATCCCGCTCACCCATGAATCGCTGCGGCCACGATTTGGCCGATGGCGATGAACATGGCGCCGACCACCACGGCCAAGGCGAGGTTTTTGTTTTCGACGATTTCTTCCCAAAGCTTGTAGGGCGTGATCTTGTCGATGACGATGAAACTGAGCCACAGCACCACCACGCCGATCACGGCGTAGATGACGGAGCCGAGCAGGATGTGCGGGTTGAGGATGTCCATAGAAAAGCGTCCTTATGCTTGTTGTGAATCGAAGCGTGGCGGTTTATTTGTGGCCGCCACCGCTGCTGCTGAAGCCGCCCCAAGAGCCGCCGCCACTGCCGCTGTTGAAATTCATACCGCTGCGGGATGGTTGACGGAGGCATTGCTGGTACTCGGCGCTGTTTTCGCCAAACACGGTGCGAGCGTCCTTGCAGCTGTCGTTGGTGCAAAAAGCGGCCGAGAACACGATCAGTACGATCACCGCCAAGGCGATCCAAAGAGGCCATCGAGCGGGATCGCCCAAGGCGTGGAGCGGCGCAGCGTCGCGCTTAAAAGCGCTGCGTTGATCGGCCGGGATGGCAAAAGCATCCATCAAGGTGCCAGCCTCGATCAATTCCCCCCCAGACCAGACCACCTCTTGGCCTTGCTGTTCGCGGCTCATGCGGTGACGCCGTGCTTGGCCTTGACCTTCAAAATCCATCACATGGTGTTGTTCACCTCGGTGAACCTGCCAATAAAACTCGCCCAGCACACAGGTGGTTTTGGCCGAGTAGCTCCAGCGCCGTTTGTAATCTTGACCCGCCCAGCGGGCCAGATCGCTTTTGAGCTTGGGCGCACCCGTCAGGGGCTTCATCCAGCTCCAACCGTCTTCGGCATCGACCAGAAACACAAAACCTTCCTGCGGGTGGTAGAGCAGGTATTCGCGCCAGAAGCTTTGTTCGAAATCTTCATCCGCTCCATTGGGCAGATCGCAGCGTTCCATGGCTCCGACCACTTGCCAAGGCAGGGCGTGGCTGGCAAGGCTCAAGGTGGCGGTCGATCCCAGCGGCAGCAGCGGCTCAAAAGGGGTGTTCTGGGCGTAAAAGCTCAGGTCCGCGCCCACACCCTTCGAGACATCGACCACCGCTTTGCACTGGCCGCAGGTGACGGCTTTGGTGCTGTCGAGTTGGATAGCGATGGATGCGCCGCAACTGGGGCAAGCGATGCTGCGGCCGTCTTGCTTCTTCTCACTGATCTCGCGCAGACCTTGCAGCGCAAGTTCAGCCAGTCGCACCGGGCGCCCCACTGAGACGGTGCTCACGTCGGATTGAAGTGTGGCGACTTCACCGGCTTCATGGCGAAGGTCTGCGATCAGCACCGCACCTTGAGGCAGCGGATGCGGCAACTCGCCCTCGGCCGCGCTCACCGTGGCGGACACCACCGAGGCCACGCTCCAGTGCTGGCCGCTGAGGTTGCAGTCTTGGCCGGCTTGCAGGCTGGCGATCTCGGGGTGGCTCAGTTCAGCGTCAAAGCTGAAGACATAAGCGCCGTTGTCTTCCGAGAGCCAGCCGCCCGAGCCGTTGCTGAAAAGTGCATGCCATTCGGTCCAGCGGGCGTCGGGGGATTGCCATTGCAAACGGCCCACCAAGGTGAAGGCCTCACCCATGTATTTGCCGCTGGTCCCGAGCTGCAAGGGGCTGTGGTCATCAAACAGCTCGGCACTTTGGCCGATCCGGCGCAGCGCCTCGCCTTCTCGCACCAAGGTGCTGCGGCAAAAGCTGCATACGCTGCTGACCGAGGCCGCCGAGCGGAATTCAACCCGGCCGCCACAGTTTGGGCAAAGGGCGCTGTAGGAGCGATGCGTCACACCAACTTCCTGAGCAGCTCGGCCTTTTTGGCGCTGAATTCCTCCTCGGTGAGGATGCCCTTGGCCTTGAGATCGGCCAGCTTTTCCAAGGTCGCCATGACTTGATCGGGGCTCATGGCTTGGGCCGCCGCTGCAACCGGGGCGGCCTGCTGAGGCGCCAGCCCTTGGGCGAGGTTTTGGGCCAGCACTTGGCCCAAGGCCACGCCGGCGCCCAAGCCCATGGCGTCACCGGCGATGCCACTACCACCACCATGACCACCACCGCCTTCAGCGAACTTGGGGATGGCTTGGGCGGTTTGGTATTGCATGAACTGGCCGATGTTCTGACCGATCATGCCCATGCCGATCTTTTGGTCGAGGATCTTTTGCAGCTCCTCGGGCAGCGAGACGTTTTGCAGCGTCACGCTGTCCAGACTCAAGCCGAGCTTGGTGAATTCAGGCGCGCTGACCGCCTTGATCTGTGCCGCAAATTCGACTTGGTTGGCCGCCAGATCAAGGAAAGGCACCCCGCTTTGAGCCACGGCGTCCGAGATGTGCTGCAACAGCAGGCCGCGCAACTGGCCGTCCAAGTCTTCGACGCCGTAGCGTTCACGGGTGCCCGAGATTTCCTTGAAGAACAGCTTCGGATCGGCCAAACGGTAGCTGTAGTTGCCGAAAGCGCGCAGCCGCACCGCCCCAAAGTCCTTGTCACGCAGGGTCACGGGCTGTTGGGTGCCCCAGCGTTGATCGATTTGCTGGCGGGTGCTGAAAAAGATCACGTCGCTTTTGAAGGGCGAGGCAAAGAGCTTGTCCCAGTTTCTGAGGTAAGTCAGCACCGGCAAGGTTTGGGTGCTGAGGGTGTAGCGCCCTGGGCCAAAGACATCGGCGATCTGGCCTTCGTTGATGAAGACGGCCATTTGCGATTCGCGCACCGTCAGCACCGCACCGTTTTGGATTTCGTTGTCCGCCATCGGGTAGCGCCAAGCCAGCACACCGTTGCCGTCTTCGGTCCACTCCAGGACGTCGATGAACTGTTTCTTGATGAAATCGAACAGACCCATGCTCTGGCTCCTAAAAACACCTCAAAGCCCCATGAAGCATGGGGCCATGCGCATCATAGCCACGAGTGACGCCTTGCCTTGGCTCAAAGGGGTTGCTTGGATGAAGGTATAGGGTGTGGGTATACCGACCACAGAGAGGGTTTTATGAAGATTCGATTCACCGCCTCGGGCAGCGAGTATTTCCGCATCTGGATCGTCAATTTGCTCCTCACTGTGGTCACGTTGGGGCTCTACTGGCCCTTTGCCAAGGCGCGCAAGTTGCGTTATTTCCATGAAAACACCTTGGTGGGCGACTCACCCCTCAGTTTCCACGGCGACCCGAAGCGCATGCTGCGGGGCTACGTGTTGATGGGGGTGCTGGGCGGGGTCTACACGGTGTTGAACAACACCCACCCGGACGCGGCAGCGGTGATGGTGGTTTTGACGCTACCGCTTGCGCCGTGGTTTCTTTGGTCGGCCCTGCGTTTTCGGGTGGCCAACACCGGCTGGCGAGGTCTGCGCTTGCAGTTCGACGGCACCTTGAAGCAGATGTACCGCTTGTTTGTGCCCATGGTCACGCCCTTGGGTGTCGCCGCTGTGGGCTGGGTGGTGCTGTTGGTGGTGGGCGCAGGGGGCGGGGATGGCGGGGAGAGCGTGTTGAAATCAACGCCAGCTACGATTTGGGGCTTTGTGACGCTGTTGTGCTTCTTTGCCTCCATGCTGATGTCGATTCGTCTGATGTGGCGGCTGAAAGAGTTCCAGCACAGCCATTACCGTTTGGGCGATGAAGTGACGCGCTTGGAGGCCACGCTCAAGGACTACGACAAGGTGCAGATCCGCATCGTCGGTGTGGTGTTTCTAGGGAGCCTCATCAGCAGTTCACTGACGGCGATCTTGGTGATGTCACTCGGCCCTTGGGCGGGTCCCCTCGGTGTGATCGGCCTTTACGCCACGATGCTGGTCGTGGTCGGTTACCGCATGGCCCGCATGCAAAACTTGATTTGGGGCGGCACACGCAGCGAGCACATCGTTTTTCACAGCGAGTTGCTGCTTCATCCTTTGGTCAAGTTGATGCTCAAGAGCGCCGTGCTGACCGTGATCACCTTCGGCTTTTACTGGCCCTTTGCGGCGGTGGCCTTGACGCGCATGCGGCTGGAAGCGATCAGCTTGGATCTTTCGATACCGTTGGAACAACTGATGGGCTCAATGATCACCCAGCCTGGCGCAGCGGGCGAGGCCGCAGCCGACCTGAACCCGCTGGGTTTGGACATCGACTTCTAAGCAGCGCAAGCAGCGACCATGATCACGGCGCTTTACTTCGACGGCCGCACGGCGCTGGCGCGGCCGGTGGAGCTGCGACTGCACGACGGGCGGCTGCGGGTGAGTGGGGAGGGCGTGGCACTTGACCTAGACGCGCAACGCCTCGACTGGCCCGAGCATCAGCGCCACGGCCCACGAGTGCTCGTGCTGCCCGACGACATCGGCGGCCAGATTCATTGCGCTGACGGCGGTGCTTGGGACCATTGGTTGGCCGATCAGGGCCATCACCACGGCCGCCTTGGCGTGGTGCGCATGCAGCAAAGCTGGCGCGCCACTTTGATGGCCGTGGCGTTGATGCTGCTGCTTGTGGGCTTGATGTTCACCCACGGCTTGCCGCTGATCGCCCACGTCGTGCTGGGCATGGTGCCGACCAGCCTGGACCAGCGGGTGGGGGAGGAAGTTTTCGAGCACATGGAGGCGCACTGGCTGAGTCCCAGCCAAGTGCCAGTCCAGCAGCAAGAGCGCTTGCGCGAGCAACTCCGCAGCGCCATGGCGCGGGTGGATCACGGGAACGATCACGGTGAAGCCGATGCGCCCGCTTGGGAGCTGCGCTTTCGCCGCAGCCGCGACAAGATGCCGGGCGCCAACGCCTTGGCTTTGCCCGGCGGGGTGATCGTCGTCACCGATGAGTTGGTGGCTTTGTTGCACGACCGCGAAGACGTGCTGCTTGGGGTGCTGGCCCACGAGATGGGCCACGTGCGCCAGCGCCACGGCATGCGCATGCTGGTGCAGGGCAGCTTGCTGGCGATCGCCACTGGCTTGTTGTTCAACGACGCCGGCAGCGTGGTGGGCCTGTTGAGCAGCGCCCCCTTGCTCTTGGGACAAATGGCCTATTCGCGCGACATGGAGCGCGACGCCGACGAACACGCCATCGCTGTTTTGCAGGCCAACCGCATCGAACCCATGGTGTTGGCGGTGCTCTTCGAGCGCCTACAAGCCGGCCAAGCGACCACGCCTGACGGTGTGCCCGAGGACGTTCCCCACGATTGGGGGATCGGTTTTTCATCCCATCCCCCCACAAAAGAACGGATTGAGCGACTCAAGGCGGCTTCACATCCCTGAAACAGAGCCGGGCGATCTAGGATGCGCACTTGTTTTGCTGGGCGCAAGAAAAGGAAGCGGGGCGATGGGTTCACATGTGACGGCAAGTTGTGCTTGCGGATTTCAAACCAAGAGTCTGGTGGGTGGCGGCATTTCCAACCATGACATCGTTTGCCTGTTTCCGTGCCTCTGCCGTCATTGCAATGAACTCATCACGGTCAACCTCTATGACCGCAAAAAAGTTTGTCCGCACTGCCGCAACCCTTATCCCATCCCGTATCACCACCCGGTGCTCTATGAGTCCAAGCTTGGCGATTTACCGCTGGTGAGCTGGAACGCCCGCCAAAAACTTGGCCGCGTCCTGCGCCTGACCAACGGTGCCTACCGCTGCCCCAAATGCAACCACATGACCCTGCGCTTTGCCATGAGCGGCATTTGGTTTGATTGATCGGTGACTCGTGGGGCATCGTCGGTTCTGGCGCTGTTGCCATCCCGCCGCCGCAGGCTGATCCAGCGCCCCAGCCGCCAGCCCTGCGGCTTCGCCACTTTCCGTTGCCGCCACAGCTTGCTGCGGGTGGGGAACCAACTTAGGCCGTGCCAGAACGCCCTTGCGCCACCCGGCCACCATTGCCGCTCTATTGGGAACCGTTCCTCGGCCTTCGGGAACTATGCGGCGTATCGAGGGAGCCGTGTTCTGTGCTGCGGGAACGGGCGTGCATGGTCTGCTGCCGTGGTTTCCTTTGCCGTGCGCGGGCTGAGCAGAATCAGGGTAGGGCCGTCTGTCGGCTTTGTCTGCAGGGCCGAGGGATTGGAGGACGGTCGGGTTGAAATGTTGATGGCTGCCGGAGGCCAGTTCTAGGCTGGGGGTAAACATTCAGAAGAGCCACGGGGTCAGCTGCTATCGACCTATAGAAGCCGTCTGAAGTTCAAATCAAACTGCCCGATACCCGTCGTTTGCAGGCACATGACCGGCAGCAATTGCTCCAAAGTAGACGACTCACCGAGCCTGACCACGGGAGATCAGGCGATTAACCCTGACTCTCGGCGTCAGCATCGTCCGCTTTGTTTGGCAATCGACCTTCGGCTCGCAACTGCTTTACCAACTGTGAGGTAAGCAGGAACTTCTGTTTGACCCCTTCTGGGCGGCTGTAGACCAGTGCGCCCTCTAATACATTCCAAAGATTGCTAGTCGGTGTCTGTCGTGGGGAAAGTCGCTTAACGACAATCGAAAGTGGCTCGATCCAATTCGAAGGCGCTGTCAGTGGATCGATCACCGTGAACACGCTGCTCAGGATGGTCCCGATGTTCCCGGGCGAGCCACGTAAGCTGAGAGTAACATTTAGCCTGTGAACCGGCTAGGACAGGGTCACGGAAATCTTCCGCAGAGCAAGATCAGCTGCATCTTTCGCAAGTCCGTTCGCTAAGCCGTCGATGATCGTTCGCATGTCCGCCAACAAGGTCTCTGTCGCGCCAAAGGAGATCCGCGCCAGATGAAGCACACCATCCATTGCGCATAGCGTGGCTACGTTCGCGAGGTCAACCTTAGAACGCAGGAAGGTGTCGATTGCTCCCCCCCCGGTCTCCGCAGCCTGAATCTCCAAGCCATCCCCGAACTGCAAAAAACAACATTGCGTGTGAATGACGAGTGCCTGATCCACCGCCTCATGGTCGAGGCTGATAAACGCACAGAGTTCTTCGCCTGCCGCATTCGCCTCTTGCTCCACGTCGCTATCTTTCGAATCCACCGGATCATTCTCAGCCTCAAAATCCCGGCTGTTTCCGCCAAGGTATTCAGGGATGAGCGGATTTCCCCGATAGAAGTCGCTCAGCAGCTGCTTCCAGCGTTGAACGGGCAAAGAACCATCGAAGCGGAAGAGCTTCGTGTATTCGGAGTCGGAGTGCTTGCCAGCGCGGTCGATCGTCTTCTCGATCCGTTCCAGATAGGCCTCGGCCGGGTAGGCTCGGATGGCACCGTCAAAGTGCGTGATCGCTGATACCGCAGGCGAGAACTCGGCGTGGGCATAGCGGCAACCGTAGCGCTCATCAAGCAGGCCTCCCGATGCGTTGTCGATTAGTTCCTCGACCTCAAAAGTTCGATAAATTACGTCGGTCCCATTCTGATTCCGCGCCTCTGGCACCTTCCACCAGAAGTGGGTCTTGTCGATGCCTTCGAAGTAGCGTGCTCGCTCAGACGCCTTGTGTTCTGACGAGCCGGGCGGTATCGAGACGACGTCATCACCGAACTTTGGTCCGTGCCAGTATTCCCGCTCCATCAGATGGGTCACGGTGTCCGCGTGACCCACCAAATCTGGATCCAGCCGAAGACGTGGTGTCAGGCTGCTTTCGTTAGCAGCGACGTCAAAGCTCGCGAGAAAATAGTCGTTCAGTTTGTTCCAGTGAGACAGGCTTCGTCTGAAGAACTTGTGAGCAAACAAGACTAGACCGCGTTCTTGGTCGAGAAAGACACCGGGCTGGTGGAGCCGCCGCTCCATGCGAGTGATAAGCGCGCGGTAGTTGGTTAGTCCGTCCTTGTCGACCAAATCGCTCGTGAGATCGAAAAGTTCGGGATAGAGCTCTGCCGCGAGGCCCGAACGAGCGATCGCGTAAGCCTCCAACTGGTGATATGTCGCCCCTTGGAGGGATGCGGGCGCTACCCGTTCGGACAACTCATCACGAAGCGACTCTTTCCCGACATGATGATGGTGTTGCCAGTATTCCGCCGCCAGTTCAGCAAGGTCCGCTTTCTCTTCATCGGTTTCGACCTGATTCAGCAGACCGATGGTGCGAACCATTGCGCCATCGATCAGATGCCCCAACACCTTGCTCCAGCCAATGGGCCGGTGCAAGTCGTGTTGGATGTGCGTAGGATAGCCGCGGGGTAATCCTTGCTCTCGCGCAGCATGCCGCGCTCGCTCCTCCGCCTCCATCAGCGCTGAGGCAGTGCATGTGCCGTGGCGATCGACTTGATCGGTGGCAAATATTCCTAGTTCTTGTTTCACAGCTTTTCCTTGAAATGCGTTTCGCATTCTGCTGTGATGTGTTTCACACGAATGTAAAAGCGATCCCTGATGCTGACATCGGTGACCGACTGCTCCTAGCCGACAGCACTCCTCTGGTCCGGTACACGCGATTGATCTCACCCTCCGCACCTCAGCCCATGAATCGCCGCCGACCATTCTCCCCACATCTAGGTCAAAGCACCATCCGGTGACATCCACTGCCGCCTGCCCGGCGTCACCGCGTTGTGTGTCGGTGAGGCCGAGTTATGTCGTGTAGACCCGCCTAACCCCCAAACCTTAGCAACCAACTGGAACGGATGTAACGCCTTTCTGCCGAGGGTGGATGGTGATGGGTCGTGTCTATAGAGTGGATCGCGGATCCAAGGCGCGTGGCCTCGGGATGGGGTGGCGGCCTTGCGGTTCGGCAACATTCTCAGGGAGCAAGATCATGGAGTTCCATCAAAGCATCCAAAACCGTACGACGCAGACGGTGGCGGTGATCAATACCTTTGCAGCCGGCCTTTCGGTGGCTGGGGTCGATGCGGCTGGGTTGGCCGCGCAGGGCTTGGCGTTGGACCCGATGGCGCAGCAGCGCGATCATGCGCTGGCCGACTACGACGGTGCCAACAACGCTGAGCGTCGTGGCCTGCTGGCGCTCCAGCATCTGGTGCTGACGCTGCCCAAGGTGGTGGAGGCCGAACTCGATGACCACGTGCATGAGGAAAGCGCGCTCATCGATCTGCTTGCGCCGGCCTATGCCATCAAGCCGCGCACCACTGAGGCCGCACTCAGTCGCGGCCACAAGCTGGCCAGTGCGTTGGAACGCATCAACGCCTATCTGGCGGCCCTGCAGCCACCCCGGGCCGGCATCGTCAACGACGCGCAGGGCCTGACTGAGCTCAACGCCGCCATGGACGCCCAGACCGTGCTGGCGCAGACCCTGGCCAACGGCAGTGCGCGCCTCAACCACGCCCGCGTGGATCTGCGTGAAGCCGCCGTTGCGTTGGACCGCCTGAACAAGCGCTTTTACGCCCGCCTGCAGGCGCTGGCCCGCGCCAACCCGGCGCTGGCACGGGCCATGACGCAGATCGACACCGGCGCGCCCAACCTGCCCGCCACACTCAGCATCAAGGACGTGCTGCAAGGCGGTGAAGACCACCTGCACGTGCTGGTGGCCTACGACCCCGCCAGCGTGGACGGCAAGGCCGACAGCACGCTGGAGTGGCAGATCGCTGGCGTCGATGCCGATTTCTCCCGCACCGTCCGGGTCGATCCGAGCGGCAACGCCATCGGCCCCTTCAGCGCCGGCCAGCTCGTCAAGCTCAGAACCCGCGTGCGTAACGGCAACGGCAGCGCCACCAGCGCGGTGCGCAGTCTGAGCATTGTTTGAACGTCACATGACGGGGCGGGCGGCTCGCTACACTCGGGCCTCATGAGCTCCGCCAGCCCCGTTTTGTCCCGCCGCAAGCTGCCGATCGGCATTCAAAACCTGCGTGAAATCCGCCAAGGCGGCCACTATTACGTCGACAAGACGGGCATGGCGGCCGACTTGGTCGAGTCCGGCAAGTACTTCTTCCTCAGCCGGCCGCGCCGCTTCGGCAAGAGTCTGCTGGTCGATACCTTCCAAGAGCTGTTCGAGGCCAACCGGGCGCTGTTTACCGGACTGGCAGCCGAGACGCGCTGGGACTGGAGCCAGCGCCATCCGGTTGTGCGCATCAGCTTCGGCGGCGGCGGGCTGACCAGCGCCGAGCGGCTGGAGCAGCGCATCTTCGAGATCTTGGACGACAACGAGCGCCGTCTGGGCGTTGTCTGCCGGCACCAGAGCGTGGGCGGTCGGTTTGCCGAGCTGATCGAGCGCGCCCACGCGCAGCACGGCGCGCCGGTGGTGGTGCTGATTGACGAGTACGACAAGCCGATCCTCGACAGCATCGAGGACCGCGCGCTCGCCACCGTGATGCGCGAGGGCCTCAAGGCGCTGTACGGCATGCTCAAGGACGCCGATGCGCACCTGAAATTCGTCTTCATGACGGGGGTGACCAAGTTCAGCAAGGTCAGCCTGTTTTCCGGGCTGAACCAGCTGGTCGATCTCACGCTTGATCCGCAGTACAGCGCCTTGTGCGGCTATACCGACCAGGATGTGGACACGGTGTTCGCGCCCGAGCTGCCGGGGCTGGACCGCGACGAGATCCGCCGCTGGTACAACGGCTACAACTGGTGCGGCGAGTCGGTCTACAACCCGTTCGACCTGCTGCTGCTGTTTCGCAATCGCCAGTTCCGGCCCTACTGGTTCGAGACCGGCACGCCAACCTTCCTGATCAAGCTACTGACCGAACGACAGGTGCACACGCCGACCATCGGCCAGACGGTGGCGACCGAGTCACTGCTCTACACCTTCGACGTGGACACCATCTCGACCGAGGCGCTGATGTTCCAAGCCGGGTATCTGACCATCGACAGCGTCTGGGCCATCCCCGGCCGCATGGAGCTGACGCTGAAATACCCGAACCAGGAAGTGCAGGCCAGCCTGAACGACAGCCTGCTCAAGAGCTTTGTCGGTGACGTCGCCGTGCCCGGGGCGCAGATCAGCCGGCTCTGGCGCGTGCTGCACGCTGGTGACGTGGCGGGCTTGCGCGAGCTGTTCCACGCCTTCTTTGCCAGCATTCCGCATGACTGGTACCGCAACAGTCCCATCGCTCAGTTCGAGGGCTACGACGCCAGCATCTTCTACAGCCACTTTGCTGCGCTGGGCCTCGACATCGTCGTTGAGGACACCACCAACCATGGCCGCATCGACATGACCGTGTTGGCCTGCGGTGCGGTCTGGCTGTTCGAGTTCAAGGTGGTCGAACTGGTGCCGCAGGGCAGGGCGTTGCAGCAGCTCAAGGACAAGGGCTACGCCGACAAATACCAAGCCCGTGGCGAGCCGATCCACTTGATCGGTGTCGAGTTCAGCAAAGCAGAGCGCAATATCGTCAGGTTTGAGGTGGAGACACAGCCATAGGGGCACGGTTCATGGGTTCGAGTGAAAAGGTAACGACCACCGATGCGGATGTGAAGGTGGCATGGTTGCTCTGCACCGAATTGAGCACCCGCATCACCACCCAGCCTTTGCCCCTGCGCGATGGTGATGAGGCCACTGCTTTGCAAAGCGTGGCCGATTTTTTCAGGCTGGCACGTTCAAAGATTGCTGAAAACCCGGAATGCGTGCAGTGCGCGCCCTTGGTGTTGAACACCCTCAACGAAAAAGTCCGGCCGTTCACTGCCCATTGGCATCGCATCAAGGCACAAAACCGGATGCAAAGCGCTGACGTGCGCTACCGCTTCCGTGCCGAACTGGAGGTATTGCGCAAGGAGCTGATCGGGCTTGCCCAAGCTTTGGCAAGCATCGCCAGCATGCCGATGCCACTGATCGCCTCGCAGCAAGATGGGCCGAGCAACGCCGAGATGACAAAGGGGGCGCTGCCGTTTGGTGTGCCGAACGAGCCGAACGAGCTGGACGTGGAACACATGAACCAGCGCGAGCGGCAGGAAGTTGATCTGCGCCGCGCCCGGGGGCAGCTTCCACGCTCGGACGTTGATGCTGTGGGCTTGGCTCTTTCAGGCGGCGGCATCCGCTCAGCCACCTTTGCGCTGGGGGTGCTACAGCCACTGGCACAGCGTGATTTGCTGAAAGAGGTGGACTTCATGTCCACGGTGTCGGGGGGCGGTTATCTGGGCAGCTTCATCAGCACCCATGGCATGGATGCCTTGAAGCCTTCAGCATCAGGCATCGACGAGCCGCCTATTCGCCACATGCGCAACCACAGCCGGTATCTGATCGAGGGCGGTCTGAGCACGCTGTGGACGCTGTTGTGGGTCCTTGTGTCGGGCATCCTCATGTCGGGCCTGTGTGTCGTTGTAGGGTGGCTTCCACCCTACACGGGTGCGCTGCACCACTATTACCGTCATCGGCTGGCTCGAACATTCATCCAGAACGACCGACCGATGCCGTTGGCCGAGCTGAACGGTTCAGGCGTGATCGCACCCTATCACCTGATCAACACGGCGCTGAATGTGCCTTCCAGTGAAAAGGCCGATCTGCGCGACCGTCAAAGCACGCACTTTGTGCTCAGCAAGCACTATTGCGGGAGCACGTTGACCGGCTGGCAATCGACCGCTGATCTTGATATCGACTTGGCCACAGCCATGGCCATTTCGGGGGCAGCTGCGTCGCCCCACATGGGCACACAGAGCCGACTGCATTACCGCGTTTTGATGACGTTGCTGGGGTTGCGGCTCGGGTGTTGGCTGCGTTGGCCCAAGAACCCGGGCCGATGGTGGAAGCCTAACGGCTTGCTTTGCTTTCTGCGTGAACTGAGTGGCAGGGGCATGGACGAGAAACAGCCCTACCTGAACCTGTCAGACGGCGGCCACATCGAGAACCTTGGTGTCTATGAACTGCTGCGCCGCCGCTGCCGTTTCATCATCGCCATTGATGGTGAGTGCGACCCCGAGCACCACTTTGGTGGGTTGCTGACGCTGACCCGCATGGCTCAGATTGACTTGGGTGTTCGCATCGAACCCGATTTGTCTGACCTGCGCCCCAACGCCCAAGGTGTCTGCAACAACCATTTTGTCATGGCGGACATAGCGTATCCCGGCACGGAGGTGCGCGGCCTGCTGCTCTACATCAAGCTCTCCATGACCGGCAACGAATCAGAATTCCTGCGCAACTACCGGCGCGAGTTTCCTGATTTCCCGCACCAAAGCACCGCGCAACAGCTCTACAGCGAAACCCAATTCGAGGCCTACCGCGCTTTGGGCGAGCACGTGGGCAACGAGCTGTTTGCCGACCATCTGATGGGCCATCTTCCAAGCGAAAACTGCACCGTTTCAACGTGGATGGCGCAACTGGCCCATAAGCTTTTGTAGCTGACGCGGCGCGATCCGTGAACAGCCAGCCCGTGTTCAGCGGTCAGTGGCACCCGCGTCCGGCCCTTCACTGATGGGGGACGCACGACACACCCGAAAACCAATGTTGTAGTACCTGTAGTCGGGGTGGACGCTGCTGCGAATGGACGCGCGCAGATTCCCCGGAAAGAAGTCCCAGGAGCCGCCGCGCAGCACACGCCAACTGTTCTGATCGTCGGCCTCGGTTGCTGCTGGCTGGTTATCTGGGGTATCGGCCGATGACGTCCATTCCCAGGCGCCACCGGCCGTGTCGTGCAGACCGAAGGGGTTGGCGGCATAACTGCCCACCGGGGCGATGCGGTGCTGATAGCGGGCATCGCAGCCCTCACAGTTGGCCCGAGGCGGTTGGCCCGGCGCTTCCTTCGGCAAGTCCGGCCCCCACCAGAACGCGGCCTCGACACCACCATGGCCGGGGGCGCGGGCGGCGTACTCCCATTCTTCCTCGGTCGGCAGGCGCCAAGGCTGGTCAGTCTGCTGATGCAACCACTGGGTGTAAGCCGTGGCCGCTTGCCAACTGACATTGACAACCGCAAGATTCCCGGGCCGCCAGTTCCAGGCACTGTCCATCACCGGCTGTGCGACGTAGCTGGGCTTGATAGCTCCGGCAGGCGTGGTGCGGCGTTGCTGCCAAATGTAGTAATCGTATTCAGCCAGCGTCACTTCGTACTTGCCGAAAGCGGTGCAGCGATCTTTCTCATTCGCATGCTGTTTTCGGCGCAGATCGACATGGCGCCAAGCTTCGTTCTTGGGGCACTGGATACCGCCTTGGTCATCACGCCCGGGTTTGCAGCCGTAGTCAAATTCGCCGGGTGGAACAGGCTCAGTCTGCGGCATGGGCGCCGAGCGCCAGCCCCAGCGCAGGGCCATCACGGTGTCCCAGCCCTCGTCGGTCTTGAGCCAGCGGGCAATGTCGGCCTGAAACACCATCAGCAGGATCAGCGCCGCGAACAGCGCTAGGCTGCTCCAGCCCAATGCGGCGCGACCACGGGCCATGCGGCGGGCCGCTTGCAGGTAGGTGTTTTCGTCCTGCGTCGCCAGATACTGCACGGCCCGGTAGCGCCGCAGTGTGCCAAGCGCCGGGGCATCGAGCAGCCGGGTGTAGCGGCCCCAGCCCTGCCATTTCTCAGCCTCGTCCCGCAGGTTCTGCCGCAGCAGGTCGCGGTCCTTGTGGGTGGTCAGGTAATCGACCAGTCGGGGCCAGTAGGGCCGGGCCGGATCAGCCGGGCGGCTGCCGGGGCGGCTGCGCAGCAGGGCTTCGTGGATCAGGTCGATGCGGCGGGTGTCGCCGCTGTCCTTGTCGGCAGCGCTGCCGCTGAGGGTGAGCAGGCGCAGGCGGGCGGTCTGGTCGGCGCCGTCCTGGCGCTGGCCGGAGAGTGCGTCAAGCACCTTCTGGCCGCGCGCCAGGTCAGCCGGCGCAAAACCCTGGCCAGCTTGCCGGCAAGCCTGATCCCAGGTGAGCGACTGGCGGGTGTGGCGGCCTTCGGGATGAAAGTGCGCCAGCGCGCTGAGCAGCTCCAGCGCGCCCTTGTGCTGCGGGCTGCCGTCATGGCCTAGGCTGGCGAGCAGGCGGTCAGCCTCGGTGGCGAGGATGCCGCCCAAGCGGCCCAGCGCATCAAAGTCAGCCAGTATCAGCTCGGCCGGGGCGTTGGCCGCACGCCGGCGGTGCCGCCAGAGCGTTTCCATGGCGTGCTGCACCAGTGGCAATGCGGCGGCAGGGTCTTCGGCGGCGTCATCAAGCAGCGCCTGCACCAGATCGGGCTGCACCCGCACGCGGCCCAGCCCGGCCGGCCCGGTGATGGCTTGGCGTAGGCCGCCAGCATCCATCGGCGTCAGCGTGTAGAGGCTGCTCAGCGTGTTGAGCAGACCGGCCAGGTGCGGCAGGTCTTCAGCGATGTGGTGCTGGTAGTCGCTGCGGCAGGTGCTGACGAGGTGCAGCGGGCTGGCCGGGGCGGTAAGGGCGGCGTGCAGCAGCACGTCCAGGCGCTGGCGCGTGGCGACGGGGCTGAGCGTGAATAGCTCCTCGAACTGGTCGATCACCAGCAACACACCACGCGGGTTCTGGCGTTGGCGCGGCGCGTCGCGCAGCCACAGGCGCAAGGTTTCGGGCTCCTGGCCGTCGCGCAGCTTGCGCAGCAGCGTCAGCGACGACTGACCTAGCGCCGGTGCCAGCACCTCAGCCAGCGCGACCAGCGGCTCGGTGCCGGGCAACATCGGCGCGGTGACGATCCATTCGTCCAGCCCGGTGCGGGCTGACAGCTCACCCTGCTCGACGAGCGGCAGCAGCCCGGCGCGCATCAGCGACGATTTGCCCGAGCCGCTGCCGCCGACGATATGCAGCCAGCGGCGGTACGGTGCTGTGCTGCCACTGAGCGTGCCGGAACCGATCGCCCCCGGTGGCTGCCCTTCGACCAGCGCGAGCGATGCAGTATCGGGTGCGCGGCCGAGCAGGTTGAGCGCCGCCCGCACGTCACGTTCGCGGCCAAAGAAGCGCCGTGCCTGCTCTTTCTGAAATGCCGCCAGCCCGACCCACGGGCAGACGTCGGGTGGCAGCAGCGCTTCAGGGGGCAACCCCGGGTTGGCCTGCTCAGCCAACGGGCCGGTCAGGGCATCGAGCAACGCCGGCGGCGGCGGTTCGCCATCGGCCCAGCTCACGCCTTGCAGCAAGCCGAGGAAAGGCAGCGGTACATAGCGCGGCTCGTGCTGGGCCAGACGCTCGACCGGGGCAGTGAGGTGGGCGTGTATGCGCTGGTCATGTCGGTCGCTGTTGGGCGCGCTCGGCGGGTTGGTGGTGATGAACTCGCGGCTCAACCAATCGCGCAGACCGGTGCGTAACCTGGCAGCCAGATCCTCTTCATCGTTGAAAGGGTTGTAGCCCTCGCGCATCGGGCCGTCAGGCGGATTGAACCGATTGATGTATTGGGAGACGGCCATAGCTGCCTTCATCACATCGGGCTTCTTCGACGGCGGCGGGCGCTGATCGTGAAAAACCCAGACTGCCCGCTTGGCGCTCAACCCCTGCTCAATCTCCCACTCTGTGCAATGCCACGGCTCTTTGTGTCCGGTGGGCGGAGGGAAGCGATCCGTAGGCAGGGTGCCGCCCATCGTATTGGCCAGCAAACCGATCACCAGATCGCAATCAGCCGGATCGGCAGCTTGCTTGACCACGTTCTGCTGCGGGTTGCCGCTGCGGTCGCAGATCACCGGCCGCACCGGGTCGTCCCAGCGGCGTAGGTCGAGCCGGACATGGACGTTGTATTGCAGGTCAGCATTGATCTCGTCAACGACGGCGACCACTCGGGCGCGCGCCTCATGCGTATCGGCGCTGGGCGACGCCAGAAAAATCCGCACTACTTGTTGATGACGGCAACTCATACCGATGTGCTCCCCGCAATTTGGCGCGCAGTTTAGCGGCCCGCCTCACCCCTGCTGCGCAATCTCCTCCAGCTTTTCCACCAGCTCCAGCCAGCGCATTTCCAGCGTGGCGATGTCGTCGTCGAGTTGTTTGAGGCGGCGGCCTTGGTCGGCGCGGGTGGTGGCGGTGGTGGTCGGTGAGGCCAGGGCGTTCAGCAATTGGGCGTGTTCGCTTTGCGCCGCGCTGAGTCGCTGCTCGACTTGGGCTTGTTCCTTCTTGAAGGGCTTGGCCAAGTCGCTGAGTTTTTGGCGCGCCAAGGCGGCGGCCTTGCGGTCGAGTTCGGGGGTGGGCGGCGGCGCTGCGGGCGCGGCGGCACTGGCTTTGACGGGGGCGGGTTTGGACTGCGCGTCTTTGGCGGCGCGCGCCGCTTCGCGGCTTTGCTCCATCAGCCAGCGTTGGTAGTCGTCCAAATCGCCATCAAACGGTTCGACCTTGCCGCCAGCCACCAGCCAGAACTCGTCGCAGACTTCGCGCAGCAAGGCGCGGTCGTGGCTGACCAGCATCACGGTGCCTTCAAACTCGTTCAGCGCCATCGAGAGCGCCTCGCGGGTGGTCAAGTCGAGGTGGTTGGTCGGCTCATCGAGCAAGAGCAGGTTGGGGCGTTGCCAGACCAGCATCGCCAGCACCAGTCGGGCTTTTTCGCCGCCCGAGAGGCTGCCCACCGCTTGTTGGACCATGTCGCCGGTGAAGCGGAAGCGGCCGAGGAAGTCGCGCAGTTCTTGCTCACGCGCCTGGGGTGAGACCTCGCGCGCCAAGCGGATCATGTGCGCCAGTGGGCCTTCTTCGGGGCGCAGCACGTCCATTTCTTGCTGCGCAAAGTAGCCAATCGCCAAGCCTTTGCCCTCTTGGATGTGGCCGCCCAGCACCTTTTGGGTCCGCGCCAAGGTTTTCACAAGGGTCGATTTGCCTTGGCCGTTGGCCCCGAGGATGCCGATGCGCTGGCCTGGGAGCACGCTTTTGTTGATGTTGCGCACGATGATCGTGTCGGCCGCGCCGTCTTCACCGTGATAGCCGACGTCGATCTCTTTGAGCGACAGCATCGGGTTGGGCAAGCTCAAAGGCTCGCGGAACTCGAAGGCAAAGTCGGCGCTGGTGAGCACGCGGGCGATCTTCTCCATTCGGTCCAGCGCCTTGACACGGCTTTGCGCTTGCTTGGCTTTGCTGGCTTTGGCTTTGAATCGGTCGATAAAGCGCTGCAACTGCGCGATCTTGTCTTGCTGACGGCCAAACGCCGCTTGCTGCTGCGCCATGCGTTCCGCGCGCATGGTCTCGAACGTGCTGTAGTTGCCGCCGTAGCGCGTGATCTGCGCTTCGTCCAAGTGCAAGGTGACGCGGGTGATGGCGTCGAGGAACTCGCGGTCGTGGCTGATCATGAGCAGCGTGCCTTCGTAGCGCTGCAACCAGGCTTCCAGCCAGACCAAGGCGTCCAAGTCCAAGTGGTTGGTCGGTTCGTCCAGCAGCATCAAATCGGCCGGACACATCAGCGCGCGCGCCAACTGCAAGCGCATGCGCCAGCCGCCCGAGAAGCTGTTCACCGGCGCATCGAGCTGTGCGTTTTTGAAGCCCAGCCCCATCAGCAGCGACTGCGCGCGCGCCTTGGCATCAAAGCTGCCGACTTCGGCCAAGACGGTGTAGGCGTCGGCAATGGCGTGGCCGTCACCCGAGGCTTCCGCCGCCGCCAGCAAGGCGTTGGCTTCCATCAACGGCGTGTCGCCTTCCAGCACGAAGTCGGTCGCGCCTTGCTCGGTTTCGGGCATGTTTTGCGCGACCTCCGCCACCCGCCAGCGCGGCGGCATGGTCACATCGCCCGCATCGGCTTGCAGACGATGGGTGATCAAGGCAAACAGGGACGACTTTCCGGCTCCATTACGGCCGACCAGACTGGCTTTTTCTCCCGGTTGCAGGGTGAAAGAGGCGTTATCGAGCACGACTTTGACGCCGCGACGCAGGGTGATGTTTTTAAGGGTGAGCATGGCGGGGCGGAGTGTAGCGGGCCCGGCCCCGGGGATCGGTTGAAGGATGGCCGTCAGCGCCGCGTGCGGAAGGTTTTGAGGCGGCACCAGAGTTGCCGGCTGATCCAGCCAAGGGTGCCAAGCACCAAGCCGAAGGGGATGAGGTAGGCCAGCGCGGAGATGGCGAGGCCAAACCCATCGGCAAGATTTTTGCCAAAGGAGCGCAAGGCCAGTTTGGCGGGATACCACGCGGAGCGCTGTTCAGAGGAGGTGATATTCAGCTCCAGAAGCTCGGTTTCGACCTTTTGCATCAGGCCGGCTTTCTCGGCTGCGGCTGTTTCAAGATCGCTTTGAACTTGAGCCAGTTCCTTGTTGATCTTGATCAGCGCGTCGATCGGGGCGCCTGTGGTGTGGCGCAGTGCTTCGAGTTTGCTGCGGTAATCCGTCAGCATGGCCAGTTTTTGGGCCGTGTCTTGGATGGGCTTGGATAAGTTCTCGGCCTTGGTGACTTGACTGACGATCTTGCCCTTGAGGACCAAACTGTCGCGCACCGCCTTGACGCCCGCAGCGGTGCTGCGTAGGCGCAACGTGGTTGCGGTGGGGCTCAGCATGTGCTCAGTGTTGATCTCTGAATGCAGGACCATGCATTTCTCGGCCACCGCTTTCAGGCAGGCGGCTTCAGCTTCTTTGTGCAGAGGCACAACACGGTTTTCCTCCACAACCACATTCACCTGATGCTCATAGGCCATCAGTTCACCGGAATCCTCCGAGCGAATCGCTTGGCGTGGACCGCTGGAAGCCGCTGACGTGTCTTCAGAAGGTCGGCTGCAAGCGGTCATGACCAAGCAGATCCCAATCAGCGTGAGGACGTTTTTCATGGGGGTTTTGAAAAAGGATGGAGGATCTCAAAAACATCCTAGCCCATTGCTTTGGGGGATCCTTGGCTCGGAAGGATGGGGTTACGTTTTGAGAGGTGTGATCTACTCAATTTTGGTCAAGACCAATGGAGCGAGTTCGCCATGAGCACCACCGACATCCAAGCTGCTGAGAAGGGCCAAACACCGTGGTCGGTGGTGGCGTATGGGCCACAAGCCAGTGCCTTGTTGAGAGATTTCGAGCCGAGCTTGGGAGCGTTTGTGGCGCATGTGGTCGAGCTGTTTTATCGCCGCTTGATGACCAAGCCCGAGGCGGCGAAAGTGCTGCATCTGCTCACACCGTCTGAGATGGTGCATCTGCGCGAGGGTCAGCGGCGGCATCTGGAGGCGATTCTGGCGCCGGATTTGACCGCCGAGGAGCACCACCGGATCGCTGTGAGCGTGGGCATGCGTCACGTGAATGTCGGCTTGTCACTGGGGATGCTGAGCGATGCTTCGCTGCTCTATGCCCAAACCATCGGTGAAGGTTTGGTGGCTGAAGATCCTGCGGTTTTGCAGAGCCATCTGCCCTTGCATTTGGTGCTCAACCAGCGCTTTCAACACGATCTGATCGGTCAGCTCGATGCTTTTGCACAGTGGGAACACGCCCGCTTGGCCTTGCTGGAAGACGTGGTGATGCTCGGGTACGAGGCCAGTCATGTGCTGGATTACGTCCAACAGGTGCTGGCCACGGTGCACGATCAAGGTGAGATTGCGGGGGTGGCGCTGGGCGGCATTCGCAACGGCACCTATCGCCACTTGCTGGCCACAGGGCAGGTGCTGTACGACGCTGAGGGGGGCGTCTACCCAACGGTGGCGGCCCCTTACTTGCAACAAGCGTGGTTTGACGAAAAGCCGCTGATCATTCCCAGCGTGGCACAGACCGATGTGTTGACGCCTGAGCTGCAAGCCGAGTGCGAGCGCCTAGGGGCCCGCTCGATGGGCTTGTGGCCGACCCGCAGCGCTCAAGGGGCCCCGGATGCCTGTTTGTTTGTCTTCAGCCGCTGGCCGGGCCACTTTGCCAACCCGACTCAGCAGCGCTACTGGCAGCGGCTGGCCGATCAAATCGGCATGACCATGGAAGGGCTGGCGCGTCACGGTGGCAAGCGACGCCATCGGTTGAGCGACGGCCTGCATTACCGCCACTTGCTGGCCCAAGGGCGCGTCAAGATGCATTACCAGCCCATCGTGGATCCACGCCAACAACGGGTGGTGAAGGTTGAGGCGCTGGCACGGCTGCAAAACGGCGCTGGCGACGATGCCAGCATCATCTCGCCCGATAAGTTTTTGGCGGCCTTCGGTGCGACGCAGTTGCTCGATCTGTTTGAGGCCACCTTGGCCAAGAGCATCGAAGACATGGCGCGGCCCGAGTTGGCGGGGGTGCATGCCAGCGTGAATTTGCCCACCGAAGTGATGCGCCAAACCGACTGGCTGCTCAGCCTGCCCGAGCGTGTGGCGCGTCTGGGGGGCGACCCGCAACGCATCGGCTTTGAGATCATCGAATCAGCCCTGACTGACGACCCGTTGATGCTCGACGCCTTGCGGGCCCTGCGTGACGCTGGCTTCTCGATCCTGCTTGACGACGTGGGTTCGGGGGAGTCTTCGCTGCTGCGGCTGGCGACCTTGCCGATCACGGGCATCAAGATTGATCAGAGCTTTGTGCGCCCGCTGCAAAGCAACTTCGACAAGCTCGATTTCATCCTGACCTTGGCCCTGCTGGCCGAACAGCGCGGCTTGGACTGTGTGGCCGAAGGGGTCGAAACGGCCGGGATCTACGACATGCTCGGCAGCCTCGACCGGCTCTTGCTTCAGGGCTACGCCATCGCCCGGCCGATGCGCGCTGCCGATCTTGGGGCGTGGATGGCCACTTTTGAGCGTCGGCCAGCACCGATCTTTCCCAACTCCTTGCACGGCTGGTACAGTCGCCACGTGGCGCGCTTGTTTGTGATGCGCCAAGCGCTGACGACCCTGAGCGATGTGATCGACGTGAGTTCCCTGTCGGACGCCACCTGTTGCCCATTGCACACCATCCTTGCCCGCTTGGGCGGGGATGAGGCGCTGGAGGCGGAGCACATCGCATGGCACCGCGACTACGCGTGCTTCACCACCATGGCTCGGGAAGCTGCGGGTCGAGACGATGGGCGTGACCAGTTGCGCTTGGCCATGGACGCCTCCAAACAACGCCTGCGGCGCTTGGTGCAGAGCAAGGTGTGAGCGCCACGAGAGCCGCATCCCCGCATCCCCTCCACCGATCCATGGGGGTTATCCGAGCGCATCCAACAAATCGGATTCAAACGCCAGTTGTTGGCGGTTGTGTTGCAGGGCCGCGCCGTTGATGAGGAAGGTGTCTTCGACCCGTTCGCCCAAGGTGATGACTTTGGCCAGTTGCAGGTTGATGTCATGCTGCGCCAAGACCCGGGCGATGGCGTAGAGCAGGCCGGAGCGGTCGCTGGCCGAGACCGAAAGCAACCAGCGTTGGGCTTTTTCGTCGGGACGCAGTTGGATGCGTGGGGCCACGGGGAACGATTTGACCCGGCGCGAGAGCCGCCCGCGTGAGGGCAGGGGCAGGGGGCCGTCCTGATCGAGTCCTTCGGCCATCTGGTGTTCGACCAAATGGATCAAGTCGCGGTAAGCGTAATCGACCAAATGCGTGGCGATGACTTGGAAAGTGTCCAAGGCGTAGCCGGCGCGGGTGGTGTGGATGCGGGCATCCAAGATGCTGAACTGCGCGCTGTCGAAATAGCCGCAGATCCGGGCGAACAGATCGGGGCGGTCTGGGGCGTAGACCAGCACCTGCAAGCCTTCCCCCACGGGGGAGACGCGGGCGCTCACCAGCGGCTGCGTGGTTTGGGCCTTGCGCTTGATGGCGCGGGCGTGCCAAGCGATCTCGCCGCTGTCGTGGCGGGTGAAATAGTTCAGATCCAGCGTGGACCAGAGCGCTTCTTCGCTGCCCGGCAGCACCGAATGCAGGGCCAGCATCTGCCGCGCTTCGAGTTTGCGGGTTTCAACGTCCGCTGCGCCGTTGGGGCGTTCACCGCCCAGCGCGCGCAGGGTGGCGCGGTACAGGTCTTCGAGCAGCTTGCCCTTCCATGCGTTCCAGACCTTGGGGCTGGTGCCTCGGATGTCGCAGACCGTGAGCAGATAAAGCGCGGTCAGACGACGTGGGTCTTGCATCCGCTTGGCAAAAGCGTCGATCACTTCGGGGTCGGAGAGATCTTCCTTCTGCGCCACGTGTGAGAAGGTCAGGTGCTCGCGCACCAAGAATTCGATCAAGCGGGCGTCTTCGCGTTCGATCGCATGGTCGCGGCAAAAACGGCGCACTTCGACCGCACCCAGCTCGGAGTGATCGCCCCCTCGGCCTTTGGCCACGTCGTGAAAGAGTGCGGCCACAAACAGGATCCACGGTTGATCCCAATGGGCCGCCAAGTTCGAGCAAAAAGGGTACTCGTGGGTGTGCTCGGGCACAAAGAAGCGCCGCATGTTGCGCAGCACCATCAAGATGTGCTGATCCACGGTGTAGACGTGGAACAAGTCGTGCTGCATCTGGCCGACGATGCGCCGGAAGACCCACAGATAGCGCCCCAAGACCGAGGTTTCGTTCATCAGCCGGAAAGCGTGCGTTTGGCCTCTGGGCTGACGCAAGATCGCCATGAAGGTGGCGCGGTTGACTGGATCGATGCGAAAGGCGTGATTCATCATGCCCCGGGCGTTGTAGAGCGCGCGCAGGGTGCGGGTCGAAAATCCGGTGATGCCCACTTGTTGCTGGAACACCAAGAAGGTCTGCAAGATGGCATGCGGATCTCGTTGGTAAAGATCATCGCTGGCCACTTCCAGCAAGCCCGCCCGATCAAAGAAGCGCGCATCGATGGGGCGCATCGGCGCGTTTTGCGCCCCAAGCACGCGTTCTTCAATGTTTTGCAGCAACAGGCCGTTGAGTTGGTTGACGGCTTTGGCGGCCCAGTAATAGCGCCGCATCAGCGCCTCGCTGGCGCGCTGCTTGAGGGTCGAGGTGTAGCCGAACGTCTCGGCCACAGCGGTTTGCAAATCGAAGATCAAACGGTCTTCGCGACGCCCCGCCACGATGTGCAAGCGCGCCCGAATCAGTTTGAGCAACCCTTCGTTGCGCTGGAGTTGCTGCGCCTCAAAGCGACTGATCAGGCCCTTGCCGGCCATCTCGGACCAAGAACGGCCCAACCCGGCGGCATGGGCGATCCAGCGCAGCACCTGCACGTCGCGCAAGCCGCCCGGGCTTTCTTTGCAGTTGGGCTCCAAGGCGTAAGGGGTGTCTTCGAATTTGATGTGGCGTTGCCGCAGCTCCAGCGTCTTGGCCCGCAAAAAAGCGGCCGGCTGGATGCTGGCTCGTGTGCATTGGCGGAATTGGTCGTACACCCGCCGCGTGCCGCACAGACGACGGCTTTCGAGCAAGGCGGTCTGAACGGTGATGTCAGCTTGCGCTTCGGTCAGGCATTCACTCACGGTTCGAACCGATGAGCCCAATTCCAACCCCACATCCCAGCAAGCCGTGATAAAGCCTTCGAGCACGGCTTTCATGGGGTCATCGTCATCGACGGGGCGCTCACCTTGTTCCGGCAACAAGATCAGCACATCGACGTCAGAGTAGGGGAACAGTTCCCCTCGTCCGTAGCCCCCCACGGCCACCAACGCGGCACCTCGGGGCATCTGGCTTTCCACCCAAAGCCGTTGCAACGTGGTGTCGGCCAAACGGCTGATGCGGCGTACCAGTCGTTCAGCCGCAGCTGCTTGGGCCGGTCCTTGGCGAAACTGCTCGATCAGCGCGGCGCGGCCTTCACGCCATTGCCGGCGCAGCTCCGGGATACCCAAGGGTGCGGCCACCATGCTCAGGACTTGGCTTTGGCAAAGGGTGGGATGGGAGGGCTGCCCGCCGACAAAGTGAGCACTTCAAACCCGACATCGGTGACCACCACGGTGTGTTCCCACTGCGCGGAGAGCGAGCGGTCTTTGGTGATGATGGTCCAGCCATCGCCCGAATCTTTGATCTCACGCTTGCCCGCGTTGATCATGGGTTCGATGGTGAAGACCATGCCTGGGCGCAACAGTTCGCCCGTGCCCGCTTTGCCGTAATGCAGCACTTGGGGGTCTTCGTGGAATTCAAGGCCGATACCGTGGCCGCAGAACTCACGCACCACGGACAGGCCATTGCCTTCAGCAAAGCGCTGAATCGCTTGACCAATGTCGCCCAGTCGCGCACCCGGTTTGACCTGCATGATGCCGTGCCACATGGCCTCATGGGTCAAGGCGCACAGGCGCTTGGCGGCGATGGAAACGCTTTTGCCCACGGCAAACATGCGGCTGGTGTCACCGTGCCAGCCATCCTTGATGGTGGTGATGTCCACGTTGATGACCTCCCCATCTTTGAGCGCCCGGTCGCTGGGGATGCCGTGGCAGACCTGATGGTTGATCGAGGTGCAGATCGATTTGGGATAAGGCGCATAGCCCGGTGGGGCGTAGTTGAGCGGCGCCGGAATGCACTGCTGGACGTTCACCATGTAGTCGTGACAGAGCTTGTCCAACTCGTTGGTGGTCACGCCGGGTTTAACAAAGGGTTCCAGATAGTCAAGAACCTCGGAGGCCAGACGGCAAGCGATGCGCATGCCTTCAATGTCTGAAGCGGATTTGATCGTGATCGACATAGGGGCGGATTATCCTCATTTGCCCGTAACATCCGTGCTGCGAGCCTTTTGATACGGGTCTTATCTCTTCATCCAAGCTTCATCAAAGCATGTTTTCACACGTCACTTCACGCTTGTCACGCCGATCACGCTTGTCGCTGCTGTTGTGCGGTGTTGGCTTGGCCTTGGGTTCAGGGTTGGTCGTCGGGCAGACCGTGGTCCCCCCTTCGGCCAGCGATGATTTTTCGGTGGGGTTGGAGCTTTTCAAGGCCGGCAAGATGGCCCGCGCGGCCGGTAAGTTCAGGCAGAGTTTGGCGGTGGATGCCAACAACGCTCAAGCCCAATTTTATTTGGCGGAGAGCTATGAAGCCTTGAAGCAAAGCGATAAGGCGCGTCAGGCTTACCAGCAAGCGGTTGTGCTGGCGCCCAGTTCTGAGGCCGCCGCCTGGGCTCGTCAGCGTTTGGCCGGTGATAAGTCATCGGTCGTCCCCGTCGTTCCACGCCCCCCAGCACCGGCGGCTTCTGCCTTGGCAACACCGGCAGCGCGGGTTGTCGTCCCTGCTGTGGCTCCTTCTCCCGTGGCCGCTTCGGCGGTGGTTCCGCCGCTACCCGCTTCTGCACCACTGGCACCGGCACCTGTATCAGCACCGGCATCAGCACCGGTATCAGCACCGGTATCAGCACCGGTATCAGCACCGGCATCGGCGCTGCCCATAGCACCGGCCCCCGTTGCCGCCGCGCCCATACCGGCGGCCGGCACGGTTTTTCGGGACTGCGTGAGCTGCCCGGAGATGGTGGTGGTGCCTGCCGGCTCCTTCACCATGGGCTCATCGGCCTCAGAGACAGGGCTCTATGAGAGCGAGACCCCGGCACACAAGGTGGTGCTGGCCCATCCCTTTGCCGTGGGCAAGTTTGAGATCACCTTCGAGGAATGGAACGTCTGCGTGGCCGAGCATGCTTGTCGCCCGGCTTGGGATGGCGGTTGGGGCGAGGGGCGACGGCCCGTGATTCATATCAATTACGAGCAAGCGGTGGGCTACACCGAGTGGCTCTCAGAGAAATCCGGCAAGGTGTATCGCCTCTTGACGGAAGCTGAGTGGGAATACGCGGCTCGGGCGGGCACCGACAAGTTGCGCTATTGGGGTAACTCGACTGAGCGCGCTTGTTTGTTTGCCAATGTGGCCGATCAAAGCGCCCGTCAAAAACACCCCGACTGGGCAGAAACCTTTGACTGTGATGATGCTTTCGCTCAAACCGCACCGGTTGGCAGCTATCGACCCAATGCCTTTGGCCTTTACGACATGCTGGGCAATGTGTGGGAATGGGTGGATGACTGCTATCACGCCACGTATCAAGGCGCGCCGGTGGACGGCAGCCCCCGGCTGGCGCTGGATTGCCCCTTGCGTCTTTACCGGGGGGGCAGCTGGTACGGCTTCCCCAAAGAAGTCCGCACCGCTTTGCGCATCAAGTCGGTGCCGACCTTCAGCAACGACGACCTGGGCTTGCGTGTCGCCCGTTCGTTGCCCTAACACGCCGTCATGATCCCGCCGGTGGTGGTACCTTGGGCCAGCCGTGGAGCGTCCACAGGCTCATGCCGCCAATCACGTAGCGCACATGCTTGTAACCGCGCTCCCAAAGGGCCTCGGCGATCATGCGTGAGCGGTTTTGGGTGTTGCACATCAGCAAGACCGGTTGATCCGTGGGGATTTCAGCCAAGCGAGCGTTGATCTGACTCATGGGCAACAGCCGCGCCCCAGCGGCCACCCCGGTCGCGTGTTCAAAGGGTTCGCGCAGGTCAAAGACGGCAATGCGACCTTCTTCCAACGTGGCACGTGCGGTTTCTAAATCAACGGTCTGGCCGTTGTCAGCTTGAGCCCAAGGCGTGGTGTTCAGGGGGGTGTTCATCGTGACGTGGGTGGGGTGTTTTTCATCAACGCCATGGCGGTGCCGATCAGCCCTGAGACCTCGCTCATGTTGCCCGGCACGATCATGGTGTTGTTCTTCTGCGCGAGCTGCGCGTAGGCCTCAACGGCTTTTTCAGCAACTTTGAGTTGCACGGCTTGGCTGCCGCCGGGCTGCTCAATGGCTTGGGCGATCTTGCGGATCGCGTCAGCGGTGGCGTCAGCCACGGCCAAAATGGCGGCGGCTTCGCCTTGGGCCTTGTTGATCTGAGCCTGTTTTTCACCTTCAGAGCGAGCGATGAAGGATTCGCGCTCGCCGGTGGCGATGTTGATCTGCTCTTGCTTGCGGCCTTCAGACGCCGCGATCAGGGCGCGCTTTTCGCGCTCAGCCGTGATTTGCTGCTGCATGGCGTGCAAGATCTCTTTGGGCGGCGTCAAGTCCTTGATCTCATAGCGCAGCACCTTCACGCCCCAGTTCAAGGCGGCGTCGTCGAGCGCATTGACCACCGAGGCGTTGATGGCCTCGCGCTCTTCAAAGGTTTTATCCAGCTCCATCTTGCCGATCACGCTGCGCAGGGTGGTTTGAGCCAGCTGGGTGATGGCTATCACGTAGTTGGCCGAACCGTAGCTGGCCAGACGTGGATCGGTGACTTGGAAGTAGAGGATGCCGTCCACTTGCAGCTGAGTGTTGTCACGCGTGATGCAGACTTGGCTGGGCACGTCCAGCGCAATTTCCTTGAGCGTGTGCTGGTAGGCGAGCCGATCCACAAAGGGCACCAAGAAGTTCAGTCCGGGTGCGAGCACGGCGTGGTATTTGCCAAGGCGCTCCACCACCCAAGCGTGCTGCTGGGGCACGACCTTGAGTGAGCGGGCGATGAAAACCACCGCGATGAAGAGGATGACGAGGGCAATGGGGTCCATGAGAGGGGCTTCTTGGGTATCGGTGTTGTGATTGGTGTTGTGGTCAGTGTTGTTGTGGTTCGAGGATCAGCGTGTTGCCGTCCAAAGCTTGGATCACATGCGCTCCGGGCGCAGGCGTTGCGTCACTTTGTGGATACCGTGCGGACCACAGCGTGCCCCGGTAGTGAACGCGGGCCGTACCGTCAGACTGCCACTGATCGACGTGGACGAGCTGACCAACATCAAGGTTGAGCTGAGTCGATGGCGTGGAGGGCCGGGACCGAAGCCCATGCCAAGCCAGAACCGCACTGCCGCCGATGCCTGCGGCCAACAAGGTTTGCATCAAGCTCCCCGCGCCAAGGTACGCACCCACACCCGCTGCCACGCAACCCAAGGCCAACATCAGCAGGTAGAAGGTGCCACTTAACAGCTCCAAAGCGACCATCAGGCCAGCGACCAGCCACCATCCCACACTGCCATCCATCGTGCCGTTCATGTTGCCCTCCAAGTTCTTTGATCCACGAACAGTGTAAGGGGCCGGGTTTGTCACTTGATGGCTCTACACTGCGCGAACTTTTTACGCTTTATCCCCAAGGCAGTCATGCAGCCGTTTCACTTTCCAATCGTCATCATTGACGAAGACTTCCGTTCCGAAAACACCTCGGGTTTGGGTATCCGAGCCTTGGCGCAGGCCATCGAGAAAGAAGGGATGGAGATCCTTGGTGTGACCAGTTATGGCGATCTTTCGCAGTTTGCCCAGCAGCAAAGCCGCGCTGGGGCGTTCATCTTGTCCATCGACGATGAAGAGTTCACGCCCGGGCCTGAGCAAGATCCTGCCATCGTCAAGCTGCGTAACTTCATCGCCGAAATCCGCTTCCGTAATGCTGAAATTCCGATCTACCTCTATGGCGAAACACGCACCTCGCAACACATCACCAACGACATCTTGCGCGAGCTCCACGGCTTCATCCACATGTTTGAGGACACGCCCGAATTCGTGGCGCGTCACATCATCCGTGAAACCCGCAGCTACCTCGACTCGCTGGCCCCACCGTTCTTCCGGGCGCTTTTGGGCTATGCAGCCGATGGCTCCTATTCGTGGCACTGCCCAGGACACTCGGGCGGCGTGGCCTTCCTGAAGAGCCCGATCGGGCAGATGTTTCACCAGTTCTTCGGTGAAAACATGCTGCGCGCTGACGTCTGCAACGCGGTCGAAGAACTCGGCCAGCTGCTTGACCACACCGGCCCGGTGGCGGCCTCGGAGCGCAACGCCGCGCGCATCTTCAACGCCGATCACTGTTACTTCGTCACCAACGGCACCTCGACGTCGAACAAGATGGTCTGGCACCACACGGTGGCGCCGAACGATGTGGTGCTGGTGGACCGCAACTGCCACAAGTCGATCCTGCACGCGATCATCATGACCGGGGCGATCCCAGTGTTCTTGACGCCGACGCGCAATCACTTCGGCATCATCGGCCCGATCCCCGAGAGCGAATTCACCCGCGAATCGATCGAGCGCAAGATCCGCGCCCATCCGCTCTTGGAAGGTGTGGACCCGACAACCATCAAGCCGCGCATCCTCACCGTGACGCAGAGCACCTACGACGGTGTGCTCTACAACGCTGAAACCATCACCCGCATGATGGACGGCTGGGTCGAGGCGGTCCATTTTGACGAAGCTTGGTTGCCGCACGCCGCCTTCCACCGCTTCTATTCGAAGTACCACGCCATGGGCAAGGGCCGCGAGCGGGCGGCTGAATCGCTGGTCTACGCCACCCAAAGCACGCACAAACTGTTGGCCGGTTTGAGTCAAGCCTCCCAAGTGCTGGTGCAGGACTCCAAGGGCCGCAAGCTGGACCGCAGCCTCTTTAACGAGGCCTACTTGATGCACAGCTCCACCAGCCCGCAGTACGCCATCATTGCTTCGTGCGATGTGGCCGCCGCGATGATGGAGCCCCCAGGTGGCACCGCCTTGGTGGAAGAAAGCCTGAAGGAATCGTTGGCCTTCCGCCGTGCCATGCGCAAGGTGGACAAAGAATTCGGCAAAGACTGGTGGTTCAAGGTCTGGGGCCCGGACAAGCTGGCGACCGATGGCATCGGCAAGCCCGAAGACTGGACCCTCAAGACCAACGACAAGTGGCACGGTTTTGGCGGCTTGGCGACCGGCTTCAACATGCTCGACCCGATCAAATGCACCTTGATCACCCCGGGGCTGGACGTGTCGGGCAAGTTCGCCAAGACCGGTATTCCGGCCGCCATCGTGACCAAGTTCTTGGCCGAGCATGGCGTGGTGGTGGAAAAGACCGGGCTGTACTCGTTCTTCATCCTGTTCACCATCGGTATCACCAAGGGCCGCTGGAACACGCTGCTCACGGCCTTGCAGCAGTTCAAGGACGACTACGACCGCAATGCATCCATGTGGCGCATCCTGCCCGAGTTCTGCCAAGCCCATCCGCAATACGAAAAGATGGGCCTGAAGGATCTCTGCCAGACCATGCACGAGGCCTATGCCAAGGGTGATATCGCGCGGCTCACCACCGAGATGTACCTCTCTGATCTGCAACCGGCCATGAAGCCCAGCGATGCCTTTGCCCACATCGCTCGCCGCACCACCGAGCGGGTTGATATCGACGCCCTTGAAGGTCGCATCACCACCTCGCTGCTGACGCCGTATCCACCGGGCATCCCGCTGTTGATCCCGGGGGAACGCTTCAACAAGAAGATCGTGGACTACCTGCGTTTTGCCCGCGAGTTCAACCAACACTTCCCCGGCTTCCATACCGATGTGCACGGTTTGGTCGAGGAAAACTTGGGCAACGGCACGAGCCGCTACTATGTGGACTGTGTGGCGTAAGACCGACACTGGATCTCGGGGCAAATACTCTGTTTTGTGGAGAGGCTTGCGCAATAATGGCGCGCTTTCTTCACGACAGATTAAAGGGCAACCCCGTGATTCATTCTCAATTCATTCGCACGGCTATTTTCTCGGCGTTTCTGGGCCTGGCTTGGTCCGCTCAAGCGGCTGAGCCAGCGGTCGCTGCGGCTTCGGCGGCGGCGCCTGCTTCGGCAGCTTCCGGTGGGCATCGTCACCACCATCGCACCGACGTCAAAGCGCATGCTGCTGAACATGTGGCCAGCGGCGCTCACGCGGCTCACGCGATGCACCATGCCCATTGGGAATATGTCAATGCGCATGAAACGGGCCCGGGCCATTGGGGTGATCTGGACCACGCTTTTGAGGAATGCTCCAAGGGCGTGCATCAAAGCCCGGTGAACATCGATAAGACGGTCAAGGCCGCTTTGCCGGCGCTGGAATTCAGCTACAGCAGCATCGCTCCGGTGATCTTGAACAACGGTCACACCGTGCAAGTTAATTTGCCGTCAGGACAAAAGCTGAAGGTCGGCGATCAGAGCTACGAGCTGCTGCAATTCCACTTCCACACCCCCAGCGAAGAGGCCATTTCGAACAAGCACGCCCCGATGGTGGCGCACTTCGTGCACAAGAACGCTGATGGCAAGCTCGGCGTGGTGGCTTTGTTGATCGATATCGGCAAGGAGCCCTCAGCCCTTGATGCGGTGTTTGACCACCTGCCGCGCCCTGGCGAAAAGATCACGGTGGATGATCTGAGCTTGGATCTGGCCGCAGCGCTGCCGAAGGGCTTGGGGTACTACAACCTCGAAGGCTCGCTGACCACGCCGCCGTGCAGCGAAGGCGTCAACTGGATGATCCTGAAGGAACATGCCACGCTGACCCGCGCTCACGTGCGGGCCTTCCAACACATTTTCCACGCCAACGCACGTCCGACCCAGCCGGTCAATGACCGTGTCATCAAAGAGTCGCTCTGATTCTTGATGAATCTTGCATCCCTGCCGAGTTAGCTGGTGCCTCACAACCTCAAGGTCACGTATCGCGAGGCGGGGCAGGGTGATGAGGTGCTCGTGCTGTTGCACGGCTTTCTCTGCGATGCGCGGTGCTGGCGGCCCCAGCTAACTGGCCTATCGCAGAATCGCCGGGTGGTGGCTTGGGATGCTCCCGGCGCGGGTGGGTCTGAGGATCCCCCCGCGCCGTTCACTTTGGTCGATTGGAGTCATGCCCTTGCGGCTTTTCTGGATCGCATCGGGGTTGAGCGGGCGCATTTTCTGGGGCTGTCTTGGGGTGGGGTGTTGGCGCAAGTGTTTTGCCAGCTCTATGCGCAGCGTGTGCGAGGGCTGATCTTGGCCGACACCTACGCCGGTTGGCGGGGGTCACTGCCGGCTGAGACGTGTCGCTTGCGCTTGGTCCGCTGTGAAGCGGATGCATCGTTACCGCCGCAGGCCATGGCGGCCCGTTGGACGCCAGAGATGTCCATCGCCCAACACATGCACGCGCAGATACCGCACGCCCGGCTTGTCGTTCTGGCGCAGGCGGGACACCTCAGTCCTATGGAGTGCCCCGAAGCCTTTAACGCCGAAGTGCATGCCTTCCTGTGCTTATGAATCCCATGAACCTGTTTGTCTGTTGGCCACGTTGTGCAAGCACCCGTATCGGGTTCATCGTTCTGATGTTGGGGCTGCTCGAAGCTTGTGTGATGGTCCCGAGTTCCAAGCCGTACTACGACGCGGATTGCCACGTCACTTCGAAGCAGTTTGAGCTTGAGCCCGTGATGCTCGAAGGTATGCAGCACTGCCATGGCGAGGATTGCGCCGCCTTGTTGGCCGCGACGGGGATTGTGGCTGCGGCCTCAGCGGTGATCTCTGGCAGCATCATGGTGCTGGGCAATGTGGCGTATTGGCTAGAACGGCAAGAACACTGCAAACGGAGTTGAATCGTGATTGCCAAAACCCTTTTCTGGACCTTGTTGTTGGGCCTGATCGCCAGTTTTGCGTGGCATTACCACGATGCCCCGCTGATTCAGCGCTGGATTCATCCGCCACCCCCCGTGGTGAGTGAGGAGCGCACTTGGCGAGATGAGGCTGCTGAGCGTCCTCAAGCCGTGCAGCCTGGAGCGGCGCCGGGGCGTATCGCCGCTACCGCCGCCACCGCCGCCACCGCCGCCACCGCCAAAGGGGGCCTGCGCAAATGCCGTCAAGGTTCGACCGTCATCTATACCGACGATGCCTGCCCTGCTGGCATGCAGGAACTCAGTTTGAGTGGCACGGTCACGGTGCTCAAGGATCAGCGCAAGCTGGTCGAGCAAGCCAAGAAGGTGAGCCCCCCCGGCACGGAGACCGCCTCGCCCGGAGGGGGTCCGTCACCCGAAGGGGATAAGTTGCCCTTGGGTGAAGATCCGGTGCTGCGTGCTAAGCGCATGGAGCAGATCATCGACCGTTGAAGACACCGATTGATCTGGAACAGGCTCAACCGGGGTGATGCCTGTAAGCTACGTGGCCGCGCAGCATCCGACATGGAAAAGCCTGCGGTCGTTTCTTTTAAAAATACTTCGTCCATCCATGAAGACTTCTTATACCGCTGTTGGCGTCTCGTCTCTGCTGGCCTCTCTTTTGTTGGCCGTTCCCGCTTGTTGGGCTCAATCGACGCCGACGACCTTGCCGGCCGCTCGCGTGGCTCAGCAGCAGACCGCCGCCCCGACTGAAAAGCCGACCGTCACGACGCCGACGCCAGACGTGCGCAAGTGGTCATTTTCATGGGGCTGGAACCGCGAACAGTATTCCAGCAGCGATATTCATTTCCAAGGCGCAGGTCACGACTTCACGCTGGCCAATGTTCAAGCCAACGACCGTCAGGCAGAGCTGACCTTGGCCAATATCTTTCAGACCTACCTCAATCCGCTGCGCATCACGATTCCGCAGACCAACGTGCGTTTGGCCTATCAGTACGCGGATAACACCGCCATCGCGATCAATCTGGACCACATGAAATACGTGATGGCCACCGATCAACTGGTGGGCATCTCGGGCGCGATCAACGGCGTGGCGCAGTCGGGCAATCAAGTGCTGACCACCAACTTTCTGACCTATGAGCACACCGATGGCTTGAATGTGCTCTCGGTCGAGTGGGAAAAGCAAAAGCCGGTGAACTGGTTGGGCGCGACCCAACATGCTCGCGTGTTCGGCTTGGTCGGCGGCGGTATTGTGGTGCCGAAGAGCAATGTCGAGTTGGGGGTGATGGGTCGGCCGCGTAACGACCAATTCCACCTGGCCGGCTACAGCGCCCACATCGGTGCAGGTTTTGAAGCCGACTTCTTGAAGCGCTTCTTTGTGCGCACCACGGCCAAGATGGGCTATGTCGATCTGCCGGATGTCTGGACCAGTGCGCAAAACGACAAAGCCTCGCAGACGTTCGACTACAAAGAAATCATCTTCGCAGTGGGCGCCCGGTTTTAAGAAAAACTTCCGGGTCTGGGGCGAAAGCGGCGTGCAAGGGTAAAAGCGCGCCGCCCAGCGCCCGAGCATCGCTGCCGATGGTGCCAGCGTGCAGGGTGGGGCGGGTCACGCCCTCCCAGCTGTGCGCATCCAAGGCCTTTTGGGTGTGAGCGATCAATTCAGCCAGCAAGGCGCGGTTGAAAACACCGTCCAAGATCACATGCTCTAGGTCGAGCAGACAAGCCGCGTTGGCGATGCTCAGCGCGATGGCCTGAGCGGCTTCGCCCAGCCAGCGCTCGGTCAACGCCAGCCAAGGAGCTTGCAAGGCGCGCTCGTCCAGCGCCGCTTCGACCACCAAGCCCGCAGCTGAAAATAGGCGTTGCAAATTCAGCAGGGATGCCTGACTCAGGACCTGCGCGGGGGCCGGACCGGTCGGTTGTGCCGCATGCAGCGGCATCGAACCCACCGCGCCCGCGTTGCCGCTGGTGCCGCTGTGAACGTGGCTATCGATGACCAAGCCACCGCCGATGAAGGTATCGACGAAAAGGTAGAGAAAACTCTTCAGCCTGTGACCCCGGCCGGCGACCAGTTCGGCGGTGCAGGCCGCAGCGGTGTCTTTGAGCAGATGCACCGGCAGGTCAAGGGTGCGCACCGCTGGCAAGGCCTGGATGCGGCTGTACAGATCCATCTCGTTCCAAGCTTGGGCTTGTTCTGCGGGCACGTCCAGCAGCGCTTGCCAGCCGCCCAGCGATAGCGGTGCGGCCACGCCGACGCCGGTGAGACGATCCGCCGCGTCGGCATGGATGTGCTGCATGAAGGCGACCACCTCGCTGACCATCGCTTGTAGATCGTCAAAAAGCACCCGTGGATCGGGGAAGGCATAGCTGCGCTCGAAGCGTTGGCGCACGTTGCCGGTGAAATCGATCAGCAGCACGTCCATGCTGCGTCGGCCAATCTTGATGCCGATGGCAAAAGCGCCGTCTGGGTTGAGCGCAATCGGCACCGAAGGCTGGCCGATGCGACCCCGCAAGGGCGCGCACTTGATCAGCAGCTGATCATCGAGCAGTTTATTGACGATCAGTGAAACGGTCTGGGTGCTCAGGTGCGTCAGCCGTGCCAGATCAGCCTTGGGCAAATCGCCGTGCAGGCGAATGGCATGCAGCACCACGCGCTCGTTGTATTGGCGCATCCCTACGTGGTTGGAGCCTCGGGGACGGATCTGGAGAGGGTGGACTGCTGAATGCATCATGGATCGAGGGTTTCGCCGAGGACACCCTTTTTGAGAAGGACATTGCCGTAGGGTTGCAGTTCACCCGTGAGGACGATGGCAAACGCACGGCGGACCCGATCATAAAAGGCGAAACGCTCCACGGCCTCGCACTGTTCGGTCTTGGCATGACCTTCACGCACCAACCACTCGACCACGTCACGTTGTTGGCGACTGCGATAACCCTCGGGCTGACCGCACACGTGCATATACGCCACAGGCTGAGTCACCGCCGTATCCAAGGGCAGCAGACTGAGGACCGCCTGCACGGTGCGCGCCACCCCCGCACCGGGCAGGTGGATCAGTGGTTTGCGCTGGCCGTCCGCACCCATACGCAGGCTGGCTGCGGTGAAGTTGGCGTCAGCGATGACGATCTCGTCACCGTGCCCCATCTCGGCCAGCACCTTGAGCAGATCAGGGGTCAGCAGCGAATCAATGCCTTTGAGCATGGCTTGGTCTCCAAAGTGGCCAGCGTGGGGGGTCAATGCGCGAGGCAGTCGGCCGGAATCTGCTCAGGCGCCATGGCCCCGGTCATCACGGCCACGGTGTCGCTCATGCTGATTCTTTTCGGATTCAGCACCGCCGCACGCCGACCCAAGCGGGCCACATGGATGCGGTCGGCGATCTCAAAAACGTGCGGCATGTTGTGGCTGATCAGGATCACCGCCAAGCCCTTGTCACGCACCCGGCGAATCAGCTCCAGCACCATGTTGCCTTCCTTGACCCCCAGTGCAGCGGTGGGCTCGTCAAGAATCACCACGTGCTCGGCAAAGGCGGCTGCACGCGCGACCGCCACGCATTGGCGCTGCCCCCCCGATAAGGTCTCGACCGCTTGATTCATCGAGCGGATGCCGACCTTCAAGTCATTCATGCGTTCGATGCTGATGTCGAGCATGCGTTGCTTGTCGAGGCGCCGAAACAGGCTGCCAGCCAAGCCGGGGCGGCGTAGTTCGCGACCCAAAAAGAGGTTTTCAGCGATGGTCATGGCTGGCGCCACGGCCAGATCTTGGTAAACCGTTTCGATGCCTTTGCGCCGCGCATCGATCGGGCTTTTGAAATGCACGGGCTCACCGTCGAGCCGGATCTGGCCTTCATCGGGAATGGTGGCGCCCGACAGTGCCTTGATCAGGCTGGATTTGCCCGCGCCGTTGTCGCCGATCACGGCCAGGATTTCACCAGCGCGCAGCTCAAAGTCAACCCCGTCCAGCGCGGTGACTTGGCCGTAGCGTTTCACCAAGCCTTGGGCTTGCATGACGATTCGGTTCGAAGCCATCAGCGGCCTCCCTTGCGTGAAAGTTGATCCACCGCCACAGCCACGATCACCAAGATGCCGGTGATGAGCACCTGATACACCGAGGACACGCCCATCAAGGTCAGGCCGTTGCGCAACACACCGACCACGATGGCTCCGGCCAGCGAGCCCAGCACCACACCGCGTCCACCAAACAGACTGGTGCCACCCAACACCACGGCAGTGATGGCATCGAGGTTTTCGGTCTGACCACCGTTCGGATCGCCCACGCCGGTGCGGGCCACCGTCAGCAGTGAAGCCAAGCCGTAGAAAAGCCCGGCAAGCACGTAGACCCCCAGCAGCACGCGCTCGGTGGGGATACCGACCAAGCGGGTGGCTTCGGGGTTGTTGCCCACGGCGTAGACATGCCGGCCCGAGGCGGTGTCGCGCAGCCAGTACCACGTGCCCAGATAGAGCAACACCATCAGCACCGTGCCGTAGGCGATCGGGGTGCTGCCAAGCAAGAAGGTGTTGCCCAGCCAAGTCATGCTCTCGGGCACATCGGTCACCGTCTGAGCGCCGGAATAGAGCTGGGTGATGGCAAAAGCGATGTTGAAGGTGCCCAGCGTGACGATGAAGGGCGGCAACTTGATGCGGGTCACCAGCAAGCCGTTGACCAAACCAAACAGCATCGTGACGGTCAAACCGCAAAACACCGCCACCGGCACAGGCAAGCCGAGTTCGGTGGCGAATTTGGTCATGACGATGCTCCCTAGCGCCATGACCATGCCGCACGACAGGTCGATACCCGCCGTGAGGATGATGAGCGTTTGCCCGATGGCGATGACGCCGACCACCATGACCTGTTGCAAGATCAGGGCGAAGTTCGCGCCGCTGAAGAAGTTATCGGTCGTCAGACCGAAGACCACGCAGGCGATGGCCAAGGCGATGAAGGGCCCGAGCTGACTCAGTGGCGGTAACTTGTCCTTGAAGGCGGTCATGGTGGTCATCCTTGATGATTACTTCTTGCCCCAGCACAGATCGGTGCCGGTCTTCACATCTTTGCTATCCACGCCCGCGACCGCTTTGCCAGCGATCAGGGTCACGCCGGTATCGACATAGCCGCTGGCTTTCTTGCCGCCTTTGGCGTAGTCCACGCCAGCGGCCACACCCATCGAGGCCATCTTCAGCGGGTATTGCTGTGATGTCGCAGCGATCACGCCCTTGCCGACGTCCGCAATACCAGCGCAGCCACCGTCCACCGAGACGATCAGCACGCCTTTTTCCTTGCCGGCTTTCTTGAGGGCGTTGTACGCGCCCGCCGCAGCGGGTTCATTGATGGTGTAGACCACGTTGATGGCCGCGTCCTTTTGCAGGCAGTTCTCCATCGCGGTCTGGCCCTTGGCTTGGTTGCCGTCGGTATCCGCCGCACACACGGTTTCAGGCGTGCTGGACAGTTCGTTCGACTTGGCGTCAAAGGCTTTCAGGCCGAAACCAGACATGAAACCGTTGTGGCGTTGCGCGCCCACCGGGTGGCCGGGGAAGAGGTCCAGCATGGCGATCTTGGCCGGTTTACCGCCCAGCGAAGCCTTGGCGTATTGACCAATCAGCACACCAGCTTGGTAGTTGTTGGTGGCAAAGAGGGCGTCGGCGCCTTCAAAGGGGCTGTCCAAGGCGATGACTTGCACGCCCTTGGCTTGGGCCTTTTTGACGGCTGGGATGATGGCGTCGCCGCTGGAGGTGATCAGGAGGGTCTTGGCGCCGGCGGTGACCATGTTTTCAATCGCGTTGATTTGCGAAGCGGTGTCGCCGTCCTTCTTGCCCGACGCCGTCATGAGCTTGGCCCCCAGCTTTTTGGCCTCCGCCTGCGCACCTTCCTTCATCTTGACGAAGAAGGGGTTGGTGTCGGTCTTGGTGATCAGGCCAATGACGATCTTGTCTTCGGCCTGAGCCGGGCCCGCCATCAGGGTCATGCAGGCGAGGGTGGCGGCAGCGAGGCTGAGGTTCAGGTGCTTCATGGTGTCTCCGTGAGGATGCAGGGGGTGGGACCGGGCGAAGGCCGGCGTGGTGAGGCCACGGACCGAATGCTAGTCTTCTCATTTAATAAATCAATGAGATTGATTTAGTGCTTTCCCTAGTGCATTCGCACCAAGGTGATGCCACCATCCGCATCAACCCATGCCCACCCCCGTCCTTTCAGGAGCAACAGTGCACCCGAACCCCAACCCTTTATCGATGTCGTTGCCCGTGGTGATCTGCGGCGAGTCGCTCTTGGATGTTTTTCAAGAACGCATCACCCCGGCGGGGCTGGCGCTGGATGCGGTGGTGGGGGGCTCACCCTTGAACGTGGCCGTGGGTGTGGCGCGACTGGGGCGGCCGACCATTTTTCTCGGGCCGATCTCGCGCGACTTTCTGGGCGAGCGTATCGATCAAGCCATCCGCGCCGAAGGCATCGACCCTTGCGGTTTGGTGCCCTGTGATGCACCGACCACCCTGAGCCTGATCGGGTTGGACGCCCACGGCGTGCCCAGCTATCGCTTTTACGGCCACGGTGGGGCCGATCGGCAACTGCATGCCAAGGATCTGGCCCGCCTGCCCAAAAAGGTGGCGGCCTTGCACTTCGGTTCTTATGCCTGCGTGGTCGAGCCCATCGGCACGACGATCCGCCAGTTGGTCCAAGAGCGCTTTACGAGCACCGTGATCGCCTATGACCCCAACATCCGCCTGAACGTCGAACCGGATATCGAGGTCTGGCGCGCCACGGTGCGCTGGATGAGCTACCGCACCCATCTGCTCAAACTCAGCGACGAGGATTTCGCGCTGCTTTACCCCAACACCTCGCCCGCCGAACAAGCTGCGGTTTGGCGGGCTGCCGGGGTGCGCTTGGTGGTGCTGACCCAGGGGGGCCAAGGCGCCCAAGCCTGGTGCGCAGCGGGCCACTGCGAGGTGCGCTCGCCCAGCGTCACGGTGGCGGATACCGTCGGCGCAGGGGACACCTTCCAAGCCGCCACCCTGGTTGCCTTGGCTGAACTTGGCCTCTTGACGCCAGAAGGCCTTGGCCAGCTCAGCCTCGAAACCTGTCAGACCCTCCTCAGCTTCGCCGCCCAAGCCGCCGCCATCACCTGCACCCGCCGTGGCCCTGATCTACCAAGGCGCGGGGAGTTTCCCTCGCTTGTTTGAGGCACGACCGATACCGTTAAACGGTGTCTTTGTGAAGCAGGTTTTAAGGGGCCAGCGCGCAGGTTGATGCGGTGCAAGTGAGGGTGGGCAGGGCTGTGGTGCAGGCGCAGGTGTTGACCAAACCACCGAGAACTCTGGCTTGCTGGGCGAGGGTTTGTTGCGCGGTGGCTGCGGCGCTCGCAGCACTGGCGGAGGGTGCAGCCAAGGAGTAAGCCAGATAAGACGGGCATGAACAGACCCCCGACGGCGGTACAAAAAACAGGGCATCGCACTGCGCAGCCGTGGTGCAGGGCGTGGGTGATGCCCATCCCCGTGCTTCGGCTTCTTTGGCATTGGCGGCCGCTGCCGCTTGCTGATACGTGGCATGGGCGTTCGATGACGAACCACCGCCGCATCCGGCGGCCAAGGCCAAGGCCAAGCATGAAAGGGCGATAAACCGAAGCAAGTTCATGCGGGTTCTCCAAGGGGTGATGTGGCTCTACACCCGCAGCGCGCCGCGAAAGCCTCGGGCGCTGTAGTAGGACTGCGCGCCATTGTGATAAACGAAAACTTGGCCGTAGCGAAAATCACCAAAAATCGCGCCCCCAAGTTTTCTGATCTCAGGCGGTGTGTGCAGCCAGCTCGATGTTTTGGCGTCACAAGGGCCGAGCTTTTGCAGGTGTCGATATTGAGGTTCCGTCAGCAGCTCGATCCCCATGGCTGCGGCCATATCGATGGCGGTGTTTGCGGGCGCATGTTCTTTTCTTGCCTCCAGCCCGGCGCGGTCGTAGCAAACGCTGCGGCGGCCTTTGGGGCTTTCTTCAGCGCAGTCATAGAACATGTATTCGCCCGTGGTCCGATCAAAAGCGACCACATCCGGCTCGCCCCCGGTTTGCTCCATGGCTTGAAGCGCTGTGAGCTTCTCCGGCCGGTTTTCCAGTCGCGCCAGCACCATGGTCCACGCGTGGCCTTCATGCCGATGCAAGTGGTTCTCAAACCGGGTTTTCAGGGTTTGGATGAGCGCTGCATGCTGGGGGGTGTCCATGGTGCTTGGGCTTTCGGTGAGGATTTTTCCGGGGCGAACGGTGCTACTGCTGGCAATTTTGCCCGGCACTCAAGCCTTTGAGAAACGTTCTGCGCGCTGTGCCTGCGGCCACGGCCTCGGCTGCTTTTTTCGCCGCTGCCTCAGCGCCTGAGAGTTTGCGAATCCACGTCCGAAAAGGCAGCACGCCCTCGGCCGAGCGCTGCACCGCTGCAATGGCTGCGTCCCCTGTGGCCGCCGTGCCGCGCTCCACCAAACTCATCCCCAGACTCCCATGCGCGGCTGAGGCCGACGATTCCGCCGGTGGCGGCGCATCCACATCCGGCGGCAACACCGCATTCAACGCCGCAATCTGCGCCTTGATCTCCGCACAGCCCCGCGCCTGCGGCACCCCATAAATCGGCTCTTCCATCGCCGCTTTCAATACCACCGGAATCGCATCGCCCACGATATTCAAATCACTCAACGGCGTCACCGCCGCACTCCCCAACCTCGACTGCTGCGTCGTCGAGCAGGCGACGAGGAGAAGGAGAAAAAGGATGAACAACAGGCGGGGCATCTCAGCGCTGTTGGGTCAGCTTATGCAGCTTGTCGTACTTCAGATACGTGGCGTGGGCGGAGATGCGGGCGATGTGCCAGCCGGCGGGGCCGTCGAGGAAGCCGAGGCGGAAAAGGTAGTCGGAGAGGAAGCGGGCGGCGGGGCTGAGGAAGCGTTTGGTGAGGCTGGCTTTTTTGCCGCGTGCGTGCAGTTCTTGGGCCGAGAGGGTGGTGAAGCGTTGGGTTTGGGCGCGGTGTTCGTCGAGCGTGTAGTACGAGTAGTGCAGGCAGTGACCCGGCAACAGCTCGGCGCTGCGGCGGTCCACGCCGATCAGGTCTTCGTGAATCAGACCTTCCCAGCGCGCTTGGCGGCGGTCAAAAAGGCGCACCTTGTGGTCGGGGTACCAGCCGCCGTGGCGCACAAAGTGGCCGCAGTAGTTGGTCATGCGGTTGATGCGCGCCGGGGTGGGCGTGGGGCGGGCTTTCCAGGCCAAGACGGCTTGGCGCAGCGGCTCGTCCAAGGCTTCGTCGGCGTCGAGGCTCAGGATCCAGTCGTGTTCGGCTTGGGCGTTGGCCAAGTTCTTCTGCGCCGAATAGCCCAACCACGGCTGGGCAATCACCCGCGCACCGTAGCGGGCGCAGAGGGCGAGGGTGGTGTCGGTCGAGCCAGAATCAACCACCACGACCTCGTCCACCACCCCTTGGAGCGAGCGCAGGCAGCGTTCGATGTTGCGTTCTTCGTTGAGGGTGATGATGGTGGCAGAGAGCTTCATGGGCGCGGGTGGGGTCGGGGACAGACAAGGGTGGCGGAGCAGGCGATTATCCGTCCCGTCGATAATCGCCCAAAGAACCCACCGTTTTCGACCGGAGACATTGCCATCATGCTCAACCCGCCGTTTCGGCCCGCCTTGGGGCACAACGATCTGATCAAAGACGCCTTGGAGCGCGTGCGCGAACTGATGCCTTGGGACGTGCGCGATCGGCTTGAGCGTCAAGCGGCGGTGATCTTGCTTGACGTGCGCGAACCGGCTGAATTTGCAGCTGTGCACATGCCAGGCGCCATCTCGGTGCCGCGTGGGGTGCTTGAACAAGCGTGCGATTGGGATTACGCCGACACCGTGCCGGCCTTGGCGGCGGGCCGCGAACGCGAGATCGTGGTGATTTGCCGCTCAGGCAATCGCTCGGTGTTTGCGGCTGACGTGATGCAGCGCATGGGCTTTACGCAGGTGTTTTCGCTCAAAACCGGCGTGCGCGGCTGGAATGATTTCGATCAGCCGTTGGTGAACGAGGCGGGAGACACCGTGGATGCGGATACCGCTGAGCGCTTGCTGGCTTCCGCCACGCTGCGGCCCGAACAACGCCGCCCAGCGGCCAAGGCATGAACGGCATGACGACTCACCTGACCGCCCCGACCACGTTTTTCTGGCACGACTACGAAACCTTCGGCATCAACCCCCGGCGCGACGGGCCGGCGCAGTTTGCGGGCTTGCGCACCGATGCCGAACTGAACGTCATCGGTGCGCCGCTGATGCTTTATTGCCAGCCGCCGCGTGACCGACTGCCAGACCCGGAGTCGTGCTTGCTGACCGGTATCACGCCGCAGCAATGCTTGACCCAAGGTGTGAATGAACAAGCCTTTGCGCAGGCCATCGTCGATGAACTGGCCGAGCCTGGCACCGTTGGCTTGGGCTACAACTCGATCCGCTTTGACGACGAGGTGACCCGGCACCTGTTCTGGCGCAATCTGATCGACCCTTACGCCCGGGAATGGCAAAACGGCTGTGGGCGCTGGGATCTGGTCGATGTGGTGCGCTGCGCCTACGCCTTGCGCCCGGAGGGCATCACGTGGCCCAAGCACGAAGACGGTCGGCCGTCCTTCAAGCTCGAACACCTCAGCGCCGCCAACGGCTTGCTGCACACGGCGGCGCACGACGCGCTCTCTGACGTGCATGCCACCTTGGCCTTGGCGCGGCTGATTCGCCAAAAGCAGCCCAAGCTATTTGATTTTTGTTGGAAGCTGCGCAGCAAAGACGCGGTGGTGGCCGAGATGCACAAGGCCCAAGCGCAGGGCAAGCCGTTTTTGCACATTTCAGGCATGTACGGTGCCGAGCGCGGCTGCATCGCGGTGGTCTGGCCGCTGGCACCGCATCCGATCCACAAAAACGAAGTGATTGTTTGGGACTTGGCCGCTGACCCGAGCGAACTGCTGGGTCTGAGCGCCGAGCAGATCCGCTTGCGGCTCTACACCAAGACCGAGGACCTGCCTGAGGGCCAGACGCGGTTGGCGATCAAAACGATCCACATCAACAAGTCACCCGTGGTGATCAGTGCTTTGGGCACCTTGTCGGCCACGCAGGCCGAGCGTTGGGGCGTGGATTGGGCGGCGATTGAGCGCCACAGCGCTTGGGCCACCGAGCACGCGCCAAAGCTCATGGGCTTGTGGCCGGAGGTCTTTGCCCGACCCGAGGCGGTGCAGGCTGCGCCGGTCGATGTGGACGAAGATCTCTACGGCGGCTTTCTGGGCCGCGAAGACCGGGCGCGGCTGGAGCGCTGGCGCCGCTTGGGGCCTGAGGCCATGGCCGAGCGGGTGCGTGAAGGGCGTGACATCGACTTCGACGATCCCCGTTTGGAAGAACTGCTGTTTCGCTTTCGGGCGCGCAACTTCCCGGACAGCTTGGGTGAAGCCGAGCAAGCCCGCTGGCAGCAGCACTGCGCGGCTTGGCTGCTTGAAGGCGTTGGTGCGGAAGAAGGGCGTTTGACGCTGGCGGCCTTCCAAGAGCGCATCGACGCTTTGGGGGAAAGCCTGATGTTGGCCGAGGAGGAAGGGCGCTTGAGCGAAGCGGCGCTGGAGCAGCAGCAAAACGTGCTGGCCGCGCTTTACGAATGGGCCGAGTTCATCGCGCCCTGATACGCGCCCGATGCCTCTTAAACGGCTCAGACGCTTCAGACGCATCAGCCGCCTCAGACGGGCATGACGTAGTCGCGCTCGCTCATCAGATCAATGCCACAACTGAACTTGTTGGCCCAATCGAGGAATTCGCGCACCGCAGGGCCCACGATGGGCGAGCCATGTTGGGGCACGATCATGCGGATGGGCAGCTTGTAGACCATGTTGACCCAGAGCCGCAGGATCTTGTTGCTCACCATGTAGCGGCGGTGAAAGGGCTCAATGCGGTGCAGGTGCGGGGCCAGCGACGTGATGTACTCACGCGGGTTGCCGCCCATCGATACGCCCAGATCACCCGAAAAGAGGATGCGGCTCACCGGGTCCCAGAACTGGAAGTTGCCTTCTGAGTGCATGAAGTGCGCTGGCAGGGCAAAGAGTTCGCCGTCACCCACTGGAATGCGCATGCCGGGATCGGGGATGGCGATGATGCGGCCGTCGGTTTTGCCGGGCTTGCAGAAATGCGGGATGAAACGTTCCCAGACTTTGGCGATGAACACTGGCGCCGAGGTGGTGGTCATCCAGCGGTCCAGCGAGGCAATGATGTCCGGATCCGCGTGTGAAGCGATGATGGCTGACAGCCTAGATGGCGCGAAATGGTGCGTCACCCCGAGCAGCAGTGAGTTGTAGGCCAAGTTGCCGCCGGGGTCGATGATGGCGCCTGTGTCCCCATTGACGATGAGGAACTGGTTGCTTTGAACCGCTTCTGTGCCTTCCAAGTTGAGGTCACAGAACATCAGGCGTTTAAAGCCATCTTTGTTATAGAGCTCGATCGGCATGGGTGAGATTTCCCTTGGTCTTCGCCGCTGCAAGGCGCAAGGCGGGCACTCTAACAGGCTTGACGTTCTGTCCAAACTTGGACTTGATCAAGAACGGCTTGAACGGGATCGGCACCGTCCGCCGCGATGATGTGTCGCTGGGGCGTACTGCGCAACCACGTCAGTTGTCGTTTGGCCAACTGACGCGTGGAAGCAACAACTTGCTCTTGCCACTGGGTGGGGCTGATTTCGCCATCAAGCAGTGCCCACGTCTGGCGATAGCCCACGCAGCGCATCGAAGGCAGCGCCACATGCAAGTCGCCCCGGGCGCGCAAAGACCGCACTTCGTCGATCAAACCGGCCTCGCGCATGACCTCGAAACGCTGTTGCACCCGGGCGTGTAGCCAAGCGCGGTTTTCGGGCTCCAACGACAACCACAACACCTTGGGGTCGTGCACCGGAGCGGCCTCTTGGGGGCGGCGATGAAAGAACGACAAGGGCTGGCCGCTGATCTGCCAGACCTCCAAGGCCCGCTGGATGCGTTGGGCGTCATGGGGCGCAAGGCGAGCTGCGGTGATCGGGTCGATGCGTGCCAACTCAGCGTGCATCGCTGGCCAGCCCAAGATAGCGGCGCGTTGATCAAGGTCGGCTCGAACGGCCGAGTCGGCTGCGGGCAGGGGGTCGATGCCTTCCAACAGCGCTTTGAGGTAGAGCATGGTGCCGCCGACCAACACGGGCAGTGCGCCTCGGGCGTGGATGGCGGTGATCAGGCTGGCGGCGTCGCTCGCAAAGTCAGCGGCTGAATAGCTAGCCAGCGGATCACGAATGTCGATCAGGTGATGCGGTACTTCGGCTTGTTCGGCATGGCTGGGTTTGGCGGTGCCAATATCCATGCCGCGATAGACCAGCGCCGAGTCCACGCTGATCAGCTCCACAGGCCGATCTTTTGATGCGAAATCACGGGCGATGGCCAAAGCGGCCGCTGTTTTGCCGCTGGCGGTCGGCCCGGTCAGGATGATGCAGGGCAGGGTGTGAGAGGAAGCAAGAGGCATGACGAGGGGGCATGGCGGCGTTAAAGTGCCGGTCCTGCGTTGATTGTTTCTTATTTTCAGGAGCTTCCTTGATGAAAACGACCCTTGGTACCCGTTCGCGGGCGTTGGTGATGATGTTGGCAGTCTGTGTTTCTGGCATGGGCGTGATGCAAAGCGCCCAAGCGACGGTGATCAGCGCCGAAGCCGTGGCCCAAGTGAGCGCAGCGGCGACCCCAACCGCTGCCCATACCCGCGCCTTGGCGGCGCTGGAGCGCGACGATGTGGCCCAAGCTTTGGCCCAACGTGGTGTCGATCTGGACCAAGCCAAGGCCCGGGTGCTGGCGCTGACCGACGCTGAGGCGCTGGATCTGGCCAACCGCATCGACAGCGCCCCCGCTGGCGGCGACATCCTTGGCACGATCGTGTTCCTGTTCGTGCTCTTGCTGGTGACCGACATCCTCGGCTTCACCAAGGTCTTCCCCTTCACCCGCGCCATTCGTTGATTCAGCGCTTGATCTTGCCTTGGGGGCGGCCGTTCGTCTTGGCCACCCTTTGGGTGATGTTCGTGAGTTTGACGGGCTGTGCCGGGCTCACCCCCCAAGGCACTGCGTTGCAAACGGCTTGGCCGCAGGGTCTGGCTGATCAACGGGAGCTGAGCTTGGCCGAGGTGCCGTTTCTGCCGCAGGAACGTAACCACTGCGGCTCAGCGGCCCTGATCACGGTGCTCGAAGCGGCTCGGAGGCATGCCCTGTCCGCCGAGGCGCGTCAGGCCATTGATGCGGCGGTTTTTGTACCAGCCCGTGCCGGCAGCTTCCAAGTTGAGATGCTGGCGGCTGCGCGTCAAGCCGGAGCGCTGGCGCTGCGTCTGCCGCCCGAGATGGGCGCGGTATTGCGTAGCGTGGCCGATGGTCGGCCGGTGCTGGTGCTGCTCAACCTCGGGCTGGCGATGGAGCCGCGTTGGCATTACGCCGTGGTGGTGGGCTACGACCGCCTAACGCGGGAGGTGATCCTGCGTAGCGGCTTGGAGCCGCAGCAGCGCATGGGCTGGGTCACTTTTGAGCACACTTGGGCGCGCAGTCAGCATTGGGCCTTTCGGGTCGCACCGCCGGGCGATTTGCCGCCGGATGTGTCTGAAGACGAGGCCACGGCCGCGACCTTGGCCTTTGCGCGCCTGCGGTCGGCTGTGGACGTGTTGCCAGCATGGTCCGCGCTGGCCCAGCGCTGGCCCGAGAGCCTGATCGCGGCCATCGGCTTGGGCAACGCCCATCTGGCGGCAGGTGATGCGGCGCGGGCGGCCGAGGTGTTTGAGCGTACGGCTCAGCGCCATGACAGCGTGGCAGCTTGGAACAATCTGGCCGAAGCGCGCCGGGTGTTGGGCGACACCGTTGCTGCTCGGCAAGCCGCTTTAAAGGCGTTGGCGCGAGCCCAAGCCAAATCGGTCGGGCCTGAACAGGTGGCCGCCGTGCAGGCCACGCTGGACGAGATCGCTCAGGACGAAGCGCGGCGCAGCACTTTGTCGAGGTAAGCGTGCGGATCGGGGGGCAGCCCGGCGCGCTGCGAGGCCCAGATCATCTCGCCCAAGCAGTCCATGACCTCGTGATGCGCGGTGTGCAGGCTGTCGCGCTTTGCTGCCAAGCGCTCGACCGCTGCGCGAATGCCACGCGGTTGGTCGATGGAGCACTGTTCGCTGATCGACAGATGCATGGCGATGTGCAGAAACGGATTGGTCTGACCCTCCTCGACGTGATAGACCGTGGCGAGCGCGGTCTCTAGATCAAGAAAGATGGCGTGGTACTCGGGATGCTCGGCGATCCAGCCTGCGGCCAGGGTTTCCATGGCATCGCGTGGTGTGCCTTCAACATGTTTGCGCCATGCGGTGCAAAAGAAGGTACGAACGTCGTTCTGACTTGGTGTAAACATCCGACAATTCTCCCTTTATCTGCATTGATGTCCATGAGCTCTGTTTCTGTTGCTGCTTCTACTGCTGCTTCTTCTACCCAAACGCTGACCACGGCGCAGTTGTTGACCGAAGCGCGGACCCACAACGTTTGGCTCCCCCGTCCGGTGTCGAACGAACAGCTTCAAGCGATCTATGAATTGGCTAAGTTCGGTCCCACCGCCCTCAACGGCTGCCCGTTGCGCCTTCAATTTGTGGTGTCTGCGGAAAAACGGGCGCAATTGTTGCCCCTGATGATGGAGGGCAACCGGGCCAAAACCGCTGCGGCCCCGGCGGTCGCCCTTCTTGGGATGGACCTGCACTACTTTGAGCAGTTGCCCAAGCTGTTCCCCTACATCGACGCTCGCTCGATGGTGGCGAACATGCCGGCTGAGCGCATCGAAGCTCAAGCCCGTTTGAACGCTGGTTTACAGATCGGTTACTTCATCATCGCCGCACGCTCACTGGGTTTGGATTGCGGCCCCATGGGCGGTTTTGATGCTGCCGCTGTGGACGCTGCGTTCTGGGGCGATCGGCCGGTGCGTACCTTGGTGGTGTGCAATCTGGGCTACGGTGATCCCGCTGCCTTGCATCCGCGTGGCCCCCGTTTGGCCTTTGAGGATGTTGGTGCCTTTGTTTGATTGTTGAATTTCGCCACACTTTTGATCAGGACGACGCCCATGACACACCCTCTGTCTCGCCGAGCTTGGCTCGGTACTGGTTTGGCAGCAGGACTGGGCGCATGGGGTCTGCCCACGTTGGGGCGCGTGCGGGAGCGCATCCAATTTGGTGTGGTGCCCTACCTGCCGGCACGGCGATTGGTGGCGTTGTACTCGCCGGTATTGCCCACGTTGGAAAGTGCTTTGGGTCAGCCGGTGGAGATTGTCAGTGCGCCCAGTTACGGGGCGCATTTGCAGCGCTTGCGTGCCGGGGACTACGACGTGGTCGCTGATTCGCTGTTTTTGTCGCGCATCGCCCAGCGCGATCTGAGCCATGTGCCCGTGGTGCGAACCAAAGCGCAACTGGAGCCCGTCCTTGTGGTGCCGGCTCAAGGCGGTGTGACCAAACTTTCGGAGCTCTCGGGCCGGGCCGTTTGTGTGACGGATCGGCTCGCGGCCCTGTCGGTGATCGGCCTGCGTTATCTGCGTGATCAAGGCTTGGTGCCCGGTCAAGAGTTCAAGCTGGTGGTTTCAGGCTCGCATGCCAACTCACTCAATCGCATGTTGGCGGGCGAGGCTGCCGCAGCCATTGTGTCGCGCACGACCTTGAAGCAGGTGGCCCCGGAGATGGCTCAGCGTGTGCATGTGCTGTTGACTTTTCCGCCAGCGTTGTCGGCCGTGGTGTACCACGTGGCTCCCACGTTGACGGCCAAGGCACCAGCCTTGGCCCAAGCGCTTTTGAACTTTGCCAATAAAACACCGGCGGGTCACGCTTTCATTGAAGCGCTTGGGCATGAGGGCTTGGTGCCTGCAACGGCCGCTGAGCTGAGTAGTTTGGACCCAGTGGTGGCTGAGTTCTACAGCCAGTTATCGGTCGCTGAGTGAACGAATGACAAGACCTATGCGTTTTGTTGTGGCTTGGTTTGACCGCTTGCCGTTTCGGCTCAAGCTGGTCTTTCTTGCAGGCGCATCGACCGTGCTGGCGCTGTCATTCATGGCTTTGGTGACGGGTATCTTGGTGTGGTGGACTTCTGCCGAGTCCGCACGTTTTCAGGGGGTGGCGATGCGGCCCTTGTTGGCCGCAGCGTTTACCGGACCGATGATTGAACGCGATTACGCTTCCGTCGAAGAAGTCGCGCGGACCCTCGTCAGCCGCGATGGGATCCAAGAGGTCACGATCCGCTCTCCCGATGGCAAAGTCTTGGCGCAGGTCCGCACACCAGAAGGTGTGGATGACTTGCTGGCGTCCACGCAGACCATCGTTTTGCAAGAAAACGGGCTGCGTTTTGGCGAAGTGAGTTTGCATTTTGTGGCGGGACCGGCACGCACCTTGTTGATGGCCCTTTTTTGGGTGGTGCTGGCATGCGTGCCCGTCGCCATTGCCTTGGCCTTTTGGGTGTTCAAAGGCTGGGCGGCACGGCTGACCGGGGGCTTAGAGCAATTGGCTCACACCACCAGGGCGCTCGCTGGCGGAGATCTGAGCGTTCGGGCCCATGTGCTGACCCGTGATGAAGTGGGGGCCTTGGCGGCTGATTTCAATCGCATGGCGGGTGATTTGCAACAGCAATTCGAGGCCATTCGCCAAGCTGAAAACGCTCAGCGCCAACTCGCTGAGCGCGATCCTCTCACGGGTCTTTTCAACCGTCGGGCCTTTGAAGTTGAACTGGATCGACGCCTCCAGCAGACCGCTGCGCATCCCAGTCAATGGTTGGCGCTGATGTATCTGGATCTCGATGAGTTCAAAGAACTCAACGACAACCTCGGACATGCTGCGGGTGATGCGATGTTGATTTGCGTCGCTTCAGCTCTGCGTCAACAAGTCCCTAAAGAGGCCTTGTTTGCCCGACTGGGGGGCGATGAGTTCGGCTTCATCGCTTGGATCGAAAACGAACAAGCGGCCCTGATGTTGGCGGAGCAAGTGCTCCAAGCGCTGCGTCAAACCACCCTGACCTTGGGGGGAACGTCTTTGCGCTTGACGGGCAGTGTCGGGGTGGCTGTGGCGCCGATGCATGGTCACAACGCAAGTGATTTGGCCTCGGCTGCCGATACGGCCATGTACCGTGCCAAAGCGGCGGGACGCAACGCGGCGCGGCTTTATCAGCCGGCGACTCACGAAGAGGGGTTGGCCAAGTTGGATTGGAACCAGCGTCTTTATCGAGCGTTGGAGCTCAATTTGTTTGAGCTACGTTTCCAAGGTATTTGGCGTACCCAAGATGGTTCGCTATCGCACGCTGAGGCTTTGTTGCGGCTCCGGGATGAAAACAATCCCGATCTGATCTTCACGCCGATTCAATTCATTGCCCACGCCGAGCGCAGCGGCATCATTCGCGAAATTGATCGATGGGTCTTTCGTAGCGTGGTGGGTTTGTTGGTGCATCAGCCTACCTTGTGTGTGGCCGTCAATGTGTCTGCCAGCACCATCAAAGCGGGTGGTTTTGCCGCGTTCGCCGCCGAGATTTTGCGCAGTTTTGAGGTTTCACCCCATCGCATCGTCATCGAAATCACCGAAACATCGGCGCTGGGTGACTTGACGGAAGCACGCTTGTTTGTGGCTGATTTGAGGGCGCTGGGTTGCAAGATTGCGCTGGATGATTTTGGTTCCGGTTACGCCTCGTTTGCCTACTTGAAGCAATTGCAGGCCGATTTGGTCAAGATCGATGGGCAGTTTGTGCAAGATATCGATCAGCACGCTGAGAACCGCATCATCGTGCGTGCGATTGCTGAGGCGGTGCAATTAAGCGCGGGGGAGACGGTGGCTGAATTTGTCGAAGATGAAGTCTCCGCTCGCTTGATTCCAAGTCTGGGCGTTTCGTTGGTGCAGGGGTATTGGTTTGATCGGCCGGCACCGCTGGCACAGTTCATGAGCACCGTGGCCCGGCGAGCCCAAGAGGACGCCTACCTTTTACGGCCTGTTTCATGTCCAGTCGAGTCGGTGTGAACCAATGGCTCATCGCTCACAAAAGTTCGCGGTAACCTGTGACCTGTTGCCGTGGCCCGTTGGTTACGATGTTCGGAGGACCTTGCGTGAGGTCGTTTTTCTTTCCTCTACAGGAGTCATGCCTTGAATAAATCGCCATTCGAACCTGCTCGTGTTGCCGGCTGGTTTGCCGGGCTGTTGCTGAGCCTGTGCGCTGCCGGCGCTTCGGCGCAAGCCGTCTATGGTGCTGGTTCAGTGATGAAAGATTGCACCGATTGCCCGGAAATGGTGGTGCTTCCCAAGGGGCATTTTTTGATGGGCGCCCCGGACAGCGAAGCAGGCCGCAAACCCAATGAAGTGCCCCAGCACGATGTGGGCATCAGCGTGAACATCGCCATGAGCCGCTTTGAGTTGCAAAAGGGCGAGTTCGCCCGTTTTGTCGATGACGCGGGCTACAAAACCGAAGCAGAAACCGGTGATGGTTGCTGGCTTTGGCAAAACGGTGAACTCAACAAAGGTGCGGGAACGAGTTGGCGCAATCCGGGCTTTGAGCAAGACGATCACCACCCCGTGGTGTGTGTCAGCTGGAACGATGCCCAAGCGTATGTGAAGTGGTTGAGTCAGAAGACCAGCAAAACCTATCGCCTACCCAGCGAAGCCGAGTGGGAGTTTGCTGCCCGTGCGCGCAGCACCACGCGCTACAGCTTTGGCTCTGAGGATGCCCGCTTGGCTGATTTTGCTTGGTTCACGAAGGTCAGTGAAGGGCATACGCATGCGGTGGGTGAGAAAAAACCCAACGGTTTTGGCCTGTTTGATGTTCATGGCAATGCTTGGGAATGGACCCAAGATTGCTGGCATGACACCTACATCAATGCGCCCACCGACGGGAATGCATGGGACGATCCGGTCTGCCAACGTCGGGTCTTCCGGGGTGGGAGCTGGGGTGAGTCACCACGTTTGACACGCACGGCGGCACGCGTGGCCATCGCGCCCAGTAACCGTGGCAATTTTGTTGGCATGCGCATCGTGCGCGCCATGCCATGACCGAGGTTCGCTTCGAACCCCACCCACGCTTGGTCGGTGTCGCCATGTTGACCTTGGCGAACACGGGCAAGCTCAACGCCGTGAGCGTGGCGATGTGGCAAAAGCTGCGAGCTGTGTTCGAGGGTTTGGCCGAGCGCGAGCCGCAATTGCGGGCCGTGATTGTGCGTGGCGAAGGCGGCACCTTCGTTTCAGGGGGGGACATCGAAGAGTTCCCGGCTTTTCGCTTTGACACGGAACGGTTGCGCCATTTTCACGAAGACGTGGTGACGCCTGCTTTGACGGCGCTTTACCAGTGCGATGTGCCCTTGGTGGCACAAATTGAGCGGGTTTGTGTCGGTGGGGGCTTAGAAATCGCTTGCCAGTGCGATTTACGGATCGCCGGTCAGAGCGTGCGTTTTGGTGCCCCCATTGCCCGACTGGGCTTTCCCATGGCGCCCGATGAGTTGGCGGGTTTGGTGCGGGTGGTGGGCTGGGCCTCGGCAGCGGAGATGTTGCTGGAAGCAAGGCTGCTTGATGCGGCCACCGCGCAGCAGCGTGGTTGGGTGCAGCGGGTGGTGGCTGATGATGCGGTGCCAACCGAAGCGGAGGCCACCGCTGAGCGCATCGCTGCGGGGGCGCCGTTGGCAGCCCGCTTGAATAAACGCACGCTGCGCATCGTGGCCCCACAGATTCTGTTCAGTGAAGCGCAGCGCCGGGCTTTGTCGAGTTACGCCGAGGGCCCTGACCACCGCGAAGGCATCCTTGCTTTCCTCGAAAAGCGTCGGCCTCAGTTCACCGGGGCTTGAGCGACACGAAGGCGAAAGTCGTGAATCAGAATCTCTACGCTGCGCTGCGAGCTGCTTTCCCCAAGGATTTGAACCGCATCGCGATCCGTGCCGAAGGACCGGATCTGGGGTTGCGGTCATACACATGGCTGGAGCTTGAAACAGGATCGGCCACCATCGCCAATCTGTTGGCCGCACTAGAGATTCCACGAGGTTCACGCATCGCGGTCTATACCGACAAGTCGGTCGAGACGTTGATGCTTTACTTGGCAACGTTGCGGGCGGGCATGGTTTATCTGCCGCTCAACGTTGCCTATCAGCCCGCTGAGCTGAGTTATTTCTTGGATAACGCCGAGCCGGCGGTGGTGGTGTGCCCGAATCGACATCACAGCTGGATCAGTCGCTTGGCTTACAAAGCCGGGGTGCAACATGTGTTCACCCTGAATGACGACGGTACCGGCACCTTGTTGGACACCTCGGTGCATGGCAGCACTGAGCATCATGTGGTGAAGCGCAGTGCCGATGACCTTGCTGCCATCATCTACACCAGTGGCACCACCGGGCGCAGCAAGGGTGCCATGCTCAGCCATGGCAATTTGCTCTCCAACGCCCTGACCCTCAAAACGGCTTGGGACTGGCAGCCGGGCGATGTGCTGCTGCACGCGTTGCCGATCTTCCATGTGCACGGCTTGTTTGTCGCCATCCACGGGGCGTTGCTCAATGGCAGCACCATGCTGTGGTTGTCGAAATTCGATCCACAAGCGGTGCTGGCACGCTTACCGCGCGCCACAGTGTTCATGGGCGTGCCCACGCTCTACACCCGCTTGTTGCAAGAACCTAGCCTGAACCGTGAGCTGTGCGCTGGCATGCGGCTCTTTATTTCCGGCTCGGCGCCGTTGCGGCTCGACACCTTCAAGGCTTGGCAAGAACGCACCGGGCACACCCTCTTGGAGCGCTATGGCATGAGCGAAACGTTGATGTTGACCTCCAACCCCTGCCGACCCGAGGACGGTGAACGCATGGGGGGCACCGTGGGTAAGGCGCTACCGGGTGTGGATATACGGGTCATTGCGGGGCATGTGCAGGTGCGCGGTCCGAATATCTTCAAGGGATATTGGGCCATGCCCGAGAAAACCAACGAGGCGTTTGTCCAAGATCCGGCGCGGGTGACGCATCCTTGGTTTCGTACCGGCGATGTGGGTTTTCTGAATGACAAAGGCTATCTGACGCTTGTCGGTCGGAGCTCCGACATGATCATCACGGGGGGCTACAACGTCTATCCAGCCGAAGTCGAAGCACACTTGAATGCGCAAACCGGGGTGTTCGAGTCGGCGGTGGTCGGCGTCATGCACCCCGATTGGGGTGAGGGCGTGGTGGCGGTGGTGGTTCTCAAGTCAGGCCATCACTTGGAGCCTTGGATGCTGCAAGAAGCGTTGCGGGATCAGATCGCCAGCTACAAAGTGCCCAAGCATGTGGTGATTCAAGATGAACTGCCGCGCAATGCGATGGGCAAGGTGCAAAAGAAACTGCTGCGAGAGCAACTCGCAGGGGTCTTTGCCACGATGCCCGGATCGCTTTGATCGTCAGTATCGTCAGTCTTTTTTCTTTTTGAGCAGCCGTAAGAAGACCAGCCCGAGCAGCATGGCAATGACGGCAACCCCCATCAAGAAGGTATCGAACAGGGTGGACAGCTTGCGGTCGATGGCTTGCTCTTGTTCACCCTGACGACCCAGCACGTCGTTGATGGTGCTTTGCACCCCAGCCAAGGAGCCGGTTTCACGCACAGGTGCTTGGGCCAAGGTCAGGGCTTGCCCCGTGAAAAGCAATTGCAGACGATGGCGATCCGGCAGCAAAAAGGCAAAGCTGGTGCTGCTTTTGTCCTTGTTGCATTTGGCGTAGCTCAGGTTCAAGGTGTGCTGTCCAGCGGGCGTATTCAAAACGAAACCGGTGCGAATGCTTCCTGATGCGGCGGGTGATGGGTACAGCGTTTCCGACAAGTAAGGCTCGCCGTCCAAATTGGCTTCCAGCATGCACGGTGTGGATGCTTTGCTTTCGATCATGTTGGCGGGAATTTGAACCGCCACCTCGACCCAGCCATGCTCGTGGGCTTCGATGTACTGCGCCCGAGCGGGCGAGATGAGGGGTTGAACTTGAGCCTGAGCGACTTGGAGGCTCAACACGAGGAGCATCCACCCACCAAACCACCAGCGGAGCGAGAAAAGGTTATTCATGGGGTGCGAGCGTAGCGGGCTCGGCGCTGTCACACAAGTGTGAAAGCGCCGAGATGGACGCTGACACAAAAGCGTAAGCTGCGCACCTATTTCAGGAGAGTCCCATGTCCCGTGCTATTCAAGTCGCGCAATACGGTGGTCCCGAGGTCTTGGAACTGATCGACGTCACGGTCGGTGATCCCGGTCCGGGTGAGGTTCGCATCCGTCATCAGGCGATTGGCCTGAACTACATCGACGTTTACCAACGCGTGGGTATGTATCCCTTGCCACTGCCTTTGCAACTGGGCATGGAGGCTTCAGGGGTGGTTGAAGCCGTGGGTACAGGGGTCAAGCATTTGCAAGTCGGTGACCGCGTTGCCTATGCGAGCCAACCGCCGGGCAGTTATTGCGAGGTGCGGGTCATGCCAGCGCGCTGTGTGGTGCAGTTGCCTGACGGCATCGACTTCGAAACCGGCGCAGCCATGATGCTCAAAGGCTTGACCGCGCAGTACTTGCTGCGCAGCACCCAGCCCCAAGGGGGCTTGCAGCGCGGGGATACGGTGCTTTTCCATGCGGCGGCGGGTGGCGTGGGCTTGATCGCTTGCCAGTGGGCCAAAGCCATGGGGTTGACCTTGATCGGCACGGCGGGTAGCGAAGACAAATGTGCCTTGGCGTTGGCGCATGGTGCCGCACACGTCATCAACTACCGCAGTGAAGACTTTGTGAGCCGGGTGCGTGAGATCACCGACGGGCGTGGCGTGAAGGTGGTGTACGACTCGATCGGCAAGGACACCTTTGAGCCCTCGCTCGATTGCTTGGCGCCGCTCGGGTTGATGGTGAGTTATGGCAACACCACCGGGGCGGTGCCGCCGTTCTCGCTCGGGATGTTGGGACAAAAGGGGTCGCTGTTCGTGACGCGGCCGACGCTCTTTACCCACTTGGCCACGCGTGAGCGCACCCAAGCCATGGCGGACGAGCTCTTTGCCATGGTCGGCTCCGGTGCGATCAAGATCCGCATCGATCAGCGTTTTGAGTTGGCCGAGATCGCCGAGGCGCACCGTGCTTTGGAGTCCCGCCAAACCACCGGCTCGACCGTCCTGACCCTAGACGCGTAGTTGCAGCAGCACGGCCGCTTCGGCGGCCGAGCGCACGCCCAGTTTGGCCAGACCACGGGCGCGGTGGACTTCGACGGTGCGCACGGCGATGCACAGCTCGTCGGCAATTTGCTTGTTGAGTTTGCCGGCGGCCACCCGCCGTAGCACCTCGTGTTCGCGTTCGCTCAGGCTGTTGAGTCGCGCTTGCAGCTCCGCCGCTTTGGCGTTGTCTTGTGAACGGGCGGCGTCAATGGCCAAGGCGTGCTGCACGCGCTCGACCAGCGAGTCATCCAAAAATGGCTTTTCGATGAAGTCGTAAGCGCCTTTGCGCAGCGCGTCCACCGCCATGGCGATGTCACCGTGGCCGCTGAGAAAGAGCACCGGCAGTTGCGCGCCGCGTCGCACCATTTCGTCATGCACTTGCAGGCCCGACATCGGCTCCATGCGCACATCGAGCAGCACGCACCCCCGCAGGGGTTGAGCCGCGAGAGCGGCCAAAAAATCCACCCCGCTGGCATAGCCTTGGGCCGCCAGCCCATGGGCGTCGAACAAAAAGATCAGCGCTTCGCGCACGGCGGCTTCGTCATCGACGATATGGATCGCAGCATTCATGGTGTCAAGGTGGGTGCTTGGGACGCAAGGGCCGCCAAGGGCAGGGTGAAGGCCAGCATGGCGCCGCCCGAGGGACTTTGGCCGGCATCCATGGCACCGTGATGGGCTTCGATGATGGAGCGGCAGATCGCCAAACCCATGCCCATGCCTTCGGCTTTGGTGGAGTGGAAAGGGGCGCACAGGGTTTCGATGCTGCGCCCACCCAGCCCCGTGCCGTCATCCTTCACTTGCAGGCGCGCAAAACCACCATCCGGGCGCAGCCGTAGCGTGATTTGCCGGGTTTGGGGGGCATCGCTGGCGTTGCGGATCAGGTTGATCAGCACTTGCTCAATCAGGACCGGATCCGCCATGACCATGACTTGCGCGGCGGTGGCCGGCAGATCCCACGACACGTCGATGCGTTGTCGAGCCAGATCGTGTTGGATCAGCCCAAGGGCGTGGCGGGCCAAGGCCGTCAGATCGCAGGGCTCGGGTTGGGGCTCGCGGCGGGTGAGGAAAGCGCGGATGCGTTGCACCACTTGTCCCGCTTGGGCTGCTTGTTCGCCTTGGCGTTGCAAGGCCGCCAAGACGGGGGCGTCGTTGAAGCCCAGTTTTTGCAAGCGGCGCTGGATGCCAGCGTGGTCGCTGCGGATGACCGTGAGCGGTTGGTTGAGTTCGTGGGCCAAGGCCGAGGCGATTTCACCCAAGGTCGTGAGCCTTGCTTGGTGGGCAAGGGCATCGCGCTGACGGCGTTCAAGGTCTTCGAGCCGTTTGCGCTCGGTGATATCGAGCGCCGAAGCCATCCAGCCGATGTGTCGTCCTTGGGCATCGACCAAGGGCGCCTCAAAGACCAACACGTTCAGCGCTCGACCATCGCGGTGACGCCAGTGTGATTCATAGCCTTCGCGGGGCGCCCCACCGGCCATGTTGCGGTGGTGGTGCCACATGGTTTCTTCCAAGTGATCCGGGGCCCAGTAGGGCATGGGCGGGCGCAGGCCCAAGAGGTGCTCGGCGCTGTAGCCCACCATGTTGCAAAAGCTGCGGTTGGCGTAGATCAACCGACCTTCGAGATCGCGGGCGCGCAGGCCCACGGTGAGCGAATCTTCCATGGCTTGGCGCCAGGCGGCTTCGGTGCGCCAGCGCACTTCGGCGCGCGAAACTTCGGCCATTTGTTGACGCAGCAACCAAGTTGCCAAACCGACCAAGGCCAGAAACACCACCATCAGCACCGGCGGCAAGGTGCGCCACCACGGGGTGGGCTGGCTGCGGGCAATCAGCTCCAGCCAAGTGTCATTCAACGAGGGCTCCAAACTGATGCGATGGCTGGCGCTGCTTTGGCGTTGGGGCTGGCTCGGTGGATCGCTGGTGGTGGCCAGCACTTGTTCTTCGCCATCGACCAGCCGCACCTCGTATTTGCTGGCCAGCCACCACGGCACGCTGCTGCGCAACAAGGCGGCCGGTGCAAAGCGCACGATGAGTTGCCCGACCAGCGGGCTGGATAAGGGGGCGGTGATGTGGGCGCTGATGCCCAAGTTATCGATGCTTGGCGGGGATGTGCTGCCCGAGGTGCTGCCCGAGGTGACAGGGGGAAGATGCTGGACGATACGGTGCTGCGCATCGATCCACGTCAGGCTGATCCATGTGCGCCGCAAGCCCTCGTTGACACCTGCCAAGGCACTGAGATGGGGCTCGTTCGCCGCCCCGCGCGTCGCCCTCGACATTTGTGCCGCCACCATCTGTAGCTGCATGCGCTCGGCCTCGATGCGGGCGGTCAACTGGCTTTCGAGGGAGAGCGCATCCGAGATCAAGACCCGCTGGCTTTCTTCGACTTCGGCCCGGTCGGACCACTCTAACCAAGCTGCCACGCTCAACACGAAGATGAGCGAGAGCAAGAAGGGCAGCATCCATGCCTGTGCCTTGAGCACAGAGCGATGGAGCAGGGGCACAGGTGGGACGGTCGGCACAGGGCGAGTCTACGTGCTGTTTTTCAGAAAGGGATGTGGAAAACCACAACTGGTTTTACACCGAGGTCCTCGGGAAAATCGGTCAACGTCGATTCATGCCTACCTTTATCGGAGACCTGCACCATGTTTCACCCCAATCGCCGCACGATGGCCCTTGGCGCTGCTGCCTTGCTGAGCACCGTTTTGAGCGCCACTTGGCCGGTTCAAGCTCAGACACCGATCGTCATCAAGTTCAGCCATGTGGTGGCCGCCGATACGCCCAAGGGCAGAGCCGCCGAGTTCTTTGCCAAGCGCGCCGGTGAGCTGACCAAGGGTCGCGTCAAGGTCGAGGTCTATCCGAACAGCCAGCTCTACAAAGACAAAGAAGAGATGGAAGCGCTGCAACTTGGCTCGGTGCAGATGCTGGCGCCTTCGCTGTCGAAGTTCGCCCCGCTGGGGGTGAAGGAATTCGAAGCTTTCGATCTGCCCTTCATTTTTGACAACTACCAAGAGCTGCATCAAGTCACCCAAGGGGCGGTGGGCAAGGCGATGCTGGCCAAGCTGGAACCCAAGGGCATCACCGGGCTGGCTTTCTGGGACAACGGCTTCAAGTCCTTCTCGTCGAACAAACCGATGCACAAGGTCGAGGACTACAAGGGCCTGAAGATGCGCATCCAGTCGTCCAAGGTGCTCGACGCCCAGATGCGCGCCATTGGTGTGGTGCCGCAGGTGATGGCGTTCTCTGAGGTCTACCAAGCCTTGCAAACTGGTGTGGTCGATGGCACCGAAAATCCGCATTCCAACCTCTACACCCAAAAAATGCACGAGGTGCAAAAGCACCTCACCGTCACGGACCATGGTTACTTGGGCTATGCGGTGGTGGTGAACAAGAAGTTCTGGGATGGGCTGCCGGTGGATGTGCACAAAGCCTTGGATCAAGCCATGACGGAGGCCACCAAAGTGGCCAACGATCACGCCCGCCAGCTCAACGAGGAAGCCTTGGCCAAGGTCAAGGCCAGCGGCAAGACCGAGATCTACACGCCCACACCAGCTGAGCGTTTGGCGCTGAAGAAGGCGATGGCCCCGGTGCACAAGCAGATGGAATCACGCATTGGGGCTGAAACGCTCCAAGCGATCTACAAAGAAACAGGCTTCGATGCCAGCAAGCTGTAAAGCCTGTCAAGCCTGTCAAGCGGAGTGCAGACCATGAAGTGGCTCGATCATTTGGAGGAGGGGATCATCACGGTGCTGATGGCCTTGGCCACCCTCATCACGTTCTTTGCGGTCGTGCATCGCTACATGGTGGGGATGCATACCCCCTTGCAGGACTGGTTGCTGAGCTTGGATGTGTCGTGGACCCAAGAAGCGACCATCTACCTTTTTGTTTGGATGGCCAAGTTTGGCGCGGCTTATGGCGTGCGCACCGGCATTCACGTCGGGGTGGATGTGTTCATCAACCGCATGCCCGAACGCCGTAAGGCCAAGTTTGTGCTTTTCGGTTTGCTGGCCGGGGCGCTGTTCACCGGCCTGATCGGCACGCTCGGGGGTCATTTTGTCTGGGAGAACGGCTTGCACTACGCCAGCTTCCACGCGCTCGGTCTGAATATGGAGGGTCTGATCGAAGGCCCGACCACGCCGGATCTGGAATGGCCGACGTGGATCATCTATGCCGCCATTCCGCTGGGCTCATCACTGATGTGTTTCCGCTTCCTGCAAGTGGCTTGGACCTTCGTTCGCACGGGCGAGCTGCCGCACCATGACCACGGCCATGTCGATGGCCTCGAAGAAGAAACTGCCGGAGCCAAGGCATGAACGGACTCATCATTTTTGGCCTCTTGGTGGCCCTGATGCTCACCGGCATGCCGGTGTCCATTTCGCTGGGCTTGACGGTCCTGACGTTCATCTTCGCCTTCACCGACGTGCCGGTGGCTTCGGTCGCCTTGAAACTGTTCACCGGCATCGAGAAGTTCGAGATCATGGCGATCCCGTTCTTCATTTTGGCCGGCAACTTCCTCACCCACGGTGGGGTGGCGCGACGGATGATCAACTTTGCCGCCGCCATGGTTGGGCATTGGTACGGTGGTTTGGGCTTGGCGGGTGTGCTGGCCTGCGCGCTGTTTGCTGCGGTGTCGGGCTCCAGCCCGGCCACGGTGGTGGCCATCGGTTCCATCTTGCTGCCGGCGATGGTGAAGGCGGGCTTTCCGCCCAAGTTTGGTGCTGGGGTGATCACCACCTCCGGCGCGCTGGGCATCTTGATTCCGCCTTCCATCGTGATGGTGATGTACTCGGTCTCGACCAACACCTCGTTGGGAGCCTTGTTCATGGCTGGGGTGATTCCGGGGCTGGCGCTGGCCGGTTTTTTGGGCTTCACCACGTGGTGGCGCGCGCGCAAGTACAACTACCCGCGTCAACCCAAAGCCAGTTGGGCGGTGCGGCTGCGCACCTTGCGTGAATCGCTCTGGGGCCTGATGCTGATCGTGGTGGTGATGGGCGGGATCTACACCGGCTTGTTCACGCCCACCGAAGCCGCAGCGATGAGTGCGGTCTACGCCTTCATCATCGCGGTCTTTGTCTACAAAGACTTGGGCCTGAAGGACGTGCCGCGCGTGCTGCTGGCCTCGGCCAACATGAGCGCGATGTTGCTCTACATCATCACCAACGCGGTGCTGTTTAGCTTCGTGCTGGCCAACGAGCAGATTCCGCAGCATCTGGCCGATTGGCTGGTTGGCATGGGCTTGGGCCCGATCGCTTTCTTGCTGGTCTGCAACGTGCTGCTCTTGGTGGCTGGCAACTTCATGGAGCCATCCTCCATCGTGCTGATCATGGCGCCGATCCTCTTCCCGGTGGCGGTCAAGCTCGGCATCGACCCGGTGCATTTCGGCATCCTGATCGTGGTCAACATGGAAGTCGGCATGTGTCACCCGCCCGTGGGCCTGAACCTCTACGTGGCCTCAGGCATCGCCAAAATGGGCATCACCGAACTCACCATCGCCGTCTGGCCATGGCTGCTGACGATGCTGGTGTTCCTCGTTTTGGTCACGTACTGGCCAGCGATGTCGCTGTGGCTGCCGAGGATGATGGGGATGGTTTGAGCCAACCCATCGTTCCCCAGTGCCAAGGATCAAGCTAGGGGGAATCACTTCCCCCAGCTATCTCTCAGTGTCGTCGTGCGGTTGAAGACGGCCTTGAGGCCGGGTTGGTGGTCAAGGCGGTCGGCGACGAAGTAGCCGAGGCGTTCGAACTGGAAGGCGCTGCCGGCGGGGGCTTGGGCCAGGCTCGGTTCGACCCAGCCTTGCACCACGCGCTTGCTGTTCGGGTTCAGGCTGGCAAGGTGATCGGCGCCGCCGGCCTCCGGTTGGGCTTGGGTGTAGAGGCGATCAAAAAGCCGAACCTCAGCGGCCACGCCGTCATCCGCGCCCACCCAAGTGATCACGCCCTTGACCTTGATGTTTTCCGCGCCCGGCGTGCCGCTGCGGGTGTCGGGCACGATGTTGGCCAAGACACGCACGATCTGGCCCGAGGCGTCTTTTTCGCAGCCGGTGCATTCGACGACGAAACCGTACTTCAGGCGCACCTTGTTGCCGGGGTAGAGGCGGTGGTAGCCCTTGCTTGGCGCTTCCATGAAGTCGTCACGCTCGATCCACAGACGCGGGCCGAGGGTGAACGCGCGCTGACCCATCTCGGGGTGCGCCGGGTGGCTCGGGGCGCTGCACGGTTCACGGTGCTCGGCGCTGTAGATCTCCGCCCAGTTGCCCAAGACCAGCTCGACCGGATCGAGCACCGCCATGCAACGCGCCGCCTTGGCGTCGAGGTCGTCGCGCAGCGCGATTTCTAGGCTGCTGTAGTCGATCCAGCTATCTGCTTTGGACACACCGATGCGTTCGCAAAAGAGCTGGATGCTCTCAGGCGTGTAGCCGCGCCGCCGCAGACCGACCAAGGTGGGCAGGCGTGGATCGTCCCAGCCCTGCACGTGACCGTCATCGACCAGCGCCTTGAGCTTGCGCTTGCTGGTGACGACGTAGCTCAGATTGAGTCGGGCGAATTCGTATTGCCGGGGCAGGGGAGCGGTCAGCAGGGCGGGCAGCTCGGTGCCTTCAGGCGTGGTGATCGGCGGCGTGATTGATTCGCTCAGCCGTGTCAGCAGCCAGTCGTAGAAAGGCCGCTGATCTTCGAATTCGAGGGTGCAGATGGAGTGGGTGATGCCTTCGAGCGCGTCTTCGATGGGGTGCGCAAAGGTGTACATCGGGTAGATGCACCAGCGGTTGCCCGTGTTGTGGTGATGGGCGCGGCGGATGCGGTAGATCGCGGGGTCGCGCAGGTTGATGTTGGGCGCAGCCATGTCGATGCGGGCGCGCAGCACCATGGCACCATCTTCAAACGCGCCGTCGCGCATGGCCCGAAAACGCGCCAAGTTCTCGGCCCGGCTGCGGTTGCGATATGGGCTGTCGGTGCCGGCTTCGGTCAGCGTGCCGCGACCGGCGCGAATTTGTTCGGGCGTTTGTTCATCGACATAAGCGTGGCCGCCCTGAATCAGGAACTCGGCCGCCGCATACATGGTGTCGAAGTAGTTGCTGGCGAAGTAGAGGTGGTCCTGGCTTTGGCCACCCAACTCGCTGTGCCAGCCAAAACCGAGCCAGCTCACGGCGTCCAAGATCGAATCGACGAACTCTTGGCTTTCTTTTTCCGGGTTGGTGTCGTCAAAACGCATGTGGCAAACGCCACCGTAGTCACGCGCCAAGCCGAAATTCAGGCAAATGCTCTTGGCGTGGCCGATGTGCAAGTAGCCGTTCGGCTCGGGCGGAAAACGCGTGCGGATGCGGGCCGGGTCGAGCGGGCCTGCGGCGTGATGGCGGGCATCACCGGGGCTGCCGGCATGGTGCTTGGTGGCGTAGAGGCCCTGTTGCAGATCGCGCTCGATGATGTTGCGCAAAAAATTGCTGGGGATCGGGGTTGTCGGGGGGGTGCGGTGGTCGCTCATCGGCGTGGGCTGGGCAAAGATGCCTGATCTAAGGGTTGGGCCGATTGTAATGACCGGGCCTTTTAAGGTGAGCTTTGCGTTTGGGGGTTCTTGGCTTGTGAACTCGTCGCACAATATCTTTCATGAAGACATCCATCATTCGTCTCGTGCGCCGTAGTGGCTTGCTGCTCGGTTGGTTGGCAACCCTCGGTGGCTGTGCGATCGGACCGAATCAGGGCTATCGGCATGCCACATATTCACAGTACGTGGAGCCGGCGCCACAGGTTGTGACGGCGCCGCCCCCCAGCGTTTCAGCATCGGCCACGATGTATTTCTACCCTGAGCGCAATCAAAGCGAAGCGACGCAGGACCGGGATCGTTTTGAGTGCTATCGCTGGGCGGTCAAACAAACGGGGGTGGATCCGGGCATGACGGCGACCCGTCAAGAGCCACCGCCGCCAGTGGGGACGGTGCAACGTGATGAAGGGGCTGTGGTCGTTGGTGCGGTGACCGGCGCGGCTGTCGGCAGCATCATGTCGGGGCCGAGGCGCGGTGGTGAAGGCATGGTGCTTGGCGCCATTTTCGGTGCAGTCATGGGGGCCGCAGCGGAAGACGGGCGTGCGCGCCGTGTTGAACGTGTTCAAGAAGCACGCCGCCGTGATTGGGAAGCGCGCCAAGCCCCGACCGATGATTTCCGTCGTGCCATGTCCGCTTGCATGAGTGGTCGGGGCTACGCAGTGCGCTGAGCGGTCTCACGAGGGCGAGCGCATCACAGGAGAAACAATCATGAGCAAGCATCCAAGTTTTTTGTCTCAGCATGCCAAAGCGGTTGCCGTGGCGGTTTTGCTCGGATGGGGCTGTTTCACCGGTGAAGTCGCCTTGGCGGAAGGGCGCCACGGTCGGGTGGAGCAGCGCTGGTGGGATGGCGCTCATGGGCACGGCCATTACTACCCTGTGCCGGGGTACCGGGTGCCGATCTTGAATCGAGGCCATACCGTGTTCTACGGCGGGATGCGCTATGCGTTTGATGGTGGTATCTGGTACTCCAACATGGCCAACGGTTACGTGGTGGTGCGGCCCCCCTACGGCATCATCATCAACGACTTACCGACCTTTGCGACCTTGGTGACCGTGGGGGCCTTGAGCTACTACTACGTCAACGGTACCTATTACCGACCTTTGATGGTCGAGGGCGTGCGTTCTTACGAAGTGGTCGCCCCACCGGTGGCCGGAGGCGAGGGGGGTGTGACGGCGCCGGCACCCTCTCAGCTCTTTGTCTACCCCCGTCAAGCCCAAAGCGCTGAGCAGCAGTCCACGGACGAATACGAGTGCCACCACTGGGCCGCAGATCGCAGTGGCTACGACCCGACCGTGCGTGCGACGGGTGGCGCCAACAGCACCAGTGGTCGGGCGGATTACCAACGCGCCCAAGCTGCTTGCTTAGAGGGCCGGGGTTACACGGTGCGTTGAGGTTTGGACGGTGGCTGAGGCGTCTGTGCCGGCGTGCATGGGACGCTGATGCGCTCGCGTCGGCCGCCGTCGATGCGGGCTGCGGTGAGCGTACCGCCCCAGACGCACCCACTGTCCAGCGCCATCAGATCGGGTCGATCCAGTGGCCCCAGCGTGGACCAGTGACCGAAGGCGATCGGTTGACCCGCAGTTCTCCGACCAGGGACCTCAAACCAAGGCATCAAGCCGGGAGGTGCGGTGTCACTGCCTTCCTTGAGCTCGAAATCCATGGTGCCATCAGCACGCACGAAACGCACCCTTGTTAGCGCATTGACGATCACTCGCGCACGATCAGAACCTTCAAGGGCGGGGCCCCCGGTCTCCCATCGCGCAGGCTGATTGCCGTACATGGTTCCCAAGAACTCGGCGATCTGTGGCCCTCGCAAGGCTTGGGAGACCTCTTCGGCCAAGGCCAAGGTTTGGGCGGCGTCCCACTGTGGCAAGACACCCGCATGCACCATCAACCAGCCATGATCTTGCAAGGCCAAGGGGCGATGCCGTAGCCAGTCGAGCAAAGCCTCGCGCAGCGGCGAAGCCAGCACATCGTGCAAGGTGTCGCCCCGGCTGGCTGGTCGGATGCCGTGGGCCACGGCCAGCAAATGCAAGTCGTGGTTGCCCAACACACAGCGTGCTGAAGCGCCCCAGCGCATCAAGCGCTCCAGCACCGCCAAGGATTTCGGCCCTCGGTTGACCAAGTCACCCAAGACGAACAGCTGGTCGCGGGAAGGTGAAAAATCCAGCTTGAGGAGCAATTGTTCGAGGGCATCACAGCAGCCCTGCACGTCGCCGATCAAATAAATCATGCGGCGATTCTGCTACGCTCGCGCGGCTTTTGATGCGCTGACCATGGACGTTGCCCTCCTGATTTTTCTGATTTTTCTCAACGGCATCTTTGCGATGTCTGAGATGGCCCTCACCGCGAGCCGCAAAGCCCGGCTGCAAATCATGGCCGATGCTGGGCACTCTGGGGCCGCCGTTGCCATCACCTTGCACGAGGGGCCGACACAGTTTCTGTCCACGGTGCAAATCGGCATCACCTCCATCGGCGTCTTGAACGGTATCGTGGGCGATGCAGCCTTCTCAGCCCCCTTGGCGGCTTGGCTGACGCGCGAACTGGGTGCGCCAGAGCGCATGGCCGATGTGGGTGCCACCGGCTTGGTGGTGATGATCATCACCTTGTTGACCATCATCTTTGGCGAGTTGGTGCCCAAGCGGATTGGGCAGATGCACCCGGAGCAAGTGGCCAGCATTTTGGCGCCGCCCATGCGCTGGCTCTCGATCCTTGCCCGACCGCTGGTTCGCTTGTTGGCGCGCACCACCCAAGGGGTGTTGCGTTTGCTGGGCTTGCGGGATCACGGTGGACGCGGGGTGACCGAAGAGGAAATCGCAGCCAGTCTGGAAGAAGGGCTTGATGCGGGGGTGATCGAAGCGCATGAGCACCAAATGGTGCGCAACGTCTTCCGACTCGATGCGCGTCAGATCGGCTCGATGATGATCCCCCGTGCTGACATCGCTTGGCTCGATAGCAACGCCCCGGTCGAGAAGGTGTTGGCCATCGTGGCCGAGCATCGGCACTCGCGCTACCCGGTGTGTCACAACGGGTTGGATGATGTCTTGGGTGTTGTGACGGCGCAACAAATGCTCGGGCAATACGCACGCAGCGGGGCGCTTTCACTGACTGAGGCGATGCAGCCTGCCGTTTTTGTGCCAGAAACGCTCACCGGCATGGAACTGTTGGAGCATTTCCGGGGCTCGGCGGTGCAGATGGTGTTCGTGGTGGACGAATACGGCGTGGTGCAAGGGGTCATTACTTTGCGCGATGTGCTGGAAGCGATCACTGGCGAATTCACCCCGTCTGCGGCCGAAGAGGCTTGGGCCGTGCAAAGACAGGATGGAACATGGTTGATCGACGGCCTGATTCCGATACCGGAGTTGAAAGATCGGCTGGCGTTGCGACAGCTGCCCGACGAAGATCGCGGGCGCTACAACACGTTGGCCGGGATGATCATGCTGCTGTTAGGGCGTCTGCCGCAGACGACCGATACCGTGGAATGGGAGAGCTGGCGTTTCGAGGTGATTGACCTCGATGGCAAGCGTGTGGACAAGGTTCTGGTCAGCCCTTTGGCTGATGCGGAATTCAATGTGCAATCAAAACTGTGAATCTTGAGATGAACGCTTCTACAGATACCGTGAACAACGCCAATGGTGTGGCTCCTGTCAACAACGTTGAGGCCTCTGGTCAGCAGCCCGCTGCGGTCAGGAAGCCCCTGTCGGCGCTTTACAAGGATTTGGTTTTGCTGGATCGGCGCTTCCATACGGGCAAGCGTGTCAAGCCGGTCAGCGACTGGACCATCGCGCGCAGCATGAATGCGGTGTTCGCTTCGGTGGTTGAGTTTTACGACATCGCCCGCGAATATCCGATCGCTTTCATCGTCGTCGGTCAGACCGATCAAGGCCGTGCCTTGGTGTCGCCCGTGGCTTTGCTGGGCCTGCGTGACTTGGAAAATGCCTACGTCACGCCGGACGGCCAATGGAACGCACGCTACATCCCGGCCTTCCTGCGTCGTTACCCCTTTGCCTTTGTGCAAACCGAAGACAACCAACTGGGTGTCGGCATCGACGCTGCTTGGTCGGGCCTGAACGACACCGACGGTGAGTTGCTGATCGACGAGAAGGGTGAGTCCACCCCGTTCTTGCAGCAGGTGCTGAAGTTCCTCGACCACTTTGAGCAAGACGTGCACCGCACGCGCATTCTGTGCGACAAGCTGGTCGAACTGAACTTGCTGCGTGCGGGTGAAATCGGTGGCCAATTGCCCAACGGTGAAACCGTCAAGGCCACGGGCTTGTTCTTGATCGACGAGCAAAAACTGCGCGAACTGCCTGACGCCACGGTGCTTGAGTTGCACCGCAACGGCATGCTGGGCCTGATCAACGCCCACCTGCTCTCGGTGGGCCAAGTCTCTCAGTTGGCGCAGCGCATGCTACCTGCCCAACAAGCTGCTCAACAAGCCCCTCAGGCCTGAGGTTGATGAGGCCGGGGTTGAGGCTCCACCAAACGAACCTTCAACCCCGCCCCATGATCAAGATGCAGCGAACCCCCCTCGGTCGCGGCACTCTTGATCTCGGCGATGGCGGCGATACGGCCCGAATGCTCTGGGTCTGCTGCCAGCCTGACGATCTGGCCGGCAGGTTGGGCCGCGTCTTCGCTGCTGAACAGCGGTTGCCCGACGTGCAGCAGGCTTTCGGCCTCGATCACATAGGCATGACGCTTCACCTTGCCCAGATAGTGCGTGCGCGCCACGATCTCTTGGCCCGGATAGCAGCCTTTCTTGAAGTCCACCCCGCCCACTTGGTCGTAGTTGAGCATCTGCGGCACGAACAGCCCCGATGTCGCCGCCGTGACTGGGGCGACGCCGCTGTGGACTTCGAGCCAAGCCCACAAGGCTGGATCCAAGGTCTGCGCCTCCGGGGTGTGCGGGGTGCGCGTCAGCCACAACCCCCGGGCCTGACCCAAGGCATCGGGCAGTCGAACGGCGACGCCGTCGTCTTGCCCAGCGGTGGGTCCTTGGCTCGCCCATATCGTCGCCAAGTCTTGCGGTGCGGCCGCTCCCGTCGGGCTGACCCAGCCCATCACGCTGACATCCGAAGCTGCTTGCAGCGTGACTTTGGCGCGCAACACGAACATCGACAGGCGTTTTTGCACACTGGGCAGCACGTCGGCTGGACACGCCAGCCAGATCTCTTCAGGCGCTGCGAGAACACCGATGAAGCTGGCCAGCATGCGCCCTTGGGGATTGCAATAAGCACCCAGCCGCCCTTGAGTGGCCGAAAGGCGCTTGAAATCGGTGCTCAGTTGGCTGTGCAAGAACGTGGCAGCATCGCTGCCCTGAACGCGTAAGACGGCCCAATCGGGCAAGGAACACAGCGCTGCAGAGAAAGGAATCGACATGGTTTGGAGCGTGAATGGAATCGGTGATGGGATCGGTGCTTCGAACGGCGAGTGGAGAAGATTGCCATGAAACGCAACAAGCAACGCGCTCCACTCAAAGTGCTCCGTCTTCTCGGCGGGTTGATGCTGCTGCTTTTGGGCGGGGTGGCCGCTCTCATGATCGGTGTAGGACTCTGGTTGCATCAGCCCATGGGGTTGAGCAAAACACCGGTCGAATTAGACATTGAGGTCGGGCAGTCACCGCACGATATTGCCCGGGCGTGGGTGGACGCCGGTGTGCAGGTGTCACCGTGGCTCTTGTACCAATGGTTTCGCTGGTCGGGCGAGTCGCGCAAGATCCGCGCTGGCAGCTACGAGCTGAGCGAGCCGCTCACGCCCAAGCAGTTGCTGAGCCGGCTGGTGGCGGGTGAACAAAGTTTTGAGCGCGTGCGCTTGATCGAGGGCTGGACCTTCAAACAGATGCGGGCCGCTTTGGCGCAGGCACCTAGTTTGCGCCAAGACAGCGCCGCGCTCAGTCCGGAGGCGCTCATGGTGGCGATGGGTGCCTCGGGGGTGCCGCCCGAAGGACGGTTTTTCCCCGATACCTACGCCTATGCCAAAGGCAGCAGTGACTTGAAAGTTTATGACCGCGCTTATCGGGCCATGAACCGTCAGTTGGCACGGGCCTGGACCCAGCGCACCGACCAGACTTCAGCCTTGCTGGTGCACCCAGACGATGTGCTCAAGCTGGCATCTATCGTCGAAAAAGAAACCGGTCGCGCCGAAGATCGACCCATGATCGCGGGGGTGTTTATCAATCGTCTGCGCCGTGGCATGCCACTGCAAACCGACCCCACCGTGATCTATGGCTTGGGTGAAAGTTTTGATGGCAACCTGCGCCGGGGTGATTTGAAGCGCGATGGCCCCTTCAATACCTACACCCGCACGGGCCTGCCACCGACCCCGATCGCCTTGCCCAGCCGGGGCTCTTTGCAGGCGGCGGTGCAGCCTGCCGTGACCGAGGCAATTTATTTTGTGGCGCGCGGCGATGGCAGTAGTCAGTTCAGCGAGACCTTGGACGAACACAATCGCGCCGTGAATCGGTTTCAACGCAACAGGAGCAGTGGTCCATGACACGATCCGGCCCGCAAGGGTGTTTGGTGACGGTTGAAGGCATTGACGGTGCCGGTAAGAGCAGTCATATCGCAGCGATCGCCCAGCGTTGGCGCGATCAGGGCTTGGATGTGCTTTGCACCCGTGAACCCGGTGGCACACCCTTGGCAGAACATGTGCGTGAGGCGGTGCTGCACCAACCGATGGATGCCTTGACCGAAGCCTTGCTGGTCTTTGCTGCGCGGCGCGATCATCTGGTCCACGTGATCGAGCCCGCTTTGGCACGCGGTGCGGTGGTGCTGTGTGATCGATTCACCGATGCGACCTTTGCCTATCAAGGCGCGGGGCGGGGCTTCGATACCGCTGTGTTGACACAGCTGGCGACATGGGTGCAACAGGGGCGTGAGCCGGACCTGACGCTCTGGTTTGACCTGCCGCCTGAGATCGCTGCGGCCCGTCGGGCTGCGGCGCGCACGCCGGATCGATTTGAGAGCGAAGCGCTCGATTTTTTCACCCGAGTGGCCGGAGGCTACCGCGATCGCTTTGCCGCCACACCTCAGCGGGTGTTGCGGCTCGATGCCACCGTGAGCTTGGATGACGTGCGCACACAGATCATGACTTCACTGGAGCAGCGCGGATGGTAGTTTTGACCGAGCGAGAGACCTGTCGGCCCTTGCCGTGGCTGGAGGCTGCATTGCAGCAAGCCCTCAACGGCGCGCATCACAGCCATGCTCTGTTGGTTCACGGCCCTTCGGGGACGGGGTCCTTCGGTTTCGCGCTGGCGCTGGCGGCGGCTTGGCTTTGCGAGCAGCCCAGCGCTGATCAGACCGCGTGTGGGCACTGCACCAGTTGCCGATTGCTCGCCGCTCGGACCCATCCTGATTTGCACCTGATCGTTCCCGAAGCGTTGCGCGCTGAAGCTGGACTGCCCGTCGAGGCTCAAGACGGCGAGGATGTCCGCAAACGCAAGCCCAGCCGTGAAATTCGCGTTGAACAGATCCGCGCTGCCCTTGATTTTTGCACCCTGACGGCCAGCCGGGGGCGCACCAAGGTGGTGCTGATTCATCCGGCTGAACAGATCAATGCCATTGGGGCCAATGCTTTGCTCAAGACGCTCGAAGAGCCGCCCGCGGGTGTGCGCTTTGTGTTTTCTTGCGGGGTCTCGCCCGAGTCCTTGCTACCGACCCTGCGCAGCCGTTGCCAGTTGCAGCGCCTTCCGCTGCCTGACCGTGCGTTGGCGCTGGCTTGGCTGCTCGACCAAGGTGTGAAAGAGGGTGATGTGGTCCTTGATGCCAGCGGTGGCGAACCCCTGCGGGCTTTGGCCATGGTGCGCTCCGGGCTCGACGGGGCTGCTTGGCGCGCTTTGCCCGATCGCTTGGCCCGAGGCGACGCCACTGCTTTGGCCGATTGGCCCTTGCCGGTGCTGATTGACGCCTTGCAGAAGTACTGTCATGACCACATGCTGCATGCCATTGGCTGTGCCCCGCGTTACTTCAGTGCGACCGCGCTCAGCCAAGGTGGCCCGCCGGTGCGCTCAGCCTTGATGGCCTTGACACGCTGGGCCATTGAGCTGCGTGAGCTTGCTCAAGATGCTGAGCATCCTTGGCACGCTGCACTGAGTTGTGAAGCGTTGGTTTCGCACGCCCAAGGCGTGTTGCGAGAGGCCGGGGGCTCGATACACTCACGTCCATGAGTGAACTCACCCCCCCACGCCCCAATCTTGCCGCCGCCGGCGCCGCTCCACCGGCGCGCTCCGGGTTGATCCAACTGAACTTCAAGGAAAAGGGCGCGCTTTATGCCGCCTACATCTCTTTCTTTGAAGACGGCGGCATCTTTTTCTCGACCAACCGTGACTACAAGTTGGGCGAGGATGTCTATCTGCTCATGACGCTGCCGGATGATCCGCAGCGCTACACCGTGCATTGCCGTGTGGCTTGGTTGACGCCGCCCAATGCGCCGGGTGGCCGTACCCCCGGTGTGGGCGTGCGTTTTTCCAACGATGAAAAGGCCCGCATCTTGCGCATCCGCATCGAGGAGCTGCTGGGCACCGCCATTCAGTCCGGCAAGCCGACCCAGACCATTTAAGCCTCTAAGCCGCCCCCGCCCCCATGTACGTTGATTCGCATTGCCACCTGAATTTTCCTGAACTGCTGGCGCAGTGGCCCCAGATCCGCACCCAGATGCAAGCGGCTGATGTGCAGCGCGCCATCTGCATCGGCACCTCGCTTGAAGCCTTTGACGCGCTGCATGCTTTGGTGGTGAGCGAGCCTAGCTTGCTCTGGGCCACGGTGGGCGTGCATCCCGACAACGACGAGGCGCGTGAGCCGAGTTTTGATGAGCTGGTGGAGCGCGCGGGCCGTGAGCGGGTGGTGGCCATCGGTGAAACTGGGCTCGATTACTACCGCTTGAACGGTCGCAGCGTGGCCGACATGGCCTGGCAGCGTGAGCGCTTTCGCACCCACATCAGGGCAGCGCGCGCGGTGCATAAGCCCTTGGTGGTGCATACGCGCCAATCGGCCCCAGACACCTTGCAGATCCTGCGTGACGAGCAAGCCAGCGAGGTCGGCGGTGTGATGCACTGCTTTACCGAGACGCTGGACGTGGCTCTTGCCGCGCTGGACCTGGGTTTTTATATCTCGTTTTCCGGCATCTTGACCTTCCGCAACGCCGCTGACTTGCGCGAAGTCGCCAAGGCCGTGCCGCTGGAGCGTTGCCTGATCGAAACCGACAGTCCCTATCTGGCCCCTGCACCGCACCGGGGCAAGCTCAACACCCCGGCCTTGGTGCCGTTGGTGGCGGCTGAGCTGGCGCGCATCAAAGGGTTGGCGGTGGAGGAAGTCGCTGAGGCGACGTCGAACAACGCCGCCCAGCTTTTCAAGCTCAACGCATCGGCTTGACGGGGTCGTGGCGGCTGCGTCGCCGACGCAGCCCATGGCCCAAGAGCCCCAAGCCGAACAGCGCCAAAGTCAGGCCATCCAGCGCCAAACCACCGTTGCTGTTGGCGGTGGAGGGGGGGGTGGAAGGGCCGGTCGATGGTGGGGGGGTTGTGCCGCCCCCTGTGCCACCGCCGGTATTGCTGCCCGTCGCACTCACCGTCAGGACCTCATGGGTCTGCGCCAAGGGCACGAGGCACTGGGGATCTGAAAACGTGCTGAGCGTCAATGAGAAACGGCCCAAGGACCACAAGTTGATGGTTGGTGTGGCTGTGTTGCTGGCACTCACAAAACTGGCCACGTTCTGACCGTACGTGTTGATGGACCATTGATAACAGCCCACGGCCGCACTGCTGGCTGCCCCGTTGGTGCTGGCCCGAAAAGCTGACCCACGCACTTGGATGGGGCTGTTGGTGGTGAGCACCGCCGGGATGTTGTCGATCTGGGCAAAAACCAACCCACTTGGCAACGCGTTGATCGCTTGACCCACGTCCAACATGCCGGTGCCACAGGTATCCCCATTGCAATGGCAGTTGGCTTGACTGGCGACGGTGATCGCACTGGGCGTTGGGGGGACGGCACATCCACCCAAGGTGGCTGCCGTCGAGACGGCTGGGAACGGGCGGCTGGTGCCTTGCAAGATGCGTTTGATCTGATCGGGTGTGAGCGCCGGATTGATCGACAACAACAGCCCCACCGTTCCTGCCACCATCGGTGCAGAAAAACTGGTTCCCCGGCTGACGTTGCTGACCAACGTGCCATCGCTGGTGAAGTACGAAGCTGATTGAGTCGCAGTCGGGTTGGCGGCATAAGCCAAGGGCGTTGTCGTGCCGGGATTGCTGGTGCTCAAAATGGGGTAGCCACACGGGGCCGTGTTGCCTGGGCAATCCCCCATGGGCGCGGAGACGGTGATCTCGGGCCCCAAACTGGACATATCGCCCTTGGTGCCGCTGTGATCGAGTCCCCCCACAGCGATCACGCCGGGACAATTGGCGGGGCTGTTGACGGCCAAACCGTCGTTGCCTGCTGAAGCCACCACCACAGCCCCGGTGGCACGGATTTCGGCCATGGCTTGGTTATAGGTGTTGCTGCATAGGCCTGGCCCACCCAAACTGAGGTTGATCACGTGGGCTTTGTTGGGGTTGAGCGGCAGTGCTGCGGATGTCACCGGGTCACTGACACTCAGACCGACCGACCAGCGCATGGCGGCGATGATGTCTGAGTCCCAGCCGCCACATTTGCCCAGCACCCGCAGCGGCATGATGCGCACGTTTTGGCCGACGCTGGCCATGCCTGAGGCGTTGTTGGTGGCGGCGCCGATCAGCCCCGCCACTTGCGTGCCGTGCCACGAGCTATCCGCGACAAAGGTGGCATCCATCCCCCAGCACGGATCGTTGCTGGTCATGTTGTGGGCGCTGATCTCGGCTGCCGTGAGCCAGTCGCCGGCATCGGTGGCGTCAGCGTCCCAGCCGTTACCGTCGTTGGCAATAAAGGGGTCGGAGATGAAATCCCGCCCTGCCACGAGTTTGTTGAGCAAGTCGGGGTGGCTGCCGACGATCCCAGAGTCGAGCACCGCCACCACCACGTTGGCGTTGCCGGTGCTCAAGGCCCAAGCGGGCTCCGCATTGATTGCGGCCAAGGCTGGGGCGGCGGGGGCGCGCAAATACCACTGGCCCTTGGCGGGGATGCCGGCCAGCGTTTGGCCGTTGGCGTAGAAGCTGTCGTTGGGGATGGCGTGCGCGCGGCGGCGTTGATCGGGCTCGGCGTACTCGACTTGCGGGTCGGCGGCCAGTTCACGGGCCAAGGTTTGGCTGTCCACGCCGTGGGCATGAACCACTTGGGTTTGAGGCGCAATGGTGGCGCCACCCATCAAGCTACGGCCCAAACGCAGTCCCAAGCTTGTGGTGCGGTGGGTCGCTGAAAGGGCGGTTGTTGTTCCAATGGGGCTGCGATATTTGACGATCACCCGCGCGCTTGTGGTGGATGAACGGCTCGGGAGGGCGGCTTGGCTTTGGGCCGTCAGCACGGGGCTCAAGGCCAAGGTGCCGACAACCATCAAGCGAATCCAAGGGGAGGGTTTCATGGGTGATTCGTGGCTGTATCAAGCACCATATTGGCATGGTTTTTGATTCTTTCAGCTTCGGTGGCGTCAATTTGCAGGGCGAATTGATGCCAGTGCTGCAAGACATCGGTATGTCGCCATGTGTCTTCAATGGCCCAGCGCCACATCAAGGGCTGATCAGGGTGAACTGATTTCATCAGACGCTGGACGAAGAGATCCAGGAAACGTCGCAAGGTGCGGTAGGGCTGGGGCCGGTCGATCAACATCTCGATTTGCTGCCGTCGCCGACTCCATCCGGGGCTGAGCCAGAGGGTGGTGAGCAAGGCTTGCACATCTTGAATGGGGTTGATGGGTTGCAAACAATGGGGGGGCAAGACCAAAAGAGGCAGCGTGGCGGCTTGCTGATGCTTGAGCGGTGTGGACAACGAGAGCATCACTCCCATACGCGCCCATTGCCCAGCGTGCAAGCCGTCAATCATGGCTTGGCCTGTGCTCTGTGAGACCGATGATGACCCCTTGGGTTGTTGGCGCAGTTGCTGGAGCAGGGTTAAGGCGTGTTGGAGTCGTTGTGTTGGCGCTGTGGGTAGCTTTGCCAAGGCATCGGCGGCATTGCGCCCCACCAGCATCACGTTGCCTTCGGACCACGCAAGCGCGGTGTTGATACGCACCACTTTGGCGTCATGGGGTGTTTTCTCCTGAAGGTGATGGTCAATACCTCGCAGCGCGCAGCGGGTGATGGGGCAGTAACTCGCGGCCTCAGGATGGTTGCGCGGGACAATTTTTTCCAGCAAATCGGGGGTGAAAGTGCGCAAATCGACCCCTTCGCCATGGCACCAAGCGTTGAGGCGTAGACGCAACCAATGCCGCATGGCGAGTGAGGGGCCGGGGCCGTTCAAGCGTCTCAGGGGCTTGGTGGCATGGGTGGATAAGCCGCTGGCCCAGCCTTCGCAAACGGGGTGTCCAACGATGCGGAACTTCGACGGTGGGGCCAAACCATGGCGGGCGTGATCGAGACCGAGCTCAAAACCTAAGCGATAGAGGTCCAAGGGGGTGGACATGGGTGGGTCGATATCGAGGGGCGAAGCCGTCAAGCTACCCCCTTGAATAAGGGGTGTGTGGGTCCATGGTTGCCTCTGGGTAGCGACAAGCACCCAAGCGTGTGCTTGTTCACGCTTGTTGAGGCGGGTGCGCCTGAGACCTGTGGCATCGATGCGCCATGGGTCGGTGGTGGATGGCGGGTACGATGCCGCCGCATGACGACGATCCCCTCTATCCAGTCTGGCTGGATCGCCTTGCATGGCAACCGGCTGGAGTGGCTGCGCGATGCGGTGCTGGCTTGGCTGGCTGCGCATCCCTTGGCGCCGCTGGAAGAAGAAGTTTTTCTGGTGCAAAGCAACGGCATGGCCGAGTGGCTCAAGCGCGGCTTGGCGGAACACACGGGGGTGTGCGCGGCCACGCGGGTCGAGTTGCCGGCGCGCTTTCTGTGGCGCAGCTACCGGGCGGTGCTGGGCGCGGTGCCGACGCGCTCGCCGCTCGATAAAGGGCCGATGACGTGGCGCTTGATGCGCTGCCTGGGTACCGAGATGCTGGAAGAACCCGCCTTTGACGCCCTGCGCGCTTTTTTGCGGGTGGACGACGAGACCCCCCTCACGACGGACCCGGGTTTGCGCCGTTTCCAGCTGGCCGAGCGGCTGGCAGATCTCTACGACCAGTACCAGATCTATCGGCCCGATTGGCTCCGAGCATGGTTGGCGGGGAACGATGAGGCTGGGGGTGAGGTCGTGTTGGACGGCGGCTTGCCTTGTCCGCCCGATCAGCGCTGGCAAGTGCTGCTGTGGCGGCGCCTGGTGGCGGAGCTTGATCCCGAAGGCCCCAACGGTCGCCAAGCTTTGCGGCCCGAGGTGCATGCGCGTTTTTTGCAGCGTTCGCAGCTCCAGCCTCTTTCGCATCTACCGCAGCTTCCCCGGCGCGTGGTCTTGTTTGGCGTTTCGCACTTGCCCTTGCAGGTGATCGAGGCCTTGGCGGCCTTGGCCGGTTCGGTGCAGGTGGTGCTGGCGCTGCCCAATCCTTGCCAATACCACTGGGCCGACATCATCGAAGGGCGCGAATTGCTGGCCCATGTGCGGCGTCAGCAGCGCCAGCGCCCCGGTTTTGATCCGGCGGCTCTGTCGCTGGAAGCCGCGCATGCTCAGTCGCATCCGCTGTTGGCGGCGTGGGGCCGCCAAGGGCGCGATTTCATCCGCTTGCTCGACGCTTTCGAAGAGCGCCACGGCGTGTTGCCCCGGGTTGATTTGTTCGACGCTGATCTGCCCACACGCTTGCTCGGTCAGGTGCAAGCCGCCCTTCGAGACTTGCTGCCGTTGGCCGAACACGCTGAGCGGATGGCGATGGTTGAGACAGATATCGATGTCGAGGTCGATGATGACTCGATCGTTTTCCACATCTGCCACAGCCCGCAGCGCGAAGTCGAGGTGTTGCACGACGCCTTGCTGCGCTTGTTCAAGGCGGGGGAGGGGGATCCCACAGGCCTGCGGCCGCGTGATGTGGTGGTGATGGTGCCGGACATTGCGCCTTATGTGCCGGTGATCCGGGCGGTGTTTGGCCAGTACCGCTCGGCCCCGCGCCCTGATCCACGCTTCATCCCGTTTGAAATCGCTGACTTGGGCGCGCACGGTGAGCCGCCGATGTTGCTGGCGCTGACGTGGTTGCTGCGTCAGCCGCAACGTCACAGCGTGAGCGAGATTGAAGATTTGCTCGACGTGGCCCCCTTGGCGGCGCGTTTTGGCATCCCTGCTGAGGAGCGGCCTTTGCTTGGGCGCTGGTTGCGTCAGGCGGGGGTGCGCTGGGGCTTGTCGGCCCCGCAGCGCGAGCAACTGGGGCTGGACGCGTGTGGGGCCATCAACACGTGGCTTTTTGGCTTGCAGCGCATGTTGCTGGGTTATGCCAGTGGGGCGAGTCCGGCCTTTGCCGGGATCGAGCCTTATGCCGACGTGGCGGGGCTGGACGCCGCCTTGGCAGGCGCCTTGGCCGAGCTGATCCAAGCCTTGATCGACTGGAGCACTTTGGCCGCCCAAGCCGCCGCACCCAGCGTTTGGGCCGAGCGCGCCCGCGCCTTGGTGCGCGCCTTCTTTGCCCCCCAAGAAGAAGCTGAACGCTTGCTGGTGGTGGCCCTTGATGAAAGTCTGGAGCGCTGGCTGCAAGCCTGCGAGGAAGCGGGTTTCACCGAGCTCATCTCGGTGGCGGTGCTGCGCTCCGCGTGGCTGGGTGGGCTGCATCCACCCGACTTGGGCCAGCGCTTTATCGGCGGAGGGGTGACTTTTTGCACCTTGATGCCGATGCGGGCCATCCCTTTTGAGATGGTCTGTTTGTTGGGCATGAACGAGGGCGATTACCCGCGACGCGCTCCAGCGAGTGATTTCGATCTGATGGCCTTGGCCGGGCAGCGCCGCGCCGGCGACCGGGCGCGGCGCGACGACGACCGCACCTTGATGCTCGAAGCGCTGTTGGCGGCCCGGCGCACCCTTTACCTGAGCTGGGTGGGGCGCAGCCCCCGTGATCAAAGCGCGCAGCCGCCTTCGGTTTTGGTGGCGCAGTTGCGCGATTACCTCGCCGCCGGCTGGTCGCCCGAACGGGTCGAGCGCCTGACGCACGAGCACCCGATGCAGCCCTTCAGTCGGCGTTATTTCGAAGCGCATGTTGGGCCACCCTTTGAAACCTACGCCCGCGAGTGGCGCAGCGCCCATGAAGACGACGCTGCGCCGCAACCTCTACCGCAACCTCCAGCGCAGTCCTTAGTGACGCTGCCCGCTGGCGCCAACGCGGTGCTGGAGCTATCGATGCTCAGTCGCTTCCTGAGCCACCCGGCTCGGTCGTATTTTCGCCATCGGCTCGGGGTCGATCTGGGCTGGGAGGACGAGGACGATTTGGACCAAGAACCCTTCCCAGTCGATGGCCGTGACGGGGCCAAGCGCATGCGCTTGCTCTGGGCCACCGAGCCGCTGGCGTCGCTGGTGGCTTGGCCGGTCGAGGAGGATGAGCGCCGTCTTCGCCAAGCGATGCATGACAGCGCCTCCGCCTTGGTGCGCAGTGGCGTGTTGCCGTTGGCGGGCCTGGGCGAGCATCTACGCTGCCAATTGATCGAGGACGCCACGCCGATGCTCTTGACGTGGCGTCAGCTTTGCCAGCGCTGGTCGGTGGCGGCACCGAAGCAGTTGTTGCACGCGGTCTTTGAGGGCGAACGAGGGGGCCAAGTGGGTGTCCAGGTGCTTGAAGACTGGTTGGATGGTTTGCACCTTGATCCCCACCAACCACCCTATCAACCGCCCGATCAACCGCTCTATCAACCCGATGAGCGGGTGATGCTGGAGCGCTTGCCCAAGCGCTTGGCTGGCAAACCCACCAAGGCCGCGCCCTTGGGCTCGCCGCGTGTCGAGGTGTTGATCGGCGTGTGGGTGCGCATGCTCGCTGCTGCCGCCCAAGGTCTGGCGCTGCGCAGCGTGTTGGTGGGGCGGGATGTCTGGCTGGACGCCGCGCCGCTCGGGGCCGAGCAAGCGCAGGAGGCCTTGCACGCTTTGGTCGAAGCGTGGACGGTCAGCCAAACCGAACCCTTGCCGCTGCCGCTGCGCACCGCCGTGGCCGCCTTGCGTCAAGCCGACCCTGAAGCCTTGGATGTCGATAAGTTGCGTGCGGTCTACGACGAGGAGCGCGACGCTTACTGGCTGCGCTGCTATCCCGAGCTTGACGATGTGCTGCTGGGCCTGCGCCGCCAAGCGTGGGCGCAGCGTTTGCTGGCACCGCTGCTGGCCTGGATCGAGGGCTCGGTGGTGGTGCATGCCCATGCCCATGCGCAGGACCCCGACCAGGAGCTTCTTTCATGACCACCTTGGATGTGTTGCGCTTGCCGCTCGGCGGTAGCCGGTTGATCGAGGCCAGCGCCGGAACGGGCAAGACCTGGACCATCGCAGCGCTTTATCTGCGCTTGGTGCTGGGCCACCACGGTGAGGTTGAGTCGTCGCTTCGAGCCTTGCTCCCGGGTGACATCTTGGTCATGACCTTCACCCGCGCCGCCACCCGCGAGCTGTCGGATCGCATCCGCGCCAAGTTGGTCGAGGCGGCCCGTTGGTTCAGGGCGGATGACGTGCATGACGTGCAGGCGATGGCCCCGGAGCCATTCTTGGCCGATCTACGCGCTGCGTACCCCGCAGGCCGGGCGCGTGAGCAAGCGGCTTTTCGGCTGGCGATGGCGGCTGAGTCGATGGATGACGCCGCCATCCACACCATCGATGCTTGGTGCCAACGCATGCTGCGCGAGCACGCCTTTGACAGCGGTCAGCTTTTTGACGAGATCTTGGAGAGCGACGAGAACGTCTGGCTCGATCAAGCGTTGCGCGATTACTGGCGGCGCGAGATCTATCCCTTGCGCCCGGTGGACGTGGCCCGGGTGTTGGCTGTTTGGCCGGGCCTGCCCGCCTGCGCAGCTGACGTGCGTGCTTGGCTGGCCCGTTGGGCGCGCAAACCCCAAGAAACCCAAGAAACACCCGTGCAACCGTTCGAGCTCCGTGACCTCCTTGGTCAGCAAACCGAGCGCTTGAACGTTTTGAAAGCCGGTTGGGTGGAGCGCACGCAAAGCATGCGCGTTTGGCTCTTTGAGCGGCTGCAGGCCAAAACCAACCCGTTCAACGGCGTCAAGCTGCGGATGGACACCGTGTCGGCGGTGCTGACGGCCCTGGAGCGCTGGGCGCTTGATGAGGCCGTGGATCGACCGGATTTCAGCCCGGAGGGCGCGCGTCAGAGGGGGCGAGAAGATCGTTTGCGGCCGCAAAACTTGTTGGACGCACTCAAAAAAGGCCAAAGCGTCGATCTGCCGCCCGTCTTTGCCGAGTACGACGCGCTCTTGACCACCTTGGCGCGTGAGCCGGATCTGCACGCGCAGCTGGCGCTGCATGCCGCCAAGGGCGTGGCGGAGCGCATCGCGGCACTCAAGCGCCAGCAGGGCTGCTTTGGTTTTGCTGATTTGCTGGAGCGCCTGAATCACGCTTTGCTCGGCCCCCAAGGCGAACGCTTGCGCCAGCGCATCGTCACGCAATTTCCGGCCGCGCTGATTGACGAGTTCCAAGACACCTCCAAGCGCCAGATGCAGCTTTTTGAGGGTCTGTACCGCCCAGCCAGCAACGATCCCAAGGTGGCTTTGCTGTTGATCGGTGACCCCAAACAGTCGATCTACGGGTTTCGCGGTGCCGATATCTACAGCTATTTGCAGGCCCGCCAAGCCACCGCGCCGCGTCATCACGCCTTGGGTGTGAACCACCGCTCAGCCACGGCTTTGGTGCAGGCGGTGAACCAGTTGTTCGAGCGCGCCGAAACGCGCAATCCCGGCGGGGCCTTTGCTTTGGTGGATCGCCAAGGCCGGCCCGGCCTGCCCTTTGAAGCGGTGCAAGCCAAAGGCCGTGCCGAGCGTTGGGTGACGGGACCCGAGCGTTTACCCGCGCCAGCCTTGAGCATCCATGCGGAAACGCGTGCCTGGAAAGCGGCTGAAGCCTTGCGCCGAGGCGCAGCGCACTGTGCCGAAGCCATCGTGGCCCGGCTCGCCGACCCGGATGCGGGGTTCATGGGGGTGGGCCGCCCTTGGGTGCGCTTGGCACCGCGCGATATCGCGGTGCTGGTGCGCAGTCGGCGTGAGGCCGACGCGGTGCGCCAAGCCTTGCAGCGTCGTGGGGTGGCTTCGGTGTACCTCTCGGACCAAAACAGCGTGTTTGCCAGCCCGGAAGCGGCTGACTTGTTGCTCTGGCTGCGGGCTGTGGCCTCGCCTTTGGATCAACGTTTGGCGCGGGCGGCGTTGGCGGGCGGCACTTTTGGCTTGCCCTTGGCCGAGCTGGCACGCCAAGTGCAAGACGACGCGGCGTGGGATGCTTCGCTGGCTTTGCTGCGCCAGTTGCACGGCGTGTGGCAACGCCAAGGGGTGCTGGCGCTGGTGCGTCAAACCTTGCACGGCCGGGGTCTGCCGGCCCAGTGGCTGGCGCAAAGCGCGGGGGAACGCCGTCTGACCAACGTGCTGCATCTGGCCGAATTGCTCCAAGCTGCCAGCCAAAAGCTCGACGGTGGGCCCGCCTTGCTGCGCTGGTTCAGCGATCAGATCGCCGAGCCGGAAGGCGGGCGTGACGAGCAAATCGTGCGGCTGGAAAGCGAAGCCGATCTGGTCCAGGTGGTGACGGTGCACAAGTCAAAGGGCTTGGAGTACCCGCTGGTCTTTGTGCCGTTTGCGGCCAGCGTGCGCCGGGGGGGCGGTGATAAAGGCGATGGTAAGGGCAGTGATGAAACGGACTCGGAGGACCCAGACGACGAGCGTCTGGACCAAGAAGCCTTGCGCGAAGACATCCGCTTGCTCTATGTGGCCCTGACCCGCGCGCGCCATGCGCTGTGGTTGGGGCTGGTGCCGCCCTCGGCCACCACCGCCAAGGCCGACCCGCAAGGCGTGGGGGCCACGACGGTGACGCGCAGTGCCTTGGGTTGGTTGCTGGCTGGGGCAGAGATCGATGCCGATGACGCTTGGCAGATCAAAGCGCCCGATCTGCCTGCTTTGCTGTGGCAGGTTTGGTCACCGGAGGCACCGGCGTCACCTGAGCTTTTCCATCTCAGCCTTGCTACGGAGGCGGGCGGTGCGTTGCCTTGCACGCTCTGGCAAGCCCGCAGCCTGCCGCCTTTGGTGCTCGACGCCCCAGCCTACCAAGCCCGCTTTGAGCGCGACTGGGCCATCGGCAGCTTTTCAGCTTGGGTGCGTGATCTGGACCATCACGATCCCGAGGACATGGCGTTTGACACCGATGGTGCTGGTTTTGTGTCCGTTCGCCCTGAGCCTGTCGAAGGGTTGATGCAAGAGCAGCCCTGGCATCGCTTCCCCAGAGGCTCCGAAGCGGGTCGCTTCATTCACGCCTGCTTGCAAGGCTTGGCGCAGGCCGGGTTGGCCAGCGTCCACACATCAAGCTTTGCTGAGTCCTTGCAGCGCCGCTGTGATCTTCAAAATCCGCAAAGCCCGCAAGGCGGGGGCTGGTCGGCCGAGACCTTGGTGCCGTGGCTGCAAACCATCGTCGAGACGCCCTTGCCGGGTCTCAGCGCACCGCTGAGCGCCGCCGACCGGGTTTTGGCCGAGATGGAGTTCTGGATGCCTGCGCCCACGGCCTCGTTGCAGCAGCTGGACGGTGTGTGTCGGCGTCACGGCTGGCCGGGGCTGGATCGGCCGGCGCTGACCCAAGGGGTGCAGAACGGTTTGATGATGGGTTTTGCCGATCTGGTGATCGAACACGCCGGGCGCTATTGGGTGCTGGACTACAAGAGCAATCACTTGGGCGAGCGCGATGGTGCGTATACCGAGCGTGCGTTGGTCCACGCCGTTTTGCAGCATCGCTACGACGTGCAGGCCGCGCTCTACCTGATGGCCCTGCACCGGCTTTTGCGCCAAAGGCTGGGTGCAGCGTATGCGCCGGAGCGCCATCTGGGCGGGGCGATGGTGCTGTTTGTGCGCGGCATCCAAGGGCCGTGCGCTGGCACCGTGTTGCTGCCCGCCACAGCAGCTTGGCTGGCGGATCTGGACGGCCTGTGGGCCAAGGAGCCGGTATGAACGTTGCCATGAACGACGCTGCGACGATGTTGCGTACCTTGCAGCGCTGGCGCGATGCGGGCTGGTTGCGGGCGCTGGACTTGGCCTTGGCGCGCTTCATCCACAGCCTTGATCCCGAAGCCAAGCCTTTGCTGCTGCTGGCCACCGCCTTGCTGGCGCAACTTGAGTCGGCCGGGCACACCTGTTTGCGCCTTGATGGGCTGCTGGGGAAAGAGCTGGGGAGCGACTTGGCTTGGCCGGTCGAAGCCGTGCGTGAACTGAATGACGTGCTGGATGGCGCTTTGGGGGAGATGAGCAGCCCCTGTGTGGGTCATGCCGAGGCCGGCTCCACGCCCTTGGTGCTCGATGGCCCGAGGCTCTATTTACGGCGCTACTGGATGGATGAACAGTCCATCGCCAAATCGCTGCTGCAACGGGTTCGGACGCTCCCCCAAGTGCAGGCCAACGCCCATGACAACGCCCATCACCACGCCCATCAGGCGCAGGCTGTGCTGCAAACGCTCTTTGATCCGACCGATGCCGTGGATTGGCAACAGGTGGCCTGCGGGCTGGCGCTGCGCCGGGGCCTGACCCTGCTGACTGGCGGGCCGGGAACCGGCAAGACCTACACCGCTGCGCGTTTGCTGGTGCTGCTGCAAAGCTTGGCCGAGCAACCCCTGCGCGTGGCCTTGGCAGCGCCCACCGGTAAAGCGGCGGCACGCTTGCATCAGTCGATTGAATCGGCGCTGGTCAAGTTATCCGGACTCTCCGGACCTGCTGTGCACCACCTGACCGAGCATTTGCGGCCGGCGCAGACCTTGCACAGCTTGTTGGGCGTGCAGCCAGACAGTCGTCGCTTTGTGCATGACGCCAGTCAGCCGCTTGATGTCGATGTCTTGATCATCGACGAGGCGTCGATGGTGCATCTGGAGCTGATGGCGCGGGTGTTGGAAGCTTTGCCGCTCACGGCGCGCTTGATCCTGCTGGGCGACAAGGATCAGCTCGCTTCGGTCGAGGCTGGCTCGGTGTTGGGCGATTTGTGCGATCACGTGCCGGATCGGCCCTATGCGCCGGAGACCTGTGCATGGGTGCAAGCTGCGACTGGCCAGATCTTGCCGCCGCAAGTGCGCGCAGGCCCGACCGATACCGTGTCTGACTTGGCGCAGCAGGTGGTGATGCTGCGCACCAGTCAGCGTTTTGGCGGGGCCATTGCCGCCTTGGCCCAAGCGGTCAACACCGGCGACGCCATGGCGGCTTGGGCGCTGCTGCACGCCGCTGGTCCAACGGAGTCCCGTGAGCCGGGTGCGCCGCTGGCGCTGCAACAACCGCAGCACGCCCATGCGCTGGGGGAGCTGGCGCTGCATGGACGCGCTGGGGCGCCGGGCGGCTATCGCAGCTTTCTCAGCTTGCTCAAAGCTGGGCCAGCATATGACGGCGTTGATGGGACTGAAGGCGTTGAAGATCGCCAGGCATGGATTCGCCAGTTGCTGCGCAGCTTTGAAAGTTTTCGGGTGCTGAGCGCGTTGCGCGAAGGCACCTGGGGCGTGACCGGGCTGAACAAGGTGATCGAGCAAGCCTTGGCCCACGCTGGGCTGATTCGCCCAGGGAGTTTGGGTGGCGGTTGGTACGAAGGTCGCCCGGTGATGGTGACGCGCAACGATCCGGCCTTGGGGGTTTTCAACGGCGATGTCGGCATCGCCCTGCGCAATCCCCGTGGCTCTGGCACCGATGTGGACGCGTTGCTGCGGGTTTGGTTTCTGGACGGCGAGCAATTGCGCTCGGTCGCCGCCAGCCGTCTGGCGGCCGTGGAAACCGCGTGGGCGATGACAGTGCATAAATCCCAAGGCTCTGAATTCAGCCACACCGCCTTGGTCTTGCCCGATCACGGCAGCGCAGTGCTGACCCGCGAGCTGGTCTACACCGGCCTGACCCGCGCCCGCCGCGCCTTCACCCTCATCGCGCCCAACCCCGAAGTCTTCACCCAAGCCCTTCAACGCCGCACCCGCCGTACCAGCGGGTTGGGGGCCGTGCTGGCCGCCACCCAGGGTCACCCTTGAGCCCTTGGATCGTCACTGGGTGCTCACGCTGATCTGGCGCGGTATCAAACCCTCGGCGGATCTTGGAAGCCGTGCTGGCGGTAGGTGATGACGAGGGTGTCGCGGTGGCTGGTGGATGTGTTCAGCGCCTCGGGCTGGATGGGGGTGCTTTCGTGGATGACGCGCTGGTCGTCGATGAGCAGGGCGCTCCACGGCTCGGTGAGGGTGAAGCGCACGCCCAAGGGGCCTTCGGCGTCGAAGACGCGCGATTCACCGCCTCGGATGCCTTGGCGACCGGCCAGCAGCACGGCGACGTAGTCCACGCCGTCGCGGTGCGCGCCTTCGGGGGTGGGACGGCCCACGCCGTCGGTGGTGTCGATGCGGAAAGGGTGAACTTCGATGAACCACGGGCTGTGGTCGAGGTCTTCACCCTTGGCGGCTGCAAAAACCTCGCCCAAAAGACCGATCAGGGCCAAAAAGTCGGGCGAAGCGCTCAAGGCCGTTTCAAGCGGCTCAAACCAGCGCAGCATGCCGCCGTGCAAGGCGTTGTAGGTGGTGGGCTGCCAGTGCGCGCGGTGCGGGACGTGCGTCAAGTCATGCGCGGTTTGGATATAGCTGCCGTGGCGGCGATAGCGGTAACGGCCGCCGTCTTTGAGATGCGGATCGGGCGGCAGCGTGTTCCACGCAGCGTGCAGCGCGTTGAGCGCCTCGCGGTCGGTGCCGGTCAGGCCCGTGAGTGCGGCGGTGGACAGGAGCGCGTAGCCGTGGCGGTTGAGCCGCGCCACAGCTTGGCTGCGATCAGGTTGATCCAGCAACAGCGGCTGGGGGAGAAGATGAGGCATGGGCGGGATTGTGCCCGCCCAGCAGGCCGATCAAATGTTGGCCAAGACGGTTTTGAGGGTGGTCAACACATCGGACACGTTCGCCGTTGAAACCCCATAAATGTCGTGGGGAGCCTTGGCCACCTTGGGATTGGCTGTTTTCTTGTAGATGCGCACGAGCGGGGCACTGGTGATATTGAATTTATTCTGCCAGCCCATGCCGTCAACGTCGATATTGGCGGCATAAAGATCAAAACTCAGCTTGTCAGCACTGTGCTCGGGTTTTTCGAGCTCAGTTTCAACATCGTCCATGTGCTGGCAATAATCAACGCCCCCGAAAGTGGGTGCTTTCCCCGAGTAAACCAAAACAACCACGGAACGCGTGGTATTGCTGACGGCTTTGGCTTGGAAATCGGCGGTCGTGATCGGGAGTACTTTTTGGCAGGTCATTTTTGTGCTGAACAAAGTCAAAGAAGAATGAATGAGGCCCAAAGAATTCTAATCGTAGCGTAGATACGCTAAACATGTTCTTCGGCAAGTTGTTCGGTTTTGTGAGAAATATTTGCCATGTATGTTGATATGAGCAATAACTTAAGAAAAATAAAATTTTGTTTTTGAATGTAACGCGTGATCGGTGACGCTGCATTGTGTGAATTAGTTCATAGGCTATGCTTATCGGTATCCATAAGATGCGCGGGCGCAACAGTTCTGTAGCATTTATTCACATCCATGAGAAGAAACCCATGTCGCTTCAGTCACGTACTTACTCACTGCCTTTGGTTTTAGCCTTTGCTACGGTGCCGGTGGGGGTGCGCGCTGTTACACCAGATGGGGGCGACGTATCACGTCAGGTGGTTCCTTCAACCGCTGTTAAACCAAGTTCTCAGGGTGAAGCCCAAGCCATGCCCAAGGCGCCCAAAGAGCCCGAAGCGGTGCCGTTGCAAAACGGTCTGAAAGTCAAAGTCAAGGCCCTGCATATCAGCGGAGCAAGCGCTTTTTCTGAGACCACATTACTTACCATCCTTGAAGATGCCCAAGGTATTGAGCTGGATTTCAATCAGCTTCAAGCTTTGGCTGATCGCCTCACCGCGCATTACCGCGCGCATGGTTATCTGTTGGCCAAGGCTTATTTGCCTGCGCAGAAAATTGCCGATGGTTCGATTCAGATTGCAGTGCTCGAAGGGCAATTGGGGCAATTGGGTATCGAGACCCAAGGTGCTGCGGATAACCCCCGAGCATTAGCGGTCAACCCGACGCAGGTGGCCCCTTTTCTGGCAGATCTGCGACCCGGCCAAGCTTTGCAAAGTGCACCGCTGGAGCGTGATTTGTTGGTGCTGAGTGATTTGCCCGGCGTCAAAGTGCAATCGGTGTTGCGTCCCGGTGAAACGGTGGGGACCAGCAATCTGGATGTCAAGGTCCAAAGTGAGCGGGCCATCAACGCCAGCGCCACGCTCGATAACTACGGTAGCCGCTACACCGGCGAGTTGCGTGCCAGCGCACGCATCAACGTTGCCAGCCCGTTCCGGTTTGGTGACAGCTTGGATGCGACGGCAACCTATGCTGGTGCGGGGTTCCGCTACGGGCGGCTGGCGTGGCAAACCCCGGTGGGCGGACGTGGTTTGCAGCTCGGTGTGGCGGGCTCGTTGATGGGCTACGCACTGGGTCAGGAATTTGCCAGCCTGAATGCTTCCGGCCAAGCCAGCGATCTGACGCTCTACGCCTTGCAGCCGCTTGTGCGCAGTCGCAGCAGCAATGTGCAAGCTCAAGGGGCCCTTGATATCAAGCACTTCGATGACTTGACCAACGGGGCTCATACCCTCAAGCAAGTGCAAGTGCTCTCGCTGGGTTTGTCCGGTAACCATCCCACGGCTTGGGGCGCCAGCAGCCAAGGCTCGCTCACGTTGACGTTGGGTCGTTTGGTTTTAGACGGGGCCAATGCCGCGCAAGACGCCTCGGGTTACCGAACCAACGGCAACTACGCCAAGTTAGGGTTTCAAGGGGACTACAACCATCCCTTAACGCCCACCTTGGCCAACACCACGCTGGGGTTCAAGCTCAGCGGGCAAGCTGCCGGCAAGAATCTGGACTCCTCAGAAAAGATGAGTCTTGGGGGCCCTCAGAGTGTGCGCGCTTATGCCGCTGGGGAAGGTTCTTCGGATCACGCGCTGATGGCCAACATCGAATTGCGCCGTGTTTGGGACGATAACCTCCAAGCCAAAGTGTTTGTCGATGCCGCGCGGGGGTTTTCTACCCACACCCCTTTGGCCACCGAAACCCTTCAGCCGCGGGATTTCTCCGGGGCTGGCTTGGGTCTGGACATGCAGTTGCCTTACAGCCTCGTGTTCCAAACCGCTGTGGCATGGCGTCTCAGCGGTATGCCCAGCCCGAACCTTGACCGCAGCCCTCGTCTCTGGGCGCTGATCACAAAAAATTTCTAAGGGAGATCTCATCATGAATCGCAGCTACCGCCTGGTCTGGAACGACGCCACCCAACGCTTTATCCCCGCCCCTGAGATCGCCCGGGGTCGCGGCAAAGGCAGCAGCCGTGCGGCCCAAGCCGTGCTGGCCGTTGCCTGTGTGCTTGGCCTGGGCGGTTTGAGTCCTTCCGTCAGCTGGGCCGCCGGAGCCGTGGGTGCCACGGTCACCGCCACGGCTTTACCCAGTGGCGGGCAGGTGGTGGCAGGGCAAGCTACGTGGACCACCACGCTCAGCCCGACGCTCAGTCCGGTGGCTGGAGCTGCGAATCTCACGGTGAATCAAGCCAGCCAGCGCGCGGTCATCAACTGGAACAGCTTCAACATCGGCTCGGCAGCCAGCGTGGACTTTGTCCAGCCCAGCCCGAGCGCGGTGGCCCTGAACCGGGTGGTGGGGAGCGAACCCAGCCAGATTTTTGGTCAGATTCGGGCCAACGGCCAAGTGTTCTTGGTCAACGCCAACGGTGTGCTGTTTGCCCCGGGTGCGCAAGTCAACGTGCACGGCCTGTTGGCTTCGACCTTGGACACGAGCGACGCTGATTTCATGGCGGGCACTTTGCACTTCGCCGGCAAGGCGGGCGTGGTGCGCAACGAAGGCCACATCAGCACCGACGCGGGCGGCTACGTGGGGCTGCTGGGCGGACAGCTCAGCAACACCGGCACCATCACGGCGCAGTTAGGCCGTGTCGCCTTGGCGGCGGGCAGCGATGTCACGCTCGACTTTGCGGGCGACGGCTTGCTCAACGTGGTGGTGAACGCCGGGGCCATGCAGGCCTTGGTCGATAACGCGGGTCTGATCCAAGCCGACGGCGGGCGAGTGCAGATGAGTGCCCAAGCGGCCGATACCTTGGCCAGTTCAGCGGTCAACAACACCGGCTTGATCCAAGCGCGTGGTTTGCAGAGTGTGGGCGGCGTGATTGAACTGGGCGGCGATGCGGTCTACCAAGCCGGAACGCTGGATGTCTCGGGCGGGCAAGGCGGCAAGGTGGTGATCAGCGGCATCAATGTGCTGCAAGACGGCCACATTCAAGCCCAAGGCAATTTGGGCATGGGTGGCAGCGTTGCCATGCATGCGGTGGATGGCTTGTTGCAGACCCAGCAAGCCCAGATCCATGCCGATGGCCTGAGCCAAGGCGGCCAAATCGTGCTTGATGGCGGCAAGGGCGCCTATCTTTCGGGGCTGAACCAAGCGCAAGGGGCACAGGGTGGGCAGATCGACGCCAGCGCTCAAACCTTGGTGTTGGCCGGCGCGACCCTCAACGCCGATGGCCTGAGTGATGTGGGCGGGCGAGTGCGGGTGGGGGGTGACGCCCATGGCGCCGTGATGCCTGGGCTCCAAAATGCAACCAGCACCGTGGTGAACGTCAGCACCCATCTCAGTGCTCAAGGGGCCAAGGGGCAGGTGATTGTTTGGTCCGATGGCGATACCCGTTATGAGGGCACCAGCGTGACGGGAAGTGCCGTGAGCGGTGGATTCATCGAAATCTCAGCCAAGGGGATTCTTCATGACGCAGGTCTGGCCAATCCGGGTTTAGGTGGGCATGTATTGCTCGATCCGACCGATATCGTGATTGATGTGGCCGGTGCTGCGACGAATTACATCGATTTGATGCCGAATGGAGCCTCGGTCATCAACGATATGCACGGTGGGGGCGGTGCCGTTGAGCTCGGCAACGGCAACATGGTTGTGGCCTCACCGAACACCACTTATGGCGGTCTTGCCAGTGCGGGGGCAGTCTATCTTTATAACGGCCAAAACGGGGCTTTGATTTCAACGCTTTACGGTACCCATACGGGCGATATCGTGGGCAAGAAAATCACGGGTCTGATCGGCAATAACAACTACGTTGTCAGCAGCGGTAGTTGGTTTTTGAATACGGGCGCTGTGACGTGGGGCAGTGGTTTGACGGGGGTTTCGGGTCCGGTCAGTGCCGGTAATTCGCTGCTGGGTTCTGCGTCGGGGGATTGGGTGGGCTCACTCGGAAGCGTGCCCCTGTCTGACGGCAATTATGCGGTTCTGAGCCCGCAGTTTGGGAGCGGCCTTGGTGCGGTGACATGGGCCGATGGGTTGACGGGCAGGGTTGGTACGGTTTCAGCCGCCAATTCGATCGTCGGCCAAGCCATCGGCGATGCCGTGGGCTCTGGCGGAGCGACAGCGCTCAAGAACGGTGACTACGTCATCGTCAGCCCTTCTTGGAGCAGCAAACAAGGTGCCGTGACCTTGGTCCGTGCTGGGGCCGCCAATGCGGTAGGAGTGGTGACGGCCGCCAACTCTCTGACGGGGGCCGCGCTGGGTGACGCGGTGGGTTCTGGCGGGGTGGTGATGCTGGCTGACGGCAACTATGTGGTCAGCAGCCCAGATTGGTTGAGTGCCGGGGTGACGGCCCAAGGCGTGGGCGCTGTGACGTGGGTCCATGCCCAAATCACGGGCCCTGCTCAAGGCGGTGCAGGTCAAACCGTGAACGCCAGCAATTCGCTGACCGGAGGCTTGGCCGGCGATCAAGTGGGCTCAAGAGGTGTGACGGCCTTGGCCCAAGGTGGGTTCGTGGTGGCCAGCCCGAATTGGAGTGATCCGGTCTCTGGCAACGTCTCCGCCGGTGCCGCCACATGGATCGCTGCGGGTCAAACCGGGGCCGGGCAGGGGGTCAGTGCCAGCAATTCGTTGATTGGCGCGGCCATGTTCGACCAAGTGGCCTCAGGGGGTGTGACCGCGCTGAGCGATGGCAACTATGTGGTCAACAGCCCCACCTTTGGGGCCAACGCTGAAGGCGCGGTGACGTGGGCTTCCGGGGCGAGCGGCAAAGCGGGGGTGCTCCTCCCGGCCGAGTCCCTGATGGGCGTGGGCGTGGGGGACCAGATCGGTTTGGGCGGCGTGACCGCGCTGGCCAACGGTAACTATGTGGTCAGCAGCCCCGCGTGGGGTAGCAATTGGGGTGCCAATCAAGGGCTGGGTGCGGTGACATGGGTCAGCGGGGCAACGGCGGCCCTTGGCGGCACAGTGACAGCGGCCAATTCAATGGTCGGCTCCCAGGTGGGCGATCAGGTGGGTTCGGGCGGTGTGACGGCCTTGAATCACCCCAACGGCGATTACGTCATCAACAGCCCGCAATGGAGCAACGCTGCTTTGGCTGCGGTGGGCGCTGTGACCCGCGTCAACGGCGGTGCGGTTCAAAGGGGCGTGGTGGGGACGACCAACTCGCTGGTTGGCTCGGCCTCCAATGATCAGCTGGGTTCAGGGGGCATCACGGCGCTGAGCAATGGTGCTTATGTGATCGATAGCCCCCTCATGGGTCGAGGTGCAGTCACGAACGCCGGTGCTGTTTGGCTGGTCAAGAACTCGGTGGCGACGCCGTATTTCACGCCCGAGCAAGTGGCGGCCATGACACCTGCCGGGGTCTATGTGACCTTGGCTGCGACCAACACCATCACCGTCAACGCGCCGGTCACGGTCGCGGGTTCGCTGGAGTTGAACGCGGCCAACACCCTGACCTTGAACGCACCGCTGACCTCGACCGAGACCAGCCCGACCGCTTTGGTGATGGTGGCTGGCCAGCAGTTCATCAACAACGCCGGTACCAACGCGCTCAGCACGCCCAACGGCAAGTGGCAAGTCTGGTCAGCCAACCCAGTTGCTGACGTGCGCGGCGGGTTGGTGCCGGACTTCAAGCAATACAACGCCACGTCGGGTTCAGCCACGCAGCCGCGTTCCACCGCTTTGGGCAGCGGCAACGGTATGTTCTATGCCTTGGCCCCGACCCTGAGCCCCACGCTCAGCAGCACCGGCCCGGTGGTGCGGACCTATGACACCACCACCAGCGCACCGCAAGCGGGGTTGAGCTTGGGGGCCACGGGTACGGTGGATGGTGACGCGGTGGTGTTGAGCGCTGCGGCGTTTGACTACACCGTGGCCGGTGTGGCCAGCAAGCAAGCCGGTTCAAGTCTGGATGTCACCGCCAGCGGCCTGAGCGTTCAGGCCAGCAACGGTGCCACCCAAGTTTACGGCTATCAGTTCAGCCCATCCACCACGGCCGTAGGTGTCGGCACCATCCAGCAAGCTGCCCTGACGCTGACCGGCACCACCGTGGCGCCGACCAAGGTCTACGATGCAACCACCGCAGCGGCGATCCTAAATACGGGGACGTTGACACCGCTGGGCACCGATCAAGTCTCGGTGCTGAGCCAAAGCGCAGCCTATGACACCAAGAACGTTGGCACCGCCAAGCCGGTGACGGTGACGACGGTGTTGCAAGGGCTGGATGCCGGCAACTACGTGATCGCTCCGATCACGGCGCAAGCCGACATCACCAAGCTGGTCGTGACGCCAGGTGCTGCGGGTGGTGGTTTGCACGTGACTGGCACCGCCATCGCACCAACCAAGGTCTATGACGCCACGACCGCAGCGCAGATCACCACGCAAGGCAGCTTTACGGGTGCCTTGGCCGCTGATCAAGTTGCGGTGGCAAGCCAAACAGCAAGTTATGCCGACAAGAACGTTGGTACCGCCAAGACCGTGACGGTGGCCACCACCTTGACGGGTTTGGATGCGGGCAACTACGACGTCGCACCATTGACCTTCAATGCTGCGATCACTCCCGCCACTTTGGCGCTGACCGGCACCACGGTGGCCCCGACCAAGATCTACGACGCGACCACCGCCGCAGCGATCACGGCCGCGGGCACCTTGGGCATACCGCTGGGTACCGATCAAGTCGCGCTCCTGAGCCAAAGCGCAGCCTATGACACCAAGAACGTGGGCACCGCCAAGCCGGTGACGGTGACGACGGTGTTGCAAGGTCTGGACGCCGGCAACTACGTGATCGCTCCGATCACGGCGCAAGCCGACATCACCAAGCTGGTCGTGACGCCAAGTGCTGCGGGTGGTGGTTTGAACGTGACTGGCACCGCCGTGGCGCCGACCAAGGTCTATGACGCCACCACCGCTGCGGGGATCACCACGCAAGGCAGCTTTACAGGTGCCTTGGCCGCCGATCAAGTCGTGGTGGCGAGTCAGACGGCAAGTTATGCCGATAAGAACGTGAGCAGCACCAAGACGGTGACGGTGGCCACCACCTTGACCGGGGCGGATGCCGGCAACTATGACGTGGCCCCGTTGACCTTCAACGCTGCGATCACCCCAGCCACTTTGGCGCTGACCGGCACCACGGTGGCCCCGACCAAGATCTACGATGCGACCACCGTCGCAGCGATCACGGCCGCAGGCACCTTGGGCACACCGCTGGGTACCGATCAAGTCACGCTCCTGAGCCAAAGCGCTGCTTATGACACCAAGAACGTTGGCACGGCCAAGCCGGTGACGGTGACGACGGTGTTGCAAGGTCTGGACGCCGGCAACTACGTGATCGCTCCGATCACGGCGCAGGCGGACATCACTAGGCTCACGATTGTTCCGGGCCAATCCGGTCAACCGGGCGGCAATGTGACCGGTACGGCTGTGGCGCCGACCAAGGTCTATGACGCCACGACTGCCGCGCAGATCACCACGCAAGGCGGCTTTACAGGTGCCTTGGCCGCCGATCAAGTTGTGGTGGCCAGTCAAACGGCGAGCTACGACACCAAGAATGTCGGTGCCGCCAAGACGGTGACAGTGGCCACCACCTTGACCGGAGCGGATGCGGGCAACTATGACGTGGCCCCGATCACCTTGCAGGCGGCGATCACCCCAGCAACGTTGACGGCAGCAGGCACCGTCGTGGCTTCCAAGCTTTTTGACGCCACCACTGCCGCCATCATCAGCACGCCTGCGCAGTTGAGTGGGCTCTTCAGCGGGGACGGCGTGACGCTTGCGCAGACGGCCGCTTTTGCCGACCCAAACGTGGGTGTCAACAAGGTGGTGAACGTGCAAAGCAGCCTGAGTGGTGGGGTGGATGTCGGCAACTATGTGCTGAGCAATCCGAGCGCCCAAGAGCGCGCAGACATCATCGGTGCGTTGCCGCCGGGCGATCCGCTCCAGAGAATGGGTGCGCCGCTCAAGACGACGCCCCGCGATGCCGATACCCCCGGTTTCGACACCCAAGACTTGGCTGAGGCGTCTTCGGGCCATTTGGAGTTGTCGGTGCTTGAGGGGACGCTGGAAGTCCCGATGCTTTATGCCCAAAAGGATCTTCAACCCACGGTGCTGGGTGATGCTGGTCCGGTGGAGATCGTGAGCAACGATTTGCCGCTGATGCCTGCGTTGGTGGCGCAGAAGAAAGAGCTGGAAACCATCGCTGAAGGCACGGGTGTGACGGTCAGAAGCGTGGGCTTCAATGAGCTTCAGCGGATCAGGGTCAGCATCCCGGGGGATATGTCCTTTGGCTCCGGCAAGGCCAACATCACCCCGGCGATGGCCAAGATCCTTGACCAACTGGCTGACACCATCGGCCCCGATCAGCAGGTGGAAGTCATCGGCCACACCGACAGCGTGGGCAGCGTGGCGCTCAACCAGCGCTTGTCAGAAGACCGTGCCGCCGCTGTGCGCACCTACTTGATCGCTCGCAAGGTGGCGGCTGACCACATTCGCTCCTCCGGCCGAGGCAAGAATGAACCCGTGGCCGACAACCGCACCGCCCCCGGTCGCGCTAAAAACCGCCGCGTCGATATCTACGTCTCACAGCCGGGGGGTGGGGTGAAGAAGGTGAAGTGAGGGGACGAGAGGCGTGCTAGGCCGGCATGAGGCGATACCCGCCCATGCCCATCGTGGCGTTCTTGCCCAAGTGCAGCCACTGGCCCAGATGCAACCACGGCAGGAACGGCGCTAGCGGGCCGTGCAAGGTCCAAGCACCGAGCACGCCGCCCAAGGTCATTTCTTGTCGCTGACGGGTGGAGTAGCGCGTCCAGTCTTTCCAGTGCAATTGGCTGCGGTCGTCTTGGAGCGACTCACTCAAGCTCAGCAGCGCCGGGGCGTCGAAGGGTGCTGGATGGATACCCATATGCAGCTCTAGCATCAAGCTGGTGCGCCGCAACAGCTGGCTGAGCAACACGCGCGGGCTCAGTTCATCCGGCCCCAGCGCATGGCCGTTGTGCTGAAGGCGCAACGGGGTCTGGATCTGCAATGTCAGCTGTTCCGGCTGATCCACGTCATCCACGTTCCCCACCGACGCAAAGGGTTCCGTGGCTTCCATCGCGACCAGTTCGCCGGGGATGCGTTCCTTGCCCAAGCCCTGCTTCAAAGCGCGCTGCCAAGCGTATTGCACCAGCGGCAACTGGTGCTGCGTCTGCGCCCCGATCAGCACCATGTGAAACACCAACGCTTCACCCGCTCCGATGCTGCGGGTGCCCAGTGGTGGAGGCTCAATCACATAGGGGTTGGGCACTTGGCTGAATTGCTGGCGCAACTGTGTAGGCTGCGGCGGGGTCTCGAACAGGGCCGGGTACGGACACGTGCGCCACAGCGGGCATGCCGGGCAGGCTGGCATCCCCGTCATGCACGCCGCCTTACGCAGCGCCGCCCCAAACACCCCACGCAGCAGCGACCCGGCGTAATCCGGCAAGCGCAACTCGTCATGCATCACGGCCGTGATGCGGTAGCGGGTGAGGGGGAGGGTGTTGTTGACCGAAAGCAGGGTCATAACGGCGTCACCGTGAAGGCGTCGGGTGTTTTGAGCCCATGTTCGGCGCGCAGACGAGTGGCGCTATCGAAGACTTCGCGGTCTAGGTGCCGAACTTCATACCCACGGGTCTGGAACAGCTGATCAAACGCTGCAAGGCGAGCGGTATCACCAACCTTGAGTGGATACGTTCGACATTCAAGCCGAGTTAAATCCGAGAAAACGCGCATGACAGTTACTCCCAAGCGTCGCGCTCGGCACGGATCTGCTGCTCGATGTCCAGATCGCTGCGGCCTGAGGGGGGCAACGCAGCCAGCATCTCCATGAAACGCGACAAATCTTGAGTCTGCTGCGGTGTTGTCTCTTGTCGTGCAGGCTCGGGATAAAGCACGATCACCTGAGCCAGTCCTAAAGGTGCGTCGTCTGGCAGTTGCACTGTCAGCACATGGGATTCAGAAATGATTTGCTGGGTTTGGTAAGCACGCATGGGATGTCCTTTCAGTGTTCTGCACGGGTCGTTTCAAGCCTTGAGCTGCGTGTATTGCAGCTTCTTGCGTTCGTCTTTCCAGTCCACTTGCACGGCGTTGGGGAGATCCACTTCCAACATGTCGGCCAAAGCGATGCGCTCGACTTGGGGCCAGCTTTCAAGCAAGGCTCGTTTGGCCAAGTTTCGCGCTTTGCTGTGCAGATCCGTGTTGGGTTTGTCTTTGCCGCCGCGCAGTGCCGTGACGCGGTTGCGTAAAGCTTCTGCCAGCTCTGCGACATCTCGCAAATGAGGCGTTAGTGCGGCCCTGTTGGCCGCCACTTCGGCAGCAACACGGGCAGCTTCGGCCTCAGCGGCCTGACGAATGGCCAGCGCTTCAGCAATCTGCTGTGCCTCGTGTTCTGCGTGGGCGCGGGCCTCAGCCAGCCGTGCATGCACTGCCGCTATATCCGGTTTGGGCTCGCGCTCACACCACGCACGTACCTCAGGAATTTCTGGCGCATCAGCCCGTTCGACCAGCAACCAGCCGAAGGGCAACAACGCTCCACGGGTGATGTTTTCGCGCTCTGCGGCCAGCCAGAGGGTGGTCGATTCATTGTCGAAGCGTGGCTGCATCCCCTTGCCTTGCATGATGCGGATCTCGCGCACGCCATCAAGCGTCACGCTCTCAGCCCCGCTGTGGCGGCCGACACGCAGCAAGAAAGCATCGCCTCGTTCTAGGGCTGGTTCAATAGCCATCATCAAACGACGCATCCCAGTCAGCCAATCGGGATGTGCAAAGCCGCGCTGCTCCATCAAGGCCAGTAAACGGTGTAGTCGGCCGATGTAGTAGCGGTTGCAGGCTTTGGCCAATTCGGCCAAGTTGAAGCGCTGGCTGGGGACCTTGTCGCTACGCCCATGGCCGGGTAGCAGGTCCAAGCGCAACTCGCTACCGAGGGCGGCGTATTGACCGCCGACTAGGCTTTCTCGGCGTGTAGCTGGACCCTTGCCTTGCAGTTCGGCCCCATCTTTGAAAACTTGGCGCTTCTTGTGGTTGGTACTGAAGTAAATCTTGCTGATCACGTCAGGTCCGCTGGCGTCGGAGACATCGACCAGTCGGAACGGATCGGTATGGAAGCCGCCACCCAGCAACCGCTTTTCCATATCGTTGGCGTTGCGGTCATCCGGTGAGCGCGGGCGTCCCTGATTGACCTGATCCAGCCAAGCTGTGCGCATAGCACCTTTCAGGCTAGAGCCCGGTAGGTACGGGATGCCGCTGTGCGGATGGTGTGCAGTGCGCTCAATCTCCAGCTGATTGATGACCTTGCGTCCGGCCCCTTCGTTTTGCGCGATCTGACCGATGCGCTTGTCGTATTGCTCGGCCACGCCTGCTGCTACGGCCACGACTTGTTTGGCCTGTGCGGCGTAGCGTTGCCGGGCGTGGTGAAAGTAGAGCTGCACCTTGCTGACGGCATCACTGCGATCATTCACGGCATCTATCAGCGCCTTGCGATCAGGTGCTGTCAGCGCCACCTGTGCCGGGTCGAAGTGGTACAGCACGCCGTCGTCGATGACGTAGTTGGTGGGCTCGAAGTCGATGCCGCAGCCGATATGGATGGGGGTGAGCGGTGTCAGGCGCAGCGGCTGGGTGGTGCTGAATCGGTTCATAGTTTCTTCTCCCTCGCTATCCATCACGCAGCAGGCAGGGTCAGCGGCAGCAGTGGGGCGTAGCCCTGATGCACGGTGGCGGGTTCGGCGGTGGAAATGGGTTCGGTGATACCGCCCAGACCACGGCCATGGAACTTGGGCGTGTTGCCAGTTGCTTCACGAAGTGCCAGCACTGCGCCGGTTCGCATCATCATCAGCGGCCGTTTGAACGGCTGGCCGCCCAGCGCGTGCAGGCTGCCGTGGCGGCCGAAGCGGGTGAGGGGTTGGTAGAAGCAGTCATCAGCATCGAGCAGCGCGGGGGACGGCGCGCACGGTGCCAGCGTCAGTGCATGGCGCGCTTGCGCGGGCTGCGGCCATGCGTGCAGCTCCGGGATTCCGACCAGCGTGAACTTGCCCAAGCCTGTCGAAGCGTCACGCCCGTAGCCGCTGGTGCCGATGTCGGTCAGCGCTTGCGCCAAGGTGTCGGCGGCCAGACGTGCTGTGTTGAGCACCGCATAGATCGTCAGCAGACTGTCGGGTGCATGCGCGGTGCGCTCGACTTGGCGCGGCGCAAAAGGCCCTGTGCCGGTGGTGCCGGTCAGGCGGTGGATGGTGTTTTGCGTGCGGATTTCGGTTTGCGTGGACTGCGCCTTGTCCAGCTCGGTGGCGTGTTGCTGCCACTCGGCCAGCGGCAGCGCGGCGTGGGCGACAGGTAGCCAAGCGAGGCGCTTATGGGCTTTGCGATCTTTCGGATCGACGAGGTGCCGCAGCCGTGCCATCGGCAGACTGGGGCGAGGCAGCAAGCCGGCCGGCAGCGCATCTGACAGCACCGCGAACGGCAGGCCGCTGGTGTAGCCCTCCAGCAAAGTCGTCAGCCCAGCCTCGCCCAAACGCCAGCGCAGTGCCCAGCACAGGTGGCCGAACAGCGTGTCGCCTGCCAGCGGGGTCCCGAAGGCTGACTCCGGTCGTAATGTGATCTTGTAGGTCTTCATCCTTGTTCTCCTTCCCCTTGACGAACCTGAGGCTTAGGCCCGCCGTGCCACAGCTACGTCGGCAAATGGATCGAGCGCATCGAACTCGGCCTGAATATCCTCATCACCCCAGCGCAGCGCGGTGAACTTGACCTTGCCGTAGCCGCGTGAGCCTGAGCCGCCCAAGCTATCTAGCTCCAGCAGACGCAACCCGGCCAGCAGCGTGCGGCGCAGCTCAGCGCCATCACCGTCGATATCGAGTTGCTTGATCGACAGCCGAAAGTCGAACAGCGCCCCCGATGGCACCCGCTCGGTCTGGCGCGGTGATCCTGCCACCCCTTTGATTCGGTCAATCCAGTTTTCGGACTTGACTTCAATGAGCGGCAGGTTTTTATCCTTGCCAAACTCGTTCACCCAAGCTCGCTGCAAATCGGCATCCCAAAACGCCAGACGGGTTGGACCCAGATCGAGTGCTTCCGCTTCGCTGAGCTGATCACCGCCACCAATACCGAACAGTTGCAGGATCAAACGCACCTGCGGGAACCGCGCCTGCATGTCGCGGATGCCCAGCGGTTCAGACTTCACAGCACCGCTGCGCCACTCCAGCAGGCTACGCACCTTGCCTTTGAGCGACGAGCCGGGGATGTAGGGCTGATTGCTGTGCGGGTTGCGGATGACTTGGTTATCCACGCCGCCAATGCGGATCTCACCTTCGCTGGCACCGATGCGTAGGCCCGACTTCAGTTCAAGCGTGGCGGTGAGTTGATGGATGTTGATGAGTTGCATGGTGTGGTCTCCCTGCTTACTGAGCGCGGTGAATCTTGTAATAAGCCATGAATGCTTCGAAGAACAGCTTGGCCTGACGCAGTGTTGCGGCGCCGGTGCTCTGGTCGATCAGGTGGTCGAACAGCGCCCTAAAGTTGGCATCGACATGCTTGCGGCCCTTGGCGTAAGCCGCTTTGGCCTTGAGCATGCGGATGTAGGGTTCGCAGTCGGTGAACTTGGCATCGTCGGTGCCAACCTTTTCTTGCCACATCACGAGTTCGTCGTAGAAGCGTCGAAGCTGGCTCGACTTGTTCATCTCCTTCGAGGCACGCGATACCTCTTCGGCCGCGCGCTCGGCTTGGGTAGAGAACAAATCGGCAGCCGGCTTGGCACCGAGGACGATGCTTTGGAGGTTGATCGTCGCGACATCGTCGCGGTCGTCACTGCGCGAGGCGAAACCGCCTTGCCGCTGGCCACCCTGGTAGCCACCCGGCCCGCGCTGCTGGTTGGAATACGGATTCGTTGCCACTGCTGTGCCTCCTTAACGGTCACGGAATTGGTAGAGGTGATTGAAGAGGGCGACCCGGTAGCTCGCCCCGAGCTGGTTGATGCCCTTGTCACCGATGTCGATGGCCAAGGTGGTGAAGTGGCGCTGGCGCGTGACTTCGTCCAAGCCCCGGATGCGATCCACGACGAAGCGCCGCGTGCGGTACTTGAAGCGGGCACGCCACATGGCCGCTTCAGGTTCACCGTTAGCTTCCTGCTCGCGCATATCCACAAACTGCAATAGGCCATAGACGTAGGCCGTGCTGAGGTTCATGCCGGCCCGCAGGGTGTTGAGCCGTTCAAGCGAACCTTCCAAATGTGGCCATTGCGTCCACGACATGGTCTGACCAAAGCAGGTGACGGCGTTTTTGACCGGCTCTGCCTTGCTGCCGCCGGGCTCGATGCATTTCTTGGCTTGCTCAAGAGCGTCTTCGGCCAGTTCGGCCAACACATGCACGGGGGCACCCGGTTTCTGGGTGGCGATGCCTGCTGAAAAGTGCAGGTTGGTGTTCTCGGCCACGTAGCGATGAAACTCGCAGCGCATGCGCCAAGCGAGCCGTTGCACCGTGCGCCATGGGCCGATCAGGAAGAAATCATCGCCCCCAGCAAACACGGTGTAGACCTTCGGAAACTCGCGGGCCAGTAGCCAAGGCAGGTAGATGGCAAAGAAGCTGTTGACTTGGCGTGACAGCGCGGCGTGCTTGGCAAAGGTTGGTTTTTGCAAACCGACGCGAAACAGCTCGCCGAGGTTGTCGATGTCACCTTTGAGCACGCCCAAGGCGGCGATACCTTGCCAGTGGCTGCTTTGCGCATCGAGCTGGCGATCTTCGCTGGCAAGCAAGTCAAATGGGAGCAGATCACCCGCTTCGGGAAAATCATCCTGTGCGACACCGACAAAGCGGCCACGGACACGGCTCTCGTGTCCACTGGCACGCGGAACATAGCCGCTGATAAAGCGCCGTGCGTAGCCGTGCCAGAGCGGGACGATGCCCTGCGTATCGTCAGCGCTTGGGAGCGAGAAATCGAAGCAGCGCCGCAGCAGGCCGCTGGTCGCCAATTCGCCGAATCGGCCGCTGGCGTCCTCATGGGCAGTGAACGCTAGTCGGTAGCCAAACAACGGCAGTTCAAGCTGCTGCAAGTTGCCACCGTTGAACAGCTGATCAGCCTCGGTTTCGCGCACGATCAACAGCCGCTCGAAACGTTTGACCAGTGCGGTACCGATAGCGATCTGATCGCGGGATAGCGCGCAGCTTGGCTTGTTGTTATCGCCATGGGCGGCCCGATCTGCGAGTCGATCTGCCGGCAGACGGCCGTTGTAGGCGCAAGGGCCATCCCGGTAATCGGCCTGCGCAAACACCTGCGCACCCTGCCGACACAGGTCAAAGCGCGCATGTTTGGCGCGATCAAGCTGTGCGACCAGCCGGGTGCGCAGGGCGGCAAAGCCTCTCTCGGTTGTCGGGCTGCTTTTGTGGGTGAGCAGGAAGTCGTTGCAAGAAGCGGCCTCCCATGCCAGACCCATACCGGCCAAGCCGAAGGTGTGCTCAAGAAACCAGGCATCAAATTCACCGCGCAGCTCATGCAGCACGGCAATGACCTCAGGTGTATGCGGTGCGACGATCAGGAACTTACCCGCGGCGTTGATGACTTGGCTGGTGGCGGGCAGACCGAGCGCGTCGAGGATACGCAGCGCGGCAACTTCGGTGAAGAGCGATACCTGGAACGAGCGTCCGCGCAGCAGTTTGGCCGCGTGTTTGCGGCTGTCACCCCCGCTGGCAAAGATGAAATCTTGGATGCCGAAGAAGTCGCCTTGGATCAACAAGAACTTCTGTTCGCCAAAGTCGCGCCGCTCACGCAGACGCTGGGCCGCCGCAGCATCGGTCTGACCAGCCGCCTCATGCCAGCGCCACAGGGCCGCAGCCAGCGCAGCGGCTGTGCGCGAGTGGTCGTAAAGCGAGACCTCGGGTTTAACGTTGAAGGCGGTGGCCGCCGGAATGACGTGGGTGGCCGTCATCCATAGGCTGTCGAAATGATCAAACCACAGCGAGGCTTGCTGGCGATGGGCGGCGGGAATATCTTCCAGCCCGCGCAAAAACCACGACCAAACCTTGGCGTACTCGGCTTGAGACGCCTTGCGATCACGGCTTTCGCATTGATCGGCCTTTTGCGGAAATAAGCTGGCGGGTGAAAGGGGTTTCAGGGGGTAGCGCCATTGCAAAGCGTTCTCAGCAGGTTCGCTGCCATCGAGACGGATTTGCTCAAACAGCGTGATCTGGCGGGCGCTGTAGTGATCCAGCCCAGAGCGGGTTTCGTCTTTACCGTGGTTATAGGTCTCGAATTCTTCGCGCTCAAAGCCCGAGGCCACTCGGTCGGCCGTGGCAATGATCCACTGCAAAAACGTATCGGGTTTGTGATGGGCCGCAGCGGCATTGACCAGCGAATCCGTCGCTTCTAGAGCATCTTGTGTTGGGTTTGACGGGTCTGTGGCGTAACGCCGACCGACAAAGGGTGAACTCTCGCCCGTCAGTACACGTGGCAACCACGGCTCAATGGTGTCAAAAGCCAAGGCGGTATGCGCAGCATGCCGGTGGCTATGCCAGCCGCCTTCTTTGTGAAACGGGCAGTAGAGCGTCAGGTGGGCATCAAGCCGAGCATCACCCGCATAAACCACGGCCCGCTCGGCCAGCTTGCCCAGATCGTGCAGATAAGCAGCCAGCGCAACCCGGGTGGTTGGCGCGTGAAGGGGATGTTCTTTCATGGACAGACTCGCGTGTTGACAGCGGGAGCCATTGTTCACCAGAACGACCCTCAAAAATCAGCACGGCAACGTTGCCAAGCTGCACTGACGATCCATCTGTTGTCGCAGTGTCAAACCGACTGATTCGCTGCCGTGTGTATTAGTGTGTATATTTGACGCGATGAAAAGCGCAGACATCATCAGAATGCTCAAAGATGACGGGTGGTATTTGGTCCACGTGGTGGGGTCTCACCATCAGTTCAAGCACCCGACCAAACTTGGCAAGGTGACGGTGCCTCATCCGAAGAAGGATCTGCTATTGCCGACAGTGCGCAGCATTCTTAAACAAGCTGGCCTTTGAAGCCGAGGCCCGTTCGATCAAGATTTTTGACTCAGAGGATTCACCATGCTCTATCCCGTTTACGTTCATGTGGGTGACGCTGATCACGCGCATGGGGTGACGTTTCCCGATTTCCCCGGTTGCTTTGCGGCAGCGGATGCGTGGGTCGAGCTGCCAGCAGCTATTCAAGAGGCGGTTCAAGCGCATTTCTATGGTGAACCAGAGACGGTTCCGGCACCGACGCCGCTGGAGCAGTTGCTGCGTGATGCGCACTATGAGGGGGGTGTCTGGATGCTGGCTGAGGTGGACTTGAGTCGCATTGATACCCGTCCAGTGCGGCTCAATGTGAGCTTACCGGCCCATCTTGTGCATCAGATCGACGCTTGGGCTCAGGCGCACCACATGACCCGTTCGGGTTTTCTGGCTCAAGCTGCGCAACAAGCAATGCATACCTGAGGCCTCTCTCACTCCATCTACCCCCTCAACGCCGCCCGCAGCTTCGGCCACCAAGCATCCATACCCACCAAGGTGATGGTGTCGGGGGGTAGGTGGAGCATGGTGGGGCGTTCTTGATTGGTTTGGCGGATGCCGACGGCTTCGATCTGGAAGTGGCGGGCCACGGCGCGGCCGAGGGTTTGGGTGATGGCTTGTTGGATCTTGGAGCGGGTGGACTTGAAGGTGATCGCGCTTATGGTCTTCTGATCGAGCATCTGTTCCAGCAAGTCGCTCTTATGCACATCATTACGGATGAGGGCCGCGCCGTTGGGCAGTTCGGTTTGGTGTTTGCAGGCCATGGCGTAGAGGGCAAAGACCAAGAACTGCTGGGGTTGGAGTTTGATCACCTCGCCCAAAATCTCTAGGCGGCCTTCCTCCTTTTCCCACACCACGCGCACGGGCGGCGCTTGGATGGCGGCTTGGGCGAGTTGGACGGTGAAATCAAAGTTGTTGAGCGCTTTGGGGGGCAGGCCTTCGGCCAGCAAACCGCCAAGCCGCAGCACGCTCAGCTCGGCCAGCCGGATGACGGCTTGATCAGAATGGGCGCTGCGTTCGGTGCCGTCGCGCTCTTGCCAGCGGTAGCTTTGCCCTTGGCGTGGCGGGAAGTAAAACTTGAGCGCTGGGTTCTCAAAGGGCTCGTTGACCAGCACATGCGAGAGCCGGTCCCCCGCCTCGGCCACCAGCGAGAACGCGTGGCCCATGTAAAAGCTCATGCTCTTGCGCCCCCCGGCGACCGAGGCATGCAGCCTTGTGTTCGGCACGCTTTTGAGCTTGCGCAGCACGCTATAGATCGTGTCGGCCGCAGCGCGGTTGTCGTCATCGGTGGTGATGTCGCTGAGCGCCTTGCCTGCTTTGCCAGCTTTCGCCGTTTGGCTGATCACATGCACCGTGCTTTCGTCAAAGCGCACCGCCGTGGCGGGCAGCTCAGGCAGGTGGTCGCGCATGAAGCGGTGAAACATCCCGCTTTCTGCCGCCAACAACTCGCGCACGATCTTTTCTTTGCCGTCCACCGTGGTGATCACATGGATTTCATCGGGTACGAACGGTGCGTCTTGTTGCTGCGTGACCAACGCATAAAGCGTCTCCGTCACGATGGCCGGCGACATCCCTGAAACGCACACCAACACCCGCCGCCCCGAAGAAGCATTTGCTGTGATTTTGTCTGACATCCAATCACTCCTGATCCGTTCGCCCTGAGCTTAGTCGAAGGACTCCAAGCCCTCACCCCCAGCCCCTCGCCCGCACTGCGGGAGAGGGGTTGGGGTGAGGGCTGTATGGGCCACATCGCTCAATAGCCATCTTGATATTCATGCCCTTTTAGTCAGGGCAAATATCTGAAGATATTACTTTCCTGCTTTCGCTAATTTGGGTGAGTCTCAATCCCTTTGACATCAGGGCAAGTATCTGAAGTGGTGGAAGCAGTTTTGGGCATGATCCCGACCAGTCTCAATCCCTTTGACATCAGGGCAAGTATCTGAAGGCCCTCACGTTTGATGCCCTCCCAATGCGGGAGGGTCTCAATCCCTTTGACATCAGGGCAAGTATCTGAAGGCCCTCACGTTTGATGCCCTCCCAATGCGGGAGGGTCTCAATCCCTTTGACATCAGGGCAAGTATCTGAAGGCACAAGCTGCATAATATAGTCACGGCAACAGGTCTCAATCCCTTTGACATCAGGGCAAGTATCTGAAGATCATCATGACCACCAAGCCCATCAAGATCACCGTCTCAATCCCTTTGACATCAGGGCAAGTATCTGAAGAATCTGGGCATGCATAGTCCTGAAGCGTCTGGGGTCTCAATCCCTTTGACATCAGGGCAAGTATCTGAAGCAAATACTCAATCGGCGTCAAGACGCCAGCCGGGTCTCAATCCCTTTGACATCAGGGCAAGTATCTGAAGGACGGTACCTTCCGTGCCCAGTTTTTTGATGGGTCTCAATCCCTTTGACATCAGGGCAAGTATCTGAAGTTGGCAACGAGGTTTGGAGGATGGCTTGCACGTGGTCTCAATCCCTTTGACATCAGGGCAAGTATCTGAAGGCCAGTGTCGAAATTTGCTTGGTGGGACAAGGACTTGGCGGGGGGGTTGACGGGAAATGCATGGGGTGGTGGAGCTGATGGTGGGTGGGGCTGGATGGGTTTTTAAAGACCGTGGGCGAGTTTACGTCAGTTCTTTGGGGCGGCGGTGAAGGATGCGGATGGTGGGGGCGGGGTGGGCGGTAAAGAGCATGTCGTCGGGCAGCATGCTGGGGCCGAGTTGGTCGAATTGGGGGTTGGCGGGCAGGCGGTAGGCGCGCACGTCGTCGGCTTGTTTGGCGATCAGGGCTTCAAGTTCGCGCATCAGGGCGTGCATTTGGGCCGATGACGCTTCGACCAGAAAGACGCTGTATTGCAGTGGGATGCCGCGCTTTTTTAACAAGCGATGCACCCGCACACCGCGCTTGGGCTCGGTGATGTCGTAGGTGACGATCCAGCGGGCGGCTTCGTGCAGGCTCATGGTGGGCGGCTCTCAGGACGCCAGCGCCCGCAGCGCTTGGCCGTGCAGGTGGGCCAAGTGCTCGTGAATGATGCCGGCGCAAGTCAAGCTCCAGCGCTCAAAGAGCGTGGCGGTCTCGGCGGGTTGCTCGATGGCGTCGGCCAAGGTGCCGGTACACAGGTTCATCTCGGCCCAGACCAGCGCCGTCAAGTCGGCCGCCAAAGCCACGGGCTCGCCCACCGTACACCAGTAGTGCGGCTGCAAACCGCTCTCGTTAAGCCTTGAGGCCACCAAGGCGGCCGCCATGCCGTGCAGCGGCAAGGGCAGATGCACCCCGATCTCGGCGCGGTACACATAGCTCTGCTTGGCGCGCTCCCATTCGCCCACCGCCACGGGCTGACCAGCAGCGCTGCGCTGGGCGCTCCAGCGCTTAAGCACACCTTGGCGTTGATGGCGCAACCAGTTGGTGTAGTGCGCCGACCAATCGGGCGAGTCGGCGGCAAGGATGTCGAGCGCGTCATCCAGCGCCACGCGCCGCTGTGAACACGGCCACAAATGGCCCTCGGCCTCGCCTTGGTGGTTGAGCCAAGTGATGCTGATGCCGCGTTGCAGGCACAAGCTCAGTGCTGCACCACTCCACTCGGTGCTATCGGCACAGACCACGCGCAACACACGGGCCACCGGCAAGCGCATCACCCGGCCATCGGGCTGGCTCACCACCAGGGCCTCGCCGGTCGAACTGACTCGCAGTGGCGTGGTGGGGGCCAAGTAGAGCGTGCGTGCATCGCAGCTGCGCGTGGCTTGGGCAGATCGGACGGCTTGGGCCGCGTTGCGGGTTTTCAGCATGATTCGTCCTCTGTGTCTTGGCTAAACGACAAGGCTCCTTCGTCGCGCAGCGTGCGGGCCAGCGCTGCTGTGGTGCGGCGCAACCAACGGCGCAGCGGTTTGACCTCGCGCGCCCAACTGGCATAAAACACGGCTCGCCCCGCTTTGCCCAGCAAGCAAGCCCCTTGGCCCCCTTTGTCAAAGGTGAAATGCTCGGCCCGCAAACTGCGGTCTCGCACCAGTGACCACACCCACGCATCCACGCTGGCCCGCAGCGGCTCAATCAAATCGCTGGCCAGCGACTCGCGCCCAAAACTGGGCCGGTGATAAAAACCGAGCATCGGGTCCAGCCCTGTGCTGTGTGCGGCCTGCACCGCTTCAACGTGCAGCAGGGTGTAGCCCAGCGAGAGGCAGGCGTTGACGGGATCACGCGGCGGGCGACGATTGCGGCCTTCAAACCCAAGCGAGGGCGGCACCACCGCTGCCAAGCCGCTGAAGTGCGCCCGTGCTGCGGCACCTTCTACGCCCAACAAAGCCGCCAAGGCGCTGCGGGGATCTTGGAGGTTGTTGTCTTGAGTGCCCGCCAACGCCGCCACGCTTTGCAAGGCGGTATCCACGCTGGCGATGGCGTCGCTCAGCGCCTTGCGTGCATCGGGCCGGGCCGCCAGCCATAGCCCCAAGGTCTTGCGCTGGCGACGCAGTTTGGCCTCGATCAACGCGCACGACCACTGCAAGCATCCCGCTGCATCGCTAAAACGTTGGGCCTGCGCCAGCCGCACCGCAGCGTCGTTGTGGCCCGCGCCCAGCATCACCGCCACCCGCCGGCCCAGACGTGGGCTCAGCAGCACCGTGGCCACACCGGCCTCGGCCAGCTTGAGCAACACACCGCTGTCGAGCCGGGTTTGTGCGCCTTGGATGATGCAGCGCTCCAGCAGCTTCACCGGCACTGTGCCCCGGCGCTCGCCCGCTTCATAAAGCGCCAGCGCTTCGCCTTCGCTACGGACTTCAAGCTGGGCACGGTCAAGCAGCAGGGTAGACATGGGGTGGGCCTTTGGGTGATCAGCTGATGGGGTCAGCCGATGTAGAAAAAATCCGGGTCCGCTGGCTTTTGGCCGCGCCCGATCACTTGCGTGGCGCTGCGCACATCCAAGCGCAGCAACAAAAAGCGGTCTTCTTCCTCCAGAAAAAACGTCATGTCCTCAAGCACCCGCCGACGTTCAGCCTCGGTCAGCCAAACCTCATGCACCGACTTCTGCCCACCCGTTGCCACCCCACGCAACTTCTGCAACGCCCCCACCCGCAGCGTGTCATCGCTGATGTCGTAGGCGGCGAGGTAGAGGTGGCGGTGAGACATGGCTGCATGGTGGGGCTGATCTTCACCAGAGCGGTGAAAGGGCAACGTTGCCGTCCGACGGCTCCATCGTTCTCCATCGGACTCAGCCGTTGAGCCACTGTTTCAAAAAACCCACCAACTTGCTGACCTCTGCGGCTGCAAGTACCTCGATCTTGTATTCCTTAGCGCGCTGCAAAACAGCGGCATCGACGGGTTGGGCGCTGAGGTACAGGGCCGTCGCCACACTGCCGCCGAGTTGCTGGCGCAGTTGCGAGAGCTTGTAGATGGCGTCTTGGGCTTTGGTTTGACGGCCCGTTTTGCACTCGATCAGCAAGGCCCTGTTGCGATGCACCAGCATGGCGTCGATCTCATTGGGGACGTTGTTGTTGGCCGAGGTGATGCGCAAGTTGCTGCTGAAGCGGCTTGGTTTAACCAGCCCCGTGAGTTTGAGAAACACAAACTCCTCAAGCCAACCCCCGGCAAAGTAGCGAGCGCAATCACTATCGGCAAAGGTGATGCTGTCTTCGCTATCCCAGCGAAGCAGCCCTTTGTCATGGGCTTTTTGCACCAGCGCCCCAAAAGAACCGCCGGGTGCGTACTGGAAGAACTGTGTCAAATCTCGGGCATCGTTGCTCTCAACGGCACGGCTTGCCAGCGTTGCCAGCGCACTGAAGGATCGGCCATAACGCTCAGCGTTCTCGCCCATGTCACGGGTGATGTCGGCACGGGCCGAAGCACGCTGCTGCGTTTCAGCATGTCGGCTGTCACCCTCGATGCGGTAGCCCTGCACCAGAAGCATCTGCCGCAGATCAAGCACATCGGCCATCGCCTCCGTGCGGGCGTCACTGCCCAGCCAGTCGATCTGCTGCTTGTGGGTTTCGGCGTAGAGGATGTCGAGCTTGCCTGTGCCGGTTTCGACCAAACGCAACCCATCGCGCAGCGCCAACACCATCAGCTTGGTGCCCCCCGTCGCGTGCAGGATGACGTGGCGGCCATCCAGTTGTTCGGCAACGGATTGGGCACTGTCCTCAATAGCGCGTGGGCTGCTGTCATCAAAATCAAGCCGTTTGACCGACCGACCTTCGCGACGCAGCACCGTTTCGAGGTTTTTGGCCCCGTCACGCATCGAGGGCGTTTGCAAAATCCAAACTTCTTGGGCCTCAAGTTGCTCCAGCGGAATCAAGTTGGCGGCGTTTTGGCCGGTGGCGATACAAACGTGGACAGGGTGGTTCATCAGTGTTCTCCCATGGGTTGAATGTGAAAGGCTTGCAGGCTAGCGCCAGCGGTTTGCATGGTGGGGGCATCGAGCTCGACCCCGCGCAGGTGCGCGGGTAGATCAAGGCTCAGGTGCAGGTAGCGTGCGCCGCGCTGGCAGACTTCTGCCGCCAAGTGAATCGGTAGCGTGCCGGCCACAGTGTCGCCGGGCTGGATGTGGCTGACATCAAGGTGCGTCACCCAGTGATCTACATGCAAGCCTTGAGCGCGTGCCCAGGCCACAGCACCGGGATGGCGGGAAATAAAGTAGGTCTGGCTCATCCGTGCGGATTGTGTTCAGGCCCGAGTGAGATCAGCATGGATGGCAACGTTGTTGAGATGCACCCATGCACTCACCCCGGTGCATCCGAGCCACCACCCACATGCGTCCGTGCATCAACCTCGGTGCATCCGTCCACCCACCGCCGTGCAGCCGGGCATGGCCCAAGGTGCAGCCATGCACCGATCCCCTTGGACCCGTGCATGCACCGCTGTGCACCTGTGCTTGGATGACCCTGCACCCATGCTAGGTCCCACGGGCACCCGTGCACGCCCCCCAGTGCAGCGGTGCATCCCCCGTCAACCCAACTTTGGGGGATAGAAATCAAGCTTTGGCCGGGCCAAGAATGAGGGGCATTTTCAAACGGGAGTTCTCCATGCAACCGAAGCTGATTTGTCACTTTGCGCGGCTGAGCGAGTCGGACTTTCAGACCAAGGCGGGGTTGATCGTGGCGTCGCTGAAGGCCAATCCGAATTTCCCCGAGCCATGGCCGGTGCCGGCGCCACATTTGGCGCAGATCGAGGCGGCGTTGGTGGTTTATCGCGAGGCGTATCGCGCCAGCCTGATGCATGACATGGTCAAAATCGCCGAGCGCAACCGGGCTCGCGATGCCTTGACGGCCTTGTTGCAAAGGCTGGTGCAGTACTTGGAATTTGTGGCGGCCGATGACGCTCCCAAGCTGCAATCGACCGGGTTTGATTTACGGCGCGAGCGAGGTCAGGCTGACTTCACCGAGCCCTTGGGAGCCCCGGAGGGCTTGAAGCTCAAGCACGGTGCTTTTGGTGGGCAGGTGGATGTCCACGTCAACCGCGTGATCGGTGCCGGCAGCTACGAAGCCGAAATCGCACAAGGCGACCCTACCGTGGCAAACCACTGGCACCACGCCTTGACCGCCACCAGCGGCATGCACATGCTGCTGCGTGGCCTGCCCGCTGCCCAAACCTTTTGGGTCCGCGTGCGCGCCATCAACGCCGGCGGCCCCGGGCTCTGGTCTGAGCCGGCCAGCATCATGGTGTTGTGATGCGGTGAGGTGATGCAGAACTAGAGGGCAAGCGGGTGCAAAGCCCCTGCCGCCGCTTTCAGCCCCGCCTCGTCCAATCTTTCCACAGTGATGGTTTGGGCTTGGGCCCATCCCTTGAGGTAGCCGGGTTGGGAGCGGGCGTAGAGCGGGTCGTAGTGCAGGGTCATGAGTTCTTGAAACAGCGGTGCGAGGTCGCGGTCGAGGGCCCAAGCGCGCCAGCGCTCCAAGGTGTCGTTGGCTTGCAGGCCGTGCAGGGTGGCGAGTTTGTCGGCCAAAGCTTGGGGGTCGTCGCCCAAACTGGCGTAGTCGCGCAGCAGCAGGTCAAGGCGGGCGTCGAGGGGGGCGTCGATGCGCACGCAGGGGCTTGTGCGCAGGTGGTTGATGATGGCATTGGGCAGGGCGATGCGGCCAATCTTGCGGCTTTCGGCTTCGATCCACACCGGCTGGCGCACATCCAAACCGCTCAGCACGCTGGCCAAGCGGGTTTCGAACTGTTTTTGGCTGGGTTGATCCACGCCCGGCAAGCTGCCCAGCACCGAGCCCCGGTGAGCCGCCAAGGCTTCCAAGTCGATGATTTGGGCACCGCTGGCAGCCAAGGCGTGCAACAAGCGGGTCTTGGCGCTGCCGGTCGGGCCGCAAAGCACGCGCAGTTGCAGCGTCGGGGCGAGGGTGTCGATCTGCTCGATCACATGTTGGCGGTAACGCTTGTAGCCGCCCGCAAGCTGTTGGGCGTCCCAACCGACCAACCGCAGCCATTGCACCATCGAGCCACTGCGCAAACCACCGCGCCAGCAGTACACCAGCGGTCGCCAACTGTGCGGCTGATGGGCCCAAAGCTCACGCAGGTGCCGGGCCAAGTTGGCTGCCACCATCGCGCCGCCCACGCGCCGGGCTTCAAACGCGCCTTGCTGTTTGTAGAGGGTGCCGACGATGCGGCGCTCTTCGTCATCGAGTGCCGGGGTGTTGATGGCACCGGGGATGTGGTCCTCGGCAAACTCAGCGGGCGAGCGGGCGTCGAGGATGGTGTCGAAGTGCGCGATCTCGGTGATACCAACCGGGCCGCTATGTTGACCGTGCTGACGCGGTACGGGTGGTACAGGCGGCACAATCAGCCCTGTTGGCCGCCCCGCAGGCAGATTTTCAGAAATAACGGACACAGGCATGGACTCCATGGATGCATTGATTCAATTGACACGCTTCTCGCACGGTGGTGGCTGCGGCTGCAAGATGGCCCCGGGCGTGCTGAGCGACATCCTCTCACGCACGGCGCCGGGCTTGCTGCCGCCTGAGCTGATGGTGGGCATTGAAACCAGCGACGACGCTGCCGTCTGGCGGCTCAACGACGAACAAGCCTTGGTGGCGACCACCGATTTCTTCACCCCGATTGTCGATGACCCTCGCGACTTTGGCCGTATTGCCGCCACCAACGCGATCTCCGATGTCTACGCCATGGGCGGGCGGCCGATCATGGCCCTGGCCATCGTCGGCATGCCCCTCGACAAGCTGCCGCGCGAGGTGATCGGCCAGATCTTGGAAGGCGGGGCCAGCGTGTGCCGCGACGCGGGCATCCCGATTGCCGGGGGTCATTCCATCGACGTGTTGGAGCCGATTTACGGCTTGGTGGTGCTGGGTCTGGTGCATCCAGACAAAGTGCGGCGCAACGCCGATGCCCGCGCGGGTGATGTGTTGATTCTGGGCAAACCGCTGGGGGTCGGCGTGCTGTCGGCGGCGCTCAAAAAAGGGGTGCTGGGCGCCGAGGGCTACGCCGAGATGATCCGCCACACCACGCAACTCAACCGCGTGGGCACGGACTTGGCTGCCATCGACGCGGTGCATGCCATCACCGATGTGACGGGCTTTGGGCTGGCGGGGCATTTGCTGGAAATCTGCCGGGGTTCCGGTCTAGGCGCTGAGGTGCGTCTGGCCGACCTGCCCTTGATCGAGCGTGCGGCCGCTTTTGCCCGTGAAGGCATCGCCACCGGTGCTTCAGGGCGCAACTGGGCCAGCTATGGCGGCCAAGTCGATTGGCCGAGCCTTGAGGGTGACGGTGAGGGTCAAGCGGCTGACTGGCAACGCACCATGGCGACCGATCCACAAACCAGCGGTGGCTTGTTGGTGAGCTGTGCCCCAGAAGCGGTTGAAACGGTGCTGGCAACTTTCCGTTCGGCCGGGTTTGAGCAAGCTGCGGTGATGGGCACGATGGGTTCTTGGGCTGAAGGCTCAGCACGCCTGCGCTTTGTTTGAGCGCGCTTTGTGGCATGGTGTTTCACCGGTGCTGAGGTAAATCGTCCGTGGATGTTGGCTTGATGCAGGCGGTGGAGAGCATCCCCACCGAGCTGCGGCAGATCGTGCGCTATCCCGTCGATCAGCCGGAAGATTTCGCGGCCTATGCGCTGGCGGTGGGCGGTTTGGTGCTGGCGGATAAGCCGCTGACGCAGGCCTATCAACAAAAAATCGAAGCGCGCTTGGCGAACTTCAGCTTGCCCGCGCCGCCCAAGCTCTTTCCGCAGGCGATCAGCGCTGGGCCGGATGGCTGGTTGGTCTTGGGCATGAGCGGCACGCTGCTGGGCGGGCTGATCGCCGACGATGAGCGCGCGGTGCAAACCGGCTGGGCCGCGATCAAGGCCACGGCCTATTCGGTGCTGGTGACGCAGGTGGTGTTGAAGTCGATCACCGGGCGCAACCGGCCCAACCCGGCCTTGGGCCAGTCACCGGCCGTCCCACCCTTCACCGATAACCCGCTCGATGGGGGCCATGTGCATAGGCCCGTGATGGACCGTGACCCCCGCGCCACCTCGTTCCCGTCGTTCCACTTCACAACGTACTTTGCGGTGGCCAAGGTCTACCAAGAAGCCTATGACAACGTTTGGCTGCCTTATGGCCTGATGACGCTCGGGTTGGCGTCCAACATCAAAAGCCATCACCACTGGGTGTCTGACATGACCGCTGGCGCCTTGGTCGGCACCCTCATCGGCCAAAGCGTGCACCAAAGCGTCCACGTTTCTCCTCGCTCAACCCATGCCAGACTGGAGCCCCTCATCACGCCAAGCGGGGTGGGGGTGGCGTTGGTTATCCGATGACTTGGGCCAAGAGGGCTCTTAAGGACTGAATGTCCTCCGCAGTCAACGTGCCCATGACTCTCAGAATAAGGGGCTGTTCAATGGTCGTGAAAACCGGCTTGAGCACGGAGGGTTTGATCAGTCCTGCTGTTTGCCAGTGATGGATCAACGCCTCACCGTTAGCAAGAGGATCGCGGATTTGGCTTGTGATCGCCATGATGATCAGATCGCGCCGGTGGATGTTGTAGTCGGTGCTGGAAACCACTACGGCAGGCCGCTTCTTGACGCCCAATTGATCCGTGAATGGGAACGGCACCAAAACCACATCGCCAAAAGAGAAAGAAGCCATCGGTGTCACAACTGATCGTAGGCAGCGTCTTCGTCGTTGAGCCAAACCGCTGCAAAACTGGGTTCACTGGCCTTGGCGGCTGCTTCAGTGATGCGGTGTTTCTCGTCGCGGGCACGTAGAAAGTCGATGAAGTCTTCGACTTCTGCCATCCGTTGCGGTGGTAATTGCCGGATCTTCTCGATCAGGACTTGTTCAATGGCGAGCATGGCCTCGGCTCCTTGAGATTGGCAGTCATGAATATCGCCTGCGCATTGTCTTGCAGATATCGCGTTGATCTTGTTCTATCTGCGTTGAGCCGTGCCAGACTTGAGCCCTTTTCTATCTCGAACCGACGGGGAGTTCATGGTTCGTCTGTTGCATAGCGCTGATTGGCAGATTGGGCGCGCTTATTTGAGCCGGTTCTTGCCGGAGAACGGGCATGCTTTGGCCGAGGCGCGCTTGCAGGCGGTGGAGCGCTTGGCGGCGTTGGCCACGGCGCAAAGCGTGGACATGGTCATCGTGGCGGGGGATGTGTTTGACGCGCAGACGGTGACGGACCGGACGATTCGGCGGCTGTTCAATGCGCTGGCGGGCTTTGCAGGGCCGTGGATCTTGCTGCCGGGTAATCATGACGCAGCCTTGGCGGAATCGGTCTGGACCCGGGCGCAGCGCTTGGGTGCTGTGCCGGCCAAGGTGCATCTGGCCTTGAAACCCGAGGTGTTGCTCTTTCCTGAGCTCGGTTTGGCGCTGCTGCCAGCACCCTTGACGCAGCGTCACAGCTACGGTGATTTGAGCGCTTGGTTTGACACCGCTGAAACCCCCGACGGTTGGTTGCGGGTCGGCATGGCTCACGGCGGGGTGCAAGGCCTCTTGATGGAGGGTTTTGACGCAACCAACCCCTTGGCACCGGACCGGGCCGAGCGTGCCCGCTTGGATTACCTCGCCTTGGGCGATTGGCACGGTTGCAAACGCATTGATGAGCGCACTTGGTACAGCGGCACGCCTGAGCCTGATCGCTTCAAGGCCAACGATGCCGGTCAGGCCTTGCTGGTCGAGTTGAACGTCCCTGGGGCGGTGCCGCAAGTCACGCCGGTGCGCACCGCGCAGTTCCACTGGCAGCGGCTGGAAGCGGTGCTACAGGTGGCGACCGACGTGGATGCATTGATCGCGCAGTTGGCGGCTTTGGGCCCGAGCGACGTGGTGGATTTGAGCATCCGAGGTCACATCGATGGAGCGGGTGAATCGCGCTTGAACATCGCTCTGAACCAAGCAGAGGCGCGCCTGCGCCACTTGGGCGTGGATCGCAGCGCTTTGCGGTTGGCCCTGAGCGATGACGACATGGCCACCTACACCGAATCTCTGCACGCCGATGGCTACCTTGCTGAGGTGATGGCCGAGTTGTGTGAAGCACAACGTCAAGAGGGGCTGAGCGCGCAGACGGCTCAGGATGCCTTGGCCTTGCTGCTGAGTGTGCTGGCTGAGACGGCGTCTTTGTGATGATGAACGATCAGCCATGGAAGGCTTCGATGCATATCCGCCGTTTGCGTGTCTCCCAGGTGCGCCGTTTTCGGGCCCCTTTCGAGCTGAACGGACTCGATCCGGGCCTGAACATCATCAGCGGCCCGAACGAAGCGGGCAAAAGCACGTTGGTGCGCGCTATCCGCGCCGCTTTTTTTGAGCGCTCTCGCTCCAGCGGGGCTGAGGACTTGCGCCCTTGGGGCGATGGCTCTGCGGTGCCGGAGATCGAACTTGACTTTGCTTGGGCGGGAGAGAACTTTCGGCTCAGCAAACGCTTTTTGGTCAAGAAACGCTGCGCCTTGCAAGTGGGTGCCAAGACGTTGGAGGAGCAAGAAGCTGAAGATCATCTGGCCCAGCTGTTTGGCTTTGCCTTTGCCGGCAAGGGCGCCAGCAAGAGCGAGCACTGGGGTATTCCGGGCTTGTTGTGGGTCGAGCAAGGGACGGGGCAAGAGGTGCAAAAAGCGGCGGAGTACGCCCGCGAGCATGTGCACAACGCGCTCCAAGGGCAGGCCGAGACAGCTCCAGGATTTCCAGGATCGTCGGCTCACAGCGCCGCATCCTTGGCCGCCACGCGTGGGGATGCGGTGCTGGCGCGTTTACGCAGCCTGCGGGCGGAGTTGTTGACGGCGGCGGGCAAACCGCGTGCGGCGTACAGCGAGGCCATCGAGAAGGTCCAAGCGTTGAAGGCCCAGTTGGTGGAGCTGGACGCCCAGATCACGCAGTATCGCCAACATGTTGATCAACTGGCTCAGTGGCGCAGCCAACATCAGGCCGACGAGGCTGCTCGGCCTTGGCAGGCCTGGCGGACACAGCTTGAAGCGCGTCAGCGGCAACGTCAGGCCTTGCAGAATAGCGAAAACCAGTTGATCGATGCGCGCCGCCGGCACGCTCAAGGGGTGCAGCAGCACAGTTTGCTCAAGCACCAGCTTGCCACCTTGGGTCAACAAGACGAGGCTGGGCGGCAGCGCACGCAGCATGTGCTGGATTTGAGCCGAGAACTCGACGACGTCAGCGTCCGGGTGGTGGATGCGCGGTTGCGCTTCAATACCGCCCAAGCTGAGGCGATGGATGCTCGCCAAGCGGTGCAGCAGGCCCATCAACGCACCCTGTTGCAGTCGCGGCAAACCCAAGTGCACGACGCCCGTGTGCACGCCGAGCGCAGCCAGCACGATCTGGCTCGGGCTGAGTGCGAGCAGGCGCGGCTGATCGCGCTTAGCGTGCAAGCCGAAGCCTGTGCGATCACACCCGAAGTGTTGCAAGAACTGCAAGGTCTAGAAAGCCGCCAGCGTGCGTTGAGCTTGCAGCAGCAAAGCCTAGCCACCCGCTTGGTCTTCGCGTTGAACCCGGGGATCGATGTCGGGATCGATGGGGGGCTGGGGGGCTTGGGCGAGGTTTTGAAGGACCACGGTGAGCGTTTGCTCCTCGGCCCCACCGTGCTGGATGTGCCCGGTGTGGGCCGTTTGCACATCAGCCCCGGCGGTCGTACGGATCTGGACAAACGCGTGCGCGAGCTTGAGCAGCTTGAGGATGCGTTGCAACGGGCTTTGCAGCGCGCGGGTTTGCCGGATGTACCGACGGCTGAGACGCGCATGGCGCAGCACAAGGAGCTTCAGAACCAGCGCTGTTTGGCCGAGCAAGCCTTGAGCTTGGTGGCCCCCCAAGGGCTGGAAGCTTTGCGCCAAGTCGCAGCCCAAGCCTCGGCCCGCTTGCAAAGCGCTCAGGCTGTGTTGAACGAGCTTCACCTGAGCAGCTCGGCCTGCGCCGCAACGGCCGCTCCCATGACCTTGGACGAGGCGGAGTCCCGGCAAGCGCATGCCCACGCTGAATTGGATGTGGCTCGTCAGGCGCAGACCCACGTGTTGCAACAGCAAGCAGCGCTCCAAAGTCGGCTTGAAGACGCGCAGCGCGAATTGGCCGCGATCCGCGTGGTGCTTGAGCAGTCCGGTCGGTCTGAGAAACTCAGCCAAGCGCAGCAATCCTTGCTGAACACCGAAGCCGAGATCGGGGCCTTGGCGCTGCGTATCGAGCAAGAGCAGGCTCAGATCCACCAAGCGCGCCCCGACATCTTGGACCAAGACATTGAGCGCCTTGGCCGCAGCATCGAGAACTGGCAGCGCCAGCAACAGCAGCGCCGCGAGCAGATCTTGGTGCTGGAAAACACCTTGCAGCAAGCCGGCGCCCAGGGCCTGGAAGAGGCGCGTGCCGCCTTGGCGGGTGAATGTGAGCGCGCCGAGCGGCGTCAGACCGAACTGCAACGCCGTGCTGCGGCCTTGGATCTGCTTTGCCAAAAATTAGAGGGCCAACGCAGTGCCACACTGGCCCGGCTGCAAGCCCCCTTGCAACAGCATTTGCAGCATTACTTGCCACTGCTCTTTCCCCAAGCCACCTTGCATATCACCGAAGATTTAGTGCCTGGTGCGCTGAGCCGCCAAAGCGTGGCGGGGGTGCTTGAGACGGGGGATTTCAGCGCGCTGAGTTTTGGCGCGCGCGAGCAGCTTGGACTCATCAGCCGCTTTGCCTACGCCGATTTGCTGCGCAGCGCCGGTCGGCCCACCTTGCTGATTTTGGACGACGCACTGGTGCACTGCGACGGGCTGCGGCTGAGTGCCATGAAGAGCGTGATCTGTGACGCCGCCACCCGCCACCAAGTGCTGCTCTTTACCTGCCACCCCGAACTTTGGCAGGACATGGGGGTCATGATGCGGACCTTGGGTGAGCCCGTGGCTCAAGACGCTAAGACTTGGTGATGGATAGGACGACATGTATGGATAACCGGCAACATAGACCGCTTCGAAAGCTGGTCGTCGGCTTGGCTGTTGTAGCTGGCTTGGTTGCTTGTGCTTCTGCGCCATCGAAGCCGCCACCTGGGCCCAGCGAAGTGGAGATCCGAGCTTTTGCCGCCAAGGGTTATGCCGCCGTGGCGGTGGATCAAGCGGTGGTTCACACCCGTCTTCAGCGTTGGATGCTTCAGGGCGAGTCGATGCAAGTGGCACTGGGCATGCCTGTTTTGGCTGCTCCGGTACCGGTGGTGATGTATTTGCCAAGCTTGGGTGAAACGAGCGAGGCTGGCGAACGCTGGCGCGATGGTTGGGCGCAGGCTGGGTATGCTGTGATATCGGTTCAACTGTCCGACCCGATGAACGATGAATCCCCAGCTTTGGTGAAGAAGGCCTACAGCGCCGAATCCATGGGCCACCGTTTATTGCGGCTGATGGCGGTGGTCCGTGAGGCTCAGCACCGTGCGGCTTTGGGTGAGTCCGATTGGGTGCAACTGGATTGGAGTCGGGTGGCGGTGGCTGGATTTGATCTGGGGGCGTACACCGCTTTGGCGTTGGCCGGCGAAAACATTCCCGGCTTGGAAGCGGTGAGGACGAGTATGGCGGCGGCAGAGCCTGCACCTTTCAAATTGCGTGCGGCTATCGCGCTAAGCCCTTATGCGAGCTTATTCGCGGGCTCTTTCGAGCATCAGCGTTTTGCGGCGATCCAAGTGCCGGTTCTTTCAGTGAGCAGCGATACCGACACCGATCCCTTGGGGCTGGTTGAGGGGATTTCTCTGCGGCGCTTGCCCTTTGATCACTTGGGAGGCACGGAGCATCAATGGCTGAACTTCAAGTCTTTGCCCCACCCTTGGCTCAGTGGCACAGCGGCGAATGCTAAGGTCATGCCTTTAGCGGCACAGGGGCGTGAGGTTTCTGATCATGCCGGTAGCATCGAGTCGCCCGGCAAGCAACGTCGCCGCATTAGCAGTGGTCATGAACGTGGCCGCAGAGAGACGGGTGAAGATCGAGTTGACCGATCTTCGGTTTCTTCAGAAGGTGCTTTGACTTTGCGCCTCACCGCTGCGCAAGGCATCACCACAGCTTTTCTGGACGCGCATGTGAAGGGCGATGCCTTGGCGCGTGAGTGGCTGGCCACCGACGCGCCGCATTGGCTGGGTGGGCTGGGTGAGTTACGCCATAAGTGAGGGGTCAAGTGCGGGGTAATCCACGTAACCCTTTTCACCGCCCATGTAGAACGTGCTTGGATCGGCGGCGTTGAGGGGCGCTTTGCGGGCAAAGCGTTCGACCAAATCGGGGTTGGCGATCCATGGCACGCCAAAGGCGACGGCGTCGCACAGACCGGCGTCAAGGAACTGTTCGCTCTTGGCTTGATCAAAGCGGCCGTTGCTGATCAGCGGCATGTGGGCGATGGGGCGGAAATGGGCGCTGACTTGGGCCAAGGCGTGCAGGTTGCCTTCGATCTGCTTGGGGTCCATCACCTCGGTCAGGTGCAGATAGGCCAAACCGTAGCGATTGGCGCCGCGCACCACGTGTTCCCACATGGCCACGGTGTCCGCGTCCACCGTCATACCGTGCATGCCGTTCATCATTGGATTCAAACGGAACCCCACGCGATCGAACGGCATGACCTTGGCGATGGCGTCGAGCACGTCAAAGAAGATGCGTGCGCGGTTCTCAAACGAGCCGCCGTAGGCGTCGGTGCGGGTGTTCGAACAAGCCGAGAAGAACTGATGGAACAAGTAGCCGTTGGACGAGTGGACTTCGACACCGTCAAAACCGGCATCGATGGCGTTCTTGGCCGCCCGACCAAAGTCCGCCACCACAACTTGAATGTCTTCAACGCTCAGGGCACGCGGGGTGACGGTATCGCTCAGCCCTGCGCCGTTGAACATCTTGATCTCAGGATTGATGGCTGAGGCCGACACCGGCGGCTGACCATCGTGATACTGGGGCAGCGACAAGCGGCCGCAGTGCCAAAGCTGGCAAACGATCTTGCCACCTTGGGCGTGCACCGCCTCGGTGACCAACCGCCAGCCGGCAACTTGTTCTTCTGACCAAATGCCGGGGGTGAAGGGATAGCCTCGGCCTTGGGGCGAAACGAGGGTGCCTTCGCTGATGATCAGCCCGGCGCTGGCACGTTGGGTGTAATAGCGCACCATCAGCTCGTTGGGCACCGTGCCGGGGTTGATGGCACGGCAACGCGTCAGTGGGGCCATCACGACGCGGTTTTTAAGCTCAAGGGCGCCCAGCCGAACGGGGGAGAGCAACTTGTCAGTCATCATGGTGTACAGAAGTTGAGCAGGGCGCAGGATCTTACATTCCACGCCACCCTTTCACGCCACCTTTTCACGTCCCGCATGGAGATCCACATGACCGAGTTCTCGACGTACTCACCCCCGACGATCTGGACCTGGAACCAAGGCAACGGGGGTGCTTTTGCCAGCATCAACCGCCCGGTGTCTGGGCCCACGCACGACAAGGCCTTGCCGGTCGGACAACATCCCTTGCAGCTTTATTCGCTGGCCACGCCCAACGGCGTCAAAGTCACTGTGATGCTGGAAGAGCTTTTGGCGGCCGGTCATGCCGGAGCGGAATACGACGCTTGGCTGATTCGCATCAACGACGGCGAGCAGTTCAGCAGCGGTTTTGTGGCGGCCAATCCCAACTCGAAAATCCCGGTGCTGGTGGATCACAGTGGCCCAGAGCCGATCCGGGTGTTTGAATCCGGCGCGATTTTGATGCACTTGGCCGAGAAGTTCGGGGCCTTTTTGCCCACTGAGCCGGCCAAACGGGCGGAGTGTTTGTCGTGGCTCTTTTGGCAAATGGGCAGTGGGCCGTTCATCGGCGGTGGCTTTGGGCATTTCTATGCCTATGCGCCGACCAAGATCGAATACGCCATCGACCGTTACGCCATGGAGGCCAAACGCCAGCTCGACGTGCTCGACCGGCGTTTGGCCGAGAACCCGTATGTGGCCGGTGACGACTACACCATCGCTGACATGGCGATCTGGCCGTGGTACGGCGTGCTGGTGCAAGGCCAGCTCTACAACGCGGGTGAGTTTCTACAGGTGCAGACCTATACCCATGTGCAGCGCTGGGCCGAACAGATCGCGGCGCGACCGGCGGTGCAACGCGGCCGGATGGTCAATCGCACATGGGGGGATCCTGCCAGCCAATTGCATGAGCGGCATCAGGCCAGCGACTTCAACACCTGCACGCAAGACAAAGTGGCTTGATGACCGGGTTGGGTTCAGCGGGGCGTCACCAAGGCCGATGCCCCTTGCACTGCGGGAACTGCGTGCACCCCCAAAAGCTCTGGCCCGCATGGTCACCGCGTTGAGCCCGACGTTGCACCATGGGTGCGCCGCATAGCGGGCAGTGGAGTTGGTGAGGTTGGTGGGGTACGGCCGGCGGTGATGTGGTGACGGTGTGATGGGCTTGGGCTTTGCTGGGAGCATATTTCTTCAGCATCGCCATGAGCTGCGGGCCGTCGATCAGCGCAATGTTGCGGCCTTGGGCGAAATCGTGAGCCGCTGGGGTGAAGCGGCCTGAAGTGACCACCCAGCCCCCCGTGGCACCTTGGGCGGCCATCACGCCGTACAGCTCGCGCACCACTTGAACACCGACCTTGAAAGCTTTCCACTGCTTGCACTGCACCAAAAAAGTTTCGCCGTCGCGCACCAAGAGCAGATCCACACCACCGTCCGCCCCACCGCCACCGGTTTCGGTGACCTCGTAGCCTTGGAGACGAAAGGCTTCGCCGACCAGTTGCTCAAACTCTTGCCACGTGATGGCTTCGAGCGCATCAGCGGCTGCGCTGCGGGTCACGCTGCGCAGCAAGCGTTGGCGATGCCATTGGCGCAGGCCTCGCCAAGCCGAGAGGCTTGCGCCGTAGAGGCAGAGCAGGGGGATGAGCCCTTGAGCGATGCGCGCCACGGGTTGGGTCCATGGCGCTGCCCTTGGATGGGGTGGGTTCCAAGCGATTTGCAGGGCCAGTTGCAGACTGAGATAGCTCAGCACCGCCAGACCGACACCCAGCCACCATGGGCCTTGAGCTACCAGTCGGCCAAAACCGATCCAAAGTTTCCAGATGAGACGCAAGGGCGTGGTGAGCAACAACAGGGCCCACCCCCCGGATTTTTTCTGATGCATTGGGTGGGATTTTCCCTCACGCCTGACAATGCCGGCCATGAATGAATCGATGCTTCTTGCTGTTTTGCTGCTGGCGGTGTTGGCGGCCTTGGGCGCTTTGGCGGTCGGTGTCCTCAACCTGAGGGCGATCCAAGCCTTGGGCGCGCGCGTGGGCGACGAGGCTGCGCTGGACCGGCTGGCCGATGCGCTGGTCGGTTCATGGCGCACCGACGCCGACCGCTTGGAGCGCGAGCTGCGCAGCGAGATCCAGCTCGCGGCCCGTGGCAATCGGCAAGAGTTGGCTGAAGCCTTGGCCCGTTTTGGCACCTTGCAGACCGAGCATCTGCGCGGCCAAGGCGAAGCCACCGATCGACGCCTGAGCGAGATGCGCCAGATGATGGAGCAGCGCTTGGGCGCGGTGCAGCTCAGCGTCGAGCAGCGTTTAGGCCAGTTGCAGCAAAGCGTCGAAGTGCGACTGCGGGCCATGCAGGCCGACAACGAAACCCGCTTGGAGCAGATGCGCGCCACCGTCGATGAAAAGCTCCACGCCACGCTGGAGCAGCGTCTGGGTGAGAGCTTCAAGCACGTGGCCGAACGCTTGGAACAAGTCCACCGGGGCTTGGGCGAGATGCAGGGTTTGGCCCAAGGGGTGGGTGATTTGCGCCGGGTGCTGACCAACGTCAAGGCCCGAGGCGTGTTGGGCGAAGTGCAATTGGGCGCGCTGCTGGAGCAGGTCTTTACCCACGACCAGTACGCCGTCAACGTCGCCACCGTGCCCGGCAGTGCGAACCGGGTCGAATTTGCCTTGCGTCTACCGGGGCGCGGCGGTGATCAGGATGGCCCCGTGTGGTTGCCGATCGACGCCAAGTTCCCGCGTGAAGACTACGAGCGCCTGATCGACGCCCAAGAGCGTGCCGACCGCGAAGGGGCCGAACTGTCTGCCCGTGCTTTGGAGCAGCGCATCCGCGACGAGGCGCGCACCATCGCCGCCAAGTACATCGCCCCGCCACACACCACCGATTTCGGCCTGCTCTTTGTGCCCACGGAGGGGCTTTACGCCGAGTTGCTGCGCCGACCCGGTTTGGTGGAAGACCTGCAACGCCAGCACCGCATCATGCTGGCCGGCCCCACCACCTTGCTGGCCTTGCTCAACAGCTTGCAGATGGGCTTTCGTACCTTGGCTTTGGAAAAGCGCAGCGCCGAAGTCTGGACCGTGCTCGGTGCGGTCAAGACCGAATTCAGCAAGTTCGGCGACATCTTGGAAAAGACGCGCAAAAAGCTCCAAGAGGCCAGCAACAGCATCGAATCGGCTGAAATACGCACCCGTTCTATGGCCCGCACCTTGCGCCGCGTCGAAGCTCTGCCCGAGGCCGAGGCCCAAGCGCTGTTGCCGCCGACGGAACCGGCCGCCGCCAACGCCAACGCTACCTGACCAAACGGACCAAGCCGACGGCGTGGCGCAAGTTGTAGTCGATGTAGCCGCGTTCAAAATTGACGCTCCAAGCGTAGGCCAGATTGCCCTCGACGGGCCAAGCGCTCCAGAACCAACTGGCGGAGGTGTTTGGGAAGAGGCTGCTATCGATGGTCGCCTCACCCGTGCCCGGTATCACACGAGGGTCCACCAAGCTGGAGAGCTCATTCACATTGGGCAAGCGCCAACCGATTTGGCTGGCGGCATAGGCCAGAGCTTGGTCATGGGTGTACGCCCGGGCTCGACCGCTGCAATCGGGAGGGATTTGCCCCACCGCACAACGTGCCCACGTCAACCAAGTGCTGTGATCAAACACGCTTGAACCATCCGAGGACACGGTCCAACGCGTCTGCGCGGGCAGGCCTTGCGCCTGAACCACCATGCTCAGCGCACCCACCATCCCACCCACCAGCCAACCCACGACCGCACCCAGCATCCAGTGACGCTCATGTCTTGTGGATCGTCTCGTTTTCATGATGACACCCCCTTCTGGCTGACACCTTTAACACACCTCAGGTGACGCCGTCGGACGCAACACCGCCCTCACCGGACTCGCTTCAGCCGTGGTCAAGCGCAGGGGCAGGGCGATGAGTTCGTAGGGTCCTGGGGGTGGATCGGTGAGGAGGAGGTTTTCGAGCACGACCAAGCCGTGGCGGCGGGCGGCTTGGTGGGCGGGCAGGGTGAGGCTGTCGGCGGGGTCGATGCTGGGGGTGTCGATGCCGATCAGGCGCACGCCGCGCGCGGCCAAGGCATCGAGCAATTCGGGGGCCAAGGCACTCCACGGGGTGCGCCACGTGTCTTCGGGCGGTGCGTCGTGGGCATGAGGATCCCAGGTGCGGATCAAGATGCGTTCAGGCAGGGGCGCCAACTCGGCCCAATCCACCAACGCCACCAGATCCTCCCAAACCAACAAGCTGCCCGGTGGGCGCGTGGTGGTGAGCAGCAGGCAGGGGCCGATGAAGCGTTCGAGCGCCAGCGCACCGATGGCGGCGCCTTGCGGGTCCCAGTGCAAGGGGGCGTCGGCATGCGCGCCGAGGTGAGCGCTGAAGCCGAGGGCACTGACCTGCACGGGGCTGTCGGGGCCGAAGGTGCTGGTCCAGCGCTGGGTATAGGGCGCGTCGCCGGGGTAGACCGGCGTGCCCGCGTGCACGGGCGGGCTGATGTCCCAGATCAGAGCAAAACCTCCAGCAGCCGGTCAAGGCCACCGGCTTCGATGGAAACCATCGCCTTGGCACGCACAGCGGGCTTGGCGTGATAGGCCACCGAAAGACCGGCCACCGCCATCATCGGCAGATCGTTGGAGCCGTCGCCCACCGCGATGGCGCGGCGCGGCTCAATGCCCAGTTCGCCACAGGTGAGCTGCACCATGCGGCGCTTTTCTTCGCCGTCGCAGATGTCGCCCCAGCTTTGTTCCAGCACGCGCCCAGTAAGCACGCCGCTGACCACCTCAAGCTGATTGCTGCGACTGAAATCCAGCCCAAGCCGCTCGCAGAGCCGGTCGGTGAAGAAGGTGAAGCCGCCCGAGACCAAGAGCGTCTTCAATCCCGCCGCTTGGCAGGTGCGGATCAGGGTTTCGGCACCGGGGTTGAGCTGCAAGCGCTCGGCGTAGACGGCTTCCAAGGCTGCTTCGGGCACGCCCGCCAGCAGCGCGACACGGCGGCGCAGGCTTTCTTTGAAGTCAGTGATCTCACCGCGCATGGTCGCTTCGGTGATCTCAGCCACTTCCGCCTTGCGTCCCACCGCATCAGCAATTTCGTCGATGCACTCGATGTTGATCAGCGTCGAGTCCATGTCGAAAGCGATCAGCCCGAAATCGCTCAAAGACAGCGGCGGCGTGAAGCCTCGGGTGATGAGGCCGGGGGAGATTTGTTGGGTTTGCATGGGGGCGGCATTGTAGGGTGGGCTGAAGCCGCTCCGGGACTAAGCCTTCTTCACCGGCCCCAGCGCTCGGAGGACTTCGAGCACTTGTTGCATGCGGTCGCGGGGGCTGGCCCAAGCGCGTTCGATGCGGAGTTTGTCGTTGCCGGCCAGTTTGATGTGGCGGTTTTTTTGCACCAGTTCGATGATTTTCATCGGATCAATCGGTGGGTTGGGCTGGAAGGACAGGGTGATGACGGTCGGGGCGGCTTCGATCTTTTGGATGCCGTAGGGGCGTGCTGCCACGCGCAGGCGGTGCAAGTCGAGCAGGGTTTGGGCTTGGGGCGGGAGCTTGCCGAAGCGGTCCACCATTTCTTCGAGCAGGTGATCGACCTTGGCTGAGCTGTCGGCGCTGGACAAGCGTTTGTAAAAACCGAGCCGCATGTGCACGTCCGGGCAATAGCTGTCGGGCAGCAAGGCCGGGGCGTGCAGGTTGACTTCGGTGCTGCCGCCAAAAAAGCCGGTGGGCGAGAGCAGATCGGGTTCGCGGCCCGATTTGAGGGCGCGCACCGCCTCACTCAGCATCTCGTTGTAGAGCTGAAAACCCACTTCCATCATGTTGCCGCTCTGGTGGTCGCCCAGCACTTCGCCCGCGCCCCGGATCTCCAGGTCATGCATGGCGAGGTAAAAGCCCGAGCCCAGCTCTTCCATGCTCTGGATGGCGTCGAGGCGTTGATGGGCTTGCTTGGTCAGGCCTTCCACGTCGGGCACCAGCAAATAGGCGTAGGCCTGATGGTGACTGCGGCCGACCCGGCCACGCAGTTGATGCAACTGCGCCAGGCCGAACTTGTCGGCGCGCGCCATGACGATGGTGTTGGCCGAGGGCACGTCGATGCCGGTTTCGATGATGGTCGAGCACAGCAGCAGGTTGTGGCGCTGGGCCACAAAGTCGCGCATCACCCGCTCCAACTCACGCTCGGGCATCTGGCCATGGGCCACGCCGATGCGCGCCTCCGGGATCAGCTCTTGGAGCTTTTGCCGCCGGTTCTCGATGGTTTCGACCTCGTTGTGCAGGAAGTAAACCTGCCCGCCGCGTTTCAACTCGCGCAAGATGGCCTCGCGGATCGTGCCGCTGGTTTCGGTGCGCACAAAGGTCTTGATCGCCAAGCGGCGCTGCGGAGCGGTGGCGATCACCGAGAGATCGCGCAAGCCTTCCAAGGCCATGCCCAAGGTGCGCGGAATCGGTGTGGCGGTGAGCGTGAGCACGTCCACCTCGGCGCGCAGGGCTTTCATCTGCTCCTTGTGGCGCACGCCAAAACGGTGCTCTTCGTCGATGATCAGCAGCCCCAAGTTCTTGAAGGTGGTGTCCGGGCTGAGCAACTTGTGCGTGCCGACCACGATGTCGATGGTGCCGTCGGCCAGGCCGACCATCGCGGCTTTGACTTCCTTGGGGGAGCGAAAACGGCTCATCTCGGCGATCTTCACCGGCCACTGAGCAAAGCGGTCCACCAAGGTTTGGTGATGCTGCTCGGCCAAAAGCGTGGTCGGGGCAAGGATGGCAACTTGCTTGCCGCCGGTCACCGCCACAAAGGCGGCGCGCAGCGCCACTTCGGTTTTGCCAAAACCCACATCACCACAGACCAGCCGGTCCATGGGTTTGGGGCTGATCATGTCTTGGATCACCGCCTGAATGGCTGCGGCTTGATCGGGCGTTTCCTCAAAGCCGAAGCTGGCGGCAAAGGCGTCGTAGTCCTGCTGCGAGAGGCGGAAGGCAAAGCCCTCGCGCGCGGCGCGGCGGGCGTAAAGGTTCAGCAACTCAGCCGCAGCGTCGCGCACCTGCTCAGCCGCCTTGCGCTTGGCCTTTTCCCACTGGCCTGAGCCCAAGCGGTGCAAGGGCGCTTCTTCGGGGCTCACGCCGGTGTAGCGGCTGATGAGCTGCAACTGCGCCACCGGCACGTAGAGCGTGGCCTGATCGGCGTATTCAAGGAAGAGGAATTCGCTCGGGCCCTGACCCAGATCGATGTTGACCAGCCCGCGATAGCGGCCGATGCCGTGGTTGACGTGCACCACCGGGTCGCCGATTTTGAGCTCGGAGAGATCCTTGATCAGCGCTTCGACGTCGCTGACGCGCTCTTGCTTGCGGTGGCGGCGCAGGGTCGGTGCCGTGTCGAACAGCTCGGTCTCGGTGATGAGCTGCACCTGCGCTTCGACCCAATCAAAGCCCGCGCTCAAGGGCGCGACCGTGATGGCGTAAGGGTGGTGGCTGGCTTCAAAGGCCGCCAGCGAAGCCACGCTCACCGGCTCCAGCCGATGTTGGCGCAGCAGCTCCAGCAAGCTCTCGCGCCGCCCCGCGCTCTCGGCCACGATCAGCACGCGCCGGGCTTGCTCACTGGCCTCGCTGCGATGCCGGGTCTGGCGCCCCAGATGCTCTTCCAGGCGCTTGAGCGGGTCGGTGCCGCCACGCTCCACGCTCAAGTCGGGCAGGCCGGTGGCCCATTCGACCGGGCGTTGACCGCGCAGCGCCAGCTGGGCCAAGGTGTTGCAGCGGCTGAAGAAGTCTTCGGTCTTGAGGTAGAGCGCCTCGGGCGGCAGGATCGGCCGCTCGGGGTCGTGCTGGAGGAACTTGTGACGCTCGCGGGTTTCGGTCCAAAAGTGGCTGAGTGCGCTATCGACTTCGCCGTGCAGCGCCAAGGTCGCGCCTTCGCTCAAGTAATCGAAGATCACGGCGGTGTCGTCGAAGAACAGCGGCAGGTAGTACTCGATGCCCGCGCTGGCTACGCCGCTGCTCATGTCCTTGTAGACCCGCGCCTTGGAGGGGTCGCCTTCCATGCGCTCGCGCCAGCGGGCCCGAAACGCTTGGCGGGCCGGTTCGTCCATCGGGAACTCACGCCCGGGCAGCAGGCGCACTTCCTTGACCAGATCGAGGCTGCGTTGGCTGTCGGTGTCAAAGGTGCGGATCGAGTCGATCTCGTCGTCGAACAGATCGACCCGGTACGGCACCTCGGAGCCCATCGGGAACAGGTCGATCAGCCCGCCGCGCACGGCGTATTCGCCCGGCGACACCACTTGGCTGACGTGGTTGTAGCCTGCCAAGGTGAGCTGAGCTTTCAGCCCAGCTTCGTTGAGGTGTTGGCCTTGTTTGAAGTGAAAGGTGTAGGCCGCCAAAAAAGCCGGTGGGGCCAGCCGGGTCAGCGCTGTGGTCGCGGGCAGCAGCAGCACATCGACGTCGCCCGAGCGAATGCGCCACAAGGTCGCCAGCCGCTCCGAGATCAAGTCTTGGTGGGGCGAGAAGGTGTCGTAGGGCAGGGTTTCCCAATCGGGAAAGACCGCGATCTTCAGCTCGGGGCCAAAAAAGCGCAGCTCTTCGGCCAAACGGCTCACATCGGCCGGCTCCGCGCACAGCACCGCCAACATGCGCTTTGCACGCACCCGTGCTTGGCCCAGCCGCGCCAACAAAAGCGCATCGGCCGATCCCGGTGGCCGGGGCAGGGTGAAGCGTTGACCAAGGGCGAGGGCAGGCAGTTGCATGGCAGGGCCGCTCTGGGCGGCAAGACAAAAGTGGAAGGGGATTCTAGGGAGTCCGCACCTTAGCCGCGCAGGCTGGCCGTGAACGCCAGCAAGCTGCTGACCAAGTCGGGCTCGGCGGCCAGCCCTTCGAGCCGCGTTTGGGCGCTGGCCTGACCCTCATCGCCAAGGGTGCGCAAATGCGCTTGCCAGTCTTGGCGGCTCAAGGTTTGCAGACCGTTCCACGCCCAAAAAAGCGCCTGCGTGGCGTGGTTCACGCCAGGGTTTGGGGCCACATCTTGGCCAAGATGCTGCCGCAGAAAAGCCAACAGCTTGGGGTGGTGGGCGTCGTCGTCTTGGGGATAGAGCTGCCAGAGCATCGGCCGCCCGGCCCACAAGGCGCGCACCAGCGAGTCCTCGCCGCGCACCAGGTTCATGTCGCTGGCCCACAGCAGTTGATCAAATTCCGGCTGGCTGAAGTAGGGCAGAAAGTTGAGCCTCAGGGCGGGGCCGGGGTCGTGGTCGCGCAGCCAAGTTTGTACTTGGCGGGCGGCATAACCGGGGGTGATGAGCAGGTGCGTCAGCGGGGTGGCGGGGTCGTGGGGATCTGCGGCCAAGGCGTCCAAAAGCTGCGGCAAGGCGGGGTTGTCGTAGCAAAACAAGGTGATGACACGTTCGACGACGCGGCCCCCATGGGCTGGGGGTGCTGTGCTGGCTTCGATGCCCAAACGTCGCCGAAAAGCCATGCGATCAAAGCGCGAGCGCTCGCTAAGCAGCTGCGGCTCGCGCAGCAAGCCGCCGGTGTAGGGAGTGAAGCCGGGGTAGAAGAACCACTTGGTCAGCCCTTCGCCGGGGCCGTGCCACTGCGGTGAGGCGACGCGGTGCGAACGCTCCACATAGGCTTCAGCGCTGAGGTATTCAAGGTTGATCCACGCTGGCGCCCGCTCACCCATGGTTTGCAGGGCGGCCATGCGGGCCATAAAGGGCGCCGGTGGATCGCAGCCGAAGGCTTCAATCACCACCTCGGCGGGAATCTCGTGCGCCAGCGGGTCGCGCCAAGGCAGGACCGTGACGCCGCGTGCGCCGCGCGGTGCCATCCATGCCAAGGCGCTGGGGTCGTCGCACCACAGGCGCACCGTGTGGCCGCGCTCGGCCAAATCACGCGCCAAGCGCCAGCACACGCCCAAGTCGCCGTGGTTGTCGATGACCTTGCAGAAAATATCCCAGCCCGGTCGGCGGGCGCTGGCGGTTGGGGTGGATGTTCGGTGGGCGGTTCGGGTTTGCGAGGTGTCAAGCATGGGGTGAATTATCCGTGCCGCAAAATCACGCCCATGACCGACCGACCCGACGCCCCAGCCGCCGATCCCACCGCCGATCCTCCTGCCACCGATGCGGTTCGGCAAGCCTTGCTCGACACCGTGGCGCAGTTGCCCGTGTTGCCAGGGGTGTACCGCTACTTCGACGCCGAAGATCGCATCCTGTATGTCGGCAAAGCGATCAATCTGCGCCGACGGGTGTCGAGTTACTTCCAGCGCGATCACGACGGCGCACGTCTCGGTACACGCATCGGTCACATGGTCAGCAAGATTGTTCGGCTCGAAACCACCGTGGTGCGCACCGAAGCCGAGGCGCTGCTGCTGGAAAACAACCTCATCAAGCGCCTCCAGCCGCCCTACAACATCTTGTTTCGCGACGACAAGAGCTACCCCTACTTGAAGCTGGAGAGCCACGATTTCCCCCGGTTGCTTTACTACCGGGGGGGCTTGGAGCGTCAGCATCGCTATTTCGGACCCTACCCCAGCGTCTGGGCGGTGAAGGAGTCGATCCAGCTCTTGCAGCGCTTGTTCAAGCTGCGCACCTGCGACGAAGCGGTGTTTCGCAACCGCACCCGGCCCTGTTTGCTCTATCAGATCCATCGCTGCTCCGGCCCGTGCGCCAAACGCATCAGCGCGGAGGATTACGCCTTGGACGTGGGCCGGGCGACACGTTTTCTGGACGGCGACACCCAAGGGCTGCTCGACGAGTTGCAGCAGCAAATGCATGCCGCCTCGGAGCGCTGGGCTTTTGAGCAAGCGGCGGTGTATCGCGATCAGATCGCCGCCTTGTCGGGCGTGTTGCAGCCCCAAGCCATGGAGATGACCGGCGACAGCCGCGACGCTGACATCTTGGCCGTGAAGGTCCAAGGCGGCCGGGCGTGTGTGAATCTGGCCATGGTGCGCGGTGGGCGTCATTTGGGCGACCGGGCGCATTTTCCCAGTGGCGTGGTGGATGTGAAGGGCGATGTGGGTGAAGCTGACATCGATACCCAAGTGCTTGAAGCGTTCATCGCCCAGCACTACATCGACCGTGCACCGCCGTCGTTGCTGATCACCTCGTTGCCGCTCAGCGCGCCCTTGGTGTTGGCGTTGTCCTCGCAAGCGGGGCGCAAAGTGGTGGCCGTGCATCAGCCGCGCGAGCAGCGGCGCGTTTGGCTCGATCTGGCGATCCAAGGGTGTGCCCTGTCTTTGGCGCGCTTGTTGGCGGAGGAAGGCTCGCAGCAAGCGCGCACCCGGGCGCTGGCCGAGGTGCTGGATGTGCAGATGGCTCAAGGCGCTGATCTGGCGCAGTTGCGCATCGAGTGCTTCGACATCAGCCACACGGCGGGCGAAGCCACCCAAGCCTCGTGCGTGGTTTTTGAGGGGCATCGGATGCAGTCGGCGCAATACCGGCGCTTCAACATCGAGGGCATCACCGGCGGCGATGACTACGCTGCCATGCGCCAAGTACTGACGCGGCGCTACACCAAGCTGGCCGCGTCCGCCGACGCTCAGCGGCGGCCCGATCTGGTGCTGATCGACGGCGGACGCGGCCAAGTGGCCGTGGCGCGCGAGGTCTTTGCGGAACTCGGGCTCGACTTGGCCATGATTGTTGGCGTTGAAAAGGGCGAAGGCCGCAAGGTGGGGCTGGAAGAGCTGGTCTTTGCCGATGGTCGGCCCAAGATCAGCTTGCCGCCGGACTCAGCCGCTTTGATGCTGGTGGCACAGATCCGCGACGAGGCGCACCGTTTTGCCATCACCGGCATGCGCGCCAAACGCGCCTCGGTGCGCACCGGCTCCAGCAAGCTCGAAGATATTCCCGGCATCGGACCGCGTCGGCGGGCGATTTTGTTGCAGCGTTTTGGCGGTATCAAGGGCGTGGCGGGGGCGAGTGTGGAAGAGCTTGCCAGCGTCGAAGGCATCTCTACGCAGCTTGCCGAAACCCTTTACCGAGCCCTGCATTGAGGGCGCTATGACTTAAACGTAACGAATTTCACAGGGCTTGCTTTTTTCATGGGCACAATCACGCCATGTTTCTGACTTTGCCTACGCTGCTCACTTGGGCACGGATCGTTGCCATCCCGCTGATTGTGGGGATTTACGCCTTGCCGTACGACATGGCGCTGCGCAACGCGTTGGCCACGGTGTTGTTTGTGTCGGTGGCACTGACGGACTGGCTCGACGGTTATTTGGCCCGCAAGCTCAACCAAACGTCGTCCTTCGGTGCGTTTCTCGACCCGGTGGCCGACAAATTTCTGGTCTGCGCTTCGCTGCTGATCCTGCTGGAGATGGGGCGTGTCACCGCTTGGGTGGCGCTGATCATCATCGGCCGCGAAATTGCGATTTCCGCGCTGCGCGAGTGGATGGCCCAAATCGGTGCTGCCCGCAGCGTGGCCGTCCACATGCTGGGCAAGTTCAAGACCGCCTCGCAACTGGTGGCGATCCCGTTTTTGCTGTATGACGGCGTGCTGTTTGGTGCCATCAACACCCGCACTTGGGGCACGGGGTTGATCTACATCGCCTGCGTCTTGACCATCTGGTCGATGGCCTACTACCTCCAGAAGGCCATCCCCGAGATTCGCGCCAAGGCGCGTTGATCAAGCGAAGTGTTCCCAAGGCGCCAAGTAGCGCCATTGGCCCACCGGGAGGTGGCCCAGGGGGATGCGGCCGATGCGGACGCGGCGCAGGCCGACCACTTTGAGGCCGACGGCTTCGCACATGCGACGGATCTGGCGCTTGCGGCCTTCACGCAGCACGACGCGCAACTGATCCTCGTTCTGCCAGCTGACCTTGGCCGGGCGCAGGGGCACGCCGTCGAGTTCCAAGCCGTGGTTGAGCAAGGCGATGGCGCTCTCGGGCACGGGGCCTTCGTGTTGGTACTCGACGCGCACCAGATATTCCTTCTCGACCACCGAGTCTTCACCGATCAACAGCTTGGCGATGCGCCCGTCTTGGGTCAGCACCAGCATGCCGGTGGAGTCGATATCGAGCCGACCCGCAGGGGCCAAGCTGCGCAGGTGGCCGGGGTGGAACTTCAGGCCCGACGGGTCATCACCCCAGCGGTTTTCAGGCTTGATCAGCACCGAAGCGGGCTCGTAGCCGTCTTCGGCCTGGCCGCTGACGTAGCCGATGGGCTTGTTGATCACGATTGAGACGCGCAGCGCTTGCTGGCTGCGGGCGTGCGGATCGACTTCGATGTGGGCCGTGCGGCTGACGCGCTGACCCAGCACCGCCATCTTGCCGTCCACGCGCACCCAGCCGGCAGCGATCCAGTCGTCGGCTTCGCGACGGGAGGCGATGCCCATTTCACCCAAGCGCTTCGAGAGCCGATCGCCTTCACCGTCGCTGCTGGTGCGCACCGTCACCGGGGTCGGGCGGGGCAGCGGGGCGGGACGGTTTGGCTGCACCGGACGGGCCGGTTCCAAACGCGGCCGAGGGGGCGAGCGACGCTCTTCATGGCGTCCATCCCGGGCCTCACGGGGTTGTTCGCTACGCTGATCGGGCCGGCGTTGTTCGCCATAGCTGGGCCGATCTTGGCGGTAGTCCGGACGATCCGGGCGTTCCGGGTAGCGATCCGGGCCACCAGCGGGGCGGATTTGGCGCTCTTGATGACGCGGCTCGTAGGGTTCACGCCGGGGCGCGCTGCGGGGATCAGCGTTGCGCGGGTCCCCCGAACGTGGGCCGGATGAGCGCGGACCGGGGCTGCCATCGGCGCGGCGCGGGGCGCTACGCGGATCGCGTGGGTCGAAGCGTTGTTCGCCGCGTGGGCCGCCACGGGCATCACCCCGTTGAGGGCCGCGCTGATCACTTCGTTGATCGCCACGTGGGCCTCCGCGCTGATCACCGCGTTGTTCACCACGTTCAGCGGCGCGCATGTCGGCGCTTTCAAGGCGGCGTGCTTGGGCTTCGGCCAGGGTCGGCACAATGCGGGGGGCGCTGCGCCGCACGGGGGGGCGCAGCGGGTCGCGTGCGACCGGTTTATTTTTAAGTTTGATGGTGGTCATAGGTTACGCAGGGTATTCGTTCACAAGCGGCGTTCACGAGCCGTTCACGAGCGCGGTGACACCGGGCGCTGACGATAGAACGTGATCGGCGCCACAGCCGTGGCAGCCGCTTGGCTGGCTTGGTGGGCTTGGTTGATGACGCTGCGCTTCATCTTGCCGACCACATGCATCTCGCAGGGTTTGCAGTCAAAGCGCAGGGTGAGTTTTTCGTTGCCGTTGATGAGGCTCAGCGGCTCAGCGCGGATCGTGCCTTGCACGCCCATCACGCCCTTGGCTTGTTTGGGGCACAGGCTCAAAGAAAAGCGCACGCAGTGCTTGGTGATCATCAAGCTGACCTCGCCCAGCTCCTCGTGGCTCTCATAAGCCGCTTCGATCACTTTGACGCCGTGCTTGGCGTAGAAATCAAAGGCCTTGTGGTTGAAGACGTTGGCCAGATAGCTCAGCGAATCTTCGGGGTAGAGCGCAGGGGGTTCCACGGCGGGCAGCGGGGCCAAGCGGGGCAGGGCGCGGAGGCGTTCGGCTTCCAGCGCCTCGATGGCTTCGCGGCGCAAGGGGTTGATCACGCTGGTGGGCACGAAACAGGCACCCACATCGCCGCCCAAGGTGATGGCCTCAGCCGGCGCGTTGAAGATCGTGGTGCCGAGTTTGCTGAGGTTGTCGCGCAAGCTGGCTTCGGCCTTGGCGCTGTCACGGGCTCGGTCAAGCGCATGGGTCGCATGCACCGTGACGCGGTGACCTTCGCTGTCTTGGGCGCTTAAAGCCAAGCCGGCGGCGGTGCGCGTTAGATGCAAAGCGACCGGAATACGGCGCTCGCTCGATTTCTTTTCCAGGCCACGCACCCACGCCATGTCGCGGTTGCGCTTGAGCACGGTGTTGACGCGCAGATCTTTGAAGCTCGTCATCAGCTCGTTGGGCATGACGCGCCAGCGCCGACCGATGTTGTCGAGCGGACTCACGGTGTTGAGCTGCACCCCGACCAGCTCTTGCTGCAAATCGAAGTACGTCAAGCCGTCGCCGTTGTGCAGCGGCGGCACGCCGTCGTCCAGCTCCAAGTCGAAATGCTCTTTGCCAACCTTGGTCACCCAGCCCAACGGCACCCCGGCGTGTTTGGGCGAATCAAAAGCGCCGATGTCTTCTTGGCGGCCATTGACAAAGTAGTCGGTCGAGCCCCGGTTGAAGTTCTGATCCGGGTCGGGCGTGAAGGTGAAGGTTGTCTTGCCGCTCGATGCGGGCTGCAACGCGGGGCGCGTGGCCAGCACCTCGTCGAGCAGCTTGCGGTAGTGGGCGGTGATGTTCTTCACGTAGCCCATGTCCTTGTAACGCCCTTCGATCTTGAAGCTGCGCACCCCTGCATCGATCAGCGCTGCCAAATTGGCGCTTTGGTTGTTGTCCTTCATCGACAGCACATGCTTGTCGTGCGCCACGATGCGCCCGGCCGCGTCGGTGACGGTGTAGGGCAGGCGGCAGGCCTGCGAGCAATCGCCCCGGTTGGCGCTGCGGCCGGTGTGGGCGTGGCTGATGAAGCACTGGCCTGAATAGGCCACGCACAGCGCGCCGTGGACAAAGAATTCCAGCTTGGCCCGGTCCAGCTTGTTGGCGATGGCTTGGATCTGCGGCAGCGTCAACTCGCGCGCCACCACGATCTGGGCAAAGCCCACGTCTTCAAGAAAGCGCGCCTTCTCGGGCGTGCGGATGTCGGTCTGGGTGGAGGCGTGCAACTGGATCGGCGGCAGATCCATCTCCAGCAGCCCCATGTCTTGCACGATCAGGGCGTCCGCACCCGCTTCATAAACTTGCTGCACCATGCGCCGCGCGGGCTCCAACTCGTCGTCACGCAAGATGGTATTGAGCGTGACAAAGATGCGGGCATTGAAGCGATGCGCGTGGCGCACCAGCCGCTCAATCTCCGCCACATCGTTGCCCGCCGAAGCTCGTGCGCCAAACGATGGCCCACCGATATAGACCGCATCGGCCCCGTGGTTGATGGCTTCGATACCGATGTTGGCATCGCGGGCAGGCGCAAGCAGTTCGAGTTCAGGGGATCGGTTCATGGGGATAAAGAGGCACCGGCACCACTCCGGCATGGGCCAGTGTACCGAATGTCAATAAATTGCATCCCAGCCCTTGCGGCGGCATCAAAAACCCGTATACAATCTGAGGCTCAGTCGGGGCGTAGCGCAGCCTGGTAGCGCACTTGCATGGGGTGCAAGGGGTCGCGAGTTCGAATCCCGCCGTCCCGACCAAAAAGTTCAATGGTTCAGATCTCACAAGGATCTGGACCATTTTGCTTTGTACTTGTCGCTCTATCAAGCTCAATCAGCCGGTGTCTTTATGTTCGGTAGCGCACAGAAGCTCGCAGTGGCGAGGGGTATGGTTCCTTCAACTTCTTCAAGCGAGCGCACCATGATTTACAAGTTCAAATCGCAAGCCGATGCTGACGTCATCATGCTGGAGCCCAACGGCGAACACATGCTCGCCCTGATGGGCCGGGAACCTTCAGCGCAGGGTGTCGTCACGGTGGCGCAGATGCCCGCCGCTATTGCCGCGCTGGAGGCGGCGATCTTGGCGCAAGAGGGCGATGAGCATGCCCGCTTGCGCGCTCGTGCAGAGCCCTTCATCCATTTACTGAGCAACAGTGCCAAGGCTGGCAAAGATGTGGTTTGGGGCGTGTAACGATCAGCCGTCGTCGCGGGTGGTCGGGTGTTTTTCGAGCGTGCTGGCGTCAGATTTGCGTCCACGCTGGGTCAGGTCGCCACGCCAAACACCAAGCGGGCATCTCGGGGCCAGGCATGGGGCGGGCGATGCCGTAGCCTTGGGCCAATTCGCAGCCGAGCTTCAAAAGCAAGGTGCCCGATTCGACGTTCTCCACCCCTTCAGCGATCACTTGCCGGTTGAATGCGTTGGCTAGACCGATGACACCGTTGAGGATCGCCAGATCGTCTGGATCTTCCAGCATGTTGCGCACAAAGCTTTGATCGATCTTCAGCTCCACCACCGGCAAACGTTTGAGATAAGTCAGCGATGAGTAGCCGGTGCCGAAATCGTCCAAAGAGAAGGTCACACCCAGCTTGCGACACGACTCAATCACATTGGCGGTCCAAGTGATGTCGTCCAAGGCGCTGGTTTCCAGCACTTCGAGCTGCAATTGACCATGTCTGACCTCCGGGTGGGCTGCCAAGATCACACGCAGTCGTTCTGCAAAGTCGGCTTGTTGCAACTGCCGGGCCCCCACGTTGACGCTGACTTTGAGATCCAGTCCGCTGGCACGCCATTGTTCGATTTGCGTCAAAGCATGGTGAAGCACCCATTCGCCCAGATGGATCGACAGCGCATGCCCCTCGATCACCGACAAAAATTGGGCGGGGAACAACAGCCCGCGTGTGGGGTGTTCCCAACGGATCAGGGCCTCTGCGCCGATCACTTGCCCCGTGCGCATATGCACCTTGGGTTGGTAGTGCAGCACGAACTCGTTGGCGTTCAGGGCCTGACGGAGACGTTCCAAACTTTCGTGGTGACCGCGCACACTCTGGTCCAACTCAGCGTCAAACACGTGATAGCGATTTTTGCCGGCTAGTTTGGCTTGGTACATCGCTTGATCAGCTTGGCGCAGCAGTTGATCGGCATCCACATCTTGGTTTTGTGGGAAAAAGGTCACGCCCAAACTGGCGGAAAGACGGATGTCCAGATCATCCACTTTCAGCGGTTGCGAAGCAGCGTCCAACAGTCGGGCGAGCAGAGGGCCGCTGGCCTCAAAGCTCTCCAGATCCAACAGCACGGCCACGAACTCGTCACCCCCCAGTCGGGCCAAGGTGTCACCGTCACGCAGGGCCTGTCGCATGTGCACAGCCATAGCCACCAACACTTGATCGCCCACGGCATGGCCGTGTTGATCGTTGATCGTTTTGAAGCCATCCAAGTCAAGAAAAGCCACCGCCAGCCTATTTTTACGGCGCACAGCTTGGGTCATGGCCTGATGCAAGCGGTCTGAGAGCAGCACGCGGTTGGGCAAGCGGGTCAGTGCGTCGTAGTGAGCGATGTATTCCAGTTTGTTTTCGTGCTCTTTCAGTGGGGTGATGTCTGAGAACAAGGCCACATATTGCTGCGTCTGACCCTTGGCATCCCGCACCGCACTGATGGTTTGCATGGTGGCGTAGAACTCGCCACTTTTGTGCCGGTTCCAGATCTCGCCGGACCAGTGGCCCTTGTCGATCAAAGCTCTCCACATCGACGCGTAAAACTCCCGGCTTTGCCGCCCAGAGCTCAGCAGGCTGGGTGTTTTGCCCACCACCTCATCGCGGCTGTACCCGGTGATGCGGGTGAAGGTTTCGTTGATTTCAACAATCACACCGCCAAGGGTGGTGACCATGATGCCTTCGTTGGCATGGGCAAAAACGTTGGCAGCCAGTTGAAGCTTTTGCTCGGCCCGCTTGCGCTCGGTGATGTCGCGTGAAGAGTTAAACAGCACCATCGTCCCCTCTATCCATTACCCACAAGTTGATTGAACTCTGTGGCGAAGTGTCTAAGCTGAACAGAGGGCAGCAGGAGTGTGGTGATGACGTGGGCAGCAGAGGAATTGCGAACGGTGGATCTGGGGGATGCGAGG
>NZ_JBFPHB010000048.1:0-4300 GCF_041083635.1 Leptothrix ochracea
CTCATCAAGCACGCGGCGCGGCAACACGGCCAGCTCACCCGGCAGATCAATGCTGTTGCCGCTCGGCCCGACACAACGCACCGCCTCCACCCGATGGGCGCGGGCCATCACGGCCTCCAGCACCCCAAGCCGCGCCAAGGCCGCATGGGCATCCGGGATCAGCCCATCGCCGCAGGTCTTGTCACGCGGAAAAGCCTGGGCGTCCACCAACACCACCTCCCGCCCGGCGCGGGCCAAAAGCGTCGCCACCGCACAACCTGCCGGCCCCGCCCCCACCACCAGCACGTCGCAGCGCGCGGGCAAATCAGAGCTGGGCACCGCCACCGCAGGGGCGGAAGCATCGACGTCAGGGGGAAGAGGGCGGGTATGCATGGCGGGGTGGATTCTAGGGATGCCACACCGCGCATCACGCATCCGCTGCACCTGACCTACTCTGGCACATGCTCCACCCGCAGGCGCACGCAGCAGTAGCCGGTCGGCTGACCCATATGCATCGGCGGCTCAAACTCCCAGCGGGGCAAGGACTGGAACGTGAGGCGCACCAAATCTTCGGTGCCGAAACCCAGGCCAGAACGATTGCGCAACTCCAAGTTGATCACCCGACCTGCGGCGTCGATGGCGAAGCGCGCTTCCACCTCACCGGCCATGAACGCCTTGGGCATGACCATTTTGGTCAAGCGCAACGGTCGATCCAGCCTTGGGGGTGGCTGGGTGCGCAACTGAGCCGCCGCTTGACGCAGGCCCATCTCCCAAAAATGCCAAGTGTTGCGCAGATCGAGAACAACGTCTTCCTCGCCTTGGATCATGGGTCCAGCGGACTCAGTCGCACATCCGACCAACCCCAGCAGCGAGCCAACGCCCACCAGCGTCTGAACCCACGCCATCCATAAACGTTTCTTATGCCTCATGATTGCCAGACCTCCGCAACAGCTCTGGCCCAGAGCGTACCCAAACTTCAGGAGCTGACCATGTCACACCAAGGATTTGAGTTGCCTGCCCACGAGATCACGCCGCGCGCAGTGGTTGAAGAGCGGCGACGCTGGTTGCGCCAAGCGCTGGCCGGGGGCTCGGCCTTGGCCCTTGGCAGCTTGGGGGCGTTGAGCCACGCCACCACCGAACGCCCCGGCAAGTTGGCCGCGCTGGCCGGTGGCGCCTCGAAAGTAGCCGGGGCCATGGTGCTTGATCGGCCCACCGCCTATGGCGACGCCAGCAGCTACAACAACTTCTACGAATTCGGCACCGACAAGAGCGATCCGGCGCGCAACGCCAGCACGCTGCGCACCCAGCCGTGGACCGTCGCGGTCGAAGGCGAGGTCAAGCGGCCCAAGACCTACGACTTGGATGCGTTGCTCAAGCTGGCGCCCTTGGAAGAGCGCATCTACCGCCTGCGCTGCGTGGAGGGCTGGTCGATGGTGATCCCGTGGATCGGCTGGTCGCTGGCTGAGCTGATCCGGCGCGCCGAGCCCACCGGCAACGCCAAATTTGTCGAGTTCCACACCTTGGCCGACCCGAAGCAAATGCCCAAGCTGAGCGCCAACGTGCTCGACTGGCCCTACGTCGAAGGCCTGCGCCTTGACGAAGCGCTGCACCCGCTCACCCTTCTGGCCTTTGGCATGTACGGCGAAGTGCTGCCGAACCAAAACGGCGCGCCAGTACGGCTGGTGGTGCCTTGGAAATACGGCTTCAAAAGCGCCAAGTCGATCGTCAAAATCCGCGTGGTCGAAAAGCAACCCGCCACCGCTTGGGTCAAAGCCGCTGCGCGTGAATACGGCTTCTATTCCAACGTCAACCCCAACGTCGATCACCCCCGCTGGAGCCAAGCCACCGAACGCCGCATCGGCGAAGACGGCCTCTTCAGCCGCAAACGCACCACCCTGATGTTCAACGGCTACGAAGCCCAAGTCGGACAGATGTATGCGGGGATGGATTTGAAGGGCAGTTTTTGAGGCCGGGTCAGCCCTGCGCAACCACGCCACCATGACACCCCGCCATCCCCTCCTCCACCCCGCCACCAAACCGCTGATCGCTGTCCTCGCCCTTGGGCCGTTGATCTGGCTGTTCAGTGCGGCAGCGCTCAACCAGTTGGGGGCCAATCCGGCGGAGGCGCTGTTGCGGGCCACGGGGTTGTGGACCTTGCGGTTTTTGTGCGTGGTGTTGCTTATCACACCGCTGCGCTGGTGGACGGGGCGGGCGGAGTGGGCGCGGCTGCGGCGCATGTTGGGGCTCTACACCTTCTTCTACGCCGTGCTGCACGGTTTGGCCTACGCGTGGCTTGACATGGGTTTTGAGCTCGACGCGATCAGCCGAGATCTGAGCAAGCGACCATTCGCGCTGGTGGGCTTTGCCTGCTTGGTGCTGCTGCTGCCGCTGGCGGCAACCTCCTTCAACCGCGCCATCAAGATGCTTGGCGCAGCGCGCTGGCGCCGGCTGCATCAGCTGATCTACCTGATCGCGCCGCTGGCGATGCTGCATTTTTTCTGGGTGCGTGCCAGCAAGCATCGCTGGGGCGAGGTGCTGGTCTACGGCGCAATCTTGGGCGGCTTGCTGGGGGTACGCGCTTGGCGGGCTTGGCGAGCGCGGCGAACACACCGCGCTTAAACCAAGCATCTAAGCCGACAATCACGCCCATGTCTTCTTCGATTCCTGCCATCGACCTTCGGGTGCTGGGCCGCACCCCCATCGAACCCTGCATTGAGGCGATGCGGCGTTTCACCGAAACCCGCCAGCCCGGCACGCCCGATACACCCGGTACGCCCGATCAAATTTGGCTCTGCGAGCACGATCCGGTCTACACCCAAGGGGTGGCGGGCAAGCCCGAGCATGTGCTGATCAACCCCGGTATCCCCATGCTTCAAACCAATCGCGGCGGCCAAGTGACATACCACGGACCGGGCCAAGTGGTGGCCTACCCGCTGATCGACCTGAAGCGCCTGGGCATCTACGTCAAGGAATATGTCTTTCGCCTAGAACAAGCCGCCATCCAAGTGCTCGACAGCTATGGGCTGGCCGGGCAGCGTGTGCGGGGTGCGCCGGGGATCTATGTGCGCATCCAGGATGCACACGATCCAACGGACCCGCTCTCTGGGATGGGCAAGATCGCCGCCTTGGGCGTCAAAGTCAGCAACCACTGCACCTATCACGGTTTAGCGCTGAACGTCGCCATGGACTTAGCCCCCTACCAAGGCATCAACCCTTGCGGCTACGCGGGCCTGCCCACCCTCGACTTGGCAAGCCTGGGTGTCAGCACCACGTGGGACGAGGCCGCCCAGCGACTCGGTCAACGCCTCTCTGCCCTGCTTCGCCCTTGAGCCAAGACATCCAACCCTTGAACCCCATGAGCACTGAACACACCCCCTACGACCCCAGCGTCAAGCAAAAGGCCGAGGCCAAGACCGCACGCATCCCGATCAAGATCGTGCCGGCCGAGCCCCATGCAACGCTCAAAAAGCCCGACTGGATCCGCGTCAAAGCGGGCTCGCCCAGCACGCGCTTTTATGAGATCAAGCAAATCCTGCGCGAGCACAAGCTGCACAGCGTCTGCGAAGAGGCCTCCTGCCCAAACATCGGCGAATGCTTTGGCAGCGGCACGGCGACCTTCATGATCATGGGTGACAAATGCACCCGGCGCTGCCCGTTCTGCGACGTCGGCCACGGCCGCCCGGACCCACTCGATGTCAACGAGCCCGAGAACCTTGCCAAGACCATCGCGGCGCTGAAGCTCAAATACGTCGTCATCACCAGCGTGGACCGCGACGATCTGCGCGATGGCGGTGCTGCGCACTTCGTGGCCTGCATCCAGAAGATCCGCGAACTCTCGCCCCAGACCAGCATCGAGATCCTGGTGCCCGACTTCCGGGGCCGCGACGAGCGCGCGCTGGAAATCCTCAAGGCCGCGCCGCCCGATGTGATGAACCACAACCTAGAAACCGCCCCGCGCCTGTACAAGGAAGCCCGCCCCGGCTCCGACTACGCCTTCAGCCTGAACCTGCTCAAAAAATTCAAGGCCCTGCACCCCGACGTGCCGACCAAGAGCGGCTTGATGGTTGGCTTGGGCGAAACCGACGAAGAGATCCTGGACGTGATGCGCGACATGCGCGCCCACGGCATCGACATGCTCACCATCGGCCAATACCTTGCCCCCAGCGGCCACCACCTGCCCGTGCGCCGCTACGTGCATCCCGACACCTTCAAGATGTTCGAGGCCGAAGCCCAAGCCATGGGCTTCAGCAAAGCCACCGTCGGCGCGCTGGTGCGCTCCAGCTACCACGCGGACGAGCAGGCGGCGGGGGTGTGAACCCCT